>CAJXUQ010000001.1 GCA_913061145.1 uncultured Haliea sp.
AATCAGGTATTTTTTGGAATCACCCCCCCCGTTGCACTAGCGAGTTGAATCCGCGCTCTAAATATAATGCTGCCTGGTTTTAAATCACAGGTATGCCATATTGACGAAATTACGGGAGAAACGTTAGCGATTGATTTTACAGTGGCAGCGCCTACCGAAGTTACTCTACTGAACGTCGAGCCAGAGAAACGTGTTGGCGAGGTCGTTGTAGATTTGATTGGAAGAGTGGGCGATTATACTTTAGCCATATACTTTACACACCCAGGAAGAACTTCACCGCTGAGCAATCAGATTACATTGGGCGACAGGTGCGGGCTTATTAAACTGTCTTTGGACAATTTTTACGCCCACATTGCTGGTGCTAAGAAGCAAGAAGAGTCTTACAGTGCTGCCCTGAGAAGATTCCTCGAAAAGGATGTCTTGTCAAAGATGTGGCTTCATCATCCGCGATACTTGAGAAAGAAACAGCAAGCAGAAATGGAGCTAGGCAAAAGGGTGAGTGCGGTCAGATCCGAAAGACTTGCCGAGACTAGTTTTTCATGTGGAGAATGTGGGCATACCTGGGTCGGACCTGCGAGCAAATCGAAGTGCTCGAGGTGCAACAGCCACCTGTATAGTTTTAGAAATGAAAAGACATAATAAATTCCTGCAGTCGGACAAAATTATGGTGTCATGCCCTTCGCAGACGAGGCAAAAGTCATGTCACCAATTCGCCGCTGAAGAAGGGCGTTTGTAGAAAAGGTAGGATCGAATGAATTTTTGGTGGGTTAACCAAAAGCAAACATACCGGCATGAAGTGCCGGGGGGATACATGTGGTCTCCCAAACTCGATCAAGCGGGCAATCGCAACCATTCTTACGATCTGATGCGGAAGGTTAGGCCGGGCGATGTCGTATTTTCCTATGCAAACGCATTGATAAAAGCCGTAGGTGTGGTTGGGTCGCACTGTTATGAATTCCCAAAGCCCGACGAGTTCGGGTTGGTAGGAGACTACTGGTCCCGCGTAGGCTGGCGTATAGATGTAAAGTTTACGGAGCTTACACAGCCAGTACGGACAATAGACCACATAGCAGCACTCAAGCCATTTCTCGCAGAAAAGCACGCACCTCTGCAGAGAGATACGGGAAAGGGGAATCAGGCATATCTCTTCAGTATTTCCCGGGATCTGGCGTTGGCATTGTCCCATCTGCTTGATAGGTCGGTAGTAGATTTGGTTTCGGGGAACTACGCTATGGACGCTGATGTAGACCGCTCCTGGGAAAACATTGAGGAGTGGGAGAATCGTGTTGAAAATGGAATCAAGTCTGATCCCTCTATCGTCGAGACAGTCAAAGAAACCCTAGTTCTTGCCCGTAGAGGGCAGGGTGCATTCAGAGAGGGATTGTTTTCTCTCGAGAAATTCTGCCGTATTACAAAGGTGGATAATCCTAAGCATTTGATCGCCAGTCATACCAAGCCGTGGAGAGACTGCGACAACGAGGAGCGACTCGATCCTGAGAATGGGTTCTTGCTCACGCCGACGGTAGACCATCTATTCGATAAAGGCTTTATCAGCTTCGAGGATAATGGAGACCTGATTGTTTCTCCCGTCGCACATCGGGAATCGTTGCACAAAATGAGTATCCCGATAGATGAAGAATTTAACGTCGGCAGCTTCTCGAGTGGCCAGAAAAAATTTTTAGACTGGCATCGAAACAGTTTGCTGTTGGTTTAGTTGCATCAATCCGTGTAAGGGTGCTTCGGTGGCCAATAATGGATTTTATGACGAGCATGCCGCTACTTTGGCAACCCAGTATCAGGCAGCAGACGTTGGTGCGGTGCATGGGGCTTGGCTTTCCGGGTTTACCACTTTTATACCCGGCTTCGCCTGCGACATAGGCGCCGGCTCCGGCCGCGACGCCAATTGGCTAGCCGAAAAGGGTTGGGACGTCATCGCCGTCGAGCCCAGCCGGGGCATGCGTGAACTGGCCATCCCGAAATCCCATCCCAACGTCACCTGGCTCGACGATTCCCTGCCGGAACTATCCCGCCTGCGCGCACTCGGCCACCGCTTCGACCTGGTGCTGCTCAGCGCCGTCTGGATGCATGTGCCGCCGGGCCAGCGCGAGCGGGCCTTCCGCTTTCTCACGGAGCTACTCAAGCCCGGCGGAACGCTGGTGATCACCTTGCGCCATGGCAGCGATGAGCAGGAGAACCGGGAGCGCGGTTTTCATACGGTCTCCGCCGCCGAGCTCGCGGTCTTCGCCCAGCGCCGGGCGGTGGTGATGAAGGATCCGGTGCGGCAGCCGGACCAGACCCGCGCCCACGTGGAGTGGGAAACGGTGGTGTTCACCATCCCGGATGATGGCACCGGCAGTCTGCCGCTGCTGCGCCACATCATCGTCAACGACAACAAGTCGGCGTCCTACAAGCTGGGGCTGCTGCGGGTGCTCACCCGGATTGCCGAGAGCGCGCCCGGGGTGGTGCTGCGGCGTTCGGATGACTGGGTGGAGATTCCCCTCGGTATCGTCGGCCTCTACTGGCTGAAGCAGTACAAGCACCTGCTGATTGATCATCAGCTGCGCGAGCGCCCCGAGTCGGATCAGGGCTATGGCTTTGCCCGCGAAGCCTTCTGGAAGCTGGCGCAGATATCGCCCTATGACCTGCGCGTGGGCGGCCATCTGGCGGCGGACCATGCAGCCATCGTCACTCAGGCGATCCGCGATGCCTGCGCCAATATCACCACCATGCCCACCCGCTATATTACCTGGCCCGGTCGCGGTGACCCCGTATTTGAATTCGAACGGCGCGGGTTTCGTTTCCAGCCGCAGCCGCTGGTGATTTCCGCGGAGTACCTGGCGCGGTTTGGCGTGTTCCGTATTCCCGCCGCGATCTGGCAGACCCTCGGCCAGTACGCCTGCTGGCTGGAGCCCGCCATCCTGCGCGAGTGGGCGGCGCTGCACAGTCAGTGGAATGTGAGTGATCCCCGCGCCGGCGACCACCAGGTATTTGCCTGGGAGGAGGGGCGCCGCGATACCAGCCTCGCCGCCGGCCGCGTGCTGGACCTGCGCCAGCAGGGCGTGGACGTTCCCTGCGTGTGGAGCGCCCGCCCGGTCCGCGAGGCGAACAGGCTGCATATCGACCACTGCTTCCCCTGGTCGCGCTGGTTCAACAACGACCTGTGGAACCTGCTGCCCGCCCGCAGCGACGTCAACCTGGCCAAGGGCGACAAGCTGCCTTCCGCGCAGGCGTTGTCCTCGGCCCATGAGCGTATTCTGCACTGGTGGAACCACGCATGGCTGGGGTCGCCGCACCGTGAGCGCTTCCTGCTGGAGGCGACCGTGTCCCTGCCAACCCTGGTCGAACAGCCGGCGCCGGCGGATATCTATCAGGCCATGCTGCACCAACGGGCGCGCCTTAAGGCGGATCAGCAGTTGGCGGAGTGGACGCTTGCGCGTTAACGCGTTTTTGATCATTTGCGGCCAAAGGGTTGCCCGGCGTCCTGCCCTGTTCAATAGTAACCCTTGGTACTGACCGCTGCCGCCACGGAGGGCGCGATGGTCACACTGCTGGACCCTAAAAACGACTACGTATTCAAGCGGCTGTTTGCGGGTGATCCCGAGCTGACGGTGGCGCTGATCAATGACCTGCGGCCGGATTTGCCGGCGGTCGCTTCGGTAGAGATTCTCAATCCCCTCATCAGTGCCAGCGAACTCAGCGGCAAGGGGATTGTTCTGGATGTGCGCGCCCGCTGCGTTGACGGCCACCAGTACAATATCGAGATGCAGGTGCAGCGGCAGCTCGATTGGGGCTCCCGCAGCCTGTTCTACCTGGCCCGCCTGCTATCACAGCAGCTGAGCGCCGGGGAGGAGTACCAGGCGGTGGCGAGCGCGATCGGGATACATCTGCTGGACTTTGACCTGTTTACGGGGAGCATGGCGGAGCGCGGGCAGGCCCTGTGGCGCTTTGAGATGCGCGATGCCACCCTGCCTGACGTAACGTTGGGAAGCGAGCTACAATTGACGGTGATGGAGCTCAAGAAAGCGGACCGGCTGGGGCAGCTGCAAGGCCCCGCGAGTGACTGGGTCCGTTTCTTTGAACACTGGCAGGAGGACACGATCATGAGTGGCATTACCCACGAGCCAGTCAAGAAAGCGATGGGCAGCATCCGGCAGCTCAGCGCCGACGAGGAAGCCCAGCGCCTGGCGGAGGCACGCGAATGGGGGCGCATCAACTGGAACCTGAGTATCGCTGCTGCTCACCGGGAAGGGCTGGAGCAGGGACGGATAGACACACTGCGCAATGCTCTTGCCCAGCTGCTCGAACAGCGGTTTGGTCCCCTGCCTGAGTGGGCGAACACTCAGCTTGCCACTGCCAAGGTCGATCAGCTTGATACCTGGACGAAGCGCATACTGTCGGCGGGCAGTCTGGAGGAGCTGTTGGGGCGTTCGGGATGAAAACGTTTCTGTGGAGACGCTGTCCTGGGCCCATGGCCGCATTCTGGACTGGTGGGATCAGGCCTGGCTGGGGTCGCCGCACCGGGAGCGCTCCCTGCTGGTATCCACCGTATCCCTGCCGACGCTGGTGGAGCAGCCGGCGCCGGCGGATGTCTACCAGGCCATGCTGCACCAGCGGCCACGATAATAAATGTCTCAAAGGAGCCACCCCATGCCCACCAAAGAACAAATTGACCACGCCATCAACGAGCACTTTGACGCCTGGAACGCCCAAGACCAGGCGCGCTGGTCAGCGAATTTCGCCGAGGACATCGTCTTTTAAGATCCGTATGGCGGCCTGCTGAAAGAAGGCCCGCTGGCGGTGCGGCACAGCTGGGAGAACAGCTTCAAGAACGGCGACGTCTGGACGCTGGAGTGCCTGTTGAAACAGGTCTGCCTGGATCAGGCGGCGCTGGTGGTGCGTTCCACCGGCAGCGTCAACGGCAAGCCGGTGGTGGTGGAAGGCATCGAGATATACACCGTGAACGACGATGGCAAGGTGTGCCACATTCGCACGTACTTCAACCCCCCGGAGGGGATGGAACTGGACCCGTATTTTTCACACCAGAGCTGAAAGCGGCATCACTGCACCACATTCACCACCAGCTTCCCGCGCGTGCGGCCCCGCTTCAGGTAGCGGATCGCCTCGGGCACTTCCGCCAGGGTGAACCGTTGATCGATCACGGGCGTGAGTTGCCCGTTGTCCGCATAGCGGGCCAGAGCCGTCAGGTCCTCTGCGGTGGTGATGGCGAGCAGCGGCTCCAGCCGCTGTGAAACGAAGGGGGAGCGCACCACGGCGTGCAGTGGCCGTGCCAGCGGGCCCCACCAGGGGTCTATCTTCATGGAGCCGACCAGCACCAACACGCCATCGGGCTCGGTGACTTCCAGGATGTCCGAGATGGCATGGTTGCCGACCATATCGATAATGGCGTGGTAGCGTGTGTCGCCTTCAGTGTAGTTCTGCTGCGTGTAGTCAATCACCCGGTCTGCACCCAGCGCGCGCACCAGTTCCGCATTGCGGCCGCTGCACACCGCGGTCACGGTGGCGCCCATGGCCTTGGCCAGTTGCACGGCATAGGTGCCCACGCCGCCGGACGCGCCGTTGATCAGCACCTGTTGGCCGGGCTGCACGTTCGCCTTGTCGCGCAGGGCCTGCAGCGCGGTGATCGCCGCCACCGGCAGCGCGGCGGCCTGCTCGAAGCTGAGGTTGGTTGGTTTCAAGGCAATACCGCCGTTCTCACTGCGCACGACGTACTCGGCGAAGGCGCCGTTGGCCACACCAAACACGGCATCGCCCGGCTCGAAGCGAGTCACACCCGAGCCGACGGCTTCCACCACGCCGGCGAAGTCTGCGCCCATGCGCGGTGACTGCGGCGCATTCAGGCCGTTGGCCAGGCGCAGCAGGTAGGGTGTGCCATGCAGGAAATGCTTGTCGAGGGGGTTGACCGAGGCGGCGTGCACCCGCACCAGCACGTCGCTCTCTGCCAGCTCGGGCTTCGCCACGGTTTCCAGCGTGATAACGTCCGTATCGCCGTAGCAACGCTGCATGTTGGCCTTGAAGCCGGTAGTGCCTTCCGGCACTGCAGACCCGGGTTCGCAGGGCGCATTGTGGCTGGCCACCAATGCCAGCGCGCCAATGGCCAGCACTGCGGTGGCGGTGAGCCCGGCCAGTAGTTTGATTATGATGCGTCGATACACGGTAGTTCCCCCGGGCAGTGAGCAAAAGGCCACTGTCCAGGGCCGCGGGCCAGACCGCAAGCTTTTTGCGGTGAACAGGGGATGTGGTGCGTTGAACGTTCGCTGGATAGCGGCTTGCGCCTCAATTGACGAGCCAGGCCTGCAACTGGGGCACCACCTGTACAACCACTATCAGTCCCAGCATGAAGGAGTGCAGGGTGGCCTGTGTGCGTAGGGGCTCCAGTTTGTCGAGCCGCATGCCCAGCTTGTCGAGACGCCTTTCCAGCTCGTCGAGCCGTCGGTCCAGCCCGTCGAGCCGCCGGTCCAGCCCGTCGAGACGGTGATCCATCTGCTGGAAGCGCCTCTCGATTTGCTCAAAACGCTGTTCCTGTTCGGCGAACGCGGCGCGCACCACGGCATCCAGGTAGTCCCGGGTGACGATGTTGTCTGCGTAAAAGCCAAATGCTTCGGCCATCAGTTCCGCCTGCGCGTCTGCCTGCGGTTCAGGCACGCCAGCCTCACGGAGGCGGCGCGCGTAACGCAGTGAATCAAAAGCCAGTGTCGCCACAAGAATAGCCTCCCAATGCGCCCGCGCCAAGCATGACAATCCTGATGAGGCTGTGGTACATCATGTCCATGCAGACTTCATCTGATTCAGCCAGCCTTGCCACCTCGGGTGCGTGGCCTCGCGCCTGGCTACTCTCCGCCTACCGCGCCGACAGCCACGCGGCCTGGGCAGACTGGCTGCTGGCCTCGCAGCCTCAGTTCAATTGGCAGCGGCTGGAGTTGCCGGGTCGGCACTTCGCCTGGCGTATTCGCGGCAATCCGCTGTCCTGGCTGGCGGCCCTGCCACCGCAACAGCCGGACCTGATTGTGGCCACCTCGATGGTGGACCTCGCCACCCTCAAGGGCCTGCACCCGCGTCTGGCGGGGGTGCCCACGCTCTATTACTTCCACGAAAACCAGTTTGCCTACCCGCTCAGCAGCCGCCAGCGCCACTGGCTGGAGCCGCAGATGGTGCAGCTGTATGGCGGACTGGCGGCCAGCCGGTTGGTGTTCAACTCCGCCTTCAATCGCGACAGTTACCTGCACGGCGTGCAGCAGCTATTGGAGCAGATGCCGGATGCGGTACCTGCCGGGGTTGCCGACCAGCTGGCGCAGAAGAGTGGTGTGTGCCCGGTGCCTGTAGAGCCGGCGGTGCCGCCGGCGGCGGAGCGCGACGGACAGTTGATTCTGTGGAACCACCGCTGGGAGCATGACAAGGCGCCAGAGCTGTTTACCGAGGCGATGATCGCGCTGGCAGGGCAGGGCGTGGCATTCCGGCTCGCGTTGCTCGGCAAGCGCCCAAGGCAGGTGCCGCCGGCGCTGGCACGCTTGCGCGAGGCCCTGCCGGAGCGGATTGTTGCGGATGGTCAGCTGCCTGCGGGCGCGTACCGCGCGCTGCTCGGTAGGGCGGCCATTGCGGTCAGCACGGCTCGCCACGAGTTCCAGGGGCTGGCGATGCTGGAGGCGGCGAGTGCGGGCGCCAGGCCGCTGGTGCCCGATGCGCTGTGCTATCCAGAACAGTACCCAACGGCCTGCCGCTACCCGCCGGGGGATGCGGGCGCGCTGGTGTCACGGCTGCGGGACTGGCTGTTCGGGGCGCTGCCACCACCGGTGGATGTGAGCCCCTGGTATGCCCAGCACCTTGGGCCGGTGTGGACCGAACTGCTGGCCAATACGCAGACGGTGATCGCTAACCCTTCGGCCCCATCAGTGCCCAGATAATCAGCCCCACCAGGGGCGCCAGTAACAGCAGCAGAATCCACAGCACTTTCGCCAGGCCCCCGGCGGAGCTTTTCGCCACCTTGATCACGGCCCAGATAACAATCACCAGCCAGATCAGCCCGAGCAGGCCACCTACTTCTACACCCATAACAACCTCCTTGATGAGGGTGGGGCGGCATCGGTGTGCGCCGTCCCGCGCCCTATGCGCTTCACTCTACGGAAAACACGCGCCTATAGCCACGTGCAAATCCCCCCTGCAGGCTGGACAGTCGCTGCGATGGCAAGCACGTTTGCGCTACTCGCCGCAGCGGTAGCTTGCGGCATCATCCAGCGGCCCGTGTCCGTCATGGATGGCGCGCAGGGGATAGGGGCACAGCAGCGCCGTTGCCGTGGCCGCCGCAGGGTCCAGTGTATCGCGGGCCACAATCTGTGCGGGTGGCTCAGCCTGCTCTACCCAGGCATCCAGGGCCTGCAGCGGGTCGAACAGGTCCGGTGCGAGGCCGGGCGCTTCCCAGCAATGCCCGTGGCCCGGCACCATGAACAGGCGCGCGTGTTCAGCCAGCGCCTCGGCGCCGCCGTTTTCCGCGGCCGCGTCGTTGAAATAGCGGATGGTGCGCTGCGGCAGAATCAGCGGGTCTGCCCAGCCGTGCCAGATGAGCAGCCGCGTGCCTGCGGCGCGTAGTCCGGAGAGATCCGCGTTGGTGGCATTGGCGCGCTGTGCCAGTGGCGAGGCCGCCATGGCCGCCGCTTCCGCCACCACGTCAATGCTCGCCGGGTTCACGTGCTGGCCTGCGGGCACATTGCGGTAGATGTCGAGGAAGCCCTGGGAGGCGTCTCTGCCCCAGGCGGGTTGGCCGTCACGGCCGGTAATCCAGAACGGCCACAGGTGCTCGGAGCCCGGCGGCAGGCCGGGAAACAGCTGCGTATCGCCGTCGTGCGCGCCGCGATACAGCGCGGCAACCTGTTGCAACTGTGCCGCGCTCAGGCAGCCGCTGTCGGTATTGGCTGTGCAGCGCAGCGCGCTGAGGTCGGGATGGCATCGCTCCGGTGTGGCGATCAGCCCGTCTTCCAGGCCGTCCAGCGCATCGCAGGCCTCGCGTACATGGGTGGCCAGGCGATCGATGTGTGCGGCGGTGAACCGGGGCTCACCATCGGGGGTCCAGGCCTGCTGGATCATCCACGCGCCCTGCACACCGGCATTGCCGGACAGGTCCAGAATCGGGCCGCCCGCGGCGATGCCGTCAAACAGCTCGGGATAGCGCTGCGCTGCTACCAGGCCCAGCCGGCCCCCGTTGGAACAGCCGGAGAAGTAGCGCCGCTTCGGGGCCTGCGCATAGTAGGCCTGAATCACCTCGGTGCCCAGGGTGGCCAGCGTCGGCAGCACGGCCTCGGCCCACAGCGCAACGGCCTGGTCATCGCCACTGCGCGCCCAGTCGGTGTCCGAGGTCGGGGCCTGGTGGCCGCTGTCGTGGGCCATGGCGGCATAGCCCTGCTTCAGGGCTTCGTTGATGCTGTTGGAATAGCCCGGCTTGTCGGGCAGCAACTGGCCGCAGAAACCGCCGCAGCCGGCGAGCACGAATTTACCGTTCCAGTCTGCGCGAGGTGGCAGGCGCATTTCGAACCCCACTTTACCGGCGGCCTGGCCGCGCACCCTGCAGAACGCTGGCAGGTCGCCCGCGGGCATCAGTTGGGGCGTTTCCGTGAGGGTGACGCCTGCGGTGGCAGCCAGCGCCGGTTGCAGCGCGGCGCAGTTTGCGTTTGCGTTATTGGCGGCGAACGCCACCTGCGCCATGAAGAGTGTGCCGATGAGGCCGCCCAGCCGTTGCCAGTCGCTCGACATTGCAATCTCCCCCCAGTCAGTCCAGAGTTTCCACTCGCCGCGGCCGTGCCTGCAGGGAGCGACCCATGCCCATACCGGCCGACAGACTTATCAGGGTATCGCGGCCGAAGGACCCTTTACCTTACGCATTTTCGGAGCGCGTATCCATGCCAATGGCCTTGCCCCCACTCTACACTGTCACCCCCGCAGGGGTTGGGAGAAACACCCTGCGCTCACTGAAGCGGATGTGCAGGCCGTTCGCTGTGGGCGCGCTCCTTACGCTGGCAGGGATGGGGAATGCTATGGCCGTTGAGGAAGCGGAATACACCGTTGTGCAGGCAGATGAGCCCTTTGAGCTGCGCCACTATGCGCCGCATATTCTGGCCGAAACCGTCGTCGAGGGCGATTTTGAGGGCGCGGGCAGCAAGGCCTTTCGCCGGCTGTTTGACTATATATCGGGCAGCAACACATCGCGTGAAAGCCTCGACATGACATCACCCGTCGGCCAGCAGGCGGGCAGCGAGAAGATCGACATGACCTCGCCGGTCGGGCAGCAGCGGGTGGATGGCCGCTGGGTGGTGAGTTTCATGATGCCCGCGTCCTACTCCCTGGCAACGCTTCCGCAGCCGGATGATCCGGCCGTCACCCTGCGCCAGGTGCCCGCGCAGTTCATGGCCGCGGTGCGCTATTCAGGCTTCTGGTCGGAAGAGCGCTACCAGCAGCACCGGGAAAAACTGGCCGCATGGATTGCCGAGCAGTCCCTGACGGTGGTGGGTGAGCCGGTTTGGGCCCGCTACGACCCGCCGTTCATGCCGTGGTTCATGCGGCGCAATGAGATTCTGGTGCCCGTATTGGATCCTTCCAACAACCAGTGAGCAGACCCGGTGCAACTCTAGGGTTGCCTCGGTAGTGTCGCAGGGTGGTGGCACCGCGGCAGTTCCACGAACGCGTGATGACAGAAAATCCAGGACCCAGCAGCGTATGAAAAACTGCCCGATGACGAAACACAGCCTCGCGAATCTGGCCCTCTACAGTCACGGCGCGCCCAATCACCTGATTGCGGAGAACAGGCAGCAGCATTCGGTGTCCTGGGAGGCAGGCAGTGCCGGAGAATCTGGGCACTGGAATGTGTTTGCCACTCCCGAAATCGACACGGTGTTAAAAAACCCGGCGCTATTCAGCAATGCTGCAGGTCCACGCCTCCTCGACACACCCAAGGAGGCCATCAGGGGGAGACATGTTTCGCTCAACCTGATGGACCCACCGGTGCACCGCGATTACCGTCGTCTGGTGGATGCAGCCTTCAAGCCAACCGCGATTAAACAGCGCGAGCCCAACATCCGGGCCATCGCCGACACCATCATTGATGACGTTATCGGGCAGGGCCGCTGCGAATTTGTGACGTCGGTTGCAACACAGCTGCCACTGCGTGTGATCGCCTGGATACTCGGCATACCGGATGCGGATCGGGCGCACCTCTGTGCCCTTACCAACACCATGATGATCGCCGACGATCCGGACTTTGCCGGCAGTATCATGGAGGGCTACGATGCGCAGCGAGCACTGGTGCAATACGGTGCCCAACTGGCTGCCAGTCATCGACTCAATCCCCGGGACGACCTGACCACCGACCTGTTGGCGGCGACGCGGGAAGGGGGAGAGCAGCTCACTGATCTGGAATACGGGCTGTTGTTTCTCAACCTCATTATTGGTGGCGTCGAAACCACGCGCAATGCCACGGCCTACGGTCTCCATGACCTGATACAACACCCCGAGCAGTTCCAGATGCTACAGAATGACCCCGAGTTGATTCCCGGTGCAGTGGAGGAAATGTTGCGCTTTCGCGCACCGATAATGAACTACCGGCGCACCGCCATGGCAGACGTTGAGCTGGGAGGGCAGACTGTCCGCAAAGGTGACAAGGTCATCGTGTGGCTTGCGTCCGCCAATCGGGATGAGCAGGTCTTTGCACACCCCAACAGCTTTGACATTACCCGCTGTCAGCGCGAAAGAGTGCAGCGGGACGCCCGTACCTTTGGCGCAGGGCCACACTATTGCCTGGGTGCACACCTGGCTCGCTTGCAGCTCAAGGTGGTTTTCGAAGCAATCACCGCGCGGATGACCAATGTGCAACTGGTCGATCAACCCAGAAATGCGCTGTCAGCCTTTGTCGACGGCTACAAGGAAATGCACATTACCTTCGACCGACGGGCTTGATGTCAGCGCAAACGGTTGTGAATCCGGTTTAACGGGGGCTCACCGTTCCGCGCCCCTGACTGCGCTGGCGTTGTCTGCCTCGCCCGCGTTCGATGTGCCGCCCCAGTATCCGCTCCGCCTCCTGCATCACCAGCGGGTCATCGCGCAGGGCCCAGAGCTGCTCCCGTGCCCGCCGGTGGGCGGCCTGCAGGTCGACGATGGGTGCCGGGTAGTCAAGGTCCAGCCCCAGCCAGGCCGATTCCATCGGCGCGATCGCCCAGGGCCGGTGAATCAGCGGTGCCTGCAGCGCACGCAACTCGGGCAGCCACTGGCGCAGGAACTGTCCGTCGGCATCGTGCTCCATGGATTGCTTGACCGGATTGTAGATGCGCACGGTATTCATGCCCGTGACACCCGCCTGCATCTGGAACTGCGGGTAGTGAATGCCGGGCTCGAAGTCCAGAAACAGGCGGGCGAGGTGCGCGGTACCCAGCCGCCAGTCCTGCCACAGGTGGTGGGTGAGAAAACTCACCAGCATGGCGCGCCAGCGAAAGTTCAGGTAACCGGTTGCGTGCAGGCAGCGCATGGCGGCATCCACGGCGGGAAAGCCGGTGGTGCCTGCTGCCCAGGCGTCGACATGTGCCTGGTTGCGTGGGCGCTCGAGCCGGGCGTAGCCGCGGTTCAGGTCGCGAAACTGCATCTCGCACTCCATCTCGAATTTCTGGATGAAATGGCAGTGCCAGTAGAGCCGTGACTCGAAGGCCGCCAGCGACCGCTGTGGGCCACCGCGGGCGCGCGCCTGCTGTAGCGCCTGCCAGAGCTGGCGCATGCTCAGGTTGCCCCAGGCGAGGTAGGGCGAGAGCCGTGAGCAGTGGTCGCGGCTGGCAACGGGGCTGGACAGGCTGGAGGCGTAGCGCGTGTGGCGCTGTGAGAGAAAACTCTGCAGCCAGCCCTGTGCTTCGGTCTCACCGCCGCGCTGGAACGCCGCCTCGTCGGCAAGCCAGGCGGGGTCGACGCGCCCGCGTGCGCGCAGGGCTTCGCTCTGTCCACCCGCGGGCAGCAGGGCCGGGCGCGCGCCCTGCAGCGGCGGCGTAGCGAGCGGCTGTTGCATGCTTTGTTGCCAGGCGGCGGCCCAGCCCTGCCGGTTGCGCCGCCCGCGCTGCACACCGTTACTCGGCGACTCCAGCCAGGGTACGCCTGCCGCCCTGCAGAAATCGGCCACGGCGCGATCCCTGTCATAGGTGATGGCCAGACCGGTTTCTTCGTGGCTGTGCAGCGAGCCGAGGCCCACGTCCTGCTGCAGGGCCTGCAGCAGCGGCAGCATTTCGCTGAGAAAGACATGAACGTGGGTGCCCAGGGGTTTCAGGCGCCGGTTCATGTCCCGCAGTGACTGGGTGACAAAGCGCCAGTGGCGCGTGGCGTAGTGCGGGTCCGCAAGCAGGGAGGGCTCGAAGCAGTAGATCAGCAGCAGCGGCCGGCCGCTGGCGATCGCCTCGCAGAGGGGTGCGTGGTCGCTCAGGCGCAGGTCGCGCTTGAACCAGACTACCGCGGGTGCCGTGCCCGTATCGCCGTGCCCAGCCACGTGGCTCAGCGTGTCCGCTTGCCGGCCTTGCCCCGCCGTGGTGTTTCCGGGGGGGTGTTCTGGTAGCGTTCCAGCAGGGTTTTCAGCGCCACCAGCTCGAAATGGCGTTTCGCGGTGATGGCATAGAAGCGCTCGACAACCGTGTCCAGCACGCAGTAGCGCTGCAGCCTCCCGGACTCCAGTTCATCCTGCACCACCACCTCCGGTACCACCGCGAGCCCGCCGGAGTCGCGGGCCAGCAGGCGCAGCATGGCCATGTCCTCCACTTCGGCGTAGGGGTCCACCTCAACCCCGTGCTGTTCGCAGAGCAGGTCGAACTGGTTGCGGATCTCGCTGTTGGGGCCGGGCAACAGCAGTGGCAGGGTGCCGAGATCCTGCGGGAAGCGGAAGGTTTTCGCCGCTTTGCCCGGTGGGCCGACAATGCACACGCTCTGTTCGGCAATCTGCTGGCAGCGCCAGGGTGTGGAGGTGTCTGCGGCCACGGCGCGGTTGGAGAGGATCAGGTCCAGCCTGTGCACGCGCAGCTGCTCCAGCAACTCCTCCAGGCTGGCTGAACGGATAACCAGCTTGATTTTCGCCTCGCCGATCACCGGCCGCAGGAAGTTCTCCTGGAAGTTGCGCGACAGGGTGGCCACTGACCCGATGCGCAGCCGCTGCAGGCGCTGCAATTCGCCGCTCTCGGTGAGGGCCAGCAGTTCGCTGCCCAGGTTGAAAATGCTCTCGGCGTACTCCAGCACCAGATGGCCCACTTCCGTCAGGCGCAGGGAGCGACCATCGCGGCTGAACAACTCGTGGCCGAGCTGTTCCTGCAGCTGTTTGATCTGTGACGACAGGGCGGACTGTGATACGTGCAATTGCTGCGCCGCCCGCGTCAGGTGGCCCTCCTTGGCGACCACCCAGAAGTAGTACAGGTGGTGAAAGTTCAGCTGGCGCATAAAAAGTTCTCGAAAAAAGAACGATACTATCGAAAGTAACTGTTATACAAAATCCAGTCATGACCGCAGTATGGCGCGGTCGCAGCTGCCTGCCTGGGATACTATACGGTCTGTTCTGGAATGATGGATGATATGCGCGCACTCGCCGACCGCCCGATTGCCCTGCTCACCCGCCACGCCAAAGGCGACCTGGTGGCGCCACCGCTGGCGGCGTTGGGCCTTGTGCTGACGGTCACCGATGCCTTCGACACCGACCAGCTGGGCACTTTTTCCGGTGAAGTTGAGCGCAGCTTGAGCCCCCTGGACTGCGCGCGGCACAAGGCCCGGCTGGCCTGTGAACTCACCGGGCTCGACCTGGGCCTGGGCAGTGAGGGCAGCTTCGGCGGCGGCCCCATGGCGGGCCTGGTGAACTGGGACGAAGAGCTTCTGGTGCTCTGGGACCGTCAATCCGGCCAGGAAATCGTGGCGCGGGCCGCGGGCCCGGTGCGGGTCGCGCCTGTCACTTGGGTCTCCGAGCAGCGGCTTGCGCAACAGTTGGCAGCCCACGGTGACGAGCAGGGCTGGATCGTTCGCCACCCGGGGGGCGTGAGCAAGGGGTTGCGCGGCGCGGCGGCTGTATTGCAGGCCCTGCGTGATACGGTGTCGCCGCAAGGGGCAGGCGGCGATCTGGACAGACTGTTGATCGAGCCGGATCTCAGGGCCATGCATTGCCCTGAGCGCCAGGCCTATATCCGTCAGGCGGCCGAGCAGCTCGCCCGGCGCCTGCAAACGCTGTGCCCCGCCTGTGCCGCCCCGGACTTCTGGGCGGACCGTTTCGAACCGGGGCTGCCCTGTGCCGAGTGCGCCGCGCCGACCTCGCTGCCGCTCACTGTCATACGCCGCTGCAGCGTCTGCCGGCACGAGCAGAGTGAGCCGCCGCCACAGGAAACCGCTGACCCGCAGCATTGCGGCTGGTGCAACCCCTGATGACTGGCTCGGCAGTGGCGCCTCAGTCGGCGCCGGGGTGCTGCGCCCGGTGTGCCAAGCCAGTTCAGTGCCCGCAGCGTATACTCAACCAGCAAAACCGGAGGACAGCATCACCGTGAAAGACAAACGCAGCCACTCGTCCCTTGTTGTGGATGGCATCGAGAAAGCCCCGGCCCGCGCCATGCTGCGCGCGGTGGGCTTCACCGACGAGGATTTCCACAAGCCGCAAATCGGCATCGCATCCACCTGGAGTATGGTCACCCCCTGCAACATGCACATCAACGCGCTGGCAGACGAGGCCTGTGCGGGTGCCGATGAGGCCGGCGGCAAGGGCGTGGTGTTCAATACCATCACCATTTCCGACGGCATTGCCAATGGCACCGAGGGCATGAAGTACTCGCTGGTGTCGCGGGAGATCATTGCGGACTCCATCGAAGCCGTGGCCGGCTGCCAGGGCTTTGACGGCCTGGTGGCTGTGGGCGGCTGTGACAAGAACATGCCGGGCTGCATGATCGGCATTGCGCGGCTCAACCGTCCCGCGGTGTTTGTCTACGGCGGTACCATCCAGCCCGGCGCCAACCACACCGACATTATTTCGGTGTTCGAGGCGGTGGGCCAGCACGCGCGGGGTGACCTGAACCTGCTGCAGGTGAAGCAGATTGAGGAGACCGCCATCCCGGGCCCCGGCTCCTGTGGCGGTATGTACACGGCAAACACCATGGCGTCGGCAATCGAGGCCCTGGGCATGAGCCTGCCCAACAGCTCCGCACAGGAGGCGGTGTCCCGCTCCAAGGCGGAGGACTGCCGGCAGGCGGGGGCAGCGGTACTCGCGCTTCTGGAGCGCGACATCAAGCCCTCCGACATCATGACCCGGGAGGCGTTCGAAAATGCCATCGCCACGGTCATTGCCCTCGGTGGCTCCACCAACGCCGTGCTGCACCTGCTGGCCATGGCCCACGCGGTACAGGTGGAGCTGACGCTGGATGATTTTGTCCGCGTCGGTGCAAAAGTCCCGGTGCTGGCGGACCTGCGTCCCAGCGGCAAGTACATGATGTCGGAGCTGATTGCCATTGGCGGCATCCAGCCGCTGATGAAAATGCTGCTGGATCGGGGTTTGCTGCACGGCGACTGCCTCACGGTCACGGGTAAAACCCTCGCCGAGAATCTGGCAGACGTGGCACCGTACCCCGAGTCACAGGACATCATCCGCGCCTTCGACAACCCGATCAAGCGCGACAGCCACCTGATGATCCTGCGCGGCAACCTTGCCCCGGAGGGTTCGGTGGCGAAGATTACCGGCAAGGAAGGCCTGCGCTTCCAGGGCAGGGCGCGCGTGTTCCACTCGGAAGAGGAATCCCTGCAGGCCATTCTCGACGGCCGCGTGGTGAAGGGTGATGTGGTGGTGATTCGCTACGAAGGGCCCCGCGGCGGCCCTGGCATGCGGGAGATGCTGAGCCCCACATCGGCCCTGATGGGCAAGGGTCTCGGCGCCGATGTGGCGCTGATCACCGACGGTCGCTTCTCCGGTGGGAGTCACGGCTTTGTGGTGGGGCACATCACGCCGGAGGCGAGTGAAGGAGGGCCGCTGGCGATCGTCGAGGATGGCGATGAGATTGTCATCGATGCGGAAGCGGCGCGGATCGACGTTACCCTGGGCGCGGAAGAAATCGCCGCGCGCCTGGCGCGCTGGCAGCCGCCGGCACCGCGCTATACTCGCGGCCTGCTGGCCAAGTTCGCGAAAACCGTGGCCTCCGCATCGGAAGGCGCGGTCACCGACAAATACCTGTAAGGACTTCAGCATGACAGACGAGTTGGATGCACAACGGTTCCGATTGATCAGCGGCGTGTTCTACCCGGACGAGGCCAATCAACTGTTGATGACGCTGATTGAGGACAAGATCAGTTTTCACCAGCGTAATAACTGGAGCCGGCGTGAACGGTTCGGTGAGACCGATGCCGCCGGCGTCAAGCGCATCAACGAACTGCGCCAGACCAAGGCCGACCTCGCGGCACTGGTCGAGGCCGCCGAGGCTGCGGGAATGAAACTCAGTATCAGCGGCAACATCGATATCACGTTGACACCCAAATAGGGCGGCGCGGGCGCGGGCAGTCACCTCATCGCTTGCACCCCGGGCGATAGACACATAGTCTGTCGGACAATAAGAAAAGGAGCCCCGACGTGGCTGAAGCACCGCCCGCTACCGGCGTTGCGTCCTCGCTGTTTTCAGCGGGCACGCGACGCTACGTGCTGACCATCCTGGTCATCGCCTACACCTTCAATTTCATTGACCGCCAGATTCTCGGGATACTGGTGGAGCCCATCCGCCTGGAACTGGGTGTCAGCGACACCGCCATGGGCCTGCTGACCGGCCTCGGGTTCGCGGTGTTCTATACCCTCATGGGTATTCCCATAGCCCGCTACGCGGACCGCGCCAACCGCCGCAACCTGATTGCCGCCGCGGTGGGTATCTGGAGCGTGTTCACCGCGGCCCAGGGCCTGGCGCAGAATTACTGGCAACTGCTGGTCTATCGCATTGGCGTCGGGGTCGGGGAGGCCGGGTGCTCGCCGCCTGCGCATTCCATGCTGGCGGACTACTACCCGGCCAATGAGCGGGCCACGGCACTGGGTATTTATTCGCTGGGGATTCCGATCGGCATCCTGTTCGGGTTTTTCGTTGGCGGCTGGATGAACGAGTGGTTCGGTTGGCGCGTGGCGTTTTTCGTGGTGGGCATTCCGGGCATTGTGCTGGCGCTGGTGATCCGCTTCACCGTGCGTGAGCCGGACCGCGGCATGTCGGAAACCCGGGTGACCGCGCCCGGGCAGCAGCCCGCGATCGGTACCGTGTTTCGCTACCTGCTGGCGCGCCGCTCCTTTGTGCACATGGCGCTCGGCGGCGGCATCACCGCCTTTGTCGGCTACGGCCTGATTTCCTGGTCCGCCGCTTTCCTGGCGCGCTCCCACGGCATGTCTTCGGGTGAGATCGGTACCTGGCTGGGCCTGATATTCGGCATTCCCGGCGGTATCGGGATCGTGCTGGGCGGGCGGCTCGCAGACCACTTCGGCGCCCGCGATGCGCGCTGGTATCTGTGGATCGTGGCGGTGGCCCTGCTGATTTCGGTGCCCGCCGGGGTGTTCGTGTTTGTGCTGGATGATATTCGCGCGGTGCTGCTGTTGATGGTGCTGCCGGTGATGCTGGGCAACTTCTACCAGGCCACCACCTTCGCCCAGACCCAGACCCTGGTGGGCCTGCGCATGCGCAGCGTGGCCTCGGCCATTCTGCTGTTTGTGATCAATATCATCGGGCTGGCGCTGGGCCCGTCGGTGGTCGGGCTGATCAGCGACCTGCTGGCCGCGGACTACGGGGTGCACTCACTGCGCTGGGCGCTGTTGATCTGCTCGCTGGCCAATGTCTGGGCGGCCTGGCATTACTGGCGCGCCGGTGCGGCCTTCCCCGGTGACCTGGAACGCGTTCAGGACTGACGGCGCAGCGCGCGGTTATTGCCTGGCGGGCAGCGTATCCAGAAAGCGCAACAGGGCCCGGTTGAATGCCTCGGGCTGTTCCTGCTGCACGAAGTGGCCGGCCCCCGGTATCAGCTCGATACCGCGCAGGTCGCTGGAGCAGCGCGCCAGTACGGCGAGCGCATCGTCGCCAATCATCTGCAGCACCGGGTCTGCGCTCCCGGCGATGAACAGCGACGGCGGCGTCACCCGGGCATCCGCCCACGCCCGACCAATCTCCCAGTTGCGGTCCGCGACCCGGTAGGAGTTGATGCCACCGATGAACTCCAACCCCGGCGCGCAGTGGGTGAATTCGTCGACGTAGGTCTGCAGGTCCTGTTCCGTCATCCACGGCCAGGGGAGGGGTATCGAGGGGTCCGCGAGCACATCGAGGTAGCTGTTGCCCTCGGTGGAGAAGCGGGTCCAGTCCAGCAGGTGACCGTCGGCGCACAGTGCCCAGAACAGGCGGGTCAGGAACAGGCGCGGGTTCTGCGCCAGCTCGCGCTCCGGCCGCTCCGGCTGCTGGTAGTAGTGCATGTGGTAGAAGTGCTGTGCCGCAACCTCGGCGAAGCAGGCGCTCGGTGCTTTATCCGGGCGGGCGAAGGCACGCGGGTATTCCGTGCCCGGGGGCGGGTTGGCGCCGGCGCCGCCGCGCCCGGCGAGGTCGAAATCGTAGGGGCAGGCGACACCTGCAACCGCCATGACCCGGTCCGGGTGACGTACCGCCACGTTGTAGACCTGCGCCGCGCCGAAGTCGTGCCCCACCAGTACCGCACGCGCCAGCCCCAGGTGATCCATCAGCCCCAGTACATCGCCTACGGTGTGTTCGCTGTCGTACAGCGCGGGTTCTGCGGGGCGGCTGGAGCGGCCATAGCCGCGCTGGTCAAAGGCCACGGCATTGAAGCCCGCGCTGGCGATGGCCGGTAGCTGGTGACGCCAGCTGTAGGCGAGCCCCGGGAAGCCGTGGCAGAAAATCACCCAGGGTTGGTCCGCCCGGCCGCGACACTCGACGTAATGCAAGGTCAGGTCACCAAGGACCACACTGCCATCTTCCATTGCGGTCACCGTGGCGCTCAGCGCGGTTTGATGAAGCGGTCGGCAAACTGCTCCATCGCTTCCAGCTTGGCCTCCAGCCCGTGGAAGGCCGGGTCGTCGACGGTCCAGGCCATGGCGATGGTGCCGTCGATGCCCCAGTCCTCAAGCTGGTGATAGATGCCGGGGTCCGGCTCGGTCTGTGGCATCACGAAGCGGCCGAAGGGCCCTGCACCGCGTTCCGCCTCGACGCTTGCGCGCTCGGCGTTGAGCCGATCCAGCAGCTCGCGGATCTCCGCCATCGGGTAGTTCATCCCCATCCAGCCATCGTGGCGTGCTGCACGGCGCAGGGCAGCAGGTGATTTGCCGCCAATCCACACCGGTACTTTACCGGGTACCGGGAACTGCCCCGTGGGCGGGAAGCGGTAGAAGGCGTTGTCCGCTTCCGCCATGCCGTCTTCCCAGAAGTCCTGCATCACATCCAGCATCGCGTCCATGCGCTTGCCGCGGTTGCGCGGGTCGTGGCCGAGCACGGCAATCTCATCCTCGCACCAGCCGGCGCCCACGCCAAACACGAACCGATTGTCTGTCTGCATGGCAAGCGTGGCGGCCTGTTTTGCCGCGCTGAACGGCTCGCGCATGGTCAGCACATACACGTAGGTCATGAAGCGCAGTTGTTCCGTCACTGCCGCCATGGTGGCGATGGTGATCATGGGGTCGGGAAAGCGAGTGTGGGCGTGGATGTGGCGCTGCCCGGAGGGATGCACAGCGGTGTAGTCGCGGGGAATGGCCACGTGATCCGACACCGCAATGCCGGCATAGCCCATTTTTTCCGCCGCCGCGGCAACCTGTTTTACCTGATCGTTACCTTCGTGAAACCAGGCCAGCCAGTACTCCATACAACCTCCCGAGTGGTGTGATGCGGGCCGGGCCGGCTTGCGACTTACTCCCGTTTCAGCAGCAGCCAGGCGTCGGCATAGTCGCCAATGTGGCGGTTTGCCGCATGATACCCCGCCCAATCGCGGTAGTAGCCGCTCAGCCAGTCGAGCTGGTACAGATTGTCATGAAAAGCGCCGCCGGTGTCCGCCATCACGTTCAGCCGGTACGTGGGCTGGCCCGCTTCCTCGGTGCGCAGCAGCACCAGGCGTCCGAGGCCGAGCTGGAAAATATCCCCCGCCACGGTCACCAGGGGCTGCACGCGAATCTTGTAGTCGGCGTCCTTGCCATAGCCGAGCACGCCGGGTACTTCCTTGAAGAACCAATAGCGCTCTTGCTCTTCGGGTTTCCGCGTGCGGTCGTAGGCGATGCCGTTATTGCGGTGGACGTTGAAGTAGCGTTTCTGGCCGTTGGCGCCCTCGACCACGGCGGTGCCCTGCAGCAGGGCGCCTTCCAGGTCGGCCCGGCTCAGCCAGATCAGCGGCGGCGCGCGCTGGGCCATGGCACTGGCGGTTGCCGAGTTGGTCTCCTGCGCCACGATGGCCTGCTTGCCGAACTGGAAGCGGGTGATAGCGCTGCCCAGCGCGTCCGCCTCGTCCAGGGTCAGCTGTGCCTCATCGTGGGGCAGGCCGTAGAGCGCGTGCGGCGTGGCGGAGGATGGCTGCTCGCTGCCCGACGCCACGCGCACGTAGTACTTGGTCATCAGCAGGCGTTCGGCCGGCAGGTTCTGCAGCAGCGGCTTGCCGCTGGCCAGCTGCGCTGCCCGCGCACGGTCCGGCTGCCAGCGCAGCAGTTCGAAGTGCTGCTGCACAAACGCCGGGTCGGCAAGACGCGATGGGCGCCCCAGGCGCGCATCCTCCGCCTGGACTGCACACACGAAGTCCAGCGTGGCGCGGATGCGCTCGGGTGGCGTCCGCAACCACGCCGTGGTACCGCCGTGAATTGCAGCCGAGTCGTAGGCGTTGCCGCGGGCCAGGTAATCCGCTGTGGCGGCGGCAACGTCACACAGTGCATCGCCGTGATCCACCCAGTGTCCGGGCGGCAGGGCCTGGGCGGGCTGGAACGTGGGGGCCGCGAGTGCGCTGATGCTGCCTGACAGCAGGGCGGCCAGGATGGTCCTGAAGAGGAGAGCCATGCGGGGTGTCCTAGAGGGTGGCGCGTACCGCGATGCCGGCCAGGCCGGCGAGTGCCAGCGAGGACAGCAGGAACAGCAGGAAGCGCACCGGCACGTAGTTGGTGGTGACCTGCACGATACTGTGCGCGATGCGCAGCAGCAGGTAGGCCCAGGCCAGCTGAACTGCGAGGCTGCTGTCGATGCCGGTGATCGCCAGAATGCAGCACAGCGCGTAGAACACCGTGGGCTGTTCGTGCAGGTGCGCATAGTTGTGCGCCTTCCAGTTCACGTGGTCGGGCAGTACCCCTTCGAGGTCGGCGCCGCGGCGGCCACCCGGCTGTGGCTTGGACAGATCCAGCCCCGATTTGCTCATGGCGGGCAGGCGGGTAGCGGCCATCCAGATCAGCATCACCAGGGACCAGCTGGCGAGGAGGGCGGCGGGGGCAAGGATTTCCAGGGCGGGCATGGCGTGCACTCTTGGTGACAGGGTGTAGCGAGTAGAACTGATCGCGCGGCTTGGCGTCAAGCCTGTTTCTGGCGCAGCAGGTTCTGACGTAAGCTGGCGGTGCTGTGCCCTGCGCTGATACGGAAACTGCTGATGAAACGTGTGTTGCTGATTCTCCTGCCGCTATTGACCGTGTTGTTCGTGGCGCCCCCCGCGTTGCTGGGTACGCCGCTCTGGCAGCTGGGCAACGCCCTTGCGCTGGCCACCGGGCTCGGTGCCAAGCTGGCCTGTTCCGGGCGTTTTGTCAGCGGCTTCGACGACCAGCGCATACTGGATGACCTGGCCAGTTACGCAGAGGTCAATCGCCGGCTGTCGCTGGACTTCACGGCCGACGGTGTGCGGGTCACCCTGTTTGGTCTGGCGGCCACCTCCGCGACCTACCGCCCCGGTCTGGGCTGCACCCTCGATACCGGCGATGCGGCGCTGCTTGATGGGCTGTCGGTGCCTCCCACGGCAGCGTCGCCCGGCACGCCGTTTGCGGTGGCAATCGCGCATCCGGCGCAACAGGCGGCCGAGGCCGTGCTGAGGGCCGATAACGCCGAGGGTTTGCAGACCCGCGCCCTGCTGGTGCTGCAGGGGGACACCCTGATTGCCGAAAGCTATGCACCGGGCTTTGATGCCGGTTCCCGCCTGCTGGGCTGGTCGATGGGCAAATCCCTGATGGCCATTGTGATTGGCCGCATGGAGGCGCTGGAGATCATTCCCGCCGGTGTCCCGGGGCCGCTGTTTCCCGCATGGGCCCGGGATGATCGCGCGCGTATTGGCCTGACCGCGGTGTTGCAGATGACCTCCGGGCTGGGCTGGCAAGAGGACTACGTGCCGGGCAGCGATTCCACGCGGATGCTGTTTCGCGCACCCAGCGCCTCGGCGGTGGCACTGGCGAGCCCGGCGGAACACCCGCCCGGAGAACAGTTCTACTACTCATCGGGCAGCACCAACCTGCTGGCGCGTTTCGCCGCGGAGCGGCTGGGCGGCCCGCAGGCGCAGCTGGACTTCCTGCAGCGCGAAGTGCTGCAGCCCCTGGGGATGGCGGGCGCGGTGCTGGAAGTGGATCCCACCGGGCTTGTGGTCGCCAGTTCCTTCGTCTACGCCACCGCCCGTGACTGGGTGCGGCTTGGCAGACTCCTGCTGGACCAGGGGGCCGTCAACGGTCGCCCCTTTCTGCCGCCGGGCTGGGTGGCCCGCGCAACCCGGCCGAATAACAGCCTCAACGACCCACGCTACGGCTATCAGCTGTGGCTGAACGGCGGCGGCAGCCAACTCCGCTGGCCCGGCCTGCCGCCCAATGCGTACGCCATGCTGGGTAACCGGGGGCAGGCGGTGCTCGTGCTGCCCGACGAGGCGCTGGTGCTGGTGCGTCTGGGCTGGACGGCAGGGGATTACCCGCTGGCGCAGAAGATGGGCGGCCTGCTGTCGAGGCTCTAATGGCTGGGTAACACTCTGGACAATACCGGTACGGTAATTTTCACATTTTTCCGATTAATTTTGTCGGGTATTTAAAATAATATATAAAACAACAGGTTAAATAATCTATGTAGATTCGTTCGAGAATTTTTCAGCCTTCAAGCCGCGATCATGACAAACAATTCATGATCCATTCACCTTTAAAATGAGTAAAAGCGTTACCATATGTGAAGTGTGGTAACAAACCGGCAAGACGAGAGGTGGCAGATGGTCTGCAACCGTTGCCGGCATCTGAGGAGAGTGGAAATGAAAATGTTGGCTGCAACAGCCAGGCTCGGCACCCTGGCGCTTACCGCTGCCCTGGGCAGCACCGCCTTCGCGCAGACGGCCGAACAGGAGGGCCGCATGCTGCTGGCCATGAACGAACCGGCGCTGAGCGCAGACTGGCAACCGGCCACGCGTGCAGAAGAGCAGGCCCAGGCCGAGGCCGTGGAGCGCGAACTGGCGGTATCCGCCGAGGCGATCTCGCGCAAGCTGGACGAACAGTTGGAAGACCGGCTGTCACGCAAGCTGGAGATGTCAATCTAGGCGCTGCCTGTTGATGTGAACCCGAGGCCACTGCCTCGGGTTTTTTTTGCCCGCTGCCTGCTATGATTCGCTCTCCCGTTGTTGCAAAGGAGGGCTCTCAATGCTGGAACCACTGGCCGCGGAACAGATTTATCGTGCCTGCTCGGGCGAAGGATTCGATTTCACCACCACAGAAGGCCTGGAGTCCCTGGACCTGCTGTATGGTCACGACCGGGCCCGCGACGCACTGAGTTTCGGCACCGCCATTCGCAGTGACGGGTTCAACCTCTACGTGCTGGGTGACCCCGGCCACGGCCGTCACGACCTGGTGGAGCAGTTCCTGGCCCAGCGCGCCGCGGCGGAGGACACGCCGGGTGACTGGGCCTACCGTTATAATTTTGACGACCCCACCTCACCGCGGTATCTGGCGCTGCCTGCCGGCATGGGCCGGCAACTGGTGGCCGACCTCACGCAACTGGTCGACGAACTCCGGGCGGCCATCCCCGCACTGCTCGAAAGCGAGGAATACCAGAACCGCCTGCAGGACCTGAACCAGGCCATGGGGGAGCGTCAGCGCGATGCCATTGAAGCGATCCGCCGGGAGGCCCGTGAGCAGGACATCCTGCTGGTTTCCACGCCCAACGGATTCACCTTCGCGCCGGTTGACGGCAAAGCCGATAGCGACGCGATGATGTCGCCCGAGGATTTTCGTGCCCTGCCCAAGGCGGACAAGGAACGCATTGAGGCGACGGTGGAGATTCTGCAGCGCAAGCTGACGCAGGCCATTCGCCAGATGCCCCTGCTGGCCCGGGAGCTGCGCCAGCAGGTGGATACCCTCAATGCCGAGATGTTGACGACGGCCATCGGCGCACCGCTGACCGAACTGGAAGAACGCTACCAGCAGCAGCCCGCGGTGCTGGAGCACCTGGATGCCTGTCGTCAGGCGGTGCTGTCCCACGCGGCCGCGTTTCTGGCCGAGAATCCGGAGCTGTCTCCCGAGGCGGTGTTCAGCCGTTTCCAGGTCAATCTGCTGGTCGACAACGCGGAGGCGAAGGGGGCGCCGGTGGTCTATCAGGACCTGCCCAGCCACCAGCACCTGGTGGGTCGCACGGAACATCATGTGCACAACGGCACCCTGGTGACGGATTTCTCCCTGATCCGTGCCGGCGCACTGCACCGGGCCAATGGCGGGTACCTGGTGCTCGATGTGCGCGGCCTGCTGACCCAGCCCGGTGCCTGGGAAACGCTCAAACGCGTGCTGCGGGCGGGGCAGATCCGCACCGAGAGTCTCGAGCAGGCCTACGGCCTGATCAGCACCGTGAGCCTGGAGCCCGAACCCATTCCGCTGGATGTGAAGGTGGTGCTGTTGGGGGAGCGCCTGTTCTATTACCTCCTCTGCGAGCATGATCCGGAATTCCTGGAGCTGTTCAAGGTGCAGGCCGACCTGGAGGATACGCTGGACCGCGATCCTGCCAACCAGGCACTGTATGCGCGGATGATCGCGACACTGGCCCGGGACGCCGGCCTGCAGCCTCTCGATCGCGGCGGTGTGGCCGCGGTGATCGAGCGCGCCAGTCGCCTGGCCTCCGACCAGCGCAAGCTGACTGCGCGCCAGCGTGAACTGCGCGACCTGCTGCGGGAGGCGCAGCACTGGGCAATGGAGGCGGGTGCGACGACGATCGGCCGCGAACACGTAGAAACGGCGATCGAGCAGCAGTTGCGGCGCGCCAGCCGCCTGCGCGAGCGCAGTCACGAGGCGATCCACCGCGGCATCGTCATGATTGCCACCCAGGGTGAGGCCGTGGGGCAGGTCAACGGCCTGTCGGTCCTGTCGCTGGGCGACTTCGCGTTCGGCCAGCCGTCGCGCATCACGGCCACTGCGCGGCCCGGCAGTGGCCAGCTGGTGGATATCGAGCGCGAGGCGCGCATGGGCGGGCGCATACACACCAAGGGGGTGATGATCATTGCCCGCTACCTGGCGAACCGCTACGCGCCGGACACCACGTTGTCGCTGTCCGCCAGCCTCGCGTTCGAGCAGTCCTACGGTGGTGTTGACGGTGACAGCGCCTCGGTGGCGGAGATCTGCGCCCTGGTGTCGGCCATCAGCAAGGTGCCGTTGAAGCAGGCCTTTGCGGTGACCGGTTCGGTGAACCAGCGGGGTGAGGTGCAGGCCGTTGGTGGGGTGAACGAGAAGATCGAGGGCTTCTTTGATGTCTGCGCCGCGCGGGGCGAGGTGGACGGCCACGCGGTGTTGCTGCCAGCGAGCAATGTCGAACACCTCATGCTGAAGCAGGCGGTGCGTGCGGCCGTCGAGGCCGGGCGCTTCCGCATTTACGCCATTCACCATGTGGACGATGCCCTGACACTGCTCACCGGCCTGGAGCCGTCCGAGCTGGAGCAGCGCGTCACCCGGCGGCTCGCGGCGTTTTCCGCTGTGGTCAAGGCAGCGCGCGCGGATGATGATAGCGCTACGGCCGCCGCGCCCTCGAGCGAGGAGGTGGACGATGAACAGTGAGGCGTTGCAGCAACAGCAGGCGCGCCGCGTGCTCGCCATGCTGGATGCGTCTCGCCACAGCCTGGCGGCGCTGCGGGCCGCGGTAGAGCTTGCGCATGCGCATCGGGCGGAGCTGGTGGCGCTGTATGTGGAGGACGAAAACCTGCTGCGTTCAGCGGACTTCCCCTTCGCGCGTGAAGTCGGCGCGCGCACCGGGCTGGCCAGGCCGCTGACGGTCACCGGGATGCAGGCCACGCTGTCGCGGCAGCTGCAGCAGGTCAATCGCGCCCTGGAATCCGCAGCGGGCGGGCGCAGCCTGCGCTATTCACTGCAGGTGCGCCGCGGCGGCGTTGTCGCCGCCACGCTGGCGCAGGTCGGCCCCGCCGATATGCTGGTGCTGGGCAAGGCCGGGCTGTCCGCCTACTGCGGTGGTGTGCGGCTGGGTTCCACCTGTCGCGCGCTGCTGCAGCAGGCGCCCTGTACGGTGCTGGTTTACGACGAGAGTGCGCCGTTGCGCCCCGGGCCGCTGCGTGTGCTCTCACAGCCGGTGCCGTCGGAACTGCTGCAGCTACCGCTGTGCACCGCGGTTGAGGCGCTGCAGGCGCGCTCGGCGCGAGCGCTTGAACAGCAACTGCAGCGTGCCAGCAGCGGCGCACTGCTGCTGCATCGCGCGGAGTTCAAGGTGCTGGCGGATGAAGATGCGCAGCTGCTGGCCAGGATTCCGGTGCCGGTTATCGTGCTGCCGGATCCGGCGTGACGTCGGCCATCCGCTGCCGGTAGTCCCAGGTGAAGATGCGCTCCGGTTCCACGCGTATCAGCATTTCTTCTGCCTTGCGTGAGAGCAGCCAGTTGCCGACGCGCGATTCCTGCTGTCCCAGATAACGTTCCAGCAGCACCTCGAGCAGATCGCTGTCGCCCAGCGGGGTCATGCTGGCCCGACCCTGGCCCCGGGCCCCGTGGTAGGGCGGCTCGTTGGGTGATATTTCAAAGCCGACTCGCGGGTCGCGTTGCAGCAGTTTCACCAGCGCCGATTTGCGGTGGGAAACGCACAGCAGCGCAGTGTCAGCGAATGCGTACCACACCGACACCACGCGCGGGTAGCCGTCGGTCCCGGTGCTGGCAAGGCGCAGCGGGAAGGTGCTTTCGCGCAGAAATTCGCAGGTGTCCTCGAGGGACCAGGGTCCCTTCAACGTCGGTGTCATGAGCATCTTCAATCCATTGCCAGCCTGCAGTATAGGGCCCTTGTCCCCCAGCGTGAATGGCTGCACGCGGTATATTGCGATATGGGCAAAAATTGATCCTGAGCAACATTTCTGTGCCGATACCGGGTGATACTGCTATCCTATTGCCAAGATAAATCCTAACAAAAGACAGCAGGAGCGCTGATTGTGAAAAAACAGCCCGGATGGTTTATTCCGCACCGTAAATCCACGTTGATCCTGGCCCTGGTGGCCGCCGGCATGGCACTTCCCGCTTCGTCCCAGACCTTCCAGCTGGGGCCCTTCGAAGGCAATTTCTCCTCGAACATCTCTGTGGGCGCAAGTTGGCGCACGGAGGCCGCCGACCTCGGCGTATTGTCCCCGGGGAACACTGATGGGCGCGGTCGAGCGTCTTCCAGTACGGCGGATGACGGCAACCTCAACTACGACCGCGGCGACATGTTCTCCCTGCAGGTACGGGGTATCCACGACCTCGAACTGGCGGCGGACACCTACGGCATGTTCACCCGCGTGAAGTACTGGTACGACCACGAAGTGGGCACCAGCGATGTGCCCCACGGCCACGCGGCCAACGGCTACCAGCCCAACCGCAAGCTCGATACCTCGGACTTCGAGTCGCTGGCGCAGTACAGCGGCATCGAATTTCTCGACTACTACGTGTACGGCAGTTTCCAGCTGGGTGAAAGTCCGCTGGAATTGCGGGCCGGTAACATGGTGCTGAGCTGGGGCGAAAGCACGTTTATCCAGAACGGTGTGAACGTCATCAACCCCTTCGACGTTACCGCCCTGCGCAAGCCGGGTTCGGAAATCAAGGAAGCGCTGCTGCCCGTCGGCATGGTGTACGCCAACTACGGCCTCACCTACGACCTCAGCGTGGAAGGCTTTGTGCAGTACGACTGGCAGCGCACCATCCTCGATGAGTGCGGCACCTACTGGAACGCCGCGGACCCCTACGGCGGCGGCTGCGACTACCTCACCATTTCCAATGCCATCCCGGATGGCGAGGCAGAGGCCGCCGGCCTGATCCTGCCCCGGGGTGCGGATGACGAGGCATCGGATTCCGGGCAATGGGGCCTGGCGTTGCGCTACTACGTGGAAGAACTGAACGGCACCGAGTTCGGCCTGTACTACATGAACTACCACAGCCGCACCCCGATCTTCAGCGCCACCAACGCCACACAGAGCTTCGGCCTGCCGGTGAACTTTGGTGCCAACCCCGAGTTTTTCTTCGAGTTCCCCGAAGATATTGAACTCTGGGGCCTGACCTTCGCGACCAATGTGGGCGACTGGGCGGTATCCGGTGAGTTGAGCTACCGTCCCGATTTCCCGCTGCAGATCAACACCACGGACCTGTTGCAGGCAGTGGCGCTGGGCACGGCGGCGGAATGGTCGCGCATGCTGTCGCGCTCGCTCGAGCAGGGGCCCGGTGGCTACGTTGCGGGCTACGACGACGTGTCCTACACCCAGTTCCAGATGACGTTCATCAAGTTTTTCGAGCAGGTGCTCGGGGCGCAGCGTCTGTCGTTCGCCAGCGAGGTGGGTGCCGTGTGGCTGAACGGTATGGACGACAGCATCAACTACGGCCGTTCGCCCAATTACGGCGTGGGTGATTTCGAGCCCTTCGCCAGCAACTTTGCCCTGTGGCCCGGGTCCCCCATCGCCTGTGATTCCCACCCCGCGGCAGAGGCCTTCGCCGGTATTCGTCCCAACAGCAACGGCGACTACTGCACCAACGATGGCTTCACCGATGACTTCTCCTGGGGTTACCGGGTGCGTGCCGGCCTCGAATACACCGACGTGATGGCAGGTATCAACCTGACGCCCAATATGGCATGGTCGCACGATGTACGGGGCAATTCGCCAGCACCGAACTTTGTCGAGGACCGTATAGCCTTGAGTGTGGGTGTTACGGCAGACTACCTCAACGTGTACCGCGCCGATCTGTCCTACACCAGTTTCTTCGGGGCGGATTATGACGAGTTGAAGGACCGTGACTTTGTCTCCCTCAGCTTCTCGGTGGCGTTCTAGACCTAACGATAAAAGGAGTTACACATGAACAAGAGATTGATCGCCATGGGCCTGGCGTCGCTGCTCGGCATGGGCAGCAGCCTGGCTCTGGCCAAGGTCAGCCCGGAACAGGCCGCACGCCTCGGCGGCGAAGAACTGACACCGATGGGCGCGGAGCGCGCCGGCAACGCGGACGGCAGCATTCCGCGCTGGGAGGGCGGTTACCAGGAGCTGCCCGAGGGCTACACGCCGGGCGAGCGTCTGGTGGATCCGTTCAGCGCTGACCAGCCACTGTTTACCATCACCGCGGACAACGTGGACCAATATGCGGACAAGTTGTCGCCCGGGCAGATTGCCATGTTCCGGCGTTACCCCGATACCTACCAGATGCCGGTCTATCCGTCGCGCCGCAGCGCGCGCCTGCCGGAATCCGAGTACACGCTGATCAAGGAGTGGGCGACCAAAACCGACCTGGTGGCGGGCGGCAACGGCCTTGTGGACTTCAAGGCCAACGTGCCTTTCCCGATACCGCAGAGCGGCATTGAGGTGATCTGGAACCACATCACGCGCTACCGCACACCGCTGGGTGTGAAGCGGCGCTACATCCAGGCGCCGGTGCAGGCCAATGGCGCCTTCGCGCCCGTGCTGTTCGAGGAAGAGGCGATTTTCGCCAACCGTTTCCCCGATAACCCCAACCCCAACCGCCTGTTTGTCTTCCTGCAGCGCATCCTCGCCCCGGCCCGCCTTGAGGGCGATGTGCTGCTGGTACACGAGAACGTGGACCAGGTGAAAGAGCCGCGTTCGGCATGGGTCTATAACGCCGGCCAGCGACGTGTGCGGCGCGCGCCGAACATCGCCTATGACGGCCCGGGTGTGGCCTCCGACGGTCTGCGTACTGCGGATGACCTCGATCTGTTCAATGGTGCTCCCGATCGCTACGACTGGGAGCTGGTTGGCAAGCGCGAGCTCTATATTCCCTACAACGCCTATGCCCTGCGTCGTGGCGACCTGGCCTACACCGATATCATCAAGCCCGGTCACATGGACCCGCAGTACCTGCGTTATGAACTGCACCGTGTGTGGGTGGTGGAGGCAACCCTGAAAGAGGATGCACGTCACATCTACGCCCGCCGCACGTTCTACGTGGATGAGGATACCTGGCAGATCGCTGTGGTGGATCACTATGACGGTCGTGGTGAGCTGTGGAAAATGAAAGAAGGGCACATGGTGATGCACTACCAGGTTGCGGTGCCCTGGCTCGCCGCAGAGTCTCTGCACGACCTGATCTCCGGTCGCTATGTGGTGATCGGCCTCGACAACGAGGAGCGTGGCTACCAGTACGACTTCGACTACGTGGGTAATTTTGAGGACTTCACCCCGGCGGCCCTGCGCCGTGCCGGCCGCCGCTAGGTAGGCCGCCGTGTGTAGCGCAGGAGCGGTGAAGGGCCTGGTGCGGCCTTTCACCTGGCTGTTGGGCTTGCTGGTTCTTGCGCTGCCTGCGCAAGCTGGCGAGGAGTTTGCGTTTCTGCCCGCGGTGCGCATGGATGACCCGCAGCATGCGCAGTTGTTGGACATTGCGCTGGCGGGTGAGCGCCTGGTCGCGGTCGGTGAGCGCGGCGTTATCGTGCTCAGCGATGACCACGGCGCGAGCTGGCAGCAGGCCGATGTGCCGGTCAGTGCCACCCTGACCGCACTGCATTTTCCACAGCCCGACGTGGGCTGGGCCGTGGGCCATTCCGGTGTCATTCTGCACACCACCGATGGTGGGCTCAGCTGGGCACTGCAGTTTGACGGGCGGGATGCCAACCGGCAGTACCTCGCCTGGGCAGAATCCCGCGTTGCCGCGCTGGAGGAAGCCGTGGCCGCCAATGAGGATCCCGAGCAGCAGGACGCGCTGGAATACGCATTGGATGATGCCGTGTTTGCGGTGGACGATGCGGCCGAGGCGATCGAGACCGGGCCGGCCGACCCTTTCCTGGATGTGCTGTTCCTGGACGCCAGAACCGGCTTTGCCGTGGGCGCCTATGGCATGCTCTACCGCACCGAAAATGGTGGTGAGGACTGGCAGATCGCCGTGGACGGCGTAGCCAATCCGGATCGCTTCCACTATTACGCGATGGCTGCGGGCGCCGACGGTCGCCTCTATTTGAGCGGCGAAGCCGGTCTGCTGTATTACTCCGCCGACCGGGGCGCGAACTGGACCCGGGTTGAAGATCTCTACGACGGCTCACTGTTCGGCACCGTCGTCAGCGAGGGCACCGTCTATACATTCGGCCTGCGTGGTCATGTCTTCGCCTCTGCGGACGAGGGTGTGAACTGGGCTGAAGTGGCAAACGACGAGCGCAGCAGCCTCTACGGCGGGGTGCGTCTGGCCGACGGTCGCGCACTGATGGTGGGCTCCGGTGGTCTCGTACTGGCCTTTGACGCTGGCGGTAATCGGCAGGCCTGGCGACATCCGTCCCGCGCCAGCCTGTCGTCGGCGGTGCAGGCTGACAATGGCGATATCTGGCTGGTTGGCATGAAAGGCCTGACGGCACTGAGTGAGGCAAAATCCCTGTGACTGATCACGAGAGCACCACCATAGAACCGGAAGACGGCCGCCTGCGTCCGCTGCTGGGCACCTTGCTGATGCGGGCGCGCCTGCCGCTGATCCTGCTGTTCGCTGCGGCGACCGTGTTCTTCGCCTGGCAGGCCAGCCAGCTGCAGCCGGATGCCAGTTTCGAAAAGATGCTGCCCACCTCGCACCCGTATATCCAGAATTTCCTCAATCGGCAGGATGACCTGAAGGGCCTGGGCAATTCGGTGCGTATCATCGTCGAAAGCCGCAAGGGCGATATCTTCACGGCGGAATTCCAGGATCTGCTGAAGCAGATCACCGACGAGGTGTTCTATGTCAACGGCGTGGACCGTTCTGCGCTGCAGTCCCTGTGGACCCCGAACACACGCTGGATGGAGGTCACGGAGGAGGGCTTCGTCGGCGGTGCGGTCATACCCGATGATTACGACGGCAGCGAACGCACCCTGGCCAAGCTGCGCGAAAACGTGCTCAAGTCGGGGCAGATTGGCCGTATTGTCGCCAACGATTTTCAGTCCACGATTATCGTTGCGCCCCTGATTGAGACGGACCCGAATACCGGCGAGCGGCTCGATTACGCGCAGTTCTCGCGGGACCTCGAAGAGATGGTGCGCGAGAAGTACCAGTCTGACGACATCAATATCCGTATCACCGGTTTTGCCAAGCTGATCGGCGACCTGATTGAAGGCGCCACGCTGGTCGGGCTGTTTTTCCTGGTCGCTTTCGCGATTACCGCAGTGATGCTGTTTCTCTACTCCCGCTGTGGCTGGCTGACTTCTGCCGCGCTGCTCTGTTCCACGGTTGCCGTGGTCTGGCAGATGGGGCTGTTGAAACTGATGGGCATGGGCCTGGACCCATACTCCATGCTGGTGCCGTTCCTGGTGTTCGCGGTCGGCGTGAGCCACTCGGTGCAGATCATCAACCGCTTCGGCACCTTTATCTACTTCAAGACCTCGCGTATCGAGGCGGCCAGGCTTACGTTTATCCGCCTGTCCAAGCCGGGCTTCGTCGCCCTGGTCAGCGACGGCGTGGGGTTCTTCACGCTGCGGGTGATCGACATTCCCGTAATCCAGGAACTGGCGGTGGTGGCCGCCACCGGGATCGCGGTGCTGGTGTTGACCAACCTGCTGCTGTTGCCCCTGGTACTGACCTATACCGGTATTTCCGATCGCTGTGTCAGCTATCGGGCAACCAAAGAAAACAGCAGTTTCAGTCACTGGCGCCTGCTTGCCCGGGTGACGCACCGTGGTCCGGCGCTGACCGTTTTGGGTGTCTGTGCGCTGTTGTTCGCCGGCGGACTGTATTACGGGCAGCACCAGAAAATCGGCGACCTGGATCCGGGTGCGCCGGAACTGCGTCCGGATTCGCGCTATAACAAGGACAACGCCTTCCTGACCGCCAACTACAGCACCAGCACGGATGTGTTTGTGGTGATGGCGAGTACCGGCGAACAGCAGTGTGGCAGCTACGAATTCATCTCCGCCGTGAACTATTTCCAGGGTGTGATGGAAACGGTGCCCGGCGTGCAGTCGGCAATGTCGCTGGTGGATGTGTCGAAACTGGCGATTCAGGGGATGAACGAAGGCAGCCCCAAGTGGCATGAAACCAGCCGTAACCGCTACATCCTCAACAACTCCCTGAGCAGTGCGCCGAATATGTTGCGCAACACCAACTGCTCCATGGCACCGGTGATTCTGTTCCTCGACGACCACAAGGCCGACACCCTGGACGGTGTGGTCGCGGCGGTGAGCGAATTCGCCGAACAGCACAACAGCGACACGCTGCAGTTCGACATGGCAGCGGGGAACGCCGGTGTGGAAGCGGCGACCAATATCGTCATCCGCGAGGCGCAGACGAAAATGCTGCTCTGGGTGTATGGCGTCGTGATCGCGCTGTGCCTGATCAACTTCCGCTCACTGCGCATCACCACCTGCATTATCGTGCCGCTGATGTTGACCTCGGTCCTCGGGCAGGCCCTGATGGCTGCGCTGGGCATTGGCGTGAAGGTGGCCACACTGCCGGTCATTGCCCTGGGTGTTGGTATCGGGGTGGATTACGGTATTTATATCTACTCCTCATTGCAGACCTATCTGCGCAGCGGTGAGACGCTGGAGAATGCTTATTTCTATGCCCTGAAGTCCAGCGGCACTGCGGTCGCCTTCACCGGGCTGACCCTGGCGGTCGGGGTGGGGACCTGGATGTTCTCGCCGATCAAGTTCCAGGCTGACATGGGCCTGATGCTTACCTTCATGTTCTTCTGGAACATGATTGGCGCCTTGCTGTTCCTGCCCGCCCTGGCCTGGCTGCTGTCGCCGCGGGAAAAAGTGGCCGCTAGCGCGTGACGCGGTAAGCCAGCAGGACATTGCCCGGCAGCTGGCCGAACATGCTGTAGCCCGACAGCACGTAGAGCCAGCCGTCGTAGACCACCTGCCCGGTGACATCGATTGCGCCGCCGTGCCCGTCGACGCCGTTATCACCGCGCAACGGCACGGCGGTGGCGGCCTGCCACAGCAGCTCACCGTTGCGAATATCAAAGGCACGCACATGACCGTCCAGGGCGCCGCTGAACGCCAGCTCCGGCGTGACTGTCGTGGCGGCTGACAGGCCGTAGTAGAAGGAGCAGCGGTATTGCTCGGCGAGGGGCTGGCCACCACCGGCACGGACCTGGGCCAGGCCAACCAGCGGGGCGTGTTCCATGGGGAAATCACAGTCCCGATTGACCGGGTGCTCCCAAAGTACCTTGCCGGTCACAGCGTCCAGCGCATAGAGTCCCGGCGCCGGGGTATAGCCGGGGATGTCTCGCTCCGGGTCGGCCACCGGTACGATCAGGCGCTCGCCGGCAAGCCCCATGCCCCAGTGCACGCCGCCATTGGTCGTTCCCTGGCTGACACGCTGCTGCCAGAGCAGGGCGCCGTTGGCATCGGGGTCCAGCGCGTGCACCACACCGGATTTCTGGCCAGCCAGCAGCATCTGCCGGCCCTCGGCGGCGTCGCTGATGATGACCGAGGCACCGAAGTCGAAGTCCGGGCCGGGTTGGCTGGGGCAGTTGGCGCCACCGTTCTGGCAGGCGGCGTTCCAGACATCATCCACCGTGGCCTGATAGCGCCAGATGGCTTCGCCGCTGTCGAGATCCAGCGCAATGATGGCATCGCTGGTATCGGTTGCCGGGCGCGACAGGTTCTGCCCGGTGCCGATGTACAGGCGGTTGCGTGCAGCGTCGATCGCCGGTGTGGTCCAGACCGAGGCGCCTGAGGGCCCGTAGCGCGCACTGCCATCTGCGTTGTGGTCCTGCAGCGTCGCGTCGGGTGTGGCATGCCAGGCCCAGAGCTGCTCGCCAGTCTCCGCATCCAGCGCAATCACACCGCCGTGGGATTGGCAGCAGGCGTGGCCGGGTCCGCCCGCCACCGCAACCTCATAGGACGATACCGGCACATAGAGGCGCCCGGCGTGGTGGCTGATGGAGCCCGTCACTACCGAGCTCTCAAACAGCTTTGCCGGCGTTTGCCACACGGTCTCCAGCGTGTCCGGGTCCAGCGCGAAGACAGTGGCGAGCGAGTCGGCAAAGACCAGCAGGCGCTCGCCGTTGCGGCCCTCTGCCACGGTGATGGCGGAGCGCACGCCGGCCATCACCTCGCGCTGGCGGTGAATGCAGCCGGTGTGCCGGTCCAGGGCATAGAGCATGCCTGCACGATCACCCAGGTACAGCGTGTCGCCCAGCAGCGCGGGCTGCGAACGCATGTCGGTGACGCGGGGCAGCGCGAGTGTCCAGGCGAGTTCCAGGGTGCCCACGTTGCTGCGGTCGATGCCGGCATCAGCGCTGCTCACGAAGCGGCGGTTGTGCGGACCCAGCCCCCAGCTGCCAACCCGGGTGGCACCGCTGTCCAGCGGCTGTTCGCACGCTGCGTCCGCCAGCCAGTCGTATACGCCCTCGGCGGAGTCCGTCAGATACAGGGCAATCAGGCGTCGCTGCTGCTGGCTGAGGTGTGCCGCCATGGGCTGCATTTTGCCGAACTCCAGCGCGACCAGAATGGCTTCTCGGGACTGATTCCCCAGGGCCTGGCGCGTGGGGGCTTTCATCGCGGGGTTCTCATGACAGCCCGCGCAGTGCGCGTCATAGAGCCGCCCCCCGAACCAGGCCAGGGGCAGCTTGTCGGCATGGCGCATCACCAGCGCTTCGCCCGCCTTCACCAGGTCGCGAAAAACACCTTCGCTGGCCAGCCAGTAGGCGAGCGGTACCAGCAGCAGGAGAACAAGGTAGCGTTTTTTCATGGTGGGAGTCCGAAAGCGTACAGGTAATCGCCGCTGCCGCGGTTGAACATGTGGTGGCCGCCGGCATTGATCACCACGTACTGCCGCCCGCGGTAGCGGTAGGTCATGGGGGTAGCCGTGGCGTCCACCGGCAGGGTGTAGCGCCAGAGTGTCTCACCCGTATTGACATCAAAGGCGCGGAACTGGCGGTCCATGGCGGCGGCGATGAAGAACAGGCCGCCGGCCGTCGCGATGCCGCCACCGAGGTTGGGTGTGCCCCATTCAATGTGAAAGGGTGCTTTCACCGGGCCCATTTCATGCACGGAGCCGAGCGCCGTCTCCCAGAGAATACGGCCGCCGTACAGGTCGACTGCGACCAGCTTGCCCCAGGGTGGCGGGTTGCAGGGCATGCCGAGGAAAGACTGCAGGCTGCCGATTTCGACGGCATAGGGGGTGCCCTGCATGACCACGCGAAAACGCTTGCCGGCCGCGGGCGGCCCGTTGCCGGCGGTGGCGTCGCTGTCCAGTGGCACCAGGCGGCCGCTGAAGGCGACATTGTTCACGTTGACCAGCAGCAGGCCGCGCTCGGCGAGCAGGGCGCCACCGCCCCAGTTGGGCCCGCCCAGGCTGCCTGGGTACATCAGTGTGGGGGTTTCGCTGATGGGTGTGAACAGTCCCAGGTTGTGCAGCTGCTCCAGTTGGTTGCGGCAGTCGGCGCGGTCCAGCGGCGTCAGGCCCCAGGCGTCGTGGGGCATCAGGAAGGAGTCCAGCAGCGGAGGCGGTGCGATGGGCTTGGGCTGGGTGAGTGCAGCGCGCTCGCCCGGCACCTGCGAGGGCGGAACGGGTTGTTCCGTCATCTCCCACAGCGACTCGCCGGTGAGGCGGTTGAGGATGAACACCAGACCCTGCTTGGTCAGTTGCACCAGCGCCGGTACGCTGACGCCGTCGCGCTGCCAGTCGAAGAGGATGGGCTGTGCCGGCGTGTCGTAGTCCCAGAGGTCGTGGCGCACGTGCTGGAAATGCCAGCGCAGGTTGCCGGTCTTCAGATCCAGCGCAACGATGCTGTTGGCGTAGTGATTATCGCCAATCCGACCGGCGCCGTAGTAGTCGGGGGAGGGTGAGCTGGTGGGCAGGAATACCAGCTCGTGCTCGCTATCCACCGACAGCGGCGCCCAGACGTTGGCGCTGCCGCTCTGGGGGTTGTCCAGCAGCGGGTCGAATTGCCAGAGCGGTGCGCCGCTGTGCGCGTCCAGCGCCTGTACCACGCCACGCGGCGTCTGTGCCCGGGTGAAATCGATGACGGTAGAACCGCTGATCACTACCCCGTGGGCCACCACCGGCGCGGAGGAGTTGCTGACATCGCCGGGTGCATGGCCGCTGGCGCCGTACAGGGCGACGCGGCCCGACTCGCCGAACCCGACGCAGGGTGTTCCATCCTGCGCGTCCAGGGCCCACAGCTGACGGTCGTGCGTCGACAGGTAGAGCCGGTGTCGGCAGTGTGCCGTCGCCGCAGTTGCGCGGTCCTCGGCGTAGGCCACACCGCGGCAGCGAAAGGGGCGGTCACCACCGAGGCTGATCTGCGGGTCGAAGCTCCAGCGCTGCTCTCCGTTGCCCGGGTCCAGCGCGATCACGCGGTTGAAGGGAGTGCAGTAGACCAGGCTGGCCCCCGCGGCCTCCGGCAGGAGAATCGGCGTGCTCTGGGTCGAGGTCCGGGACATGTCTTCCGCGTGCACGCGGCTGTCGCCGCTGCGAAAGGTCCAGGCCACCTGCAGCTGTGCAACGTTATCGATGTTGATGTCGTTCGCCGTGCTGTAATGGCGGCCACCGGGGTCACCCCCGTAGACCGGCCACTCTGCGGCCAGCGGCGCCGCCGTCAGGGCCCACAGGCACAGCAGCAGGCTCCCGGTGCGCAGCTTCCTCACGTTCATGGGGACGGGGGCGTAATGCGCAGCAACGTGGGCTGGCCGCCTTCGGTCTGCCAGCTGGGAAAGTGGGAATTGCTGGTGTATACCGCGCCATCCTTCTCCGACACCTCCACATCCCGGGTGAAGAAGCGCTGCCGCGGCATCGGGTAGACGTGCCAGGCCTCTGTCGCAATGTCAAAGCTCAGTAGCGTGTCACTCTGGTTGCCATTCACCCACACCACACCCCGCTCCCGGTCGACATTGAGCGCATAGGGGATTTCATTGCGTACCGGCAGCGGGTATTCGCTGAAGCGGCCGCTCTCTGGTTCATACTTCACCAGCAGTGAGTCCTGGAAGGCCACGATCCACAGGTTGCCCTGGGCATCGGCGCGCAGGCGTCGCGGCCCGGCATAGGGAAACTCGATCATGGTGACCTCATCGGTCGCCGGATCTATCACCGCGAGGTCGTTGGCATACAGGCGCGCGACCCAGATGCGACCATCCGGCGCCACATCGATGCCATAGGGCATGGGCAGGCCAGTGCCTTCCCGGTCGGGATCCGGTTGTGGCCGCACCTCCGGGTCCAGGCTGAACAGCAGCGGCAGGGATTTCAGCACCAGCCACTCCTTGATACTGCGCGCGGGGAGGTCGTACAGCGTGAACTCGGCACTGTCGCGGTCGAATCTGGCGACCTGGGAGGACAGGGCCAGGGTGAACCACACCCGGTCCTGCGCATCGATGCGGATGGTGTGCGGGTAGTAGCCACGTTCCATCTCGTGGATGGTGAAGGCCTTGGTGCGGGGATTGAACTCCAGTAGCGCCTGTTGCATGGACGGGGTGATAAAGATATTGCCGTCCCGCGGCGATACCGCGAAGGAATGCACCCCCATGTAGTTGTACATCTTGGGAAATACCGTGAAGCGGTTGCCAAGAATACCACCGATGTCGTCGTCCGCGCGGTGAGGCACTTTATACACCGTGTATTCACCGCTGTCCGGGTCCACTTCGTAGAGGCGGTCAAACAGGTTGTCGCCCACATAGACCATGCCGTTGGGGTGCAGCAGGAAGTCGTGCATCTGTGAGAAGCCGTCGCCGATGGGCCACTCGGTCATGCTCACCCCAGCAAGAAACTCATCCCAGGCGCGCGGTTCCGGCACGGTCTCAGGCTGCTCGCGCAGCGCGCGCAGCTCACGCTGCAGGTGTTCGGCGATCGCCCGGTGGTCTTCGGTGGGCAGTCGCGCCCCGTAACTGTTCATGCGCTCGAATACGGCCAGCCACTGCTCCACCGTACGCTCGTTGCGCATGAACGGTGAGGCCTGCTGGTGACAGAACGCACAGTTCAGTTGAAAGGTTTTTTTCAGTTCGGCATCACCGCCAAAGCTCAGCTGCGACAGCCAGACGTTGGAGGGAAAGCTGGCGATATACTGCTCCGGCGTCATGGTCTGCAGGGAGACTGACAGGCTGGCGGCACCGGGTTCAGCGGTAACCGTGGCGTCCACATACCCCTGGGCGCGTACCCGCACCTGCCGGTCATCCTCCGCATCGGGCAGACTGGCGCGACCGTCGACGTCGGTGAAGCGGGTGAGGGTCACGGCGGCGGTATTGGTCACGCCATGGGGCGGATAGCCGTCATCACTGAGGTCGGCAGGAGGCAGTTGCAGGGGGCTGGCCGTCACCATTGCGGTGGACACCGGGTTGCCCTGGGCGTCCGTGACCTGGATATCGGTGGCGTGACTGATAGCGGCAAACAGCAGCATCGACAACGCGGGGAGGTTTCTGATCATTATGGTAGCCCCTTGCTCAAGAGGCTAATGATAGCGCGCACGCCGGTCGAGCTAAAGTACAGGTGCCCAGCGGCGTGCCCCGAAATTCACGCTACACCTCGCTGCATACAGGCGCTACAATTGCGTTCCTTCTTTGCGAAGACTTTACAGGGTCCCCTCATGGCTACATCGTTGTACCGCTCGAACATCCACACGGCGCTCGCTCTGTTGGCCGCCGTTTTCCTCGCTGCCTGCGCCAGTGCGCCGCCAACGCCCTCCGTGGATTACAACCCCGAGTACGACTTCAGCGCCGTGAAGACCGTCGCGCTGTACCGTGCTGCGGAATCTGCGCCCGGTGAGGATCCGCTGAAACTGAGCGATATGACGCGCGACCGTATTGAGAACGGGTTGAAGTCCGCACTCGCCACCCGCGGTTTCACCCTGGTGGACAATGTGCAGGACGCAGATCTGCTACTGAGCTGGCACCTGGTGACCGAGGACAAGATGGATGTGCGCAGCTACGAGGTGCCCTCTGCGACCACCATGGGCATGTATGGCCCCGGTTTCTACCGGTACAACACCTACAGCATGTACAGCTGCTGGTCCTGCATGTCGACCCGCACGGAAGTGTCGGTGCATGAATATACCCAGGGCACCTTCGTGGTGGACATGATCGACCCGGAACAGAACCGCTCGGTCTGGCGCAGTGTGACCACCTCACGCCTGAAAGGCGAGTTGGGCCGTGACCAGAGCAAGTATGACGAGGCGGCCAACCTGGTGCTGGGTGCCTTCCCGCCCGGGAACGCGGCACCCTGAGGCACATCAGGCCTGCCGGACGTCAGTCGGGCAGGCCGAACCGCTCGCGCAGGAAGCGCGCGATGCCGTCCTCGTTATGGTGGCCAATAACGGCGCTCGCGGCTGCTTTCACATAGGGTTTGGCGTTGTCCGGGGCGTAGCACTCGTCGGCCAGGGCAAACATGCTCAGGTCGTTGTCGCTGTCGCCAAAACACAACACACGCTGTATTCCCAACTCGCGCTTCAGCACCTCCACAGCGTTGCCCTTGCTGGCGTCGCTGTGATGGATGTCTATCCAGCTTAACTCGGCGCCCTCAAGGGCATCGCCACTGTAGGCAACGAGATTGTCCTCGTTCTCCACCATCGCAGCAATCGCCTGGATGCGCGCAGGCTTTCCCAGCGCGCTGATGTTGGTGATGTCCGCATCAGCGGGCATGCGCTCCACCGGCAGTACATCCACCTCGGAGCGCTGCGCGAAGGTTTCGGACAGGCGCTTTTCCACGTCGTTGCGCAGGGGCGTGTGGTAGATCGCGTGGTAGTTGCCGGGTGCGAGTGTGAAGATGAAGGGCGTGACGTCCTGTGCCATCACGGCCTCCAGCACGTGCTGGATTTCACGCTGGGTCAGGAAACTCGTGTGGCTGTAATCCGTGGCCTTCGGGCACCAGATCATCGCGCCGTTCTTGTAGATCTGCGGTAGCGCGAAGCCGTGGCCATCGAGGATGTCGCGGGCTGCGTGCAGGGTGCGCCCGGTTGCCACCGTATAGGCGATATTGCGCTCTGCCAGCATCGCCAGCGTATCCCGGGTGTAGCTGCTGATACCGGATTCGCTATTCAGCAGAGTGCCGTCGAGATCAAAAACAACCAGTTCCACACCGTATCCCGTAGGCCGCACAGGCCAGTTAGTCAATGCGATGGCAGGATAGCGGTTTGCTGTGGCGAGGTCGAGGAAACCCGGGCGCCTACCTCGACGGGATCGGGGCAGGCCCGGTGTTCCAGCAGGGTGCTACCAGTCTATGGGCTTGTTGTCCCAGTCGAGGTAGGAGAGTGTGCCATCTGCGTCTGCATGATCCATGATGTCCAGCAAGCGGCCGGCGACAAAATCCGGGGTGAAGAGTTTTTCGCTGGGCACGCGCGCCTGAAAGGGGCGAGACAGTGCGGTGTCTGTGGTGCCCGGGTGAAAGGCTATCAGCTTGCATGCAGGCGCCCGGCGGGCCAGCTCTACTGCGGCGGTTTTCAGCAGCATGTTGAGCGCTGCTTTCGACGCCCGGTAGCTGTACCAGCCGCCCAGCTGGTTGTCGGTTATGCTACCCACCCGGGCACTGAGCACGGCGATCCTGCAGGCCTGTTTGCGCTGCAGCTTGCCCGCCAGGGCGCGCAGCCAGAGCATCGGAGTGATGCTGTTGGCCTGCAATACGGTGGCCATCCACCCGGCGTCCAACTGCTCCAGCGACTTCTCGGGGCCGTGCTCTGCGTCGTGCAGGATGCCGCTGCAGATAACGATGCGTGAGAGCCGGGGCAGCGCGTCTTCGAGCTCGGCTGCCGTTGCCTCAATCGCTGCGGTTGTGCCCGCGCAGGGCAGCCAGCGCAATTGCGCCTGTGTCGCAAGCTCGGACGGGGGTGCCTCCGAGCGACTGATGCCGATGACGCTCTGGTAGCGAGCGTCTTCCAGCAGGCGTTTCACCAGTGCCCGACCGATGCCGCCGCTGGCCCCCACGATCAGGGCGCTCTGGTCAGTGGTCATCGGTCAGGGCGCTCCTGATCGCGGCGATCTCGACGGTGGACCACTCACCCGCCGCGGGCAGGTTGCCCCAGACCGGCTGCGGCCAGCAAGGGTCCCCCGGGCGTCTGCCAACCACGTGCAGGTGCAGTTGCGGGACCAGGTTGCCGAGGGCGCCAAAATTCACTTTCGGGTAGCCGCAGGCCTGCTTCAGCCACTGGCTGATACGCCGGCAATCCTGCAGCGCAAGGCCCAGCGCGTCGTCCGGCAGGTCCAGCAGATCAACGGCCTGTGTGTCCGGCACCAGAATCAGCCAGTGCAGGCTGGCGTTGCGCGATAGCAGCAGGCGACCGCTGTCGATGCGCCCCAGGTCGTGGCAGTCGGCCTGCAACTGTGGATGTAGTTCAGGCATCGACATAGCGCTTGATGACCATTTTCCCCAACGCCATCTGGTGAACCTGGTCCGGGCCGTCCGCCTGGCGACACCAGCGGGCGTAATTGAAGGCCTCTGCCATGCAGTAGTCCTCGGTGAGGCCGCCGGCCCCGTGGATCTGCATGCAGCGATCAATCACATTCTGCATCAGCAACGGTACGGTGCTTTTTGCTGCGGCGATATAGTCCAGGGAACCCTGGGGGGTCAGTTCGTCCATCTTCGAGCAGGTTTTCAGCAACAGCAGGCGACCCATCTCGATTTCCGAGAAGCAGCGTGAGAGGTCTTCGCGTACCGACTGATGCTGGCTCAATTTGCGGCCGAAGGTGGTGCGGCTCTCGGCGCGCGCACAGGCCAGTTCCAGCGAGCGCTGTGCGGCACCGATCAGGCGCATGCAGTGATGGATGCGGCCCGGGCCGAGCCGCCCCTGGGCAATCTCGAAACCGCGTCCCGGCCCCAGCAGCATGTTTTCTGCCGGCACCCGCACATTCTCGAACAGCACCTCCGCGTGACCCAGGGGCGCGTCATCGTAGCCCAGCGTGGTGAGCGGGCGCACCAGGGTGACTCCGGGGGTGTCCCGCGGCACGAGGATCTGGCTCTGCTGCAGGTGACGGTTGGGGTTGTCTGGGTCGGACTTGCCCATGACTATGAAGATCTTTGTGCGTTCGTACATCGCGCTGGTGATGAACCACTTGCGGCCGTTCAGCACCCAGTGGTCGCCGTCCTGTTCGATGCGCAGTTCCACGTTGGTCGCGTCAGAGGAGGCAACCTGGGGTTCGGTCATGGCGTAGGAAGAGCGTATGTCACCGGCCAGCAGCGGCTGCAGCCAGCGCTCCTGCTGCGCCGGGCTGCCATAGCGCATCAGGACTTCCATATTGCCGGTGTCTGGCGCGTTGCAGTTAAAGACTTCGGCGGACCACAGCACGCGACCCATCATCTCGGCCAGCGGTGCATAATCGAAATTGCTGAAACCGTCGTGGTCGCAAAACTGCGCCTCGTGGGGTGAAATGAACAGGTTCCACAGGCCCGCCGACCTGGCCTTGGCCTTCAGTTCATCCATCAGTGGCAGGGCGGCGAAGCGGGAGCTCGAAGCATGCAGTTCTTCAGCATAGCGTTGCTCGTTCGGGTAGATATGCTCGTCCATGAAAGCCTGTAGCTGCTCCTGATAGGCCACGGACTGCGCGCTGAAGTTGTACATGCTCTGTCTTCCTCTGGATATGAAAGCGGAGCAGTGTAGCGCTCACTGGCGCTTTCGCAAAACGCTCCCTTACATCGCGGCGGTTCCGATTTTCTGGCGTGCAGCACGCGAAATCGCAACGGAATGCGCTATCATCGCGTCCCTGGACAGGATGGTCTTGAAGTATGCGAGTTGGTGTAGTGCAGCTGCCCGTATTGGCGGTAGCCTGGGTATTGTGTTTTAGCGAGGTGAGCGCCGGCGAGTTGCAGGTGCGGCTCGCGGGCAGTGATGGTGAACCGGTTCCGTTCGCGGTTTTGACCGTGCCGGGTGTCGAGGCGGCGCCCGGAGTGCCGCAGAACGGCGCCAGGGTGGACCAGCGCGAGCGGCGCTTTGACCCCCTTGTCACCACCATCACCCCTGGTACGGAGGTGACTTTTCCCAACAGCGACGACACCCGCCACCATGTCTATTCCTTCTCCCCCGGCAATGCCTTCGAGCTCAAGCTGTTCCGCGCCAACGACGCCCCGCCGGTAGCGTTCAATGCCCCGGGTGTGGTGACGCTGGGTTGTAATATCCACGACAGTATGAAGGCCTATCTGTACGTCAGCGCCAATTCCAGTGCGGTAGTGACTGACGCAGAGGGCAGTGCGACCCTGCGTTGGGAGGGGACCGCGACAGCCATTGAAGTGTGGCATCCGCAGCTGTCTGAACCACTGCAGTTCCCACTGCCGGCGGATGGCGCTGGCTCGCTTGCGCTGGAGTTGCCCATGGCCTGGCAGGACCCTCAGGGCAGCAAATCAGACTCTGAACTGGAAAATATGCTGAAACGATTTAGCCGCGATGCGAATCAGCTTTCGCAATAAGCTCCTGCTGCTGATTGGCGGGCTCCTCGCGGTGACATTGGCGAGCAGCCTGCTGGCAGTCATGCGCGCCTCCAACACGGCGGTCGAGAGTATTGTGCGCGACGAACTGGAAGTCGTGGAACGAGTGTTTCGCTCCCTGCTGGAAGTAGACCGGGAACAACTACGCGGCAGGGCGCAGGTCCTGGCTGCGGATTTCGCGTTCAAACGTGCGATTGCCACCGGTGAACAGGCGACCATGCTCAGCGTGCTGGCCAACCACGGGGAGCGCATAGCAGCAGATTTCGTCGTTATGCTGTCCCGTGAGGGTGACATCCTGCTCAGCACCCACGAGGTCAAACGCCTGCCCGAGAGCGTCGCTGCTGTATTGCGTGAGAAGGCCACCGGCGGCACCGCGATCCTGGCCCTGTTTAACGGAGAACCCTTCCAATTGGTCCTGGTGCCGGTATTTGCACCCGATCTGATGGGTTGGGTCGGCCTGGGCACAGCCGTGGATGAGTCTATGCTGGAAGCCCTGCGGACGCTCACCAATGCCGAAATCACACTGCTGGCCCAGAGCGGCGGAGAGCCGGCGCGCGTGTTGCACTCCACATTGCCGGAGGGCTTGAGCGCGGAGCTGCAAGCGCTCGCGCAGCCTGAGCCCGCAGCCACGTCGGCGATGACGCGCTGGGTCACTCGCGACGTGCCGTTGCTGAATGAAGGCGGTGCGCGTCTTACAGCCCTGCTCTCGCAATCGCTGGAGCAGGCACTGCAGAACTATGCGCCGCTGCGCCAGCAGATGATCATCATTGGCTGCGTGGCATTGCTGCTGGCCTTCCTGACCGCGCTACTCATCGCTCGCGGCGTGACCCAGCCCATCTATGCACTGGTGCGTGCCGCCCGACGTATCGCGGACGGTAATTACACGCACCGGATCGAGCTGCGTTCCGGCGCCGAGTTTGGCATGCTCGCAGACACCCTGAACCTGATGCAGGACACCGTCTCGGAGCGTGAGGCGCGCATCCGCTACCAGGCCCAGCATGACATGCTCACCCGTCTGCCGAATCGCAGCTACATTGCCGGGGCTTTCAACAGTCGGCTGGCGGAACCCAATGCAGAGAGCCACTACGCCATGGCCCTGCTGGAACTCGGCAATCTGCGAGAGCTGACGGACCTGTACGGCAACGACTTCAGCGACAGCGTGCTGCAGGCGGTGGCAGAGCGCGTCAGCAACAGCCTGCGCCGCGGCGATATGGCAGCCCGCATTGCCGACTCCCAGATCCTGCTGTTCTTCGATGCGTTGACGCACGCCGGCGTGGATGTGGTGCTGGACAAGCTGCGCGGCGACTTTGCCTCGCCGCTGTCGATTGAGGGTATCCCGGTGCGCGTTGAGCCCTTGCTGGGCTTCGTGTTCGCACCGCAGCACGGCCAGGGGTTTGAGGAGCTGTTACGTCGAGCGCAGATTGCGCTGGGCAATGCGCGCAACGTCAAACACGGCTATTCGTTCTATGAAATCGGACAGGATGAGAACCACCTGCGCCAGATTACCCTGGCACACCGTTTACAGGCGGCCGTGGATGCAGAAAACTTCCGCATGGTCTACCAGCCCAAATATGACATGGCTGATCACCGTGTGCTGGAGGTCGAGGCGCTGATGCGCTGGAACGACCCAGAGCTGGGTGAAGTGTATCCCGACGAGTTCATTCCGGTGGCGGAACAGACCGGCATCATCACGGATATCAGCATGATCGTGCTGCGGCTGGTGCTGCGCCAGATCCAGGCGTGGGAGCGCGCCGGGCTTGAACTCACCGTCTGTATCAATCTGTCGGGGGCTGACATTCTGCAACTGGATTTTGTGCGCCATGCGATCCAGCAGCTGGCCAGCTCCGGCCTGGGCAGCAGTGCAGTGGTATTTGAGATTACTGAAACCATGATGATGTCGGATATGGATCTCGCGCTGGCCAACATCCGCGAGTTCGAACAAGTGGGTATACGCCTGGCCATCGATGATTTCGGCACGGGCTTTTCATCCCTGGCGCAGCTTAAAACCCTGCCGGTGCAGGAACTCAAGATCGACAAGAGCCTGGTGCTGCGGCTGGACCAGGATACAGACGATCAGCAGATCGTCCGCTCAACCATCGAGATGGCGCACTACCTGGGCCTGAAGGTGGTTGCGGAAGGTGTGGAGAACATCGCCTCCCTGCGTCTCCTGCAGGCAATGGGTTGTGACGCCGTGCAGGGTTATTACATCGCCCGGCCGATGTCGGCAGCTGACCTGGAAACCTGGTTGGGTGACCTGCCTGTGCCGGTGCTGGCTATTCGGGGAGAGCCGGCATGATGACTGTGCGCGTGCTCGTTGCGGCGCTGGCATTATGCCTGGCGGCCGCATCACAGGCCGGCAGCCGCCTGCTCGCGACGGGTGGCGCGAGCAGCATAGAAGGGCAGGCGGGTGGCGGCATCACTCCCTGGGCGGTTATCAGCGGTTACGGTGATGTCGGTGAATGGGGCGGTGCCCTGGGCCTGAGCAGAGTCTCGGTCGACGATTTCCAGCTGGATACGCAGAGTGCCAGCCTGGGCTTCGAAAACCGCCTGGAGTTCAGCGTCAGCCGCCAGGACCTTCAGGTTGAGCCGCTGGGCCTCGCGATTCGCCAGGACGTGTTCGGGGCAAAGGTGCGACTGGCGGGGGACTTCATCTACGGCAGCACACCGCAATTGACGGCGGGCCTGCAGTACAAGCGCAACCGTGATATGGCTGTGCCGCAGGCCCTGGGAGCGGCCCGGGACAGCGGCACGGACCTGTACCTCGCCGCGGGCAAGCTCTGGCTCAATGGGGTCCTGGGGCGCAACGTGTTTGCCAACGGCAGCCTGCGCTGGACGGCGGCACACCAGACCGGTTTGCTGGGCTTTGCGGAACAGCGCGAACTGGTCGCCGAGCTCAGCGCCGGCCTCTTTCTGGATCGCCACTGGGTGATCGGCGCCGAATATCGGCAGAAGCCCGATGGCCTGCCGGCGGTGGCCGAGGACGACTGGGCAGATATTTTCCTCGGCTGGTTTCCCAACAAGCGTGTCGCCGCCGTGCTCGCCTGGACCGAGCTGGGTGACATTGCGGGTCTGGAGGACCAGAGCGGCTGGTACCTGTCAATTCAGTTGAGCCAGTAGGAGCCGGAGATGTCTGATGCGCTGAAAGTCTTGTTGATCTGTACCCTGCTGGCAGCGGGCTGCACGCCGCAGGGTCATTCGCCGCGACCACTTTACACCCAGCTGGGTGGCCAGGCGGGTATAGACAGAATTGTCGATGGCCTGCTGTGGGAGATAGCGGAAGACGCGGAGATCCGCGCGTTGTTCGCCGACACCGACATTCAACGGTTCCGCAACAAACTTGCTGAGCAGCTCTGCGCGGTCAGTGATGGCCCCTGCGTTTACACGGGTGACAGCATGCGTGAAACGCACCGCCATCTCGCCGTCACCTCCGCCCAGTTCAACCGTCTCGTCGATGACCTGATCCGGGTCATGGAACAGGAACGGATCGCCGTTGGCGCGCAGAACGCGCTGTTGCAGCGACTGGCAGCCATGCACGGTGATATCGTCGCGGAGTAGGCCCGCAGTGCATACGGTCGCTCGTCCGACTTTACTCCGCAGCGCGAGCTGTGTAGTCTCAAGGGGTCCTGTGCGGACGCGACAACACAACCAAATCAAGGGGTGATTGTATGAAAACACAAAAAGTAGCGGGTGCCGTACTGGCAACGATGATGGTCTTCGGTCTTTCTGCATGCAGCAAGGAAGACGCCGAGGCGGTGAGCGAGTCGGCTTCCGATGCCATGAGCACGGTGGTGGAGAAAGCGGAAGAGGCGGGTAACGCCACAGCGGAAGCGGCAGGCAATGCCATGGACGCAGCGGGTGACGCCATGGACGACGCGGTTGATGCTGCCGGCGATGCCATGGACAGCGCTTCCAGCTCAGCCAGCGACGCGATGGACGAGGCAGGCAATGCCATGGACGATGCCGTGCACGATGGCAAGCAGATGGCGGAAGATGCGATGCACGATGCGGGTCAGGCCGCTGAAGATATGCAGCATGAAGCCGGGCAGGCCATGGACGACGCCAAGGAAAAAGCGGGCGAGATGGCTGACGACGCCAATGCAGCTGTCAAGGACGCCATGCAGTAACTGTCGTCGGGGCAGTTCTTTCCGGTCCGTTTTGGACCGGCCTTGAGGAACTGCCCCACCTTCCCCGCAAGGCACGCTGGAGGTCATCATGCTGGTTCGTTCTGTCTGTCTGTCGAGTGCGCTGTGTATGATGCTTGCGGCCCCCGTGTCCTGGGCCGACCAGGCGATTACTGAGAGTGGTTGGCTGGAACTGGTGAAAGGCCACCTTGATGCTGACTCCGGTATCACCGTCGGCAATGTAGAGCCCGGCGAAGCCACCGGTGAACGCAAAATCACCCTGATCATTCCCAAGGCGCGTGTGGCCTTCGACCCTGACGCACTGGAAGAGGTGAGGGTGGTGGGGCGCCGTCCCGAGCCCATCGACATCCTGCCGGACTTCCGCTACGAGTGGGTCGCGGACTATGACAACGACAACTACGGGTTGATCATCCACCTGAAAGACGATGGCAGCCTGCCGTTGCGTCTCTACATGGAATCCAGCACAGGCTTTATCCGCTGACGTGAGCGCCTCGCCTGCAACCCTCGGCCACCGGCGTGTGCTGCGCTTCTGGGGCTGGGGTTACGCCGATGAGGTGTTGGATGCGGCCGAGGAAACACGTCTGGCTGACCTGGTGTCGCTGCTGGGGGGCGGGTCGCCTGTTGCCGCACCGACGCTGGCGGATTTCACGCTACCCGCGCCACGCATCACTCCACCCGCGCCGCTGCAGGCCATCTGCTCCGCCTCACCCTACGACCGCCTGTCGCATGCCCTGGGCAAGTCGCTTGCCGACAGCCTGCGCCTGCTGCACCGCACGGTGCCGGCAGTGCCGGATCAGGTAGTCTTCCCACACAGTGAGGGGCAACTCGAAGCGGTGCTTGACTGGGCGAGCAGTGTGCGTGCTGCGGTGATTCCCTTCGGTGGCGGCACCAGCGTCTGCGGTGGTGTCGAAGCCGATATCCCGGGCGACTACGACGGCGTGCTGTCCGTCGACCTGCAATACATGAATCGCGTGCTGGATGTTGACCGCAGCAGCCGGGCGGCGCTGATCGAGGGGGGCGCCCTGGGCCCCGATCTCGAGGCGGCCTTGAAACCCGCGGGGCTGACGCTGCGGCATTTCCCCCAGAGCTTTCAGTTCTCCACCCTGGGGGGCTGGATAGCGACCCGCGCCGGCGGCCACTACGCCACCCAGTACACGCACATCGACGACTTTGTCGAGAACCTGCGCATGCTGACCCCCCGTGGTGTGCTGGAGACGCGCCGCCTGCCCGGCTCCGGCGCTGGCCCGTCCCCCGACCGGATGCTGATCGGCTCCGAGGGGACGCTCGGCTTTATCACCCGCGCCTGGATGCGGGTGCAGGACCGCCCGCGCTACCGCGCTTCGGCCAGCGTGCGCTTCCCCGATATGGCGCGGGCCACCCGTGCGGTTCGCGCCGTGAGCCAGGCAGCGCTGTTTCCCAGCAACTGCCGCCTGCTGGACCCGGCGGAAGCGCTGCTGAACGGTGTCGGTGACGGCACCACAGCGCTGCTTGTGCTGGCCTTTGAATCCGCCGATCACCCGCTGGATGCCTGGCTGGCGCGTGCGCTTGAGTTGATGGCAGACCACGGCGGGCGCTGGGATGCCGAGGCGGTGCAGCGCTCCCTGCACGGCCAGGATGACAGCGCGGCGGCGGAGCACCGGCAGGGCGCAGCGGGCACCTGGCGTGACCAGTTCCTGCGTGCGCCCTATTATCGCAACTACCTGACACCCCGTGGCGTCATGGCGGATACCTTTGAGACCGCGATCACCTGGGACCGCTTCGACGCTTTCTACACCGGTGTGCGCGCTGCACTGGAGCGCGCCATTCGCGAAGCAACCGGGGCAGATGGCCTGCTCAGTTGCCGTTTTACCCACGTCTACCCCGATGGCCCTGCACCGTACTTCACCTTCTATGCGCGAGGCACCGACCGGGGTGACATGCAGGCGATGCTGGACCGCTGGCGGCATATCAAGCGTGCCGCCAACGCGGCGGTCACCGGCCTTGGCGGCACGGTGACACACCACCACGCCGTGGGGCGGGATCATCGTCCAGCGGGCTATGACGAGCAGGTGCCAGCGCTGTTCCGCGAAGCCTTCGCCGGCGCTCGCGCCGTGCTCGATCCGCAGGGCATGATGAACCCGGGCGTTCTGGTCGACACGCCGTCCCGCGGCGCGGTGGCGGGCGGGGTGCTGGGCGATTGACGTGTTTTTGGCGCCGGGGGACTTGACGAACAGGGCATCGATACCTATAGTAGCGCCCCTCAACGCGCCTGTAGCTCAGCTGGATAGAGTACCTGGCTACGAACCAGGCGGTCGCACGTTCGAATCGTGCCAGGCGCGCCATATCAAACCCGCATTGCTGGCTCTCCCCAATTAACGGGGGATAGACCGGTTCTCACTAAACTCGATTGATGATGCCATCCCAGCCACAGTGGGTTAAGACCCTCAATCGATAGTTCTCAAAGTTTCTGAACCCGTAGGCTCGTCGAGTCATCATCTCCATCTTGGTGTGGAACCCCTCAGTGGGCCCGTTGCTCTTGCTGAATCGCCACATCATGACGATCGGCTCAAGCCATGACGTCAGCGTTTTGGCCAACCTTCTCAGCGGGCTTTGACGCAGCTGGTCGATCAGCTCCAGTAGCTCAGGCAACTTCTTCTGCGCCGTTTTCTTCTTCAGGTTTTTGAGTAGCAGCAGCGTGTTGAGGCGCTGTCTGGCCCCGTAGAGCGCTGCCAGGACCGGATAGTCGCTCAGGTAGCGCTGCAGGTTCTCGCGCTGTTCTGGTTTCAGGCGCCAGGCATGGCGTCGCATGAGGCTCAGTAGTCCCCGGTTCCGGCGACCCTCCGGGTGCACGTCCTTCCAGGCGTTCAGGAAGTGCTGGTTGACCAGGCGAATAACGTGGAACCGATCGGCGACGATCGTGGCCCCCGGGAAGTACTGACGAGCGATGTTGCGGTAGGTTTCCGACAGGTCCATGACGATGAGTTTCACGTTGTCCTTTCCCGGCAATCGCCGCAAATAACCCTCCAAGCTGGTCTCGGAGCGCCCCAGGCGCACATCAAAGACTTTGTTGCGGCGTAGATCCACGAGGGTTGTGGCAAAGCCCCGTTTGCGGGTGAAGAAGTGCTCGTCGATGCCCAGGACCTTGGGGCAGGGCCGATTCGACATCTCGGATACCCGTCGTTGGCAGTGTGCGTGATACCAGCGTTCGGTGGTCGCCGCGCTGATGCCATGCGTGCGCGTCAGTTTGGCCTGGGTGACGCCGCCGTCGTGGGTCTCGAAGACCTCGAGCCGGAAAGCTTCCGAAGCCCTATAGCGCGGCCGCACGCCCTTGAATCGGTGGCGGAAGTAGCGACCACAGCGGGGGCAGTGATACTTCGGTGCTTTGAGATACAGGGTGATCAGCTGATTCCCCTGACGTGTGTGCTTCAGGGTTCGCTGGTAGGTCGCCTTGATCCGGATCTTCGGATGCTGGCAGTGCAGGCAGCAGGGCCGCTTCCTGGGTTTGGCATAGACAAAAATCGCATCATTGCGATCAACGCGTTCGACCTCCAGCTCTGGAAGGCCTAGTATTAATCCTGCGTGGGACATCGGGTGTTCTCCATTAAACAGATTCCGCAAAATCAGTTTAACGAGCCCCGGTGTCCCCCGTTAATGATGAAGAGCCGGGTTGGCTCTCCCCAATTAACGGGGGATAGACCGGCCGAACTTTCGAGCAGGTCATTCCATAGTCCGGATTCCTGCTCCCGCGTTCCGGTGTTGACCTTGAACAACGCCATCTCTCTGAATTGAGCAGCAGCCGGGGAACCAGAAAGGGCCTGTTTCGCCTGGACATGGCCTGGGGCTGGGTGCTGCGCGTTGCGTGGTGCCGGTGAGTGGTCTGGAGGACCAGAATGACATCGTGTAGCTTTTGGTGACGGATCCCGACGGACCGCAGCATTCAGCCTCAAAAATCAAGAACTTCAACGCGGTGGGAAAGCGCTACCGGGATACTGTTGATCATTCCGGACAACGCACGAATTCCGTGGTCACTGAGCCAAGTGGCGAATCGGGATTGTGCAGAACAAGCCGCCCGCTGCTGACAGCCTCAATAGTCAGGCGTTGCTCGGTGTCGAGGTGCTCTACAAACAACGTGCTGCCCTCCACTCTGTAACCGGCGCTGCTTAGCGTTTGCCACTCGCCGTCCTCCACAACGATCGCGCTATGCCTGCCTGCCGCGTCGAATGTCAGCCGGGAATCCAAACAACTTGCTTCATCTACCGCCCACGCCCCAACGATCGATGCGTCCGCCACCGCGTAGCTGGCACCCAGGCCGAGCAGAAATGGGCAAAGTCGCAGCGCAAGAAGGGTATGGGAGACCTTTTTCTTCATGCCTGTCCCCCGGTATCCTGCCTCTGGTTGCCTACGGAGTCTTTGCCCTCGCGATAGCGGCGTAGCCAGTCGTTGATCGCATCAGCCAGCATGCCGGCGCCATCGCCGGAGATCGACCAGTTCGATACCGGTACCCGGGTCACGGGCCGCGTGTTGGAGAACAGCAGGTTCAGTCCGCTGGTTGGGCGCGAGTTACCTTTGTCTCCGCCATGATTCCGGTTTAGCTCCACGTCTGCGCCATCCAGTTGGTCAAGGTCAAACTCAAAGACCTTGCGTTCAAGCATCGAGGTTTTGATCATTTGAACCTTGTGGTCGGCTGCGCTGAGCCGCAAATGGGTGCGCTGGGTGAGAAAGTAACGGCCCACCAGCACCACCACTGCGATAATACTGCCGGACACCAGTCCGTTGATAATCTCGCCGCCCAGAAAAAGCGCAAGCGTGAACAGTGCACCGAAGCCGCCGATGGGGCCGAGCATGAACCAGAGGATGAAGCGCGGCAGTTCCACCAGGATTTCCAGCTCCTGTTCAGAGTTGTTTACGACCTTCATGCTGGCAAGCTCCTATGAACGGGGGGCTGTATGTGACACGTCCGGAGTTATCGCCCCATCCGCTCTGCGGCGACCTTCCTCCAGCCACTGGTTTAATTGCTCGCTTACGCTAAGAATGGCTGCCACGTCCGGGCGGAAGGCATTGAACTTGACGTGGCTTGCCGGATTGGTAGCGCCGAACACCAGCACCAGCATCGTCTCTGGAATGCTCTGGCTACCGTGGCGAGTTTGTGTCTCGCTACGCTGCAAGGCTGACAAAGGGTACTCCGCTACCTTCTCGCCCAGAGGGGTGGTGGCCTTGATCTGCAGGAGGTCAGTGTGCCTGTCTGCGATAAGCTGCAGGCGGCGCACCACCTGCGTTAGCATCAGCCAGCCCAGTGCGGTCAGCATTAGAAGTGAGATGGTGATACCCGACAGAGAGAGCTCCACCAGCGCTCGTGCCAGGCCAATGAGAAGCACCACACAGACGGCTCCGAGGCCGATGATCCAGTTGGTCGGCTGATGTTGCACAACGAGTAAATCAGCCGTCTTGGTTGTTATTTCCATCCACTCATCATCCAGCGCAATTGCAGTTTGCCTCGATGCCCAAGGACCGTGGTTCACTACTGAATTTGTAGCTCAAATCGCAAAAAAAGTCTGCCTTTTTTATCTAGGGGGGGGGCCTGTCATGCTTGAGACATAACCTCCGGCATATACCGGAGACATGATTTACACCTTCAGGTATTTGGGCGTCTGCCAACTACCTCAGTTGTGCAACCTGGCCGCCCGGTTTAGCGTGGTGCCTATGCGCCGATATGTTCATCGATACATCAGTACGTTACGCAACCCCAAGGCATCTCCGCCCGCCTGCGCATTTCAGGTTCTTCGTTCGTCTCAGCACACTCGTGTGCGCTCGGGCATCCCCCAGAGCACCGACCCGGCCTATTGCCACTCAAGATTGGACCGTTCCTGTGGCCCCAAAGCACCATCAAAGATACCATTGATGAGGATCAGGGGTCCCTCGGTGGTTGGTCGCGACTTCAATTACCGCGAGGCCCGAGTCCAACACGTGGACTATGACGTTTCATCTTCAAGGAGTCGCCTGGATAACCTATGGAATTCAAGGACTATTACAACATCCTGGGTATCGCGCCCGATGCCGACCCCAAGGAGGTCAAAGCCGCTTATCGCAAACTCGCGCGTAAATATCACCCGGATATGAATCCGGATGAAGGTGCCGAAGCCAAGTTCAAGGACGTTGCCGAAGCCTATCAGGTGCTCAAGAATGCCGAGACAAGAGCAGAGTTTGACGAGTTGCTCAAGTACGGCTCGCAATCGCAGCATGGCTTTCAACCACCCCCCGGATGGAAATCGTCCGCGAACGCGGGATACCAGGAAGGCGCACAATTCGATGGAAGCTTTTCCGACTTCTTCAACTCGATTTTTGGTGGAGCAAGTCAGGGGCAGAGAGCGGATGACTTTTACCAGGGGGCGCATCGTGGCAGAGGCAGCGATATAGAGATTGAACTCCCCGTATTTCTTGAGGAAACGCTGAAGGAAAATGAAAAGAGCGTGGAGTTTGTGATACCCGCCGATGAGTTTGCACAAACACCGACGTCAAGGAAGCATTTGAAGGTCAAAATACCCCAGGGCATCATGGACGGGGAAAGGATTCGCCTTCGGGGCCAGGGCAAGCCCGGTTATAACGGGGGCACCCCGGGTGATCTCTACCTGCATATCCGTGTGGTACCGCACCCGCTATTCGATGTTGTCGGGCACAATCTCACCATTACGGTTCCTTTGACTCCCTGGGAAGCTGCCTTGGGCACCAGGGTAACCCTGCCAACCCTCGAGGGGAAAATACATCTCACGATCCCGCCCGGCACACAGTCAGGAGACAAGTTGCGGCTGAAAGGTAAGGGCTTGAAGAGCAAAACTGTAACAGGTGACATGTTCGCGGTTGCCAAAGTGGTCATGCCGGAAAACATCAGCGAGAAAAGCAAAGCACTCTGGCAAGCGCTGGCAGAGAGCGAATCCTTTGATCCTAGAAAAGACTGGGACACCAAATCATGAGTGATTCATTATTCAGTATTTCATTTAACGAGCTCTGCCAGCTTGAAGGTATTGACAGTGACGTGGTCATTGAGATTGTTGAGTATGGCATCGTCAGGCCCGCCAATCTCAGCAGGGAAACCAGCGAGAGCGATCAATGGCTGTTTGACACCACGAGCATTCGTTGGCTGAAAAAAGCGCTGCGCTTGCACCGCGATCTGGAGATTGACTGGCTTGCGGTCGCCATGGTGGTTGACCTGATGCGTGAGAACGAAATACTGCAGAAGGAAAATGATACCTATCAGCGCCAGCTTGCACGGTTCATAAAAGACGCTGCCCACCCCGAGTAACCGCGCGTCCTTTGCGCGCGCACTGGAGGATCTCGGCACCTTGCGAAACAGCTTCGGGTGATGGGGGATTTTGCGTTGGTATACGGCGCTCAATGCCCTGCTTATGCTGCCGCTCTTCAACTCAGGGGTGCTCATACACCTGCAGCGGTATCTGCAGGGCGATTTGGCGCGCTACCTGTCCCTCAGCGCCTGGTGGTGGGCGGTAGCAATCAACGCCCTGGGGGTTTCTCTCGGGCTTTGTCTCAGCTGGCTCGCCCATCGGGCAAGCGCCAGGTAGAACGGGCTGTTCCAGCGCGTCCGCGCCCGGGCTGAGGGTGAACGCCCGGCGCGCTGGGGAGCATGCCCTGTGTCAGGCGGTCCTCGGTTAGCCGGCGATCGTGCAACGCCGCAACTTATAAGCATATTTCGAAAAAATCGTTGGCTGCAGTGTGCCGCTGGCCTAGGATGCGCAAGCTCGGTTTCCGGCCCAGCCGGATGATGACACAACGCCTAAACACAAGTGGTGACTTCGCGTGACTTTCAGTAACTCTCTCCTGACCGGCTCCCTGCTGCTGGGCGGTATTGCAATGACGGCTGCCGAGGCACAGGCAACCAACGGCTACTTTACCCACGGCACAGGCGTGCGCGCGCAGGCGGTCGCCGGTGTCAGCCTGGCACTGCCCCAGGACGCCCTGATTGCCGCCAGCAATCCCGCGGGCACCGGCAGGGTCGGTGATCGAATCGATGCCGGACTGACCTGGTTCCAGCCTGATCGCAGCTCGGTCATCGAAGGCAACCTCGCGGGCGCAGATGGCCGCTATGATGGCAATGACGACGCCTGGTTCCTGCTGCCCGACATTGGCTTTACACAGGCGGTCAATGAACAACTGAGCTGGGGGATTGCGCTATATGGTAATGGCGGCATGAACACCAGCTACACCGACAACCCCTACGCCGCGTTCGGTGCAAGCGGAGAGGCCGGCGTCGATCTGGCACAGGCTTTTGTCACACCCTCGGTCGCCTGGCGCGCGGGCAACCACAGTTTTGGCGCAGCGGCGACCTTTGCCTACCAGCGTTTCGAGGCAAAAGGCCTGGCACCCTTCGACGGTTTCAGCAGCCGACCCGGCTCCGTCACCGACCGCGGCCACGACAGCAGCACCGGTTGGGGCGTCAAACTGGGCTGGATGGGTAACGTCAGTGACAGCGTCACTCTGGGCATTGCCTGGTCATCCGAGATCGACATGTCCAATTTTGACGACTATGCCGGGCTATTCGCTGACGATGGCGACTTCGACATCCCCGAATCCTTTGGCGCCGGTATCGCCTGGAGGCTCAACAAGGCGTTAACCCTGGCTGTGGACTGGCAGCAGATTCAGTACAGCGATATCGACTCGGTGGGTAATCCGCTGGCACCCCTGCTGTCCGGTGTGCCACTGGGTGTCGCAGGTGGCCCAGGCTTTGGCTGGGAGGACAGCGACGTCTACAAACTCGGCACCGTGTATACGGTGACGGAAGCCCTCACGCTTCGAGCGGGTGTCAGCCACATGGATCAGCCCATTCCCGGCGGCGAGACCTTCTTCAACATTCTCGCACCGGGCGTGATTGAAACCCATGTGAGCTTCGGCGCCAGCTGGGCGGTGTCCGACAGGAGCGAGTGGAATTTTGCCTATACACGCGGACTTGAAAAAACCGTGCGCGGCGCCAATTCTATTCCCGTGCCGTTCGGTGGCGGCGAGGCCAACCTCACCATGCACCAGAACATACTTGCAATCGGCTTTACGAGACTGCTCTGATGGACATTGCCTGGACCCTGTTCACGCCCTGGCATTCGCTTGCCGGCGGCGCCTTGATTGGCCTTGCCGCCAGCCTCCTGTTGCTCGGCAACGGTCAGATTGCCGGCATTAGCGGCATACTCGGCAACCTGCTCAAGCCAGAGGGGCGCGCGCCCTGGCGCCTGGCGTTCCTCGCGGGCCTGGTGCTGGCCCCCCTGCTGCTGTGGCCGGTGATGCTGCAGATCACCCCGTCCCCTGTCGAGACGCCCGAGCTCGACGGCCCAACCCTGATCCGGCTGTTGGCAGGTGGGTTTCTCGTTGGCCTGGGGACCCGTTTTGCCAACGGCTGCACCAGCGGCCATGGCGTTTGTGGCCTGGCCCGGTTTTCTCCGCGTTCGCTGGTCGCGGTACTCAGCTTCATGGGCGCCGGCTTTATGACGGTCGCCCTGTGGCGGCTGGTGCACGGAGGTGTCTCGCTATGAAGCGTACTCTGAATGCCCTGCTCGCAGGCCTGCTGTTTGGTGCCGGACTGATTGTCTCAGGCATGGTCAACCCGGCCAAGGTTATCGGCTTTCTCGACGTGACCGGGCAATGGGATCCGTCCCTGGCACTGGTCATGGCCAGCGCGATCAGCCTCTCATGGCTGGGTGTCAGACTGGCGGCCCGTCGCAGCGATCCGGCCTGTCCCACTGACGCCCCCGCCAGACCCATCGACAAACCACTGGTACTGGGCAGCATCGTGTTCGGCATCGGCTGGGGTGTGAGTGGTTTTTGCCCCGGCCCGGCGGTGGTAGCCACCGGGGATCTCTACTGGCCGGCATTGGCCGTACTTCTGGGCATGCTGCCCGGACTCGCTGTGGCGGGGATGTTCCAGACAGCACAGCGCGATTGATTGCGAGGCACGCTTCAGCAAGCTTTCACAGAATCCACGGGATCAGGACTTTACGCTCTGGTGGATAATCATCGAACTTTTTCAGATACCACTGGTGCACCTGAAACGCACGGGGCACCAGATTGGCTGCGCTCACAAACAGCACGAACAGCGCGCCGGGCGACCAGGTTGCAATCGCAAACCCGGTGAACGACAACAGTTCCGTGAAATAGCTGGGGTTGGTGACGTAGCGGAACAGCCCGCCTTGTGGAATGCGATAAACCCGCTCGCCACTCTCAACCTCCGCCTTGCTGCGGAGGTTACGGATGATCGCGTCGGAATGCACATTCATGACGAAGCCGAACACGTAGAGTGCCATGCCGATCAGGAAACGTGGGTCGGTCAACCAGTCAGCCGTCAGATGTGAGGACAGATGGGATATGAAGACTGCATTCAGGTAACCGTGCAAGGTAGTGACCAGCCAGCCCGCCACCACCACCATTAATCCGAAGGTGCCTTTGCTGCCCTTTGCAACACGCATGAACAGGGGAAACAGGAAACCCCGGTTGGCGTAGTGAATCAACCACACGCCGAGGAAAATCATCGGTACCAACTCGCCTGCGTTCTTCCCGTGCAGATAAAACCAGAGAAAACTCAGTGTGGCGGGAAGTTCCATCAGGAACCATCCCAGCCGAGGCGATAGCGATAACCCCCTCCCCTCCGCACCGAAGCGTCCGTAGGGCGCCTTCGAGAGGAAAGCGCCTACCAGAATAAACGCGGCGTAGACAAAACTGCCAATCAGAATGGTGTTGTACACCTCAGCAGACATCAGCCAGTTCATGCTCTCCCCTCCTGTGACTGCCCTCGCGGGCAATTGAATCGCTCCCGGGTCATGCGGCCACGGTTTTGCAGCGAGCGCATGGTACACGAGCACTGCCCGACAGACGGGGCGCATTTCCATACCAAACGGGGAAAAATGCGTGGCGTGCCGAAGGAGCCGGGTTTGCCGCTGCGAAAAAACAGCGGCATTTAATCCTTTCATTTGACGCAGGCTTTGCTATTATGCATGACCTACTGGCGCACATCGGTCTGCGCCACACTGTAACGCCACATCCGCTTCACGCTCTGTGTCACCCGGTACCCAAAAGTACCCCTAGCTAAACCGCAACACACCCCGCTCTGGACCGAGCCATCAAACACGTAGCATTTGCTACTTTGCATGTTGGCCAGGCGATCTGTCAGCCAAAAATCAGGATTAACATCACGTGTATTTTAAAGATCTCGGCCTTTCGGCCGAACTGCTACGCGCAGTAGAAAAACAGGGCTATAGTCAGGCCACTCCGATACAACAACAGGCCATACCGCTGGTTCTGCAGGGCAAAGACCTGCTGGCGGGAGCCCAGACAGGCACTGGAAAAACAGCAGGTTTTACCCTGCCTGTGCTGCAACAGTTACAGGACAAGTACCCCGCCGGTCAAAAGAGCTACCCCAAGGTACTGGTGCTGACGCCGACCCGCGAACTCGCCGCACAGGTGCATGAGAGCGTACGCGACTATGGCTGCTATCTGCCCTTCCGGTCTGCGGTAATTTTCGGCGGGGTCAGCATCAATCCGCAGAAACAGAAGCTCATCAAGGGCGTTGATATTGTCGTAGCAACGCCGGGCCGCCTGCTTGACCACGTCCAGCAGCGCAGTATCGACCTGTCACGAATCGAGATACTGGTTCTGGACGAGGCAGATCGCATGCTGGACATGGGTTTCATTCACGACATCCGCAAGGTGTTGAAGATCATCCCCAAGCAACGCCAGACACTGCTTTTCTCCGCCACCTTTTCCAACGACATCAAGACGCTCGCCGCGGAATTCCTGCAACAACCGGCGCAAATCCAGGTCACACCGGAGAATACCGCGACTGAACTGGTCAGCCAGACCGTGTATCCGGTAGATAAAAAGCGCAAACGTGAGTTGCTTGCCGAGAAAATCGGCGAAGAGAACTGGCAGCAGGTGCTGATATTCACCCGCACCAAGCACAGCGCCAACAAACTGGCCGAGCAACTGGGCAAGGACGGCATCACGGCAGCGGCAATACACGGTAATAAGTCACAGGGGGCGCGCACCCGGGCCCTGTCTGATTTCAAGGCCGGCACGATCAGAGCCCTGGTGGCAACGGACATCGCCGCGCGGGGTATCGATATCGACAAACTGCCCCATGTGGTGAACTTTGAGTTGCCCAACGTGCCCGAGGACTACATTCACCGCATCGGGCGCACCGCGCGAGCGGGCCAGCAAGGCAGCGCTATTTCACTGGTGTGCGTTGATGAGCTGAAATTGCTCAAGGATATCGAGAAACTCCTGGGCAAGCCCATCGAGAAAGTGCACGCACCGGGGTATGACGTTGACCCCAGTATCAAGGCCGAGGTGATTCAAAACGGCAGCAACCGCGGCAGCGGACGCAACCAGCCGAGCGGCCGGGGCAGATCGCAGGGCCGCAGTCGCCCCGGCGCGCCAGGGAATTCTACCCGAGCTCGCTCCGCCAGTGGCAACCGGCACCCCGGCTGATTGCGCACGACAGGCGACTACAGGTTCAGTTTCAGAACATCACGAGCTTCGCGAGCCAGCGCTTCGCGAAAGCTCGGGTGGGATATCGCCACAAGATCCCTGGCACGCTCACACAGTGAACGGCCTCGCAGCTTGGCAATACCGTATTCTGTTACTACGTAGTCAACCTGCGCTCGTGTGGTCACAACCCCTGCTCCACTGGCGAGCGCTGCGACGATACGCGTGGCCTGACCGTCGCGCGCCGTGCTGGGCAACGCAATGATACTCTTCCCGTGATCTGAGTAAGTGGCACCGACGACGAAATCGACCTGTCCGCCCACACCGGAATAGATGCGGTGACCAATCGAATCGGCGCAAATCTGCCCGGAAAGGTCTATCTGCAAAGCGCTATTGATTGAAGTCACACGGGGATTCTGGGCGATGACTGTAGGGTTGTTGACGAACTCCACATCAAGAAACACAGCCTCCGGATTATCGTGCACAAAGTCGTACAAAGCCTCACTACCCAGCACAAAACTGGTCACGGTTCTGCCGCGAGCAATGCGCTTGAGTGAGTTGTCAATTACGCCGCTCTCTATAAGAGGCAAAACGCCGCTGGAAAACATCTCCGTATGAATTCCCAGATGCTGCCGATCTTTGAGGCAACGCAGGGCGGCATCCGGAATGGCACCGATACCCATCTGTAAACAGGCGCCGTTTTCGACCAGGGACGCGACGTGCGCTCCGATACGGTCTTCTGTATCACCCGTTTCTCGCTCACTCACCTCCAGCAGCGGCTCATCCAGCTCGAATGCGGTATGAATGTTGCGGATATTGATAAAACCATCGCCGTGCGTTCGCGGCATACGCGGGTTGATGTGCGCGATTATTCGCCCCGCAACCTCGCAGGCTGCTAACGTCGCCTCCACTGAAATTCCCAGAGAGCAATTGCCATGACGGTCAGGCGAGGATACCTGTACCAGCACGGTATCGATCTTCTGTTCCCGTCGGCGAAACAGCTTGGGTAACTCAGACAGAAAAAGCGGTACGTAATCTGCTCTGCCCTGATTGATCAACTCACGGGTTTGCTTGCCGGCGAAAAAACAGCGGTGTCGCAGATGCCCATCAAGCTCAGGCACCGTGACGGTGTCCGCATGCTCCAGATGCAGCTGCATCAGTGTGATGTTGCTGTGGGATAGTGCGTGGCGAGCGAGCGCGTCGAGAAGGCGTGTAGGCGTAGCCGCCATGGAGTGGCACCAGACAAACTCATTGGAACCGATAGACTCAACCGCCTGATCAGCACTTTCTACACGTCGCAATTTTGTCTCCCATTAAAAACGCTGGAACGATCGCATTGCATCACTCGTTCAGCATCGACATTTGGCGTTGCCTAGCCTATGCACCGTCGTCAGCCGTAAAGAGATGAGCCGCAAGGTATCAGCTACCTCTTTAAGGCTTCAAAGCCAATGATGACATCCATCAGCTCATTGGTAATCTCCGTCTGCCGACCTGAACTGAGTTCAGCTTTCACCTGTTCCAGACGGTCGTCAACAGATTGTTCAGCCTGCTGCATCAGTGCGAGGCGCGCGGCATTCTCCGTGGCCATGGCCTCCGCCGAGGCCCGGAACACGCTGGCATAAATATGGCTGCGAATCAACGAAGCGAAAAGCGCATCGGGTGCCATACTGTAATCTGGCAGAGTGCGTGATTGCCAGCGCGTTGTGGGCCGCAGCAACTTCTCTTCAAGCGGCAACAATCGACGCGTTACCGGTTCCCTCAAACCGTGTTCACCGCGCTGTGTAAAAGCCAGCGTAACAGCAACGCGAGAAAGTGGCCGCCGCCGTGTAACGAGATCAAGTCGCGTCACAATTTCTCCAGCCATGCGTCCAATACCATCCACAGAAGCTGGCGGGAGAAGGACTCCTTCGCCGCGCAATCCATGATCCAACAGGGCATCGTTCATCTTCTGGCCAATAACCAGAAGACGCTTTTCAACGTGGGGCAAAGACTCGCAATACTCCTTTACCAGCTTCGCGACGATTTCATTGTAACTGCCACACAAGCCGTGATCGGATCCGAACACAACCAGCCATCGCTCCCCTACATGCTGCGATCGCTCCGCCATTCTTGCCGTAGAGTGTGAAAAAGCAGCCAGGCTGCGCAGGACGGTCGCATGGTACGCCTCTATAGCGCGAACAACCTGCTCGTAAGGCCGCGCGTTGATGGCAGACAGCGTTTTCATGGTATGTACGATGCCGCGAATACTTTTCAACGTCGCGTTGTGGCGGCTCAGTGCTTCAAGCGTCTGCGGCATCGCCTGCACCCTGCAAAGCGTTCATGGCGACGCTCACTACCTGAGCCCGCTCATCTGCACTGAGCGCGCGGTCCTCGACAAAGGCCCGCTCGATGGATCCCAACTCTTCCTTCGCGGCCAATCGGACTGCCAGCATCGCGCTGCCGAGTTGATGCTCTGGTATCTCATCAAACAAACCCTCCATCGCGACGATCAATACGCTGAGTTGCTCCAGCGCAGACATCGGATCACGTTCAGCCTGCCGCAGCGCTGCACGGACTGCTGCACCACGAGCCAGACGCGCCCTGGTCGAATCATCAAGACGGGTACCGAAGCGGGCAAAATCCTCAAGCTCTTCAAATTGTGACAGCGTAATACGCAGGTTGCCTGCAACCTCACGGAGAGCGCGGCTCTGGGCTTTACCCCCAACCCGGGAAACCGACAATCCGAGGTCTACTGCCGGGAACTGGTTCTTACGCACCAACCTGGGAGACAGGTAAATCTGTCCGTCGGTAATGGATATGAGGTTGGTAGGGATATAGGCGGACAGGTTTTCTGCCTGTGTTTCCACCACCGGCAGTGCAGTGATCGAGCCACCTCCTGCCTCCTGCGTAAACTGCCCTGCTCGCTCAAGTAACCGCGCATGCACATAGAATATGTCACCTGGAAAGGCCTCCCTGCCCGGTGGCCTGCGAAGCAGGAGTGACAATTCCCTGTAAGAGCGGGCGTGATGCGTTAGGTCGTCGAACACCACGAGAACATCCTGCCCCCGATCAGAAAAATATTCGGCCATGGTCATGGCCGCATAAGGCGCGATATAAGCCAGCCCCGGGGTTTCCTCGTCGCCAGCTGCCACGACCACACAACGACTCAACATCTCACGCTCTCTCAGTGCCCCGACAACCCGGGCCACGGCATCGCCGCGCTGGCCGATTGCGCAATAAATACACAATAGCTGCGAGTCTTTCTGGTTGAGTATGGTATCGACCGCTATTGAGGTTTTACCCGTCTGACGGTCGCCAATGATCAACTCACGCTGCCCCAGACCGACGGGTACGGCAGCATCAATGACCTTGATACCAGTCGCTAGTGGTCGAAAAATTGCGGAACGGCTCAGAATGCCCGGCGCCTCGGCCTCAATCGGATGATGCGCGATCGCTGTCACGGCACCCAGGTCATCAAGGGGGCGCCCCATGGCACTCAGTACCCGACCCAACAACCCGTCTCCCACCGGCACGCTGACCACCTTGCGTGTCCGGCGCACCTCTTCACCAAGGGTGATGAGTTCTGATGGGCCAAGCAACACGACCCCCAGACGACCCGGCGCCAGGTCAAGTACGATACCCTGCACTCCACAGTCAAACACCAGCAGTTCGTCAGCGAGCGCACGAGCCAGGCCTGTCACAACCGCGACACCATCAGCCACCTCAATCACTTTGCCAACTTCGGTCAGCAGCGGCGCTGGCGCCGGCGTCGCCAGCAGAGCTTGATGCCAGTCAGTGAATTGCTCGTCGGGAAACTGCCCGGACGTCAAGCCCGCCCGCCTGCGCTCGGTTTCCGCTCTGTCGTCGGCCATTGCTTCAGGCTCGTCCGGAGGATCTGGCTGCCAGGTGTTCATCAAGGCGCGCGTCAAACTCATCAATGTAGCTGTCCACAGTCCACGCCACCTGAGCACCACCTACACGTAATACCAGCCCCGGAGACTGAGCGGAATCCGTTGTGAAGCGTAGCGAGCAGTCCGGCAAAAGAAGCCTCAGCTCGGACTCCATTTTCTGCCGTGCCGCCTCAGGCAGGGGATCACGCGTTGTCACTACCGCTTCCTTGGCACTGCCTGCCGCATGCGCCAGGTCCTTTGCCAGAGGCCGCAAACGCGTAGCCAAATGCCGAACAATAGCTTCCTCCAGCGTTTCATCGGCCAGATCAAGCAGCGCTTTGCGAGTCAGCTCCAGCAGTGTTTCCGAACCGCTGCGTTGCAGCTGGGAAATGAACCTGGTGCGCTCACGCTCGAGATGGCGGTGCCAGTCTTTCTGCTCCTGTTCAAGCTTCGCACGCGCATCAGCCAAGAGCGCATCACGTTCCTGTTCAGACTCTGCCAGCGCTCGTTTAATGACCGCGTCCTGCTCTGTCAGCAACTGCGTTTTCAGATTTCTGTAACCGTTTTCAGAAGCTTCTGCCTTCTTTTGCGCTTCACCTGCTTCAGCCATACGACGCGATATTTCCGCCTCGCGAGCATCTATCCCATCCAGAATCGGCCGATAAAGGAAACGCTTCAATAACCAGACCAGCAACAGGAAGTTTGCGATCTGGGCGATGACCGTAATCCAATCAATGGACATAGTCTGTACGCCTCCCTGTCAACAAAACCGACACGCCCTTCAGCCACCCCCGCCAGCGGCAACCTGTAACGAATCCCAAAATGGATTGGCAAAGATCAGAATCATTGCAACGACAAAGCAATAAATAGCGGTGGATTCAATCATCGCCATACTGACAAACAGTGTCCTCGACAAAGTTGGTGCGGCATCTGGCTGTTGCGCCATGGCCGCGATCGCGGCTGCGGCGGCGCGGCCTTCCCCGAGCGCAGGACCCAACGACCCTATGGCGACCGTGAGACCTGCAGTAAATATGGAAATGGCAGCTATAATCGTGAGTTCTGTCATCGTTGTTCCTCGCCTGACCTGGGTGGATGGGACTGATGGGGTATCGAGTATTCTCGAATGCCCGAGGACTCTGACTCTGCGGTTGCCGATGATATGTAGACGGTTGCCAAAATGGAAAAGATGTAGGCCTGAATCAGGCCAGTCAGAAGCCCGAGCATATTCATCACTACGGGAAAGAAAAATGGAGCAACACTCAATAGAATTGCGGCAATAACCGCACCACTCATAACATTACCGTAAAGACGGATCGCAAGAGATATACCGCGTGAAAACTCACCAATAATGTTGAACGGCAACATGATCGCCGAAGGTTCGATATAACGCCTCAGGTAACGCACGAGGCCCCCACTGGCAATTCCGAAGAGCGGTACAGCAACCAGCACGGAAAACGCCAAAGCCGCTGTCGTTGATAGCGAAGCAGTAGGCGGCAAGAACCCAGGGACAACCAACAGCAAATTCGACAATGCAATGAAAAGAAATAGCGTGCCGGCAAAGTACATGACATGCCGCGCAGATTTACGTGTTATTTCTTCTATCTGTGTCTGAATCGACTGCACGATCACTTCCAGCGCAGTTCGCCAGCGATTGGGCGGCACGTCCGCGCGCAGGTTGCGGGTCACGATCATGGAGATACCCACCAGCAATGCCATTATAATCCAGGTGTTGACAATGGTCGCGTTGAGTGGGAACCCCCATATGCGCAATAGAATAATGTCGTCCGGCGTAAGCTGCATTGTTCATTCCCTGTTATCGTGAATCCTGCGCAACGGCAACACGAACCGACTGTATCGCCCACGTTCGTATAAGTAAAAAGCCCACTGCATAGCCAACAGCAGGCCACACGTTACCGACATGTGCCGTAATGCCGTAGCCAATCCATATCAGCAGCGAAATCCTACAAATCGCGCTGAAAAGAATTACCGCCATCGGCTTGCTCGAGCGAAGCGCAACATGCATACCCCATTTCAACCCGAGAAAAAAAACCGGGCTCACCAATAAACCCGCGGCAAGCCCCAGTAACAGGGATTCCCAGTGCAGTGCCATCAGCTCTCTCCACCGGCATCACCTGACGCCCCGGATTCCTGTCGCGGCTGCAGACTCTCACGGGAAATCCAGTTCCACGCAATAATGCCGCCCACAACGACTCCGCCGAGAATCAAGGCAATTGGCCATGAAAAACTCTGTGGGGCCACCTTGTTCAACCATAAACCCAGAAATGCACCGCTGACGACAGGCACAGCAACAGACCAGCCGATAATGCCAAAGACCCCGAAGCCAAGCAGCGGACTGGCGCCCGGAACGCTCCGCGCAAGCTTCATACGTTCTGCATGACGCCGGATGTCGTTTGCTGTTCGATCATCTTTCATCGTCACAAGCGCGGCTTTCGCAACTCACCAAAGCGCCGAACGATGCCCGCTTCAAGGCGCGAAAGCGCAGAACGTGCCACCCGTTCCTCTTCATCCACCTCAACAAAACTCACCTGGACGGTATCGTTTAAGCTGTCCAGATCATCACCCTGAACACCCCGGCGAACCGCGATATCGACCTCATGCCCTTTCTTCACCAGCACGCCTTCATCAATGCCGAAGAAGAGTTCCCTGCCATCGTCAAGAGATAGTATCAGCACCGATGGTACCAGTGACGTGACATAGTCGATGTGATTTGGAAGCATGCCAAAAGCACCATTTTCGGCGACAGCAAACAGCTTTACGACGCGGCCGCTGAAAACCTCATGTGTAGGCACCCGCAGAGAAACCTGCATCGCGCTTGCAAAGCTCATGCTGTTTTCTTCATGTCTCGCAACGATCCAATCATATAATAGTCAGACTCGTCATCGTCAAAGCGACTACTGCGCAGAATTTCCTCACAGCCGTCCAGGGTGTCTGCAAGGGTTACCCGTTTGCCCTCGCTTCTGGTCAATGACCCCGTAGTAAAAAACGGCTGTGTCAGAAAACGCTCAAGTCGACGTGCTCGGGCAACGGTAGCTTTGTCAGCGGAAGACAGCTCTTCCATGCCCAACATGGCAATAATGTCGCGCAGGTCTTCATACTCAGCGAGTGTACGCCTCACTGCCCGCGCAATATCATAATGGCGCTGGCCGACGACCGCGGGCGTTAACATGACAGACGCCGATGCCAGCGGGTCAACCGCCGGGTACAGGCCCTCGCTGGCGCGCTTGCGGGACAAAACTACAGACGCCGAGAGATGAGAAAATATATGCGCCGCAGCCGGATCGGTAAAATCGTCGGCAGGCACATAGACTGCCTGAATGGAAGTGATTGCCGCCTTCCGGGTGGAGGTTATCCGCTCCTGCAGAACGGCAAGTTCAGTGGCCAGGGTAGGTTGATAGCCGACACGCGAAGGCATCCTGCCCATCAGCCCTGACACCTCGGAGCCCGCCTGCACAAAGCGAAATATGTTGTCCATCAACAACAGTACATCCTGCTGCTGCTCGTCCCGGAAATATTCGGCCATCGTCAGGGCAGACTTTGCGACGGAGAAACGCACACCCGGCACCTCATTCATCTGCCCGAACAAGAGCACAGTCTTGTCCCGCACGCCTGCCTCACCGATCTCGCGGTACAACTCCTCCGCCTCACGGGAACGCTCGCCAATGCCACAGAACAGACTGACTCCCTGATAATGTTGTACCGTGTTGTTGATCAACTCGGTAATCAAAACCGTCTTTCCGACTCCGGCACCGCCAAACAAGCCCGTTTTACCGCCACGCTCTATTGGCGACAGCAGGTCGATCGCCTTGATGCCTGTTTCCAGAATATCACTGTGATACACACGATCTGCCAGCGCGGGAGGGCTCTGGTGGATACTGCGTCGTCCACTCGCTGCCGGCTCAGGTTTGCCATCGATGGGCTGACCGAACATATTCATCATACGCCCCAACACAGCATCGCCGACAGGGACGAGAACGGGACCTCCGGTGTCCTCAACCTCCGCACCGAGCGCCAATCCCCGCAAGGGGGCCAGTGCAATGCAGCGCACCGCACCGCTGTCGAGCAACGCCGCTACCTCCATGGCGACACTGCCTGCGTAAAGCAGGTTATGGATACGCGGAGGGGTTTGCTTGAACAGGACGTCCAGCGTTCCCCCGCGAATACCAACGATATGTCCGAAATTACCGCCAGGGGTTGCCGCAATCTGCTCCTTGTCACCCATAGCATCTCCCTTCGAGAAGCGGCTCAGCCCTTCTGCCACTCATCGAGCCAGCTGACCCGGTACAGATCCCGTCTTCTGTCGAGAAAGTTGCGTACCGAGCCCTCGTTGCGCAATTTATTCAGTTTCTCGAGGTCCAGGTCAACAATCAGCGTCATCTCTGTATTGGGGGTCGTTTCAGCCATGATCGCATCATGGGGGAAGGCGAAGTCCGATGGCGAGAACACCGCCGACTGTGCATATTGGATATCCGCCCCATCCACCTTCGGCAGGTTACCCACGCTACCGGAAATCGCCACATAGCACTCGTTTTCAATCGCCCGGGCCTGGGCGCAACAGCGCACCCGCAGATAGGCATTCTTGGTATCCGTCCAGAACGGCACAAACAGCATCTGCATATCATGCTCTGACTGCAATCGCGCAAGCTCCGGAAACTCCACGTCGTAACAGATCAGAATACCGATCTTGCCGAAATCGGTATCAAACACCCTCAGTTTGTCCCCACCCCGCATGGTCCATGCCCGGGCTTCATAGGGTGTTGGGTGTATTTTATACTGCGCATCCAGTGTCCCGTCGCGGCGACACAGATAGGCGACGTTCAGGAGCTCATCGTTCTCCATGACCGGCACCGAGCCGGCAATGATATTGATGTTATAGGTCACCGCCAGCTTCGATATCGCATCAATGATCTCATCGCTGAAACTGGCAAGGGCCTTTATTGCGTCGACAGAGGTTCGATGCTGCTCCAACCCCATCAGGGGCGCATTGAAAAACTCGGGGAACAGCGCCAGGTCACACTGGTAATCGGACAGCGCATCAACGAAGAACTCGACCTGCTGGATCAGTTCCTCAACGGAGCGGAGTGGCCGCATCTGCCACTGCACGCAGCCCACCCTGGCGGTGCTGCGGGTTGCCCCGATCAGCGGTGCTTTACCGGGGTCGTAGTACAGGTTGTTCCACTCCAGCAACGTGGCGTAACCGTGGGATTCCCTGTCCTCCGGCAGGTAGTTTTTCAGCACGCGCTTGACGTCGAAATCATTCGACAGCTGAAAGCTCAATATCGGGTCGTAGATCTCCTTGCGCTTGACCCGCTCGATGTAGGCCTGGGGGCTCATATCCGCAGCGTACTTCTCATAGTTCGGGATACGCCCGCCGGCCACAATGCTCTTCAGGTTCAGGTTCTGGCACAGTTCCTTGCGCGCCTCGTACAGGCGCCGGCCCAGACGCATGCCGTGATAATCCGGGGACACGCAGACATCCACCCCGTACAGCACGTCACCCTTGGGGTCATGCGTCGTGAGGTAGGCATCTCCCGTAATTTCGTCATAGGTGTGCTGGTCACCAAACTTGTCGTAATCAACGATGACCGAAAGCGCGACCGCAACGACAACGCCGTGATCCTCGATGCAGATCTGCCCATCGGCGAAAGCCTCCAACTGCGCGCGGAACTTTTCCTCCGGCCACGCACCCCCAAGGTGCGGGTAGACCTTGTCCATGATGGCCTTCAGATCCGGATAATCATCAAGGGTCAGGTGACGGAGGCTGAGCTTGTGCTCAGAATCTTCCCCTGTGGTGTTGTCGACCATGTCTTGTTCCTGGTGGCTGTGAGTAGATGGGGGTTCGTAGAACCACAGAGTATACGTGAGCGGACCCTCGAACGCTGTTTCTTCGACACCGCATACGGATGCATTCACCCGGCCAGGCGCAGGGACCGCCCACCGGGCTGGCATCCGCCACCTGCCATCGCTCGCAATCATTGCCTTGACGCTGCCCCCGGCGAAACCTAGTCTCGACCCTTTGCCGAGCAGGGATGCCGATTGCATGCGCCGATCCAATGAAACACCCTCGGCCGGGACGCCGCCGGTCAGCGACCCGGCGCGCCATCCAGCAACCTTGATGGCCATCATCGCCTTTCTGGCCCATAACGCGGCCGTCGGACTGTGTTATGGCTCCTTCGGGGTGCTGGTCATGGAGTTCGAACGTCATTTCAGTGCCGGTCGTGCACAGACCTCCCTCGCATTCTCCCTGGTCGTACTGGCCAGTGGCCTCATGGCGCCCTTCGTCGGCGCGCTACTGGGCCGGACGCACATCCGCTCCGTCATGATCAGCGGTGCACTGCTCGCCAGCGCCGGATTCTTCTGCCTGCCGTTTACCCAGCACCCGTCTGTAATGCTCGCCTGCTTTGCGCTGCTGATCGGCCCGGGTATCAGCCTGCTTGGGCTGCTGCCTGCCGTCACCCTGGTAAACAACTGGTTCAGTCATCGCCAGGGGCTGGTACTCGGCCTTGTGATGATGCCCGTGGCCGTCACCGTGGTGCCACTGATTGTGGTCAAACTGCTGCCGATCCTGGGCTTTGAGACCGTGCTGCGCGGCATCGGCCTCGTCTATCTCGCGGTCATACCGATACTGCTGATGGTCAAGGACAGCCCGGAACACTGGCAAGCGAGCAGAGGGAACACCGGCGGCACAAAGGCTGTCGCGCCCGCCACTGCGAAACCGCAACGACCGACCGTATCTGCTGTGCTCTGGCATCCCGCGTTCCTGCCACTGGTCATCGCGACCGGCCTGATGATGGGGGCCGGTGTTGCCAAGAACACCCATATGGTTCCGCTGCTGGTGGAGGGCCAGTGGTCCATGGAGCAGGCAACCCTGTTACTCGCCGTATCTGGCGGCTGCGCGGTGTTGGGATCACTGCTGCTGGGCTGGCTGGCCGACCGCCATAACGCGGCAGCCGTGATTGCCTGCAACGCCCTGCTACAGTCCGTAGTCTGGCTCATCCTCATCACACCCGCCTCGTTCACACTGCTGTTGCTGGATGCGGTGCTGATCGGCATGTGTATTGGCGGGCTGTCCACGGCCAAGGCCGTGGTTGTGTCCCGCGTGTTCGGCCGTCGTCAGTTTGCTTTTGTCAGCGGGCTGATGGGGTTCTGCACGTTGCCGCTGCTGTTCACACTGTCGCCACTTATGGGGCTGCTGCGACAAACCAGTGGCGGCTACACACTACCTATCTCACTGATTATCGGCGGATTTTTCGTTGCAGCGGGCTGCATGTGGCTGGTCAGCCGTCTGGAGCGCCAGGCGCCCCAGCTCTTGAGCGCAGAGCCGGCATCAGCAACACTGTAGGCAACCTGCAGGCAATGGCTGGATTTGACGCCTGCAACCCCCTACTCTATTCGACCACCGGGTATCGCCCAAAACACAGAGAACGAACGATGCAGCACTTTGACATAGTCCCACTGGCAGGCGGTATCGGCGCCGAGGTTCGCGGGTTGGACCTCAGCCACGAGATCAGCCCCTCGCTACGGGATGCCATGGTGGAGGCCTGGCTGGACCGCGGTATTCTGCTGTTTCGCGGCATCGGCGACAGCCCGGAGAAGCAGCTGATGCTGAGCCGCGCTTTTGGCGAGTTGGAAGTGCACCCCATCGAGAATATTCGCGTCGATGGCTACCCCGAACTTATCTGGCTATCGAACCGCAAGAGTGATGAAACGGCGCCGGTTTACCACTACGACGGCGTCGCTACGGTCGGTCGCATTCCCTGGCACAGTGACCTCGTTTACACCACCACACCCAACCGGGGCGCGCTGCTGCGCATGCTGGAAATGCCCTACTCCGGTGGCCAGACGGGGTGGATCGACACCGCGGCGGCCTACGATGCCCTGCCGGAGGACACCAAGCAGCGTATCGAGCAGCTTGAGGCACGCTTCCGCTTTATTGCCGACCCTCGCGAAATGCGCTTTGGACGGCCCAACGTGGAACGCCACGACGAAACCAACCTGGAGAGGGAAAAAGCGTTCTATCCCTCGTTTCCGGACACCATCCACCCGCTGGTCTGGAGACATCCGGTGAGCGGACGCAAGGCCTTGTGTGTCAGCCCACTGCACCTGCGCGAGGCCATCGGACTACCAGCAGACGAGGGCGATGCGCTGCTGCACGACCTGGTGGCACACGCGACCGATGCGCGCTTCAGTTACGTGCATCACTGGGAGCCGAACGACATGGTGCTCTGGGACAACCTGCGCACCATGCACCGCGCATTCGGCAACCCGCCCGATGCCTCCCGTCTGGTGCACCGCACTACCCTGAAGAGCACGGTGGTTATGGGACGGCTGGCCTAGGCCATTCAAAGCAGGACGTGGCGGGCATCTGCCACTGTTCCTGCACCGAATGTAACTGCTAAACTCTGCGGCACCAGCCCTCGACGCGTCCCTGACTCCCATGCCCTATCCGCCTCTCCCCGCGGTCGCCATGCGCGTTGTGCGCATCACCTGTGGGGCAGCTTTGCTCGCTGTAACTGCGATTGCGGTAACGGCCAGCGAGGGAGCCAGGTATACCGACAGTCACCTGCACACCGTTGATTTTTTCCAGCAAGGCGCACCGCTGGAGACCCTGCTCAGCGCCATGGATGCGGCGGGTGTCGGCAAAGCCATGGTATCCGGCATGCCGCTGATGAAGAAATGGCACGAAAACGAACCCAAGCGCCCTGACACATACGCAGGAGATGATGCCGGCGTGTACTGGTTCAGCGCTACCGATGCCTATCTGGCCGAGTCGCTGGAGGCCCTGGCACCCGAGCAGCGCGACCGCCTGCATCCCTTCCTGAGCGGCTTCAACCCCACCGACAAGAACGCTGACCTGCACTTGCAGAAGATGACCGAGCTCTACCCTGGGCTCTGGCAAGGCATCGGTGAGGTGATCACACGGCACGACGACCTGACTGCGTTGACCGAGGGCGAAACACCTCGCGCCAACAGTGACGCGATGTTCCGGGTCTATCGCTATGCCGGGCACAACGGGCTGCCGGTCCTGCTGCACAGCAATATCACCTCCAAGCGGGAGCGCAACCCACTCTATGCAGGAGAAGTGGAAGCCGCCCTGACCCGGTTCCCGGACGTGAACATCATCTGGGCGCATGCAGGAACCAGCAAGACCCTACACCGGCATCAGGGCACGATGCCTTTTCTGCTGCCAGAGATCACGCGCATGCTGGAAACCTATCCCAATCTTTACATCGACCTGTCCTGGAGCGTACTGCGGCCCTATTTACTGGACAGCAACGACCAGCCCGTAAGCGGCTGGGTCGCTCTGGTCTCGCGTTTTCCCAACCGGTTCATGATCGGCTCCGATCTGCTGGGTAAATACGGCAGGCTGGGGGAGAAGCTGGCAGAGTTTGAACCTTTCCTGCAGGCGCTGCCCACAGAGGTGGCGCATCAGGTAGCGCGCAGCAACTTCCTCGCCCTGCTGCCGACCCGGGGCGTTTGTCCCCAGCACGTAGCACGCTGTAGCCAGGCGCGCTGAGTACAAGGCACGCCAAAGCGGAGACTGGCGGACGTCACGACGTACTTCCGTTAAGAAGCACGGGTACATCGTTTTTCAGGGAGCACGCAACGGATGCCGAAGGCACTCGTCATCGGAGCGGGACCCGCCGGGATGCTTGCGGCAGTGCAGCTCAAGCGAAGCGGCTTCGAGACCGACCTCGCCGATCCATCGCCGGGATCAGGCCTGCGGACACGCCCGCAGAGTGGCCATGTGCACCTCTTGCAGCCCGCTACGCTGGCGCTCATAACACGGTGGCTGCCACAGCTGTCGGCCCATACCAACCCGCAACTCTGTCGGACAACATTTGACCAGTTGCTGTGGACACTGAGCCTCCAGTATATCGACAGCGTACACACCGCCCGCATTAAATCTGTCATCTTCAGGGGTAACAAGGTGCTGGTGCATGCTGCGGGGCAGATCAAGGAATATAATCTGCTGATAGACGCCAGCGGCGCCGCACGCGCAACCGCCGGGAGCGTGGCGCGCCAATGCAACACTGCGCTGCCCCTGGACTCCGGGCCTGCCTCCGGCGACTACGCTACCCTGAAGCTGACGAACTTGAGCGAGGAAACCAGGCAGATCATCGCTGTGCGCGACAACGATTCAGGTTACGGCGCGTTATTGCAGCACACCGGCAACGGGAGGGGGTTACTCACGTTGCAGGCGCCCGTCGAGGAGCGACCACCCGAGGATCTGACGACTGCCCTGCGTGTTTTGAGGGGCTTTGCCGACCCACGGCCGTGGGCGGCTTGCCACAAGTCGCGCGCGCTGGGGCGCACCGTGATTTTTCGCGGCCGTCCGGCCACGCGACTGGCGCTGGAGCAGGTGACCGACCTGCCGGCGAACTGGCTGCCGATGGGAGACTGCCTGCTGACTACGCAGCCCTACCTGGGCCAGGGCTTTGAGCAACTCACCGAACATGTCGTGCTGTTGGAGCAGGGGCTCGCCGAAGGGCGGAGCTGTAGGCAAATTCGGAACCAACTAGTCCACCGGGCACGCCAGCGATGGTGGAACGCCACCTGGCGCGACGCCATGCAGGCCTGTGCACTTTCCTGAAGATGGCGCGGACAGTGGCGGAAAACGCCTTCGATCTGCGTTATGGGGTCAGTACTGGCAACCAGCGGAGCTCCACAATGAAGATCTATCAACGGCGTCAGGTGGTCATGGGTCTCGCGACTCTGGTCGGAGGCGCACTCACGAGCACCTCCGGGCACAGCGCATCAAAGAGCAAGAGTGGCACACAGCTGCGTCTGGTGGTCGAGCGCGCGGAATCACTGCAAGGGCTCAGTGGCAAGGCACTCCAGCGGGCGCTGCTGAAACAGGTGCGCATTCGGATAGCGGGCACCGAGGATACTCAGGCCGTCGCGCTGTGCGCCGTGCGCGTAGAAAAAAACCGGGCCGTCGACACCTTCCTCTCACAGCCCTTCAAAGCGGCACCGGGTGACGTCTATCTGCCCGGCGACATGTATCTGCCAGGCAGCGACTTTCTACCTCAATGCCTCCCGGGTGATATGTATCTGCCCGGTGACATGTACTACCCCGGAGAGAGTATCAGCGCCTTTGCGGCGAGCGCTGCGGAAAGTTCAGTCCGTGAAGCCGGCGCGACCAGCGGTCTTTTCCTAGTAGCCGTAGCAATGACGGATAGCAAAACCGCGTCACGGGGGTCGGCATTGACCTCAGATAGCTGCTGACGGTTTGCCGGGGAACGGTCGTCCTCTCAGAGCAGCATTGTAACCGGTGGCGGCAGAGCCCTCTCTCCTGCAGCCAGCGCGGTTGTCCACCGGTGCATGGCTACAACGTCTGCGTGCCCGTCGCCGTGAACCTCCGCCAGTATGGCAACGCCCTCCGCGCCGAACTCAATGGCACGGGGTATGTCTCCCCGATGCCAGTACACCGCCGCGAGCCGCCGCAGAGTATCACCTGCCAATTCATGTCGCTCACCCAGCAGCGTGCGGAAAATGCCCAGTGAACGTAGCAAAAGCGCTTCGGCCTCGTCGTACCGTGTCTGGCCATTGCGAGCGGCCGCGAGGTTGACCAGATCAATCGCCAACTCCCGACTCTGGGGGCCCAGTACACGCTCATCAATGGCCACAGCTTGTGCGAGGTAGGTAGCCGCCTCGTCAAACTCGCCAAGCTTAAGGTATGCGGTGCCAAGGCCACTGACGGCCGCCGCAATAGCCGGGCTATGTTCCTCATGGTTTTCCCGCAGGATTTCCACCGCGCGAAGCAGATACGCGATGGCACCCTGCGGATCGCCCAGCTCCCTTCGGGCTGAGGCCAGTTGATTCAACAATACGGCGAGGCTTGGATGACGCGGGCCCAGCACCTGCTCATCCACTGCCAGGGCCTGCTGCAGGTGATCCGCTGCTGCCGCGGGATCACCGGACTCCAGCAGGGCGATACCCAAGTTTCCTCTGGCGACAGAGGTCTGTGGATGGGTGTCGCCAAACAGGCTGCGGCGCATGGCGTAGGCATGCTGCAGCATGTCTATCGCCTCACTGTGGCGCGCTTCACGCGACAGCAGGGTGCCCAGAGCATTCAGGGTGGTGGCATGAGGCGCGCTGTCGATCGCAGCCCGGCGATGAAAGGTCAGCGCCTCAACCAGCAGATCTCGAGCTTCCGCATAGCGGCTGGTGACGATATGAACAATGCCAAGATTGGTGAGTGTTCGCGCGCGCCGCGCCAGCTCATCTTCTGGCAGCGTCGCCAGGGCGCGACGATGGTAGCCCTCGGCAACATCCAGCCGACCCAGCTGGAAGTTGGCTTCGCCAAGTTCCGCGAGCACATCCGCCTGCATCAGGCGGCTGTTGTCCACCTCCCTTTCGAGCAGCGTCAGTGCCTGCAACAGAAGCTCATCCGACTGCTGGTACCGACCGAGGCTGCGGCTCACCTGACCCAGCACATGGAGCATGGTGGCCTGCAGTGCAGTATCGCCGTGGATTGCCCCTGCCCGCTCGATGCCGCGATCAACCAACTGAATGGCAGTCACGTCACCACCCCGCGACTCAGCCGGATCCGCGGCGCGGAACAGATCCACCAGATAGCCGCTGATCTGCTGCGCCTTCGCGGCTTCCCGCTCTGCCAGCAAGGCAGCGGCAGCCGCGCGATCGCGCTCGGTGGAAAGTCGCTCAACATGTGCGGCCAATGCCGCCAGCACGACAAGCGGCACGACGAGAGACGCGGCTACCGCCAACGCGTTTCTGCGCAGGAAACGACCGGCTCTGTAGCGCCGGTTGCCGGCCCGGGCGAGCACCGGCAGGCGCTCGCGGTAGCGTTGAATATCGACGCTCAACTGTTCTACCGAGGCATAGCGGTGCTCCGGCTCCTTGCGCAAAGCCACCTGGCAGATGGCATCAAGGTCGCCCCGCAGCGTGCGGGCCAGCCGCTCGGGAGTGCTCGCCCTGGCTGCCGCGAGTTGCCGGGGGTCTTCGTCATCTGCGTCCCGGGCCAGAACTCGCTCAGGCAAACTGGGCGGCACCTGGTGCAGAATCGCATCCTGGAACAGAGCGGGCTGGCCGTCGCGCACGCGGTAGGGTGAGCGCCCTGCGAGCAGCCTGTACAGCAAGACACCCAGCGCATAGACGTCAGTGGCGGTTGAAACACGCTCACCCAGCAACTGCTCGGGGCTCGCGTAAGCCGGGGTCAGCAGCCGTCCACCGGGCTCCGTCAGCTCGTTCCCCGGGGTGGAAGCGGCGTCGGACTGCAGGACTTTTGCAATGCCGAAGTCGAGCAGCTTCACCTGTCCGGCGTCGGTCACCAGGATGTTGCTGGGCTTCAGATCCCGGTGCACCACCAGCCTCTGGTGGGCATACTGCACCACCTGGAAGACCTGTTCCAGAAGAGTCAGTCTCTGTGAGACATCCAGCCGTCTGCGGTCACAGTATTCCGTGATGGGTGTGCCATCGACATATTCCATGATGAAATAGGGCCAGCCGTCATCCGTGACGCCGCCGTCCAGCAACCGAGCCAGATTGGGATGCTCGAGGGATGCCAGAATCCTGCGTTCTTCGCGAAATCGTTCCACAGATTCATCGCTGTCCAGCCAGCGACGGAGCACCTTGACAGCGACCGTTTGCTGGAACTCGCCGTCGTCTCGCTCACCCTTCCAGACAACGGCGGTGCCGCCCTTGCCCAGGCATTGCACAAGTTTATAAGGGCCTACGTGGCTTACGGTCGCGGGGCTTGAATCGTCGCCGGATGGCTCCCGCAAAGCTGCAGCTGCCAGCATGGCAACCGAGGCGGGGGCTCTGTCAAACAGGGCATGGGAGCGCGCCTCCGCATCCAGCAGACGGCCTACCGTTTCTGCCAATGCGGGGTCATCTTCACGGCAGCGAGCCAGCTGGGAGGCACGCTCCGCTGCGGGCAGATCGAGCAATGCACTAAACAGAGCATCTGCACGGACCCACTCCCCGGTGAGGGCAGCGCGCGATGGTATCGCATGTCGCGGTGACATCCGTGATCTCCTAACGTGGTGACGCCTTATCCTAGCTCAACAAGATCGTTGCGGGCGATAGCAAACATCGCACCGCTCACAATCCCCGGGCGAGCCGAGACGCCTGGGGCTGGCGGAGACCCGGCACGGATTGCGGTACTCCAGGTACCACCCGGAGGGAATTGCCATGCTTTACCGAAAGTTACTCGTGGCGTTGGTCACCATGGTCAACGCCAGTACTCATGCCGCGGATACACAGGCGGTCTTTGGCGAGTGGGCCATGGACGCCGCGACCTGCAGTGAATCGCGCCTCACATTCACCACCGAATACCGGCATGAGGCACTGATGGCTGAGGGCAATGAATGGTTGATACTGGCCTCTGCCGATTTCACTTTTGAGGGCGATGTGATTCTGGTGAAAACCAGCGAGTATCAAAGTCACCAACGCCTGCGCGTAATCGTCGCCACAGAGAGCGCCCTGCAACTGCGCACGGAAGACGCCGCACGCGCGGAGGCGATTGGCACTGATACCCTGTCACTGGTTCGCTGCCCTCCTCGCTGACGCCCACTTTGCTCTACAGCGAGGGCCGCTGCGGCTCAGGCCGGATTCAATGCATCCATCAGGTAGGCGCGGGCCCGTGACCAGTCGCGTTCCAGTGAGCGCATGGGGCGCTGCAACACCGTGGCGGCCTCCTGCATGGTCATCCCCGCGAACAGGCGGCACTCGGCGAGTGTCTCCAGGGCTGGATCCAGCTTGCCGAGTTCGCGCATTGCAGAATCGATTGCGATAACGTCAACGACGGACGTGGCCAGGCCATCGCCGTGGGAATCCGGGTCGAGTTCCAGCGGCACAGCACCGCCGCCTCGTTTCACCGCGCCGCGACGACGGGCGTAGTCGACGATAAGCTGACGCATCGCGGTAGAGGCCAGCTTCAGAAATTCATCTCTGGGCAAGGCGGCGTGTGCCTCATCGGCGCTCAGACGAATCCAGGCCTCATGCACCAGTGCGGTGGTATTCAGCGTCGCACCGGGACGGTAGCGCCGGAGCTGACGGTGCGCCGCCAGCCGCAGACCGCTGTACAGCGCGTCCAGCCGGCCTTCTACCAACGCTTGTGTTGTCACTGCATTGCCATCCCCGATCGCCTTCGCGGTGTCGAGGATTATACCCGCTCGTCACGCCGTCACAAGTGACCGCGTCACGGGGCGACAGCGTTACTCGGGTGCAGTTAAGCGTCGCTTTTCTTCTCTGCGCAGAATGTCCCGTTCACGGCGCAACTGATCGTAGCGAATTTTGATCTGGCGCTGCTGCTCGGCCGCCTCCGTCATCTGCCGCACGGCCTCCTGGCGCACCGGGTCAGCGGCGCCGCCGGCCTGCAGCAATCCGGGGTTCAGCATGCGCTGCTGTGACTCCAAGGCCTGCAGTTCGCTACGCTCCTGCCACTCCAGCGCAAAGTCCTCATCCAGATTCCTGCGCTCCCATGCTCGCAGCTTGGCGCCATGAAGATAGTCGCCCAGCAGCCCGAGATGCCGCTCATGCAATCGCTCTACCTCGCGCTGTTCGCGTTCATTCCACTGCAGTTCAGTCCGCGTCAGCTCACCGCCGATGGGGCTCGCGATTATCGGTTGTGGCGTCTGCATCAGCCCAAGCGCCTTCGCGCGATTGAGCACCCGCTGATCGCGCTCGGACAGCAGAGCATCCTTGCGCTCTTCCGCCGCCAGCTGCGCCTCATGCACGCGCATGGCACCGCTCTTGCGCGCAGCAAACACCGCATCCTGATGCGCTGCAGTCTCCTCCTCCATGGCACTCAGCCGATTGAGTAGCTCCGCCTCCGAGGCCGCTGTGAGCGTGCCCGCCAGCCGCTTCTGTAACGCCGCTTCCAGGGCGGCCACTTCGCTCTCTGTCGCAGCTTCCAGCCGAACGCGCTCCAGGTCGAACTCCGTGTCCACCGCCCTGACGCGCTCCTGGTAATGCGACGCCATATCGCCCACCTCCAGACGCAAGGTCGTCACCGCGTCGTTGAGCTGCTGATTGCGCGCTTTGCGCAGCGCCCGGCGTTCTCGCTGCGCATCGCGACGCAGTTCCTTCAACTGGCGTTCGTCAAGGCCGGTATCGGCTCGAACGCTGACCGCCGGCAGCGCGGTGGTCAGCGTGACGGCCAGCGTCGTCACCGTCAGCATGAGCGCACTGCTCAGCAGCGCGGCAAAGATCGGGGTTTTCATGCTTGAACGTTGCAGATATCTCATCGTGTTCTCTCCGGTCATGCCGTCTTGTTGTTCATCTCGCCATCGCGCCAGATTTTCAGCCACGCGTTGATGGTGTCCGCCAGATAACCTGCATCGCCCCCGGATACTGCCCACCCCACCAGCGGCACACGCGTGGCCGGGCTCGTGATGGAGAACACCAACCGCAGGTAGCGATCAGTCACTTCTGCACTGTCAAGGCTCTGCAGCGGGAACTCGAAGGTTTTGACTTCGAGACTGGAGACGCGGCGGATCAATACCCGCCCCGGCCCTGCCTCAAGTCGCAGCCGGGTGCTGCGGGTGAGAAAGAAGTGGCCCATATAGGCGAGCAGCGCGAGGGTCAGCCCCCAGGCAATTCCCTGCAGGAACTCGCCACCCAACAACTCGGCGAATGCGATGAGGCCGCCGATACCGACAACCGGGCCCAGCATAAACCAGAGAAACAGGCGTGGGAGTTCCAGCACCAGCTCCAGCGTTTCAGGGGTGTTCTTCAGGACTTTCATGTCAACGCGCCCTCCACACCCGAGCCGGGTTGCTCCGGCACAGATTCAGACTGATCGAGCCAGCTGTTCAGGGTGCTCACGGCGTACAGCAGATCCAGCGGGTCCGGGCGGAACAGATCCAGCGGCACTCGGGACAGCGTGTCACCCTGCGCAAGCACCAGGAGCAGCCGATACTCCGGCAGACTGTGCCGTCGATTGTGCTGCGTTTCCACCTCCAGCTGCTTCAACGCCGGCAACGGATATTCGGCCACCTGATCCCCGAACACCGCTCGGGAGCGAATGCGGAGCGTGCCCGCATGCCGATCGGCATGGAATACGACCTGGCGCAGAATCTGCGTCATCAGGATCCATCCCAGAGCAGCCAGCAACAGGCTGCTCATGATGATTCCGTTCAAGGCGCCTTCAAACAGGGCGCGCAGAAACGTAATGCCCAGAATCGCCGCGACGCCTCCAAGGCCTACCAGCCAGTCGATCGGCATATGGGTCATCTCGAGTTCGGCAGTGGACTGTTTAATCACTCTCACGATGGGTATCCCTCGGCTGACGCAGCATGATCGTCGGGGCTTTCTTTGCAGCTTACTTCGCCTAACGCAATACACGGCCCACTTCCGCCAGCAAAAACCCCGCTGGCGGAATATTTGCACGCAATCCGTTATACCTGCAGAAACCTTACGTGAAGGCGGAACACCATGTCGAAACTCTGTGCCCCGGGCACGTATCCGGACCCTATCCGCAGGCCGCGCCGCGTTGCGGGCGAGTGGCAGAGTGGACTCTGTGCGCTGCTTTTCCTCGTCGGCATGTGGTGCCTGTTACTGGCACCTGACCTTGTGGCCCAACCCGAGGCGCCCCAGGCGCCCCCTGCCCCCGCGCCCGGTGAGGCAGCGGCCAGTACGCCCTTGCAGTTCAACACACCCTACGCGCTCGATGGAACCAAGCGACTGCAATTCACCCTGACACGGGCGCAATACGCCCTGGGCTGGACGGATCATGTCGCGACCAAGAGCGGTGGCGCCAACGCAGATGAAAAAATGCTGGTGATTTTCTTCACGGTTGAGAATACCGGCGCCGAGGAGATACGATTCCGCGACAGCACGCTGGAATTCCTGGTGATCGACGAGCAGGGATTGGTGCATGAACGCACTGCACCCATGGAGATTCGCACCGCGCGTTTCACCGCCGCTGCAGCGGCGGCTGATCACCAGCTCAAGGAAACCCTGTTGCGGCCGAACTCGCCTCTACTGCTGTATACCGCGGTGCTTGTGCCGAAACGTCTGCGCATGAGCCAGTTGCTGGTGAGGCAAGGCAACAGTGAGCTCAGCTTTCCACTCTCCGGCCAGATTGAGCCACTACCGCCGGCCTTTCAGGAAGGACACCCCGAGGTGGTCCGTGAAGACATCGAAGTGGGCCCAGGGCAGTTTCTTCCCGGACCCTCGTTCGATATCCGTATCGACCGCTCCGAGGTCACCGATGACCCGGCGCGTGTCGGGCGCAAAGCGGCCCAGGGTAGTGAGCGCTGGGTACTGGTGAGCATGACCGTACGCAACCGGGCAGAGCGCGCACAGAAATTTTCCCGCGGCAGCTTCCGGGAAACCCGCATTGTCGACACCAGGGGCGAATGGCACGAGCCACGTCTCGTGCTGCACGCAGAGCGCGCGGAAAAATACGGCACGCCTATCGAGCCGGCAAAAAGTGATCGCTTCATCGTCGCATTTCGACTGACCGAAGACGCCGCGCCCAAGACACTGAGGCTCCAGGTTACGGGTGCCGACGGCAATCTATCCCATCGTTTCCTGGTAGGCCTTGATGGCGGTCCGCGGCTGAGCGACGCCGGGGAGGCACCGGTCGCGCCGGGGGTTCTGTATGTGGGTGCCTACGCCCTGCTACAGGCAGACGCCCCGCTGACCACGGTACTACCGGCGATACAGGCCGATGAAGCGGAGGCGGAGCCGGCGCCGCCCCCTGTCCCCTGGAACTGGGGTAGCGTGCCGGGCTACACCGAAGCCAGCGAGGCAACCGAGGAAGGCAGTGCATCCAGCGATACGCCGGCTCCGACGCCACTGCAAAACGTTGCGATGTCCCTGGACAGCATCGAGGGCTGGTCGGTGACGGAGACCGACGGCGATGAGCCGTATCTTGTGGTCTGGAGTTTTCGCGGCAGCCTCGCACCCCAGGGCTACGGTACCGGCGTGGTCGTCCTTTCTGCGCCGATGGTGACACTGGGCAACACCGGCTTTCTGTCGACAGGAGGTGTTCCCTACGCGCCGGACAGCGACCAGTTCCGACAACGCTTTCCCTACACGTTCAACACTGTGCAGCCCTATGAGTTTTACGGCCTCGTGGTCACGCTGGCAGAGGCCGACAGCAGTTCCCACAACAGTCGACGCGCCTTCGGTGAACGTCTCGGGCAGGCAATGGACACGGTCATTCGCAGCCACGTCAATGGCGCCGCAGCCATTGATACCCGCGACGGCAGCAAGACAACCCAGGAAGCCTACCTGCAGCGGGTGCAGCAGATGCTCAACGCCATGCGCAGCGTGCGGGTGAACAACATCTTCAGCGCCACGGCGGGTGCCAGCGGCGTCAACAGTGACGACTACCTCGCAACACGGGTCTATGCCGGTGTGCACCTGCCGGCACTGGGTACAGGAGGGTCCAGTGCTACCGTCATGCGCGGCTCGAAGACCTGGTCGGAACTGATCGAGGCTGGGTCGAATATGGGGCTGCCTGTCCCCTACGAGCTGCTTTGGCGGCACACAGTAACGCCGTAGGCGCTATAACCCGTCGGTGCAGCGCTGCGCCGCCGGTCCCGCCACCCCCGCTTGTCCACCCGCCGATTACGGCATATCCTCTGCCATTATAATGTGGCACAGTGTATGCCGTAATTACATAATAATGCGAGGACTGCCACCATGCAGACAATACGGCCACTGGTCGCCGCGCTCTCCCTGTGCAGCTGCGGTGCGCTTGCCCAGGCTGGCGTATTGGAGGAGGTCATTGTGACGGCGACCAAGCAGGCCGAAAGCCTGCAGGACATCGCCGTCACCGTCAATGTCTTCACTGAGGACGCCATTCAGCAGGCCAATATTCGCGATGCTTCGGATATCGCCATCCTGACGCCTGCGCTGAATATCAATGCCAATATCAGCCCCTTCAGCAGCCGCATTTCCATACGCGGCATCGGCACCCCCGGGTCCTCGTTTCTTGAGCCCTCCGTTGGCACCTTCGTCGACGGGGTTTACCTGAACCGCTCGGGCCTTGCCGTGTCGGACCTGGTCGATGTAGCGCGCATTGAAGTGCTGCAAGGCCCACAGGGTACGTTGTACGGCAAAAACACCAACGCCGGGGCCATCAGCATCACCACGAAACGCCCCAGCTTTGAGGCGACCGAGGGGCACCTGGAGGCCACCGCCGGCAACTATGCGATGGGGCGCCTCACCGGCGCACTCTCGGGGCCGCTGAGTAACACCCTCGCCTATCGCGTCGCGGGCAACGTGCATCAACGGGATGGCTACCTGCAAAACCTGGCCGGAAAGGACCTCAACGATGCCGATGAATGGAACCTCGTTGGCAAGTTGCTGTGGGAACCCGATGATCAGTTTTCCATGCTGGCCAAAGTCAGCCATGTGCGACGCGATATGAACTGCTGCGCACCGGATTCAGTGCACGACCCGCGGGCCGAGCAGGCGATTATCGACCGCGGACTGCCCCCGCTGGGCACTGACCCCTTCGACCAGAGAACCGCGCAGGACACACTGACCCCGTTCAAGCAGGAATCCAGCGCCGTCTCCCTACACATTGACTACGACACTGGCTGGGGAACGCTGCAATCGATTACCGCCTGGGACGACTACGACGTCGATTCGTCACAGGAGACCAGCCGTTCGGTGCTGGACACCACCTTCCTCAATCAGCCGCAATCCGGCGACAGCGTTTCCCAGGAATTGCGTTTCAGCAACAGCAGCGACCGCATTGACTACATGGCAGGCCTCTACTATTTCCAGCAAACCACCCGCGAGTTCGAGGGCGAACTCAGCGCGCTGGTGGGTGACGATGTCGGTGTTGGCACACAGATTTTCGGCCCGCAACTCGGGTTTATCGCGGCACCGGGCGACAGCGCAATCCAGGAAAACGTGTTCGACACCGATACGGTTGCCCTGTTCAGTCGCGCCACCTGGCACGTGGGTAGTGACTGGCATCTCACCGGCGGACTGCGCTGGAGCCGGGAAAGGAAAGAGGCCGACCTGTTTGTGGCGGTGGAATCGACTGCACTGACTGCCCGGGACCCTGCCACGCTACCGGCGCCGCTGCTTGCGTTGCTCGCACAGCAGGGCATTTTCCCGCCCTTCTCGCTGCTGGCTGCCGCACGCCCGGAAATCGATGAACGTTTCAGCCGCGAGTCCGAGAATGTCGACTGGCTGGCCAGCGTCAGCTACGACCTCAACCTGGACACGCTGTTGTTCGCCAGCGTCTCCACCGGCACCAAGTCCGGAGGCTTCAACGGCGTGGCAGGCGCAACGGATGAACGGGAGTTCGATGACGAAGACACCACCAGCTATGAACTGGGCGTTAAAAGCACTCTGCTGGATGCGCGCCTGCGCATCAATTCAACGCTCTTTTTCACAGCGATCACCAACCTGCAGAGCTCTCAACAGGCGGCTTCAGGTCTCGGGCAGGTGACCCGCAATCAGGGCGAGGCAGAGGTGTCGGGCATTGACCTGCAGGTGGACGCACTGCCGCTGCCCAATCTTACCCTCAGCCTCGGGCTGCAGTACCTCGATACCTACGAATTCACGGCCGGACCTGACGAGGGACTGAACCTGCCCTTTGTCGCGGAGCTCAGCGGCAGTCTGGCGGCAACGCTGGTGTTCCCGCTTGCCCATGGCAACCTGTACCTGCGCGGCGACTACAACGTCATGGGAGACCACTGGACCAACTCCGCCAGCGCGGCACAGCTGGAAGCCAAGGACGAGCAGAACCGCGAGAACCTCAACATGGCGCTGGGCTGGCGCAACGACCAGTGGAATATCAGCCTGTGGGGCAAGAACCTGGGCGATGAAGCCTATGCCGTGCAAACCCTCACGCCCTACCCGGTAACGGATATGGATGCCTACTTCCTGACACCGCCCCGAACCTGGGGCCTGACCCTGCGCTACGATCTCTAACGGTGCCCGCGGCTAACGCGGCGCCGAGCGCCTCATGCGGTAGGCAACGTAGAACGGCAGCAGTACCAGCAGGGACACCAGCAGCACCCCCAGCGCATCCGCGTAGCGCGCCTTGACTGTGTTGGTCAGCAACTGGCCCATCTGGGAGTAGCCGGGCGGCAGCGGCAGCACGCCGTTTTCGGCTTGAAAACGCTGATAGCGTAACTGCATCGCCCGGAAGCGATCGGGCTGCTGCGCGGCAAGGTCGACGACTTCCCCGGGATCGCTGACGATGTTGTAGAGCCGCCACTGCCCATCACCCAGGGGCGGCCGGTTCAGCACCAGTTTGTAGTCGCCCTGGAACAGGGCCGCATGGCCCGTGAGTTCGTACCCCACCGCGTCATGCTCTGCATAAACGCGTTCCCTCTCGCCGGTCAGCAGCGGCGTCAGATCCCGCCCCGTGATCGGCTGCACGGGCTTGCCGGCGTAGCGTGCGCCCGGCAACGGCGTGCCGGTCAGGGAGAGAATGGTCGGCGTGATGTCCGTCGCCCAGGCGAAGGCCGGCGTCAGTGTGTTGTGTCGCGGCAGCAGATCGCCGGCGATGATTAGCGGTACTCGCATGCCGCCTTCCCCGGTATAGAACTTGTAGAACGCCAGGGGGCTGGCGGCGGCGCTGGCGAAGCCGGGGCTGATGGTGTTGTAGCTGCCCTGGAGGCCCAGGCGTTCGTAATCCACATGGTACCCCATCATGGCAGCACCGAAACGTGATGACAGGGCCTCCTGATCCGCCGGGCCACTGCCCTCACTGCCGTTGTCGGAGGTAAAAATGAACACCGTGTTGGCGTATTCACCATGGGCCCTGAGGTAATCCACAAGGCGACCAATATGAAAGTCCATGGCTTCAATCATGCCGGCATACACCGCCATGCGCTTCGCTTCGTAACGTCTGCGGTCTGCCGTGAGCGCGTCCCAGTCACCGCGGGATTCCATCCACTGCAGCGCGGTCTGCGGCGGCACGATCCCCAGAGCGATGGCCCGCTGCAGGCGCGCCCGACGCAGCTCATCCCAACCTCCATCATAAACGCCGCTGTAGCGGTCAGTGAACGCCTGCGGCGCCTGCACCGGCATGTGTACCGCCATGAAGGGGATATAGGCAAAGAACGGCTTGCCGTCCTGCAGGTTGCTGTCGATAAACTCGATGGTTTTATCGATCAGGAAGCGCGATGAATAAAAGTCCTCCGGCAGCGTGGTGGGTTCACCATCAGCGAACCAGTTGGCCCGGTCATACAGCGGCAGGTAGGGGCGCTGCTCCCAATTGTCGGCACCGGAATCCATCAGTGCGACGGTGCGGGAGAACCCCCTGCGGCTGGGGCGCTTGTCTGCGCTGGCCCCCAGGTGCCACTTGCCCGCCATGTACGTGTGATAACCCGCGTCTTCCAACAGGGTGGCCACGGTCACCACGTTGTCGCCCAGCACGCCCTGGTAGTGCGCGTGCCGGCGCTGCTCCGGCGCCAGCATCTCCGGGATATTGGGCACGCCAGCCAGATGGTTGTTGACGCCGGTCAGCAGCATGGCCCGCGCAGGGGCACAGTTGGCGGCAGTGTGGTAGTTGGTGAAGCGCACCCCCGTTTCAGCAAACGCGCTCAGCGTTGGCGTTTGCACCTCGCTGCCAAAAGGCGCGATATCGGTGAAGCCGAGGTCGTCGGCAAGAATGAACACAATATTCGGCCGCGGGTCGCCTGCATCGGGCGACACCGCCTCTGCCGCAAGCACGTTGGGCAGGCCTGCGGCGAGCGCCAGTCCCGCCAGCGTTGCGCACCAGCGCCTGCGGCGGTCTGCCACTCAGTCAGCCTCGGGCAGATAGCGTGCGGCGACCAGTAGCAGCAGCGCGATGATGACCTCGGGGGCGATCAGCTGCAGGGCCAGCGCGGCGTCGTGCAGCAGCCATGCCAGTACGCGGCCCACTGCGGCAAAGGCGAGCAGCATGATTGCCGGGTAGTACCAGAGGCGACGTCCACTGATCAGCGCGATCAGCATGCAGGCGCCCAGGGTCAGGAAAAACCCCGCCAGGTCCCCGATCTGGGAACTGAGGCCGATACCCTCCTCGAGGGTCAAACCAAGCATGGGCGCGACGCCGGCGGGCGCAATCAGCCAGCGCACGCCGGTAACGATGAACAGCAGCGCTGGTACCAGTACCAGCACGCGCAGGGCGTTTTGTGTGATGGGCATGGACAAGCCTCCTTGGCTGCGGCCCGCAGCAACATGGCCCGCTGGCCGCGTACTTTTTGACATGACTTGTGTCATTATGTAGCCTGATCTGTGACCAGTCCACACCGCCTGCGCGGAAACCGGAGAATGCCATGAAAAGGTCTGCCGTCGTTATCGGTGTCGCACTTGTCCTGGCCGCCATCGCCTACAGCCAGCGCGCCAACATTGTCGCCCGGGTGCTGGAACAGGGCCTTGCATCACGCCTGGGTGCCAATGCGCTGGCAGAACTCGAGGATGGCCTGCACCTTGCCCTCTGCGGCGCCGGTGGCCCACTGCCTGCCCCCGATGCCTCGGGGCCCTGCGTCGCCGTGGTGGCCGGCTCAGCGCTGTACGTGGTTGACGCAGGCACGGACGGTGTGCGCAACCTGAACCGCATGGGCTACCCGGTCGGCGCCCTGCAGGGCGTATTCCTGACCCACTTCCACTCCGATCACATCGATGGGCTGGGCGAGATGGGCACCCTCCGCTGGGCCAGCGGGGATAACCACAGCCCGCTGCCGGTGTACGGCCCTCCCGGTGTGACAGGGGTTGTGGATGGATTCAACCTCGCCTACGCACAGGACTTCAACTACCGCCACGAACACCACGGCGACAGCGTCGCTCCGCTGCGCGCGGCGGGCCTGAGCGCCATACCGTTCGCCATGCCTGCCCTGGGTGAACTCACCACGGTGCTTGAGGCCGGTGGGTTGACCGTTGAGGCGCTGGCGGTTGACCACTCGCCCGTGGAGCCCGCGGTGGGGTATCGTTTCAGCTACAAGGGGCGTTCGCTGTTGATCACGGGTGACACGGTGAAACTGGCCAATATCGCGCAGTTTGCCCAGGGGGTAGACCTGCTGGTGCACGAGGCGCTGGCGCCCAACCTGGTTAACCTGATGCACGAAGCCGCCCTGCAGAACGGCAACAACATACTGGCGAAGATCACCCACGACATCCTCGACTACCACGCCAGCCCGGTAGAGGCGGCTGAAACGGCGCGCAGCGCGGGTGTCGGGCACCTGCTCTACTACCACATCGTGCCGCCGCTGGTCGTCCCCGGGCAGGAGGCGCTGTTCCTCAACGGCGCCGAGGACATTTTCCCCCGTTACACGGTCGGCAAAGATGGTGTGTCGTTCTCGCTGCCGGCGGGCACAGACGTCATCGTGCAGACCCGCAGCGGACTCTGACGGCATCAAGCCGCGTCCGGCGCGCCGCGTTGCAACTGCCGCTGTATCTCGCGTGCAAACAACCACAACCTGTCCTGCCCCCATAGCGCGAGCAATGAAGCGCCCTGCGCGTCAAGCAACCTGAAGCTCGGCACACCCCACAGCCCAGCCGCGTACATGGCCAGGCGGTTTTCCTCCAGCAGGGGCTCCCATCCCGGCTGCCCCAGGTGCGCACTTGCGGCCCGCCAGTCGAGATCCGCTCCTTCCACTACCTTGCGCAGACCGCGGTCATGGCAGGTGTTGGTGCCAAGCGCAAAGGCGTGACGCAGGAAGCTCGACAGCAACGCATTGCCCTTGCCCTGCTCTGCAGCCCAGGGATACAGCGAATAGCAGCGCCTGGCAGGTTCTCCAATCGGATCATAGAAGTTGCCGTAGGCCACCCCGGCCGCTCGGGCTTCGCGGGCGGCATCCATGAAAATATAAAAGCCTTTCTCGCGTGTGGCGGGCACGCCGCGCATGACCATGGGCAGGACCGGTCGCACCTGCAGTGTGACGCCGGTGTCGCGGGCCAGCTGCACGGCCCGGTCAAACACGATCGCGGTGTAGGGGCTGCGCAGGGATGCGTACATTTCCAGCGTGAGTGTACCGCTGTCGCGCAGCTCGCCCACGTCGACCTCCGGTCGCGGCACGAGCATTGGCTCACCTGGCTGCCGATCCGCACCGAGGGCCGCGAGGCGCTTTTCCAGGTGATACAGGCGATCCACACCCCAGTACCATTCGCCCCCGTAATACAGCATGGCGCCGGAATAGTGCTTCAATTCCGCACGCCGCTGGTTCCCGGCATCGAGCGCAGCACGCACCTGCTGGACCGGCGCCTGTCCGTGGTGCCTAGCGAGTGACGCCAGGGCCTCCGCATCGCGCGCCCACAGCGCACTCCCCACAGCCGCGGCGAGCGTGGTGAAATCCGCCGATGGCTGGGCCGCAAGAATCGATGACGCCTGTTCTACCAACGCGGAAGCCGGTGGCTCCGGGTGGCGAGGAAACGCCAGCCCATACTCCGGCGCAACGTGACAGGCATCGTTGCGCGACAGTTGCAGCAGCAACTGGGGCTCAGCCACGTTACGGCCCTGCGGCCCCTCTACCAGATGACAGTGCAGTTCGATGGCATAGCGCGCGACCAGTCGCGGCAGCACCTGGGCCATAAGGTGGCTGTATCCGTCATCGACCTGATGGAAATACTCGACCCGGTGGGGTGCCCCTCGCCTGACGCGTCGTTTTTCTGCTTTGGCACGGCGCCTGTCGACAGTGCCGGGGCTGAACAGTTGGGTCATCAACGTGGAGGTGATCCACCGCGCCACGGGGCTCGGATCCATCGTGGCAGCGCCACCCTGTTCCCTGAATTGCTCGGCCATGGGCTACCCTCTGTGGCGATCTACCGGTCGGGGATCAGACCCCGAAGAAGTTTCGTGACAATGGCAATGCTGTTTTCCCTGCTGAGCCCCTGATGCTCACGCAGGCGATGCCACATTTCAAACGAGGCGATCGCGTCGACCGCCTCCCGCTCATCGGCTGGCAGCGCGTGCAGTTCAGGGAGCCAGTCATTGAGGTTGTGTCGCAATCCACGCAGGGCGCGCGCATAGTTCCTGCGCAGGAACTCATAGCGCCAGCGCTGGGCAGCGGTGGACAACATCACATTGCAGATCTGCTCATAGGCATCCGCATAGCACTCCACCGCGTGCACCAGGCGTTCATCCAGCGTGCCCGCACGGTCGCCGCCCGTGAAGAGATTTTTCCAGGTTTCACCGAGTTGCTCATTGACTGCTTCAGCGAGCGCACCCATATCCTCAAAGTGACGGAAAAATGAGCGAATGCCGACACCCGCTCGCTGGGCCACCTGCTGCGCCGTGGGCACCAGCACACCCTCCTCCATGAGGGCGACCGCGGCCTCGATAATGGCGTTGCGACTGCGCTCACTGCGCAGACGACGCCCGTCAACGACGGTTGTCCGTACCGCTTCACCCATGATCGTCCATAGCTGGATTGCCGCCTCGGGATATAATGACATTTAATATGCAATATTTTGCCACGATTTGTGGCCATTGCCTATTTGGTGCGGAAATGCCGACGCAACATGATCACCGAGCGAGGGTTCGGGCCACAGTGCTTATCGCCCAGAGCTGCCGGGGCGCAGGCAAACGGCGGCCCCCCAACAGCGCAAGATAGCGGGGCGCCAGGCAAGAGCCATTGCCACCGCCAGCGCCGCCGGCACCAGCAGCATAACCCAGACCAGCACCGCCATGGTCGGCGCATCCGCACGCAGACAGGCGGCCAGTGCAGTCGCCAGCGCTAGCCACCCGAGACAGCGCAATACGAGAGCGGGGTGTCTGCGCGCAGCCGTGGCGGACATCACCTGAGCCCAGTGTACCGGCTTGGCCAGCGCCAGCCACACCGCGCCGCTGAAGCAGCCCACGGCAGCGAGCCACAACCAGGCCACATCAGCCACGTGACGCCTCCACAGGTTCTACAGCGCTGCTGGCGGCCTCTGCACCCCGCCCGTACAACCTCACTGCCGCCGTGAACGCGATGACTGCCACTGCCAACAGACTGGCATCCACGCCGGCGACCGGCCAGTAGCCCGTTGTGACCGTGTGCCACAGGTGATCCCCCGTGGTCACCCAGTTGAGCGTCACCGCCAGCACCGCGAGCGCGGCAATGCCGATACATTGCTCACGCCAGGCCGGTGACACGGCACCCCCGAGCAGCGCGGTGCTGCGCACCCAGGCGTGCAGCAGAGCGCACAGCCAGGTGTACCAGAACGCCCGCTCCTCCCATCCGGCGCGCGCCGGAAGGTCAATCGGGAGCACCCGATTGGCAACCAGCATGCCCAGCACCGCCAGCACCATCCCCGTGACCGCCGTCACCGCGAGGGCGTCCACGCTACGCAGGGACTGCGGTGAGTGATGGGCCCATTGGCGCTTGCGCTTTTCCGTAAAAAAGATAAACCCCGTCGCAATACACACACAGCCAACCAGACCGCCAAGGACATAGAGCCAGCGCAGCAGCCAGTGACGGAAGTGCTGAAGATGCAGGCCAGTGAGAAACTCGCTGACCGCATGCACGGCAGACGGCGCGGGATCTTCATGCAGGATCTCACCGGTGCGTGCGCTGAAGTGTATCCCCTCGCCGACCAGCGCCACGCGGTCACTGCCGGCCCGGAAAATACTGACATAGCCATTGAGATCACCCATGTGCTCGATGGTCAGGAAACCCACCTCCCCCGGTATGCCCCGCTGCGCCCAGCGCGCCTTCGCCTGCGCCACCATGGCGTCTACCGAAGCGAGCGGCGCGGGCACGCCTGCGGGCTCATGGGGCAGGCCCGTTTGCGCCGCCTCCAGAACCTCGTGTTGCCTGTCCAGGGGCCGCAGCAGCGAGTCGTGCACGGGCAGGTAGATGGCGGCAAAGATCAGCAGACCGGTCAGGGCAAAGAAAAAATGAAAAGGCAGCGCGACCACACCCGTCAGGTTGTGCAGGTCCAGCGTGCTGCGCTGGCTACGTTTGTGGGGCCGGAAGGTAAACAACTCGCGCAGCAGGCGGCGGTGAATCAGCAGTCCGGTAACCAGCGCTGCCAGCATGGACATGGCCGCCAGCCCAACCACCCAGTAGCCGATGATCGCCGGCGAGGCGTTCAGACTGTAGTGCATGGGGTAGAAGAAATCGGTGCCGATCTGCAGCCGATTCTCGGGCAGAAACGCCCCGCTGCGCGGATCGACCTGGGCTCGCCCATGCGCATGCAGGTGATCGTCTGCCGGGTCCAGCGGCGCATTGGGTACACCGAACTCCGCGCCCACCAGCAGCACCGGGTCGCGGTGCGTGGTGTAGGCAAACAGCGACACCAGCGGCAGGCTGGCCACATCCGGCAGTTCACCCGTCACCCGGCGCGCGATGCGCTCAAGGTCAGCAGGATCCGGGCGCAGGCGCTGATACACCGGTGCCAACACCCGATCAAAGGACGGCATGGGCTGCACTGCAAAGCGGGTTTCCGGGACCGCCCAGCGGTCGATCTCGCGATCGAACACCGACAGGGTGCCAAAGAAAAACACCACCATCAGCACGTAGCCCAGCACCAGACCGAAACCCGTATGGACCCAGGCCATGGCCTGGCGAACCGTATCAAACATACCTCAACCCCCGGCCAGAAGCCTGAGCTGCCAGTGGGCCGCGAGTGCCGTGGACGCTGCGCCCACGCCGAACAGGCACAACCAAACCCGCAGCAGGCTGCGCGCAATGTACGCCCAGAGGAATAGCGCGAGAAAGCCGGGGAAGGCCACCAGCATCGCCACCATCCAGGCTTCGTCCCAGGCTATGCCGCCCGCCACCTGCGCCACAATCAGCAGGCTGCTGGCGCCCCAGACAAACGTGTAGCTGCCGAACAGGCTGACGAAGACCCGCGCTGCCAGCGCGCTACGCCGAAGCGGCTCAGCGGCCGACCGATAGTGCAACGGGCTTTCCGACATCATGGCTCCTGATCGCTTAACGACTTAATGATAATTATTCTTATTTGAAAACCGATGTCAAGTGCGGCGCACACGCTCGGTGAGTGCAGGCGCGCGGCCTGCTTTCTTGATCCGTGGCAAGCCAGACGCAATACGGATATGTAATCATGCTTCCCTGTCTGCCGGCATGACGATACGGAGGAGCGGTGGCATGAGCATCATCGATGAGATAGGCGCGGTGGTCGGGCCCAAAGGAATATTGCTGGGCGCCGATGTCCGTGCCAGGCCAAATCACAGCTGGGGCCAGGGCAGCTGCGAGGCGCAGGCCATCGTGCGCCCTGCCAGCACGGCTGAGGTGTCGGAGGTCATGCGCATCTGCCACGCGCACAACCAGAGCGTGGTGCCCTGGGGCGGTCTCAGCGGCCTGGTGGACGGCATCACCTGCTCGGCGAGTGACATCGTCTTGTCCCTGGAGCGTATGCAGGCTATCGAGCACCTCGACGACGGCGCCGGGGTGATGACGGTACAGGCCGGCGCTATTGTGCAGACCGTGCAGGAGACGGCAGCGGAAGCCGGCTGGCTGTTCGCGGTGGACTTCGGCGCGCGCGGCAGTGCGCGCATCGGCGGGATGATTGCCACCAATGCCGGGGGCAACAGCGTGGTTCGCTACGGTATGGCCAGGGAGCAGGTACTGGGGCTGGAGGCCGTGCTGGCCGATGGCACCGTCATCAGTTCCATGAACGAGATGCTGAAGAACAATGCGGGCTACGACGTGAAGCATCTGTTCATTGGCTCCGAGGGCACGCTGGGCATTGTTACGCGGGCCGTATTGCGCCTGCGCCCCGCCCCGCGGGCGACACAAACCGCCTTTGTCGCGGTGGACGAGTTCCCCTCTCTGCTGCAACTCCTGCGGCGGCTGGGCACCGAACTGGAGGGCAAGCTCAGCGCGTTTGAGGTCATGTGGAACAGCCACTATCACCTGCTGGTGGAGGAGACGCAGCGGCATCAGGCATTCCTGCCGACACACCACCCCTACTACGTACTGATCGAGGCGCAGGGTGCCAATGCGGATCACCTGGAGGCGCAATTCACGGATGTCATGGCTGCCCTGCTCGAGGACGGCCACGTGGTGGACGCCGTCATCGCGCAGAGCGGCCAGCAGGCGGACCAGCTCTGGGCGATGCGTGATGATGTGGAGGGACTTGTGCACAGCATCAGCCCGATCGCCGTCTTTGATGTCAGCCTGCCGATTCGGCACATGGACAACTATATCAACGAGCTCAACGCCGCACTGGCAGAGCAGTGCCCGGAGGCGAGGCTGGTCTGCTTCGGCCACATGGGCGACGGCAACCTGCATCTGGGCGTTGGGCCCGCCAACGACCGGCATCGCGTAGAGCGCATTGTGTATGAACACCTGGTGCCGCTGCAGGGCTCGGTTTCAGCGGAACACGGGATCGGCCTGGAAAAGCGCGAGTTTCTGTCCTGCAGCCGTTCGCCGGCCGAAATCGCCCTGATGCGCACCCTGAAACAGGCACTGGACCCGAAAAACCTGCTCAATCCCGGCAAAGTGCTGGCGCCCGATCCTGTACCGTAGCGCTGCCCTGCGCAGACTGCCGGCTTGCCCTGGAGACCGGAATCGCGCAAGACTGGACACTGACCCTGACAGAAAGACACGACGATGAAGTTCTATTCGCGCAAGTGGATCAAACCGGAAAACCTCAACCCCCACGGCAGCCTGTTTGGCGGGCAGCTGCTGAGCTGGATCGATGAGGAGGCGGTGATTTATGCCATGAGCCAGTTGGGTGGAAACCGGCACCTGGTGACCAAGTTCATGTCCGAGATCAATTTCGTCAGCTCCGCGCACCAGGGCGACATTGTCGAGATGGGGGTGGAAGTGACCGCCTGCGGTCGCACCTCGGTGACGTTGCGGGCAGAGGTCCGCAACAAGCTCACCAAGCAGACCATTATCTCTATCGATCGCATAGTGTTCGTCAATCTCGACGCCCAGGGTTCGCCACTACCGCACGGCTACACGTGGCCCGGACAGGAAGCCACCGGGTAACGCGCCAGCACCAGCAGCACAGCGGCTGTTCAACCGGTGCCCGACGGTCCCACCCGGGTATCGCTGACGATACGCCCATCCACGAGATCGATCGTTCTGTCGCAGGCCGCGGACAGGCGCGGATCGTGGGTCACCAGCAACACCGCACAGCCCACCTCGCGGCCAAAGCGCCGCATCAGCTCGAACACATCCGCTGCGGTACGCGTATCAAGATTGCCCGTCGGCTCATCTGCGAGGAGCAGCGAGGGCTGGGTGACCAGCGCGCGGGCAATGGCAACCCGCTGCTGCTGGCCTCCGGACAGTTGGTTGGGACGCGTCTGCGCATACTTCTCCAGACCCATGGCTGCGAGCAGGCCCCGTGCACGGTCAATCGCCGCAGGGCCCGGACGGCCGTGACGCAGCATCAGCGGCATCAGGACGTTATCCAGTGCGCCAAAGGCCTGCACCAGATGATGGAACTGGAACACAAAGCCAATGGACTCACCGCGTAACCGTGTACGTCCGGCATCGTCCATGGTGCTGGTGGGCTCACCCAGCAGGTACAGCTCCCCGGCACTGGGCTGGTCCAGCAAGCCGATCAGGTTCAGCAGCGTGCTCTTGCCGGACCCCGAGGGGCCGATCAAGGCGGCGAAATCATCGCGCTCGATGACAAGGTCGAGGCCGTGCAACACCTCCGTCTCATTGGACAGGCCGACATTGTAGGATTTGCGCAGCCCCACCAGACGCAGTACCGCTGCCTCGGCTTCAGACATAGCGAATGGCCACTACCGGGTCCAGCATCGCGGCACGCCGTGAGGGCACCGCCGCAGCGAGCACGCCAACCACCGTGGCCAGCACAAGGGCAAACACGACCAGGGTGTTGGCAACGGGAATGTAGAACAGGCCGGGACCAAAGGTATTGAATACCCAAACGAGTACGTAGGCACCGGCAATGCCCATCAGGGCACCGAGCAGGCCATACAGCGCACCCTGAATCAGAAAGACCTGCAGGACCTGCTGACGACCGGCGCCCATGGCACGCAGAATGCCGATTTCCCGCGTTCGCTGTACAACACTCACCGACAGCACACTGGCAATACCAAACGCCACGGACAGCGAAACAAATACGATAATCATATTGGTGGACAGGCTTTGCGCGCTCAGCGCATTCATCAGCTGGGCATTCTTTTCCATCCAGCTTTCGGCCTCCAGCCCGGTCAGGCGGGCAATGCGCCGGGCAATTGTGTCGGCGGCAAAAATGTCGTCCACCACCAGGTCGAGCTGGGTCACGCCGCCGGGGAGCCCGAGCAGTGCCTGGGCCTGTTTCAGGCCAAGGTAGACGTTGCGCGCATCGAGTTCCCGCACGCCGAGCTCAAAGACGGCCACGACGTTCACCACCGCCGGATTGTCGCGGCCCGTGTCCAGGCGCAACTTGTCGCCCACCCGCAGACCGAGTGTCATGGCCAGCTCACTGCCGATCATCGCCTCACCCGGCTCCAGTCGGGCACTGCCATCGATAATGTAGTCCGGCAGCGGGATAATCTGCTGGTAACGTTGCAGGTCGATGCCGGTCAGCGCAACGGACTCCAGGGCGGCGCCGCGGCCCGCGAAGGCCGGCCCGGCGATCACCGGCGACACCGCCCCCACCGAGGGCAGTGTATCCAGCGTTGCGACCACCTGCTGCCAGTTGTTGATGGAGCGGCGCCGTTGGGCGCGCTTGTCTTCCCACACCAGCTGCAGCGTGTCCTTTGCGACCACCGGCTGCCGGTTCACCTCATCCGGGGCCAGCACGCGGATATGGGCCTGGGTACCGAGGGTGCGCTGCACGATATTCGACTGCAACCCCTGGATCAGGGCGCTGACAAACACCACCACCGCGACACCTACCGCCACACCCACCAGGATGGTGACTGTCTGCCCGCGACCATCGCGCAGAAACTGCAGCGCCAACACCCAGGCTGTCCACAGCCGCGCGACCGACGTCTTGACCGGGCCCTCAGTCAAACTGCACCGGCAGTTCGTTGCGGCTGCTGTCCGCGGCGGCGCTCTCGCCCACGGGCAGTGGCCAGCGCTCGACACGCACTCGCGTGCCCTCGGCTAACGCAACGCCGGGATCCGCCAGTATCTGGTCCCCCGCCGTCAGCCCGGCCGTCACCTCAGAGAACGCCATGCCGCGCAGACCCAGCTCAACGGTGACACGCTGCAGCCGACCGTCGCTGACGCGAAGCACCTGCGCGCGGCCTCCCTGAACGCCAGCGAGGGCATCGTTGGGCAACGCGAGCGCGCTATCGCGACGACCCGTCAGAACGCTCACCGAGACCGTCATGTCCTCGCGCAGGAAGTCCGGGGCCTGCGCCACCGACAGGTGGGCCTCCACGGTACCGCGCTCCGGGTCCACACGGGGCGCCAGAAAGCTGAGGCGCGCGTCAAAGGGCCGCTCGGGATAGGCATCAGCCACCACCACCGCCGGCTGCCCCAGCGCGAGAAACGCGAGATTTTTCTCATCCAGCGGCACGCGAATTTCGGTTTCGCCGTCGCGTGCCACGGTGAACAGCACCTTGCCGGGCTGCACCAGGTCACCCGGCTCGACATCGCGGGTCAGCACCGTACCGGCCACCTCCGACCGCACGATGGTCTTTGCCAACTGGGCCTGCAGCGACGCCAGTCGGGCACGCAGCACGGCCTCCTCGGTACCGCCCGGCGCGACAGCCGCTGCCGCCACACGCGCCGTCGCAGCCGCATTCTGTGCCAGTGTTTCCGCCTCCTCCGCCTGTTCCAGCGCCTCCCGTGACAGCAGGCCACGCGCGGTCAGGTCGCGGCGTCGCTCTGCCTCACGACGCGCCTGCAACAGCGTTGTTTCTGCGCGGGTCAATGCCAGCTCGGCCTGCGGCCGGGTCGCCGTTTCCAGCTGTTGCAACGCCACTTCCGCCTGCCGCACCTGCGCCGCCAGTTCATCGGGCCGCAGCACCAGCATCACGTCACCTGGGGCAACGCGGTCACCCTCCCGCACACGGCGTTCCAGCACCACGCCGGTTATCTCCGCACCCACCTGCGCCCGCGACACCGCCGCCACACGACCGGAGGCAACCACGGTCTGCTGCAAGGGCATGACAGCAAGCTCGTAGGCGGGGAGCGCGGGGCCACGCCACCACAACCAGAAGACGAAGGCGAAAGCGCAGGCCGACAGCAGGAGCGCGATGAGATTTCTGGACAGGATCAAAGACGAACCCACTCATGAAGGGTGTTTACTGGAAGACTATCACAGTCACCTTTCCAGAGGTGCAGCAACCGGAACCCGCGTCAGACACGACAATACGGGGTGTTTGTTACACTGACCGCGAGCCATCAATACAAGGGGCAGCCGGAGGACATATTGATAGTTGAGGCGGACGCGCGGGACGGCGGTATACTTGTCGGCACACTGCGCTTCGCGAAAACCTTTTTGCTACCCGTTTGAGGAGCTGACATGACTGCCAGAGATGCACCCGACGCCGCACCCGAACGGGAGCTGCGGTTGGCCCTGGTGTGCTATGGCGGCGTATCGCTCGCTGTGTACATGCATGGCGTGACGCGGGAAATCCTCAAGCTGGTACGGGCGTCCAGGGCCTATCACGCTGTGCCCGAGGAGTCGGCTGCTGCCGCACAGTATGTTGATGCAGCGCCGCACCGCGGCGAACTGGATACGGAAACCGTTTACTTCGAACTGCTGCAACAGATCGGCGGACACGTGCGCCTGCGGGTGCTGGTGGACGTGATCGCAGGCGCATCGGCCGGCGGCATCAACGGCATCATGCTGGCGCGCGCGCTGGCCTTTGACCTCTCGCTGGACGCGCATCGCAGGCTATGGCTGGATCTTGCCGATATCGAGGCACTGCTGGACCCCGCCGCGCGACCCTCGCAACTCTCAAAACTCTACATGCGCCCACTGTTCTGGCTGGCCGGGCTACTGCGCAGACGCCACAATCGACGCGCGGGCATCACCCGTGAAGATCCGGAAGTGCTGCGGAACCTGTCACTGTTCATGCGCTCCCGCTGGTTCGAGCCACCCTTCTCCGGCTCCACAATGAGCAACATGATGCTCGATGCCCTGGAAGCACTGGGCGAGGAGCAGGCCGACGGCTGCCAGTCGCTGCTGCCGCCGGGACTGCCACTGGAGCTGTTCGTTACCACCACGGACTTCTGGGGCTCACCGCAAACTATCCCGCTGCACGACCCCGCGACGGTGCGCGAACGCGAACACCGCCACACCTTCCACTTTCACCACCAGTTCAATCAGAACCGCGACCTGCACCCCTCTACGCTGGGCCGCGATCATCTCCCGTCGCTGGCGTTTGCAGCGCGCGCCACCAGCAGTTTTCCTGGCGCCTTCCCGCCGCTGCGCCTGGCGGAAATGGATGCGGTACTGGAGCAGCGCAGCACCCGCTGGGAAGGCCGCAATGCCTTTATCACACGCCAGCTGCGCAGCGCCCGCCGCGCGGGCGAGCGTGCAGACGAGGCGGCTTTTATCGACGGCAGCGTACTGATGAACAAGCCGGTCTCGGTAGCGCTGGACGCCGTACAGCGCCATCCGGCCCACCGGGAAACAGATCGCCGACTGGTCTACCTGGAGCCCAACCCGGAACCGGAACGCGAAACCGCGCGCGAGGCGCCCGGCTTTTTCACCACCCTGCTGGGCGCGCTCTCCAGCATTCCACGCCACCAGCCGATTCGCGACGACCTGGAATGGATTGCCGAGTTCAACAACACCGTACAACTGCATCGTGAGGTCGCCGATGGTGTGCGCGCGCAGGTGCTGGCCACTGTCGGCAACCAACTGGACGATACGCTCAATAAGGCGCCCTCTGCGGCCACCATTGCCACCTGGGGCAAGAACGCCAATATGCGCGCCGCCGTCGATGCCGGCTACGCCTATGAGGGCTACTCGCGTTTAAAGGTGCTCGGGCTGCTGGATGAGTTGGCAGAGCTGTTCCAGCGCAGCACGCGCGGGCTCACCCGGTCCGAAGCCGTCAACCGGCTACAGGCCTGGGCGCGCATGACGCGCATCCGACCCATGGGTGACACCGCCAGCAGCGCACGCTTTCAGGAAGCGACCCCCTGGGTGCAGTTCCTGCGCAACTACGATATCCGTCACCGGCTGCGGCGGGTCATGCTGCTTATCCGCCGTGCGAATGAACTGTATACCGACCCCGACACCCTGCGCATTCCACGCTATCGTGAGCATCTCGACCAACTCAAGTTACGGCTGTACGGCCGCGCAGAAACCCTGCGCGAGCACATGGACTGGCGCGGCGCACATCTGGAGCGTCCCGGAGAAGACTGTCTGGACGACCACCTGAACGCCTTCCTGGTGCGCGTTCGGGAACGGCTGAACCTGGTGGAGTTCGATACGGCGCTGGAGAGCGAACTGGCAGACTGGTGCCAGGCGGCGGGCGCCATGCATCTGGTTCGCGAGGTGCTCACCAGCTACCTGGGCTTCGCCCACTACGATGTGCTGACCTACCCGATGAGCCAAAGTCGGCAGATGGACACACTGGAACAGATCAAAGTCGATCGCATCGCTGTGGACGACGCGAACAGCCTGCGCCACGGTGGCGCGCGGGATATTCTGAAAGGCGTGCAGTTTGGCAACTTTGGCGCCTTCTTTTCACGGCGCTTTCGCGAGAACGACTATCTCTGGGGGCGCCTCACCGCGGCCGAGCGGCTGGTGGACATTGTCGGCAGTGCAGCGCCTGAGGCGGTTGCCGCCGGGCTCGACCTGCAGGATTACAAGCGCCGGCTGTTCCTCGCCATACTGCGCGCCGAAGCCCCCCACCTCACCCACATCGCTGAGATGATCACTGAACTGGAAGCCGTTGCCCGCGACATGGGCAACGGCTCCGATGTCGCCTCAACGGGTCGGTCGGTACCAGACCGGTGAGGTATAGGCCCGCTCCTGCAGGGTGGCTGGATAACCCTCGGCCTCCTCCTGCTTGAGCGCCAGCGCGTCGAGCAGGGAATGGCGCGGTGTCGGAATCTGCAGCACGCGCACGTAATAAAACGCGTTCTGGGACGGATCGAAATCCGGGTCCTGCCAGAGCGTCGCGAGACGCGCCGCACCGATGCTGTTGTCCCACTCACCGGTCGCCAGATTCACGGTGTTACCTACCGCGGGCAGTACCCCGGCTGCATCCAGCTCCCGCGCATCAGACCAGGCAACATCGTAAATGCGCTCATGAGTGGCCCCCGCCGCATCAATCCAGCCCTTGATGACCTGAATCCGGTCGAGATTGGCGCCCACCGGGTCGCGCGAGGCCTGCACCAGAATCTGCGGAGCGGTGTCTGTAGGCGCTGTGGGCAGCTCGCCGCCCATCGGCACACCCGCCGCAGCGGCCGCCTGCCAGTCTTCCGCACTGTCTGCGCCAAGCACAGGCAGGTTCCAACCGGCATACAGTCTCACGCCGATACGCGGACCACTGGTGGCATAGACTTCTCGTCGGCGCAGGGCCTCCAGAATGGATTCCCGGGTGTTTTTCTCCGCCCAGACTGCAGCAAGCCCGGAGGCCGACATTGCCCAGCCGCTGGGGCCCTCCTCGTCAGCCCAGCGATTCTGCTTGTTGGCCGGGATGGAATCCGTGGCCAATTTACCGTGGAAGTTGTTCTCCTCCGCCGAGGACAGGCTGGTGTGGGAATCGGTGGAGCCGATAAAGCCCAGCTGGTAGGGGTTCACGCCAAGTTCAGCTTCCAGTGCCAGCCCACGGAGCAAGGCCGGGCGCAGAAAATCACCGGCCGCGGGGGTGTAATCGCTCGCACCCTGCTGAATGTAGAACGGGTAGTTTTCAAACGCCGCAAAGGAATCATCGGGCGACAGCGCCGGATGGGTTTCTGAATCGCCCTTGATCTGCGTAATCTCCGCCACCGGCTCCCAATAACTGCGCACGCTGGCCAGCTCCTCCGTCAGTGGCTCCCCCCGCAGCGTGGTTTCGTCGAACATGAAGCCCTTGGAAATGTTGGAGTTGTGGGGAATCGCTATGAAATCATCACCGGTTTCCTGCGCGGTGGCGGCCAGCCACTGCCACAGGTCCTCAGGGTACTGGCTGTCATCCAGGCCGAAGGGCTGGTATTTGCGCGCGCTGCGCGCATCCCCGTCCGTGACCACCACGCGATGCAGATTGGCACCGCCGGGAATCGAACTCCACTCCCAGCCTATCAGCGCCGTAAAGCGTCCCGGCTGGTTGTACCGGTCCGCGGTCTCGGCAATGTGTCGCCAGGTGTCGGTTTCCACGGATGGCATGTCCGGTATCATGCTGGAGCCAACACGCAGACTCTTGGCGGCCTCGCGGGGATCGTCGGTGGACTTGGGCAGAACCGACACGAACAGTTCACGGCCGCGTCCCTCGTCTACCCGGCGCCGCAGCAGCCAGCCGACAAAATCAGCTTTCAGCCTGTCGACAAGGCCCAGGTTCACACCGTCCGAGCCGCTGTAATACAGATGGCGAATCACGCCCATGTACTCGGCGTGGTCAGACACCACGAGAAAGTCCAGCGGCGTTTCGATCTGCAGGCGTGCGCCGTGATACGGGTGCACCACAGGAAGGCCTTGCGCGTAACGGTAGGCGGTGTCCGGGTCCGCAAGCAGGTTGTTGTTGGCAAAGGCGTCGGAGGAATAGGTGGTGTGGAGATGAGTGTCACCCCACAGCAGGGTTTTCTCCTGGGCGCTGGCCACGACAGGCAGTAGCAACAGAGCGAGAAAGACGGCGTGACGCATGCAGGTTTCCTTTTATTTTGCTGGTTGGCCGTTGGTCAGGCGGCTTGCAGACGAACCGGCATCTGTTTGAAAGCGTGAATACTGTTGGAGCGGATAAACACCGGCTCTCCGGTACGCTCTATGCCGGCGAAGGCGCGAAAAAATTCCTCAAAGAAAATTCGCGCTTCCATGCGCGCCAGGTTGGCACCGAGACACAGGTGAATGCCGTGACCAAAGGCGAGATGCGGATTGGGGGAACGCGTCACATCAAAACGCATCGGATCGGTAAACACCTCCTCGTCAAAATTGCCCGAGCTGTACAGCATCACAACGCGCTCACCTTCACGTATCAGCTGCCCGCGCACCTGCGTATCGCAGGTGGCCGTGCGACGGAAATAATGCAGGGGGCAGGTCCAGCGCAGCATCTCTTCTATCGCGAGTGGCAGTGCACCAGGGTTGGATGCCAGCTGCCGATACAGCCCGGGGACACGCAACACCTGATCCATGCCGGAACTGATCAGGCCGCGGGTGGTTTCGTTGCCGGCCACGGCAAGCTGCACGAAGAGCGAGGCAAACTCCATCTCCGACACCGTGTGCCCGTCGATCTCCTGATTGACCAGCAGCGAAACGAGGTCTTCACCCTTGCCATCGCGACGCTGTGCTGCCAGTGAATAGCCGTAGGACCCCATATCGATGGACGCCTGTGTCACCTCTTCCGGCGTACCGCCAAGATCCGGATCCGACCCGGAGGTCTGCACGTCCGACCAGCGACGTATCTGCGGCCACATGTCTTCCGGAATATCCAGCAGTGAGCAGATCACGGCGGTGGGCAGGTCACCCGCCAGGTCGTCGACAAAATTGATTTCCGTGCCGCACTGCACACCGGACATGATGCGTCGCGCAATGTCCCGAACCCTGGGCTCGAGCTCGGCAAGGCGCCGCGATGTAAAGCGCGTGATAACGGCGCGACGAATCGGGCCGTGATTGGGCGGATCCAGGCCGAGCAGCTGGTTCTGCACCATGCCGAGAATGTCCGGCGGCATGTCGTCCACCATGACGAAGCCGCGCTGGGCAGAAAAGGTTTTGAAGTCCCGCGACACGGCAACGATGTCCGCGTGCTTGCTCAACACCCAGTAACCACCTCCGTCCGGGTGCGGATGCCAGTACACCGGCGCGTGTTCGCGCAGCCAGGCAAACTGTGCATGCGGAATGCCCTGCACGTAGCTGTCGGGGCTGTAAATATCGATCTCCATAGTCACCCCATCAGCACGTTGGGTCGCGGCAGACCCTGTTGCTCACACATGGCAAGGTAGAACGCCAGGGTGAGTGCACCATCCACCACCGAGGTGATATTGCCCGCGGCATCAAGGTTGATGTTGGAGCCCGTCATATGGAACCACACCCGAGTGTTGTCCTCGATGCACTGCAGTGTGTGTACCGAGCCCGCGGGCTCATAGAGGAATGAGCCCGCGCGGTTCACGTAATCATATTCCTTGTACTTCCAGGCGCCACCGGTTGTGAAGCCATACACCGGCCCGGTGTGGCGGTGGGTTTCCACTTCGTAGCCTGCCTGGAAAATATTCTCGATGACCCAGATGCCTTCATCCGGTTTCACCTGCAGCACCTTGAGTTGGCTGCCATCGCCGATGTCGACGAAGGGCAGATCGTTGTTGCCGATGTGAACGGCGAGGGGCATATCCATGGCAAGGCTCCGCTGCGTGCTGTTGGAGGGCGACGATGCTACCGGCGACTAATTCTTGTTAGCCGAGGATACTGCTTGCCTGCCCCGGCAACAAGTGCGCGACCACCGCTGGACAGCGCGAAGGGAGCGCGTATGGTTGCAACAGCGCCCCGTATAGAGGATCAACATGCCCAGTCCAAGCAGCCTCCTGAACAGCCTCGCCAACTGCCTGTGGGTGCTGGCGCCGGGTTCGCGCACCCCGTTGCGCGGTCGTGAAGTGCGACTCGTCGCACACCGGGGGGCGCACGGCCCCGGACTCGCGCAGGAAAACACGCTTGAGGCCTTTGCACTGTGTGCCAGGGCTGGCGTGTGGGCAGTGGAAACCGATGTACGGCTCACGGCTGATGGGCACCCGGTGATCTGTCACGACCCGCATTGCGGCCGCCTGCACGGGCGGCCCGACCTGGTGATTGCCGAATGCACACTGGAGAGGCTGCGCGCCGACATTCCCGCGATCCCGAGACTCTCCGAACTCGTGCACCACCTTGGCGGCCAGGTGCACCTTATGCTGGAACTCAAGGAATCATGGCGCCAGCGCCCCGAGTACCCGGCGCGTGTGCTCGCCTGTCTGACCGAACTGCAACCGGTGTGCGACTTCCACCTGCTGTCGCTGGTGCCCGACCATCTCGAGGGTTTCCCGACAGTGCCCCGCGCCGCCTGTGTCGACGTCGCCTGGATGAACACCCGCCGCATCATTGCGGAGAACGCGGCCCTCGGCCACGGCGCAGTCGCCGGGTCCTTCGCACTGCTGGGGCGTCGACGCCTGCGCCAGTTGCAGGCCAGCGGGCGACAGGTGGGCACCGGTTTCGTCAGCCGGGCAGGCGCGCTGCGCCGCGAGGTGTATCGCGGTGCAGACTGGATCTTTACCGACCATGCACTGGCCCTTCAGTCCCTGGTTCACAGCGAGGCGCCGCCTGCATCCGCGCACACCGACTGAGGCTGCGCGATACCCGTTTGCCTGTGCATGGCCGCTGGCGCAGAATGGACCGGTACCGCCACCACACCGCAGGGAGAGACACATGGCAGAATCGGTCACAGCGCTGGCCAGCATCATCCAGATTGCCGTCGCACCGGTATTTCTGCTGGCGGGCATCGCCGGCTTCCTGAACGTGATGTCCGGACGGCTGGGCCGCATTGTCGATCGCGCCAGGGTGCTCGAGCGTCGGGCGAACAGCTTCAGCGACGAGAGCAAACTGGCACTGGCCAGCCGGGAATTGCGCACATTGTGGCGGCGGGTCAGGATCATCAACTGGTCCATTGGCATGTGCACCGCCTCTGCCCTGATGGTGTGTATTGTTGTGGTCAGCCTGTTCATCGGTGATTTTCTGGCAATACACATCGAAACCTTTGTGGTCGTCGCCTTCGTGCTGGGCCTGCTGCTGTTGATCGTGGCACTGGTGCTGTTCCTCAAGGAGGTGCAGCTGGCTACCCGGGTACTCGTTGCGGGGCTGGAGTACAGCGACTGATGACCTCGTTGATAAGGAGAACCACTGTGCAGACTGTTTTTCGTACCGGCCTGCTGGGCGCAGCGTCACTGCTCTGGGCACTGTCCACCCACGCCCTGACCGCGACACCCGACCCCGTTGAGCAGCGCCTGCTGGCCCACATCGACCGGCAGGAGGACGCCGCCCTGGACCTGCTGATACGCAGCGTCAATATGAACAGCGGCACCATGAACCTGTCCGGCGTACGCGCCGTGGGTGAGCTGTTCGGGGAAGCCTTTGCCCGGGAGGGGTTCGCCGTGGAATGGATAGACGGTGCGGGCTTTCAGCGGGCGGGCCACCTGGTGGCTCGCCACACCGGTGCCGAGGCGCGGCGCAAGGTGCTGCTGATCGGCCACCTCGATACAGTGTTCGAGCCGGACAGCCCGTTCCAGCGCTTTACCCGTATCGACGAGCACCATGCCACCGGGCCGGGTATCGCCGACATGAAAGGCGGCAATGTGATTATGCTGCAGGCGCTCGCGGCACTGCGTGTAACGGGCGCACTGGAGCGGCTGGACGTCACCGTTGTGCTGACCGGGGATGAAGAGCTGAGCGGCAGGCCGCTGGCCCAGTCCAAGCAGGCGCTGGTGGACGCAGCGCGTCATGCCGACATTGCGTTGGGCTTCGAGAACGGGGATGGCGACTACCGCACGGCAAACGTCGCGCGCCGGGGCAGCGTGGGTTGGCAACTGAGGGTCACGGGCACCCCGGCCCATTCATCCCAGGTCTTCCGGGAGGACATTGGCTCCGGCGCAATTTATGAGGCGGCGCGCATCCTCAACGCGTTCCACGATGACAGTGTGTTGCGCAATGAACAGTATCTGACCTTTAACCCGGGGCGCATTGCCGGCGGCACCACGCTGCGCGACGAACCCGCGGAAAACACCACCAGCGCCTACGGCAAGAGCAACGTCGTGGCGGAATCCGCGCTCGTGGACGGCGATATTCGCGCGCTCTCGACAGAGCAGTTGGTACGCGCCAGGGCGCGCATGCAGGCGATTGTTGCGGAGCATCTGCCACACACCAGCGCGGCAATCACCTTTGATGAAGGCTACCCCCCTATGGCGCCCTCGGCGGGCAACCAGCGGCTGCTTGCACTGTACTCAGAGGTCAGCGAGGACCTGGGTTTTGGGCCGGTCACGGCCGTCAACCCGTTGCGCGCCGGTGCCGCCGATATCGCCTTCGCGGCGGCGCATGTCGACATGGCCCTCGACGGCCTCGGCATGAGCGGCACGGAGGGCCACACGGTGAATGAAACCGGCTACCTGCCGGCACTGACTTTGCAGGCCAAGCGCGCTGCCGTACTGCTCTATCGGCTAGGGCTTGAATGACGCCAGGACGCGACAGCCGCTAACCCACGAAAGCACTGTAGATTGACCGCAGCGCCGCCGCGTAGTCCTCCGGTGCGACCCCCACAATGATGTTCAACTCTGATGCGCCCTGGTTGATCAGCCGCACATTCACACCCGCGGCCGCCAACGCGCCGAAGACCTTGGCCGCAATGCCCGGTGTGCGCGCCATTTCCTCGCCGACAATCGCGATCAGGGCGATGTTCGGCACAAACTCCAGCTCGTCCGGTTCCAGTGTGCGCCGAATTTCATCCAGCAGGCTATCAACGCGCCCTTCAAGCCAGCGCGCCTCCACGACCACGCTGACGCTGTCAATGGCGGACGGGCAGTGCTCAAAGGGTATGCCGTTATGCTCGAGCACCCCCAGCAGGCGATAGACAAACCCCACCTCACGATTCATCAGGTGCTTGCCGATGGTGATCATGGCGAAGCTCGCCTTGCCCGCGACCCCGGCGATCTGCGTGCTCTGGATAACCTCCGGTGAGAGCTCGGCCACAATGCGTGTACCGGGATGGTCTGGCTCATTGGTATTGCGTATGTTCACCGGAATGCCCACTTCCCGTACGGGTGCCATGGCCTCTTCGTGCAACACGCTCGCCCCCATATAGGACAGCTCACGAATTTCCGCGTACGTCACCTCAGCCATGGGCCGGGGGTTGGGCACGATACGTGGGTCGGCCATCAGCAGGCCGGACACATCCGTCCAGTTTTCGTACAGCGAGGCATGCGCCGCACGCGCGGCAACCGCGCCACTGACGTCGGAGCCGCCACGGGAGAAGGTACGCACTTCGCCGCTGGCATCACGCCCGTAGAAACCCGGCACGACATAACGACGGGCGCTGTCTTCCAGGCGCGCGCCCAGCAACGGCCAGGTCGCAGGATCCACCAGACCGTTGGCACCAATCACCACGCACTCCGCCGGCTCCACAAACTCGGCACCCAGCCAGGCCGCCAGTAACAGGCCGGAGAAGTGCTCGCCGCGGGAGGCCGCAAAATCGGCGCTGACGCCCGCGGCCAGCTGGTCGCGGAACCGCTCGAGGTGACCCTGAATCATGGGCTGCATGCCGAGCTCCCGCTCGATGGCCGTGAAACGCTCGGTAATCTGTGCCAACGGTGCACTGAAATCGCTGTTCATGCTCGCCGCGTGATGGCACAGATACAGCAGATCGGTCACTTTGGTGTCGGCTGGGTCGCGCTTGCCGGGCGCTGACGGCACGATGATACTGCGCCGCGGGTCAGCCTCGATAATCGCGCGCACCTTGAGCAACTGCTCGGCACTCGCCAGGCTGGACCCACCAAACTTGCATACAATACGCGGTACAGCTGCCTCACGCGCCACAACCGCCTGATCCATTTCCGTCACTGCCTCGACCCCATCGCTGACGCACCGCCGGCGTGGGGTGCGATAAAGCCGCACAGTTTACTGGATAGGCGGGGCAGAGCTAAAGAGCAGGTCGCTGGCCTCAAGCCGGCCACTACGCGTACACTCGGCTAGCCAACAATGAACTGCAAGGATGACAACAGCATGCTCACACTGCACGGCTTCTCGGCCAGCAACTACTACAACATCGTCAAGCACAGCCTGTTACTCAAGGGAGTACCCTTCACCGAGCACCTGGTCTATCCGGGTTCCCCCGAGCTGCTCGCAGTCAGCCCGGCAGGCAAAGTGCCCGCCATGACGACCGAGCAGGGGACCGCGCTCTCGGAAAGCAGCGTGCTGCTGGAGTACATCGAGGACGCCTATCCGAACAAGCCCCTGCTGCCCGCCGACCCGGAGCAGCGGGCCCGGGTGCGGCAGGTGATGAAGGTCGCGGAGCTTTACCTGGAACTGGCCGCGCGACGGCTGCTGCCCGCCGTACTGGCCAATGCACCGGTATCCGACGCGGTCAAAGGCGAAGTGCGCGCCACGCTGGACAAGGGCACTGCCAGCCTCACTCAGCTGGCGCAGTTTTCACCCTGGGTCTGCGGTGAAGAGCTGACACTCGCTGACATCTACCTGCGCTATGCGCTGGCCATGCCCAAACTGGTAGGCCCCAGCCAGCTGCAGTGGGACATTCTGCCCGCTGTGCCCGGCCTTGCTGAGTGGGACGCACGCATGGCGGAGGAGCCCGTGTCGAAACAGGTGGACGCGGACCAGGCGGCCAATATGACGGATTTCATGGCGTACGTCAGCAAGGCGATACAGCGCGCAAAATAGTCGAGGTTACCGCGGCGCGCCGCCCCCGGCCCGCAACGCTGGCTTGTCGACCTTGCCGGCTGCGTTCAGGGGCAGCGCCTGCACGCGACGCCAGGCCTTCGGGGTTTTGTAACCTGCGAGAAGGCTGCGGCAATGGGCAGCCAACTCCTCGTCACTGGCTGCCCCATCCAGCACCACCACTGCCGCGACCTGCTCCCCCCAGCGCGGATCCGGCAAACCGATCACCGCGCAGTCGCGCACGGCGGGGTGCAGACGCAGGGCTTCTTCCACTTCGCGTGACGCCACGTTCTCGCCACCGCTGATGATCATGTCCTTCTTGCGGTCGACAATACTCAGATAACCCTGCTCGTTGAAGCGCCCGATATCTCCGGTATGCAGCCAACCATCCACCAGCGCGCTGGCAGTGGCCTCAGGCTGTTGCCAGTAGCCGCGCATGCACTGCGGCCCTCTTACCAGTATCTCGCCGGCCACGCCCGTCTCGCACTCACAACCCGCCTCATTCACCACCTTTACCTGCACCGTGGCCAGTGGCCTGCCCACCGTGCGCAGCAGCTCGGGCTGGCCCGCCACTGCCTGCTGGTGGTCTTCCACTGTGAGAAAGGCCGCGCTGCCGGACAACTCGGTCATACCGTAGCTTTGGCAGAGTCCCACACCGGTTTCCGTCAGCAAACGCCGCAACAGCGTTTCCGGCATGGCCGATGCACCGTAGCCAATCGTGCGCACCGACGCGAGGTCTGCCGGGGAAAACGCGGGATCGTCCAACAGCATGGCAATCATCGTGGGCGCCAGGGACAGCGTGGTGACGTTCAGCTCACGGCAGGCGCTAAGGGTGGCCGCCGACGAAAATGCGCGCAACAGCACCACCGCAGCACCGTACTGGTGCTGCAACAGCACATTGTGCGCCGCTACGTGAAACAGCGGGAAGGGGTACAGGAAGATATCGCCGGACAAGACGGGGCGCGCCAGGGCGGCCGACGCCAGACCCGCCAGGAAAGACTGGTGGGTGAGTACAGCGCCCTTGGGCCGCCCGGTGGAACCCGAGGTGTAGAGAATCCATACTGGATCCTCCGCCCCGGTGACCGGCAGCGACGCCCGCGGCCCGTCGGCAACCCAGGCACGGTAGCCGTTCTGTATGTCCACCATGGGCAGGGACGGCGCTTGCGGATGCGCCCTCAGCGCCTGCAGCAATGCCGTATCGCCAAACAGCAGGCTCACGCCGGCAGCCTCCAGCTGATAGACCCACTCGGCGGGGGCCAGCCGCGCGTTCAGGGGTACCAGGATGCGACCACTGGCGGCCGCGGCGTAGATCAGTTCGAGGAATTCGGGCCCATTGAACGCGAGCACGCCGATGCGCTCGCCCGTTTCACCCACGCTGGCCAGACGCCGCGCCAGCTGCGTCACACGCTGCTGCAATTGCGCATAGGAGATTGCCCTGCCCTGCCACCACAGCGCTGTGGCCTCGGGCTGCCGTTGCGCCTGCAGGGCCAGCAGCTCATGCAGCCGCGCTGCCCCGGGTATCGGTTCGCTGTTCATGCAGCCGCGCGTCGCGCTCGCGGGATGCCGGCCGCCGTCACAGGCTGACCTTAATGGCAGCGGTCACCTGCAGCGCTTTCTGCACCGCGGTCTCAATACTGTCCGCACGGGCCAGGCCCACGCCAAGACGACGCTCACCGCGCACCTCCGGCTTGCCAAACAGCCGCAGGTCCGTGTCCGGTTCGCGCAACGCCTCGGCGAGATTGGCATAGCGCATCTCGCTGGAATCGCCCGCCACCAGCAGCACCGCAGAGGCTGAGGGCCCCCACTGGCGAATGAGCGGTATGGGCAAACCGAGGATCGCCCGGGCGTGCAAGGCAAACTCGGACAGGTTCTGGGAAATGAGGGTCACCAGGCCCGTATCGTGTGGTCGCGGGGAGACTTCACTGAAGATGACGGTGTCCCCTTTGACGAACAGCTCGACGCCGAAGAGCCCGTGACCACCCAGTTCACCGGTCACCGCCGCCGCAATGCGCTGCGCGTCCGCCAGCGCCGTAGCGCTCATCGCCTGGGGCTGCCAGGACTCGCGGTAGTCGCCTTTCTCCTGCCGATGGCCAACGGGCTCGCAGAAACTGGTGCCATCGCGGTGACGCACGGTAAGCAGCGTGATTTCATAGTCGAAATCGATGAAACCCTCGACGATCAGCTTGCCCCCACCGCTGCGTCCGCCCGATTGCGCATAGTCCCACGCTGCCTGCACATCGTCCGGGGTGCGCACGGTGCTCTGGCCTTTGCCGGAGGAAGACATGATGGGCTTCACCACACAGGGCATGCCGATCTCGGCCACGGCTGCGGCGTACTCCTCCTGCGTTTCCGCAAAACGGTAGGGCGAGGTTGCCAAGCCGAGTTGTTCCGCCGCCAGGCGGCGGATGCCTTCGCGGTTCATGGTCAATTGCGCGGCGCGAGCAGAGGGCACGACGTGCCAGCCTTCGGCCTCCATCGCCACCAGTTCATCGGTGGCGATGGCCTCAATTTCGGGGACGATCAGCTGCGGACGTTCCCGCTCGATCAGGCCGCGCAGCGCCGCGCCGTCCAGCATGTTCACCACGTGCGACCGGTGCGCCACCTGCATGGCCGGCGCATTGGCATAGCGGTCCACTGCGATCACCTCGCAACCGAAGCGCAGCAGTTCAATCGCCACCTCCTTCCCCAGTTCGCCGCTGCCCAGCAACATCACGCGTGTGGCCTGGGCCGTCAGGGGAGTTCCGATTGTGGTCATGGCGGGTGCGTCCTGTCCTGAAAAGCCGCAGTTTATCATCCGTGATCAGAACTGCAGCGGATATTGCGCCGGAGCGGGTTCCGCCACCCGAGGGGCCAGGGACCCTGAGGGTGGCTCAAATCCGGACAGGCTGAGGCCGAGCAGGCGCACCCCCAGCGGCACTGGCAGCAGGCACCCCAGTATTGATCGCGCCACTTCATCGAACTGTTGGCGCTCGAGAATCGGCGCGGGCAGGGAGCGCGCCCGGGTGACCTGGCGGAAATCCGCGTACTTCATCTTCAAGGTCAGCGTTCGTCCCTGCACGCCCTGCTGTGCGACCCGCTGCCAGACGATGTCGATGATCTCGTCCAGCGCGGCATGCAACTCGGCGCTGGACAGCAGGTCGCGCGCGTAGGTGCGCTCACCCCCTACCGACTTGCGTACCCGATCGGGGCGCACCGGTCGATCATCCTCGCCGCGGCTGGCTTGATACAGATACAGCGCCGACTTGCCAAAATGCTGCTGCAGAAAGCCGAGGCTCTGGGCCCGCAAATCCGCACCCGTGTGGATACCCAACTGCGCCATGCGCTCGGCGGTGCGGGGCCCCACCCCGTAAAAACGTCGCGCCGGCAGCGCGGCCACAAACGCCGCACCGTCCTCCGGGAGTACCACAAACTGCCCGTTGGGCTTGTTCTGGTCCGACGCGACCTTGGCCAGGAATTTGTTATAGCTGATGCCGGCGGACGCCGTTAACCCGGTCTCCGCGAGAATATCCCTGCGGATACTCGCCGCGACACGAATAGCACTCCCGATGCCCAGACGATCTTCAGTCACGTCCAGATAGGCTTCGTCCAGCGACAGGGGCTCCACCAAACCGCTGTAACGCGCGAAAATCGCGCGAATCTGCCGCGACACCGCCTTGTACACGTCAAACCGCGGCTTCACGAAGATCAGCTGCGGGCAGCGCCGTTTCGCGCTCACCGAAGGCATGGCGGAACGCACGCCGAACTGCCGCGCTTCGTAACTGGCAGCCGCGACCACACCGCGCTCGGCGGACCCACCCACGGCGACCGGCTGGCCGCGCAGGGCCGGGTTATCGCGCTGCTCAACGCTGGCGAAAAACGCGTCCATATCGATGTGAACTATCTTGCGCTGCAGTGTTTGCTCCCACGCTGGTGAACTCTGGAAACGGCCAGACCGGAACAATAAACTGAACCCTCCATGTCACAGCTCTGGGTTATATTGCCTCAACACTGCTACCGAGGACACCCGAAATGGACGACCCATCCCGCCGCACACTCATCAAACAGGGCCTGCTCGCCGCCACCACTGCAGCCCTCGCACCCGCCCTGCGCAGCGCGCCCACCGGGGTGTCATTTGCAGACTACCAACAGTGGGACGCGCTGGACATTGCCGAACGGGTGCGCAGCGGAGACGTCTCCGCGCAGGAGGTGCTTGAGGTCGCGATTGCGCGCGCCAACGCGGTCAACCCCACCCTGAATTGCATCGTGGAAACCCTGTACGATCGGGCGCGCGCTGTCGCCGCCGGGCCCTTGCCGGACGGCCCCTTCCGCGGCGTGCCGTTCCTGCTCAAGGATCTGGGCATGATGCTTGAAGGCACGGTCACCACCGAGGGTTCGCGCTTCTTCCGCGACAATGTCGCCGACTACACCAGCACCGTGGTCACACGGTACCAGGCAGCAGGGCTCGTCATCATGGGCAAGACCCACAGCCCCGAGTTCGGCGGCACGGGCAGCAGCGAGTCCATTCTCTTCGGCGACACGCGCAACCCCTGGAACCTGGCACACTCGGCCGGTGGCTCCTCCGGCGGTGCGGCGGCGGCGGTGGCCGGCGGTATCCTGCCCATCGCCAATGCGACTGACGGCGGAGGCTCCATTCGCATCCCCGCATCCGCCTGCGGCCTGTTCGGCATGAAGCCCAGTCGTGGCCGGGTGCCAGCCGGGCCGCGCACGCTGTCGTCGATCATGTCTGTCACACATGCCGTGTCGCGCAGCGTGCGCGACAGCGCCGCGCTGCTTGACGCCACCAGCGGCCCCGAGCCGGGACAGACGGTGATCGCACCGCCCCCCGCAGGCAGCTTCCTCCAGGCGGCGCAACAGGCGCCGGGGCGACTGCGCATTGGCCTGGTCACTACGCCACTCACTCACACACCCGTGCATGCAGAGTGCATCAGCGCCGCACGCAATGCCGCAACCCTCTGCAGTGGGCTGGGACACGCCGTTGAAGAAGTGGCGCTGCCCGTCGATCCGCGACGTTTTTTCGCGGCCTTCGGACCCATCATGGCCGCCGGTACGGTCGAGCGGATTCGCGCCAGGGAAAGGGCGCTGGGGCGGGAAGTCACCGAGAACGATCTGGAGCCACTGATCTGGGAGCGTTACCAGGCCGATCGCAACAACAGCGCCGAGCAACTCTACGCGGCGATGCAGGATATTGAGCGGATAACGCGGGATGTGGCGCTGCTGCAGGAAACATACGATGTGCTGCTATCACCCACCCTGACCAGCCCGCCAGCAAAACTTGGGGAACTGAGCCTGAATCAGGAAAAGGCGCCCTACGAGCAGGCCGCCATCAGTGTATCGGCCTTCACCAGCCTGTTCAATGCAACCGGGCAGCCCGCCATGTCGGTGCCGCTGCACTGGAGCGCCGACGGCCTGCCGATTGGCGTTATGTTTGCGGGTCGCTACGGCGAGGAAGCACTGCTGTTCCAACTCGCCGGGCAACTGGAAAAAGCAGCGCCCTGGTTCAACCGATTGCCAAAGGTGTGAACCCCATCACCTAAGCGATCTGGCGCGCGCTGCTTGCCCTGCGGTACTCTGGTTTCAGACTACCGACAAGCGCCGCGCCATGAGCACACCTGTTCCTGTAGAACTTCGCATCCCTCCGCAAGACGGTGCTCCCTTCACCCGTTTTGCGACCCGCTTGTCGGCCGCGGCCGCGTGGTGCGATGCGCTACCGATGGCGGATCCCTCGGGTGTGGCAAAGACACTGCGCGACACACTGAACGAGCTCAATCGCGCGCCAGTGGATCCGGAACTCCGCTACGAACTGCTGGAAACCCTGCGGCCAAGCCTCACCCAAACGCTGACCCTGCTCGACCGCATGCTGGTCAATCAGCCCCTGGTGATGGCACCGCGGTTACAGGCACTGGCGACTTTGTCCGACCAGATCGGTGGACTGGCCTGCACCGCCTATTCCATCTGCGTCATGCAGGCCGCGCGGGAGCCCGCCAGGATTACGCGCCGCGCGCCCGCCAGACTGGTCTGCGAGGCGTTGGAGCATGCCCTGCACTACGCGGCGCACAAGGTGGTGCTGGCGCTCAACCTGCAGCTGCCCATCGAGTCACGCACCTGGTCGACGCTGCACCAGACCTACCTGTTGGGAGAGCGCTACCGGCTGACGGAGCTGATGGTACCCGGAGCAGGTGGTGGGGAGAGCAGCATTCGCAATACCTGGCTGGTGCCGCTGCTTCTCGCCTGCTGCCAGACAGGCCAACTGCTGCGCAGCGACATTGCCGTGTTGCATGCCGCCCTGCGAGAGTCAGTCGGCGGCTGCCGGCTGCGACCCGGCACAGAGGCCGAGGGCCTGTTTGCCGTCGACCTCAATGGCGCCAGCCCTCCGGTCTATCGCAGCAGCATGGCGGTGTCAGGCAAGCAGGTGCGGTTACTGGACACCTCCGACCTTATCGCCTCAGCAACAAGAGCGAGGGATACGGCGCGCAAGGCGAGCCGCAGTGCCGCGTTGCTGGGTGAAACACGCGTGCCCCTGCCGTTGCTGGACCACCTGCTGGACTGCCTGGGTAGCGAGCGGGAACGGGCAAATCGCCGAGTCATCGTGAGCGAACCCCTGCAAGCCGTGCTGGGCTTCAGTGCGGCACACTTCCATCTCGCCGGCGAGCGCACGCTTGAGGACCTGGTGCAGAAGCCCCGCAACCGGTCTGCCAGCAACAGCAAAGAGAACCCCTTTCTGGTGGAGCGCAAGGACGATGACCCCTGGGCGGCCACACACGACACCGACCGCAGCCACTCATCGCTGAATCGTGACGGCAGCATCAACGTTCTGGCCCGGGCCCGAACGGAACGGGAAGCGCCCACCGAACTGCCCGCCAACTACAGCATCGTGCGCGTCACCACGGTGGACGCCAGCCCCGGAGGCTACTGTCTGGATTGGGGCGCAAACGCACCCGGCACCGTGCGCAATGGGGAGCTACTCTGCTTACGCAGAGACCAGAAAGATCCCTGGCTGCTTGGCGTCGTCCGCTGGACCCGTCGGCGCCACGCCAGCAGCACGACCACCGGCGTGGAAGTGCTGGCCTCTCGCGCGGAATCCTGGGCGTGCCAGACCTTGCGCGACGGCGCCAGCCAGGCCGCTTCCCTCCGGGTCATGATCCTGCCGCCGAATCGCCTGTCGCAAGGCCGGGAGACTATCATTACACCACGCACCGGCTTTGCATCCGGGCATCACCTGCTGCTGCAGCGCGGTCAGGAGCAACGCACAGTCACCCTGGGCAAGCAGATGGCATTCAGTTCCGGGATGAGCCAGTTTGAGATACGCGAGGGGTTACTGGCTGCGGAGCCGCCTGAGGCGGCTGTCGCGGAGAAAGGCGGGATTGACTACACGCCCTGAGGTCCACGCAGGGCAACCAGACTCTGGTGAGCAAGATGGCGCAGCAACATCCCCGGTGGCATGCGTACCCAGTGTGAGCGCAGGTACAGCACCTGCTCGGCCACTGCAGTGCGCCAGGGCTGGTCGATCCGCGGCGCAAGGTGCCAGCGTATCAGGGTGCTCATCGCACGATCGACAGGATACGCCGGCCGCGCCTCCCGCACCATTGACCAGACACTCTCCGGGACCTCCAGGGCGAACAGCTCCCGGGCGGCAGCCAGCACATAATAGAGTGGCCGCAGCAGCTGCAGTGCACGCCCGTGTGCAGCCAGATCATCCCAGAAGCCGGCATCCTCCGCAGCCGCCAGTCGGCACAGCGCGTAAATATCGTAAAGATCGCGAATGCCCCCCCGCAGTTCATCGCTCATCAGCAGGTGCAGCGCGCTGTGCAGAACCCTGTCCGGTGCTGCCAACACATGAAACGGCGTTCCCGCCACCGGTTGGGCACGAGCGATCAGCGGTGCCGCCTCCAGAGCGCTGCGGCTGGTCACCTGAATCAGGTTGTGGTGCACATCGAGTTCCAGTGACGAATCCGGGTGGCGCATGGGGGGCAGTTCGTGCGACCACGCCCGATAATACTGATCATCATAGGCAGACAGGGAAGGATCAAATTCCCAGCCGGCCGCAAGCAATCGCCGCTCGAAATCATCCAGTGCATCACGCGGCACCAGCACATCAATATCGCTGAGCCCGCGGCCCGCCGCCAGTGGCAGCTGCGCCGCCAGGTATGCCGCCCCCTTCAGCAGTATCACGGGGTAATCCACCTGTGCGGCGACGGCGCCAATCCGGCGCAGTTCGTTGCGCACCAGCACATGCATATGGGCAACGTAGTGTGCGTGGCCGGACAGCATATCCCGAGCCCCCACAGGCTGGGGCAGATCGGGCACGCTCTGCGCCAGCAGGTGATGCACACGCGCCAGCATCCGGGTGCGCCGCCCCTCGCCCAGCAAGGCTTCCCAATCGGCTGGGGTGAAGTGACGGGCACTCGCCGGGTCGCGCAACACGGCAATCAGCGCCTTCAAGACCGGCGCTCCTGTACCAGGCGTTCGATGGCGGCCACAGCGTCATCCAGGCTGCCATTGGTCAACTGATAACTGGCGCACTCGCGCACCAGCCTGCAGAGTGAGCGAAAACCCTGCGCACCGCTCACACGGTAATTGAAGGAGTTGTTTACCAGGCGCGTCATGGCCACTTCCGGCGCCTGCTGCTGCACCTGCAGGGCGGCACCGGCCTCATAGCGGGGGAACACGATGAGCTGCGGCCGGTCGGCTTCCGCCTGCCGCTGCAGACTCTCTGATGGCGGGAACATATGCACCACATCACCCTTGCGGGTTTTGTCAAAGCGGGGACCGAAATCGAGGTGCGGCGCAAAGTCGCGCAGCAGGGGGATCGAGGCGTTCTTCAGGGGAGCAGCTCGCGGCAGTGGCAGGAAACAGCCATCCGCATGGCGCAGAATACCAAATTCGTCCGACAGCAGGCGCCAGCCACGCCCGACCAGCGCGGCACACAGGGTGCTCTTGCCGGAGCCCGGTTGCGCCGGCAGCACCACCGCACAGCCATCGCGCTCCACCACCGCACTGTGCAACATCAGGTAGTCGTGGGCCGACATGGCGATACACCAGTTCAAACCCCACTCGAACATGGGGAATGCCTGGTCCAGCGGATAGGGGTCGAAGGGCGTCAGCTCCTCTACGCGAAACACCACCTGTGGGCGATACCAGCGGCGCACGCCCTGCTGGCGCTCTACCGCAATGCGAAAGTGGCAGACCGTGTCATCAGGCAGTATCTCGAGTTCCGCATAGCATTGCTGCCAGGTAGCGGCGAAGCTGGGGATGTTGCTGCGCAGGCGCACATGGAAGGGCCCAGAGGCGACACACAAGCGCTGCGCTCGCAGCCTCGCCCGCAGTTCCTCATCGGGGAGTTCGCCCAGCTTCAATGTGCCAGGTGCTCGACAAGCTGAAGGGCCCGTAGACGCTCGAGCACTTCACTGACCTGCGCCACCCAGGCGTCCGCCGGTTCATCCATAACATCGGCAATCAGCGCGGCAATCTCGCTACCAGAGCACGGCGCGGCATCTACGAGAAATTTCAGGACTTCTACAGGCAGGGCGTCGAGCAGGTGCGTATCACCGGTCGCGCCGGAGTACACGGCATAACAGTCACCCACGTGCTCGATAAGGAGTGAATCAGCTGATACGGGTTGCCATTGCTGCATTGCCGCAGTCTACCACGGCTTTAAATGCTTCAGGCTAACTCAGTTGTAGGCGCGAAGGTTCGACGGATTGAGCGAGGTCCAGCACGAACCCGTCATGGGCGTAGCGTGCATGTCGTTGAAGCTGGACTCGGGAATCTGCGGCCAGTACCCAACGATCTCCGGCTTGCCACCGCTGACATCGAAGAGCACGAGCACGTGGCGCGTTGACTCCTCGTACCCGTGACTCAACAACTCATCGCGATTTGTCGCGTACGGGGTTCCACTGTTGTGATAGTAGACACCGTTGATGTCATACAAATTGTTGGCCAAGCCCTGCACACTCGGGCCCTGCTTCTTGAAATAGGGCACTTCCATGCGCACGGCCGTGTCGCCTTGCAGGCTGTTGCCCTGGCTGGCCGATTTCATGTTCGAGAAGTTCCCGCCAGAGCACTGTGCTGCGCTGGACATGGCGAGCGCGGCATTCGGCGTGAGTGAAGCAAGCAAGGGGGCCGCGGCAGATGCCTTCAACAGGCGGCGCCGGGTGGCGTCTACCGACCTCTTGTCACCTGTTTGATTATTCTCCACGACACTACTCCTGTTATCACCACGACCATCTGCGTACAGTATGCTGAAGCAAAAACCACGCCAGATTTGCAAGCCGCTGATTTTTCAACATTAATTCCCAAAGGTTACCGGCCAAGGCCTCCAGTCTGTAAAAATATTCGACAGCTGACAGCTGGAATGCGCGCCACTAACCCAAGGACACCTTCATCCAATGGACCGCTAATTACACACAGAAAGACTAGCACAGGCTCGCGCGAGACACTGCGCACTGGTTCACAGATTTACAACGCCCTGAGTAATCTCAGACTCCCGCCACAAACTTCGCAGGAACAAAAAAGGGAGGAAGCTCGCGCTCCCTCCCCCTTAAATTTGCGATGTACCGCCAGATTTCGCGACTAGGCTTTACGACGCCCGCCGACAGAAGCTCCAAGACCAATCAGCCCCAGACCCAGCAAAACCAGCGTGCCGGGTACGGGCACTGGCGTGGAGCCTGTGCGCGACGTGGTGTAGGCCAGATCATCGGAGGCGATCTCCTGCCCGGAGATGAGCAAAGACTGGATTGCGGTGTCCGAAGTCACGCTGATGAACTCCATGGTGCCATTGCCGGGGCCGAAACCAGCCGGGCGGGAGATGACGCCGAGAGACTCATTGCCTGCACCGAAGAACTCGATGGACTCCGCACCGGGCCCTGCGGCGCTGAACCAGCCGCTAAAGCCGAAGATGCCGCCCAGACCGCTGAAATCCAGCCCGTACGTGCCATCGCCGAAGCCGGTTCCGAAGCGCGACCCGGAGACCGGGACAATCGCCGAACTACCGCGAAAATCGACCCAATTACCCGCGTCCACCGAGGCGTGGTTTACCGTTCCCGCGACAACACTCACCGACCCACCAAACAGAGAAGTCAGGAAGGTGCGCCCACCGGGAGTGCCCTCGTAATCCTCCACCGCATCAGCAACGAAGGTGCCCTCGATGATCGGGGCTGCCTGCAGGCCGAGGGCACCGAAGGTGAGTGAGACCGCAAGTGCGGCCTTGCAAAATACCGTTTTTCCTATGTTCATCATCGTGTTTCTCTCTTCCGAAGCGGGCTGATTTTCTGACGGTTTAAACGAAGCAAAAACCTTGCCAGTATCAAAAAATTACTATGAAACAAATGGTTACAAACCCCTTCACAGTATCAACCCGGTCCCGTGTAAAAAAACTGGACAGTACACTCCGGCACGCGCACTGCATGCAGGAGAGCGGCCGATCAATGGCCCCGCAGCTTCTGCGCCAACGCCCTCGCCGCCTCCGCTTCCGGGAACGGGGGCCCCTTCAGCAGCGTGTCCAGCAGTTCCAGCGCCTCGGCGGGCCGTTCAGCAGCCGCCAGTATCTGGGCGCGGTGAAAACGGAACTGCGGCGAATCGGGGGCCACTTCCAGTGTCTTCTGGTTCACGGCCAGTGCTTCGCTTAAGTCACCATTCTCCATCAGGATCATGGCGTAGGTGTCCTGGATGGCGGCATTGTCGGGCACACTCTGCAGCGCCTTCTGCACCAGTTCCAGCGCACGGGCAGTGTTTGATGAACGATAGGCCCAGGCCAGGTTGTTCATGGCCACCACATCCTCTGGCGCCAGTCGGTGCAGGGTTTCAAACACGCCCGCCGCGTCCTCATCCCGGCCCTGCGACAGGTAGAGTGGTCCGAGCGTGCTGAGCACGACCACGTCCTCCGGTGCGCTTTCCAGCCACCCTTCCAGCATCCGGTAGGCTTCATCTCGCTTGCCCTGCTGCAACAGCGTCGAGGACAGGAAAACCAGCGAGTTGCTGGAGGGCGCTGCGCCGTGCGCCTTGCGCAGCAGCGCCTCGGCTTCGTCCAGGTCCCCCTGGGTCAGGGCCAGTCGACCCCGCGCGAGGTTCAGCTGGGGCTCGGGCACCACGCCGGGCGGCAGCTGCGCGAGTTCCTCGCTGGTTTCCGCCAGCTTGTTCTGCTGCAACAGCACCTCTACGAGCATCTTGCGTGAATCCACATCCTGCGGCTGTAGCTCCACTGCCTGACGCAGGCGGCCTTCCGCCGCCGGGAGGTCGCCATTGGCCCGCTCAGCCTGCGCGGCCAGACGCAGCGCGCGTACGTTGTCGGGCATCAATTCAAGCAGGCGACGGGTGGCATTCACTGCCGCACCCGGCTGGTCAAGCGCGAGAAATGCCCCGGCCAACAGCTGGTGCACGCGGGGATCACCGTTGTGTTCATCGCGCACCGCGGTCAGCAGGTCCACGGCCTCACCGGGCCGCTGCTGTGTGAACTGGAAGCGTGCCAGCATCAGGCGGGGCTCCAACGCCTTCGGATGCGCGGCAATGGCGCGCTCCAGCACAGCGACCATTTCGGTGGTTTCACCGCGCTGCTCGTGCACGGCCGCCAGATTCATCATGCCCTGGAGGTCATCGGGCTGCGCCGCCAGGCTTTCATTGAGAATAGCGAGTGCCGCGGCGGAATCATCATTGAGCATCGCCAGCGATGCCAGTCCGGTGCTGGCCTGGGTATTGCCCGGGTCCAGTGCCAATGCCGCGCGGTAGTTCTCCGCAGCGCCTGACCGGTCGCCCGCATCCAGTGCCAGCTGTGCCGCCAAAACGCTGGGCAGCGGATCCTCGGGCGCGCTGTCACGGAACGCCTGCAACTCGGCATTTGCAGCCTCGGCATCACCGCCGGCGGAGAGGGCACGCACCAGGCGATAGCGGATTTCTCCGTCCGCCGGATCGAGGTCACGCGCAGCGCGCAGCGCCGCGGTACCGGCGTCGAGGTCACCGGATCGCACCAGTGAGGTGCCCAGTTCCATCTGCACCTGCGCGGACTCCGGCGTGACCGACGCCATGTCCTGGTAGACTGCGGCGCTCGCGCCATGCATACCCTGCGCGGTCAGCGCCAGCGCGAGTATGTTCATCGTAGGGACGTTCATGGGCAGTTCCTCCAGCAACTTGCGGGTGATGGTTTCAGCACGTCCGGGCTCACCCATACGCAGGTACACCGCCGCGAGCATCTGCCGCGCGTTGATATTGCGCGGTTGCGCCGCAAGGAAGCGGCTCAGCTGGTCCTCGGCGGTGGCCAGGTTGCCCTCGCGGAAGTTGGCATTCGCCGCCAGGTACAGGCTCGGCAGGTGGCTCGGGGCGACATTCAGCACTTTGGCCAGCTCACCGAGCCCGGCACTTGCGTTGCCCTGCTCGATCTGGATGCGGGCCTGGGCGTAATTCACGCCGGGATGATCGGGGATAATCTTCTCGAGTTGTTCCAGCTCTTTCGCGGCTTCCGTATGCTTGCCCTGCTCCACCTGCACCGCCACCATGCTCAGGCGGTCGTTGAGGCGGAAGCGATTGAGTGAGCTGGCCGTGGCGAAGGCCTGCTCCGCCGCCGGATAGTCACCCCGCGCCTGCAGCACGCTACCGTAGAGGCTCCAGGCTTCAGCAAAATCGGGATGTTTCTCGGTCAGGTCCTTGAGGATAGCCTGCGCATCCTCGCGCTCACCGGTGTGGGTCACGGAGACAAACGCCTGCGCGAGTCGCACCTGCGGGTCCTCCGGTGCGAGGTCCATGGCACTGCGCAGGGTCTCCTCGGCGCTGAACGTGTCGCCGGTGGCAGCCTGCGCGCGCGCCACCAGCGCCAGCCAGGCAGGCTCCTGGGCGGCAAACGCATAGCCGGGGTCAGCAACGTGCTGCAGCAGCTTTTCCGCCTCGCCGGCGCCAATCAGGGCCTCGGCATACAGCACTGCGACTTCACCGACCTTCTCCGTTTCCAGCGACTTCTCAAACTCCACAGCGGCTTCAGCCATGGCGCGCTGGCGCAGGAACACCTCCCCCAATACGCGACGCCCTTCGGCGCTGCGGCTGTCCTGCTGCAATGCCGTCTTGGCGTCGATCTCTGCCGCGTTCAGTTTCCCTTCCGCGAATGACTGCTGCGCTCGGGCCAGAAGCTCATCGTGGGTCAGCGGTTTGGAGCAGGCAGAGATCGCCAGAACGGCCATAGCGGGGAGCCACAGCTTGCGGGCAACGGACATATGCATGGTAACGCCTCGTAACATCCTATTCTTTACCACACTCTAAGGCAGGAAAGGGGAGCCGCCAAGGCGCAAATGCGGCACTGGCTCACACTTTGGCGGGTAAAGGGCTAGAACCAGCGGCGCAGTTCAATAAAAACGCGGTCGCTGGCGTCATATTGCCCGAACAGGCCAATCTCGCTTCCGCCGAACAGGTCTGCGCCGAATTGCAGGCGCCACTCCTGTGTGACGTTCCAGCTCAGGCGGGGCTGCAGCGACCAGTCACTGCGGTTCAGGCCGGTGAGGTACAACACCTCGGCCTCGACACGGTCACCAAAGCGCCGGTTCACCAGCAGCGTGATACCCGTTTCATCGCGGTCGGAGAGCAGTGCCGCGTCGTAATCCGCGAGGTGACGACCGTACACCTGGGCATCGAAGCGCCAGTCACCCAGGGGCAGCATGACGCCGAGCACGTAATCCAGGCCGTCGCTCTCCCGCAGGCCGTTGGGCGCATCGGGGTCCAGCGAGAAGTAGCTGCGGCCGCGGGTGTAGACGGCCTCGCCCTTGAACACAAAATCGAGGAAATCCTTGGAGAACGTACCGCCGAACTGCTGGATGCGGTCATGGCGCAGCTCCAGACCAAGGCCTGTCTGGTAGAGTGTGGGCGCCACGTCGGTACTCTGGTAATAGAACCCACTCAGGTCCCAGCCGGAAAGCAGGTAGGAAAAACGCCCACCGAGGCCGTGGTTGGCGACCTTACTGCGGCCTGGCTTACGTTCCGTAACAGGCGTGCCGGGCGCTACCGGAAACGGGTAGAAATCCGCACCCGGCTCACCGATCCTGTCGTAACTGGGATACGGCACCCACAGCAATTCCAGATGCGCGTCCCCCGCAAACCGTTCCGCGCGCACCGCCCACTGCGGAATACGCATGGTTTCGAACTCCTCCAGGAAGAACTCCCGGGTGTCGCGCGCTGACACCACATCGGCGAGGAACAGACCCACCATCTCCCCCCACACCACATGCTGACGCCCCAGCCGGTATTCCCAGTCGCCAGCGCCAAAATCCAGGTAGGCCTCGCGCAGGGAGCCGTCGTGCCGCTGGTCGCGACGCACCGCAAGGGGGTAGAAGTCGTCCTCTACGCTGTAGGCTGCGTCGCCTTCCAGGCGTCCGACCACCTTGAAACGCGCGCCCCAATCAAGGCTGCCGCTCACCCCCAACTCCAGGCGGGCGCGGAGCTTGGACCAGTGTTCCGGTTGCGCGGTGTTGTAGGCGGCCGCCAGCTCGCCGTAACCACCCACCAACAGGTCACTGACGCCGGTCGCCGGAGCCGCTTGTGGGCTCGCCGCTGGCAGCGGCGCCGCAGCCTTCTGCGGGGGCTCCCTGCGCTGTGGTCGGGACACACTGGATGCCGGCCGGACAGCGTCGGCCGCCGCCAACGGCGCGGTCGCCCGGCTTTGGTGCTCCAGCGGCGGAGCGGCTGCGCGCGCCACGGACTGCTCGCGCGAGTAGATATCCAGAACCAGGCGGTGGCCACCGTTGGCATCCGGGCCCAGCACAAAACTTTCGTGGCGCAGGTCACCGTCCGCCAGGTCCAACACCAGGCGCAGCGTATGGCCCTCATGCACCCCGGTGCGCAAACCCGCCACCGGCGTCGCCGCGAACAGGCCGGGGGCCGGAGGCTCGGCGAGCTGCGTATTCTTGAGATCAATCACGATGCGGTCGGGACCAGACAATTCAAACAGGTCGAACTGCGGCGCGGCGTTCAGATCGACCACCATGCGCGTGCGCCCTGCCTCGCGACCGACCCGGATACCCGCGCTGGCAGGCGCAGCCTGGGTGACCGCTACCGTGTCGCCAGCGACCGCTGTAAGGGGCAGGGCACAGGTCCCGAGGGCCGCACAGGCGAGCAGCACTGCCCGGCAGCCGGACAGCATAGGGCTCACGCGCCAGCCTCCTCCGTCTGCACGGACCCACAGGCTTCTTCGCGCAGAATGCGGCCGTCTTCCATGTGGACCAGGCGATCGGCCATGGCCATGACGTGGCTGTCGTGGGTGGAAAAAATGAAGGTGGTGCCGTCTTGACTGTTGATGCGCTGCATCAGCTCCAGAATACTGCGGCCGGTCTCGCGGTCGAGGTTCGCGGTCGGCTCGTCGGCCAGCACCACCCGGGAATGTGTAGCCAGCGCCCGGGCAATGGCAACGCGCTGGCGCTGACCGCCAGACAGCTGGTTGGGGCGGTGCGAGGCGTAGCGCGTCAGTCCAACCCTGTCCAGGTAGTGAGCAACCCGCTCCCGACGTTCGGCGCGTGACAGCTCCCGCAGTTGCAGCAGGGGATACTCGACATTTTCCTCGGCAGAAAGCACCGGCAGCAGATTGAAGGTCTGGAAGATAAAGCCCAGGGTGCGCGCCCGCACGTCCGCCAGCTGGTCCGGCGTCTTGCCGGAAACATCCTGCCCGTCAATCAGCACACGCCCCGCACTCGGCGTGTCGATACAGCCGATGATGTTGAGCAGTGTAGACTTCCCACTGCCCGAGGGTCCGGCAATCGCCAGGAATGCGCCCGGCTCAATTGCCAGCGACACATCGCGCAGCGCTTCCACCACCTGCTCACCGAGTGGATAGCGTTTACTGACCTTTTCTACCTTTACAATCGCCATTACACAGCGCCAGAATGCTGTTACACGTGGCCACAGGATAGCACCCATGTTCCCGCAACTTCGCAAAAATCCTGACTTTTTGACCATTTTGGGGGGGGTGCTGCTGGCCTCCCTGCTGGCGCAGAGCCCGGCGCTGGCAGAGCCCCGGGCCGCTGCGGACACTGCTGCGGGCGCTGCAGAGCCCACCGACACCCAAGGCGGCGGCCCGGCGGCGGACGCTCCGGACGCCACTGCCCTGGTACAGCGCGCCGATGCCATCCGCTTTCCCCGCGAGAGCTTTGAAACCCTGGTGACCGTGACCAACTACAGCGCCGACGAGGCCGGCGATGTGCGCGAGTACAAGGTGATGTCGCGGGGCAATGAAAACACCATCGTGCTCACCGAATCCCCGGCCTCCGAGCGCGGCCAGGCCCTGCTGATGCGCGGGCGCGACCTGTGGATATTCATGCCCACCGTCAGCCAGCCCGTGCGCCTGTCGCTGTCGCAGCGGCTGACCGGACAGGTGGCGAACGGCGACCTGGCCCGAGCCAATTTCGCGGGGGACTACACCGCGGCACTGGCGGGAAAGGAACAGGTGGATGGCGAGGATGCCTGGGTGCTGGACCTGACTGCTGCCGGGCGCGGTGTGACCTACGCCAGGGTGCGCTACTGGGTGGCGGTTGCCGATGACCGACCCATCAAGGCGGAGTTCTACGCCGTCTCAGGTCGACTGCTGAAAACCAGCCGCTATGAAGCGTTTCAGGACATGGCAGGACAGGTGCGCCCCACCCGCATCGTCATCGAGGACGCGCTCAAGGACGGCGACTATTCCGTGCTCGAGTACAACACAATGACCATCAAGGACCTGCCGGAGAGGATGTTTACCCAGCAGTATTTGCGCAGATTGTGAGCGGTGAGACTGAAGGCCACCTGAAAGGCTATCTGAGAAAGGCTTTTAGCGTGCGCCCGTGATCGGCGCTGGCGTGGTCGGGGGGCAGCATCTGCCCCCCACCCTGGTCAGCCCTTCGCGCGAAGGCGAGCGCTCATCAACATCAGGCCCAGGCCAATAAGGAACAAGGGGCCGGGCACCGGCACTTCGGAAACGGCTTCCACTTCACGCACCTGGTAGGCGGTGATGTGTACGTTGGCAAAGCCGTTGCTGGCCAGAGACAGGGTTTGCGAGGCACCGCCCGCGGTGAATTGCCCCACGGCGAACTGGCCAAGGCCACGGGCGCTTGCATTCAGGTTCACGTTGTTGCCCAGGCCGTCTCCGAACGTCATGGTGCGGCCGGAACAGCAGCTACGCAGATCCGTGTACCAGACTTGTACGATGTAGCTCATGCCGGACAGCAGGTTACCGCCACCGATGTTCAATGACCGCGATGTCCCGCCGCCGAAATCGAAGCGACCCAGCAGCAGATCGTAATTGGCATCGCCCGTTGACGCACCACCGAGCGGATTGGTTGTCGTTGACTGGGGCAGCAGCGCGGCGCTGTTGGCAAACACGACGCCATTTACGGTGACCGAGCCGGCATTGCTCGGGCCCGCGTTGACCGCCTCGATCAGGTTACCGCTGACCACAACATCCGCTGCGCCCGCCGTGTTCTGGGCACCGCTCCATGTGATCGGCGCTGAAAACGCCAGGGACGAACCCAACAACGCCACACACGCCACTACCGATCTGATTGCACTCATTTTGCGCCTGTCTCTGAAAGATGAAGGTTTACCTACTGACTACTATTTATGATGCAAGCCTTGAGCCAACTCCTTTAACGCCTTGTTTTTTCGAAGATATTTAATTTCTTCGGACAAGCAATGGCAGCCCTTTGTAAAGAATCCTGACACCCTGCCCGCGGGGCGGCACCTACACCGCCTGCCGCAGTGAGTCGGCGATATCCGCCCTGGCCGCGCGCCGAGCCGGGCGCAGGGCTGCAACAATGGGTGCCAGCAGCCCGATCAGGAAAGACACCCCGGTGATCCACCAGGCCAGACGAACCAGGGCGATGTAGGCGATGTCGGAGTTGGGCGGCGGCGGCATGGGAATACCGATCCAGGAGATCAGCAGCGCCAGGCCATTGCCCGCGACCACGCCGAGTGTGGCGCCGGCTATACCCAGCAAGGCACTTTCCAGCAGAATCAGGCGGGCGATTTCCCGCCGCGGCGCGCCGCAGGCCTGCATGGTCCCAAACTCCGCAGCGCGTTCGTAGACACTCATGTTGATGGTATTGCCCACACTCAGGCTGACCATCAGCAGAATCACCAGCACCAGAAAGCCGAACTGCTGGCGATAAAGCGCCACGGTCTGCTCATAGAACGGGTTCAGGCGCTTCCAGTCCAGAACCTCAAAGCCCTCCCCGGCCAGCGCGGCCTCAGCGGCCTGCTGTGTTGCCGACGTGGCGTCCGTGCGACTCAGCCGCAGTACCGCCAGATGCACACCGGCATCGCCGAGCAGCGCCTGCGCCGCAGACAGCGGAATCCGCACTGCGCGGGCGTCATAGTCCTTGGAAAAGGTCTGGAAAATGCCCACCACCTGAAACTCCAGCACGTTGACCGCGCCGTCCGTGGTGTTGGTGAGCAGGTCGACCCAGTCACCGGGCTGCAAGTCGAGCGCCTGCGCCACCCCGGCGCCCAGCATCAGGCCATAGGGGTCGGCGTCGGTGAGCTGACGCCCTGCGGAGACGTTAATGTAGGTACCCAGGCGCGTCTCGGCGTCGGGCTCCACGCCCTCGCCGATGATGGCCCAATCCGTGCGCCCATTGTTCAGCAAACCGCTGAACACCGAGCGCAGCAGCACTTCCTCAACCTCGGGAATCGACGCCAACGCCTGCCGCAGCGCCTCGGGCTCCTCGATCAGGTAAGCTGACGGGTCGCGACTCCCCTGCTCACGGTAACCCGCACGGTTCACCTGCAGGTGCCCGGATTGGGAACGAATCATCGATTCGCCCAGTTCGTCCACCGTGTCCTTGATAAAGCCGCCGGCGAGAATCAGGGCCACCACACCGAAGGCAATGGCCAGCAGGGTCATCCACGAACGGCCGCGCTGTCGCAGAACATTGCGGGTGGCAAGTTGCAGCAGCGCCTTCACTGCCACGTCCCCAGGCAGTGCCCGCGAGCACGGCCATTGGCCAACGACTCAGCGCACATGGCGGATGGCCTCCACGATTTCCATGCGCGATGCGCGCCAGGCGGGGTAGAAAGAAGCCAGCGTGGTGGTGAGCACGGCAATCAGCAACACCTCCAGCACCATCACCGGCGTGATCAGCAGGGCCGCGTGGTAACTCCGGGCAAAGGTCGGTGGCGGCGGCATCTCTATGGCCGCCAGGGCCAACAGCTGACCTGCGCCCAGGGCTGCCAACAGCCCCAGCGCCGCGCCCAGCAACCCAAGCAAAGCGCCTTCCAGCAGAAATCCGCGCAGCACCGAGGCCCGCGTGTTGCCCAGCGCCATGACGGTGCCGATTTCACCGGTGCGCTCCAGCACACTCATCATCATGGTGTTGCCAATACCGAGGAGAATAATGAACACCACGATGCCCTTCACCAGGTCCAGCTGCTGCTCGAAAAGCACCGAAGCCCGGGCATAAAACTCGGCAAGGGCGTGCCAGGGTTGCACATCGAACGCGGCTGACGGTAGCGCGGCGCGCACCGGACCCAGCGCGGCGTCCGTAGCTGCCGTATCCTGCAGGAAAACCAGCCAGGCATGGGCGCCCTCCACCTGGGCCAGCTCCCGCGCCAGAGAGAGGGGCAACAGCAGTGCCGCATCATCAAACTCCTGGCTGAAAGAGCTGAACAGCCCGACCACCTCGGCTTCCGCCGCCCCCAGCTGGCCCTCGGGTGTATTGACCAGCAGCACCACCGAGCCACCGGGCGCCACCTCGAGCTGCCGCGCCAGCCCCTCCCCCAGCACCACCTGCTGATGATCGCCAGGCGCCAGGCGACGGCCCTGCTCAATACGCAGGGCGCGATCGTCCAGCATATCCCGTGCCGGGTCGATCCCTTCGCTCATAAAGGGCAGCGTCTGCTCTGCAAAACTCACCAGGCCATTCAGCAACAGGCGCGGTGAGACGGTCGACCCCGGGGGCAGCAGCGCCGGGTCCAGCGCAATCTCGGCGGGCAACAGATACGCCCAGGGATCGCTGCGGCCGCGCTCCTGAAAACCGGGGCGCGTGATCTGCAGGTGGCCATACTGCGAGCGGATCGTGGCCTCCCGGAACTCCTCGAACATGGCCTCGTTAAAGCCGGTTGCGACCAGCAGGGCGGCCACGCCAAAACCGATGGACAGCAGCGCGGTAAGGCTGCGACGAAACTGCCGGCGCAGATTGCGCAGGGCCAGCAACAGCGCCATCAACAGGCCGGGCACTCAGGCACCCCCCGGGAAGTAGCGGAACTTGCGCTCGTAATCCAGGCCCATGCCATGGGGGAATGAGGCGTAGGAAAAGCAGCGCAGTTCAGGCACTTCAGCGCCGCGGCGCGCGGCGGCCTCGGCCATCAAGGACTGCAGCTCAGCCCCCACGGCCTCCGGCCCACGGCTCGCGACCTGCGCCAGCTGCACGTCCAGGCGCAGGCCACCCTCTGCCGGTGCCAGCACGCGAAAAGCCCCCGACAGCTGGTCAGCGACCGCGGGCTTTCGATACAGCAAGGCCTTGAAATGATCCACGTGCCAGTCGGCACTGACCCGATCCCGAGCACGCCCGTGCATCGCCAGCATGGGAAACGGCACTGCGGCAAGCGCTGCGCGCTCGGCGTCGGTCAGGGGCTCGCGGTCGGCCGCCGTGAGCCAGCGCGCGCGATCACCCGTGCGATAACGGATCATGGGCACGGGCGCCTCGCGGTCGAGCATGGTGATCACCAGGTCACCCACGCCGTCCGCCCCTGCGTCGACAATCTCCACGTAGCTGCGCAGCGGGTTGAAGCAGAAGTAGGACGGCAGGGGCTGGTCAGGGTTCTGTCGATGCAGGGCGCGACGCAGGGCAATGGTTTCCGAGTTTTCAAAAAACAGGTTCAGCCCCAGCTCACCCACGCCCATCGAGCTGCCAATGAGTGTGCCGCCCGGCTCGTCCAGGGGCACCTGCAAGGCGGCGGCCAGGTAGCTTCTATAATCCTCGGAGAACATTTCTTCGCCGAGAATGACGTTCATGCGCAACTGCGACCAATCGAATGCCTGCTCGGCCGCATAGTCCAGCAGGCGCTTGCAGAACAGCGGGTCGGTGCAGAGGATGGCCTGGTCAAACAACGGGCCCGCCTGGCGGAGGATCGCCAGCGCCATATCTTCGCGAACGCTGACATTGGCTACGCAGACCGTATTGGAGGTAAACACCACGCCCATCGGCAGGCAGTTCACCAGCAAGGTAGACCGCTGGTCGATGCCAAACGCCTGCTGCAGGCCGAGGTCGATATCGTCGGGGGTCAGGTGATGCTGTCGGCGGGTGCTGACGCCAAAAGCGAAGTTGCTGCCGCCGTGGCCGGAGCTGGTGAGCACGCCGGCCAGGGCAGTGGGTGGCACCTTATCGACCATGAGCTGCTGAATGGGGAATCGTTCGAAGAGGTCGGCCTTGGTGAGGATGGGCGCGCACTGCAGCACCTGTTCACCGCTGGTGCACTGCTCCGCTCTTACCCCGGCCTCCTCCAGCAGGGTGCGATAGGCGGCACAATGACGCGCCGCGCGCTGAAACACCGCGGGCAGGCGCTTGCGCCCCGCAGCAAGGAGTTTTTCCGGCGTCTGCCGCGCAAGCAGGGACAACAGTACAGTGCGTTTGAGTCGGCTCAGGCGTGACATGAAAAGGGTCGAGTCGCTGGCAAGCGCATCATCACGGTCCGCTGCGGAACCACCACAGCAGGGCCGGATTGGAGGCCTCAAGTGCCTCCTCCAGCTTGCGCAAGTCGCCAAGGTAGGGCGTTACCGGGCCGTAGTAGTCGCTTTCCGGGCCAATGGGGGTGAAGTCGAACCCGTAGATCCGCAGTACGCGAGCCAGGCCCTTTTCCATGGCCGCATACCAGTAGCGGATGCCGTTTTCACAGCTGAAGCGGTAGATTTGCCGGTAAAGACCGAGCACCAGCAAGGGGGCATTGACACGCTTCTCGCCGCGCGGTGATTCGTCGACGGCGCCCGGGCCTTTCAGGTGCGACTCGTTGATCCCCCACAGGCTGTCACCGGCACGCCGCCGGTACTCGCGCTTGACCGCGAGGCGCGACACTTCACCGGATTCTGACGCCGGCGGTGGCTCGAAGTCGGCAAAGGGCGGGCAGTGCTCGAAGAACGGCAACCGCTCGCCCTCCACAGGCATCACCAGGCGCGCGGTGCCCGCCACCACACCCTCGGCGTTGGTGGCGGAAAAATGTGCGGACCGCGCATCGTAGATGTCCGTTTCGAGGCCATCGGGGTAGCGGGCGGCGTTCAGGAAGTGGCACTCCAGGCAGTAAATCTGGTAGCGCAATGCATAGAGATCGGAGAGATCCGCGGTTTCACTGCCACGATCATAGGAGTGGAGCGAAAAGTATTTCGCCAGGGCTCCCAGCGATGCTGCCGCGTCGCGATCCATTGCTGTCTCCACTAAGAAGTTTTCATTATCTCTGGAGCATAGCACCAATCGGTGGCACGCCCGAAGACAAACGACAACTGAGGTAAAGCTAAAGCGTCGAGTCCAGCCAGTGTAGCAGTGTGGGATTCACCTGCGCCAGCCGCCGTTGCAGGGCGGAGAGTTCCAGCAGGTAGGGCGCAACCGGGCCGTGGTAGTCAACCGACGGGCCGATACGCTCAAACTCAACTCCAATGCGACTCAACATGCGCACCAGGGGCCGTTCCATGGCCGCATACCAGTAGTCGACACCCTGCTGCAGGCTGTATTGGTACATTTCCCGGTACACCGTAAGGATGACCGTACCGGTGTCTCCACCCCCGGGCGGGGTCCGGCAGCGCTGGTTGAGGACCAGGCGCGACACCTCCCCGGCGCTATGCGAAGGAGGCAGCGAGGCATTTTCGAAGAGCGGGCAATGTCGCTGGAACGGGAAGCCTGCACCCGCTGCGTCCAGCACCAGCCGCACTGAACCCGCCACCTCATCGTCGCGGTCAAAAGCCGCGAAGCACTTGGCACGAGGGTCGTAGTCGTCGCGCTCAAGCCCCTCGGGATAATCCGCTGTGGGCAGGAAGGCCCTCTCCTCACAATACACGCTGTACCGCAGCCGATAGATCCGGTGCAGTTCCTGTGGGTGGGTGACGATACGGGTACTCAGCCAGTGTTCCGGACGGAACGCCTTGGAATTGGTCATAAAAGGATCTTGCCTTCTGAGTGGCCTTGCGCTGTTGGGTTTTGTGGAGATGACCCGTCGCATCCCGCCAGGGCCGGCGCCATGTTACGAGATTGCGGCAGCTGCGGAAAGCGGCTGTCAGGAATTTTTACACCAGGGCGGGAGACAGGCGATAGAGCGATAGGGGGGAACTCTCAACCCATTGTTTTTGCTCATTTTATTTTTATTGGCACGCGCATTGCTTTACAACTCGTGCGACGGCGGCCAGGCCACAACCACTGGCCGGACGCTAACACTCCGATACCCCCAGGGCACTGTCGGAACACAATATCAGGAGATTCATGATGAAAACGATGATCAAGACAGCAGGCGCAGCGAGTCTCCTCGCGATGGCCGTAGCTGGTACTTCCGCGGTGGCAGCGCCGCTTGCGGAGCTGGGCTTCAGCCAGCACGCGGGCTTTGGTGAGCCAACATTTTTCGGTAGCTCGCTTCAGTACAAGCCCGCAAGTGATGTCGACAACACCGACCCGCTCGCGCCAGCCGGCACCCTGACCAGCTTTGCTTGGGAAGGCGCTAACGATCCCGTTGAGTCGTCGATCGCCATTGTGTCTTACAACAACAGCACCGCGCCGACTGCGGACCTGGATGGTACGCCCCTGCGCTACACATCCACCTTCGCCGTCGATGGTGACGGACAGTGGAATGAAGGCGATTGGTGGGTTATCGACACCATCACACAGACCAACAGAACACTGACCACTCTCGGTGGTGCTATTGTTGACCCGCTTTGGGTTGTTGACACGCTGGCGAACCTGCGCATTTACGCAGATGCCGCACGTACTGATTTGGCCTACGCTGATCCCACCACCACCAACAGCATCAGCTTCAACGAAACGCTGAATACCAGCACTGAAGCAGCCTGCACAGGCCTCAACCCGCTCGAAACGCTGTGCGATGACATCTTCACCGCATCATCCGACGCGTTTGCACCGGTTTCTTTCGTTCGCGACGGTTACCGTTACGACCTCAGCTTCACTCTGTTCGCCGGCACTTCTACTGACAACGGCGTTCCTTCCGGCACCTCGGAAGTTGTTCTGAACCCAGACGGAACTATCACTGTGTACACGCCTGAGTTCAACCCCGGCACCAGCTCTATCCATGTAGCGATGAGCTACATGGCGACGGCAGTTCCCGAACCTTCAGTTCTGGGGCTGTTCGGCGCAGGCATGCTGGCGTTGGGCTTTGCCGGTCGCCGTCGCAAGAAGGCCTAAGCCGATCCCAAAGGCCCATGCGTGCCCTGTATCGGGCTAACGAATGAGTGCCTCCAGTTGAAAACGGCCCGAAAGGGCCGTTTTTTTTGCTTGCACCAAGAGCAGCGCAGGACCGAATGTATCCACCAGTACCCAAGACTGTTAGCACCATGCCGCAGCGGATAATCCGCGGGAGGCGACAAGTGTTTCAGGCGTAGTCGGTGTTTTTGTTATAGCATCCCCAGATTCGAAAAGCCGGGGACGATCCCAGCAAGTGAAGAGAAAACAAAAAATCAAACGCATACTCGTACTCGATGCCGACATGGTCAGCGCCCTGACTATAGCCCGCTCGCTGGCGGCCAGGTACTTCGTCGTCGATATCGCAAGTGCCAAAGCCGCACCAATTGCCGCCTACTCAAATTCAGTGGCCGCACACTTTCAATACCCAGACCCGCTGCTGAATGAAGAAGCGTTCCTGGCGTGGCTACAAGAACACATACACCATGCGCCCTACGCACTTGTCATTCCGGTAACAGAACGCAGCCTGGTGCCCCTGGCCCACGCTCGGGACCGGTTCCAGGAAACCTGCCTGGCAATAGCTGATGACGACAGCCTTCAGTTGGTTCTGGACAAGGCGGCAACCTTCTCGCTTGCCGAGCGGATCGGCGTGTCCACCCCACAGAGCCTTTATATCTCAAGCATCGACGAGTTACCGGCGTTGCTGCCGCAACTGCGCTTTCCGGTGGTGGTAAAACCCAGCCATTCCGTATCCGGGGGCGCCGCGGGTTACTCCAAGCGCAACGTCAGCTACGCGATTGACGAAGCTGAATTGATCCTGCAGTGCAAGGCGTGCCTCCGACACTCTTCAGTTATTCTGCAAAGCTACTTCCGCGGTCTGGGCGCCGGTGTAGAACTGATTGCCAAGCAAGGCGAGATCCTTTACGCCTTCCAACATCTGCGCTTGCACGAAGTCCCATTGACGGGCGGCGGTAGCAGCTTCCGCATGAGCACCGAACTTGAGCCCAGGCTCCTTGACGCAGCAACCAGGCTGATCCGAGAAATTCGCTGGACGGGTGTAGCGATGGTCGAGTTCAAGTGGAACCCGGCCACCAAAGAATACTGCTTGATGGAGATCAACGGACGTTTCTGGGGTTCCCTACCACTCGCCATGGCCGCCGGCGCCGATTTTCCAGCGATGCAGGCAGAGCTGTCATTGACCGGTGAACTTGGCACCTACCCCCCATACCGGCGCGGTGTGTATTGTCGAAACCTGCCTAGCGACGTCATGTGGCATGAGATGGTGTTGCGATCACACAGCGACGCTATCACCCAAGTCCCTTCACTAGGGAAGGTGCTGCTTGATTTGAGCAAGGTTCTGTCAACCAGACACCACTTCGATACTCAGTGCTTCAGTGACCCGCTCCCCGGGCTGGTGGAAGTCAAACGCCTTGTCGCGCGTCAAGGCCACCGGCTGTTGGGCTTACTGGAAGAGAGTTGGTTCACACTCTCTCAGCGTTTGCTTTGGCGCAATGGGACAGTTCGTGAGAAACTGCGAGGGTCCCGGAAAATATTATTTATATGTTATGGCAATATCAACCGCAGCGCCTTGGCGCAAGTACTCATGACAGCCCAGCTGCCGCCCAGTAGTTATCTGGATATTCGCTCTGCGGGCTTTCACCCCCAGGAACAGCGCCCTGCAGATCCACGAATGGTCCAGGTCGCGGAGCAACATGCTATAGACCTCACTTACTCCCGATCACGATGTGTGGACACTGATCTCATCGCAGATAGCGACATCATATTTGTCATGGAAAAAGGGCACTATGACAGGTTAGTTGCAATGCATCAGGATGCGGTCGACAGGACTTTTTTATTGGGTGCCGGTTTATCTGACCCGGTACTTCCTCGCGCAGAGATACCAGACCCGTACAATAAATCTGATGCTGTCTACCGCACATGCTTTGGCGATATTGCACGAGCAATAAAGCGCGTTGTAGAAGAGCTACCTATCGACTATGCCAGCTATTGAAGCCTTCAGCGGGGAGGAACTGACATTGGCAGAGAATTCCCCCAGGGAGCCATTCTTCTCCGTTATCATGCCTACCCGAAACCGACCAGAGCTGTTCAGCCGGGCGCTGCATTCGGTGTTGACCCAATCGTTCCTTGATTTCGAAGTTTTGGTGATAAACGACGGTTCCAGTGATGACCACCTCCCCCGCTATCGTGAGTTGGAGAAGGAGGCCGAGATACGAACACGCTGGCACCATCTGCTCCAGCGGCCTAATGGTCATGGCCCCAGCTATTCGATCAATACCGGAGCAAGACTGGCGAGAGGATCGTACCTGTGCATTCTGGATGACGACGACACTTGGGAGGACGCGCGTCACCTTGAAACCGCACACAGGGTGATTGAGGCCGCCGATGGCCTCGTCGACGTATATTACAGTAACCAGGCCGCGTACACAGCCGACAACATGCGTGTGCCAGGGCCGCTATGGCTAGAGGGTTTGGGAAACTCATTACGGGAGCCCAACGCCCCATTTGGCACCTTCAGGGTCAGCCCAAAGACTTTGCTCTCCCATGGTGGATTCCCCCACCTCAACTGCACCATTATTCGGCGCGACCTCTTTCTGGAACTGGGCGGTATGGATGAGGGTATCCGCTACGAATGTGAGGTAGACCTGTACCTCCGCACGCTGAGTCACGCGCAGCTCATAATCTATACCAAGAGTTTTATAGGCCGGCACAACGTGCCTAGAGCAGACCGGAAAGACAACGAGTCCACCATCGCGAATCTGACTGAAAAACGTCTATCTCAGCTACGGGTCTACCAGAAAAGCCTGGCCTTGAGTCAACACCCAGACGTCATAGCGGCCTGCCAATCACGGTTAGCGGACCGCTACAAGCACCTTGCAGCTGACTTCAAGCAACGTTCCCGGCACACACTGGCTGCGCTGTTCGCGCGTTTCGCCCTGGCGTGTCGATTTTCAATCAAATGGCAAGCATATACTTGGTACCTCGAAATGCTGGCTAAGGTAAGGGAAAGATAGTGCAAGCCTTGAATCATCTGCGAACGTTGCTGCGCCACCCGATGCTCTTCAGGCGCTACAAACCTATCATTCTAATGAGCCACATGCGGGCCAATACCAGCCTCCTGGGACACCTGCTGGGCAGCAACGCGGAGATCGAGGGTTACTACGAGTTGCATATTGGCTACTACAGCTGGCGGAGCCTGATCCGACAAAAGCTACTGCATTTTGCGCGTCACCCTTCAAAGCGCGCGGCTCGGTTTATCTTCGACAAGGTCTTGCACGATGATCACTATGTTGACCTGAATCTGTTCAAACAAGGTAAGGTTATGTTTGCTCTGAGGCCTCCGGAAAAAACCATCCCGAGCATCGTTAGCCTGTACCGATCGGTCGAGCCTGACCACCCCTACACAGACACTGGCAATGCGGCACGTTATTATACTGAAAGGGTTCAGTCACTGGCCCGGATCGCCCAGTCCAGCCCCGTGGATTTTCTTTACCTGGATGCGGATACCCTGCGTGAGGACACGTCTCCCACGCTTACTGCCCTCAGCCAGTTCCTCGGCCTCAAACAGCCCCTGCACGAACATTATGAGCAACAACCTCTGACCGGCGCCGAAAAGGCGGGCGATTCGTCAGAGTCTATTGGTTCGGGAAAGGTTGAGCGCGTAACCCGCAACTATGCCGATATTCAGGTATCCAAGGAGGTGATGGCACAAGCCCGCGAACGCTTTGAAGAGGCCAGAAGCCAAATTATTCGCAGCCCTCGGTGTATCAGAACGGTGACCTTGCATGCCGACAGCTGACCCTACCTACAACGCCCTGACTGCTCACCTGGTTATTGGTGATTGGGCCACGCCCACCTTGTCGCCGGGGACCACAGCGGAGACCGGCATCCAGCAGCACAGTTTGCAGAGCGCCCAGGTAGCCTGCGATGATGAGGGCCGCATGTTGGCGCTTGTGGGTGAAGTGTTCGCGCTTGGGGCTGAAGCAATCCAGCCACTGGATGCCGATACGCTACTCGACCGCTACCGAAACTCGGCAGAAAACCCTTTCACTGCACTACATGGGCGCTGGGCACTGCTGGTATTCGACCCAGGCAAACAGCAGATTCTCTTCGCTACCGACAGGCTTGGCCGGCTACCGCTGTATTACGCCGAGTGCGAAGGGATGCTTCACGTTAGCACACGCTTGCCCAACGTGATGGAAGCTCGGCAGCCAACGGCACTGGACCGCCAGAGCCTGTACGACTATGTCTACTTCCATATGATCCCTTCGCCAGGCTGCGTCTACTACGACATTCGCAAAGTCCGCGGCGGCCATTGCGGCACTGTGACCGTCAACGGCGTCGCCGTTTCCCGGTATTGGTGTCCAGTATTCAACGAGAGACCAGCGCGCTCGCGGCCGGCAATGAAGAACCTGCTCTGCAACACCCTAAAGGCCTCCGTACGCCGTGCCGCCCACGACGGCGAGGAGCGCAAGATCGGCGCGTTTCTGAGCGGCGGGCTGGACAGTTCGACCGTGGCAGGTATGCTGAGCGAAGTGCAGGAATCCGGCTGTGACGCCTATGCGATCGGCTTCGATGCCGAAGGCTATGACGAGATGGCCTTCGCCCGGATCACGGCTCAACACTTCGGCATCCGCCTGCATGAGTACTACGTAACACCCGATGACGTAGTAGCGGCTCTACCGCACATCGCCGCAGCTTTCGACGAGCCGTTCGGTAACTCCTCGGCCCTGCCCGCCTACTTTTGTGCCCGACTCGCGGCAAGTGACGGCGTCTCTGTGCTATTGGCAGGCGATGGCGGGGATGAATTGTTTGCCGGTAACGAGCGCTACGCCCACCAAAAGCTGTTCGAGCACTATACCCGCATCCCGCGCTGGGTCCGTACGGGCATGATCGAGCGACTGGCCGGACTGTTGGGGCAAGGCAACCGCTTGGGCAGCAAGGCTGCCAGCTTTCTTAAGCAGGCGAACACTCCGCTACCTGATCGTCTGCAGTATTACAGCTTCCTGGAGCAGAATGCGCCGGACAGGGTTTTTCACCCGGACTTCCTGGCGGCGGTGAACACGCAACAACCAATAGCCTTGCTTAAAGCGACCTACACCACACCGGAACGTGCGTCCACGCTGAACCGGATGCTGTTTCTGGACTGGCAGATCACTCTGGCGGACAACGATTTACGTAAGGTCGACAAGGCCTGTGAGCTAGCGGGCATCGAAGTACGCTATCCCATGCTTGACGATACACTGGTATCTTTGTCGATGGAGATACCGTCCCGGTGGAAACTACCGGGGAGGTCACTGCGGCACTTTTACAAACAGACGTTATCAGGCTGGCTGCCAGACGCCACCATTGCCAAATCAAAACACGGCTTTGGCTTACCGTTTGGAGTGTGGATGAAAACCCACGCACCGCTTCGCGACATGGCGTACGACAAGGTACTGAAACTGCGCGAGCGCTCCATCTTCCAGTCCAGCTTTTTGGAAGAGGCAGTCGCCAGGCACCATGGTGGTCATGCGGCTTACTACGGAGAACTTGTGTGGCTGTTGGCTGTGCTGGAAATCTGGCTCGAAACGCACGAGGTGGCGGCATGAATCTTTTCACCATCACGCAAAGACTTGTCGGGTTCACCGCCCTGTGCGCCACCCTGCTCGCCGCCCCTTGCCTGGCCGAGGGCCGGGGCGTCGCACCCTGGGTGGGTGAAACACTGGACGGACGGCAATGCACTGGCCCGAGCACGGAAAACTACGGTCCCTACGACTTCCGTATCGATAAGAGCAAGCTACCGATAGTTGAAAACTATCACTTTACCATCGAAGTTGAGCAACTCGTGCGCGGTGTCAGCGTAAGCCACCCCATTGGCGACATCCAATATACCCTGACCAAGATTCCCAACCACCACCGCGCGTTGTATTCGGCAGTACGGTTCTCCATCAGCGACCCATCCAAAGATCTGAAACGCAAATATCCAGCCGAGTGCTTTCTGCAGAGGGCGATTCATTACGCTCCCGACGACCCGGTGCCCCGCATGTTGTTCGGCCTGTACCTCCATCGCCTGGGCAATGCGAGAGATTCTCTGCCCCATTATCTGAGGGCCGAAGCCATGTCGCCCAACGACGTGAACCTGCTTTACAATATGGGGCTGGTGTATTTTGACTTGGGTAAATACGACGAGGCTCGCCGCTATGCCGAGCGTGCCTACGCCGCGGGCGTGACCTTTCCGGGACTGCAGCGTAAATTGCGCCAGGCCGGCCAATGGGACTGAGTCCCTTCCATAGTTTCAAGGGGAAAATACGTGACAGCTCTCGATCTCACTCGCAAGATGATCCGCTCCTGCCTCCAACTGGAAGAGTCTGTACAGCTGAGTGAAGACACCTACCTCATGGGTGGATTTCCAGAATTCAACTCACTCACCATCACCACGCTAATTGTCGAAATAGAGGACAACGTGGGATGCGAAGTGGCCGATGACGAAATCAGCGGCGAGATATTCGAGACCGTCGGCTCTCTGGCTGCATTCGTGCAACAGAAAATGAACGAGGCATGAACAGGATCGCCATAGACGTTTCAGCCGGGTTTACCCAAGGCCAGCACCCCGCGTTTTTTGTGCGCTGTGCGCCCAAGGCGGAGGAGCCACGCGCCCATGTGATTTACCTGCCGCCCTTTACCGAAGAAATGAACCGCTGCCGAGCCATCGCCGCCGAGCAGGCTCGCAGGTTTGCGCGCCAAGGCATGAGCTGCACGCTACTGGACTTCCACGGCACCGGTGAAAGCCCCGGTGAGACCACCGATGCGACATTACCAATCTGGTATGAAAATATTTCAGAGATATACACCGATCTCATGGCCCGCACGCAGGCGCCCGTACACCTCTGGGGCTGTCGGCTGGGAGCACTCATCGCGGCAAGCTATCTCGCGGAACGTTCAATTGTGTGCGACGCACTCCTGCTGTGGCAGCCGGTCGTTGCAGGAAAGCCTTATGCGACACAGGTCTACCGGCAGCGGCTGGCCGCGCTGATGGAGCGCGGAGGCGCAAGTGAGACCACTGCAACCATCCGCGAGCAGCTTGCCGGGGGCGAGTCTGTCGAAATTGGCGGCTACACGCTGGGCGGCCAGTTGATGCTGGCTCTCGACGAACTGGACATGTGCAACATTTCCCGCACACCCGCAAAACGAATCTATTGGTTGGAGCACAGCGCCGATGGCAGCGAGGCAATCAACCCTCGATCTGCCAAAGCGGTGGAACACCTGAGTGCACTCGGCGCGATTATCCAACGGGTGACCTTTGCCGGCCCACCCATTTGGCAGCTCCATGAGCGCGCCACCTGCGATTCACTGCTTGAACAGACAAGCGCGCAACCACTATGAATACCGGGCAGCCAACGCGCGAGATTGCTTTCTCATTCGAGCTGGACGAGAGTACCCTGATCGGCGTTATACATGAGTCGTCAACGCCAAGCGACCTCGGCGTGCTGACCATTGTCGCCGGCGGCCCCCAGTATCGTGGCGGCTGCGGCAGGCAACTGGTAGCGCTGGGACGGCGCCTGTCTCAAGAAGGGGTTCATGTAATGCGCTTCGATCACCGGGGCCTGGGCGACAGTGAGGGCGAATTCCAGGGCTTCGAAGCGCTGCACGATGATATCGCTTCCGCGATTGCCGAATTTCACCGCCGCGTGCCAGGCCTCGCCCGCATCATCCTGTGGGGGGGCTGTGATGCCGCGTCAGCAGCACTGATGAGCGCCTACAGATTCCCTGAGGTCGTCTCCATAGTCGCAGCGAACCCCTGGGTCAGCAGTGAACGCACCGCGGCACGGGTCCAGCAAAAGCACTACCTGTCTCGCCTGCGTCAATGCTCATTCTGGCGCAAGCTATTCAGAATGGAGTATGACATCGCCAGCTACCTCCGGGGTGCCTTCGCAAAGCTGCACTCCAGGCTCGCACGCAGAGACGGTGCCGACGCGGGGCCATCAACAGCAAGTATGCAAGCACACTATATCGAGCGCATGCTGCGTGGCCTGCAGCAGTTTGATGGCAGCGTGCTGTTTCTCATGAGCGGCCATAGCCTGATAAGCCGGGAATTCGACGAACTGGTCGCCAGTGACCGTGAATGGAATGGGGCCTGCAATGGCGAGGGTCGAGAGCGGCGTGAGGTTCCCGGTGCAGACCAGACATTTTCCAGTGCGCAAGCCAGATCGCAAATGCTGGACGCCGCCAGTAGCTGGGCAAGGCGATTTAAACTTCCATGAAGCTTAAACACCTGCTACTGCTACTTGCAAAATGGACCGGCCTGTTCGCACTCAGCAGACGCGCTACTTCTAACCGGCTGCGAATACTCGCCTACCATGGCATCAACACAACCAACCCGCAATTTGGCAATTTTCTGTTCATGTCAGCCGACAAATTTGCAGACCGGATGGCCTTGCTTTCAAAGTGGGGCTACCCGGTAATAGCCTTGGACAATGCGTGGCCCCCAAAGGCTGAGAAACCGTGGCCACCAGGCGCAACGGTAATCACCATAGACGATGGCTGGCAGAGTAGCTGTCAGTACATGATCCCGATTCTTCAAGACCACGGCTACGCCGCTACTATCTACCTAACCACCTACTATTGCATTCACCAGTTTCCCGTCGCGGACGTGGCGCTTTCATATTGCGTTAGAACTACCAAGCTTGGAAGTCAACTCCACATTGCAAAGTATGATTTTGGTCCATATACGATAGACTCAGAAAAGCAACGTGAAAAGCTAGTAGACTTGGCTAGACGCAAGTTGCTTTCTCTGAGAGACGAAGAGCAACGTCAGTCCTTCGTAAGACTTGCTTACGAGTCTTGTGACATGGATTACACGGAGGTTGAAAGAAATCGCGCCTTCCATTTGATGTCTGCAGACGAAGTGGCGACCACAGCATCCGCTAAAATCCGCTTTGAGCTGCACACCCATCGGCATAGAATATCGACCTCAAATTCATTTACCCTTGAGGAGGAACTAGTACAAAACGCAGCAATTATCGAAGGCTTGACGAAACTTTTACCTAAACATTTTTGCTACCCCAATGGCCTCGCGGACAAAAGAGCAAAAGCTGTGCTCTCTGACCTAGCCGTCCAATCTGCCACCACGATGCGTATGGGCTTGGCTAGGCGCGAAACCTGCGGATACGCTATACCTCGTATCACTGATGGCCAGCATGTATCAACGCTCGAATTTGAAGCCGAGATGTGTGGATTTATGGATTCTTTACGCGCTCTTCACCATTCAATAGGTGGTGGAGCAAGACAAGAGAGACTGCCAAAAATGCCAAAGAAGTATTGAATGGTGCTCTCTACAAAAAGGGCCATAGCTTTCGGCATGGGCGCCGGGTATGTAGGCTTGGTGCTGCAGCTCGCGTCTAGCATGATACTCGCGAGACTGCTAACGCCCTCAGAAATTGGAATATATACCGCAGGATTTTCTGTAGTAGCCATCGCACATCTTTTTAGAGACTTCGGCTTGAATCAATACCTGATTCAAGAACACGAGCTCACCTATGAAAAAATCAGCGCGGCTTTTACACTAACAATAATTACGTCTTGGCTTCTAGGTTTAGTTGTATTCACGCTGGCTGCACCGGCCGCCACTTTCTTCGCTGAACCTGGCGTAAAGTCTCTACTGCAGTTGCTATCAATTAATTTTTTTATCATTCCATTCGGCTCGATAACTCTCGCTGTGTTACGAAAGAACCTTAGGTTTGAGGTAACTGCAACTATCGCCTTCATCGCTTCATTGGTGGGCGTCGGAACATCCGTCATAACCGCTATGCAGGGCACGGGTTACATGTGTCTCGCGTACGGATCTATCGCTGAGTGTCTAAGCATGGTGGCACTCTCCGTAATCGCGAGACCGCATGGGCTGCGCTTCGGAATTACACTAAAAGGCAGCAAGAGTATCTTTAAATTTGCATCTACGGTTGGAGCAGCCAATATCATCAGCCGAGTTGGCACAAGCGGCACCGACGCTATAGTAGCACGAGTTATCGGCATGCCAGAACTCGGTCACTTTTCAAGAGCAACGGGAACATTTTCGCTCTTTGAGCGCGTTTTCATTGGGTCGATTAACGGAATCGTTTTGCCCCTATTTTCAAGGGACAGGATGAATCTTGAAGCCTTGCAGGCAAGCTACATCAAATCCGTGGACTACACGCTAGCATTCGCATGGCCATTCTTTGCGTTCTTACTTCTCTATACGGATGAGCTGGTATTCATACTGTATGGTGCGCAGTGGGAAACCGCCGTCCTGCTGGTGAAAACTATTTCGATAGCGGGATTTATCTTACCGCTCATTCTCTTCATCGACAGCTTGTTTATTGCAGTCTCTAGGCCCGATGCGACACTCCATATCAGTCTCGCAACAAATGCTTCAAAATTGTTGCTTGTCGCATTTGCAGCCTGGCAATGGGGCCTGAATGCTGCAATGATCGCGCTGACTGCTTCATTTTTCATCAAAGCGATTATTTCATGCTTTCTACTGAGAAAAATCCTAGCCCTTGATTTGCTGCTTCTCTGCAAATGTGCGGCACGGGCAATGCCACTATTGCTCGGCGCAACACTGCCGCCAACTATCATGACATTGAGCGGCGCCCTATCAAACATGAGCCCTCTTTTCCAGATCGTTGCGCTGGCGCCTGTCGCGGCCATCGGCTGGCTTGCTGCTCTGATCGCGGGTAGACACCCTTTCTCGCTTGAGCTAAATGCGGCAATAAAGGCGATTATGCCATCAAGGGACTAGTTCCTCCCGCAAATTTAGCATTAGCTCGCACGCAGAAATGCATAAGAGAAGTTGAAGTTCAGAAAATATTAGCAATCTTCGATTCATTCATACTGGGAATTTTTCTTTGCTTCCAAAAATTTAACCTGTCGCCATTTCTTGGATCGACTAGATGCTATTCGACCCATCTGGCTAATCAGCTCAACAATAGTCGGCGCTGCTAGGGCAGGATCAGCTAGGAAATATCCAGCTAATTTTTGTGATTCTCGCTGTTTACCATACTCAGGTGACAGTAGCTTAAACACAACCTCGTTAAGCTCACCAGGGTCGCTGAATACCTCTGAAGATTCACGATAGAGAGTGTCGGTAATCGCTGAGTGACATTTGAATTTGGGGTTTCGGTACAGACCCACTGGCTTCATTAGAAGCGCATACTCTACTCTTATAGAACTGTGATCGCACAACATACAATCGGATACCTGCATTAAATCAAAAGGGTTCGCCGTCCGTATGAAAGCCATATTATGGTGTTTGGCCTCAAGCCGCTCACACATTCGCTTGATCCACTCGCCGTCGCCCCCATCACATTGGCCCAAGGTCAACAATCGGGGATGGCAGGTAACGATTACATTGAGGTTCGGATTGTTTTCGCACAATGAATCAATGCACGCTACATCAAGATCTCTAAGAAGAGACATTTTTGTCCAATGTGACGAAATCAGGACCGTGGAGGCGTCGGGGTTGAGGCCTAGCGACGATAGGAGAGTTCCTCTCTCAACCTCTTCCTCGAGAAGAGCGACCAGCTTCGGAGATCCGGATACAAACATTGCTTTGTCAAAGCGACTTGCAATATCGGGGGCCGAATCCCTCAAGCCCCAAAGGTGACCCGGGCCACTAAGGAACGCTAGGTCGATATTAGATTGCCGCAGAACGGTCTCTACAAACGGCACCGAATTTTCTTGCGCCAATTCATTACCAAAAGCACTGCCGTGATCGATATAAACCCCCAAGCTTGGCCACCGTAGCCAGAGATCAAGGCGATCAGTCACAATCACATAGTTCCAGATACCTGTCTGCGCTTGCACCTTGGATACCTCATGTCTCGAAAACAAAACTTGCATCCAATCCGCTGAGAAGATCAGAGGGACAGATTCCTCGTTGACGGTGGCAACCCGAAATCTGGGGTCATGAGCCATAAGCGCAAGGACCGGTGCTTGGTTTAAAAAACCAATTTCATTAACGACTGGGAATAGCACACGAATGGGACCAAAGTTTTCGGATATCCATGCAAAAATTGACCGCGTTATAAAATTATTAAGCATCATGTTACATCCCCACTGAATAGAATAGGCCCTTAACGGGGTCTCAGGTAGTGTTGAAAGAAAAATCCGCCAGGCCCCAATCAAATAAACACTAGCGAATTTATTGATGCAACGATCCGATATTCCTCACCCGGATCGAGGGGCCCGAGCGTGACATGCTGATGGTTTGGAGCAGATAGTCATGATCATACTGCTTGCTTGTGGCCTGGGTCAGGTGTTCAGTCGTCTTGTCCTTCTGCGACTTGTGCAGGTTGCCGAGGTTTTGACACCAACAAAGCATATCGTAGACCAAGGCCTTTCGAAACAGCTGCGCAGCCCTTAATGATATACCGGAATGTCAGGATTTCGTGCTGAAAACTCCCCCCTTTGCTGCAGGTGTGATCAGCAGGATGATCGCCGCTGACGGCGTCAATTATGCTTGAGCTTGACCTTCTCGTTTGCGTTAGAGTCTATGATCTTCTCCTTCCTATCCAATACTCTACATAGAGACTGGCTCGATCATTATCGGCAAATGAGATCATGCTTTAAACAGCAAATGACGCTCGGAGTAAACTTATCTAAATGCATTGATGTAGAATGCGAGACGCTGGCCAGCGTTTAGTACACTACCAGGGAGCCTGTATGGAAGATCGTTCAATCGCTGTCGTAATCCCAGCGTATAATAGTGAGTCCACTCTAACAGAGACACTTACCTCGATTAGAAAGCAATCTGCTCCGCTCGACCAAATTATAGTGGTCGACGACGGATCTATAGACTCAACTCGAGATATCGCAGCAGAGTTCGACAAAAACATTCTACTTATCTCGGTACCGAACGGGGGGCAGGGAAAGGCTAGGGCGATTGCCATTGCTCGATCTTCGACTCGCTACATTGCGCTATGTGACAGTGATGACATCTGGGAGCCCTTTCATATCGAGCGACGCCTAATGCTACTGGACCGGTACCCTCAGGCAGACTTCACTTTCTCGGACTGCTATTCTTTCGGAAATGTGGAATACGGTGGCCATACATTACTCGACGAAGCACCCAAAGGATGGAGAGACGCTTTCACAACGATAGACGATTTAGGTTTTTATCAGTTGAGGACCCCATATCTCGGACTGCTAGCGTTCAACCCGGCTTATCTTTCCGGTGTTGTGTTTCGACGTGAAAGTTATCAGAAAATGGGAGGCTTTCTCAATAAATATAGTCGCTGGATAGGTGAGGATAGCGAATTTACCCGGCGCTTCGCCAGCCTTGAAGGCTGTGATTTCGTCGGCGACACGCAACCTACCTGGGGCTATAGGCGCCACGACTCTAACTACTCAGCTGTGCAGTGGAAAAACATCAAGGCCAAGGCCGACATCCTCGATGAACACTTGCGCCTGGGAGTCGTGCCGCCTCCCTGTATTGAGGCCACCGTATCCGAGCGCGACACTACCCGGGGAATTGCCTTCGACCAGGCGTGCTGGGAGAAGGCTCGCGGCGATGTTGCCCATCTGTACTCCGAGCTTCCGCCAGCGCAGCGCACCGCAAAGAGACGAGCAAAACTCGTACTGGCAAAAGCAGGCGTATTTCTATAGGGAGATTCTTTTCCGGGACAGCATGAGACACCAACATCGGTTCACACGCCTGGCTTTTATCGCCCTGATTGGCGCAGGAGGTATAGCCCTTTTGATTTCCTCAGGACATTTTTTCCGCTGGAAACCCGTTTCAGTAATCTACAATGATGATAAAACCCAACAACCGGCGCTGCGGATGCAGATTTATCCAGCCAGGACCGAGGGCAGCAACCATCCCGCGGTGCTGTTTTTTCACGGTGGTGGGTGGATCACCGGCAGCCCGGACCAGTTCAAGTGGTTCGCGAAACGTTTCGCTGCCTGTGGCATAGTCGCTGCCCTTGTAGAGTATCGCGTACATTCCCGACACGGCACCTTACCCGATCGTGCGGTAGATGATGCATCCACCGCCTATCGATGGATGCAGCGGAACCATGCCAGATTTGGTGTAAATCCCGCGCACATCGCACTTGTCGGAGGGTCCGCTGGAGCTCATGTCGCTGCCGCAAGTACACTCAGCTGCGCCGGCAGTAACGACTGCACCGGTCAGGATACTAAACCGCCCTTCGCCTTGGGGCTGTTGAATCCAGTCCTGGAGCTGACTGTTGCCAATGAGTCCCAAGGATACACGAAAGAAGAACTACTGCTAATTGATGCTCTGGGGCCATCCAAAGCCGCTGAACTGTCGCTTGGCTCCAAACTGGCGCGGGCAGACATACCAAAGCTAGTTATCTACGGCAGCCTGGACCCGCTGTTGCCAACGGCATATCAAGCCGTATCATCACAAGTTGAAGGCTCCAGAGACAGCATACAGCTGTTGATTGCAGCCGGTGAGAAACATGGATTCTTCAACAACGAACCTTGGCGGACAATTGTAGGCAATGCACTGATGGAGTTTTTTCGCTCACAGGGAGCCAATCTTGATTGCGAGTTGGAGACCAATGATGCTACCAGGCTGCAAAAGGCAAGCGACCCTGGCGCCTGATGCAGCTCCCCAGCGCTCTGTGAGCCGCGCGTTGCGTAACCCTCCCAAACTAGGCCAGCGTTTCGAGAGCCTCACCCCGCACCTGGCTCAGCAGTTTCGGTAGACTGGACGAAAACGCCGCCGTGAGCTGTTGTAACTCCTTGTCTGAGAAATTGTCGTGGACCAGCTGCAGGCTCTTCCGGTCGTCGCCCTGAGGGCGCACTCCCAGCTTTACCCGTGAAAAATCCTGCGTCTGGCACACGGTGATGATAGACCTCACTCCGAGATGACCGCCATCACCTCCGCCTCGTCCCACCTTCACTTTGCCAAGCTCGATATCCATGTCGTCATGAATCACCACGGCGCGGCGCAATTCTTCCGAACCCAACATATGACGAATTGCTTCCCCAGAGTGATTAATGGACGCACCCGGCTTCACCAGCAGGAGCCGTACGCCCAGTAGCAATCCCTCGGCGAATTGCCCGGAAGATGCGTGCTCCCAGGTCATGCCATGTTCATGAACCAGTGTATCAAGCACGAGATGCCCAGCATTGTGCCGCGTTAGCCGATATTCTTCACCCGGATTCCCCAAGCCCACCAGGACAATACACTCTTCGCCAACGGCGACCACAGGCGGCGGGTCACCGGTTTTGCGAACCATTGCAGGATCTACATTGGAAGCTCTTTCAAAGTCGTACAGCCTCGGGCAGCTTGTACAGAACTGCGTCTTGCCACACCGACTCTCCCAGCAAGCAATGGGATTCTCCCGGTCAAGAATCAATCGCACCAAGTGATCCATACGAGACGACCCCTTGAGCAACACCAGGTCTCCCCGGCGCAGGTTCTCGCGTAGAAACACCGCCGCTTCACGCAACTCGCCGAAACCATGCAAGCGCTGCCGCTGTTCTCGCGTCGCCCTTTTCGTTGCCCGATAGGCATTTGCCCCGACAAAAATCACTTGATCGGCAATTTCCAGGGCCCTTTCTGCCACCCGAGGGTAGAGCTTGGATGCTGAGCGGGAGTAGTCCGAAAGGGTACCTATCACCATTACCTTGCGCGGGGCTGTCGCATCTTGCATGAAAGTCATGGGGGCATCCAGCGACCAAAGAGGCGCTTTCCAGTCATCCCTTAGAAACGTGACACCATCACCGCCCCTCACGACCTGCATCCGTCCCTCACTGGGCTCGACCTCCTGCAGATTGGCGCCAGCCTCGTGCAAGGTCAGGCCCGCGGCTAGCGCGACTGCGAGGGCACAGAGTGCCGGCAGCGCAAGATGTTCGCCGTGAAGCTTGGTGATCACGGTATATTGTTCTCCACTGTACGCCAGCTTCATCGCCAGTGGTTGTGGCCATCTGGACTGGCACTCCAACAGTCGCAGAGTGGCACCCTCACCGCGCCCCACCCAGATGACTTTGCCGCCCCATCGCTGCCCCCTCTCCCACAATAGGGGATCGTCGCTGTTGAGAACCGCTACTCCATCTTTCCCCAGGGCCTCGATGAGCCGAAACTTCTCGGTGGCAATTTCCTCGAGCCCAAACGCCGAACGGGCATGCTCTCGCTGAATGAGAGTGACGACGGCAATACGCGGCCTAATCAACCTGAGGGGCCAGTCCATCGCCCGAGGCTCTCCGCCGTGGATCTCCACTACCGCATAGCGATCACCGGGACGAACAGAGGTAACGGTCTCGGCCACCTTAGCGGCCTCATTGCAGGAATATTCAGTCTTGGTGACGGGGCCGGTACAGGCCAGAATGCCGGCACACAGATCCTTGGTCGTGGTTTTCCCCGCAGTCCCGGTGATGGCGACAAACTCCACCTTACCCAGCACGGGCCGTTTCAGCAGCGCTCGCCCCATGGCCACAGCAAATTCTGCCCGCCAGCGTACACTGGCGATGAGGTCTCTGCTGCGGCGGATCAAAGCGGACGTTGTCATCTGTAGTGATCTCGGTGCTAATATAAAAACTTGTCAATATCGAACCAGTATGCCCGATTGAACGCAGTCAACGCGAGAACATCCTCTTGAAAGCTCCGCCGAAGCAGCCGTCCAGCTCGACCATCCTTGACATAATACGCCAGTCCAGGAAGCGAGCAAGTGAGGGCCACTTGCCCGCCAGCAGGCAATTCGCAGAAATGCTTGTATTGAAACTCATGCATGGTTTGGGGCCGCGCCACTACCATGTAGCCAGATACTGGCGTAGGCACCTGCCCTGGCAATTCAAGACTGGATTTTGGACCTACAAGAAGTTTCGGGAATTGGTGCGGACACTCAACCCCCTCGAATACCAGAAGCTTTCTCAGAATAAAATCAGTGAGAAGGCGATTTTGCAACTGCTCGGAGTTCCTACACCCCAATTCATCGGCCGCCTACATCGCCATCGGGGAATGACCGGAGATGGCTCAACACTGGTCAGTGCAGAGGATTTAACAAAACTGCTGCAGTCAGCACCACGGATTGAGAGGCTATGCTTCAAGCTGGTAGAGGGCTATGGCGGCACAGGCTTTTGTGCAGTCAGTGTGGGCAGAGGACCGAACTTGACTTTAACACTGCTCGATACCCACCAGGAATTAACGGCCACGCAACTCATTGACGACGTTCTTCAGCTGCAGTTCGGGCCAGACTATATCGTCGAAGAATACATCCTGCAGCATTCCGAGCTTGCCAGATTCAACCATTCAAGCGCCAACACTCTCAGGATCTGGGCCATGAGCAAAGACGGTGCAAGTACCGTGTTGGGGGCATTCTTACGTGTGGGCCGCCGCGGAAGCCTTGTGGACAATACCAGCCAAGGGGGAGCGGCATTTCCCATAGACATCACCACGGGCGAAATAGGCACTGGTCTTAACCTGAATATTTGGAATGAAACATTCGAGAGCCACATAGACTCGGGGGAGGTTATAACTGGCGGTAGACTTCCTTTCTGGCAGGATTCAGCCAGGCTGGCGATAAGGGCGATTGAAGCCGTTCCCAACCTTCAATTTGCCGGCATCGATATTGCAATTACTCCTCATGGCCCGGTAGTAATCGAACTCAACGCAGAACCCGACCCGACAGGCGCTATTGTTTTCGACCGGCCCCACGATGAAATATTCGGGTGACGCTATTGCCCAATTCCACGCCGGAGTAAAAATCCATGACCAATGGGGCAGATCAACCTCGCGTCCAACTATTTTGCTTCCTGCATGATGAATTATACTGGACTGTGTTCATGTCTTTTATGATGCTCCCACCATGGCCCATTGCAACTCGAAGTCCCAATGAAACTGGATGTACAGGAATATTGCAATCTTGCTCTGTTACCGGCCCCCGGCGCCGACTATGCCGCTTTGCCACCCCGTTTACTGGCTGCAGAGAGGGCTTTGTCGACAAACAGTAAAGAAGGAGCGTTCACTCACAATAAACAGTTACTCAGCTTTCTCGTGCGCAACTTCTCCCCAGACAGTCCGCCATGGAAGCTGCCAGAAAGCGTTAGCAGGCTGTATGCTGTTGAACTGAGAAGACTCGAATACGAAAACAATACACAACCCCCTGATTATTTCAGCTTTCAAAACGATCCTTTTCGCAAGGACATCGCCATTTTGCTCCATAGACTGGTCCCCTTTGGGGCGGAGTTTGCAAACCCCTATTCGGGACTTCCACGTTCACTTGCTGTACGCCGAGGGCCGGCACAGCTAGTCAGGTTTTTGCAAGCCGTATTGGCCAGTCGCGGAATTCGGCCGTTTCTGGAGCTTCATATGCACCCCCACGTCGTGGAGCACTTCCATCCGGCTGGTTGGATAGAGTGCTACGAACATTTGGCCGACTTTCTGGATCTGAACCCACAATTTCGCGGAGTACAAAGCACGAGCTGGTTTCTGGACCCGGCTCTTGCGTCGGTCAGCCCGCGCCTGGCCTATCTCAGGGAAATTCCAGTGCAGTGTGGCGCGTATATTTTGTTCGCAGGCACGGACAAAGAAGGCAGGTCAGGAGCCTTGGCAACCTCGCCCACCCGGCGGCGCTTGCATGCGGCCGGCGACTATCAGCCGCGAATTTTCACCAGAATCTGGCCAAGATCACGCATCTTGCAGCGGCAATGGCGGCAACTCCAACCCACTTGCGACGGCATGAACTAGCGGGGCGCCTAGCGGGGCGCGCCGGAATCCAACCATTCGGCCAGGCTCCGCAATTCAGGCGTAGTGATACCCACCGGATGATTCGGGCCGAAGTCGATATCATCAGCAAATGTGGCGTCAGTGCGCCCATCTGTCCGTTGATTCGCCGCCTTCCAGTAAAGCAGGCTCTCACGGGCGAACATGTTGTTCACATACTTGCTGGTATAGGGGCGGTGCAGACCATATCGACGCCTAGGGTCTGTCGTCTCGCTCACCTGAACGCGTCTTTCAGGCGGTACTGACTCTTGGAAAAAGTCCCATACCAGTTTGTCGTAATCCATTAATGGCACATCATCAACATGGCAGGAAAGGCAACGGCGCTCAAACATGGGCTTGATGTTGTTCTCGTAGCCAGGCACCTGCCGAGCATCCAGCAGCCGGACGGGCTCCGCAGCGAACGCCAGCGATACATTGTAGGCACGCCCCGGGCTCGAGTGCTGGTGACATCCCGTACACACGCGCTTCTCACCCGGACGCAAAGACTGGGGCACCTGATCACGCTTGATCACACGCCCTTTGGCATCTACCCCCGCCATCAAGAAAGGCACATCGCAAGGAAGTTGCGCCTTGAAAGAGCCATCCGCGAGCAGCGGCACATCCCCGAGCAGAGCCAGACGGTTCCCGATTGAATTCTTGAACTCGGCTTTATCCGACCGGTTGGGAAACACCTTCCAGAAACGAATTGCAGTCAGTTCGTCGGCCGGCAAACCATCGATCTCGCCGCCGTTGTTCGCGGCTGTCACATAGTTGTTGTTGAAATCGTATGGCCGCCGGGGCTTGGTCTCCCCAGTCAGCGCATCGCTGCTTGCAATCTGGCAGCTGCTGTCATGCGTCGTCATTGGTACGGGGTTCTCTACGCTGCGCGCCCTGACGACCCGGGCACCGAATTCATGCCAATCGGGATGATCCACCACCTTGACGAGGTCCTGCATGTTCCGGGACGGCAGCACCGTAGTATGATACAGCCCGACATCGCAGGCACGCTTCTCTGGCTGTTCTACTACCGCGCGCTGGAAGCTCTGTACTGTCCCGGAGACCTGGGTGCAATATCCGCGCCCGACCGTCAGCAGCAGCTGGTCGCCGTCCATGCCCTCGGGGTAACCAATTTTGCCAAGAAATTCACCGTTTTCCGTGAACGAGGGCTCATCATTCGACTTCGACCAATCAGCTACATTATAGATGCCGCGAGGCAGGAAGCTGGGCAACGCACCCTCAACTCCGACGGGCTCCGGGGGCCAGCAGAACACGTCACCCAGCCCCAGATTGTTTCCACGATAGTAGTTTGCGACGCAAATGTCGCCATTGAGTCGTTGGCCCAGAAAGTGGAGGGCCTTCATGGTCTTGGTCCGACCAGTGCTCGCCTGAATGGATGTTCGGTGTGCGCCCAGAAGCGCGGTCATATCCCCGCCGCGCGCATCCATATCCATGACCACCCAGAAGTTATCCAGGGTGCCGGGCCAATTGATACCGCCATTGGTACTGCTGTATGCGAGATTATGGCTCAACCAATGTGAGCCATAGGCGACCCTTCCACTGGCAAGGAGGTAGGGATGCATTGCGGTGGAAACTTCGTGTGGTGTGACATTGACCGCGTTGCGGCCGTCCGCATCGGCGATATATAGCTGAGTATGTGGACGGTTGTTGGGTGAAATCCAGTGCATCCAGGGCTCTCGAAAGCGCTGCCGGCTGGAGGCGAACATGATCCGGCCATCAGGCAGCCAGGTCGGGGACACATCAAACACACCTGGTCGGTGCGCCAGGGGTGTCACGATACCGGTCTCAAGGTTCACCACATGCAAGCGCGCTTGCGTTGCACCAGAGAGCACTCGATTAGGCAATGTGACTCCATCCCACCAGCCGTTGCCAAGCCGCTCGCCATAGTACACCGAGAACAACACTCGCTCGCCATCCAGTGACACAGCGGCATCAAGGGGCACGCAGGGTTCTGCGCGGCCCCGACAGTCAAACAGAAGGCGCTCACTGCCATCCGGGTTGCGAAGGATCAATTGTCCCGGAGCATTGAATCCACTGAAAACACGCCGCGTATCAGGCAATGCGTCCCAGACATCGGGGCTCTCAAGCCGAAACTCCGTTCCATCACGCAGCGTCACTGTGGCGGGGCCACGCGTACGTGGTACGCGCGTGTAGACCACGGGAGTCGTCAGCCTCGCAGAAGGGTCACCAGGAGCAACTACGCTATCTTGCGGTACCGGCTGCGATGGAAGAATGGTGACCGGCGCAGGATTGGACGGCGGAGTACTCCCTTCAGGGGGAGCAAGCGTGGGAGCTGGAGGCGGCGTGGGTGCAGAAACTGGGGACTCTGCGGGAGCATTCTGCGCACCAAGGCGAATGCGGACGTACTCGGCCCAAACCTCCGCAGCCTCCCCGGAATAACGCTCGATATAGATTTGCTGCCCGAGGGCACTTCCTGCCAACCATAGACCTGCAATCAGTACAGTACGGAAGAGCATTGTTGTTACGTTTACAGACACCAGTGGCCTCTGGGCGTTAACTCAAGATTAAACCGCGAGTCTAGCACAAGCGCACCTATGTGCCGCTAATGTCGCTGTCTGGCGTTCAAAGCCATCCGGATAAGGTACTTCGCGCGATTTTTGTCCCAGGGAGTAAAGCGAGGCAACTCGAAACGAGAGGTCGCAGGAGAAGACACGCCCCAATTCGTGGTTACCGCAGCCACGAAGCCTGCGTCACGCACCAGATTGGCATCTAGTTGCCGGTAATCCTGATCCCTGCGGCCATTGGGGTACGCAAAAAAATTGACCGGTTCGCCAAGTATAGCCTCAAGATCCACCTTGCATTGTGCGATTTCGCTCCGAGCCTCGTCCTCATCGAGCGACGCCAGTATCGCATGGGAAACCGTATGGCCACCAATTTCCACGCCTCTGCGCCTTAACTCTTTCAGGCCTTCATGTGTCAACATGAGTCCACTGCTGTCGACATTCGCCGCCTCCGTCAGATATCGTACAACCTCCGAGCGCTGCTCCAGCGGGAGATATTTGCTATCGCGGATTATTCCCGTGGCCGCATGGAGACGGCTCGGTTCATCTCCTATATCAAACTCGCCCAAGCCAACCGTACGCAGATCCAGTGGACCCGGCCTGATCACCCGGAGTGCCTCGACAATACTGTCGTTCCACATCTGCCCGCCCGAGAGAAAGCCCGAGCTGACAAATACCGTGGCGGCAAACCCAAAACGCTCCAGCACCGGTAGCGCGACAGTCAGGTTGTCGGCATAGCCGTCATCAAAAGTGATGCACACACTGCGGGGAGGCAGGCATCCCCGCTCCAAGTGCTCGAGCGCATCGCGAAGTGAGAGCACGTTGAAGTGATCCCGAAGTAAACCCATCTGCCACTCAAACTCTCTGATTGTAATTTCGCCCGGACGCATACTGTCGATCTCAGGCAGAACTCGATGGTATATCAGGATAGATAGTCCCTGCGCGCCACAAGCGCTCCACAAAGCTCGGTATGCAATGTCCCGAAGTGATTTCATGTGCGCTCTACATTTGCGGACGCTACAGAGCGTCCTCCCCGCCTCGGTGTAGGATTGGACGTACTGCCAGGCCAACCAGACGAACTTGCAGACGTCTCGGTGGACAAATTTTCATTGACGAGCAATTCATTCCGCCGAAGCGTCATCACAGCTATGATCCCCAAGACCGTATAAAGCAAGTCAAAATAAGCCAGACTGACATTGGCACCCGTTATTCCGTATCCGACCAGGGATAGCGTAAGAAATCCTGCCAACTTGTTGTACCAAACGACTTGATGTGCCCTGCCTAACGCGACATTGCGCAGGTTGTTCAACAGCGCCAGCGCGAGCATCGACAAGAAGATAAACAAGCCCACAAAGCCATGATCGCCCAAAACCTGAAAATAGATATTGTGCGCGGCCTTGCTGCCGCTATCCTCTGGTATGGGTGGAGTTTCCAGGATTGAGAATTTTGGAGTGAAGGGCGCGTAGTAGTTCCATATCCGGCCGTCAAGAACTGCCTTGAAGCCACCGCCTGTCAACGGATGGTCCAGCGCGAGTAGAGTGGATATCTTCCAGGCCCACAGACGCCCTATGAAAGAGCTGTCTTCTTCCGCGGCGGTCGCAATTGTTGCCTGTCGTTCGCGCCACTCTTCAGGGGTACTCTGGTACAGCACCGGAAGGGCCAATAGCGCCACAATGGCTAGAGGAATCTTGTAACGTGACCGCAGCCAGAAAGCCACTGCCAGAATGGTCAGCCCGATGAACCCTCCGCGGGAACCGGTTCCCACAACACTCACCACATTGAGGAGGAGTATTCCCCAGAGTCCCAACCTCACCGTCTTGTGCTGCGTAACCTGAATTAGATAGACCACCAAGGGAATACACATATTGATAGCAACCGCGAAATCATTGCGGTCGGCTATGATGCCGGCGCGCCCCGAGATCATATGGCCGCCACCGGAGAGTATGAACTTCACCGCTTCCATTGCCGCATACGAGGAGATCGCGAGTACGATCGCCCAGACCAATGTATCGATGTGCAAGCGTTTACGCACGGCGAGCGTGATAAAGAAAAACAGCATCAACACTTTGATGAACTGGTTCCAGTAGTCCCAGACCATGTCAGGATAGGTGTTCAAGTTGACACTGGTCGTAACCAGAGTCCAGAGGCCAAAAAGAAGGATCCAGACACCAAGGCCATTCACTTTGATGTCCTTGTTACGGGTCGCAAAGATATACGAAAGTGCGGTGACCACCACGATAGTGAGATTCAATCGGAAATTCTGCGAAAATCCGAAGGCCCAGTAGGACGGCGCCATCAGGGCTATCCAGATCCAGGCGGCGACACCGAGGTACGGGCGCTTGAACGAGTAGACAATCGCAATAAAAAGGAATAAAACCAGCAACAGGTCGCGCATCAGTCCCTGTCCTGCCTGTCGGCCCACCAAAACAGGTAGCACACACAACAAATAACCAACAACAAATACAAGCTATCGATCATACCGCGGAGACTCTACTCACGACATACCGGAATTTTCCGGAAGATTCACGCTTGAGAGCGCTCACCTCACTCACTTCGATCACTACCTCCTGCCCCAAACGCGCCTGCAAGCCCTGTCGAATTTCTTCTATCATGCCCGCCGTCAAAAACTCTCTGGGAACCACTTCCACCCGCGTCAACGCCACTGACTCCTGCACAATCCTGAAATTCGCCACTCCCGCCATGTCACGCAGTACATAGATGAGAGCGAGACCATGGAGAATGGTGCCATCCGACGCAGTCACAAAATCCGTGGTGCGCCCTTCCACGCTGGCAAGCACCGGCAGGCCGCGGCCACAGGCGCAAGGGCGCTCACTCAAAGTACCAATATCGCCGGTGCGGTAGCGCACGAAGGGAAACTCGCTGGTGAACAGGTGTGTAACAACGATTTCGCCGCTTTCACCAGGAGGCAGGATATTGCCTGCCGCATCGACAATTTCCAGAACCATATCCTCGGCGGTAATGTGCAGGCTGCCCTCCGGGCAGGCATGGGCAATAAAACCCGCATCGCGGCCACCGTAGCCATTCGCTACCGGACAGCCAAAAGTCCGCTCAATCGCTTCCCGCTGATGATCATACAACCGTTCGGAGGTGACAAACGCCACCCGGATGCCTAGCCCATCCAGGGCAATGCCCTGCTCCCCGGCAAACTGTGCAATAAGCGCCAGGGACGAGGGGTAGCCAAATAACATTTTTGGCCGGAGCTGGCGGATCCGCTGCACAAATTTCCGCAGGTTGGCCTGCGACATCTCGAAGGCCGACAGCAGCTCTGTGCGAAACAGCATGTCCCGCAAAAGGCGCACCCGGTCTTGGGAACCCAGCTCGATGGGAGACCCCCAGACCACGATCTCGCGATCGCCTATGTCCACGCCCCACCAGCGTGTGGCACGGCGCTTGGCCGCCACATCGTGGCTGACACGTTCGTTGCCCAAGTAAAAGATCAGCGGCTCGCCACTGGAGCCGCCGGTGTTGAAGCGCTTGAGACCACGTGCATCCCGGGCCTTAAGTCGTTCCGTGTGGGCGCGGATGGTGGCCTTGTCCAGAAGAGGCAGGCGCTGAAGATCGGCCACCGAACGCACCATCTCGGGATTAAAGTCCAGCTCGGCAAATAGCGCACCATAGTACGGAACCGTACGGCCGATCTTCACCAGGAAGCGACGCAGATTAACCAGCTGTAGCTGCGCCATCTCGTCGGGCGCTAGCCACTGGGACTGTTCCATCGCCCTGTGCACGGCGACGGTATCGTGGCCTTTGAGCTTTTCGTGCAGGGGAAACAACAATCCTGCAACAGCCTTCTGGTAAAGGCTCATGCAGCGGCTCCCTGCTGCCGGTCCGCCACCGCCGCATAGGCACTCAGCCACTGCTGGCGCACCGCTGGCCAGCTATACTGCGTAACGTCCTCCAGGCCATTGGCACGCAGTTTCTGCTGCAATTGCGCGTCTCCGCGGAGCCGCAGAATCGCGTCCGCCATGGCGACCGGATCATTGGCCGGCACCAGTAGAGCGGTGTGTTCGTGTCGCACAATGAAAGGCACACCGCCGACATCGGTAGAGATCACAGGGACACCGCAGGCCAGTGCCTCAATCACCGAATTTGGCATATTGTCCACAGTGGTCGGGTTAAGCATAGCGTCAGCCTGAGCGTAAAGCCCAATAATACCGCTCCTGTCCAGGCGGCCCTCGAACTGTACGGCGGTAGCGATACCGAGCTGACTGGCGAGGGATTTCAGCTCCGTTTCCTGGGGCCCGCTGCCGGCGATGCGTAGCTGCGTATCCGGTGCTTCGTGCAATACTGATGCAAAAGCTCGCAAGGCGGTTTCTATGCCGTAGATTGGTTCCAGATTGCGAGTGATCACGAGAGTGAAGGCGCCAGCATTGTCTGCTGATTTCGGCCGGGGCCGAAACAGGCTTAGATCAACGATATTGGGAATCACCCGAGTCTGATGCCCGTAGCCCGCAAATACCGCTCGCAGGAAGCCCGAGGGCACCGCAATCAGGGCGGCCTTTTTCAGAGAGGGATCAACCCAGCGCCAGGACTGCCGGAAATACTCGCTGGCCTCGCCTCCCCGGTAATTAACGATCACTGGACAGCGGCGCCGTGCAGCCAACCACAGCACTGGCGCCGCAAACAGCTGCCAGGACCAGCCGGAATTGGCCATCAGGTGAATGACATCCACCCTGCCCGCAAGCCGCCACACGGCCAGCAGGTAGGGTAGCAGGCGGAATACCGCTCGCACGCCGGGCAGATGCTCGACAAAAGCCGGCCGATAGGGTGCATTGGTCGCTACCCTACTAACCCGCAAACCCTCTCCCTGCAACAACCGACCCAGTTGCTCAGTCTGCATGGCCATGCCACCATTCGGAGGTGGAATTGGGCCCACCAACCCAAGGTGCAAAGAAGCTCCCGTCATACCAGACCGCCATAAACCTGCTGATAGCGCCCCACACTGGCCGCCCAGGTGCGCTCCTGCTCCACAAACGCGCGCCCACGGTCGCGCATCGACCGCCAGTCATCCCGACGGGCCAGCAGGTCATTCACCGCCGCCGCCAGTGCGTCCGCGTCACCCGCGGTAAACAGCATGCCGGTATCGCCGTGGCGCACCAGTTCCCTATGGCCTCCCACATCCGATGCCACTACCAGCCGCCCCTGGGCCATGGCCTCCAGCGGCTTCAATGGCGTCACCAGATCCGTCAGACGCATGGGCAGGCGTGGGTAGGCGAAGACATCCACCAGATTGTAGTAGTCCTGAACCCGTTCGTGGGGCACCCGGCCGGTAAGGATGACCGCTTCTTGCAAATCGAGTTTCGCAATGGTCGCCCTGATCTCCGCTTCCTGCGGTCCGCCACCTACCAGCAGCAGGCGCAACTCAGGATGCTGGCACTGCAACGCCGGCAGGGCCTGCAACAACAGGGGTATCCCCTCGTAGGCATAGAAGGAGCCAATAAAGCCCAACACCGTCTTTCCCGTCAGGCCGAGTTGCTCTTGCAGTTCGGACACGGCGGGGGCACCAAAGGTAAAGCTGTCGGTATCGACCGCGTTCGGTATGACCGTAATCTTGGCGGCATCTATGCCCCGCCCGGCGATTTCAGCTCGCAAACCCTCACAGATGGTAGTGACGGCATCGGCGCGCCGAAAAACGCGCGTTTCAAGCGCTCGTGTGACGCGATATCGCGGCCCCCACTCCCGACTGGTGCCATGATCCACCGCGGCATCTTCCCAAAAGGCACGACACTCATAGACGACCGGCAATCCAAGCTCACGAGCAGCGCGCAGCGCCGCCAGGCCATTCAACGCTGGCGAGTGCGCGTGTAGGATGTCCGGCTTCTCAATCGCTGCCACCTCCACAATGCGCTGCGCCAGCGTTGTCACCACCTCCCACTGGTCAAGCACGGGCAAGCGGGACAGCGGGTTGTTACCGGGGCTTGTGCGGTAGAAGTGCAGGCCATCGACGGTTTCTTCCGCAACCTCACTCACACCCTGCTTGAGCCCGGTGACGTGGGCTGTGTGCCAGCCCAAGGCGCGCTGGCCCCGCAGAATATTGCGCGTGCGGAACGTGTAACCACTGTGCAGCGGTATGGAATGATCGAGGATATGCAGAATACGCATCGGGCCTCCGCTCACGCTGCTACCACAAACTGGTCATCACGCACCGTGGCCTGGAACATCAACAAGGTCCACAGCGGAGCACTGTGATCGCGTCGTCCGGACTGGTGCTCATCAACCAGCCGCGCCAGATACTCCTGATTGAACAGCCCGGTCGCCGCGAGGCCGCCGGACTCCAGCAGATCCTTCCGCACACGCGCTTTGAGCGGACCGCGGAACCACTTGGCCAGTGGCACACCGAAGCCCATCTTGTCGCGGTACAGCACATCCTGCGGCAGGCGGGATTCGAGTGACTTCTTCAGGAGGTACTTTCCTTCCTGGCCGCGCAGCTTCCACTCGGGGGGCAAACCGGAAACCCATTCGGTGAGCGGATGATCCAGCAGGGGCACACGCACTTCCAGCGCATGGGCCATGCTGGCGCGGTCCACCTTCGTCAGGATGTCGCCCACCAGGTAGGTTTTCATGTCCAGATACTGAATCATCGACAGCGGATCATCGGTGGGACTGTTAGCCGCATGTTCATCAAATACGCTGTGTACCGAGTAGCCCTGCAATTCGCGCTTGAAGTTGTCGCTGAACAGCGCAGCACGCTGCTCTTCGCTGCAGATCGACACCGAATGCAGGTAGGCCTGCACCGAGTTTCGCGCCAGCGCCTGGAAGGTTGTTTTTGCGCGGAATACCCGGGGCGCCCAATCCGCCTTGGGATACAACCGGCCAAGGGCGCCAAAGACGGGTCTGCGCAAGCCCAATGGCAGCGCCTGCCGCAAGCGCTCTTCGTGCATATGCCAGCGATAGCGCCGGTACCCCGCAAAATGCTCATCACCGCCATCACCGGAAAGCGCCACCGTCACCCGTTTTTTGGCCAGCTGACACACACGGTAGGTCGGAATCGCCGAACTGTCCGCGTAGGGCTCGTCATAGAGCGCGGCAAGCTCATCAAGAAGATCAAAGTCCTCGCTACTGACGATTTCCTGAAAATGGTTGGTGTGATAACGCTCTGCGACGCGCGCGGCATACTCGGTTTCATTGAACTGCTTGACATCAAACCCGATAGCGCAGGTGTTTACGGGGTCGCTCTGCAGTTCCGCCATCATCGCCACAACCGCGCTGGAATCCACCCCGCCCGAAAGGAAGGCACCCAGCGGCACTTCGGCCACCATGCGCACCTGCACCGCCTCGCGCAGCCTGGCGATCAATTCGGCCTGCAGATCGGCCTCGCTCGCCACCGCTACCGGCTTGAACGGAATATCCCAGAACTGTTTCTGTGCGGGCACGGGTTCGCCATGGCGGAACAACATCGTGTGGCCGGGACGCAACTTGAATACATCGCGATAGATGGTTTTCGGCTCCGGCACATAACCCAGTGCGAAATAATCCTCGACAGCCTGTGGCTGCAGCGCGCGGGGCAGCCCGGGGTGCGCCTTGATCACCTTGAGCTCGGAACCGAATATCAGCTGGCCATCTGCCAGTACGCTGTAAAAGAAGGGCTTGATGCCGAACCGGTCCCTGGCGAGAAACAGGCTGCGGGCATTCGAATCGTACACGGCAAAGGCGAACATACCGCGGAAACGCTCTACACAGCGCTCACCCCAGGCTTGCCAGGCATAGAGAATGACCTCGGTGTCACAGTGCGTGCGAAAGTGGAAACCGAGCGCTTCCAACTCACTGGCAAGCGCTTTGAAGTTGTAGATTTCCCCGTTATAGACAACACAGAGTGTGTTATCCGCACTGAACATGGGCTGCTGCCCACTGGCCAGATCAATAATGGACAGCCTGCGGTGAGCGAGGCCGACCCCAGGCGCCAGGAAAACACCGCCCTCATCAGGGCCGCGATGAAACTGGGTCTGATTCATGGCTTCGAGCAAAGCACGATCCGGCTCGCGCTGCTGGGTCAGATCAAAAATACCGGCAATGCCACACATAGTCAGGTCCTGAATACTGGGAAAAATCGGCTTGATCGGCAATTCATTTAGCCGAAACCTCCCGAGGTGAATCGTCCGTTGAGCGACCAGCGGTACGAACAAGATCACGGACCCTGTCAATTGGCGATTGCAGTGCTACAACCACGACCTGTGAGACCGCCAATGTTACTATCACAGCTATTAAAAATGGCACTGGTGACGAAAGATCGGCAGAGAAACCAATAAGCTGAAAGAAAGCAATACAAAGAAAACCAACCTGAAAATGCATCAAGTAGATGGGATAGCTTAAATCCCCAACCCACTTGTCGATCACCTTCGCTGAACCCTGTAAATCCACAAACGAAAGGGCCAGCACAAGAAAAGAGCAGATAACGAAACTGAGGTAAAATCCGATATTCTTCCAAACCAAGAAATTTACAAAAAAGGAGTTCAGGATAAAGCATAGCGAAAGTGTGGCTAGTATTGATACCTGATTCCTGATTACAAATGCTCGAAAGCGATGGCGTTGAAAGAATATTAATGCTCCCGTGGAAAAAGGCAGGCTGGCAGCGGCAAAAGAAAAATATGTGTCTGACCACGGGAAAAATGGCGAGCTTGCAGTTACATGATAGAGGACACTGCAGAAGAACCAGACAATAACGAGATTCATACTTCTCGACAACCCAAATCCTATAAGAGCGTAGAAGAACAACTCTACTGTCAAAGCCCATGCCGGCGGAGAGAGACGGGCAGAGCTCAGATCTGGGAACAAAATAAACGCATTCTTGACTATTTCGTTGAATGTACTCGGGTAACGCATTGCACTATGAAAATCAGTAATCGTGCTCACTCCGAAAAGAAACATCAGACCAAGAGTAAACAAACATGCGACCCAATAAACGGGGTAGATCCTGAGACCACGATTAACTGCATACCGAAAAATACCCTGAGACGAAAAACCGTAGTTATGATGCATTATTGCTGTCATCAGGTAACCGCTAAGAATATAAAAGCCAAAGACAGCATATTTGCCTACTACAGGAACCTCTCCCAGATGCTGGAGCACTACCAAAAGAGCAAGAACTGTTCTATATATTCCGAACACCTGATTACGCCTCGAGACTGATCATCGAATGCAAACTAAATACACGGTAAAGGCAAATTAGAAATGCATGCATTTCATCGAGCACCAGTGGTGCCTAGTAGTACGTCGTAAACTTCTAAGTACGCGGCGACCGTGGCCTCCCAGTCAAAATCCCGTTGTACACGCCGCACAGCGGCGTGAGCCATTTGCTCGCACTGCGCGGGGTCTTCGACTAGTGTCAGTAGTGCATTCGCCAATGCTGTTACATCACCCACCGGGACCAGCAGTCCAGTAACCCCATCCTCCACCAGTTCTGGGTTGCCACCTACACGAGTGGCGACAACAGGCAAACCACTGGCCATGGCCTCCAGAACAGTGTTGGAAATGCCTTCACCCAGAGAAGGCAATACGAACACATCCAGACACGCTAGCAGCTCAGGTATGTCGTCCCGGTCACCAGCCATCCAGACGCTGCCCTCTATCCCCAGTTCTGCAATCAGGTTCTCCAGCGCGGAACGTTCGGGCCCATCGCCGACGAGTATACAGCGCAGGCTGTTCCTTTGCTGAGGGCTCGAACGCAAGACCTCGGCAAAAGCGAGCAGAAGGGTCCTTTGGTCCTTTACCTCCGCAAGCCGCCCTACAGTACCGACGACTCTACACCCCGTGCCACCCCAAAAGCCTTCGGGCATACCCGACACTGCGATCTCTGCGGTGCCGCTTGCGAGACAAGAATCGCCATTTTGCATGTTCCGCGGCGAAAACCTGTCATGCGCCACCCCGTTGTATATCTGCACGACTTTGTCGTCGGGGATGCCCACAGCGGTAACCAACCAGTCAGCAAGGTCACGGCTGACCGCGATGAATCGATGGATCAACGGGCTCAGGGCCCTACGCAACAGCTTGTACTTGGAATTGCTGCCATCAAGGTCACTTACATCCCTGCCATGCTCACCGTGCACCCGCTTACAGCCCGTCAACAATAAACCCAACGCCTGCGTCTCAAGGGCAGCAAGGTTACGCGTGTGCACAATAGCAGGCCGCAAGCGACGTAGCGTACGCCACAATCGCCAATACATACCCAGGTCGTGCCCCGGTTTTTTGTGCAGCTCAATTACCTCAACGCCGGGCACCCTGATTCGCCCCGCAAACTCTTCACTACGCGTCAGGCAGATAATGGTGTGCCGATACCGCTCGGGAGGGCATCGATTGATAATGTTTATCAAACCATTTTCCAGACCACCGGTGCCCAATGCAAAAATAACATGGACAACAAGAGGCGGGGTGTTAGTGCTCGCGGTCATTTCTTATTCAGCGCATCTTCTATGTTGCGTAGATGGCTATGCATAAAATTCTCAAGCACACGGCGTGACTCATCCTTATCCTTTACCAAAGGAGTCGCAAGGAAGAGCCGGCTTCCCACTCTACGACCTTCAAAGAGAACTTGCTTGGCTTCCAAGACTTTTACGCGGTACGGGTTGGCTGTGTATTCGCTGCCAACCCTATAGAAGCTCCAAACGAGTAGTCTCAGTTGTTCCGATGATTTCGCCAGTTCGGCTTCATCAACATAAATGTCCTCTACACCCACGTTGACTTGACGTGTCTGCTCTTTGACCAAGCGCCAAAGAGATCGATCTATTCTCCAAGCCTCGCCGCTACTAACTAACTCGGCACCTGGTACCTGATTCAGATATTGGTATAGCCCTACCATAACTATTGACTCACCAAGGTAGTATTCATGCGTTACTCGGTCTGCCCCATTCTGATTTGGAAGCCATTCCCACTGTGGATCCTTGGTAATGATCCAACCGGGAGCAGGCTTCGCCGGCTGCAATGCTTGCGCACTCTCCAACTGGTTTGAGGCAAAAACGCCTGAGAATCCTGGCGCCGCAATGAGCACCAGCAGTAACAGCAGGAGTACTTTCGGCTGGGAGAAGGACGTGGTGCGGTCAACAAAAGTGTTCCCAGCGTCACTTTCGCTCACCAGGAATTGGGGCTCTGCTTCTTGCCAAAAACTGCCAACCCAAAAGAGGAGAAGCATGACAACGCCAAAGAACACCCAACCATAGATGAGATGATCGACCCCGGTTGCCAATTCCATCCCGGAAAGGTGCCCAATCATAACGATTCCATAGGCGCGCAGGCTATTCGCTACCACTGGCAGCAAGATAGCGAACACGATAAAAATTATCTGTGTGCGTAGACTGCGATAACTTAAGTAGGCATATAGCAACCCAAGGGTGAAGGATGCGATAAGATAACGAACCCCACTGCAAGCCTCCACGACCGACCAGTGGCCGGTGGGCAACGTCAGGTACATTCCCTCTCGGTAGACTGGAATTCCGCTTAGACGCACAAGATATTCAGTGCTGTCTGCTGTTAACTCCATCAAAGGGGGTATCAGGCCCTCCCCCATCGGCACAGCTAAAAACAGGAAACACAGGGGAAAAGCGATACGCTTGGCCAGTTCAGTGCCGATAAGCGCCCAAATTCCGGTGACCGCAATCCATACCAAGGCAAGCTGTTGAACCAGATTCACGTCAACCAGCCAGCCAGCCAGCCAAAGGAGAGCGCCCAAGAACGTCAACACTATTACCCAAGGAGAAGGGTTTACATTTTGCCCTACTAGAGCGGCTCTCTGTCTTCCGATCAACCACAAGCTGATTGGAAGAACCAGAAAGCCGTGAGCGAAGGTCTCCCCCTCCACCCAAACCTTAACCATTGACATCACTGTCTCGTGAAACACAGACAACACGGCGAGGAAGTAGAGTGCTGGCAAGATCACACCAGAGTAGGTTTGACGCCACCTGCCCAACTGAACACTTGTGTCAAACATTCGGGCAATCCCTCGCATAGCACGGCATTTGCTTTTCGTTAGCCAACAACAAGACAACTTCTGGCAGGTTTTGCTGCCAGCTGAATCCTTTTACTACACATTGGCGTGCCCTTTCTCCAATAAGCGGATACTCATCGTTCAAGAGGGCAGTAATGATCTCCTGGTAGTCATCTGCTGTCTCCGCCAAGAGCACTTCCTCACGATCGGTTGCGGCTATACCCTCCAAACCTTTATCGCTAACAAGGACTGGGCACGCCATCGCCATGGCTTCTAGCACTTTGTTTTGAACCCCGCGCGCGATCCGCATTGGTGCAACTGCTGCCACGGCGTACTTCAAAAAGGGCCTCACATCGGCAACACGTCCGGTTACCGCAACACCGGGGTGTTGCGATAATCGCCGCACAGAGCGCACAGGACTACCACCTACAATAGTGAACGTAATTTTTGGGTTTACGCGAAGTAGTTCAGGCAGCACACTTTCTACAAACCAGACTACTGCATCGACGTTTGGCCAGTAGTCCATTGCGCCCGTAAATACCAATGGGATGCTGCCCTCGGCATAAGGGTTGATCCGAGGGCCAGCTTCGTCAAAGTCGGGATCAAAGTAGTCACAGTTCACCCCATTGTTGTAAAACCCGATTTTATGTGCGGTCTGTGGGGAAAGCCTGTGAAACAAGTCGGCCTCGGCTGATGAGACAAACAGCCCCGCGTCGAACTGGTCCGCAAGCGCCTGTTCCAGCGCCAGCAGGCAGCGCGCCTCGCGACGGTACACCCAGCTCAGGGGCCATGGCTTCTGCGCCGCATACTGTTGCCATTTGTCCGAATCAACATCCACGAAATCGATCACCTTGCGTTTCAAGGCAGCACCCTGGGCGGGCAGAAACTGCGCCATGGAAGATGAGTAGACAATGGCGTGCTCGATGCCGCACTGCTGCGTGGTACGTTCTGCCCACTGCCGCATTTGCCTATCACGATAGTAGGGAACCGAAAGCGCTTCACCGGAGAGAAACCCCAAGGCGCTGCGCAAAGTGGCCAGCCGCGCGTTGAGCGGCCGCAGAAACACGCTCGCGCAATACTTCTCCAGTTCCGGCACCCAGGGCCAGTCGTCCGGGTCATCCACAAAGCTGCCCAGGTGGATATCGAAATGCTGGCTCAGGTGATGCAGGAGATGGAACGAACGAATCTTGTCACCCTTGTTGGGTGGATAAGGGATACGGTGGCACAAAAACAGCAGCGGGGGCTTCGGCGTGTCTCCCATGCGCCTATCCCAGACTGCGGGCCAACGGTGGCCCCAACAGGTTGGCAACCGGCAAGGGCAGTCGCTGCCAGGCATTCACCAACAAGCGGTACTTCGGGTTACTGGGGTTGACGTCAGGCACCTGGTCGCTGTTGACCAGAAAATATTCGTAAGGCAGCGGTTGCGGCTCGAAACCCCAGTTTTTCTTGAAGTCGAAAGGCCCTGTGTCGCGCTTGCTGCGTCCGAAGTCATACAGCGTTACGCCCTCTTCGGCACTGCGACGCATCAGGTCCCAGTACATGAAATGGTTACAACCACGAATGCTGCGAGCGCGGGCGATGCTGCCGCCGTAGTAGGGCAATACCTCGTTGCGGAAATAGAAGCTCATCACCCCGGCGACATCCTCGTCGCCCTGGCGAATCATCAGCACGCGGCAATCTCCCGCAAACTCGGCGCGCAGTGCGTCGAGGTAGCGTCGGCTGAACACCGGAGTACCCAGATTGCGCACACTCTCTGCATACACGCGATAGAGGCGCTGGGTGCCCTCGACCTCCTCGCCCTCCAGGCCTTCCTGAATACCTTTGCGAATCATGGCGCGCTGGCGATTGGGTATGGCCTTGAGGTTGGCATCGTTATCCGCGGTGATTGGCTTGCGAAAGGTGTAGTAAAGCTCCTTCACAGGCCACCCGCTATCACTGCTTGCGCAATTGCGCAGCTCCAGGGCATCTACACCGAGGCGCACGGCCAGAGCCTCGGCCTCGCGCCGCAACACGCCGGCGGCCTGTTCATGCGCTGAGGCGATTCCCCCATACACACAGAAAGGCAGGCCGGCCAGTTTGTATCCGAACAGACGACTGCGCACCTCCGCGAGCGGCAGGACGCCCACCACGGCCCCATTTTCCTCGGCCAGCAAAAAATGGCAGCGATGCCGCAAGGCGCCTTCCAGCACCCGTTTCCAACCGAAGCGATGAAAGAAGGTGGCCTGCGGGCATTGCTGCACGAACCGCTCCCAGGCCGGCTCGTCAGCGGCTTCCGCACAGCGCACCCGCAGCGTCACGCGCCCACCTCCTGCCGCAGACCGCCACGGGCGCCTGAGGCGCCAAAGGCCGGCTGCGGCAACGTTTCCGGCGCGGCTATCGCCGGGGCAAATACGCGATCCATACGGTCCCAGCGAAAATCACCCAGCAGCCGCTGCAGGCGTGACTCCATCCGGCCCAGGTTCAGGTAGTGGCGAAAGCGTGTACGGGCGGTCAGACCCGGCGGCCGGGGTTGTTCAGGATCGATTTCCCAGGGGTGGAAATAGAAGTGGGCACTCTGGCTTTCCCTGTGGTTGATCCGGCGTAACGCCCAACGTGAAAACGCGTAGGGAAACAGGCGGAACCAGCCTCCGCCGCCACAGTTGATATTGCGCCCGGCGAGGGGCAGCGTGGTCACGGGAATTTCCGCCAGCCGGCCCGACGCCGCGGAAAAAGCGAAACGTGGCGCTTCCGGCATCCCGTAGAGGTCATGTCGGATAGGCGCGATGCTGGAACTGTAGCGATAGCCCGCATCAGCCAGCGTATCCAGGGCCCAGAGGTTGTCGCGACCGATGGAGTAGCTGGCCGCGCGATAACCCTTGACCTCAACACCGGCGATGTCTTCCAGCAGGGCCTTGGTACGCCGCACATCATCGAGGAAGGCCGGGGGCTGCTGGGTGGTGACCCGTGTGTGCTCCCAACCGTGACTGGCAAGCTCATGGCCTTCAGCGACTATCCGGCGCACCATCTCGGGGTGGCGCTCCGCCACCCAGCCAAGCGTAAAGAAGGTGGCCTTGACGTCATGTCTATCGAACAGTGCCAGGATGCGCTCGACATTGGCCTGCACACGCAGCGGGGTCGTCTCCCACTCTGCGCGACTCACCTGCGACTCAAACGCGGAAACCTGGAAATAGTCCTCTACATCCACCGTCATGGCGTTCACTGTGCCAGCCGATGCAACACTCATGCTTGTCGCACACCCCCACACCAGCGCGCCAGAATGGATGCGATGCGCTGTGCGGCCTGGCCATCCCAGTACTCAGGCTGGCGGCCCGCCTTGCCGCCCCCCTGAATCACCTCACGGTAGGCCTTGCGGATGGCCGCAGACTCTGTGCCGACAACGGTGTTCGTGCCCTGTTCAACGGTAATTGGCCGCTCTGTGCTCTCGCGCAGCGTGATACACGGCACACCCAGGGCCGTGGTTTCTTCCTGGATGCCACCGGAATCCGTCAGCACGACACGCGCATCGCGCATCAGGCCGAGCATTTCCAGGTAACCCTGTGGCGGCAGCAGGAGGATATCCGCCCCAGCGATCACGGCATCGAGGCCCGCGTCACTGATGCGGGCGCGCGTGCGCGGGTGCACCGGAAACACCAGAGGCGTTTCGCGACTGATATCGACGAGTTCCTTCAGCAGGCGCCGCAGCACCGTGGGATCATCCACATTGGAAGGACGGTGCAGGGTGAGCAAACCGTAGTCCTCTGTGAAGCGGGGGCCCGCCTCGGCCAGCGTGCTGGCTGAGGGTGTCGCCGACGCCAGATTGTAGCGCAGGGTATCGATCATCACGTTACCGACAAAAAATACCTTGTCCCGGCTGATGCCCTCGCGTTCCAGGTTGTCAGCCGCGGACATCTCCGTCGTGAACAGCAGGTCGGACAGCTGATCCGTGAGGATGCGATTGATCTCCTCCGGCATACCGCGGTCTCCACTGCGCAAGCCCGCTTCAACATGAATAACCGGGATACCCTTTTTCACCGCGACCAGGGCACAGGCAATAGTGGAATTGACGTCCCCCACCACTAACACCGCATCCGGCTGCTGCGCATCCAGCACAGGCTCAAACTTGAGCATAATCTGGGCCGTCTGCTCGGCGTGCGTGCCAGAGCCCACTCCCAGGTCGACATCGGGCTCCGGAATGTGCAACTGCTCGAAAAAGGCGTGCTTCATCGCCGCATCGTAGTGCTGCCCCGTGTGCACAAGGCTGGCGCGGAGTCCGCTCCCGGCCGCGTTGAAGGCACGCATGATGGGGGCGATCTTCATGAAGTTGGGCCGCGCACCTACTACACAGAGAATGTGCGCGCCTGTCTGTTCACTCATGATCGAGACGTCCTAGAAGGCGTGTCTGACGTTGAACGTTATCCGGTTCTCGTCGTAGTTATTCAGCGCGAAGTCTGAATCCTGTGTCAGGAACTGGTAGGCCAGTGTCAGTGTGGTGTCATTGCCGAGCTGGCGCGTAAGGCCCAGGCCAGCCAGCCAGCTTTCGCTGTTTTGGCCAAAGCCGCCAAAGTTCCCGCCCTCTCCCTCACGCTCGTCCCAGCGCAGGCGTGCGTTGACCGACAGCGTACTGGACAGGTTTCGGGTGAAGGTGACCCCCGCGTCCCTGAACGTTCCCTTTGCGCCATCGTCCGCACGCTGCTGCTGCGAATCCGACGCAGAAAACGTCGCTGAACTCCTGCGCGCCTCGAATCGGTAGCGCAACTCAAAGCGCTCGTCCAACACCGGCGAATTCCCGATGAATGTCGGCAACCCTTCGTTGCCCAACAAATCGCCGGGCAACTCCCCAAAGCCGGGGCCAAACGGGTCATTCGGGTCGACCAGGCTGGCATCGGCGCCACGCAGCGTGCGCGGCAGGGTGAGTGTGCGCACGTAGCTGGCGCTCAACTCGCTGCGCTTGTGGCGGTAGCGGATATCTGCCCGGGGGGTGCTGCCAAAAAAGCGCTCGCCCGTGCCGACATTGACTTCCACCCGGGAGTTGGGCGTCCAGCGAACACCCACATCCCAGTAGCTGCCATCGATATCGTCTCGCTGGCTGGTGAACTCGTTCCATTCCTCACCCGCGAGGCCATTCAACTGCAGGCTGTCCAGCACCTGGAAACCGAGGCGGAACTCGGCATTGGACAGCTCATTGTCGAAAGCCGGCTGGAAGTCCGTGGCTTCGTAGTTGATCTTGCTGTACTGACCGCCGAGCCCGGCACTCAGGCGCCCCGTTCCCGGCAGAGAGTCGAGGTCGAATTCTACGCGATCTTCATCGCTGTTGCCGTAGATATCGGCGTCATTGAACTGCTCGTTATACGCGTAGCGCAGACGCAGGTTGGCCGCCTGCGCCAGCCGGCGCTGCAACAGCGCACCTACCGTATAGTCGTAGACGATGTTGGTATTGTCTCGGCCATTGCCGGTGCCGGGTGGGCCGAAGGGGTTCAGCGCATTTTCCCGTGCAGAGGCCGCGGCATCCAGTTGCAGCCAGTTCTCCACCAGCTCGTAGTCGCTGTTGAAACGCACACTCGGAATGAAGGACTTGCGGTTGCTCAGATTCGAGGCCTGGCCGGTTTCACACTCGAGGTCGCTGTCCCCCAGCGAATTGTACTCAACCGCCGCCTGCAGGTTCAGGTTGCCGCGTGCGCCGCGCCCGGTGACGCTGACATCGGGCCGCGCTGTCGCCACCGCCTTGCCTTCCTTGTCGTTCGGTGCCAGGCAAATATTGTCGGAGTAGTAGCCACCCACCGACATGCCCGCGTTGGTTTCCCAATCCGCGGAGAGTGCCGGCAGCGTTGCCAGTAATCCCGCCAGCGCGGTGAGAGCGAGCGTCGGGCCACAGTGGCGCCCGTCGCTGCGATAGGTGACGGTGGGTTGTACGCGCCCACGGACTGCTAAGCCGGCTTTCTGTGGACTCTTCACGGGTTCATGGCCCTCGCTGCATCCTGATCCGCCGCCTCGGCGGCCTCGGCACGGCCACCATAACCATACCCGTAGCCATACCCGTAGCCGTAGCCGACACCCATACCGAACAGACCCATGCGCCGGCGCGAGGCGCGGTTCAACATGACCGCCACCATCTTGTCGGCGCCGATGTGTTCCAGCGCCTCCTTGACCGCGTGTTGCGGCGTAATGTCTGCCGAGGCGACAAACACAATCTGCCCCATAAAACTGGCCAGCACGCCCGCCTCGGTGGTGAGCAGCAGTGGCGGTGAATCAAAGACGATGATGCGATCGGGGTAACGGGCGGAGAGCTCCAGCATGAACTGGTGCATGTTTTCACTGGCCAACAGCTCTGTGGAATGTTCGTCGGCGGTGCCAGCGGGCAAGACGCGCAGCTTTTCCATGTTGGTGCGCAGTATGACGTCTTCCGGTTTCGCATCGCGACGCAGGACATCAAGCAGGCCCGGTGTACCAGCGGGAATGCCCAGACGGTGCCCAGCCGTGGCCTTGAGCACATCCGCATCGACAAACAAGACGGTCTTGTCCCGCTCCATGGCGATACTCATCGCCAGATTGATCGATGAAAACGTCTTGCCATCCCCCTGCAAGGCGCTGGTGACCATAATCAGGTTGGCATTGGGAATGGGCGTGGGTGACGCGCCAGAGGCGTTTTTCAGCAGAGGCCGCTTGATGGCGCGAAACTCCTCGGCGATAGCACTACGCGGAATCGCGGGCGTAAGAAAACCCTGAGCATGCAGCGCATCGAAGGGAATATGCACTTCGGCGCCACTTTGCCAGTCAGAGTCCTCGTCGCGCTGCTCTGCGACGGTGGCCTGCTGCGGCTCGCTTACGCCGGCCCGCTCCACCGTATTCTGCGGCTCAGGCTGCGGGGGCTGCGACTTCTTGGCCGCCTCCATCTGGCTGAGGGCTTTCTCGATTGTACTCATTGTTCTGCTCTCCGGCCCCTGGGCCTGCTGTCAGCCGAACCGGCCCCGATAACGGACATCATGCTGTCATCCCCGGCGCGATGAGCACACCGGCAAACGCGACCAACAAGGCCCCGCCGCACACCGCAAACCCCGCCAGACGCCACAGGCTGCTGCGCTTTTCCTCCGGCGACTTGTTCCAGGTGACGGTGCCCAACAGGGGCAAACCCGTCGAATGTGCCAGCATGCGGGCGTCGGTCACAATCGGATGCACCAGCGTCAGCAGCAGTGCCACGCCCACACCCGCACCCAGCGCAACGATCAGCACGCCGGCGTTCAACAGCAGCTTGTTGGGCTTGCTGGGTTTACGCGGCACAAACGGCGGATCGATAACGCGGAAGCTGACTTCACCACCCGTGCTTTCCACATCGCCGGACAACCGCGCGGACTCACGCCGCTCCAGCATCTGCTGATGCTGCCGTGCGATCACATCGTAATCGCGATTCAGTTGCTTCAGCTCGGCTTCAACTTCGGGAATCTGATTCACCTTCGCCGCCAACTCGTCGGCACGGCGCTCGAATTCGGCGACGCGCACCCGCAGCTCGGCGGCTTCGGCTTCGGTCTGCGCCAGCATGCTGCGCATGCCCTGGTAGACCGGGCTGCTGGCCAGGCCACTGAACGAGGCACCGGGCTGTTCCCGCATGCGCGCGTACTCCGCCTGCCGCTCCGCCTCCAACTCCTCGATAAGACCGCGCAGGCGCACGACTTCGGGGTGCTTCGCCGTATAACGCGCCAGCAATCCGTCCATCTGCAGCTGCAGGGACTGCACCCGGGCATCCAGCGGCGACTGCGCCATGCCGGAGGAGCCTCCCGCTATAAACACAGGGTCCTCACCCTCGATTTGGCGCTGCAACTCACGGCGGCGGTTCTCGACTTCGCGCAATTGCAGCTGCGCCTGCTGCAAAGCACCCCGGGTTTCCTGCAGGCGGCTGTAGTAGTCCCCGCCGCCCCCGGGCAACACGTCGACATTCTGTTGCTTGAACATGGCCAGCCGGCGCTCGGCCTCGACCAGCCGCTGCTCCGACTCTGCGATTTGCTGTTGCAGGAAGCTCTGCGCGTCGGAACTGTCCTCGCGTTTGTCACTCATGGAGTTTTCGATGAACACCGTGATCAGCGCCTGCGCCACGCGCCGGGCGGTCTCCCGGTCTGGGTCCGTCACGGAAATGGTATAGAGCGAGGTGTTGCCACGACTGCCGGACAGCCCAATGGACTCCTGCATACGCTTGATCAACGCTTCTTTCTCGACCTCCGTGGTCGCCCCGAGGTCCAGATCGGTCATGCGCGCCAGCCGCTCCATATTCGGCCGGCTGAGCAGCGTCTGGCTCATCATCTGGATGCGCTGGTTGATGTCCGGCGTGATGGTGAGCCCACGCATGAGTGGGCGCAGGACGGAGTTCGTATCCACGTGCATGCGGGCCGTCGCCACGTAGGACTCCGGCATCTGCCAGACGTAAGCCCAGCCCGTGAGGGCCAACACCCAGGCCGTGCCGAGCGCGAGCCAGCGGTGTCGCCAGACCCCCAGCACATAGCTGACCAGTTGCGCAAACACATCCTGCATGGCTCGCTACTCCGCGACCGACCGGAACCGCACCCGACTCATCAGAACCAGCTCTCGGAAATGATGACGATATCGCCGGGCTGCAGCGCCATGTTCGCCGAGATGTCGCCCTTCTTCAGAAGGTCATCCAGACGCAGGCCGTAGGAGTCCTGCGTGCCACCGTGGGTACGTACCAGTACCGATTTATTGCCCGCGGCAAACTCGGTCATCCCGCCCACCGCGATCATCAGGTCGAGCAGCGTCATGTGCTGTCGATAGGGTACGCTGGAGGGTGTTGCTGCTTCGCCCACGACGCGCACCTGCTGCTCAGGCACGCCCACAAACCCGTTGACGATGACACTGACCACGGGCTGGCGCACGTAATCGCCATAGGCTTTCTCGATATCACGCGCCAGTTCGGTCGAGGTACGACCACTCGCCTGCAGATCCTCAACCAGACGCGTGGTGAACTTGCCGTCCGGACGCACAATGCCCGTCGTGGTGAGTTCCGGGTTACCCCAGACGAAAATCTCCATCGTATCGCCGGGACCGATGACATAGTTGTAATCTGGCGCCGCAGACCGCTCAGCGACCGGCGCCGGTGGATGCGAGGCACAGGCCGCCAGGGTCAAGACCATCAGCGCTGCCAGCACGCGGGCAACAGGCGAACGCCCCTCTGGAAGTTCGGTGAATATGCTCATCTTCTTCTACTCCTCAGCGAGCCATTGGCGGCCCATTTTGTTTTACCACGTTTGCCAGGTGCCACGTCGTCAGCACAAAAACAACTGCCAGCGTAACAACAGGTAACCACATTCGATGGGCAATATCCCACCGTTTTCCCCACTATTCCAGAAAAAACCCGAAGCTGAACCCGGTAGCCGCCCAGGCGACCAGGGCAATGGACGCCAGCAGGATTCCGCCGATCACCCAGCCCCCACCAAACTCCCTGGCCGGGCTCTGGGCACCGTGCCCGCGCGCCGCGGTGGTCGACTTCGTGGCGCGCCCTTTGCTGGTAGGCGCAACGCGCCGCGCCCGACCCGGGGCTACCGCGGGTTCACCCTGCGCTGGCCTCCCAACAACGGGGGGCTCGTCACTTGCTGCGTCCTGCGCTGCTGATGCCGGTGCAGGGGCGGGCGCAATGGTTTCCGTCGCCCGCATCACGTCCACCGCCGCGGTCACTGCGACGTCTGTCTCCACGTGCCCTTGCATCGGCGCTGGAACGGATTCGTCGGTGCCGGTGCGCCGCGCGGTCACGCCGGCGGCGCCGGAAACCACCGTCAGGTGCTGACGCCCCCGAACGACCTGCTGCTCCGGCTGCAGCTGACCCGAATCCTCCGCCTGCCCGGTGTCGCCTGTTGCCATCTCTCCAGCTTCGCGCTGCGCGGCGCTACTTGCACCCGTGCCCTCCGAGGCCTCAGCGCCTGCATCAACCTGCGCTGCCGCGGCCCCTTCATCGGGTGTGTCCTCCAGCCCGTGAAAATCCGCCTCGGACCAGCTGGCGCCAGCAGCCAGATGCTCGTCCTGCAGTTCGCCGATCACCTCGCGCACATCCGCGACTTCCACACGATGCCGCTGCTCCAGCGCGCAGTGCAGCAGCAGTCGACTGCAAATAAGGTTGATACGCCGCGGTATCCCTTCACTGAACTTGTACACCAGAGGGAAAACGGCCTGACTGAAGGCCGGATCGCCCCGCCAGCCGACGACGTCGAGGCGATGCAGAATGTACTCCCGGGTTTCTTCCATCTCGAGTGACTTCAGGTGGCTGGCCGCAACGATGCGCTGGTGCACCTGTTCCAGCTCCGGGCGCAGCACCAGCTCCCGCAGCTCGGGTTGGCCAAGGAGGAAGATCTGCAGCAGGGGCTTCCCAGCCACCTGGATGTTGGTCAGCAGACGCAGCTCTTCCATTGCAGACACTGCGAGATCCTGTGCCTCATCGACGATCAGCAGCGCACGCCGCCCATCGCGGTGCCAGGCGCGCAGCTGCTGGGTGAGCCGCTGCAGCAACTCGCCTTTCTCCACGACATCAACCGCCACCCCGAACTCGTAGGCGACGAGCTTCAGCAAGTCGTCAGCCTTCAGCTGGCTGCACACCAGATTGGCCACCCGCACGTTTTCACCGCTGAGGTGTTCAATCAGCGCGCCGACCAGCGTGGTCTTGCCGGTGCCGGGGCGACCGGTGACCATGACGAAGCCTTCCTCACGCATGAACGCATACGCCATGTAGGCGCGCGCTTTGATATAGCCCTTGTGCGCATAGGCAAACGCATGGTCCGGGCTGAGCCGGAAGGGCTCCGAATTGAAGCGGTAGAACTGGTCGTACATGGCGACGCGTCTCTACGGGTTGCTCGTTATGACCCTAATGGTGCAGGCAAAGCCATTGTACCGCAAGGTAACATGTGCCTTGACTTCCCGGATTGTGAACCAGTTCAAGGCAGGCACACACGGCACTATAGCCGCCAGAGTGCCACTCCGGCCGCTGCGGCCTCTGCACGGTCCAGCACGCCCTTCACGTCGATGACCACTCCGCCCGGCGCCAGAATGGGGGTGACCACATCCAGGCCCTTTGCCAGATACTCGGCATGCGGCACAGCCAACACCACAGCATGCGCCGCGGGCAAGGACGCCCAGCCGACCAACTTGATGCCGTACTCCTCCTCTGCCTCCGCCGCATCGGCGAGGGGGTCGTGCACAGTCACATCGCAGCAGTAGTCCTGTAATTCGCGGATGATGTCCTCAACCCGCGAGTTGCGCAGGTCCGGGCAGTTCTCCTTGAAGGTAAGACCGAGCACGGTGACGCGCGCTCCTGCCACCGGATGGCCCCGGCTGACCAGCTGCTTGACCGTCTGCTCGGCGATGAACTTGCCCATGCCATCGTTCGTTTTGCGCCCGCCCAGCACGACCTGCGGATGGTAGCCCGCGCTCTCGGCCTTGTACGTGAGGTAGTAAGGGTCCACGCCGATACAATGCCCCCCGACCAGACCGGGGCGGAACGGCAGGAAATTCCATTTGGTGCCCGCCGCCTCCAGCACATCCAGGGTGTCGATGCCCAGCTTGTTGAAAATCATCGCCAACTCGTTCATCAGGGCGATATTCAGGTCGCGCTGGGTATTCTCGATGACCTTGGCCGCCTCAGCCACTTTCACACTGGCGGCGCGGTGCACGCCGGCGTCAACCACGCTCTCGTAAAGTCGGGCAACGCGATCGAGGGTGGCAGGGGTGTCCCCCGAAACCACCTTGGTGATGGTCTCCAAGCGGTGAACCTTGTCACCGGGGTTGATGCGTTCCGGCGAGTAGCCAATGAAAAAACCGGCATCCGCCGCGACATCCTCTCCGCTGCGACCCGCCCAGGTCAGCCCTGAACCGGCCTCCAGCAGGGGCACGCACACTTCCTCCGTACACCCCGGGTATACCGTGGACTCGAAGATGACCACCGTGCCCGGGCGCAGGTGTTGCGCCACAGTGCGCGACGCCCCTTCAAGGGGACTCAGGTCCGGCCGATGGGCGTGGTCAATCGGCGTCGGCACCACCACGATAATAATAGACGCCTCAGAAAGCGCCGCAGGCTCGGTGGTGAACTCCAACTGTGAAGCCGAAGCCAGCGCCTCTGGCGACACCTCGCCACTCGGATCATGGCCGGCACGGTAATGGGCAAGCTTGCGTGCATTCAGGTCGAAGCCGATGGTGCGGCGCTTGCGGCCGAAGGCGACCGCCAGAGGCAGGCCAACATAGCCAAGCCCAACAATTGCTACCGTTTCTTGCATGGATAAATCGCTCATTTGGATGACTGCCCCATAAACCACGCCGCGGTGCGGGCCAGACCTTCTTCAACCGCGTACTGTGGCGTATACCCCAGCAGGCGCGCTGCTTTGCTGATGTCCGCCTGGGAATGCCGTACATCGCCTTCCCGGAAATCTGCGTAGACCGGCTCCAGGGCGGCCAACTCCGGACTACGCTCACTCAACAGGTCACGTATGCCGTAGTACAGGGCGTTCAGTGTTGTGCGCCCGCCGTAAGCCACGTTGTAGACCTGGTTCACCGCCTCCGGCGACTCCACGGTGGCCGCCAGCAGGTTGGCTTGCACCACGTTGTCGATGTAACAGAAGTCGCGCGAGGTTTCGCCATCACCGTTGATCTGGCAGCGCTGCCCGGCGGTGAGTTCGCCGAACCAGCGCGGAATAACGGCAGCGTAGGCACCCTGCGGGTCCTGCCGGGGTCCGAACACATTGAAATAGCGCAGGCCAACCGTCTGCATGCCGTAGGCGCGCCCGAACACATCCGCGTAAAGCTCGTTGACATATTTGGTCACGGCGTAGGGCGACAGCGGCTTGCCAATCTCGTCCTCGACCTTGGGCAAACCCGGATGATCACCGTAGGTCGACGACGAGGCGGCATAGACGAAACGCGTGACGCCGGCGTCACGCGCGGCCACCAGCATGTTGACAAAGCCATCGATGTTGGCGGCATTGGTCAGGAGAGGATCCTCCAGAGAGCGGGGAACACTGCCCAGCGCTGCCTCGTGGAGCACGTAGTGGACACCCTCCACGGCCTGCCGACAATCCGCGAGCGAACGGATATCCCCCTCCTGGAATTCGAAGCTGCCCGCCCCTGCCGCCTCCTGGTGCAACGCCTCAAGATTGTGCCGGTGGCCGGTTGCGAAGTTGTCCAGGCCGCGCACATGCTGACCCAGCTGCAGCAGACGCTGGCACAGGTGCGAGCCGATGAACCCTGCGGCACCGGTCACCAGCCAGGTCACCGGGCTCGCCCGCAGCGCACCCTCGGTTGCTTCGATTGTTCTCATTCCCCACTCTTCCCCATTCGGAACAGGCGCGGCGGCGCGACCCTGTAGACCTGAAATGTGCTGCGTTTGGCATCTACGCGCTGTCAGCGTTTACACACTGTTACACTGAGTATAAGGTCTGAACGCTATCACGGCCATGCCTGCACACGCAGCGCGGCATAACACGACAGATTCGGCGGGGAGTGGGACAATCGGATGATGGGCAATATCGGCCTGATAACGCACCTGATTGCCGCCACCAGTTTCGGACTGCTGGCCCTGCTGCTCGTCTTTCAGTGGCGCGTGCAGCCACTGGGTATCAGCCTCGTGCTTGCCTGCACGGCCTCCGCACTCTGGTCCGCCATCATCGGGCTTGGCACACTGGCAGAGTATCCCCCCGTCCACCTGATACAGGTCGCAGAACTGGTCCGCAATATCGCCTGGGTGTACTTCCTGCTACAACTGCTTGGCCTGCAGACCGACGGCGCCTCGCTCACCCTGCGCGGCCGCGACTGGCGGCCGCTGTTCTACCTGGGTTCTGCGGTCGCCCTGTTGATTGTGCTGGCGCCGATGCTGGCACCACTGGGAGGCCTGCACTTCGGCTACGAAGTCACGCTCGGCCTGTGGCTGGCCTTTGCCCTCGGCACGCTGTTGGTTGTGGAACAGCTCTACCGCAATGCCACCACGGCGGAGCGCTGGTCGCTGAAGTTTCTCTGTTTCAGCCTGGGCGCCATCGCCGCCTGGGACTTCTTCATGTACTCCGAGGCCCTGCTGTTCCGTCGCCTGGACCCGGACCTGTGGCAGGCGCGCGGACTGGTCAACGCGGTGGTCACACCGGCGCTGGGTATTGCCTTTGCACGCTACAGCTCATGGCGTGTGAAACTCCAGGTCTCCCGACAGGTCGTCTTCCATACGGTCACGCTGGTGGGTGCCGGCATCTACCTGCTGGGCATGGCCGCGATCGGCTACTTCCTCAAGTTCATGGGAGGCACCTGGGGTACAGTGCTGCAGCTCGCTTTTCTGGTCGCCGCCGCAACGCTGCTGTTCAGCCTGCTGTTCTCCGGCCGCCTGAGAGCGCTACTGCGCGTGCAGTTGAGTAAACACTTCTTCAGCTATCGCTATGATTACCGTGAGGAGTGGTTAAAGTTCACCCGGGCACTCGCCAGCCTCAATGAAGAAGTCGCTGAGGGGATCATCCGGATCATGGGCCCGCTGGTCGACAGCCGGGCTGGGCTGCTGTGGGGCGGCAGCGAGGGCCAACCCCTGCGCCTGCTCGCACACTGGGAGATGAGCGTTCCCGAGGGCGCCGCCGAAGAGGGCCTCGGGGCGTTGCCCGCCTGGCTGCAGCGCACAGACTGGGTGATCAACCTGCAGGAATGGCGGGCCTCGCCGGATGTCTATGTTGACCTGCAACTGCCGCGTTGGTTGCGGCAGGATGAATCGCTCTGGCTGATCATCCCACTGGTCTTCCGCGACCGCCTGGAGGGTGTATTGATGCTGCGACGGTCGGAACTGAAGGACAGTATCAACTGGGAAGACCGCGACCTGCTGAAAACTGCCGGCCGCCAGGCCGCCAGCCACCTGGCTCAGCATCTGGCGAGCCAGGCACTGGTTGAGGCGCGGCAGTTCGATGCGTTCAACCGCTTATCAGCGTATGTCGTGCACGACCTGAAAAATATTCTGGCGCAGCAGTCCCTGATCGTATCCAATGCTGCCAAGCACCGCCATAATCCGGCATTTATTGATGACATGATCGCCACTGTCGACAACTCGGTGGCGCGCATGCAGCGCCTGATGGAGCAAATGCGCAGCGGTATGCGCAGTGTCAGTGCGGCTGATGTTGAGCTGGAACCACTGCTGCGCCAGGTCGTTGAGGGCAGGAGTAGCGCCCGGCCCATCCCCAGTCTTGCAGGCCTCGACCACCCGGTGCACGTGGAAGCGGACAGCGAACGGCTCGCCACCGTATTCAACCACCTGATCCAGAACGCACAGGAGGCGACCCCGGCCGATGGCAGCGTCAGTGTGCAGATCACCACCGGCGACAACCAGGTGATCGTGGACATCAGCGACAGCGGCCGCGGCATGGACGCCGAGTTCCTGCGACTGCGACTGTTCCGCCCCTTTGAATCCACCAAGGGCCTGACCGGTATGGGCATCGGCGCATTCGAGAGCCGGGAGTACATCCGCCAGCTGGGTGGCGATATCAGCGTGCAGAGCGAGCCGGGCGTCGGGAGCCGTTTCCGGGTGACCCTGCCCCAGGCCGGCGGACTCTCAACGAGCAACATGGAATAACCGGATACAACATGGCAAAGACAACAACCAGACACCTGTTGGTGGTAGAAGATGACAAGGGGCTGCAGAGCCAGCTGCGCTGGGCCTTCGACGGCTACGAGGTGGCCATCGCGGGAGATCGCAGCGAGGCCATCACCGCACTGCGCCGCTTCGAGCCCGGTGTGGTGTTGCTGGATCTCGGGCTGCCGCCTGATCCGGGGGGCGTCACCGAAGGTCTCGCTACTCTGCGCGAGGTCCTGAGCCTCGCGCCCGAAACAAAGGTGATTGTGGTGACCGGCGACAACGACCGCGCGAACGCGGTGAAGGCGATTGCCGGTGGCGCCTGGGATTTCCACCAGAAGCCCGCCGATGCGGAGCTGCTGTCGATGCTGGTGGACCGCGCCTATCACGTCTATGCCCTGGAGCGGGAAAACCTGCGGCTGCAGAAAGCCAGCGAGAACATGCCGCTGCGCGACATCATTGCGGTCAGCCCGGAGATGCTGAAGGTGTGTCGCACCGTGGAGAAAATTGCGCCCACCGACATCACCACGTTACTGCTTGGCGCCAGCGGCACCGGCAAGGAGCGCTTCGCACGCGCGCTGCACGAACTGAGCCCCAGGGCGGGTAAACGCATGGTGGCCATCAACTGTGCCGCGATTCCGGAAAACCTGCTCGAAAGCGAACTGTTCGGGTATGAAAAAGGCGCCTTCACCGGCGCCAACCAGCAGACCATCGGCAAAATTGAATATGCCAACGAGGGCACGCTGTTCCTCGATGAAATCGGCGACTTGCCGCTGGAGTTGCAGGCCAAGTTGCTGCGCTTTCTGCAGGAGCGCGTGGTCGAGCGTATTGGAGGGCGTAAAGAGATACCGGTTGACGTGCGTATCGTGTGTGCGACGCACCAGAACCTGGAAGAGCAGATGCGAGAGGGTCGCTTCCGTGAGGATCTCTATTACCGAATCAGTGAAATGACGATCAAGATTCCCGCGTTGAAAGATCGCACCGGTGACACGGCCGTGCTGGCCAAGGCATTCCTGTCGCGCTTCACCGCCGAGCTCGGCAATGGTGGCCGCAGCTTCGACAGCAGTGCCCTCGAAGCGTTGGAACGCTACACCTGGCCAGGCAATGTGCGGGAACTGGAGAGCCGGGTGAAACGGGCGGCCATTATGGCTGACGGCCCCCAGGTAACCGCAGAGGATCTGGAACTCGACACGCAATCCACCGAGGATGCCCTGCCGTTGAACCTGCGGCAGGTGAGGGACGCAGCGGAGCGGGGGGCGATCATCCGCGCGATGGGGCATGCCGGGGACAACGTCTCGGAAGCGGCTGCGTTGCTCGGTGTAACCCGGCCGACCCTGTACACTCTACTGGAAAAGTACGGTCTCAAATAACCGGAGCTCTCTGCGGTGATACCACCGACCCGCTCACCGTTTCCCTGGCTGTGGCTTGGGTACTCCCTGCTGCTGGTCTACGGCACCTGGTTCCCGCTCGACCGCTGGGACTGGGCACTGGGAGGCTGGCAGGCTTTCATGGCCATGGACTGGCCAAAACGGGTGGCCCGCTCGGACTTTATTCTCAACCTGATCGTGTACCTGCCCTTCGGACTGCTGGCCATGCTCTGCCTGCGCGGGCCGTTTGTGCGCAGACTGCTGCTCGCAACAGCGGCGGCCACGGCGCTGTCCGCCAGCCTGGAGTTTGGTCAAACCTACCTGCCCGGGCGGGTGAGTTCACTGGCAGACCTGCTACTGAACAGCGCCGGCGGGTTCCTCGGCGCGCTGGGCGCCGGACTGGCCGTGCGCCTGACGCTCTCCAGACGGCTTACCCAGCGCGTGCTTGCAGCACTCCGTGACCCCGCTACCGGCAGGCTGGGCCTGCTGGCGCTGGGCTGCTGGATCCTCGCTCAATGGGCCCCACTCGTGCCCAGCCTCGATATCGGCAACCTGCGCGCGGGCCTGGCCCCCCTCAAGGCCACACTCACCGGCAAGGCACCCCTGAACAGCGCCCAGGTCGTCAGCTATCTATTCATGCTGTTTACCGTGGGCACGCTGCTGCTGAGCGTTCTTGCCCCCGTCCAGCGCCGCCTGTCCGCTGTGTGTGGACTGCTGGCGCTGGTGTTGGCAGGCAAGATTCTAGTGCTGGGACGGGTACTGTCGGCCGAGGCACTACTGGCCTTCGTCTGCCTGATCCCGATATTCTGGCTGTTGCGCACCGCCTCCACCGGCCTGCTGCGCGGATTGCTGCTGCTGTCGCTGACCGCCTTCCTGATAGAGGACGCGTTGCTGCCTGCGGAGGGCAACAGCGCATTGCGTACCATCAACTGGATACCGTTTCGCGGTCACATCAATAGCGTGCACGGGGTGGTCAACCTGCTGGAGACCCTGTGGGTGTTCATCGCGCTCGCCTGGGTCACCTACCCCTGGAGCCGCAACCGCAACCTGCGCACCGTGCTGGCCTGCCTCATTGCTGCCGTTACCCTGGGGCTGGAGTGGTGGCAGCAATTCGTGCCCGGCCGCTACCCCGACATCACCGACGCACTGGTGGCGACGGGCGGCTGGTGGCTGGGCACGGTCTGGCCCTGGCCCGTTGAGCAGGACCCACAGCGTGACCAGGGACAGCCGCCCACACCAGCTGGACGCCGCAGGGGCGGAAAATCGGGATTTCCCCGGCGTCACCGCGTGTTGCTGCTCGCCGGCGCCAGCCTCGTGGGGCTGTTGGCAGGCCTGTACGCATACCTCGCCCGGGAGGACATTGCACCTTACGCGCTGCCGACAATTGAACAACTCCCAGCGCCCACTTTTCCGTCCTGGCGACAGGCGCATCCAAGGCTGCCGGCACCGACAGACCAGGACATCGCCCTGCTGCGCGCACACCATCCGGCCTTCTGGGAGCGACACCGGAAAGCCGCGCGGGAAGGAAAACTGTACTCACGGATTCTCATGGCCCTTGTAGAACCCGGCTCCGTGGATCTACAGGCCCTGCACACGGACTTGATGGCACTGCAACCCACCTGGCGTGGCCACGAGCAAACCCGTCCGCTGGCGCTGGCCTACGACTGGCTGTACGCACAGTGGACGCCAGCGCAACGGCAAAGCCTGCTCGCCAGCGTGGAGGCAGCCTGCGACTACCAGATTCACGTGATCACCGACAAGTACGCCCTCTCGCCGTACAACGTCTACCTCTACAACAGTCCGCTGCAGGCACTGATGATGGCCGCCATCGCCAGCCATGGTGATAGTGACGGCGACCGTTGCATGCGATTCACCGCAGACTACTGGCGCCACCGGGTACTGCCCGTGTGGCGCCAGGTGATGGGCTCCACAGGTGGCTGGCATGAAGGGGGAGAATACATCGGTATTGGTATCGGCCAGGCGGTGTACCAGTTGCCCGCGCTGTGGCGCAACGCCACCGGCGAGGATCTCTTCGCCCGCGAAGCGGGTATCCGCGGCTTCGCCGATTTCGCCCTGCACAGGACCCGACCCGACGGCACCTACATTCGCAGTGGGGACGCGGCGCACTTCCGTCGCCGTATTCCGGACCTGGCACCGCTGGCCCTGGAGGTCGGGCACCGCGCCGCCTATACCCTCGCCGCGCCAACAACGCCGCTGCGCCCCCTGTCCTGGCCCTGGGGCCCCCTGGCGCAGCCCGGCTTTGCGGATACGACTGCCCTGCAGCGCGAGCCCACCAGCCGCTGGTTCGACGGCATTGGACTGCTGCTGGCGCGCTCCAGCTGGAGCGAAGACGCCACCTTTGTAACCTTTCGCGCGGGCGACAACTACTGGTCACACTCACATCTGGACCAGGGAGCGTTCACCATTTTCCGCAACGGAGCACTGGCCATAGACAGCGGCCTCTACAACCGCTACGGCTCTGAGCACCACATGAACTACACCTCTCAAAGCATCGCCCACAACGTCATCACGGTCACCGACCCGGAAGACACTGTGCCCATGCCACCCAGGGGCGAGGGCGGCTCCAGCCGCGCCATCGCCAATGATGGCGGGCAGCGGCGAGTCGGCTCCGGATGGGGGCGCGCGGCACCGCTGGACTTCCAGCACTGGCAGCAACAGGCCGAGCACTATCGCACCGTCGGTGAAGTGCGCCACGGAGACGAGCGCGGCGTGTCCTGGGTGGTCGCAGACCTCACCCCAGCCTATACCAATGCGGCTTCCGGCAAGGGGGACTTTTCGGCGCGCCGCCAGCGGGTGCGCAGCTACCAGCGCAGTTTTGTCTTCGACAGAGAACAGCAGGTCATCATTGTCTACGATCGCGTGACGGCCCACGATGCCAGTTTCCGGCAAAAATGGTTACTGCACAGCGAACTCGAACCTGAACTTCAGGGCAGGGACTTTCGCATCGCGGCACCGCTCAACCCAGGTGGCCTGCGCGGACAGCTGCATGGCCAGGTCCTGCTACCAGAGGATGCAAACCTCACCGCCATCGGCGGGTCGGGACTGGAGTTCTTCGTAGACGAACAGAACTATGACGAGGGCGGCACGCTACAGGCAACCGCCCAGCGCCTGCGCCGCGAGCGTGGTGCCGAACCCGGCGCCTGGCGCCTGGAACTGCAGCCAGGCCGGGAGGCTGAAACCCAGGAGTTCCTCGTTGTCATGCGCACTACCGATTTGCAATCCCTGGCACAACCGACGCAGCCGATGCTGGCGACACTGACAACAACGAACGATACCTTGACGGTGCAACTGCCCGGTGCACAGCCGTTGACGGTGCAACTGCCCCGGGGCATGGGAAACGTACAGCTGCAGCGCCGTCGTTAACAGCGCCTGCTTTCCCTCAGTGCAGGTTCAGGTCGGCGACCAGCTGTTCCAACAGGCCGTCCAGTGCTCCATCAATCTGTGCATACACGGCCTCGAAGCCCTGCCAGTCACCGAAATAGGGGTCCGCGACTGGCCGGCCTGCCGCGGCGCCCGGCTGATAGTCCCCCAACAAGCGCACACGCTGCAGCGCCACACTACCGGCAGCCAGTTGCGCGAGCTCCTCGCTATGCGCGTGCTCCATGACCAGAATGTGCGTGCTGCGCTCAAGCAGGGCTGGGGTTGCCTGGCGAGCGCGTATTCTACCCAGTGGAACACCATAGACCTGCGCCAGCCTGACAACCCGAGGATCGGGAGGACGCCCGAGCTGCCCGGGACGCGTCCCCGCAGAGGCCACCGCAATCCGCCGCCCCAGCCCCATGCCACGCAGACGGTGACGCAGCATGGCTTCTGCCAGCGGTGACCGGCACACATTTGCGGTACACACAAACAGAACACGCAACTGCGGCCGCCACCAGATCACCTGTGTTCGCCCTTACGCCGCCTCAAGGGGCAATCCGATCAAGCAATTGATGCACCCAGGTCACCGGTATCACATAGCTGATGCCGGAGGGGCGCTCGAGCACGGACTCCCGGGATTCCTTGACGAACACGCTGTTCACGACGCCGATCACCTTTCCGGTTGCCGGATCGTATACCGGACTGCCGCTGTTGCCCGGGTAGGCTGTGGCGTCGAGCTGGAAGACATCGAACGGGTTACGCATGCGCTGCAGCTGCACGGCATTGAGATCGCGCGCGGCGTCGGCGGTGCGTGCAACGGGAGTGATCGCTGACACCATGCCGCGATGAGTCACGGGATACAAACCCAGCACACCGCCGATCGGAAAGCCGGTAAACGCCACCGCATCGCCCTCACGAACACCGTCGGAATCGCCCAGGGTCAGTGTCGGCAGCGGGCTACCGGTGATTCGCAGAACAGCCAGATCGTGCACAGGGTCCTGTGCCGCAATTTCAGCCGGGTGTACACGGGCCTGGCGTCCGCGCCCTGAAAACACAGCCAGCATCTGTTGATTGTCGTGGTCCAGCAGTTCCGGAAGGACATGGTAGTTGGTCACGATCAACTGGCCGTTTCCCACCACGAAACCGGTCCCACGCAAACTGTCCGGACGGCGATCCCCGATGGGCTGGCGGGGAGGGTAACTCGTACCGACACCGACAATGGCCGGACGCACACGCTCAATCACGTCGGCCAGCGACGCCGCACTGACCGGCACCGGCTGCATAAGGGCAACGATGCACAGCAGCGCAGCGAGCGCGGGCACGGAGATCAGGCGAAAATAAATGCTCATGGCATCACTCCTGTGACAAGGGCCTGCATCCTGCGCCGCTTCAGGCTTGCCCAAGCGGCTTTTGCAGGCGACACTGCAAACCTGTGACCATAGTCCAGAACCATCAGGCCGCGCAACGGCGGCAACGCTGGCAACCCCTGGCAAGGAGAACCCCGGGTGACAGATCTTATCCATGAGTTTATCGCACGCGGCGCGCACGTGCAGGGCGACCGACCCGCATTGTTGTTCCGGGACGCGGTGCTTTCGTACGCGCAGGTCTGGGATCTGGTGAGTAATGCCGCCAATGGCCTGCTCGCACAGGGACTCTGTGCGGCAGAACGTGTCGCCATCTATTTGCCGAAGCAGCCGGAGACCGTCGTGGGCATTTTCGCCACGGCAGCTGCGGGTGGCTGCTTCGTTCCGGTCAATCCGGTCCTCAAGCCGCGACAGGTGAGCTACATTCTGCGCCACAGCCAGGCCCGGATACTGGTCACCTCGGCACAGAGGCTGCAGCAGCTGGCGGCGGAACTGCCCGACTGCAGCGACCTGCACACCCTGGTTCTGGTCGACACACTGAGCGGCGAGCGCCGGGAGGCGCTGGCACGTGACCTCCCGGGGCTGACCATCATCGACTGGCAGGATCTGCTGGAAGCGACTCCCCTCCCGCGCCACCGGCGCATCGACACCGACATGACCGCCCTGCTGTATACCTCGGGCAGTACGGGGAACCCCAAGGGCGTAGTGCTCTCGCACCGAAACATGGTGGCCGGCGCACGCAGTGTCGCCGAGTATCTGGAAAACACCCCTGAAGATCGGCTGCTCGCGGTGCTGCCTCTCAGTTTTGATGCCGGCCTGAGTCAGGTCACTACCGCGTTTTCCGTGGGTGCCTCGGTGGTACTCATGGACTACCTGCTGCCGCGCGATGTGCTGAAAGCCGTGGCCCGCTATGAGGTAACGGGGCTGGCCGCAGTCCCCCCGCTGTGGAACCAGCTGTTGCAACAGGAGTGGCCAGCGGAGGTCGCCACCAGCCTGCGCTACGTCACCAACACCGGAGGCGCCATGCCGGTCGCGAGTACGCGGGCCCTGCAACAGAAACTGCCGCACACCCGCATCTTTCTCATGTATGGGCTCACCGAGGCCTTTCGCTCAACGTACCTGCCCCCCGAGGAACTCGAGCAGCGACCCCAGTCCATCGGCAAGGCCATTCCCAATGCTGAGATCCTGGTGGTGAACGAGGCCGGCGAGCTCTGCGCTGCCGACGAGCCCGGCGAACTGGTACACCGTGGCGCCCTGGTCGCCCTGGGCTACTGGAACGACCCGGAGAAAACCGCAGAACGCTTCCGGCCCGTACCGGGGCAGGACCCGGCTCTACCGCTGCCGGAACTCGCTGTGTGGTCGGGAGACCAGGTTGTGCGTGATGCAGAGGGCTACCTGTACTTCGTAAGCCGCAAGGACGATATGATCAAAACCTCGGGCTACCGGGTCAGCCCGACCGAGGTGGAGGAAGTGGCCTACCTGTCCGGCCTGGTTGCCGGCGCCGCTGCACTGGGCCTGACACATGTGCAGCTCGGGCAGGCCATCGCGCTGGTCGTCACGCCCTCTTCCCAGGCCAGCAGCGCAACCCTCGAGCGGGACCTGCTGGCATTCTGCCAGCGTGAGTTACCGAATTTCATGGTGCCCACGAGGGTCATCGTGCGCGAAGCACTGCCCCATAACCAGAACGGAAAAATTGACCGACGCGCGCTCAACGCCGAGTATGCAGGCCTGTTCGAGGAGCCAACAGCATGACCGACCCGCAAGAAACCGAGTCCACTTCGCCACCGGAGCGCGGCCGTCCGCAGCATGCACCGCAGCAGCACTTCCCCGTTATCGACAACTGCCTGCACATCGGCGGGCGGCCAATCACGGCACTCGCAGCGGAGGCCAACAACCGGCCTTTCTACGCCTACGACCGCAACGTAATGAAGACGCGCGTAGCGCAACTGCGGCAACAGCTGCCCGAGGCCATTCACCTGCACTATGCGATCAAAGCCAACCCCATGCCCGCGGTGGTGCAACACATGGCCGGGCTCACCGATGGACTCGATGTCGCTTCCGCCGCCGAGTTGGCAACAGCACTGGCCACGGGCATCGCGCCCCGGGACATCAGTTTCGCGGGCCCGGGAAAGTCGCTAGAGGACCTGCGCGCGGCCGTGAGCGCCGGTGTCATTATCATTCTCGAGTCCATGACGGAGATGCAGCGAGTTGCCGAACTCGCTGCTGAGTTCGCGACCACACCGCCCGTTGCCATCCGCGTCAATCCCGACTTCGAACTCAAGGCCTCTGGCATGAAAATGGGCGGCGGCCCCAAACCCTTTGGTATCGACGCCGAATTGGTTCCGAAAGCGATGGCACGTAGCGCCGATCTGGGCCTCGATCTGGTGGGCCTGCATATTTTCAGCGGGTCACAGAATCTCAGGCCCGAAGCGCTCATTGAAGCGCACGACAAGACCTTCGAGCTCGCCCTGCGGCTCGCGGCACAGGCCCCCAGAAATTTCCGCTGGCTGAACATTGGCGGCGGTTTTGGCGTACCCTATTTCCCGGGAGAGGTGCCGCTTGACCTGGCGCCAGTGGTTGAAAATCTGCAACGGCGCATTGACGAAGCGCTACGGGAGCTACCTGACGTCGAACTGGTCATGGAGCTTGGACGTTACCTCGTCGCGGAGGCCGGCATCTATGTCTGCACCATCACCGATAAAAAGGTCTCTCGCGGCCAGACCTTCCTGATCACCAATGGTGGGTTGCATCATCACCTCGCGGCATCCGGCAATTTTGGCCAGGTAATCCGCAAGAACTACCCTGTGTGCATTGGCAACCGCGTTGCGAGCGAGCGAGAGGAAACCGTCAATATTGTCGGCCCCCTGTGTACCCCCCTGGACCTTTTGGGGGAACGCATGCCGTTGCCGGCTGCGGACATCGGGGACCTGGTGGTATTGTTCCAGTCCGGTGCCTATGGATATACGGCCAGTCCACACCTGTTCCTGAGCCACCCGCAACCGCTGGAATTCTTCGTTTAGCGGTTGCGGATCTGAGAACCCTGTCACAGAATGTAACATTCTCCCTGTACTAATGCCTGCAGCTGCTAGAGTTTGAAGGCTGGCGGACGTTCGCCTTCATCAAACCGCGCGAAAAACAGAACATGCACAGTATACTGGGGCCAGACCACCATGTTAGCGAGTAGCCTGTTGGGAACCCGACGCGTTTTCAAGCACCACGTTCACGTTGCCTACTACTGGCTGGCATTGCTTGATGCTGTATTGTTTACCGGTGCCTGCTACCTGGGGACCTTTCTGTACTTCCTGCGCGACCAGGCGTTGCTGGACTCCCATCTGGAGACGCTGCTGCCCCGCGCCCTGGTGTTTGCCATCACCACCGTGCTGGCCATGACCTCCCTTGGTCTCTACCAGCCTCGCCTGCGCGAAGGACTGAATGGCATCCTCCTGCGTGTTGCGGGGTCTTTTGTGCTGGTGACCATCGCCATGGCCGCCACATTCTATCTGCTGCCCTCCCTGCATCTGTGGCGCGGTGTACTGGCCTACTCATCAGTCCTGGCCTTTACCTCCTGCCTGATCACGCGGGTGATTTTCGCCAACACCGTCGAACTCGAGCAGTTCAAGCGCAAGATCCTGGTCCTGGGCACTGGCCAGAGGGCACTCAACATCGCAGAACGTATGCGCCGCAAAAGCGACCGTCGCGGCTTCCGCATTGCCGGCTATGTCCGCACGGAGGGCGAGGACACACTCGTAGAGACAGGGAGCGTATTCACCCCGAGTGAACCCCTGCACGATTATGCGCTGGCACACGACATCCGCCAGATTGTCGTGGCCCTTGATGACCCCGGTGCATTGCCTGCGGAGGAGCTGATGCATTGCCGCACATCCGGGATAGAAGTCGTCAACATTCTTGATTTTTTTGAGCAGGAAGCGAGCAAGATTCTGGTAGAAGAAGCGCCGCGGGAATGGTTCATTTACTCCGATGGCTTCGCCGCTGGCGGCGCCAAGAATCGTGGCAAACGCGCACTCGACCTGCTCGCCGCCTTTTTCCTGCTGGCTGGCACCTGGCCTCTGATGCTCCTGACAGCACTGGCGATCAAACTGGAAGACGGGTGGCGGGCGCCGGTCATTTTCCGCCAGAAACGCGTGGGCCTGAACGGGCGTGTGTTCGACGTCCTCAAGTTCCGCAGTATGAGCGTGGACGCGGAAGGCGACGGCAAGGCGCGCTGGGCGACCACCAATGACAGCCGGGTAACGCGGGTTGGGCAGGTCATTCGCAAACTGCGCATCGATGAACTGCCACAGATCGTCAACGTACTTGTAGGGGACATGGCACTGGTAGGGCCGCGACCGGAACGGCCGGAGTTCGTGCGCGAGCTGTCCGCGAGTATTCCATTCTTCGACAAGCGCCACTGTGTGAAGCCCGGCATTACCGGCTGGGCCCAGCTGAATTACCCCTATGGCGCCTCCACACGCGATGCCCTGCACAAACTGGAGTACGACCTCTACTACGTCAAGAACCAAAGCCTGTTTCTCGACTGCCTGGTGATTCTGCAAACTGCCGAGGTGATTCTGTTCGGCAAGGGTGCCCGCTAAACCCGCCAAAAGTGCGTTACCGTGACGGCGAATGTGACGCCCCTGTTACCCAAATGTGTCAGGTTTTTTAATTCTGCAGCCGGCTGTTTGGCTTGTGATGCCACCTCGCATTAGGTAACCTCTTGATATCGCATAGCTCTGTCCTTTTTGGTGCGTAATTTGCACAAGCAATAACGACGAAGGGGTTAACGGGCATCAGTCGGCGCTGCGGCGTCAGCATCGCGGGGAGAGTAATCGGGGCATGAATACAGTACTGACCATTATCGCGATTCTGGGCCTGGGCGCCCTCCTCGTGTCTGTCGTGCTCTTCACCATGGCCGCTCGCCGCTACGTGTCCGACGATGAGCCGGAGCACATTTCCCTGGTCCCCAACACCGGCCGCGATCATATTCCGCGCAGCCGCGGTGACCGGCGCCAGTCAAACGCCCCCACACTGTTCCCGATCACGGTCAACGGTGAACTGATTACCCGCGAGCGCCGTCAGATAGCAGACCGCAGGCAGCAACCCCGCCGCTACGGCTGAGGCGGAATACCGCACACAACTACCCACGAATCTCGACTTTTCGACGATATTCACGGGACAGACACTGCCAGACCCTCTAATATTCGATCCATGCGCGTCATTCATCGAGGCTATGGTCGATGAGAACAGCTGCCATCTTCATCATCACACTGTGCGCTGCCCTGAGCGGAGGCTGCGGCGGTGGTGGCGGCTCCGGGGCTGACCCGACTCCCGATACGCCCCCGGTGACACCGACTCCCGTCGACCCGGAGCCCGTCGGTGAGGAGCCACTGCGCGGCATTGATGCCGCGGCGCGGCTGGCATCCCGCGCCACCTTCGGCATGCCCTGGGAAGACATCCGCGCCATCGACCAGGCGGGCGAGAACGCCTGGCTGGAAGCACAGTTCGACACGCCACCCAGCCGGCACGATACCGTTGTCAGTGACCTGATGGCGCGCGCTGCACGCGGCGAACTGAGCGCGCTGGACCCTGACCCCACCCGCCTTGAAGGGCTCTTCAGCCGCCTCGCGTGGTGGCACACCACCCTCACCGCGCCAGACCAGCTGCGCCAGCGCGTGGCCTTCGCGCTCAGTGAAATCTTTGTGGTGTCGGACAACGTCGATCTGCTCTTCCAGTCACCCTACGCACTGAGCAACTACTACGACACGCTGCTTGAGCACGCATTTGGCAACTTCCGCGACCTGCTGCTGGAGGTGACGCTGCACCCTGCCATGGGGGTGTACCTCAGCCATATCCAGAATGCCAAGGCGGACCCCGAGGCCAACACCTTCCCCGACGAAAACTACGCGCGGGAGGTCATGCAGCTGTTCAGCATCGGCCTGTTCGAGCTGAACCCGGACGGTAGTGAACGCCTGGATGACATGGGCCGACCGATTCCCACTTACGACAACGACGATATCCGCGAATTCGCCAAGGTGTTCACCGGGCTCTCCTGGGGGGGCGGCAACAACGCGTTCCGGGCCTACCGGCCCAACTTCCGCGAACCCATGCGCATGTTCGAGGAATACCATGACAGCAGCGAAAAGCGCCTGCTCCGGGGCACGGTCCTGCCCGCCGGGCAGAGCGGCATGCAGGACATTGAGGCTGCCGTGGACAACCTGTTCCAGCACCCTAACGTGGGGCCGTTCATCGGGCGCCAGCTGATACAGCGTCTGGTCAGTTCCAACCCGTCTCCCGACTATGTCGCACGGGTTGCCGCCGCGTTTGATGGCGAGGACGGCAGCCCCCGTGGAGACCTGCGCGCCACGATTCGGGCCGTACTGCTCGACCCGGAAGCCCGCGCCGTGCCCGATCCAGACCGGCCACGCGGAAAGCTGCGCGAGCCGCTGTTGCGCCTGATCGCCACACTGCGCCAGCTGAATACCTCGAGCCCGGATGGTTTCTACGCCAACGCGGGCTTCTACGTGCAGGAGCAGATCCAACAGCACCCCCTCTCCTCGCCCAGCGTGTTCAACTTCTTTCTGCCGGCCTTCGCACCCGTCGGTCCCATTGCCGATAGCGGGCTGGTAGCGCCGGAATTCCAGATCACCAACAGTAGCTCCATCGTCGCCATATCGAACCTGCTGCAGGGCGCGGTTCTGGGCGACTTCCTCAACGATCTGCGCGAACCGCCCTTCAGTCCCGCACGTTTTGATCTCGGTGAGTACCTGGAGGTCGCAGACGATGTGCCCGCTTTGCTGGAGCGGCTGGATACGGTGTTCACCTACGGCACGCTGGGAGCGGAGACGCGCGCAAGCATCACCTCGGCTGCAGAGCAGCTGGACGACCTGGAACTGCGCACCCGCGTAGCGCTGTACCTGCTGTTGATATCGCCCGACTACGCGGTGGAGTTGTGACATGCTGACACGACGGGGACTGTTGCAGCGGGGCCTCCTGCTCGGAGGCGCATCGACTGGCCTGGGCAGCCTGCTGCAATTGGGGTTGGTACGTCATGCCGCGGCCCAGGGCGCAGCAAGCGACTACCGTGCACTGGTGTGCGTATTGCTGGCCGGCGGCAATGATTCCTTCAATATGCTGGTCCCCTGGGATACCTCCACCTACGCCGGGTATGCGAACATGCGCTCCGACCTCGCCCTGCCGCGCAGCACGCTACGCCCATTGGCGGGCACCGATGCCACGGGGCGCGCCTATGCCGTGCACCCTGGCATGCCGGGGCTGCAGCGCCTGTTCAATGACGGCGATGCCGCACTCATCAACAACGTGGGTGCACTGGTGGCCCCTCTGGACAGCGCGGCTATTGCGGCCGGCAACTGGCCTACCCCGCTCGGCCTGTTCTCCCACGCAGACCAGATCCAGCAGTGGCAGACTGCGGTTTCGGATGCGCGCATCGCCCAGGGGTGGGGCGGGCGCCTCGCCGACCTGATGCAGGGCGCCTCGCCTGCCAACGGCCTGGCCATGAACATTTCGCTGTCGGGCAACAACGTGTTCCAGAGTGGCAGCGCAACAACCCCCTATAGCATCACCACAGACGACCAGGGTGCGAAGTCATTGAATGGCTACACCGAAGATTCACCCGGTGGCCGGTTTACCCGCGCCGTGGTGGACGACCTGCTCGCCAGCAGCCAGCAACAGCTTCTGCGACGCGAGTACGGCAACCGCTTCGCAGATGCACTTGCCACCCAGCAGGCGGTGTCCAGCGCACTGTCCGGGGCGCAACCACTCACCACGGCATTTGCTGCCGATCCCTTCGGCCAGGCCATGCGACAGATCGCGCGCATGATCAGCGTGCGGGACCAGTTTGGTAGCTCACGCCAAACATTTTTTGTCACCGTTGGGGGCTGGGACCACCACGACGGGTTGCTGGAAAACCAGGCGGCCATGCTGCCGATGATTGATGCCGGGCTGCTCGCCTTCCGTGATGCACTGGCGGAACTGGGCGCCCTGCCCATGGTGACCACCTTTACGACCTCGGACTTTGCGCGCACGCTGACCTCCAACGGCAAAGGCTCGGACCACGGCTGGGGCGGACAGCACATTGTGATGGGGGGCGCAGTCAACGGCGGTCAGTTCTACGGCGACTACCCGGATATCCATCCGGACAATCCGCTGGATGTGGGTCGCGGGGTCTACGTGCCAACCACCGCGACCGACCTCTATTTTGCCGAGCTCGCACGCTGGTTCGGTGTCGATGACAGCGACCTGACCGAGGTGCTCCCCAACCTGGAGCGGTTCTACAGCATCGGCTCGGGCGCGCCGCTGGGGTTCATGCTGGGGGGCTAGCACCCCTGGAACACGCGAGCACTCCTTGACCCTCAAGGACTGCAGACACAAATGATGACAAAGCGGAATCTCACCGCTACACTCGCAGTTGCTAGACGCAAACAAGAAACTTAATAAAGGTCTGTCGCACGAGTACTGGCGACCGATCCGGGCGCAGCAACCACGGGATTATTCATCATGCCACACAGCATCGCTATCGCCGGAGGCAGCGGCGGCCTGGGCGCCGCCATGTGCCGCCATCTGGGCACGCAGGGCTTGCACATCATTGTCGGGTATCACAGCCGCGAAGCGGCCGCGGAAGCGGTAGTCAAGGACATCATCAGCGCAGACGGGCAGGCCACCGCCGTTAAGGTGGACCTCTGCGATGCGGATCAGGTCGCAGCGTTCCTCGCTGCGGGTGCGAGCAGGGGCGCCCCCTTGGCTGGTGTCGTCAACGCCACCGGGCCCGCCATACCGCTGCGGCCGCTCTGTGATATCAGCAGTGACACCTTCAGCCACATCATGCGCACCGACGTCGAAGGCGCATTCAATCTGCTCACGCAGGCAGGCAGGTGCCTGGCCGCCACGGGTGGCGGCAGTGTCGTGCAACTGCTCACAACCGCCGTGCTGCGCACCCTGGAAAACGATGCCATGTCGGGCATCCCCAAAACGGCGATCAGCGGCATTGTGCGCCAACTGGCGAGAGAGCTGGGACCACAGCACGTTCGCTTCAACGGTATCGCTCCGGGCGTGATTGACGCCGGGATCGTGCACAGCTCGTTTACTGCAGATCCGGTCGCAGAGAGCGTCATCAACGACTGTCTGGCAAAAACACCCATGCCCCGGCTGGGGAAACCGGAGGAGGTTTCCGCCCTCGCCGCTTTCCTGCTCAGTGACGCCGCAGGCTATATCAACGGACAAATTATCGGTATCGATGGAGGCTACAGCGCATGAAAGAACCGGCATACAGGCGTTCCCGGACCACATCGAGGGCAGGAGCACTACTGGCCGCCCTGGGCCTGATTGCGGCCGGGGCGGCGGCAGAGGATACCCAAGACGCCGCACTGTCCACGCTGGCCGCTAGCGGTGAAGCCCTCTACGCAGAACACTGCGCCACCTGTCACGGCCTGACGCTGCGCGGCTCGGCCCACGGCAACACCCTGAAAGGGGCGGATTTTCTGGCGCAATGGGCCGGGCGCGAAGCCATGACCCTGCTGGCGTTCAATCGCGCCAATATGCCCCCCGGGGGCGCCGGGTCCCTGGAGGACGCGCAGCATGCGGCCATCACGGCCTATCTCATCGACTCCAATCGTGAGGCCGGCGAGGTTGACCAGCGGCTGTTTGCCAGCGCTGACCAATTGGTGGGCGCAGCCGATGGCAGCACCGAAGTCTCCTGGGTCGCCTTTGACGGTGCAGGTTCCATCGATGCGGACGCGCGCACGCGCGGAGGCTTCCAGAACCGCAGCATCAGCGACTTTACACCCGTGACCGCAGAAGACCTGCGCAACCCGGCGGACGGTGATTGGCTGAGCTGGCGACGCACGCTCGATGGCCAGGGCTACAGCCCGCTCAGGCAGATCAACCGCGACACGGTGGCCGGGTTGAAGCTGTCCTGGGTGATCACCATGCAGGACGGCAGTAACCAGCCAACACCGCTGGTGCACAATGGCATCATGTACCTCACTCACCCCGGCAACGTGATACAGGCACTTGCCGCCGACACCGGGGAACTGATCTGGGAGTATGCCTACAGCTTCCCCGAGGCCTCTCGCACGCTGGGGGGCCCCACGCGCAACATCGCGATCTACGGGGACAAGCTCTACCTGGCCACCTACGACGCCGCCATCGTGGCGGTTGACGCACGCACGGGTGCCGAAGTGTGGCGCACGCCCAAGGCCGACTTCAACAAGGGCTACACACACACGGCGGGGCCCATCATCGGTGATGGCGTGGTGATCAGCGGCCTCAATGGCTGCGAGTGGTACAAGGAAGAAGGTTGCTTCATCACCGGCCACGATGCCGACACCGGAGAAGAGCTGTGGCGTACCTCCACCATCGCCCTGCCGGGCACGCCCGGTGGCGACACCTGGGCAGGCCTGCCCACGGAGATGCGCGCCGGCGGCGATACCTGGATAGCCGGCTCCTACGACCCGGAGCTCAAACTGTTCTTCATCGGCACCTCGCAGGCAAAGCCCTGGGTGGCGTCAAGCCGCGGCATGAGCGCGACCGACGAGGCGCTGTATACCAACTCAACCCTGGCACTGCGGCCCGACACGGGTGAACTGGTGTGGCATTTCCAGCACATCGCCGGTGAAACCATTGATATGGAAGTGGGCTTTGAACGCGTCCTGATCGATGTAGACGGCAGGCCGCTGCTCTACACCATCGGCAAAGACGGGCTGCTCTGGAAGCTGGATCGCGCCACAGGTGCTTATGTCAACGTGGCTGAAACACTGCAACAGACCATCTACGCCGAGATCGACAAGGCACGCGGCAAGGTGCGCTATCGCGATGATATCGTGGCGGCAGGCGTCGGCGACACGATTGAGGCCTGCCCCGGCATTTACGGCGGGCACAACTGGCAGGCCTCGGCCTATAGCCCCGAAACCGGCAACCTGATCATTCCGCTGCACCAACTGTGTTCCGACATGATCGGGCGCGCGGTCGCCCAGGAACCGGGTTCCGGCGGGTACGGTGCAGACTCACGCACCTACCCCATGCCCGGCAGCAACGGCATGCTCGGACGGCTTGCCGCATGGGACGTACGCAGCATGGCCGAAAGCTGGGTTCACGAGCAGCGCGCCATGTTCCTGACGGGGGCGCTCACCACCGGTGGCGGGCTCGTGTTCATCGGCGACCTTGACCGCTACTTCAAAGCCTTCGACGTGAAAACCGGCGAATTGCTCTGGCAAACACGGTTGGGGGCACCACTACACGGCTACCCCATCAGCTACGCGGTGGACGGCAAGCAATACATTGCGGTACCCACAGGCATTGGCGTGTTTCGCGCCATGACCGCCGTTGTCAGCCCGGAGATCTACCAGCCGACGGGCGGCGAGGCGCTGTATGTGTTTGAGGTGGAATAGCCGCGAATAGACAAGAGCGCGGCCCGACCAGAAAAATAAATCACTCGTCGCCCTGATTCCAACGGGTTTGCCCATCATCGCACCAGGGGGATGCCATGCTCTGGCCTACATTGTCACTCCGGCAATCCGGACTTGCCCGCCTCTCGAATCAGTGGCTGGTATTCAGCAAACGCCGGCCCCGCCACCGTCGCGCCGATTGTGAAGCCCGCATCAGTCGTGAGGGTATGTCCTGTGGTATAGCCAGATTCGTCACTCGCCAGCCATAGCGCGGCATTCGCGACATCTTCGGCCAACCCGGGACGACCGCGAAGGGGGGAAGCTTGCGCAAGCATTTCTTTCGCCTTGTCGATATTCTTGGGGTCGCCGGTGAGTACACTCGCCACCATAGGCGTGGCCATGGATGCCGCGGCAATCGCATTGACCCGCACATTGCTGCCTGCCAGCTCTGCGGCAAGGTTTTTGGTCAGTCCTACCACGCCATGTTTTGCCGCGGTATAGGCGTGCGGCCCCAGCCCGCCCATGAGTCCTGCTGTGCTGGCCATGCTGATTATGGAGCCGCTACCTTGAGGCTGCATGACACGCGCAGCGTGCTTTGCGCAGTAAAACGCACCGTTCAGGAGTACGTCTATGGTAAAACGCCATTCTGCACCCGGCGTCTGCGCAACAGGGCCAACCGACCCAACAATTCCTGCACTGTTGAACATGACATCCAGACGCCCAAAGTGCGTCGTCGCCGCATCTATGGCCGCGCTCACACTCTCTTCATCGGTGATATTGCAGTAGCTGAACATTGCCTTGTCGCCGTATTTCTCAGCTAACGCATTGCCCTCCGCCTCTTGGATATCGCACAAAGTGACCCGACAACCCTCTTGAATAAACCGTTCCACAGCTGCAGCCCCGATTCCGCTTGCAGCGCCCGTAATCAATGCCACCTTTCCTGCCAATCTCATGCCTGCTATCTCCACGTTACAGGTTGCAAAAAAAGGGGGCCGCAGCCCCCGCAAACTTCATTACATTCGGTACAGGTAATCGTCGGGTGCTCGCTGCCCCACCGTCTCCGGCGCAATGCTGCCAAACCCGCGCGACTGGGCCGGTTCCAGCCGCGTCCAGTCGGTCATTCCAACCCTGCGCACGATGCGCCATTCACCGTCGCGCAGCGCAAAGTGGTCCAGATAACGCCCTCCGACGAAATAGTCCATCTCGTTATCGAACGCATCCGGGCCCGCCAATGGGTCACCGACTGGTCGCATGCGGTGAAACGCGGTGAAGTAGGTTTCAGCTCTCGCTTTATCCGGTCCATCCAGCTCTACAAGTATGTTTCCCAGATGGTGGTGCGTGCGGCTGTGCGCCGATAGCACGCCCAACGCAAACGCCACAAAATCACCAGGCTGCTCCGCGGTGGACGGACGTGAAGGATCAGAAGATGGCCCCTCGAAGAAATGGTGATGCTCCGAGCCCGGATGGAAGACGCTGCGCAGCAGCACTTCGTCCATCCGGTCCAGAGCCCGCGCGTAGCGGACGATCACTTCCGTGATCGCCTGCTTCGCGAGCAACTCCTGCAACTGTTCGTTCATCGCGACAATCAGTTGTTGAAGTTATAAACCACCTCGAACCCGTAGGTACGCGGTGGACGGGTAGCAGCGTAAGACCAGAGGCCAGCCACTTCATAGCCGTGCGTGTAGCCGTCTTCATCTGTCAGGTTGCGGCCGAACAGACTGAACGTCAGGTTGTTAACGGCGTAGTTCACTGATGCGTCCACAATCCCCTGGCTATCGTTTGCCAGTTCGGCGTTGTTGGTGGCGTTGGTGAAGTGCGAGCCAATGTAACGATACGCGCCGCGTACCCAGGCGTTACCTCCCGCCACATCCCACTCGTAGGTGGCATCGACGGTACCGGTAAATTCTGGAGCACGGCGGAACTCCAGTCCACTGAGATCCGTAATGGAGCCTTCAACATCGGTATAGACAAAGTCGTCATACTCCGAGTCGAGGTACCCCAGGTTGGCGCGAACACTGAGATTGTCACTCAGATAGGCCTGCATCTCCAGCTCAATGCCTTGAATGGTTGCGGAAGACGGATTGATAACTACAGTCTTCTGCCCAGTGTCGGTTTCACTGGAGGGTAATTGCAGCTCCTCCTGCTTATCCTTGTAATCCATGGTAAACAGGGTGGCATTCAGACGCAGTCGATTATCCAGCAGTTCGCTTTTCACGCCGATCTCGTAGTTATCGATCGTCTCTGGATCGTAGGGCTGAATCGCTTCCTCCAGGCTCGCAACGCGGCCATTGAAACCACCAGCCCGATAGCCCTTGGAGTAGGTTGCGTAGAACATCACATCATCGGTCATGTTATAGCGCAGGCCCACTTTGGGAGTGAACTCGTCCCACTTCTCGCTGGGATGTTGACCCGGGATGGTGTTCACCTCGCCAAACTGACGTGAGGTCTTCTCATCTTCTGTGTACCGTCCGCCCACGGTGAGCACCCACTGATCAGCAAAGCGATAGTCTGCTTCGAAGAATGCAGCAACCGACTCGGTTTCCTGTTGGGTGGTCTGGGGAATATCCAGAATCAAACCGGGAACCGCAAAGCCGATATAGCTCCGCATGCGGCTTTCATACTCGGAATCCCAGAAGAACAGCCCACCGACGACGTTAAATGCACCGCCGTTGTCATAGGTAAGCCGCAGTTCGTGGCTCTGCTGCTCGAACTCGCCCGGGCGGTCCGTGTGATACAACAGCTCCGGAGTACCGTCCCAATCCTGCAGACTGGCTTCATCAGACTCCCAGGAACCAAAGATATAGTCAAAGCGCAGCGCATCGCTGATTTCCCAGCGCGCTTCCAGAATGTGCGTGTCCGTATCAAAGAACGCATCCATAAAGGAGTCGTCAACGGCATCGACAGGGGTAATATTTGTCTCAAAGCTCGGCGGCACTGGCGGACGGCCACCGCCGCCGGCGACGCCGTTACGGTCACCGGTGATGGTCGAATTGACACTCGGTGAACAGTAGCCATAGGCAACACAGAACAGCTGATCAGGACGGGTTGCATTCACCAATGCGGGCGTGTCCTGATCCAGTCGTTCCATAGTGTAGCTATACTCAAGTTCCAGCGTATCCGTGGCGTTCCAGAGCGCGTTGAAACCGAGTGACTCGTAATCCTGACGACCCTGATCACCACGCACAGTAACGTTGTCGTAGTAACCTTCACCCTGGTCGCGCTTGGCGCCGGTCAATTTGATAGCCAGGTCATCGGTAACCGCAAAATTGAAGACGCCGTCAACGTAGTAGGTGTCAAAGTTCTCGACACCGGCTCGGAAACGGCCTCCTAATTCACCCGTGGGTTGAGTGCGAGTGATATTGATCAGGCCACCCACGGTGTTGCGGCCAAACAGCGTGCCTTGAGGACCGCGCAATACCTCTACACGCGCAATATCGATACCGCGCAACAACGCACCCGCGTTGGACCCGAGAAATACACCATCGACGCTTACACCGACGGCTGGGTCAAAGTTCTTCTCCAGATCGGCGATACCAACGCCGCGGATATAAATCGCTGCTGTGCCACCGGGGCCCTGCCCGGTGTCATCGATAATGACGTTGGGAGCAATATTGGCGAGGTCCTGAATATCCCGCGCAAACTGACGCTGGATTTCGGTTTCGCTCAGCGCGCTGACCGCGAGGCCAACGTCCTGCATGCTCTCCTCTCGCTTACGCGCTGTGACGGTGATTTCCTCCAGCACCCCCGGCGCTGCGGATACGACGGCAGGCGCGGAAACGCCCACCGAGGCGGCGGCTATGGCGGCGAACAAAATGCTGCGTTGTGTCTTCATGGAACGTCTCCTCGACGAGTTTGTTAATAGTCTTATCGATCGTTGTTGAGCAGGTCAGGGTCTCTTTCAGCCCTGCGGCGCCTTCAGCGGAGCGCCGGGTATTGGGTTGAAGTAATGGATCTGCACGTCACGCTGGACAATCTTCCAGCGCCCCGCGGTGCGCCGCAGGGTGTCGCTGTAGGTCGCGCCGACCATCTGGCAGTCGGTATCGCCGGTCAGCGTGCCGATGCAGTCGACATCACAGACGCAGGTTGCGTTATCCGCGTCCTGAAAGTGCACGATATGGTTGGTCGAGAGGTGATGGGACTCCTCCCAGGCCGGCCAGAGCACATCCAGCACGGCCTCGCGGATGCCCGCGTGGCCACGGAAAGTGCCGAAGGGCGGGCCGATATTCCACACGCAATCCTCACTCCAGATAGCGAGGAAGCGGTCGAAATCCCGCTTGTCAAAGCCGTGGCAATAATCCGATGTCAAGTCGACGATATGCTGCCGACTTTCCAACTGGTCCACCCGGGCTGCGAGCGCCGCCAGCGTGTCGCGGTCTTCGGACATGTCGTACCTCGTGCCATTCTTATCATTAATATTTTTACGCTGTGCCATGCACTCGATGCAGTCGAAATGCAATTAGCTTGTTTGCGTCTAGCAAGTGTAGTGATATTCGAGAGCGAGTCAAGCGCTGCCGGCAATCGCGGCCAGCGCCGGAACCCGGTAATAATTCACAAATGTGGTATCTCGCTGGAACACCCTGGAGGCGTGACAGTGAGGCTGTGGCGGTGCCTGCGTGAAGAGCCTCACGCAGGCGCCACCGGCGGATCAGGGGGTTTTGGGACCGAATGCCAGGAACACATTCCCGGGCATGTGGAAATAGATGCCGTATCCGGAATTAACGAACATCATGCCGTCGCTGAATACTGGCCCTGCTGCGCCACCAAAGGAGCCACCCTGGGCCGTGCCGCCGTCAGTGGTGGGAAATGAGCGAACACTGTCGTAGGACCAGAGCACCTTGCCCGTTGCCTTGTCGTAGACGCGCAACACACCGTCCATGGCGCCGGCTACTACTCCACCTTCAATGGCGGATGCCGCTGCAGAGAGGCCTGGCTGGCAGAATTCACGCCCCTTACACAGGTCCTCCGCCGGCGTGTACCAGAGCACGTCGCCATTGCGAATATCCACAGCATACATGCCCGGGAGTGGTTTCCCCGGCCAACGAGGGCCACCGTCAAAATCCGACATCGGCACATAGAGCACATCGCCATCGAGCGCCATGCCAAAATGCACGCCGCCCTGTATGCCACCGCGGCCCAGTTTCTTCTGCCAGACAATGGCCCCACCATTCGCCGGGTCCAGTGCGTAGACATCGCCGGACTTCTGCCCGGCCAGCACCAGATCGCGCCCTTCTGAGGTGGTTGCCAGCAAGGTTGCCGCACCGAAGTCATAATCCGGGCCATCCTCCGGTGGGCAGTTTATGCGCTCCTCAGTCTCACAACCCATATTCCAGGCATCCCCGGCCGTCATCTGCTGACTCCAGACAATCGAACCGTCCTCCAGGCTCAGGGCGAGAATGGCATCACTGGTGTCGTTGGCCGGAGAGGAATAATTCTCCCCGGTGCCGACATACATCACGCCGCGCGCAATATCCAGCGCGGGTGTATTCCACACCGGCGAGCCCGAGGGGGCGATGCGATCTGTACCCACCGCATTTTTGCCAACCACCGCGGGGGGTTCCGCAATCGTGTAGCTGGTGTGCAGTTTCTCACCGTTGAGTGCGTCGTATACCGCGACGCCACCGCGGAAGGTACAGCAGGCATAGCCGGGGTCCGCTGCCGCAGTGACCTCAAGTGAGGACAGCGGCACATATAGACGACCATCGTGCAATGCGGGGGAAGCCGTAAGCGTCAGGCTGGGATGATCATCCGGCCTGTCGCGCCAGGCAAGCTCCCCAGTTACTGCATTCAGCGCATAGACATTGCCAACCAGGTCGCCGAAATACAGCAGTGGTGGCGATTTCGCCTCTGGCCCCCAGTCGGCGACAACGATGCCGTTACGCACTTCCGCTACCGTCGAAAACCGCCAGCGAATACAGCCCGTGGTTTTATCCAGTGCGTATACGGTGCCGTCCTGGCTGCCAATAAATATAGCGCCTCCAGCAATGGCAGGCTGAGAGCGCGCCCGTAACGCGCCGGGAAAGGCGAAGGCCCATTTAAGCTCGAGCTCGCCCATGCCTGCGGCCGTGATGCCGGCTATTTCCGGCCGATAGTAACGGTGGTTACCCAGATTGACGCCCCACCCAGCGGTGTCCGGCCGGGCACTGAAGTCGAACGCGGACTGCTCGGCGGTGCACTGCGGCGCCATACTGGACATGGCGGCTTCCGCCAGACTGTGGCCAGAGAGGTACTCAGCCAGCGACCGCTGCTGGGCGTCGCTCATTGCCGCCGCCTGCGTTTGCATCACGCCGCCCTGCATCGCCCGCAGAATTGAGGTCGGTGGCATGATCTGCAGCAGGCTCAGCTGCGGTGCCTTTGCCACACCCCCTTCATGGCAGCTGGCACAATGCTGTTGGTACAGCGCTGCGCCATCCAGCTCCTGGTCTGGAGGCACGTCGGCGTGGGACAACGGCGCCAGAAGCAACGTGGCCAAGAGCGCGATAGATACCGGGTTTTTCATTCCAGGGGCTCCACGCGATAGCCGGCGCGAGGAAAGTGCACCACCACCTCCCCGGCTCGCGAATCAGTTCTAGAAATGGCAATGTCCTCACTGGTGAGCCGTATCAGCTCACCCGCGACCGGCACCGCGCCGTAATCTTCCGGCGTGACGGTAACCGCGCTGCCCTGCTGCACACCCGGCAGGTGCGCCGCGGAAACTGCCGCCTCTACCGTAGAGCGGGATTCGCGGGCCACCATCAGCGCCGATTCCGCATCCAGTTCCTCGCGCTTGCCGTGGCCAAGTGCCTTGACCCGTTGCTCCCAGCCGGCCAACCAGCGCCACTGCGTCAGCAGAGCGTCACCATCGCGGATATTGCCGCGACACATCCACACCGGAAAATAGCCCAGAATATCCGCCCAGGACGGCGCGTCACCCAACACATAGGGCCGACCGTCGGCCAGCATGCTGTCGAGCAGGTGCAACTGCGCCTCGAAGGCTGCGTACAGATGCGGCAGCTGCGCATCCAGTGTGCTGAAATCGAGGAAATTAAAAAAAGCCTTGCGATCCTTGAGGATGGCTTCGGGCAAGCCCTCGTTGGTGCCCATGGAGAGGCCAGCACCGGGGCGAAAGAAGACGCTGTCGCTCCAGGCGGACAGGGCCAGACAGATGCCCCGGCTCGCCCCCGGGAACAGTGACGGTCGTTCCGGAAACCTTGACTCCAGTTCCCGGGCTATACGCTGCGTATCACAGTAAACATCGGCGCCAATTTGCAACACCGGGGTTTTCCGGTAACCACCGGTGAGGGCGGTGAGGTCCGGCTTGGGGATGACCAGCGGAATCTCCACTGACCGCCACGCCAGCCCCTTGAGCCCCAGCGCCAGACGAATCTTTTCGGCGAAGGGGGATATGTCGAAGTGGTGAAGTATCAGCTCCATGACTGGCATCTCGTCTGTAGCGGTTGCAGTTCAAGGCAAAAAAAGGGCCGACAAGGCCGGCCCTCAAGTACCGCAAACCGAATCAGTTACCGCCGAACTTCATGCCCACTTCCAGGCCGTACGTGCGCGGCTGGCCGTAGTAGGTCATGGTCCACAGGTCACCGACCGGCAGCTCACCAATCCGATACTCCTCGTCAGTCAGGTTGCGACCATAGAGACGGGCGAAAAAGCGCTCATCGGCGGTGGTGTAGGTCACGCTGGCATTTACCAGGGTGCGATCGTCGGTAACGCCGTGCAGGTCAGAGGAGACATTCGAGTAGACGAATATTGCCTCATCTTCAAATGACAGACCCGCGATCCAGGTCAGGTCACCCGCCATGAAGTCGTGCACGTAGATGGCATCAAGGCCGTACTGCCATTCTGGTGCCCGGTTCACATCCTCGTTGCTCAGGTCGATATCGATCTCGCCGTCGAAGTTGGTGTCGGCCAGGAACTCGTCATACTCGCTCTTCAGGTAACCGAGGTTACCGCGCAGCGTCAGGTTATCGCTCAGCTCTGCGGTCATCTCCAGTTCCAGACCGTAGGAAGAGAGATCCGCCGCGTTGAAGAAGCGCGTTTCCTGGAAGCTGCCGCCAAAGCCGTTGTCGAAAATGGCCACCAGGTCGCGCTGCGCATCCGAGTACTCGACATAGAACGCCGCCATATTCAGACGCAGGCGATTGTCCATGAAGTCACCCTTCAGGCCGGCCTCGAAAGAGTCGGCAATCTCGGGATCGGTAGGTGCGGCAGAGGCTGCCGTAATGGGCGCACCCGATGTACCGGTCTGGTCGTTGTAGGCGCCGCTCTTGAAGCCTCGCGAATAGTTCAGGTAGCCAAACAGATCATCCGAGAACGTATAGCTGGCGGTCAGGCGCCAGGTGGGCTCCTGCCAGGACTCGCTGTCGCGGAAGACGCCTTCGGAGTACTTGTTGAAGTCCGCCGCGTCGAGCCCGCTACCGAAGTCGCGCCAGGTGAGGTTGGGGTCGAATCCACCATTCAACTGCTGGAAAAAGACCTGGTTGCGGCCCGTCCAGCTCTTGGACTCGTCGGTGTAGCGCAGACCGCCGGAGAGCGTCAGCCGGTCATTGATGTCATAGCTGCCGTCAACGAATACGGCCCAGTTGTCCGCCTCCTGCTCGTTACACAAGACTTGCGGGTTGTTATCCCACCAGGTCGGGTCGCCAAAGGCCGAGGAGCCCACGCCGAGAAGGTCGAGGAAACCCAGCACCTGAACCACGCAGAAGGTGGTTTCATCATCCTGGTAGAAACCACCGAGGACGAAATTGAACGGGCCATCGAAGTTCGAGGCGAGACGGACTTCCTGCTGGAATGTCTGCCGCTCATCGAGACGGTTGGCATCGAACAGTGAACCACCGGGGCCGACCTCGCCCGTGTAGGTGGATGGGAGCTCGCTTTCCTGTTCGCGGTAACCGGTCACAGAACTGAGAGTGTAATTGTCCAGCTGCCAGTCCATGTTCAGGTAATAGCCGTCAACGTCGACCTGGTGGCCGTTGGACATGTTGAGCAGCAAGTCATCACGGTTGGTGATACCACCTTTATCGACCTGGTCACCACCGGGGTCGGAGGTCAGCCCCAGCGCATTGAACACCAGCGGTGCGCCGGGCGGTGTACCGTTGGCCACCGGGGGCGAGTCGCCGTCATCCCGGATGATTTCGTATTGCGCCACTGCGGTGAAATTCGGCGAGGGCTCCCAAAGTGCTTTCAGTCGCGCCGAGATGGAGTCATCGCCACCGATCTTGCTGCCATCACCACGGCCCGAGGTACCCAGCGCGGGGTGCAGCGGGTCGAACGCCGTCACCGGGCCATACTCGGCACCATTGCGCCAGTAGCCATCGGACTCCATATACAGGCCCGAAGCACGCAGGGCCAGCGTATCGCCGACCGCCACGTTACCGGCCACGCGGGTCTCGAAGCGACCGAAATTCTCCACCTTGCCCTGCACTTCCAGTGAGTTCTCGCCGAGCACCGGCCGCTTGGTCTTGACGTTGATCACCCCACCGGTGGTGTTTTTGCCGAACAGCGTGCCCTGCGGTCCGCGCAAAACCTCAATTTGCGCAATGTCGAACATTTCCAGCAGCTGTGTCTGGATGTTGGGCAGCACGAAATCATCTACCGTCACACCCACCTGTGGATCCTGGTAGACGATGATAGATGTCTGGCCCACACCTCGCATGGCGAATGACGCGGCGTTGAACCCGGCGGGCTTGGCCGCCGAAAAGTTCGGCACCAGCGTGGCGATATCGCCCAGATCCCGCGGCGTCAACTGATTGATGTCATTGGATGTGATGGCACTCACAGCCACCGCTGTGGTTTGAATGTCGGTTTCACTGCGACGGTTCGCGGTGACCAACACTTCCTCCAGCGCGGCGCTTGCGGTGAGTGGCAAACCACTCAGCAGCGGTGCACTGCTCACGGCCAGCGCGAGCGGCAAAGCCCTGGCGGTAAAACGACCCTTCTTATCGTTGCTATTGTGCTTCATTGCGGCGTACTCCTGACATTATGATTTATGTGTAATTCAGTGGGCCGGGGCCGTGTTGAAGCGGCTCCCAACCCGTTTCGGTGCCCTCTACTCCATTGCACTAACGCGCCAGCCTTCTCTCCAGTTCAACGTGAAAGTGTCTGAGACGCTGCTCCTGTTCACTCCAGAGCTGGCCTTCAAAGCCCCGCGAGCGCATCCCCTGCTGCACCACGGGCAGCAGCGCCGAGTCCTGGCTCAGGACCAGGCCCAGGTTGGGGTCTTCCTCGATGCTGTAGTGCTCGGTGGCCGGACGCACGCGCCCGGTGGTGTCGGTGCCCTCGGGCAGCCCCATCCAGGCAGGCGGACGATAGCTGCCGTCCTCCACCGGAAAAATCAGCGTCATGGTGTCGTAATAGAAACGCTCCGGGTCTGTCTCGTGGGGCAGGAAGCGCATCAGGAATACCGCTTCGGGGTGACAGCCTATCTGCACGTTGGGAAAAATGCCTGTCGCCCAGCTGTCTGACAGCTGTCCGTCAACAAAGCGCGAGTAATCCAGCCCCAGCCGCTCCGCGCGCTGGCGCTTGCCCTGCTGGATGGCTCGCCGCACATCGGCGGCGGTGCCGGTGAAACCCGAGGAATCCAGACCCGCGTCCTCCAGCATCATCTTCAGACCCTCGTTCACCGTGGCCTGGTCGTGCATGCGCGGGCTGGGCTGCCCCAGGGGTACGATCATGCGGCTCGCGCCGTTGGGATACAGGTCGTATTGCACATTCAGGTCGCCCATAACACCACGGGTTTCGGGGTGCACGGCGTGCAGGTGGTAGCTCTCGTAGAACGCCTCGACGCCGACCTTCCAGTTGGCACCCCACTCGCTGCGCACATGACGCGCGACCCGCATGTCGGCGATTCGGTAGGCTTCCAGATAGCCGTCCGGCAGTCCGATGGCCTCCTTCAGGGGCTGCTCCGGCGCGTCGTCCATGTTGATGAAGACGATACCGGCCAGGGTATCGCAGTGTACCGGCTTCAGGCCCGGACGGTGCGCCACAACCTCGGGCTTGAAATATTCCTCATCCGTTATGCGGCGCAAACGGCCATCGTTGTGAAAACTCCAGCTGTGGAAGGGGCAGACAAATACCTTGCGATTACCGCGGTCGTCCCACACCAGGCGCGCCCCCCGGTGGCTGCACACGTTGTAGAAAGCCTTGATACCCTCCTCGGTGCGGGTGACGATGATGGATTCGTCGCGGATGTTGAAAAGGAAAAAGTCGCCAACCTCCGGGATATCCGACTCCACACCGGCAATCAGCCACGAGCGGGTCCAGAGCCTGTCCCACTCGCGCTGCATATAGTCACGGCTGAAATAACCCTCTTTGCCGGCGATCTCCACGCCGTTATCCACCTCCGGCTGCTTCGCCTCCAGAGATTCCACCGGCGCATCGGGGTTGATTACCGCAATCGGTACACCTTTCGCATTCATGATGAACTACCTCTCTGCCTGTCGAGCGTGAACACGGGAAGGGCAACGCTTTCGGACCAGGAGGCAAACGCCACCTGCACCGGAAGCCCTACCGCGATGGTTTCCGGGGCGCAATCGACGATGTGACTCATCAGCGTCGGCCCCTCCTGCAACTTGATCAGCGCCACCACGTACGGTGCGTCATAGGCCCTGGAGATGGGTCTGCGCACCACGGTGAAGCTGATGATTTCACCGCGCCCCGTGGCAGCGACCCATTCCAGCTCTTCACTGAAGCAGTGGGCACACATGATGCGCGGGTAAAACTGGTGAAGACCACAGCGACTGCAGCACTGCAGGCGCAATTCGCCCACACGGCAACCGGCGATGTAGGCATCGGCAAGTGCACCGCTGCTCGGCTGGATACGTTCCACGTCAGCCCTCCTCCCTGCCCAGTATGAGCGTGCTGTGACTGGACATGATGCCGCCCTGCGCATGCAGGAGCCCGTAACGGGCATTCCCGATCTGCCGCTCACCGGCCGTGTGTCGCAGCTGCCAGACCGACTCGGTCAGCGCAAACATGGACCCCGGGTTGCCGGGATGACAATGAGACAGCAGGCCACCGTGGGTATTCACCGGCAGCTGTCCCGCCGGACCGATACCTGCCTCGCAGACGAAGGCCCCGCCCTCTCCCTTGGCACAAAAACCCAGATCCTCAAGCTCCACCAGCACGGTAGGCGTAAAGCAGTCGTAGAGCTGCGCAAAGTCCATGTCGACGGGGCGCAGGCCCGCCATGGCATAGGCCCTCTGGCCCGATTCGCGGGCGGCGGAGGCGGTGAGGTCCTGCGCCTGGCTGATGTGCTCATGACCATGACCTTCACCCACACCCAGCACATAGACGGGGGGCTGGCGAAAATCGCGCGCACGTTCGGCCGATGTGAGAATGATCGCTGCACCGCCATCCGACACCAGGGAACAATCCAGCAGGTGCAGCGGATCGGCAATCATGCGCGAATTGAGCACATCGTCGACCGTGATCGGCTCGCGCATCTGCGCCGCGGGATTGCGCGCGGCATGCGCCCGGCAGGCGACCGCGATTTCCGCAAAATGCTCGGGCCGGGTGCCGTAGCGCGCCATATGCGCCTGCGCGATCAGCGCATAGTACGCGGGCACCGTGGGACCGTAGGGCTGCTCGTATTGCGGGTGTCCGGTGGATGACTGCATCAGCATGGCCTGGTCGCGGGAGAGGCCGCTGCGCAGACTGTCCGCCATCGCAATCACGACCACCTCGGCCATACCGGTCACAATCGCCGATGCCGCGTGGTGCAACACGGAGAAGGTCGTGCCACCGCCGGCGCCGGCGGCAAAACAGTACCGCGGCGTGATGGCAAGATATTCCGCAATGGCTTCTGCGTGGTACAGCATCGGTTGCGCCATACTGTTACAGGTGACCAGGCCGTCCACCTCATCCTTGCCAATGCCGGCATCAGCCAGCGCCAACAGGATGGATTCGACACACAGCTCGGTGGCCGTCCTGTCCGGCACCACGCCAACCCGGGTATCCGCTGCACCGACGATGGCTACCTTGCCGCGCAAGCTGCTCACGGTGTGTCCCCCGCGCCGTTCATCATGTGTCCAGCACCGCGGTCGCCACGCCGGGGGTGACCACCTCTCCCGCCGCGTTTCTGATAAACACGTCAATCCGCACCGCACCCGAGGCGGGATCGACCTCGATCACACTGCCCCCGGAAACCAGGGTTTCGCCAATATAGCTTGCGGCGCGATTGGAGTATTCGATGGACACGAGGCGACCGTTGTCACCCAGCCACTCCTCCACACACTGATTCAGCCAGTCCCCCAGCATGGGCCCGGCAATCACCAGGCCAGGATAGCCCTCCACCTCTCTCGCGTAGGGCTCGTCAAAATGAATCCTGTGCGCATTCCACAACGCGGCGTTGTACAGAAACAGCTGCACGTTGTCGGGCGTAAGCTCACGCTCCGGCAGTGTGTCGCCGACCTGCACGGACATCGGGATTTGTTTTTCAGACAGCGCCAAATCGCTCACCTCAGAATACGTGTGGTTTGTTCACGGATGACCGGTTCACCCGCATCGTTGACGATCTGCATGTCGACTTCATAGAAAATCAGTGGGCCGGAGCGGCCGTGCTTCTCGTAGATGTTGGTCAGCGTGCGCGTTGCGGTGAGCCAGTCGCCCGGATACACCGGTTTGAAGTAGTCGATTTTCAGGCCACCCGCCATCGCCCGCTCCAGCGGAAATTTGGGCAGCAGCGAATCGATTGAAACACCGTCCGGCGTCAGTTCGTCAAGCTCCACCACATCCCAGAACAGCGCCACGTGGAACATGGGCGGAGCCTGATCGCCATCGAGGTATTTGCGTTGGCGGTTCCCCGTCGCTATCGCGTATTTCCGAATATCGCGGCGGGTAACCAGCTCGCGATGCGGTGTGCTTTGGCGGCCGATCGTGGCCAGCAGCTCGTCACTGAGCAGGTTTGTCATACCTTCCTCTCTCCCTGATTCCAGTAGGGGTCGCGCAATTCACGCTTGAGAATTTTTCCCGTGGGCGCCTTCGGCAGGCTGTCCACGAAATCCACCGAACGCGGCTTCTGGTAGGACGCCAGGTGCTCGCTGGCAGCGGCAATGATCTCCTGCTCGGTGGCCTGCATGCCCGGCTTGAGCACGACAACCGCTTTTACCGACTCACCCCACTGCGCATCCGGCACTCCGAACACGGCGGACTCCAGCACCGCAGGGTGCTGGTGAATCGCGGCCTCCACCTGGGTGCTGTAAATGTTTTCACCGCCGGATATGATCATGTCCTTGGCACGATCAACAATGAAGATGTAGCCTTCCTCATCCCAGACCGCCACGTCTCCGGTGTGCATCCAGCCATCGCGCAGGGTCTCGGCGGTGAGGTCCGGGCGCTGCCAATAGCCCACCATGTTGGCTTCCGACTGCACCAGTATTTCGCCCGGTGTCACGCCATCGCGCGGCACCGGTTCGCCACGGGCGTCAACCAGTTTGATGGTGGTCATGAAGCCTTCCCGCCCACAGGAACTCAGCCGCTCGGGATGGATGCCGGCGATCGCGTTGGCATGGTCCTCCTGGGAGAGAAAGCTCATGGTCATGCCTTCGGTCTGCCCGTAGCCCTGGATCAGGGTACAGGGAAAGGCCTCCAGCGCCGCCTTCACCACGCTGTGCGGCATCGGCCCCCCGCCGTACTGGATGTTCCGGAGGCTGCTGAGGTCGTAATCGGCGAAGTTGTCCACCGCCATCATCCAGTTGAGCATGGTGGTGATGCCGAGGAAGGCCGACACACGCTCGCGCTGGATAACCTCCAGCGCGAGCCGGGCCTCGAAGTTGATCAACACCAGTGGACAGCCATGGGCCATGTAGTTCATGGCCAGACCTACCGGTATGTGAAACATCTGGCCGGTGAGCATGTAGACGTCGGAGGGTACAATGCGCTCGGCGACGGTCTGGTTGATCATGCCGGCAAACAGGGAACGATGCGTGTGCAGCGCCCCCTTGGATTCACCGGTGGTGCCGCCGGTATAGAGGATCAGGACCGGATCATCGCCCCCCGTCGACGCGGACTGTGGGGGTTCCTGCGCACTCGCCTGAGCCAGCAACGCCTCGTAACTGCCATCGCTGTCCTCGCCGAACGCAAAGGCATGGGGAATGGCGGCCTGCGCCACAAGGGTCGTCGCCTCGTCCGCGTACTCGGCAGCATACATGAGCACCGCCGGCTCCCCGTCACTGGCAATCTTGAGCAGCTCCGGCGTCCCCAAACGCCAGTTCAGGGGCTGCACAATGAGGCCGACCCTCGCGCAGCCGTAATACACCTCCATGTACTCGATGCAGTTGCGCGCCAGCACCGCAACACGATCGCCCCTGGCAAGCCCCAGCTGTTGCATGAGCGCATTACCCAGGCGGCAGACGCGTTCGTCGAGCTCGCCGTAGGTCATCCGGCGGCTGGTCGACACGTCGATCAGCGCCTCGCGAGCGGGTGTCAGGCGTGCGGTTTTCGCCGGGATTTTGCCGATATTCACGCGTCGCTTCCGTCAGTAGCTCTTGTCGAGATCCAGGTGCCGGCGCAGCAGCGCCCACTGCCCGTCGCGCAGCACCACGTGGTCGCGATACACCCCGGCCGACAGCAACGTGATAGCCCCGTCCTCCGTCGCCAGCAGGGTCAAGTTGGAGACCACGGGCACGCCCTCCCCGGGTTCGTTTGCGGTCGGGAAAAAAATGTTTGAAACAACGTGGCGACGTTTGTCGGTCTGCTCTGCCATGGCACCCGTCATCAGCGCCATGATGCCGTCCCGGGACTCGAAGGGACCAACAAGGTCGCCGCCAGCGATACGCATGGTGAACGTCGCATCCTCTGCAAAGCAGGCTGCCAACATCTCGACCTCCCGCTCATCCAGCGCGTAGGCAGCGCGTGACAGCAGTTCATGGATCGCCAGTTTGCTGGCCGTATCAAGCGATGCGTTCATGCGCCTTCTCCCATGCCCAGGATATCCAGGGTCCCGCGCCAGGCCAGCGACCCCCCGTCGATCAGCCAGACAGCGCCATTGATGAAGCTCGCCGCGGGACTTGCCAGGAAACAGACCAGTTCCGCCACATCCTCGGGCTTGCCCATGCGGGGAATCAGGTGCGTCAAGGTCATGGTGTTCAACATGGTGGCGGGATCCGGTGCGGCGGCAAGAAAATCGTCAACCATCTTGGTGTGAATGGACCCGGGGCAGTAGCAGTTCACGCGAATGCCGTCTGCCGCAAGATCCACCGCGAGCATTTTCGTCATCTGCATCACCGCGCCTTTGCTCGATCCATAGGCAACGCAATTGGGGTAGCCGGCAATCGAGCTGGTGGAGCCCGCATTGATGATCGATGCCTGCGAACTCTTTCGCAGCCAGGGCAGCGCGTATTTGGCGCAGAGCCAGGGCCCGAGAACGTTCACCGCCATTACCTTGTCGAAGGTGCTGCGCGACATGGTTTCCAGTGTGAGCCCGCCACCGAGCATACTTTCGTGAATGCCCGCATTGTTGTGCAGCACATCGATGCCACCGAGCTGTTCACCGGCGGCCTGCATCAGCGCCTGCACCTGATTTTCGTCGGTGACATCGCAGTGCTGGTAATGCGCCACGCCACCCGCGTCACGAATGGCTTGCACGACCGTGCGACCATTCTCGTCGTTGGTGTCGGACACCATTACCCGAGCGCCGTACCGCGCCGCGACCTGAGCCGTTCCGGAACCGATACCGGCGCCGGCACCGGTGATGACAAAGTTCATTCCGCTAATCTGCATTTATTGTTATCTCACTGATTTATGCCCGAAGGATAGATTCCATTTGAACATTGTTCAAGATATTTTTGAATAAAATTCAGGACAAAGTCTTGGCCGCTTTTGCGCCCAACTGGTAAAGTCGAAACATGACCTCATTCCCCGCAAAAACACACCCGGGTGACAGCGATCTTGCTGCGCCCGCAACCCCCGTGCGCCGTGATGCGCGCGGGGCAAAACGCCGCCGCCGCATCTACAAGTCACTGCACGACTGCATTATCAGCAAGGGGTATGTGAAAACGACGCTTGCCGACATTGCCGCGGGTGCCGGCATGACCGCCAGCCACCTGCTGTACTACTTCAATGGCAAGGAGGCGATTCTCGAGCAGTACTTCGCCAACGTCGCGGTGCGCTTTCTCGAACGCATCGAGGGTTTTGCGCAACACCCCGCAGAACAGCAGGTGCAGATGCTGGCCGATTTCTGGTTCAAGGGGGAAACCAGCACCCGACTGGAAATCGGCTTTATGCTGGAGTGTTTCGGCAATGCGGTAAACGATGACATCCTGCGCATTACCAAGGCGGATTTCGACAGCCGCTGCAAGGCGCACCTGGCAAATATCTTTGCCGCGGCCCCCAGGCTGCTGCTGGCTGACGCCAGGGATTCGGCGGAAATCGCCTATTCAATGATGATCGGCCTGCGCTCTGCCGTGTACTTCGATGACGATATCAGCCTGGAGCGGGCACACACCCTGTTCACGGAAACCGTGAACAGGATGAGCGGCTTCAGCGCCTGAGAAGACTCGCGTCAGCGCAGCCGGGGCAGGACCTTCTCGGCGATGTACTGCAGACGGCGGTTGCCCGACTCCAGCGATTCGCCGGGAAACTGCGCCCAGAAATGGATGTCGCGGATCATTGGATAATCCGCCACCAGCTTCTTCAGCTTCGTCACTGCCATATCCGCGTCCCACAACTCATACAGGCCGTTTTCGATCGCCGAGAATACGTCGTCATACAGGGTTGCCTGTTCCGGTGGACCGAACGCGCCCCATTGGATGTAGGCGTTGGTCTGGTAGAGGATATGGTCGGCGATGCGTGCAGCTTCCGCCTCCGGGTCCTCGGCAATAATCGCCCAGCAGCCGAGAATCACGCTCCCCTGGTCCAGCGACTTGCCCTGGGCCAGCAAGGCCTCGCAGTAGTTGTCCAGTCCCAGTCCACCGGTGGAAAGGAAGCCGTCTGCGATGCGGGCTGCACGCTCGATCGCCGGCGGCGCCATGCCACCGAGGAGTATCTTCGGCGTATGCACCGGTGCCGGCAGCACCCTGAGGTCACCGACGTTGAAGCGTTTGCCGCTGAAATTGACCGGCTCCCCCGACCAGCTGCGACGCAGCACTTCAATACCCTCTTCCACCAGGCTGGGACGGTGTGAAAGCTGGCGCCCGAACTGATCAAACTCCAGTTGGCGGTAGCCGATTCCGACACCAAGATCGAAGCGGCCGCCGCTGAGCAGCGATACCGTTGCCGCGTCTTCTGCCATGCGCACCGGGTCATGCAGCGGGAGCAGCATCAGGTTGGTACCGATGTGCATGGCGCGCGTGCGCGCGGCGATGGCGGCGGCAATCACCAGTGGCGACGGCGTATAGCCATCCTCGCAGAAGTGGTGCTCGGTAAGCCAGACCGAGTTGAAGCCCAGGCCCTCGGCATCCGCGATCTGGCCGAGGCGGCTGGCGTAGAAACGCTCGAAGTTCTCCTGCCAGGGGGCGGGATTGCGAAAGTCGTACCAGAGTCCGTAGTTTACAGTTGATGTCATGAACGAGACCTCCCGGGCTCAGGCTAGTTCTGCCAGAAAGGCCAGCAGATCACGGTTATAGTCCTCGGCAACTTCGATAAACGGCGCGTGCCCTACGCCTTCGTATTCCACCAGGCGCGCGCGAGGGTTGTTGGCCCCTACCCAGCGGCAGATATCCGGCGCCACGAAGGCATCTTGCGTGCCAACAAAGGAAAGAATCGGCACATCAAGGGCGGCAAGCTGTGTGCGCTGATCCAGCGGCGCAAGTTGCGCCAGCGTCTGGTGTGCCAGTGGCGAAGCCTCGCAGAACACGCGCCACATCCAGTCGGTGATGGCAGGCGGAACCTCTTTGGCGCAGACCGCGTGTACCAGACCGGCAAGGAAACCAATACGATCGGCCTGCAGCGCAGCCACGGTGCCCGCCATGTCCGCCTCGGTGCCGCCCAGCGCGAGATCGGGCTTCTGCACATAGATGGGTGTGGCGCCCCCGGTCAGCACGACGCCACTGCAGCGGCTGCCGAGGCGACTGGCCGCTTCCACCGCAACGGCGCCACCCAGGGACCAACCGTTCAGGACCACCGAAGCCAGGCCGAGTTTGTCGACCAGTGCGACGACGTCACCGGCGATAGCGTTGATACCCATGTCGGCGAAATCCTTGTCCGAGGCGCCACACCCCCGGTGGTCCAGCATGACAACGCGATGGCCGGCCGCCAGCAGCGCCGGCAGGGTGTTATCCCACGCCCGACAGCTGAAACCCCAGCCGTGGATCAGCAGCACAGCGCTATCGCCAAGCCCGTAATCCTCGAAGTACACGTTCTTGCCACAATCGGTCTGCAGATAGGACATGAGATTACCCTTTATTGCTGAGAAGTCGTTTCATGGTGGTTTCGTAATCACTGAAGACGGCGTGCAGATCCAGCGCCTCGGCATTCACCAGCCACTGGTAGATGATGCCGAAAATGAAGGCGTTGAACTGCACGGAAAACTGCTCCGGGTTGATCGCCGGATTGATCTCGCCATCCGCGATTCCCTGCCGCACCCAGCGCGCGGCATCCTCCCGGTAGATACGGTGATGGTCCGCCAGCTTGTTGCGTATTTTGGAGTCATGACCCAGCGACTCATACCAGAGTATGTACATGGCGCGCATGTAACTGGCCTCTGCCGTGAGGAAATCGCGCAGTGCATGCAGCGCTTCGAGCACGGCCTCGGTGCCGCTCTTGCCCCCGACATAGCTGTTGAGGTGCTCTTTCCAGCGGCCGTCGAAGCGCACGAAGAGTTTGTTCAGGAACCCTTCTTTCGAGCCAAAGCGGGAGTGCGCAAGTCCCCGGCTGTAGCCGGCAAGTTCACCGATCTCCTTGAGCGTTGTGCGCTCGGTGCCCCGCTCGATAATCAGCTGGATCGCCGCCTCGAACATGCGCTTGTCGGATAGCGCCGTTCTCTCTGCCTGCGTCCTGCGCCGCGCGCCGGACTCCACCGCCCGCTTCCCTGCTACTCCCATCCGTACTCCTCCCAGTCCTGCAGCCCCGATGCATCGCAGCGGCCGCTATTTTACGTAGTCGACGGCGTATTCTCCGGCTGTGTGGCACGCGCGCAACACTTTCTTGTCGAGTTTCCCCACACTGGTCTTGGGAATCTCCTCGACAAATGCCCAATACTCGGGAATCCAGAACTTCGCCACGCGGTCGGCGAGGAATGCCCGCAAATCCGCCGGTGAAACCGCGGATTCCGGCACCACAATGGCCAGCGGCCGCTCCTGCCAGCGGGGATCGTCCGTGGCGATGACCGCCACTTCACGCACCGCCGGATGTGCCAACAGGGCGTTTTCGAGATCGACCGAGGAAATCCACTCCCCGCCGGACTTGATGACATCCTTGGTGCGGTCAGTGAGCTGCACAAAGTGCTTCTCATCGATATGCCCGACGTCGCCGGTACGTAACCAGCCGTCCGCCGTGAATGAGTCTTCCGCACTGTTCTTATGGTAGGTGCCCGTAATCCACGGACCGCGTAACTGCAGTTCACCAACATCGCGACCATTATGCGGTAGCGCCTTGCCCTCGGCATCCACGACCCTCACCTGCACGCCGGGGACCGGGCGGCCACTCTTGGCACGCCAGGGCGTCTCCCCACCGGGGCCTGGATCCCGGGGCGGATGTGACAGATGACAGAGCGGACTGGTTTCCGTCATGCCCCAACCCTGCAGCACGGGAACGCCCCAGCGTTCGCGCGCGGCATCAATCAGCGACGGCGCTACAGCCGCCCCGCCGCAGACCAGCATGCGAAAACTGTCCATCTGCAGGCCGGTATCGCGGGAGGCACGCAGCAGATCCGAGAGTATGGTGGGCACCGTGGCGGTGAAGGTAGGCTGCTCGGCGCGGATCATCGCCTCGATGCCTGCAGCCTGGAGGTGCGGCCCCGGTAAAATGAAGTCGCTGCCGCTGAGCCAGCCGCTGTAGGGCAGCCCCCAGGCGTTGGCGTGGAACATGGGCGGCAGCAACAGTATGCGATCGCGCTCGTTGATGCCGAACGTGTCGGTGGCTCGGGAGGCCAGCGAATGGACAAAGGTCGTCTTGTGGCTGTAGACAACCCCTTTGGGGTTGCCCGTGGTGCCGCTGGTATAGCACACCGCCGCGGCGGCGGTTTCATTCAGTTCGGGCCAGTCAAAGCCCCGCGTCTGCGCAGAAAGGGCCCGTGCATAGCTGCTTGCGGGAATGCCACCCACTGACTGCTCATCGCCACCGACCAGCAGAATGTGCTCGACTGTCGTCAGCAGCGGCACGACCGGGAGGAACAGGTCCAGCAGGCTCGCGTCCAGGATCACCACCCGGTTCTCCGCGTGATTGATGACCCAGGCGACCTGCTCGGCCGAAAGTCGTATGTTGACCGTATGCATAACGGCGCCCATGGAGGGTATCGCCAGATAGGCTTCCATGTGCGCCAGATTGTTCCAGCTGAAGGTGGCGACACGGTCACCCTGAGTGATATCCAGCGCGGCGAGCGCTCCGGCCAATTGCTCCGCGCGTGCCGCCACGTCGCGGTAGCTGGACCATGTGGTTACCTCGCCATCAAAGACACCCACGCGGCTGTCGGGGAATACTGCCGCACCGTGCTCCATGATCATGCGAACCGTCATGGGCATGTGCATCATTGTTGCCAACATGGAAAAGCGTCTCCTTACCAGTCGCCGCGCGCAGCCGCCGCGGCTTCCTGTAACAGTGCGGGCACGTCGTATTCCAGCCCCCTGGCATAGGCCGAGTCGACCTTGCCTTCACAGTACAGTGCGTAGGCACCCTCCACGATCGCCGCCAGGCGCCAGAAGGCAAAGCACAGATAGAAATCCAGATTGGCCAGCGGGTAGCCCGTGGCGGCACCCCAACGCTCGGCCAGCACCCGCCGGGACAAGACACCCTCTCGCCGGCTGACCGCCTGGATGTGACTGAACCCCGGGGGGTCCAGTTCGCGCGGCCCCCAGAACATGAGGAACAGGCCCAGGTCGGCGAGCGGATCCCCGATCGTTGCCAGCTCCCAGTCGATGACCGCTGCCAATCCGGGGCGTTCCGGGTGTGACAGCGTGTTGTCCAGATGGTAGTCGCCGTGCACCAACCCCACGGGGCCTGAGGCGGGTATATGCTGCAACAGCCAGCCGGCCAGTTCATCCAGCAGCGGGAGGTCGCGCACGGGAGACTCCGCGCGAGCCTTGCGCCAGCGGGTGATCTGCCGCTGCAGAAAGTTCTCGGGGTTCCCGAAACGCTCCAGACCAATCGACTGCCAGGGCGCCGTGTGGATAGCCGCCAGTTCGTCGATCAGGTCCTCACCCAGCCGGTTCACACTCGCGGCCGTGTCCGGGTAGGGCCCGGGCAGGGTGTCGGTGATTGCCACCCCGTTGACGTGGGACACCAGCAAGAAGGGGCGGCCAATGACCGACACGTCCTCGCACCAGCCGACCACGCGCGGCGCCTTGACGTGGCCCTGGATGGCGCGCAGCACGGTCGCCTCACGCTCGATACCCCGATGCGATGTGGCGGAAATCGCGTTTTCCGGCGGAGTGCGCAATACCAGCGGCCCGTCATCCGTATCCAGCAACAGCGTCAGGTTCGCATTGCCGCCGCTCAGGGCGCGGGTCACGCGCGCACCCGTGACGCCGGCCTCTGCAGCAATCCACGTGGCCAGCGGCGCATTGAATGGGTGGCCCGCCGTCATCCCGCCACCCCGAAGCTGCTCATCAGACCGCCGTCAACGGGCACGAAGGCCCCGGTCATATAGCGGGCCCGGGCTACGGCATCAACCACCTGCGCGATCTCTTCCGGCTGGCCGTAGCGGCCCAGCGGTATCGTCTGTCGCATGGCTTCCAGGGCTTTTTCAGACAGACCTCCCGTCATCTCGGTCAGCACCAGCCCCGGAATCACCAGATTCACAGTAATGGCGCGCGCCGCATATTCAATCGCCAGGGCGCGGGTAAGCCCGGCCAGGCCCGCCTTCGACGCCGCGTAGGCAGAGTCGCCCGGGAAACCGCGGAACCCCACGACCGCGCCGATATTGATGATGGCGCCACCTTCACCCAGGTGCGGGTCGGCCGCGCGGATAACATTCACAGCGCCTTTCAGGTTGACGTCGACGACGCTTTCCCAGTCTTCCAGTGCAATGCGCGCTATGCGGCCCCCGCGGTGCAGCCCGGCGTTGTTCACCAGTACGTCCACCCGGCCCCAACGCTGGACCACCGACGCCATCGCCGCCGCCACGGCTGCCGCATCACTGACGTCGGCGCGACAGGCCATGCAGTGACTGCCGAGGGACTCCGCCAGGGCAATGACATCCTCCCCCCGCGCCATTAGCGCGACCTTGTCGCCGGACTGCAGCGCGCACTCGGCTATCGCTCGCCCGATTCCGCGCGATGCCCCGGTAATGAACCAGATTTTTTCGTCTACCATTGTTTCACTACTACCCGAATGAGTTTATTATTTGCTTGTTTGCATCTAACAAGTCTAAACTAGGCTTCACGCAAGTCAAGCAAAACACGAGCAACACGCCCGGAGGGCTGAACAGGCTGGCGCAGTGTCCCCAACCCATGCCGGGAACAGCCGCCAAGCTCAACCAGAAACCAAACCATAAAGGATAGCATCGTGAGTTGGAGCTTTGAGACTGACCCCGAATTCCAGCAGCAGTTGGACTGGATTGCCACCTTCACCCGCGAGGAAATCGAGCCGCTGGATCTCGTCTTCCGCGAACCCGGAGACCCGTGGGACCCCGACTCCCCCGCCGCCAGGGCCATGGCGCCGCTGCGTGAAATCGTCAAGCAGAAGCGCCTGTGGGCCTGCCACATTGGTCCCGAACTCGGCGGCCAGGGCTACGGCCAGGTGAAGCTCGGGCTCATGAACGAAATTCTCGGGCGCAGCCGGTTTGGCCCCAGCGTATTCGGCTGCCAGGCCCCGGATTCGGGCAACGCCGAAATCCTTGCCCACTACGGTACACCCGACCAGAAGGCCCGCTACCTGCAGCCTCTGCTGGACGGCAAAATTGCCTCCTGCTACTCCATGACCGAACCGCAGGCCGGCGCAGACCCGGCGGAGTTCACCTGCACCGCCACGCGAGAAGGTGATGAGTGGGTGATCAACGGTGAAAAGTGGTTCGCATCGCACGCACGCTTCTCGGAGTTCCTGCTGGTCATGGTCGTGACCAACCCGGACGTACCCATTCACGAAGGCGCGTCCATCATCCTGGTGGAGAAAGGCACGCCGGGCATGGACATCCTGCGCAACTCCGCTGTTGGCCCGTATGTCGAGCAGGGTGACGGCGTACACGCCTACATCCGCTTCACCAACTGCCGTGTGCCGGCCGAAAACCTGCTGGGCGAAGAGGGCAAGGGTTTCCTGGTGGCGCAGACGCGTCTCGGCGGTGGCCGTGTGCACCACGCCATGCGCAGCGTCGGCGTGCTGAAGAAAGCCATGGATATGATGTGTGAGCGCGTGCTCAGCCGGACCACCAAAGGCGAACTGCTGGCCAGCAAGCAGATGACCCAGGACAAGATCGCGGACAGCTACACGCAGATTCTGCAGTATCGGCTGCACGTGCTGTACACGGCGTGGCTGATCGACAAGTACAAGGAATACAACCGGGAGGTGCGCAAGGAAATCGCCGCCATCAAGGCTGCGACGCCGAAAATCCTGCAGGAAGTCATTTACCGCGCCATGCACCTGCACGGCAGCCTGGGCATGTCAGACGAAGTGCCGCTGATGACCATGTGGGCGAACATTCCGGAGCTGGGCGTGGTAGACGGCCCGTCGGAAGTGCACAAGATAACCGTGGCGCGTACCGTCCTGCGCGACTACAAGCCCGCGCCCGGCCTGTTCCCGACCTACCACACGCCCACCCAGCGTGAGGCGGCGATGAAAAAGTACGGCCATTTTCTCAATCAGAAATAGCCTGCCACTGACCCGCCCCGGGGCGATGCCCGGGGCGGGCGCTCTCTAGCGCGGGATACTGATTTCCATGCGCGGCATGGCATCCGGCATGCCACCAAGCGCCACGGCACAGCGCGACGACCCATTGAACCAGGCCACCAGCAGCGACAGGTGCAGCAGCTCGGCTTCACTGAACTCCTGCAGCAGCGCATTCTGCAGTCCCTGATCAATCCCGGACGGATCCAGATTGTACTGGTCGACAAACGCCACCAGCAGGCGCTCCCGCGCCGACAGCTCGGCATCCGGCTCAGCGCCGCGGATCATCTGGACTTTCTCTTCCGTCAAGCCGTCGCTGATCGCCACATCGTAACGCACCGCCTGGCACATCACGCAGCCGGTATGGCGCGCGTTGCGCAACCGTGCCAGCTCCACCTCCGCGGCCGACAGCGGGCCGGCGTCCCATACTGCCGCATTCAGGGCCAGATAGGGCTCCACTGTGCGGGGCACGATGCCCAGCGCGGAGTCCCGGATCACGTTGCCCGTATTCTGTGCAGGCGCCTGTACGCGCGCATTACTGCCCATGTTGCCGTACCCCCGCAGGCTTTGCCTGCCAGATCAGGCCCAGACGGATCAGGCCATCAAAAACCCCCAGCGCCTGCAGCAGCGCCACCAGACCCTCCTCGCCGATGTGCGCCTTGACCGCGTCGGCCTGCGCATCCGTGATGGCGCTGCAATCCATCGCGTACACCTCGGTAAACGCGAGGCAGGCACGTTGCTCGTCACTGAACAGTGGCGATTGCGGCCAGTCCTGCAGCTGCGCACGCTGTGGCGCGGACACCGGACACTCCTCCAGCGCAAAATCGGCGGCGCTGCGGTGCAGCTGCGCCAGTCGCAGGCGGCACAACTCCAGCGTTTCCGCAGACACCTGCGGCAGTTCAAACACGCTTTCGTACAACTGCCGGAAGGCGCCACCGATCGCCGGCAAACGATCCAGCAACTGCTCCCGGTCAAGCCCCTGCACAATCCAGTTCATCGCTGCCTCCGGCACACGCAGGTGCCCATCAATACGGTCTCAGGCACTGAATACCGCCCCGGCTTCCGACTGCCCCATGCGGATGAGTCGGCTATCGGCAACCGCCACCTGACGGTGCACCACGGCCTCACGGTATTCCGGGTCGGTCACCATGGCCATGAACGCGCCAGCATTCGGGTAGAGCGCGATAAAGGCGACATCCCAGTGCTCGTCCGGAGGACCGATGACCACGCACTCGGGTCTGCCGCGCCAGAGAATGCTCCCTCCCAGGCGCTGGAACACGGGGCCGCTGAATTTGCCGTAGCGATCGTAGGCTTCCGCACCGGTGATGGTCTCACCGTCCGGATACACCGCCTGGGCATTCAGGCGGACCAGGTTCAGCATCATGATAGGGGTGTCACGCGGTAGCGACTTGAAGCGATCAAACTGCTCGCGTGTGGGGTCGACATTCTGGCTCATGCAGGCTCCTTGTTCGATGTATTCGGGCGCAAACCCGCGGCTGCGCGGCGGCAGGGTCTGAACACCGCCCTGTGCAAGCTTAACGCCCCAGGCACGTCAGGTATAGCGGGCCGGATGTACGCCGAGGCAAGCACAGCACGCCGGTCTGGAAGACCGCGTGAAAAATAGCCACGCCGGGTAGCCATACTGAACGGGACGGCTGTACAGACAGGGCAGATGAGCTATGTTTTCCAGTATGCAGAAAACCAGCGACATTCTCTGGCAGGACGCGCAGCACCAGACGCTGTTCGCCATCCTGGAGCTCATTGCCCAGCCGGAGTCCGGCATCGACGCCGTGCGCCACCTGCATGACTATGCGGAGAGCCACTTTGCCCTGGAGGAACACTACATGGCGGCGCTCGCCTACCCCGAGCGCGAGACTCACGTTGCCGCACACAATCAGTTCCGGGAGGAGATTGCGTCGCTTCTGGCGCAGAACGAAGATGACGCCGGCTTTCGCGCTCTGGTGGCGACCTTTCTGACCGAGTGGCTGCGACGCCACGTATTCGGTGTCGACAAGGCGCTGGAAGCGTTTATTCTCGCCTCAGAGCGCAAGTAACAGGCGGCAGTGCCGCCTGTCGCACTTGACTACAGCGCCACCTGCGCGGTCAACCAGACTTTGTCAGTATCCCGATAGGCGGGTTGACCATCGCCTTCAAAGAAGGCTGCCTTCAGCTCCAGCGACACCCTGGGGGTGAGGGTCCACCCAAGGAGCAGGTCCAGCTCCGAACCGAGGCCGCGACGGTGCTTGTCGGTGCGGAAGTCGTGGTAGACCGCGCGCCAGTTGAGGCTGTCGCGCCGCCCCGACACGGCAAACCAGGTATCGCGGATACCGTCGCCCGGCGTACCCAGAAACTTGTCGGCCCAGCCCTGGAACTTGTGCAGGGTGGCCAGCGGCGTGCGGAAACCTTCGCCGTTGTCACTGCCCAACACCTCATAGCCCAGCTCCAGCTTGGCCAGCGGCATGGTCCAGCCCGCATCCACGTTGTAATAGGTTGCGCGGTAGCTGGCCGGGTTGTCACCGGCATCGGACTGGGTTGCGAGCGCCATGTTCAGGTTGAAACCCGACCACTGGCCGCTGTATTCCACGCCCACGGTGTCTGTGGCGTTCGCAATGGTGAGGGCCGGCGCGTAGTTGGCGTCACTGTCGATATCCAGCAGATAGACAAAGCCCGAGAGGCTCTGTTTCTCCGCCGGTGAGAACGTGGCGCGCAAGAGACCGATGTCGCCATCCCAATCCGCAGGCTGTGCGCCATCGTCGGGCCCGAAAATGCGCTGGACGCGGTACACATAACTGGCATCCAGCTGCAGGCCGCTGGCGGGCTGCCATTGTGCACGCAGCCCGTCGTAGGTCTGTTCGTTCTGGCGCCACACCACGTTGCCCACAAACCGGTGATTGCCGTGCAGAATACGCTGGCGACCCAGGGTGCCGTGCAGCGCACCCGCGCGGTAGTCGAGCTGTGCGCGGTTCACCTCGGTGCCCTCGGGATCCGCCACCACGGGGTAGCGCAGTTCACCGTTGGTGGTGGAGTTGTAGAGGTCATTGCCCAGCGCCGTGACGTCATCAATTTCGAGTTCAAATGACACGCCCGCCCAGGCGGCCGACGCCAGGGTCAGCCGTGAACGCAGGGTGGAGGCCAGCGCGGTATCTGCGAGGGGCTCCTGATCCACATATTCCAGTCGGTAGCGAAAATCCAGATGGGCACTGCCGTCGCTGATCATGCCCACCACACTGTCGGTGCTGTCACCGGCCGCAAGGCCCGGCAGCGCGGTGAGGCCGACGGCGCCCAGCAGCAGGCAACGAATACTGTTGGCGAGAACGTTTGGGGCCCCGCAGGGCCCCTTCACGTTGTTGCCATTTGACAACCGTGAACGCATATCAGTAGATGTCCTTGCGTGTGTTGAACACGTTGAACTTGCCGGTGGGTGTTACCAGGCGCGGGTCCTTGATGACATGCTTCAGCTTGCGCGTCTTGTCATCAACCACCACGATGGCTGACACCTGATCCATGCCGTTCCAGACAGAGAACCAGACCTCATCACCCGCCGCGTTGTACTCCGGCTGCACCACACGCGCGGGACCTTCTTCGATCCCTGCCCACTTGGCAATCGGCAGTACTTCATAGCCGGCATCAAAGTCGTCGACATTGTAGACAGCGGCCGACTGGCTCACGCTCTCCTGCGGGTGCAGGGTGTTGTCCACCCACAGGTTACGTGACTTCGGGTGCGTCTTGACGAACAGCGAACCACCGCCCTGCGCTTTCAGGGTGCGCACGACTTTCCAGGCCTGCTCCGGGTGGTTTTCCGGATCCGTGCCGATGAAGGTCATGTTCTCGTTGCCCAGGGCCGAGGTGACCCAGACTGGCCCGAACTCCGGGTCAACCAGGTTGGCGCCGCGCCCGGGGTGAGGGATCTTGGTCACATCCACCAGGGCTTCGATATTCCGGTCACGGGAGTCCACCACCGCAATCTTGTCGGACTGGTTGGCGGCCGTGAGGAAGTAGCGGTGGCTGGCGTCCCACCCGCCGTCGTGGAGGAAGCGTGCCGCTTCCAGGGTTGTGACGGACAGCGCATCGAGGTTGCTGTAGTCAACCAGCAGGATCTTGCCGGTCTCCTTCACGTTGACGATGAACTCGGGATGTTCGTGCGACGCCACAATCGCCGCCACACGCGGCTCCGGGTGGTACTCCTGGGTGTCAACCGTCATACCGCGGGTCGACATGATCTTGGTCGGCTCCAGCGTAGCGCCGTCCATCAGCACATACTGCGGGGGCCAGTAGGCACCGGCAATCGCGATCTTGTCTTCGTAGCCGGGGAACTTGGAGGTCTCCACAGAGCGCGCCTCGAGACCAATCTTGACCGTGGCCACACGCTGCGGCGGGTTCATGTACAGGTCAATCATGTCGATCTTGGCATCGCGGCCAATGGTGTACACATAGCGCCCGGAGTGCGAGGCACGCGAGATGTGCACGGCATAGCCGGTTTTCAGGATCGTGATGATGTCCTTGCTGTCGCCGTCAATCAGGGCGATTTCACCGGAATCCCGCAGGGTAACCGAGAAGATGTTGTCCACGTCGTAGCTGTGCTGCGGCTTGGACGGACGCTCGGACTCAGGCACCAGAACTTCCCAGGTGTCCATCATCTCGGCCATGCCCCACTCCGGAGGTGCCGGCGGTTCGTGCTGCAGGAAGCGCGCCATGACGTCGATCTCTTCTTCGGTGAAGTCACCGGACGTACCCCAGTTGGGCATACCGCCGGGCGAACCGTAGTTGATCAGCACTTTGAGAAACTCGGTGCCGCGCTCTTGCGTGATGTCCGGCGTTAACGGCTTGCCGGTGGCGCCCTTGCGCAACACGCCGTGACAGCCGGCACAACGTTCGAAATACAGCTTGGTCGCCAGTTCGAACTCGGCCTGGGTCATGTCCGGGGCACCGGGCGAGATCACGCGCTTCATCTCGCCGGCGGGCACCGGGGCACCCTTGTAGGCCATTTCACCCGGTGTCACACCCGGGTGATCGGTCTTGTCCTGGCTCAACGCTGCCGCGCTCAAACCCAGTGTCACGGAAAACAGGCCTGCACCTGCACGTTGCTTCCAGCTGTTTGCTTTGCTTTTCATCATCCTTCCCCTAAATAGCGCTCAGGTTCAATGCGCCTCTTAATACGCATACTATCTGCATGTTCTAGTCGACAACATGACACAGGTCAACTTTCGGTCCGCCTGGCAGCTGCATCAGTGACAATCACCGCATGCTCCGGCAGCTGGCCCTGGAAGCGCTTCTTGCGCTTGCGCACCAGTGGCGGGCAGCGATGCTCATCCCAGTAGGTCACCTGGCAGTCCAGGCAGTAGTGGCACTCATTGTCGATAATCTCCCCGGTCGGGCGTATGGCGCCGATCTGGCATTCCCGGGCGCAGGTCTGGCAGGGGTGGCCGCACTCCACACGCCGACGCAGCCAGTCGAACACCTTGAAGCGGGTGACAAAGCTCAGCGCCGCACCCAGCGGGCACAAATATTTGCAGTAGAACTTGCTGTTGAACACCGTGATCACCAGCAACAGCAGCGCATAGAGCACGTAAGCGGGTGGGCGGTCGAACTGCATCACGAACACCGTCTTGAAGGGCTCAACCTCCGCCAGCCGCGCGGCATTGGCCATGGAATCCAGCGCCAGCCCGAGAATCGCCAGCAAAATGAGGTACTTGATTGCCCACAGGCGCTCATGGACCGCATGCGGGAACTGCCAACCGGCAAACCCCAGCGCGCGCGACGCCTTGGACAGCAGTTCCTGTGCCGCCCCAAAAGGGCAGAGCCAGCCGCAGTACACACCGCGCCCCCAGAGCAGGATACTCAGCGCGACAAACGCCCAGAGCAGGAACACCACCGGGTCCAGCAGCAGGCTTTCCCAGGAAAAGCCGCCCGCCAGGTTGCGGGCAAAACCCAGCAGGTTGACGACCGACAGCTGGGCGTGACACACCCAGCCGATGAACACCACCGTGAAGACCAGCCAGGCGACACGAAATCGCTGGAACAACCGCTTGTGCTGCACCAGCCAGTCCTGCAGAAAGAGCACCAGCAACAGGACAAAAAGGGCGACCGCCAGTACCGCCACCTGCACTCGATGCTGCTGCCAGCTCCAGTGCCACTCAGGCGCGGCCGGCGTAGCCACCGCGGGCGCCTCTGCGCCCACCACCGGCGCGGCCGTCGTGTCCGCAGCCGCGTAGGCCGCCAGCACCTGCTCTGCAGCGCGCGTGATGGTGCGCGTAATCACCATGGCCGTGATGGTCGCGCCGCTCAGCCCGTCGATGCCGACATAGCCCTCGCGATCGTGCGCACCCACGCGGATCGCATCGGACGCGTGCTTGCCGACAAACTGGTTCACAAAGGCCTGCAGGTCACTATCGGTGATGCCCACGACCAGTATCGGCTCTTCGTGCTCCTGCACGCTGGCCGCCAGAAACTTGCCCGTTGCGGTCAGGCCAACCAGCAGGTTGACCGGTGACCCCGAATACGCGGGAATATGCACGAAATCACTGGTTTCAAAGAACAGCACCCGGCCCACTCCCGGTGCGTTCGCGCTGAACAGGCCCGGCACCGACGTCACCGGCGCGGGGGCGTCGATTCCGGGCAACAGCTGCTGAATGGTCGTTTCACTGACGGCCTGGGCCCTGACAGACACCAGTGCCAGGCCCACGGCCAGCCACAGCATGACGGGCAGCACTAACCGGTAGCTCAACACAGCTCTCGACCTCGCAACATGATGGCAACCAGCATAGACGGCGGATTATCAGACGCAAATGATCTGCGTCATTTTATTCCCGAGCCGAATGCGGTTTACTGTGCGCATGAAACGCTGGATAAGCTGCTTACTGCTCGTCGCGGGCGTCGCCAACGGCGCGAGCAGCGTCGACAGCGATCTCGTGAACGAGCGTTTTATAACCCCGGGCCACGACATGGAAACGCATTGGCGTGTCGACTGTAATGCCACGCTGGGAGCACTGCGCACACCCAGTACGCCGCTGTCGGCGCAGCAGCGCTCGGCACTGGCCTCCGACCTGCGCAAATGCAGCTTCATTTACCAACCCCCCGGTACTGGCAAGGACGCACACTGTCCCGACTACACACAACTGTGGCGGGCCATCGAGGCCGGGGACGATCCGGCGCTGGCCCAGGCGCTCGAGCAGGCGGCAGCCTGCCCGGACCCACTGCAATAACCCATTGGATATCTCATGATCTATCGCACACCGCCATTCCTCCCACGGTCCAACCCCGCAGCACGTGCAATGGCCCGCAGCCTGCTTTTTTGCGCGATGCCGGGGCTTGCCGCCACCAGCGCCGACATGCCTCTGGAAGAAGTGGTGGTCACCGCCAGTCGCGTCGAGGAGCGCCTTCTCGACAGCAGCGCCAGTCTCAGCGTGATGACGCGCGAGGATCTGGCACGCATGACCGCCAGTGGTGTGGCCGACTTCCTGCGCGACGTACCCGGGCTGCAGGTGTCCGATTCAGGCCAGGCCGGGCTGAAACGCATCCGAATTCGCGGAGAAGACTCCCGGCGCAGCGCCATTCTGGTGGATAGCCACGAACTGGCGGACCACAGCGAAGTAGGCACGCCACTGACCATACACCCCGACATGCTCGGCCGGATTGAAGTTCTGCGCGGCTCGGGTTCGGTGCTCTACGGTTCCAAGGCCCTCAGTGGCGTCACCAACCTGATGACACTGAAGGGCGGCACGGCGCCGCTGCAAGCCACCGTGAAAGGCAGCTATGACGGTACCACCGACGGCGACACCCTGTTCGCCAGCGTGCACGGTTTGCAGGACGGCTGGAGCTATCGACTGGCGGCCGCCGACAGTGACCACGGCCTGCGCCGCACACCCGAGGGCCGCGCCGAGAACACCGCATTCGAGAATCAGGGCTACTACGGCTTCCTGGAAAAAGTGGCGGGCAATCATGCCCTCGGGCTGACCTGGGATCGCTATGAATCACGATCAGACATCTTTGTGGAAGAGGCCGCACGCAGCACCTTTCCGCTGGTCGATCTGGCACTCAGTACACCGCAGCGCGACCGGGAGCGCTTCGCGCTGGATTACAGCTGGGAACCGGCGTCCGCCGCGCTGGACCGACTGGTGATCTCCGGCTTCACCCAGGACAGCCTGCGCCATTTCGTCAGCAACACGGAAACCGTATGGTATCGCCGCGATATCGACACCCGCAGCACATTGCGCAGCGATGGCCTGCTGCTGCAGGCGGACTGGCTACCCTGGGGCGAGCATCGCGTCATCAGCGGCCTGCAGTACAGCAATGACGAAGTGGATCAAGGCCGCGAGGTGGATACGCTCGCGTGGACTCCGGTGGCTACCACCGGTATTGAACGGATTGATGACGAAGCCAGCATTCGCACCCTGGCCGCCTTTGTGCAGGATCACTGGGCACTGAGCGACAGCCTCACCGCCATTCTGGGCGCCCGCTTCTACCAGGTCGACGGCGAGCTGGATAACAGCAACCGCCCCGGCCTGCGTGCCGCAGCGCTGGATTCCGACAGCCACCTGATCGCCTCGGCCGGCCTGAGCTGGTCGATCGGGAGCGGCAGCGCCCTGCGCGCCAATGTGTCGGAGGGCTACCTCTACCCCTCGTTGATGCAGCTTGCGACCGGCGCCTATGCCGGGTCCAACTTCATCAACCCGAACAGCGAGCTCACACCGGAAACCAGCATCAACTACGAGCTGGGCTGGCGCTTGATGCAGGGTCCGTGGACGGTTGATGCCGCGCTGTTTTTCGCCGACTCCGACGACTACATCGACCACATCTTCTGCACTGCTGCCGACGGCTGCCTGAGCCCGACGGATAAACTGTACCGCAATATCGGGTCCTCCAGCGCACACGGTGTGGAGCTGTACCTGGCCTGGGAGACCGCCAACGAAGTATTGCAGCCCTACCTGAACGTCACCTGGATGCAGCGCAACAACGATTTCGGCAGCTTCGACACCTGGGATACGGGCATTCCGGCCCTGGCAGGACGTGCCGGGGTCATGCTGGAGCCGCGCTTCGCCGGGCTCTGGAACTCGCTGTGGGCAGATGTGTACCTGCGCGGTGAGAGCGGATCCTTGTTGGTGGAGCCTGGGGCCAGGGGCCTGGTTGAAACCGAGCGCAACGGCTGGGCGACAGTGAATGCGGCTTTGGGCGTCAGCCTGGGCGAGCGCCTGCTGCTTGCCGTGGAACTGCAGAACCTGTTCGACCGCGATTATCGGGAATCCACCGAAAATCTTCTCGCGCCGGGACGCAGTGCGTCCATGAAGCTCACCTGGAACATCAACTGACGGGAGGTTGGCGTGTCGGAACCGGATACACAGGAGCCACGGAATCCGTCTGCACAGACCGGTAAGGATTCGCCGGGGCGCGGCACCGCCATTATCGTCTATGGCCTGTATCTCGGGGCCATCATGAGTCTGGTGACGCTGCCACTGGGGGCGCTGCTCGCACACTACCGGCTGGGGCACAGCGCCCCCTGGGTGCGCAGTCACCTGCGTTTCCAGGTGCGTACATTCTGGTGGATGGTGGCAGCATCCGCTGCTGCCGTGGGGCTATGGCAACTGCTGGGCATACTCGCCGTAGCACCGCTGGCAGCCTGGACCTTCGGCTACCTGTACATCACCGCGCTGCTGGTCTGGTTCGTGGCGCGCTGCGGCGTGGGCATTCACCGGCTAACATCCAATCTCCCCATTGAACGGCCGGGCAGCCTGTTGTTCAGCTAGTGTTCTACTGCGCGACAATCTGGCGGTAGATCGCGGGCAGCGCTGTGGACAGGTGCTCGGGCCGATACACCACCGAGTAACCACCGCGACCAAAAATACGCGGGAAGTACCCCTGTGACTCCCGGTCGATGGTCACCGCAAACACCCGCACACCGGCGCGGCGCGCCTCGCGTACCGCGTGGCGCGTGTCCTCCAGTGCGTAGCGGCCCTCATAGTAGTCGCTGTCGTTGGGCTTGCCATCGGTCAGCAGCAGTAAAAGCCGATGACGTTGACCGAGCTCGGCCAGACCGCTGGTGAGGTGACGAATCGCGGCGCCCATGCGGGTGTAATGTCCCGGTTTCAATGCGCCTATGCGCTGCTCCACGCTGTGGTTCATGGTCTCACGGAAATCCTTCACCGTTTGCAACCACACCTTGTCCCGACGCCGGGACGTGAAGCTGTGTATCGCGAACTGGTCACCGCAAGCCTGCAAACCGTGCCCCAGCACCAGCAGGGCCTCTTTCTCGAGGTCGATAACCCGCCGGTCATCCACCCAGGCCTCCGTGGACAGCGATACGTCAACCAGTATGGAGACAGCGAGGTCGCGCTCCACAGTACGGGCATCGGCATACAGGCGATCGCTGCTACTGCCCGACGCGCACTGGTCTGCCTGGGCGCGCACCACCGCGTCGATATCGAGCTCATTGCCATCGAGCTGCCCGCGCAGCAGCATGCGCTTGGGTCGCAGCGCCTCGAACTGCCGTCGCACACGGCGCACACGCTGTTGCATCGCCACGTCCGGCTGCCAGAGCTCGCCATCTGCCGCCTGCTCGCCGGGCAAGACGGTGCAATGTGCCGGTAGCATGACCCCCTTGCGATAGTTCCATTCCGGATAGGTGACCCGCGCCAGCGACGGCGCTCCCAGCGCCTCTCCCGGCGGCAGATCGAGATCCATACGCATCCGGGCCGCGGCCTGCTGCTGATGCGGGCTCAGGGTGATCTCTTCCAGCTGTTCGGCCGCCTTGCCCGCGTCCTCATCCTCTTCATCGTCGACCATGCGATTGACGTTGACCATCTCGGCAAAGGACAGCATTTTCTCGAAGCGGTTGAAAATCAGCGAGTCCTCGCGCTCGGCCTGGTCCTGTCGCTGCCGACGGGCCTTGCGCTTGCCGCCCTCCCGCTGGTCGCGCACGGACGTCGGGTTGTCCTCGTCCTCGGTACCGGATCGCTCCCCGTCCCGGGTACCCAGGCTGAAGCGGGTCGCCCACAGGGGAACCGGCAACGGCGGGTGGTATTGGGCCGGAGCCTGCACATTCTCGACGGACACGCCGGGACTGGAGACCAGCGTCACCAGTTGGGCGGCGAAGGCCGATGCCGGGGTTTCTTCACCCAGGGCGTGGCGAATCACGAACTCCAGGGCCTGCTCCAGCGCCGGCAGCTTGCGCTGCGGTCGCAGCGGCAGCAGCGCACTGCACAGCCGTTGGTAGCGCGCGCGGAAGCCGGGCAGTTCCCTGCACACCCGCTCCGCCGCCGTGAGGGCGGCACGCAGGGCCAGCAGGTCGGCCTGCACCGCGTTGTCGGCAACAGGCGGCGGCTGCAGGGCAGCGGCGTGGGCTGCCAGCCAGAAGTACAGGTCCCGGTTCAGGGCCCTGTCGGGAAACAGGTCGATACACGGGGGCAGGAGCAGGGACTCTTCGTCGATGCGCGCGAGGTCCATCACTTCACGATCAAAACCCAGCCGCTGGCGCAGACGCAGGCGGTGGCCGGATTCCCTGGGGGCAATCGCACCGACCGCGGCGCCCCCCTCCCCGCCGACAGCGCGAAAAAACACGGCCAGAACCGGGGCGATATCATCGAGATGCACCGCAGCCTGCGGATGGTGCGGATAACTGCTGGTGGCGGAGGCCCACCGATGCCAGTAGCGACCCACAAGCTCCTCGAATTCCAGCAGATGCAACATGGGGCAGGCTCCGCTGCGCGACCGACTCAGTCCGAGCCGAAAGCCATCGCAATCACTTCCAGCAAGGCCTCCTGGACATCGGGTTCATCGGTCAGTGGTTCCACCAGCGTCGCGCGAGTGGCCTGCATAATGGGCATCCCGGATGCGATCAGCGTGGCGCAGTAGATCAGCAGGCGCGTGGATACGCCCTCCTCCAGATCCTGGCCCTTCATCGCGCGAAGGCGCTGTGCAAGGCTTACCAGTGCACGGCAGCGCTCTGCGGCGAGCCCACTCTCCCGGGACACTATGCTGACTTCCTGATCTACCGGTGGAAAGTCGAATGTGCTGGAGACAAACCGTTGGCGCGTACTGGGCTTCAGCGCCTTGAGCACGTTCTGGTAACCGGGGTTGTAGGACACCACCAGCATGAACTCGGGGGGCGCCTGCAGCAGTTCGCCGGTGCGCTCCAGAGGCAACAGTCTGCGGTCGTCGGTCAGCGGGTGCAGGATAACGGTGACGTCCTTGCGCGCCTCAACCACTTCATCGAGATAGCAGATGCCGCCTTCGCGAACCGCACGCGTCAGGGGGCCGTCGACCCAGCGCGTTTCCCCTTCCAGCAACAGGAAGCGGCCGGTGAGATCCGCGGCAGTGAGATCGTCGTGACAGGATACGGTGAACAATGGCCGGCCCAGCCGCGCCGCCATATGCGCGACGAAGCGGGTCTTGCCGCAGCCGGTAGGGCCCTTCAGCAGCAGGGGCAGGCCGTGCTGCCAGGCCTGCTCGAACAGCTCACACTCGTCTCCCACGGGCTCGTAATAGGGAATGTCCTCCCGCGGGAGCGGCTTTGGCTCGGGCATGTTCATGCGTTGGCCAGCCCGGTTTCACCGGCAGGCATTTCCTCCCGTGCCGGGCCGAACACCGCCCACAGGAACACGACTGCCGCCACGGCAACCACACAACCGGCACCCAGGCGCATCACGTAAAACAAGCTCAGCTGCTCCTGTACCTCCATGTAGTTGATGCCCATGACCCGCTGCAAGTGGGTTTGCACCACACCGGCAAAGGTGAGGGTAAAGGTCATGAAGCACATGGACGCCGTCATCAACCAGAAGCTCCACATATTAATGATCTGGTTGAAGGGCTGTATGCGTCGCAGCTGCGGCATGGCGTAGGTGATCACCGCCAGCACCATCATCACATAGGCGCCGTAGAACGCGAGGTGACCATGGGCCGCGGTGACCTGGGTGCCGTGCGTGTAATAGTTCACCCAGTGCAGCGTGTGCATGAAGCCCCAGACCCCGGCGCCGAAGAAAGCCACAGTCGCACTGCCCAGGGTCCAGAGCATGGCGGCCTTGTTCGGGTGATTGCGACGGCCTTTCCAGAACATGTAGAAGGCGAACATCACCATGGCGAAGAATGGCGCCACCTCCAGGGTGGAGAAGAAGCTGCCTATCGGTTGCCAGTACCCCGGCGCGCCAATCCAGTAGTAGTGGTGCCCGGTGCCCAGCAGACCGGAGAACAGGGCCAGGCCGATAATCACATAGAGCCATTTCTCGATGATCTCACGATCCACGCCGGTCAGCTTGATCAGCAGGTAGGCCAGCAGGGACGCCATGATGAGCTCCCACACGCCCTCGACCCACACGTGGACGATCCACCACCAGTACAACTTGTCCAGCGCCAGGTTGGACGGGTTGTAGAAGGCGAACAGCCAGAAGATCGCCGCCAGCCACAAACCGAGCATGAGGATGGAGTTGATAGCCGTCTTGCGCCCGCGCAGCAGCGTCATGCTGGTGTTGTAAAGGAACATGAGGAAGGAAACGGTGATCAGTATCTTGGACCACAGGGGCTGTTCGAGAAACTCTCGGCCCTCGTGAATCCCGAACTGGTAACTCAGCAGCGCCCCCGCACCGGCCACCGCGAAGATGGCCAGCTGAATATAGGCGATCATTGGGCTGTGGATCTCGGTTTCTGCCTCTTCGGGCAGGAGGAAATAGGTGCAGCCCATGAAGCCCATCAGCAACCACACAATCAGCAGATTGGTATGGCTCATGCGCATGATATGGAAGGGCACCAGATCCACCATGAACTCCGGCAGAATGTACACCGTGGCGGCCAGAATGCCGAAGATGACCTGTAGCGCAAAAAGCGCCATGGCAACTGCGAAAAAGGGCAGTGCGACCCGTTGCGTTTCGTATTTCATTGCGTTCTCCTGCCTGCGTGTGCGCCGGACTCTATTCTGCGAAGGCTTCAACCTACCGGGTGCGGCGGCCAGCCCTGAGTGTTGATCGAATCTGCCCAGCGGAAGAAATCCACCAGGTTGTCCAGTTCCTGTTCGCTGAGGTCGAATTTCGGCATCTGCCGGCGCCCCGGAATATTCAGCGGCTGCGCCCTGATCCAGCCCTTGATCCCGGCCCGCGCCGCGTCCGGATTCTCCCGACCGCCATAGCGGGTCCACACGTTCCCCAGCTCCGGTGCAAAATAGGCACCCTCACCGATCAGGCTGTGGCAGTTGATACAGCTGTGCTTCTCCCAGACATGCTTGCCCGCCGCGACGCTCTCGGTCAGGCCCTCCTTGTCAGTCGACACGTTCACCATGTACCAGTGGCTGTGCGCGGTGAGCCCTGCGAATGCAAGGAAAAAGAACAGCGAGCCGCCGAAGAAGATATTGCGCGCCGCTGAACGAGAGAGTGATTCCATCATGATTGCTGCCCCCTTGCGTATTCTGCAGTAACCCCGCAGACACGCCCGTTATAAAATGCATATACTATGCATGTTTTGATTCTCACACCGCGGCGCCCGGGCCGTCAACCGTTGCAACGCCACGATTTGTCGGTGATGCGAGTGAAAACACGTTCTATTCACAGAAACCTGACACAGATCAAGCAGGCCGCCCATGCACAGCGTGACATCGCAACCCCCTGTCCCGTTTCGCTATCCGTTTCGGATATTTTTCCTGTCGACGGCGGTCAGCGCACTGCTGCTGATCCCGCTGTGGCTGTTCTTCCTGCTCAGCGGCAGCGCGGCTCAGCCAGCCCTGCCCGCACTGGACTGGCACCAGCATGAAATGCTCGGCGCCTTCGTCAACAGTGCCATCGCCGGCTTCCTGCTTACCGCCGTGTGCGCCTGGACGGGCACCCGGCCTGTCGCTGGCTGGACACTGGCCGCACTCTGGCTGCTGTGGCTGGCGGGGCGCGGAGTGATGCTGTTCGGCACCCATCCCGTCCTGGCAATGCTTGTGGAGCTGGCGTTCCTGCCCGCTGTCGCGCTGCTGGCCGCCCGCCCGATTGTCGCTACCCGGCAGTGGCGGCAATTGCCGATACTGGCGGTGTTGTCCCTGCTCTGGCTGTGCGACGTCGCGTACCATCTCTCCGGCGCAACGCACTGGCTGCGCGCCGCAATGCTGCTCACCGGCGGCCTGATTCTGGTAGTCGGCGGGCGCATCACGCCGGCGTTTTCGCGCAACTGGCTGCAACGCCAGGGGCAACAGGCGCCCGCGATCACCAGCTACCGCTGGCTGGAGGTACTGACACTGGCCAGCACCCTGCTGCTGGTGCTGGCTGAGGCCAGCCGGGGTCTACCGGAACCGCTACTGGCCTGTGTCGCACTGCTTGCCGGCCTGTCCGCCGGCCTGCGCACCCTGCTCTGGCGCGGCTGGCAGGTGCGCGCCGAGCCGCTGCTGCTCATCCTGCATATCGGGCTGCTGTGGGTAGCGGTCAGCTTCCTGTTGCGGGGGCTGGCAGGGTTTGCCCTGGTCAGCGACGCCGTGTGGCTGCATGCCCTGGGCGCGGGCGCGATGGGCACCATGATCCTCGGCGTGATGGCACGGGTGGCGCTGGGCCACACCGGCAGGCCTCTGGCCCTGCCCGGTGGTATCACGTGGGCATTCGGGCTTATAATTCTCGCCGGCCTGTTGCGCGTCATCGCGGGGACAGGCTGGCTGCCCTGGGCCTTTGGAATCCACGCAGCGTCGCTGTGCTGGGTCGCGGCCTTCCTGCTGTTCACCTGGCGCTACTTCCCGATACTCACACGCCCGCGAATCGACGGGAAGGCCGGTTGATGCGACTGACCCAATACACAGACTACGCCCTGCGTACACTCATTTACCTGGGCGTGAGCCCGGGTGGACGCCACACCATCCGCGACATCGCGGAGGCCTACGACGTATCCCGCCACCACCTCACCAAGGTCGTGCAATATCTGCACAAACACGGCTTTGTCGAAGCCACGCGGGGCAAGGGCGGCGGCCTGGCCCTGGCCCGCCCGGCGAGCGACATTGTGGTCGGCGATGTCGTGCGGCGCATGGAGCCTTCCACGGCGCTGGTGGAATGTTTCGACAAGGGCGGGCAATGCGCCATACAGGGTCACTGCAAACTGACCCGCGCACTCCGCGAGGCCTTCAACGCATTTATCGCCGCCCTCGATGAATACACCCTGGCGGATCTGCTCGATGAGCGCGAGGACCGACTGCGCCACGTGCTGGGGATACCTGCCGTCATGGTTTCCGACTGAACAGGCCCCGGCGCAGGCCGTTGCCATGCGCCAGATCAATACACTTGCCGGACGGCCTGGGTTACCCTGCCGCGAACGAGCTAGCGACCGCGTTGGAGCGTCGACATGTCCACATTGCACACTATGCCACCGCTGATTGCCACACTGCGTGCGGAACACGTACACCTCACGCGCATCTCCGGGCTCATGACGGAGCAACTGGATGCCATAGAAAGTGGCGGGCCGGTCGACAGTCACGTGCTGTACGAAATCATGGGGTACATGGTCGGGTGGGCAGATCGCCATCATCACCCGCGTGAAGACCTCATCTACGGCCGCGCGGCGGAGCTCGACGAACAGATTGCCGATGATGTGGACAGCCTGCAGCGACAACACGACGCCATGGCAAAGAACGCCCTCGCCCTGCAGGGGCTCATCGGCCGCTGGCGCGCGGGAAATGCCACTGGCGAGGAGGTGGTGCGCGCCGGGCGTGACTACATCGCCAACAGCAATCGCCACATGCAGAGTGAAGAACTGCTGGTATTCCCCCGTATTGAAGCGGTACTGACGCCGGCCGACTGGCAGGAACTGGAGCTTGACGATCGGCTACAGGCCACCGGCGACCCGGTGTTCGGCCCGCGTGTAGACCGCGAGTTCCGGAACCTCGCACGTAAACTGCGGCGTAGCGCCCGACGTACCATCGAGCGCGGCGTGGTTGCCGAGTGGGCCGGGCTGGAATCGACACTGGAATCACTGGAGATTCTCGGCAACGCCAACCGTATGGCACTGCAGGCGACAGGGGATACGCTGCGCTGCGCGGTGCGGGAGTCACTGGAGATTGTGCGGGCGACACCGCTGACGGCGGCGCCACGCTGTGCGCTGAACAATGTGCGCCTGAGTGGCCGCTGGCTGGGTGTCATCGCCTCGATCGCCGGGGACACGGTGAACGACCTGACCCGCATCCGGCGCGAGATGCGCCGGCAAATGGACACGCTGGACGCGCTCTGACCCGCTAGGACAGCAGCGGCTGACCGGTCTCGTTGGCAGCGGCAACCACCCGGTTGCGCCCGCTGTCCTTGGCCCGGTAGAGCGCCGTATCCGCAGCGGCCAGCAGGGTCTCCGCCGACATGCCGGCGCTGAACGCCGCGACACCCACACTGCAACTCACCGCCAGCCCGGAAAACGTGCCGGTGAACTGCAGCTCTGCAATGCGCTGGCGCAGACGTTCGGCGATGGCCAGCGCAGCGGTGCCCTCGGTCATCGGCAGCTGCACGCCGAACTCTTCTCCACCCAGACGCCCCACATCGTCAGAGCGGCGTAGCTGCTCCTGCAGGGCACTCGCAATCGCCTTCAGCACCACATCGCCCCCGCCGTGACCAAAGCGATCGTTGACCGATTTGAACAGGTCGACATCAAGCATGAGCAGACACAGAGGCTCCTGGTAGCGCTCCGCGCGGGCAACATTGCTTGCAAGCTGCTCGAGAAAATAGCGCCGGTTGGGTACCTGGGTAAGATAGTCAGTGCGTGACTCCGCGAGCAGGAGCGCGGTCAGGCGGCGTTGATTGCGATACAGCACCAGAACCACTGCGAGCGTGAATGCCATCGCCGCCAGCAAGGCGGTCAGTGTTACTTCAGTGATAGTGGTACCGAGCAACTCCTGAGCGGACAGAGGCAGCGGCTGCAGTCCTGCCATGGCCAGCAGTGCCCTGCAGGGCGGGCGCCAACGTTGGCGCCCGCTACAACGACGTGCCACCTGTCAGGCAGTCTCGAGTGCTGATGTGCAATGACCGCAGCGAGTTGCCTTGATGGGAATACTGGAGAGGCAGAACGGGCACTCCTTCTCCGTAGGCTCCGCAGGCGCCGGCTCCTCTTCGCGCTTCAGGCGATTGACACTGCGAATCAGCAGGAATACCGCGAAGGCGACGATCACGAAACTGATCACCGCATTGATAAACAGGCCGTAGCTGATGGTCACCGCACCGGCTTCCTGGGCGCTGGCCAGGGTGGTGTAGGGCCCGGCCACCGCACCTTCCTTCAGGGTGATAAACAGGTCGGAAAAATCGACGCCGCCCAGCAACAGGCCGATGGGCGGCATGATGACGTCGTTGACCAGACTTTTGACGATCGTGCCGAAGGCGCCGCCGATGATTATGCCTACCGCCATGTCGATGACGTTGCCACGCATGGCAAATTCTTTGAATTCTTTTAGCATAAGGACTTCCTCACAGCTTGTATGGGTACACCGACAGCAGCGTGCACACTCCCCCGATCTGCGCCGATACGCCAATTTCGCACCACCGGGAGGGAAACACAAGGCCACAACCTGCGAATGGCTATTCGCCGCCAGCGCCCGCAGCGGTATTTCCGCCCGCTGCCGCAGGCAAATCTGCTAGACTGCCCCCTCATTTGTCACCGACCGGTACGCTGCTTTGCCACGCGCCCACAACCCCCAACGCCTCCGAATGATCTCCGCGCCGGGCCTCGCACTCGCGCTGCTGTGGAGCGGGTTGGCGACGGCGCAGAGCCCGCTCGCAACGCAGCTCGAAGAGGCGCCGGAACAGCCAACGGCGCTGGCCGGCACAGCGCCGGCACCGGTGCCCGAGGTGACGCCGGAAGCCGGCCTCGGCGCTCCGGCACCGGAGGCCGCTGTGCAGCTTGAGGAACGCGAGCCTCCCTCGACGACCGGGTTACCTCGCGCACCCAATCTGCCGCTGGATGAGCCGGTGGAGACCGAGCCACCACCCACAGCGCCCAACCCGGCACCCGTGGTTCTGCAGGAACTGGTACTGCTGGGCCGCGAGGTTCCGCCCAAAACGTCCACCCGCCTCGCCTGGGCGCCCACACAGTCCTTTGAGGGAATTTACGTGGATACGCCGGTGCTGGTGGTGAATGGTGTGGAGCCCGGCCCTACACTCTGCCTGACGGCCGCCATGCACGGCGATGAGCTCAACGGCATAGAAACCGTGCGCCGGGTGCTCTACAACCTGGATGCCGGCAAGCTCAAGGGGGCCGTAATCGGCGTTCCCATCGTCAACCTGCAGGGCTTCCATGCCGGTTCACGCTACCTCACGGATCGCCGCGACCTCAACCGCTACTTCCCGGGCGATCCGGAAGGTAGCTCCGCTTCACGCCTGGCCTATTCATTTTTCCATGAAGTCATCGCACATTGCGATGCACTGGTCGATTTGCATACCGGTTCTTTCTACCGCACCAACCTGCCACAGCTGCGCGGCGACCTGCGCAACCCCCGTGTGGTGCAGCTGACCAAGGGCTTTGGCTCCACTGTGGTGGTGCACAGTGAAGGCACCGCGGGCACTCTGCGGCGCGCAGCCGTCGAAGTAGGCATTCCGGCGGTAACCCTGGAAGCAGGTGGCCCTTCGGTACTGGACGAGGATGCTGTCAGCCACAGCGTAAAGGCAATTCGCACACTGCTGAATCACCTCGGCATGACCATCCGTTTCAGCCTCTGGGGCGACCCCGAGCCGGTGTACTACAACTCCGTGTGGGAACGCGCCCCGGTGGGCGGCATCGTGTTCAGCCGGGTGAGCCTCGGGCAGACCGTGAAACGGGGGGACGTACTGGGCACGGTGACCAACCCCATCACCAATGTGCGCACCCGCATCATCTCCAATCACAACGGCCGCATTATCGGCATGGCGCTGAACCAGGTCGTTCAGCCAGGTTTCGCCACCCACCATATCGGCATCACGCCGCCCAAGGGGCAGATCAGCCCCCCGGAAGACGTCGTGGCGACCGATCCCGGCAGCGCGCGACAGCTCGCCGATGTCACAACCGACGCCCCGGCGGGCAGTGGTGAAGAAGCAGCGGAATCCGAGCAGCCGGATGCCTCAGCGGTCGAAGAAAACCACACACCCGCGGTTGAAAACAGCGCCGATGAAGTCGGCGATGAGGATCTGGAAGAGGACTGAACCGCGCTCAGCCGCGCCGCTGCTCGCGGGTGACGAAGCACCCCGCCTCATCGACATCGAGCACGCGCTGCCGACCTGCCAACAGGGCCAGCACCATGGCCAGCGCTACCACAGCCGTGAGTACCAGCCAGATACCCGTCAGTGACACGTTGAACTGCAACAACAGGCCAACGGCAAGGGGCCCCAGTGCCGCCAGGCAGTAGCCGAAACCCTGGCTCATACCCGACAGCTCACCGGCGACCGCCGGGTTCACGCTGCGCAGCACCAACAGCGCCAGAGCGAGGCTGAAACTCCCGCCCTGCCCCAGGCCCAGTGCCACCACACCGGGCCAGCGCAGCATGGCGGGCCCCTGTAGCAGGCAGTAGAAGCCCAGGGCAACGAACGTCAGCGCGCAGAGCAGCGCCGGGCGTTGATCGCGCCCCAGACGTGCCAGCCAGGGCGCCGCGAGTGCGGCAAACAGCTGCACAAACACCGATGCACCCAGCAGCAGCCCGGCTTCAGCCTCTCCCAGCCCGCGGCGCTGCAACAGTACCGGCAGCCAGCCAAACACAATGTAGGCCAGCGCCGACTGTGATGCCATGAGCAGGGTAATCTGCCAGGCGAGGGGGGAGCGCAACAGGCCGCTGCCCACCCTGGCTCGGCTGCGGGCGCTGGACTGTGGCCAGGGGTGGGCTGCCAACAGGCGCCAGCAGAACAGGGCCAGAAAAGCCAGCACCGACCAGCTGGCCAGGCTGAGCTGCCAACTCCCCAGGCCATCGGCCAGAGGAATGCTGAGCCCGGCGCCCAGGGCACCACCCAGGCAAAGCGCCATGGTGTACACACCGGTCATCAGGTCGGCACCGCGGGGCAGGTCGCGCTTCACCAGCACGGGCAGCACCGTGCCGCCAATGCCGATGGCGGCGCCTGCCAGCGCCGTACCCAGAAACAACCACGGGATACCGGGGCCACTGCGCAGCATGAGGGCAACGGCCAACAGCAGCAGGGCCAGGGAGAGCGTGCGCTCCGTGCCGATCCGCCTCGACAGCCAGGGCGCCAGCGGCGCAAACAGGCCGAGACACAGCACCGGCATTGTGGTCAGCGCACCGATCGCGGCGGCGCTGAGCCCGGTGTCTGCCTGCACACGGCTCAACAGCGGCGCGAGCGATGCCAGCGCCGGTCGCAGGTTGAGTGCCACCAGCACCATCAGCAGCACGAGGCCGAACTGCATGGAGGCGACTCTCTACCAGTGCACTCCGCGCATAACCTGCGAGAACAGGCGCCGCGCCAGGGCCAGCTTTGAGGACGGAATCTGGGCCAGTTCGGCCGCCGCTTCCTCTTCACTCAGGCCGCGCGCCGCTGGCGAATCCGGAAACAGGTCGTAGGCCTGGCTGAGGAAGGCTTCGGTAAAGCTTGGCATGGTCGCCTGCGCCACGGCACCGGCGACCCCGAGGGAGGTGGACACCTTCTTCGGGCGCGACACGATGGCTTTCATCACCAGGTCCCTGGCCTGCTCGGGCGACAATGTGGGGAACGCCTTGTACAAGCCCGTGGGTGCAATCATCGGCGTGCGCACCAGGGGCATGTGAATCGTGGTGAACTCGATATTGCAGCGCGCAAACTCCGGCGCCGCACACAGGCTGAAGGCATCCAGCGCCGCCTTGGAAGCGACATAGGCAGAGAAACGCGGGGGGCTGGTCAGCACTCCGATGGAGGAAATATTGATGATCTGACCTTGCTCACGCGCTTCCATTCCGGGCAGGAAGCCCATGATCAGGCGCAGGGCACCGAAATAATTCAGCTGCATGGTGCGTTCGAAATCGTGAAAGCGGTCGTAGCTGTAGCGCACGGAGCGACGGATGGAACGACCCGCGTTATTGATCAGTATGTCAGCGCCGCCAAAGTCGGCGATCACATCGGCGACCAGTTTGTCGCAGGCGGCGAGGTCTGCGACATCGCAGGCATAGGCGTGGGCAATACCGCCCATCCCCTCGATTTCCGCCATGGTTTCATCCAGCTTTTCCACAGTGCGCGCCACCAGCACCACACGGGCATCGGCACGGGCCAGGCGCAAGGCGCACTCGCGACCGATACCGGAAGTGGCGCCGGTCACCACCACCACTTTGCCTTTTACCCGCTTGCGCAGTGCCGCCAGCGTGGGCCGCCCCACCAGGCGACCGAACAGCGTGTCGACCTCCTTTTCCAGCGTGCCCACGTCCTTGCGCAGGAAGTGCAGCCAGTAATCCCAGATGACCGCTGCATAGTCCTCAAACGGTGGACACTGGATCCCGGCGGGCTCCAGCAGCGCACGGGTGCGGCTGGAGTCAAAGCGTGTGGGGTAATTGATGTAGGCCACCACCTGGGGGGGAATGCCCATCTGGCTTATCAGTCGCTCACCCAGCTTGCGCACCGGTCCCAGCCGACCGATACCCTTGCCCGCCAGGCGGGTCGCGGAATCCAGCAGCGACGCATCGACCGCCCGCAGCCTCGGGCCGTGTGAGACGCGCATCATGGTCTTCAACAGGTCACCCACCCGGATGCCGTCCGGGTCGGTCAGGAAAAAGCACTCGCCATCGTGGCCTGGCAGATGGGCGAGATGGTCCATCGCCGCCACCACATAGTCGACCGGCACGATGTTCAGCAGCCCTGCCTTGTTCATCAGCAGCGGCAAACCCTCGGGTACCACTTTGCTCAGGCTGCGCAGGGTCTCGAAAAAGTAGTAGGGACCGTCTACCTTGTCCATTTCGCCGGTGACCGAGTGCCCGACCACCATGCCGGGACGATAGATTCGCCACTTGAGCCGCTTCTCGGCACGCACAATCCCCTCGGACTCGTGTTTGGTCTGGAAGTAGGGATGCTCCAGCGCCCCCGCCTCTTCAAACATGTCCTCGGTGAAGGTTCCCTCATACAGGCCGGCGGCGGCAATGGAGCTCACCTGGTGAAAACAGCCGGCCTTGAGCGACTTCGCCAGCGCCAGGGCCTGGCGCGTGCCCTCGACATTACTCTTGCGCTGGCTCTCAGCACTGGCCTGCATGTCATAGATGGCCGCGAGGTGAAAGAAGTGGTCTATCTTGCCCGCGTGTTGGCGCACCCAGGCCGGCTTCACACCCAGCCGCGGCTCGCTGAGGTCACCCTCCACCGCAACCACCTGACGCCGGTTGGCGCCCCATAGCTCACGTAGCCCGTCGACCTTGGACAGGGAACCCGGCCGCACCAGGAGGTACACACGCCCACCCCGGTCCAGTAGCCGAGGCACAAGAAAACGACCAATAAAGCCGGTCCCGCCGGTGACGAAATAGTTCATGACGCTCTCCGTATTCTATCGTTATGCCGATACAGTACTGAGAAAGTGCGGCGATGTCACCGCGACATGCCCTGTGGCCACGCGCGGCAGGCGGCTCTGTCCGTGCTAAATGACCCAGTCGTGGGGGCGGTCGGTGCGGGCGGCGTCAACTTCGGCCATGACATGCTGTACCGCGTGGTGCTGGGAGAGAAACACCTTGCCCGTGAGATCCTGCAGGAAGTGCGTGTGGCGCAGCACATCCATCACCGGCCCCTTGACCTCGGACAGGTGAAGCGTGATATCGCGCTCGGCCAGCTGCCGGTTGATCGACTCCAGCGCCTCCAGTGCACTGAGGTCGATCTCATTCACCGCCGTGCACATGAGAATCACGTGGCGAACCTCCGGACGCTTCTCCAGCAGAGCGTAGAGACTGGACTCCACGAAGCTGGCATTGGCGAAATACAGACTTTCGTCAATACGCAGGGACAGGATGTCACTGCGGGTGATGACCTCGTGCCGATCCACATTGCGGTAGTGCTCGGTGCCCGGCACCTCCCCCACTACCGCCATGTGCGGCCGCGATGTCTTGTACAGATGCAGCGCCAGCGAGGCCAGTACGCCGCAGGCGACACCCGTTTCCACACCCACCGCGAGGGTCACGAACAGCGTGATGGCCACCGCCGCGAAGTCGGATATCCCATACTCCCAGGTGCGACGCAGGATGGAGAAATCCACCAGCGACAACACCGCGACAATGATGGTGGCCGCGAGCGTCGCCTTCGGCAGATAAGCAAGGTAAGGGGTAAAGAACAGCGCGGTCAGGCCGATACCCAGCGCTGTCAACATACCGGCGGCCGGGGTGGCGGCACCGGCATCGAAGTTGACGATGGAGCGGGCGAAGCCGCCGGTTACCGGATAACCACCGGAGACCGCGGCGGCGATATTCGAAGCGCCCAGGCCAATCAATTCCTGGTCCGGCACGATGCGCTGGCGACGGCGTGCCGCGAGCGTATGCCCCACGGACACTGACTCGACAAACCCGATGATGGAAATCAGCAATGCAGATACCGCCAGTTCACGCCAGGCAGGGTTCAGCAATGGTGGCAGATCAAAGCCCGGCAGTCCCGCAGGCACGTGTCCAACCAGGGCAACGCCACGCGCCCCGAGATCCAGCTGCCAGGCCACAACGCTGGTCCCGATCACCGCGAAAACCGGCCCTGTGCGGGTCAACATGCCCGCCCAGTAGTCCGGGAGGCCGGCTTTTAACAGCAGGGGCTTGAGTCCGCTGCGCACCCAGAACAGAAACAGCAGCGTGGAGCCACCGACCAGCAGGGTGGGCATGTGCACCTGGGGCAGCTGTGCCCAGAGCTGTTGCGCGAGGTGCGGCAGGTTCTCGCCCCGCCCCCGAATACCCAGCACGTGCCCCAACTGGGACACCGCGATAATGACACCGGAGGCCGTGATGAAGCCGGCAATCACCGGGTGCGAAAGAAAACTGGCGAGAAACCCCATCCGCAGCAGGCCGAACAGCAGCAGCATCGCGCCGGACATCAAGGCGAGCAGGATCGCGGCATCCACGTAGGCAAGGCTGCCGGCCTCCGCCACCTGGCTGACCGCCGTCGCGGTCATCAGGGACACCACCGCCACAGGACCCACCGAGAGCGTGGTGCTCGTGCCAAACAGTCCATAGGCGATGAGGGGCAGCATGCTGGCGTACAGGCCCATCTCCGCGGGCAGGCCGGCCAGCATGGCATAGGCCAGAGACTGCGGGATCAGCATGATGGTGACGATAACCGCAGCGAGGCCGTCGCTGGCGAAACTCTCGCGATTGTAGCGTCGCCCCCACTCCAGCAGCGGCAGATAGCGCTTGAGTCCCTGCAATGCGTTAACCCTCGCCGATCACTGGCTTTGCCAACCATTCCCTGCCGCGCAGCATTGCCTTCCAGTAGATCGGCGGCAACAAACGCTCCTTGAGAAACCAGGCGGCCCGACTGGGCTTGCGCCCGTCCAGCAGCCAGGCCGGCATACTTGGCAGCAGCTTGCCACCGTAGCCAAACTCCGCCAGCACAATCTTGCCCCGTTCCACGGTCAGGGGGCAAGAACCGTAGCCATTGTAGTGTGCCACGCCCGCAGCATGCCCGCTGTCCACCAACAGGTTATTGGCGACAATCGGCGCTTGCATGCGGGCCGCCGCCGCGGTCTTGGCGTTGGGCGCGTTCATCACATCACCCAGGGCCCAGATGTTCTCGAACCGCTTGTGCCGCAGGGTTGTCTGATCCACGTCCACCCAACCGGCCTCGTCTGCCAGGGCGCTGGCGCGAATGAAGTCCGGCGCTGTCTGCGGCGGCACCACATGGATCATATCAAAATCGCGCTCTACCTCCCGCTTGGCCCCGTCACTGTCCGTTGCCTCGAACACGGCGCGGCGCGCCTCGCCGTCGATACGCAGCAACCGGTGACTGAAGTTGAGTCGCGCGTCGTAGCGCTTGACGTACTCCATCAGTGCCGGGACGTAATCCGGTACGCCGAACAATACGCCTCCCGCGTTGTAGAATTCCACGTCAATATTCTGCAGACACTTCTGGCGCAGCCAATAGTCTGCAGACAGGTACATTGCCTTCTGTGGCGCGCCGGCACACTTGATCGGCATCGGGGGCTGGGTGAACAGCGCGCGCCCGGATTTGAGCTTCTGTACCAGTTGCCAGGTGTAGGGAGCGAGGTCAAAGCGGTAGTTGGAGGTGACGCCGTTGCGTCCCAGGCTCTCCGCCAAGCCCGGAATCGCGTCCCAGTCGAGCTTGATGCCCGCCGCCACCACCAGACGGCGATAGCGAATGACACGACAGCCCTCCAACACCACCGAATTATGTACGGGGTCGAAAGCCGCCACGGCTGCCTTGATCCAGTCCGCGCCCCGGGGAATCAGTGAGGCCATGGTGCGCGCGGTGGTTGCCGGCTGGAAGATACCCGCACCGACAAAGGTCCAGCCTGGCTGGTAATAGTGAATGTCCGCAGGATCGATGATGGCCACTGACTGTGTGCTGTCGCGGCTCAACAGGCTGGATGCGCACGCTATGCCGCCCGCTCCCGCTCCCACAACCACAACGTCATACTCCGCCAGCACCAGGCCTCCGTGGTTCTGGCCCTCGCCCGCCACGCGCGCCACAACGCTGCTCATGTCGTAGCCCGCTTCACGTCCCCGGCGAATAATCTCTGTCGGTGCCAGACCACTGCGCCCGCGAGAGAGGGCCCACAGGGTAGTGGAGCGCATTCCGGTGCGGCAGTAGGCATGCACCGGACCCTCTATGGCATCCAGCAGCTGGCCGAAATCACGCGCCTCGGCATCCGAGACCTTGCCCGCGACCACCGGTAGATAGTGCGCCTGGATGCCCGCCGCTTCGGCGGCACGCTGCACTTCAGCGTAGGCGGGCTGATCCGCACCTTCGCCGTCGGGGCGGTTGCAGATGATGTGCCGCACGCCACGCGCGGCCAGGGCGGCAAGCTCCTCAGGCGTGACCTGCCCGGAAACGCTGAGTTGATCGTCCAGTGTACGAATCTCCATGGGCCTGTCCTCGTTTGCAGTTATCAGAGCGCGTTAATGGGCAGTTTCAGGTAAACCGTGGCGTTGTCCTCTGCTTTTGGCAGATGGCCAGCGCGCATGTTGACCTGCAACGATGGCAGAATCAGGCGAGGCATGCCGAGGGTTGCATCCCGGGCCTCGCGCATGCGCACGAAGTCATCCTCACTGATTCCGGTGTGGACATGGATGTTGTCAGCAAGCTCGGCGGCAACGCTGGTCTCATACTCCAGCTCGCGCCCATTGGGCATATAGTCGTGACACATGAACAGGCGTGTCTCGCCAGGCAGCGACAACACGCGCTGGATGGAGCGGTACAGAGTCCGTGCATCGCCGCCGGGGAAATCGGCCCGCGCCGTGCCGCCGTCAGGCATAAACAGGGTGTCGCCCACAAAGGCGGCATCACCCATGACGTGTACCATGCAGGCCGGCGTGTGCCCGGGGGTGTGCATGGCATGGCAGGTCATGCTGCCCACCTGGTAGCTGTCGCCGTCGGCAAACAGGCGGTCGAACTGGGAGCCGTCGCGGGCAAAGTCCGTGCCGGCATTGAAGACCTTACCGAAGGTCTCCTGCACCGTCACAATGTGCTCGCCGATACCGATCTTTCCGCCCAGGGCATCCTGCAGATACGGCGCGGCAGAGAGGTGATCCGCATGCACATGGGTTTCGATAATCCACTCCAGCGACAGACCGTGCTGGCGGATATAGTCGAGAATGCGGTCGGCGCTGGCCGTACTGATACGCCCTGCGGCGTAGTCGATATCCAGCACGGAATCGACCACGGCGCAGGACTTGCTGTCCGGATCCCGCACCACGTAGGAAAAGGTATTGGTATCGGCATCAAAGAAGGGCACGACCTCGGGCCGGCACTGCAGATTTACCTCAAAGTTGACCTGGGTTTGCATAACATCCACCTCACGACTTCATGGAATTGAGCGTTGCGAAGGTACAGCAACGGTCGTGCCAGAACCCTCGAACCGGTCGCCGAATAATTTTAACCGTTTGTTTTTATTAACTATTTATGAATAATCAGAGACGCTGCCAAAGAAAAGGGTAGCACCCGACGGGACATTTCTGCCAATATTGTCAAAAGACTTTGTCGGAAATGACATGGGCGAACTGATTGCCACCGATACTGACCGCACCCTCGCCCGGATGCTGGAAGGCTACGACTACCCCGCGATCCTGGTCAGCCCGGACTACCGCATCCTCGCGACCAACAGCGCGTACCGCGACACTTTTGGTGAACTGGACGCCGCCACCCCGGCACACTGCTTCGAGGTCTCCCACGGCTACCGCGTGCCCTGCGACCAGGCCGGCGAAAGCTGCCCACTGTCTGCCGCACGCAGTAGCGGCCAGAAGGAACGGGTGCTGCATGTGCACCTCTCTCCCGAAGGACGTCAGCACGTGGATGTCGCCATGCTGCCCATTCACGACGACGCCGGTGAGTTACTGTATTTCGTGGAGCTGCTGACCCCGGTGACCGTCGCCAGCGCAGAGCTCAGCACGCGGCAGATGGTAGGGCGCAGCGCGGCGTTCAATGAACTGGTCAACCTGGTGAATCTGGTGGCGCCGCACGAAACGTCCATACTGCTTCTGGGGGAGTCCGGCACCGGCAAGGAGCTGGCGGCCAGTGCAATACACCAGGCCAGCGCGCGGCGCGACCGCCCGCTGGTGGCCGTGGAATGCGCCGGCCTCACCGAAACCCTGTTCGAGAGCGAGCTGTTCGGGCATATGAAAGGCGCCTTCACCGGCGCCACACAGGACAGGCCCGGACTCCTAGAATCGGCGCAGGGTGGCACCCTGTTCCTGGATGAAATTGGGGACGTGCCGCTGGGCATGCAGGTCAAGCTGCTGCGCCTGCTGGAGACCGGTACCTGGCGTCCCGTGGGTAGCACGACGCTACGTCACGCCGACTTTCGCCTGATTTGCGCCACGCACAAAGACCTGTCAGCCATGGTGGACGCCGGCGATTTCCGCCGCGACCTCTTCTACCGTATCAACGCCTTCCCCATCCACCTGCCTGCACTGCGCGAGCGCCGCGAGGACCTGGCCCTGCTCGCCAACTCCATCCTCGGCAAACTGCGCGAAGGGCGCCCAGCCCGGCTGACCGAATCCGCCGTACAGCGGCTGCAGCAGGAGCCTTTCCCTGGCAATATCCGCGAATTGCGCAACATCCTGGAACGGGCCCTGGTGTTTGCCCAGGGCGACATGATCGACCACCACATCATCGAGCGTTGCCTTGAACAACCTCTCAGCGCACCCCAGCCGCCTGCGGCCACGTGGACCGATCTACGCACGCGCGAAACCCAGTATCTGAAAAGCCTGCTCGCCCACTGCGAGGGCGACAAGGCCCGCGCCGCCGCCATCGCCGGAATCAGTGTGCGCAGCCTGTACCGGAAGCTCGGGGCCACGCTGGCCGATCACTGAAGCGCCGCTGCCGCATACGGATTGGGTCCGCCCGCGGCGATCCAGCGATCCAGCTCCTGCTCCAGCACGTTCAAGGGCACAGAGCGCAGACCGAGGATCGTGTCGTGAAAATAGCGCTTATCGAAGGCCACACCCAGCGCCGCCTCGGCTTCTGCGCGCTTGCGCCGAATGAGCATTTCGCCCAGCTTGTAGGACAGGGCCTGCGCAGGCCAGGAGATGTAGCGGTCTATTTCCGTGGTCAACTCATGCTCGGACAGGGCCGTGTTCTCACGCAGAAATGCCTGGGCGCGTTCGCGGCTCCAGCCATAGTGGTGCAAGCCGGTATCAATGACCAGACGCGCAGCGCGCCACATCTCATAGGACAGCCGCCCGAAGTGCTCATAGGGCGTGTCATACACACCCATCTCAATTCCCAGCCATTCGGTGTACAGACCCCAGCCCTCGCCGTAGCCGGAAAAATAATTATTGGCCCGAAATTCAGGGATCTCACCGGGGGCCTCCCGGGCGATGGCCGCCTGCAGCGAATGCCCCGGCGCGCATTCGTGCAGGGTTAGCGCCGTGAGTGTATAGAGTGGCCGTGAGGGCAGGTTGTAGGTATTGAACAGGCAGCTCTCAAGACCCCCGCGACCACCGGTATAGAACGGCGCAATGGCATCAGGCACCGGCAGGATGGTGAAACGCCGACGCGGCAGGAAACCCAGATTCGCGGCCAGCTGACCGTCCACCCGCTTCGCGACCCAGGCCGTGAACGCCAGCAACTCATGGGGTGTCTTCGCGTAAAACTGCGGGTCGGTGCGCAGAAATTCCAGGAAAGCCGGCATATCCCCTTCGAACCCGCTGGCCGCGCGCACCGCGTCCATCTCCGCGCGAATGCGGGCCACTTCGGCAAGGCCTATCGTGTGGATTTCCTCCGCAGTCAGTTCCAGTGTGGTGAAGTTGCGAATCTGCGTCTGGTAGAACGCGTCGCCATCCGGCAAGTCGCGGGCCGCCAGTGTTTCACGTGTGTGGGGCAGATAGTCTTCCCGCATGAAGCGCAACAACTCCGCGTAGGCAGGCACCACGGCCGCATCGATGAGACTGCGAGCCTGCGCCTGCAACTCCAACTTCAGGGCCTCTGGCCACTGGGGCGGCAGGGCCGCGATCGGCGACCAGTATGGGTTGTCCTCACCCGCAGCCAGGTAGGCTTCTATGGACCGCTCACGACCCTCCAGCGCCACCCGCGGCACGCTATAGCCCCGCGCCAGCCCCGCCCGCATATTGGCCTGGTGCTCGGCGAAGAAGCGCGGCAGCTGGCTCAGCCGCTGCAGATAGTCACGATAGGCCTGCTCGGTATCGAAGCCGCCCATGCGTGGATACAGGCCACTCCAGAAAAAGGTGTCGGAATTGAGGGGGGCCTCGTAGGTGCGGTAGCGCACCTCGTCCGCAAGTGTCTGCACAATCTGCCTGAAGACTGCGGCGTTAATCCTGCCCTCGGGACTCAGGGCATCAGCGGGTATGCGGGCCAACGCCGCGAGGCTGTCTTCCCAATAGGCCAACCTGTCCCGCTGGGTCGCTGCATCCACGCGCGGCAATGCGGGACCGTCACGCCACCCGCCCTGCTCCGCAGGGACCTGCCCGAACTCCTGCTGTCGCCACCGGTATTCAGCGTCATACAACGCCCGGAGTTGCTCATCGGCGAGCGTATCGCGCGCCTGTGACCCGGTTGCTGACACCAGCAGGAGCAATCCTGCGAGCAAAGTACCCTGTGCATACTTCATGGCCGCCAAACACCCCACCATTGACTGGAACGCCCCTTGTGCAGAACATCCTTGGCCAGCACCTGCTGATTGTCAACGCCCTTCAGCAAACCAGCCGGCGCTCAATGCCGTGTTCAGCCCAGGGCGCAGGAGCGGCAGCCTCGGCACAAGCGTGAAATATCCTTCACGCTGCTGCCGTGTGCGGCGGGTGTTGTGCAAGAGGAGCAGCGTACCGACTTCAGCATCCAGTGTGGGATCCAGCCACAGGTCGAGAAACTGTGCCCGGCTCAATTGCCGGTTACCCCAACGGGGGTCCGCCAGTTGCACGCGCCCGGCAGGGTCGATACCGCGCAGCACACTGAAGTGTGCACCCCCCTCAGGGTGCAGCCGCACAATGGCAGGCACCTGCAACGACAGCAGAAGCTCGGGCGTTACCGCGAGGCCCACACCCTGCACGCCCAGGTGCGTGGCAAGCGCGATGAGAATCGCATAGGAGACACCCTGCTCCCGCCAGTCCGCGGGTAACCCCCAGTCGTCTCCCTGCGCCTCCAGGAGACGCAGCAATGCCGCCTCGGACAGTGGGTCATTCAGGTATGTCGTAAAGTAGGTCGCCAGCGCTGCGAGGCCACAGGAGAAGTCACTGGCCTGCTTGACGACGCCGGCATCGCGCAGTGCGCGCCAGGAACTGAACACCGCGGCATCGCTTGCCTGCGCCAGCGGTGTCGCCAATGCGCTGCACACCCACAGTGCCAGACAGCAGCGCAGCGAGCACCGTGGCCCGCGGTCAAAGAACATCCCCGGGGGGCTCGTAGGGTTCGTCAGCCGGCAGCTCGCGGCGCATCTCTGCGACGGCGCGCCGGCGACTGAGACGTATTGCGCTGCCGGCAACCACGGCCAACCCTGCTGCGGCGAGCGTGAGAAAAACCGCCGCTGGCCACTGCGCGTGGAACACAGCAACCAGGAAGCCGGTGACGGCAACAACCACAACGCTGCCCCGCACCAGGTATCGAATCGAGTACCGCAGCTCCAATTGCTCAAACCGATAATCCCTGAGTTTTTTCTCCAATGCTGGATCGCGCATGTGCACCCCTCCGAAGCTTACTGGCGTAAGGATAGCGCCCGTTTCAGGAAGCATAGCTCACCTGGGCGGGCGCTACCCTGTCGACTCAATGCGCGTTGAACTTGGCATCGTTGCAGACGGCGCAGGAGCCACCACCGCCGTACGTTGGCAGGTAGATACCCCAGTAAACAGAGATCAACGCGAGATCCACGCCTGCAATACCCAGCGCAAGGGCCAGTGGTGCCCAGCGCCCCGTACTGGCCTCGAGGTCCTGCGTCGACAGCGACGCCGCACCCTCGAGTGTGCTTTCCGAGCTGCCAAAGGCACTGGCCATCCAGTACGCATCGCCGGTTGGCGCGGCACTCGCCGCTGCGGGATTGAGAATGACCGCGGCCAGTGCGAGGCTGCTGCCGATTGCCGTTAGTGTTTTCATGGTACGTCTCCTTGTACACAGATAGTTCCCCGGCGAAGCTCACGCGCGTGGCGTCCTTCGCTGCTACTCTCGCGCTAAAACTGGTAGTGCCAGTCCACACCCAGACTCGCACCGCGGCCGCCACTGGTGGCAACACGGGTATCCACGAAGATGATTGAGCCGGGCCCCGCCTGCAACCCCAGACCGAAGGTCAAACCGGTCTGGTAGAGACTGCCCGCCACCGGTGCCGCGTCGAGGCGCTCGCGACCGATATACTGCCAGGAGAGTCCACCAATCAGCGTGACCCGGCGATTGACGGCAAAGTTGACCTGCGGCTGCAGGCGCAGAATGTCCCCCGGATCGTAGCGAAGCGCGCCGATGGCGCGAGGCCGACGCCATTCATAGGACAATGCCAGGGAGAGCACGACCGGGTCCAGCGCCCGATACAGATGAGCCCCCGCGCGCAGGGATTTGCCACTGTAACGCTCGCCCGGAGCCAACCAGCTCGTGGCCAGGGCATCGACGCCACCGCTGAGCAGCAGCGCCGGTGTGTCCGCATCGGGCGACAGCAGCCAGCTGGCACCTACCCCCAGCGTATATTCATCGCCACCACCGGATGCAGCCGGCTGCTGCCAGTCGACGCGCGTGCGCTGCAGTTCGGCATTGACCTCAACAGTGCGACCCACGCCATAGCGCAAGCGGGTGAGCGCCGTTGCGGAGCGGGTCTGCAGGTTGGCCGCCGGTACCGGCGCCGCCCCCATGGAGGCTGCACTCAAAGGGCGATCGGTACTGCTATAGCTGAACAGGGTCTGCAGCGTCAGCGTGCTGGGTGCGACCAGCAACTCTTCTATGTTCAGTGGCAGCTGCGCGCGACTGGCGGAAGGCAGCAGCAGCGGGAGGCACAATATACCAGCCAGCGCATGTTGAGCGGTTTGCAGCGACATTGGCGACCTCCTCTCGATCCACCCGCGTTCCAGTGGATGACAGCATCACCGATTACGCCCCGCCGCGGTACGTCAATCCCGACCGAATCCCATCACTTGCGCGCTATTCCCCGCGCTCACCCCGGGCGAGCGGTGCCGGGTCAAGCAGACGCAGCAACGTTTCGCGCGGCAGATCGGTGTCCTCCAGCGCCACATCGAGAACCGGACGCCCCTCCCGGAGTGCTCGCTTGGCAATGGCCGCAGCGGCCTCGTAGCCGATTTCGGGATTCAGCGCCGTTACCAGCACCGGGTTGCGCGCCAACGTCGCCGCTGCCTGATCTGCCAGCGGTTGCAGACCGTTAATGCAGTCCGTCATCGACACGCAGCTACCGGCCAGCAGCGAGATACTGCCCAGCAGCTTGTCCGCGAGCAGCGGCAACATCACGTTGAGCTGGAAATTGCCTGACTGCGCCGCCATGACCACGGTGGCGTCGTTGCCCAGCACCTCGGTGGCCGCCATCAGCACCGCCTCCGGTATCACCGGGTTCACCTTTCCAGGCATGATAGACGAGCCCGGCTGCAAGGCCTCCAACTGCACTTCACCCAGGCCGGCGAGCGGCCCCGAATTCATCCAGCGCAGGTCGTTGCTCACCTTGATCAGCACCAGCGCGATGCTGCGCAGGCCGGCTGAACACTCGGCTGCGGTCTCCTGCCCCGCCATCCGGGTGGCGGGCTGCGCGGCGGCGGTCAGCGGCAAGCCCACGCGCTCGCTGAGCGCAGCCAGCAGCGCGCGGACGTAACCCGACGGCACGTTGACACCGGTCCCCACTGCGGAGCCGCCAATGGGCAGGGCACAGAGGCGCGGCTGCAGATCGGCAAGTCGCTGTCGGCAGTCCTGCAGCTGAGACGCCCAGGTGCGCAGCTCAAAACCCAGCGTTACCGGCATGGCATCCATCAGGTGCGTGCGACCCGTTTTTATCACGCCCTGGAGCTCCGCACCGCGCCGCAGAAGTACGGCCTCCAGGCCTTCAAGCGCCGGGCGCAGCGTCGCGTGAATCTCCCGTGCTGCGGCGAGCGCGGTGGCAGAGGGCACCACATCATTGCTGCTCTGGCTGCAATTCACATGATCGTTGGGATGCACCCGCTCACCCAGGCTGCGCGTGGCCAGGTTCGCCAACACCTCATTCATATTCATGTTGCTGCTGGTGCCGGACCCGGTCTGGAACACCGGCACGGGAAATGCGCTGTCGTAGTGCCCCGCTGCCACCGCCTCCGCCGCCTCCGCAATGGCCGCCGCCACCGCCGGAGTAAGTGCGCCGACCGCCGCGTTGGCCTGCGCGGCGCTGGCCTTGATCATGGCCAGCGCGTGCAGGAAAGGCGCGGGCATGCCGCGTTCGGGCACGATAGCAGCGTGATTCAGGGCGCGCTGGGTCTGCGCACCAAAGAGGGCATCCCCGGGCACCTGCACCTCGCCCATGCTGTCGGTTTCGAAACGGGTTGCCATAATCAGTTCTCCTTTCCTCAAACAGCACAGGACCAGCGTAACAGACAGCAACAGGCCCGGCGAAACGGCGGGGCACTCAAGGATATTGTGTCGGCTGGAGATAATCACTTACTATGAGCCGTGCGTCACTGGCGCCGCAGAGCGCCAGCCATAATTCTTATAACAGCTGACAAAAAGGGCTACTTCATGGCTTTCCATTTCCGCAAGGCTCCACTGGTCGCGGCACTCGCCGTACTTTCCGCAACACCGCTGGCTCACAGCCAGCAACTTGAAGAGGTTATCGTGACCGCGCAGAAGCGCGCGGAGAGCCTGCAGGACGTGCCGATTTCCGTGTCTGCCATACAGGGCGAAAAACTGCAAAGCGCCGGCATTCCCAACATGCAGGCCCTGTCGAACTATGTTCCCAACCTTTATGTGGCAGCGGCCTCGGTCAACACCAACATCTATCTGCGCGGTGTCGGATCGGGCAACAACCAGGGTTTTGAGCAGTCGGTCGGCATGTATATCGACGGCATCTACATGGGCCGTGGTCGCCAGTATCGCTCGGGCTTTCTCGACCTGGAACGGGTGGAAGTCCTGCGCGGGCCCCAGGGCACCCTCTTCGGCAAGAACACCGTTGCGGGAGCCGTGAATATCATCAGCGCATCACCGGATCCGGGCGAAGACTTCAGCGGTGAAATCGCCGCCAGCTACGAGTCACACGATGGGCAGTTGCTGGAAGGCTTTGTGCAGGGGTCGCTCACCGATACCTTCGCCGCACGCCTGGCCTTCAAGTCGCGCATGACCGATGGCTACATGGATAACGAATTCCTCAACCGCTCCGAGGGGGAAATCGATGAAACTGCCTTCCGCATCACCACTGTGTGGCAGCCTACCGAGCAGCTCGACGTAAACTTCAAGTACAGCAACACAGAGTACGAGCGCATCGGCTCACCGTCCACCACCAAGCGCTACCTCGACCCGGCCAGCCGCGATGAGCTGTTCCCCAACCGCTCAGCCTTTGCCACCATTGCCTATCTGTTGACAGACTCGTTCTTCCCCGACTTTGCAGAGATCGGGCAGCGGGAGTTTGTGTCCTTCAAGGACAATGGTGTCGGCAGCGGCAGCCTCGGTATTGGCAAGAACCCGGATGGCAGCGACGAAGACTTCGACAACTTCGCGCTGAACATCGACTACGAACTGCCGGGTGGCACCCTGACCTCCACCACGGGATGGTCCGAGTACCAGTACATCGACGGCGTCGATGTCGACTGGCTGCCGCTGCAGTTCATCCATCGCGATGATAACCAGGAGTTCGAGCAGTTCAGTCAGGAATTCCGTTTTGCCTCGCCCGGCGGCGAGTTCTTCGACTACGTCGCCGGCGTGTACTACGAGGAGAGCACACTCAAGTTCGACCGGCGCGTCACGCTGGATGCCAATATGAACGGGCTGGTACCGGCGCTGCTGGGGGTCAACAGCCTGTTTGCACTGGTCAGCGGCGGCGCCTACTCGGCCGAGCAGATTGGACGCAACCACCTCTATGAGCAGGATGCCGACTCCTTTGCGGTGTTCGGCCAGGGCACCTTCAACCTCAGCGACAGTGTGCGACTGACCGTAGGCCTGCGCTACACGGAAGAGAACAAGGAGGTGGATACCAACCAGTTCCTCAGCGACAGCATCACCGGCATGAATAACCCCTCGGAGGATTTCTTCCTGCGCTTTATTCAGGCAACCAGTTTCAACGCCTACATATACGACTACGAACGGAAACGCAGCACTGACAAGTGGTTGCCTTCCGTCAACGTGCAGTGGGACGTTACCGAGAACAGCATGCTCTATGCAAGCTTCTCACAGGGCTTCAAGAGTGGTGGTTTCACCGACGCGGATGACGGCGAGCCCGGCGATCTCACGCCCGGCGCATTCCCCTGCGCGCCCGGTCAGCCCGTGGAAGCCTGCTATGACCCAACCAACCCCAACGATGATTTCGAGTTTGACGATGAGGAAGTGGATGCCTTCGAAATCGGCGGCAAGCACACCCTGCTCGACGGCGGTATGACGTTGAACTGGGCGGCGTTCTATACCCAGTACGACAACCTGCAAACCTCCATTTTCAAGGGGCTCGGCTTTGGTGTGACCAACGCGGCGAAATCCGAAATCCAGGGGCTTGAGGTGGACGTACTGTGGCAGGCCACCGACCACCTGCGCCTGGGCCTCAGCGGCGCCTATCTGGATGCGACCTACGATTCCTTCAGGGATGCGCCCTGCACCGCGATCCAGCTTGATCTGGATCCGCTGTGCGGCACACCGGGAGGCTTTACCAGCAACGATCTGTCAGGCGCCGCAACAACCTATGCGCCCGAGTACACCGGCACCTTCACATTCGACTATGATTACCCGATGAACAACGGGTTGGAACTGTTCGTGTCGGGTGAAGCCAACTACCGGGACAGCTTCGAGCCGGGCGGCGACAATGACCCCATTGATCGCATTGATGACTACACCCGGGTAAATCTGCGCACCGGACTGCGTGGCGAGAACTGGGAGATCATGGCCTACAGCCGCAACATCTTCGACGAAGAGGTGCTGGTACAAAGCTTTGACACCCCGGTTCTGGCCGGCACCCACAGCCAGTTCGTAGACGAGGGCCGGATCATCGGTATCCGGGCCAAGTACGCGTTCTAGCGTTACCCCGACAAAAAAGCCCGGCTCTCACAAGCCGGGCTTTTTTTGTTTCAGGCAGAGCGTATCAAGACGCGGGCATCAGGACCCACTGCTGTCCAGCACCAGATCGACGCGACGATTCTGGGCTCGCCCCTCCGGCGTGGCGTTATCGGCAAGCGGTCGACTCTGACCGTGACCGACCGCGTTGATTTGCGCGTCGTTGACTCCATGCTCCTCCACCAGCAGGCTGCGCACCGCGTTTGCACGGCGCTCGGACAGCCACTGGTTATAAGCTTCCGTACCACTGCTATCGGTATGCCCTTCAACAATGGCGACCACGTCCGGGTTGGCCTGCAGGAATGCCGCAGCCTTGCCAATCTCCGTATCATAGGCACGGGTGATCACCGAGGAGTTGAGTGCAAACTGCACGTTCAGCGACACCGCGACACGATTGTCGCCGACGCTGCGGTAGCGGCTTGCATCCTGACCGCCACCGGCGCTGGCCAGGCGCGCCAGCAGCGCTTCCTTGTCGATCTTCACCGCCGGAGGCGCTTCCAAAGGACACAGCGCCTGTCCATTGGGGTCATCGCCACGCGCCAGCTCAAGATTGTATTCGGCGATCTGCTCTGCGTTGAGCCCATCAACATCCATGGCGGCACGCAGGAGCCCCATGTTGGAGAGCGTACGGGTCTGGGCGGCGCGCAGGGCAGCCTGGGCACTCACATACGCTCGCTCGGTATCGAAGTATTCGTTCTGTGAGTCCAGCAGGTCGAGCAGGCTGCGCTGCCCCAGGTCAAACTGATCCTGGTAGGCGCGGCGTGTCTTGTCCTGCGACAGGCGGTTGCGATCCAGAAATACGACCTGCTGTTCCAGCGCGCGAATGTCGTTAAAGGCGATCATGGTGTTCTGGCGCACGTTCAGGCACGCCTGCTTGCGCTCTTCCATCGCCGAGTTATAGCGGTTGTAGAATTCACGTTTGCGCGCACTGTCGGCGCCGCCCCGGAACAGGTTGTAATTGAGCACCAGTTCCACGGCTTCCTCGTCATAGCGCCCATCCAGGCCGTCTGTGTCGTGCTCGATCTCATTGCGATAGCGGAAATCCACCCGCGGCATGAAGGGGGCGTTGGTTCGATTGACGTTGGACTGGGCGGCACGCAGATTCTCGATGGCGGCGTTGATCTCCGGGCTCTTCTCGTAGGCCATGTTGAGCGCCGCTTCACGCAGCTCGGGAATGAGGCTCGAAGGAATCTCCGGCATCGCCAGGTTCTCGCCGGGCACGTTGCCCACGATGCGCTGGAAGCGCGTCTGCACGTCATGCAGATTGGTCATCTCGGTCAGCAGATTGGACTCCGCCAGCGCGACGCGGGCAGCCGCCTGCTCAAGGTCGACCCCCTGGCTGACGCCACCCCGGGTGCGCTCGGCGATCTTGTCATACACCTCGCGGTGGTAGACGTAATTGTCTTCCGCAAACCGCACCAGCTTCTGGTAGCGCACCGTATCCAGATAGGCCTGCGCAGCCTCGAGGGCAACCTCCTCAGACGCGCGCTGCAGTTCGTAGTACTGGTTGAGCTTGGTGAAGCCGAGGGCACGCACGTCCTCGCGGGTGGCGAAGCCGTCAAAGAGCATTTGCGTGATAGTGAACCGGGTGGCGTCACGCGTGTAGCTGCCCAGGTCTACCAGCGGCGTCTCGCGTTCCTCGCGGCCGATTTCCGCACTCAGGTCCACGCTGGGAAAGTAACCGCCCTCGGCCGCACGCTGCGCCTCACGGGTCGCCTCGAAGTTGTACCAGGCGGCACTGACTCGTGGGTTGGTGAGCACCGCCTGCGTGATGGCCTCGCGGAAGTCGGCCACCGGCTGCGTTTGTGCCGCCGTCGCCGAGGCGTGCAGCAGGCTACCTGCCAGAATGGCGAGCGACAGACCGAATTGCTTTTTCATGACGAGCCTTCTCTGAGTTGAACCACCCTGCCTGCCGCTGCAGGCGGGGATTTCCCCGACTAAACTGCCCATATTGTACGCGAAGTAGCGCAAGCCCGGAGAACCCTCCATGACAAAAACATGACCCGCATCACAATCCACGCATCGGCAATTAAAAAGTCCAGAATTGCGACAAAATCCCGTAGACTCGGTGCTGTGCTCGTGGAACATCGGGATCACTGGCGCATTTCAAGGGCCGCGCCGAGAGGCTGGCCAGCACTGGATTAACGCAATGCTCTCACTGGCCAACCTTCTTCAGCGCGCGCCGGGCTTGATCGCTCTCTCCCTCGTCCTGCTGTTCTCCGGCGCGATGCTGTTGGCCTGGGCCGATCTGGACCGGATGGAGCGCCTCGCACTGAGCCGTCACGGGGCGGATACTGCACAGGTAGTAGGCCTGTGGCGCGCCATGCTCAAGGATATCAGCACACTCGACGAGCGCGAGAAGATTGAGCGGGTCAATGCCTATTTCAACCGGCTCGCGCGCTGGCGTCAGGACATCGATGTCTGGCAGCAGCACGACTACTGGGCCACGCCACTCGAACTCATGGCCAAGCGCGAGGGTGACTGCGAGGATTTCAGTATCGCCAAGTACATGACCCTGCTGCTGTCCGGCGTCGAGGTGGGCAAAATGCGAATAACCTACGTGAAAGCCCGGCTGGGGGGCGTTGACGGCACCGTCACACAAGCCCATATGGTGTTGGCGTATTACCCGACACCGAATGCGGATCCATTGATTCTCGACAACATGATCTCCGAGGTGCGCCCCGCCTCACGGCGTGACGACCTGAAACCGGTCTTCGGTTTCAACAGCGAGGGCATCTGGGTCGGAGGTGCGAGTACGCCGTCGATCCAAAACCCCGCCGCGCGGCTCTCGCGCTGGCGCGATCTCCTGCAACGCATGGCAGCCGATGGGCTGGGCTGACACGGGACAACTGAGGAACTATCGGCATGTCACTTTTCAAGCAACTCTGGCTCGCCATCATTCTGCTACTCGCCATTGCCTTCGGCAGCAGCCTGGTGGTCAGCAGCCTCGCGGCGCAGCGCTACCTTCAGCAGCAGCTGTACATGAAAAATGTGGACAACGCCGCAGCGCTCGCCCTGTCCCTGAGCCAGCAGGAGGCCGACGGTGTTCTGCTGGAACTGACCCTCGCCGCGCAGTTCGATACGGGGCACTACGAACTGATAGCACTCACTGACCCCGATGGCCAGGTACTGATCCGCCGGGAGGACCGGCGGCCCGCGAGCGGTGCCCCTGCCTGGCTGCCCGGGCTGCTGCCGCTGGAGGTGGAGCCGGGCATCGCACAGGTGCAGAAAGGCTGGCAACAGGTGGGCACGCTGACCGTGCGCAGCCACTCGCGCTTTGCCTACCAGGCCCTGTGGGAAAGCACGCGCCTGTTGGCGCTGCTGTTTCTCTGCACCATGGCAGTCAGCGGGCTGCTGGGCAGCTTGCTGCTGCGGAAAATCATCACTCCGCTGAACGACGTAGTGAATCAGGCTGAGGCCATCGGACAGCGGCGTTTCGTCACCCTGCCAGAGCCAAAGACGCTGGAGTTCAAACGCCTGGTCAGCGCGATGAACACCCTGTCAAAACGCATACGCGGCGCCTTGCAGCAGGAAGCCAGCCGCCTGAACCAGTGGCAGAAGGAAACCCATACCGACGGACTCACCGGACTGCTGAACCGGGAGCCTTTTCTGCGCAACCTGGACGCAGCCCTGGGCAGCGACGACGTCAACGCGACCGGCTGCATGGCCCTGGTACGCATCGCCAGACTCAGCCACCTGAATCAGACCTACGGGCGCAAGGTGATCGATGGGGTGCTGGAGGATATCGGCACCGCACTCAACACAATCGTCAGCCGACACAGCCGCTGGGCCGCCGCGCGCCTGAACGGCTCCGACTTCGCCATCATGGCACCGCGCGCCACGAACCCGCGGGAGCTGGTGCTTGAAATGCAGGCGGTGATGGAGGAGGCGCTGAACGCCCACAGCATGGAGGCCGACAGCGCATTGCCCTCGGCGGCCACGCTGTATACCCACGAAGACACACTGAGCGCCCTGCTCACACGCCTCGACAGCGCGCTGATCCCGGCGCATCAGGCGGGCAGTTCAGAGATCAACATCACCTTTGCAGGCGACATCCAGATGCTGCCCGTGCGGGAGCAGATGACGCGCTGGCGGGGGATTCTGCAAAGCGCTTTCCTGGAGGGCCGCTTCAGTCTGGCAGGCTTCCCGGTGCTGGACAGTAACGGGCGCCTGATGCACATGGAAGCACCCGTGAGGCTGCGCGAGGAGCAGCAGGAACTGCCGGCTGCGACCTTTTTGCCCTGGATCAACCGGCTGGAAATGTCGGCAGATCTCGACCAGCGCGTCATCGAGATGGCCCTGGCGAGCGCCGAAAGCGAAGCTACCACACCACTGGCGGTGAACCTGTCTGTCGGTGCACTGGTGGAACCGGCCTTCCTGCACTGGCTCGACCAGACCCTGTCCAAGGCCGGTAGCGCTGCCGGCAGACTCTGGCTGGAGGTACCGGAGTCCATGGCATTCCGTCACTTCGATGCGTTCCGCCTGCTCACCCGTCACGCCAGCCATTACGGCTGCAAGGTCGGCATTGAGCACGCTGGACACCAGTTGGCCGACATTGGCCAGTTGCACGATGTGGGTCTGGACTATTTCAAGGTCGACGCGGCATTCATCCGGGAGATCGACAGCAATGCCGGCAACCAGGCCCTGCTCAGGACCCTCTGCACCGTGGGCCACTCCATCGGAGTCACCGTTATCGCGGAAGGTGTGCGCAGTGCGGCGGAATGGGCACAACTGCGGGAACTTGGGTTCGATGGCGCGACCGGACCAGCAATCAGTGAACTGGCTGCGCAACGCACAGCCGATTAATCAGTCATCGCCCAACAAATCGAGGCTGCCCGGCAGTACGCTGCGCAGGCGCTGTCGATACAGCATTTTCTGCTGTGCGGAGTCGGGTAGGTCCGTGAACAGGATGACGCCGCGGCTGACCAGCAGCTCCACGACGTCCTCAAGCACGCGCACGAAATCCTGGTCGGTCGCGCTGATGCGGCTGGCGTCATCACTCAGCGCCGCCAGAAACTCCAGGAGCTCGGCATCGTCTGCCGCCACCGGTTCCAGGCCATCCTGCGGGAGCTGACTGACCGCGACGATACGCTGCGCAGAATCCCGTTGAACAAAAGGCATCGTGGCTGTACTCCATTATAGTACCCCGGCAACCCTGCGGCCGCCGGGGTCATCATAGCCCAGATCCCTACTGGTCGACAGTCAACCTGCCACTGTCCAGCATGCTCTGGATGACCGACGCCATATCATCATGGCCGCTCACCAGGTCAACACCCTCAAGATGGATGGTCTGGCTGATTGCGCTGGCGTCACGCTCGCCACCGGTGAAGGCCCCTGTTGCACTGACTTCGATGACCGTACCGGTGCCATCAAAGGTCACGTTCAGGTAGCTGGTGAGGTCCGCGGTGGATTCCTCACCCTGCAACAGGTCACGCAAGTCGAGCACATCGTTGCCCGCTTCACCAAATCCAACAATGCTGACCTCGGGTGCCACACTGCCCGCATCAGCGAGTGAGAAGGCAAAGACATCGTCGCCCGGGCTTGCCAGCAAGCTTCCGCCATCGGCAAGACGCGCATCAAACTCAGTCTCGCCGGCATGCTCGATGATCATGTCCTTGACGTGCTGCATGGCGTCATCCTCGTTGACCGGCGCGTAGCCGTTCTCGGTCAGCAGCGCCTGCAACTCCGACTTGCTGATGCTGTCGAGGTCAAACACATCATCGGACAGCGCCTGCCGCACGGCGTCGGTAATGACGATACCGTTGTAGGGGTCAGGGTCGTTGTCGATGGACTGCAGGAACACGGCCATCTTCTCCACATGGTCGTCATTCAGGTCACTCAGACCAACACCTGCAATCTCCTGCAGGAAAACCTTGCCGTCGGCAATGGCTTCCTCGGCGACGAATGACCCAAGCAGCACGCCCCCGACGCGCAGTGTCACCGTATCCCCGGGCCGATACAGGAATCCGCCGTCCTCATCGGTCAGGCCGGAAAGCCCAGAGGAGGTTTCGTAGCTCATACCCTCAACGACACCGTCCACAATGCTTGCGTTGGCGACACCGTCGAGATTCAGCGTCAGCGTGTAGGCCCGGCTGTCGCCATCGTCGTCAACGAGCGTATAGGTGAACGTCTCCTGACGGGTCTCGCCCACGCTGAAGCTGTCTCGCGCGGCAGCCGACAGCACATAGGTGTACCCGCCCTGGCCATCCACCGATAGTGTGCCGAAGCTGCCCTGCACCTGACCCGCATTTTCACCATCCCAGATCAATGAGCCGCCGGCACCCGGACCGTCCGCGCCCCAGTTGCCGGGCACAGTGCCCTGCAGTTCGGGCAGGTCATCCATCGACCGCACCTCGGCGAACAGTTCGTAAGTGGTGGACTGCCCCTCCACCGTGCGCACAGAGCTGACCAGGTTCCCCTGCGCGTCGCGGAAGCCAAGAATTTCCAGCTCGAACTCGCGACCACCCACGGTAATGGTCTGTACCTGATTCGGATTCGTGATACTGACAAAGTCGTCATTCGCCGGGTTCGAGGACGGCGAGACATTGTTCGGGGTTTCGGTATGCCGCAACGAAACTGTTGTCGAGACCTGCGTCGGCACACCATCAATCACCAGCGTGAACGTCACGCCAAGATCGACCGTCTGCAGCACTTTGGCGCTTGCCGAGATGGGGAAGTTATTGTGGGTCAGGCTGCCCACCGTAAACACGCTGTCAGCCTGCACGGGTGCATTGCCGATGAGCGAGGGCACGTAGTCGAAGTCGTAGCCAGAGCCACTGCTGCCACCCCACTGCAATCCGATACCGCCACTGTCAGCGTTGGATGCGATGCTGCCACTGCCGCTGGTCGAGGTGATATTCTGCCAACTTGCGCTGAGGGATCCCACGGCAAGCTCGCTCAGTGGAACCACCAGGGTCTGTGCAGTCTGGCTGGCGCCGTGCGGGCTGTCGTCATCGATGCTGACGGTGAAGGCCGCGCTGCCTACGCTGCCGTCGCCGTCTGTAACCTGCACGTCCACCGAGAAGGACACATTGTCCTCTTCTGCAGACGGGGCATGACGCACCGGCTGCAGCAGTGTGACCGCGTAAGATGCTGAGCTTGCACCTATCGTGTTCAACGCAACCGTAAACACCTGACTGCCCGCAGCCATGGGATCCTGGCCACTGATATAGCCAATCAGGGTATTGCTGCCGGCATCCCAGAAGGTGTCGACGGTCTGTCCATCGTTGGTCAGTAGTGGTGTGGTGCCGCCGGCCGTTGACAAGGCAATGCCGGCAAAGCCATCTGCGCCCGTATCATATTCAATCAGTCCGGTGGTGACGGGATCATCGTCGCCTGGCGCCTGGTCACCCAGTCCGCCCGGCAGGTCATCCTCATCCACCATGGCATCGTTGGACACCAGCAGCACGGGAACGGAGTCACCGGCAAAGCTCAGTGTCAGCGTGGTGCTCGACGTGTCGCCGTCCGCATCCGTGATCTCATAGCTGAACTGGTCCGTGGAACCCACCGGTACGCTGCCGTTCGGCGTGTAGCTCCAGCTGCCGTCACTCGCCAGCGTCAGGCTGCCGTGCGTGCCCGCCACCGTCGTCGAGGCACCCGATGCCAGTGCAGCACCGTTCACCCCGGTGACCGTGATGCCACCGTCCGCGCCCGCCTGGTCGTTGCCCAGCACGTTGCCCTCAACTACCGGGCCACCTTCTGTCGCCGTCGCCGTGTCCGCAACCGCCGTCGGACCCGCGTCGTTGATCGTCAGCGTCAGCTGTGGCGTCGCCACGCTGCCGTCGCTGTCTGTCAGCGTGATGTCCACCACCGCGCTGGCGCTGTCCGCACCCACCGCATGGCTGTATGCGCTGTTCTGCGTGAACACGTAGGCACCCGTGGCCTCATTCACGGTCAGCGTCCAGCTGCCGTCATCCGCCGCCAGCGTCGTCACTCCCCCGGCACTGGACTGCGTCGCCGCACCCAGGCCGCCGTCGTACACCGCGCTGAACGTCACCGGCGTGTCATCACCCAGGTCGAAGGACAGCGTCCCGCTGTCCGCGCCCAGGGTCGCGTCACCCGTCGCAGCCGCGCCATCGCTCGCCGTCGGCGCACTGCCGTCACCGGCAAAGCTCAGCGTCAGCGTGGTGCTCGACGTGTCGCCGTCCGCATCCGTGATCTCATAGCTGAACT
>CAJXUQ010000002.1 GCA_913061145.1 uncultured Haliea sp.
CGAGATTTCTGCCTGTCTCGTGGGCTCGGAGATGTGTATAAGAGACAGGTGCATTCGCTGGCGGCCACCGAGAAACGCGGCCTGTTCAAGAGCTGGACAGTGTTGCTCGCCATTTTTGCCTTCTCACTGAGCCTGTTGGGGACCTTCCTGGTGCGTTCGGGTGTGTTGACCTCGGTGCACGCCTTCGCCACGGATCCCGCACGTGGCATGTTCATTCTGGTTTTTCTGGGCATCGTCACCGGCGGTTCGCTGGTGCTCTACGCTCTGCGCGCCCCGGCCGTGGCGAGCCGGGTGAGTTTCGCCTGGATTTCCCGTGAATCCCTGCTGCTGGTAAACAACGTGGTGTTTCTGGTGGCCACGCTGACCGTCCTCTTCGGCACGCTGTTTCCGCTGCTCATGGACGCCCTCGGGCAGGGTAAGTACTCCGTCGGCCCGCCGTACTTCAATGCCGTATTCATTCCCTTGATGGCCCTGCTGGTACCCTTCATGACGGTTGGGCCATTATCGCGCTGGAAGCGTGACAGTACCCGTCGCTGGAAGGCGGAGCTGCTGGTGCCCGCGCTGGTCACCCTGGGTTGCGCGCTCACGCTGCCGCTGCTGCATGCGGGTGATTACAACGTCTGGGTGGCTCTGGCGGTGCTGTTTGCCGGCTGGCTGGTGGTGGGCCTGCTCCGCGATATCGCCAACCGGGTGCGCCACAGTGCCTCCCTCGCGGTAGGTCTGGCCCGTCTTACGCCCAGTTACTGGGGCATGGTGGTGGCGCACATTGGCTTCGCCGCCACGATTATCGGTGTCGTGCTCACCAGCCAGTACAACATCGAACACGACCTCAAGATGAGTCCGGGCGATAGCGATACCCTGGCCGGTTACGAATTCCGCTTTATCGATGTGCGCACGGTACAGGGACCCAATTTCGTCGCTGATGAGGCGCGCTTTGTGGTGTATCGGGATGGCCGCGAGGTGGTTCGCCTGGCCCCGCAGAAACGTCGTTATCTGGCCAGTGGCAGTGTCATGACGGAGGCCTCGATCGACGCCGGTATATTCCGTGACCTGTTTGTCGCCATGGGCGAACCGGTGGGTACGGCGGGCGCGTGGGCGATCCGCCTGCACTACAAGCCTTTTGTGCGCTGGATGTGGGCCGGGGCCCTGTTGATGGCCGTGGGCGGCTTCCTGACGGTTGCCGACAAGCGCTATCGTCGCCAGCGCAGCGCGGCGCGAGACAGTCTGCGGCAAGGGGGTGTGCGTGGCGCCCAGGCTTAAGCTGTTCCTGCCCCTGTTGATTTTTGTTGTGCTTGCAGGCTTCCTGTACCGCGGGCTGTCGCTGGATCCGATGGCGCTACCCTCCGCGCTTATCGACAAGCCCCTGCCCGCGTTTACCCTCACCGCTCTGGCGGACGGTCGCGAGCTCTCCCGCGAGGACGTGATTGGTGAGCCCGCGCTGTTCAACGTCTGGGCGACCTGGTGTATTTCCTGTCGCGCCGAGCACCCCTATCTACAGCGGTTGGCCGACAGCGGCGTGCCGATATACGGTATCAACTACAAGGACGAGGACGAGGCCGCACGCCGCTGGCTGCGTGAGCTGGGCGACCCCTACCGAGCCAATATTGTCGATCGCGAGGGCACGCTGGGGGTGGATCTTGGCGTCTATGGCGCACCCGAGACCTATCTGGTCGATGCCGCCGGTGTGATTCGCTACCGCCATGTTGGCGTGGTAGATGACCGGGTCTGGCGCGACACCCTCGAGCCGATCTGGCGCGAAGTGCTGGCCATGGGGCAGCAGCCGTGAAGGTGAGATTGCTGTCACTGTGCGCCCTGTTGCTACTGACTGTACACTCAGGCGCGGTCATTGAGACCTACGAGTTCAGCACCCCGGCGCTGGAGGCGCGCTATCAGCTGCTCAGTGAGGAGTTGCGTTGTCCCAAGTGCCAGAACCAGAATATTGCCGACTCCAATGCGCCGATCTCCCAGGACCTGCGTCGCCTGCTGCACCAGCAACTGGAGGCCGGCGCCAGCGATGAAGAAATCCTTGAGTTCATGGTCGCGCGCTATGGCGAATTCGTGCGTTACCGGCCCGCTTTCAATGCCGCTACCGCGGTGCTGTGGCTGGCACCGCTGATCCTGCTGCTCGCGGGGGTGGCTGGCCTGCTGTTGATTCTGCGCGGTCGGCGCGACGGCGCGGCCTCACTGACCGAGGATGATCAGGCACAGCTCGCCGCCTTGCTGCAGACACCGGAGAAAGACGCTTGACAACATTCCTGTTCGCCTGCGCCGGCCTGGTCGTGCTCAGTGGCCTGTTTCTGCTGTTCCCGGGTTGGGCGGCGAAGCGACCGATCGACGATGGTGCACAGGCCAATCTCGACTGGTACCGGCTGCGCCGCGCCGAACTGGCAGAGGCCGGTGAGACCGACCTGGAAACCGACACGCAACTGCGGTTGCTGGAAGACCAGCAGGGACAGGAGGGAGCGGCGCCAGCGCAGCCTGCGCGCCATGCCTTTCCACTGTGGGCGCTGCTGCCGCTGGTCGGGTTGATGTCGGCGTGGCTCTACCATGAACTGGGGGCCGTCACCGATGTCCAGATTGCCCGCCAACTCGGCGCCCTGGGTGAGGCGCCCAGCGAGGCGCAGCTGCTGCAGCTGATGGACGCGATCGAAGCGCGCGCCGTACAGCGTCCGGACAATCTGCACTACCTTGCGCTGCTGGGGCGTTACCAGATGGGGCAGGGGGAGTTCGCGCTTGCCGCGGAAACCTACGACAGGATGGTGCAGGCGGCACCGGAGGACCCGCAGGGACTCGCCTACGCCGCCCAGGCGCGTTATCTGGCGGATGGTCGTACCCTGAATGCCACTGCACAGGCCCGTGCCGAGCAGGCTCTGGCCATCGACCCGCAGCAGCGGACTGCGCTGGGTTTGCTGGGTATGGCGGCGTTTGAGCGAGGGCAGTTCCGCGCCGCCATTCAGTACTGGGAGCGTCTCATCGTGATGGAAGCACCCGGCAGTGAGGGGCAGCAGCTGATCGCTGGCGTGATCGCCGAGGCGCGCCAGCGTCTGGGGGAGGAACCGGTCGAGTCGCTCACTGACATCACTCCCGGTGTCACGGTGCGGGTCACCTTGCCTGAAGGCGCTGAACTGGCCGACTCTGACACGGTATTCGTGCTCGCCCGTGCCGCCGCCAGCGAAAGCCGGATGCCGATCGCAGTACAGCGGCTGGCGGCCAGTCAGCTCCCGGCGACCCTGCGCCTGGACGACAGCAGTTCCATGGCGGGCCAGAAGCTGTCGGAGGCGGGCGAGATTCTGGTGCTGGTGCAGGTGTCGCCCGCGGGCACCCCCGGCGAAGAAAATGCCACCTGGCTGGGCCGCCTTGGCCCCTTGCAGCCTTCTTTGTCAGATGAGCCCCGGCTGATCACACTCGCACCCCGGCAGGGGTGATGTCACATTCGCCCCCCTCAGGCATAGTGTTGCCAGAGGAAGTTGGGTACACTACATCTAGTATCAGCGGGGTGGCACACAAGCCGGATTTTTGGGTTTAAATGCTATATAAAACAGAAAGTTACAAAACAAAATTAAAGTGATATGCGACTAAAATCCATCAAGCTGGCCGGCTTCAAGTCGTTTGTCGATCCCACCACTGTTAACTTCCCCAGTAACATGTGTGCCGTGGTAGGCCCCAATGGGTGCGGCAAATCCAACGTCATTGATGCCGTACGCTGGGTGATGGGGGAGAGTTCCGCGAAGAATCTGCGCGGAGAATCGATGACCGATGTCATTTTCAATGGCTCGATCAACCGCCAACCGGTGGGACAGGCCTCCATCGAGCTGGTGTTCGACAACAGCGATGGCGGTGTCGGCGGTGAGTATGCCAGTTACGCTGAAATCTCCATCAAGCGTCTGGTCACTCGGGAGGCGCAGTCTGAATATTTCCTGAATGGCGCACGCTGTCGACGCCGGGACATTACCGACATCTTCCTGGGTACCGGGCTCGGCCCGCGCAGCTATGCGATCATCGAGCAGGGCATGATCTCGCGCCTCATCGAATCGCGTCCCGAAGACCTGCGCGTGTTTATCGAGGAGGCGGCGGGTATCTCCAAGTACAAGGAGCGGCGCAAGGAAACCGAGAACCGCATGCGTCGCACCATGGAAAACCTGGAGCGTCTCACCGACCTGCGCGACGAGTTGCAGCGCCAGTTGCAGCATCTGCAGCGGCAGGCCCAGGCGGCTGAGAAATACAGCGAACTCAAGGCGGAAGAGCGTACCCTGAGGGCCCAGCTTTACGCGCTGCAGTGGCAGCAGCTGGATGGCCAGGCGCGTCAGTGTGGCCAGGCGATCGGTGAACTGGAGGTGCGGCTGGAGGCGGTGAACGCCGAGCACCAGCAGGTGGATACCGGCATCGAGCAGCATCGCCAGGATTACACCGAGCGCACAGACAGCTTCAATGCGGTGCAGGCGACCTACTACGCGCTGGGTGCCGAGGTGGCGCGGCTGGAGCAGGCCATCAAGTTCCAGAAAGAGCGCGCGCAGCAACTGCATGCCGATCTTCGTCAGGCGCTGAGCAGTCTCGACGAGGCGCAGGCACATCTGCAGCAGGATCAGGACAAGCTGAGAGCCTGGGAGCAGGAGCTGGAGACGCTGGAGCCGGAGCTGGAGCTGCTGCAGGCGGCGGAGGAAGAGTCCGCCAATGCGCTGCAGGAAGCCGAAGAGGCCATGCTGCACTGGCAGCAACAGTGGGATGAATTCAATCACCAGGCAGCGGCGCCACGACAGCAGGCGGAGGTGCAGCAGTCGCGTATCCAGCACCTGGAACAGGCTCAGCAGCGTTTGCAGCGACGGGTACAGCAGCTGGAGGAAGAGCGTGCTGGTCTGGTGGTCGGTGACGATGACGCCGATCTGGAGGCGGTGGCCGAAGACATCGCCCTGCTGGAGGAGCAGATGGCTGCCGCCGAGCTGCGCAGCGATGAGCGGGTCGAGGCGCTGGCGGCGGCGCGCGAGGAAGAGACTCACCTGTCCGCGCAGCTGAACGAGAGTCGCTCACGCCTGCAGCAGCTGCGCGGCCGGCAGGCCTCGCTGGAGGCATTGCAGCAGGCGGCGACGGAAGATCGAGACCAGGGTGTCAGCCAGTGGCTGGCGGCGCAGGGGCTGCAGGCGCAGCCTCGACTGTTGGAACAGCTGCAGGTTGAGGACGGCTGGCAACAGGCGGTTGAAACAGCGCTGGGTGATTATCTGCAGGCGGTCTGCGTAGAGCAATTGGGAGACCTGGCCGATTCCCTGCAGGCGCTGGAGCAGGGACAGGTCAGCCTGGTCCAGCGCGGCGTCGCAGAGGCTCCGTCGAGCTCCGACTATCTTGCATCTCGCGTGCAGGGGCCTGCGGCGGTCGCAAGCCTGCTGGCGGGTGTCCGTGTGGCACCCGACCTGCCCTCCGCGCTGCAGCTGCGCAACCAGCTGGCGGCCGGTGAATCGGTGATTACCGCGGACGGTATCTGGCTGGGTCGCGATTGGCTGCGGGTGGCCCGTCCCGGTCAGCAGGCGGGGGGCGTCATCCAGCGCCAGCAGGAGCTGGAGCGTCTGGTGCAGGAGGTCGATGTCACTGCGCAGCAGGTCTCTGAGCTCGAGGAATCCCAGGCCGAGCTTCGCGAACGGCAACAGGGCCTGGAGAACCAGCGCCAGGACAGCCAGCGTGAGCAGCAGCAGCTGGCGCGGCAGCATGCTGAGCTGCGAGCTGCCCTGTCGGCGCAGCAGGCGCGTATGGAGCAAATCGGTGCTCGTCGCGAGCGCCTGGCCTCGGATATCGCCGATACCCGCGGTCAGTTTACGCAGGAGCAGGAGTCGGTTGCGGAAGCCCGGCTGCTGCTTGCGGAGGCCATCGAGCGGATGGAGACTGACTCCCGCCAGCGCGAGGAACTGCTGGCACGTCGGGATGCAGCGCGCAACCAGCTCGATACTGTGCGGCAGAAGGCGCGTCACGACAAGGATGCGGCGCACCAGTCCGCAATGCGTCACCAGTCACTGCAAACACAGCTGCGTGGCGTGACGGAAACCATGGAACGTGCGCGCTCCCAGGTGACCCAACTGGAGGAGCGGCGGGAGTCCCTGCAGGGCAGCCTGATGGAGAGTGACGATCCGGTGGTCGCTTTACAGCAGGAGCTCGAGGAACAGCTGGCGCTGCGGCTCGCCTCTGAAGCAGAGCTGACCCAGGCGCGGCAGGCGGTGGCGGAGGTGGAGCACGCGCTGCGCCAGGCAGAACAGCAGCGGGCGGCGATTGAGCAGCGCGCCCAGTCGGTGCGCGCCGACCTGGAGCAACAGCGTTTGCAACAGCAGGGCCTGCAGGTGCAGCGAGATAACGTGCTGCGCCAGCTGCGGGAGCTGGACCAAGAGGTCGACACCGTGCTGGCCGGGATGCCCGAGGGCGCCAACGAGGCGGAGTGGCAGAGTGCTCTCGAGCGGGTGGCGGCCCGTGTGGCCAGGCTGGGGCCCATCAACCTCGCGGCGATAGACGAATATGCCCTGCAGTCTGAGCGCAAGCAGTACCTGGATGCCCAGAACGAGGATCTGGAAACCGCGCTGGAAACCCTCGCCTCGGCGATCCGCAAGATCGACAAGGAGACACGCAGCCGATTCCGCGACACCTTCGACAAGGTGAACTCAGGGCTGCAGGACCTGTTTCCGCGCGTGTTCGGTGGCGGCAACGCGTATCTGGAGATGACCGGCGACGACCTCCTGGATACGGGCATCACCATCATGGCCCGCCCCCCCGGCAAGAAGAACAGCACTATCCACCTGCTGTCGGGTGGCGAGAAGGCGCTGACCGCGATCGCCCTGGTGTTTTCGATTTTCCAGCTTAATCCCGCCCCGTTCTGTATGCTTGACGAAGTGGACGCGCCGCTGGACGATGCCAACGTGGGCAGGTATGCACGCATGGTCAAGGAAATGTCCGAGAAAGTGCAGTTCATCTACATTACCCACAACAAGATATCCATGGAATTGGCGGACCAGTTGATGGGTGTCACCATGCACGAACCCGGTGTGTCCCGTCTGGTGACGGTGGACGTCGAAGAGGCAGCGGAACTGGCGGCGAGTTAGGACAAGCGGAGGAAGCGGGCGCAGCTGTGATGGACTTGACGATACGCGATTGGATGGTGATTGCCGGTGTACTGCTGATTCTGGCGGTTTTGCTGGATGCCTGGCGCCGGGTACGTAACGATCGGCGCGCTGCTGTGCGCATCAAACTGGTGGGCGAGGAGGGCAGTGAAGGCGGAGACCTCGACATTGCCGTGTACCGGGAGTTGCCCAATGGGGGGGCACGGGTGGTGCACCGCGGCGACCTGCTTGACGCCCGAGCCCAGCACAAGGCCGATGGCGCTGAAGCCGCAGCGGCGAAAGGTCGTGACAGCGAGGCGACGGAGCGTCCTGCGGCGACCGCGGCGCAGCAGGACGACAACGATGCCGCACGTGCCGGCAAGAGCCGCGCTTCCCGCAAACGCGCAGCCAAAACCGGCCCCGCTGATGATGACCTGGTCAGTGGGTTGAGTACCCGTGACGAGCCTGAGAACCTCGACTGGCTGGACGCGCTGGAAGCCGAAGAGCGGCAGGTACCGGAGGCCGATGAACCCGGCCTCCTGCCTCGTGACGTAGAGCCTGAGGTTTTCATGTTGAATGTGGTGGCACGCGATGCCGAGGGCTTCCGCGGGGACGACATCCTGCACATCCTGCTCGCCTGCGATCTCCGTTTTGGCGACATGAGTTTTTTTCACCGTCACGAGCAGGAAGCCGGGCGCGGCCCGATACAGTTCAGCGTAGCCAACATGATGCAGCCCGGTGTGTTCGACATCGATAACATGTCCGATTTCAGTACACCGGGGCTGGTGTTTTTTGTCACCTTGCCCGGGCCCGCCGACATGATGCAGGCCTTCGACTACATGTTGGAAACAGCGCAGACCGTGGCGCGTAACCTGAAGGGCGACGTCCTCGACGAGACCCGCAGCGCGCTGACCCGCCAGACCCTGGAGCATTCGCGGCAGCAGATCCGCGATCTCGAGCGGCGCATGCTCGCCCGGTCGCATTAGGGCGTAGACACATGGCGAACGCCCTGGCAGCGGCAGACGAGGCGGCCCGCTTGCGTGAGCAACTCGACAGCTGGAATTATCAGTACCATGTGCTGGACAACCCCAGTGTACCGGATGCTGAATACGACCGCTGCATGCAGCGCCTGCGTGCGCTTGAGGCGCAGTATCCCGCCTTGTGTACACCGGATTCACCCACCCAGCGGGTAGGTGCAACGCCCGTTTCCCAGTTTGCCCAGGTGCAGCATGAAATGCCCATGCTGTCGCTGGACAATGCCTTCAGTGCTGAGGACCTGCGCGACTTCAACCGACGCCTCCTGGACCGGCTTGGCTGGGCGCCCGATGATGCGCTGGAGTTCGCCTGTGAGCCGAAACTCGACGGTATAGCGGTCAGCCTGCTGTACCGCGACGGGCAACTGCAGCGGGGTGCGACCCGCGGTGACGGCACAACCGGTGAGGACATCACGCACAATGTGCGCACTGTGGCGTCCGTGCCACTGCGACTTCGCGGCGGCGGCTTTCCTCACCTGCTCGAAGTGCGCGGCGAAATCTACCTGCCGCGTGCGGGCTTTGAGCAGTTGAACGAGGAAGCGCGTGAGCGCGGCGAGAAAACCTTTGTGAACCCGCGCAATGCCGCGGCCGGCAGCCTGCGTCAGCTGGATGCGCGCATCACCGCTCGGCGCCCGCTGCAGATGTGCTGCTACAGCGTCGGTCTGTACCAGGGCGGAGAGATGCCCGCCCGTCACTCAGACATCCTGCAGCGGTTGCATACCTGGGGTCTGAGGATCAATGCCGAATCCCGGGTGGTCAAGGGTATTGATGCCTGCGAGGACTACTATGAGGCGCTGGCAGAGCGCCGGGCGACGCTCCCCTATGACATTGACGGCATTGTGTACAAGGTCAACGATCTGCAGCTGCAGCAGCGCCTCGGCTTTGTCTCCCGCGCCCCGCGCTGGGCCATTGCGCGCAAGTTTCCGGCACAGGAGGAGATGACGCGGTTGTTGGCCGTGGAATTCCAGGTGGGGCGCACCGGAGCCATTACCCCGGTGGCACGTCTTGAGCCTGTGTTTGTCGGCGGGGTGACGGTCAGCAATGCGACACTGCACAATGCCGATGAGGTGGAGCGACTGGATGTGCGCATCGGTGACACGGTGATCGTGCGCCGCGCGGGCGATGTGATTCCGCAGGTGGTGGCTGTTGTACCGGAGCAACGTCCGGAGAACGCGCAGCCGGTGTGTTTTCCCGACAGCTGCCCGGTTTGCGGTTCCGTTGTGGAGCGTGCCGCGGACGAGGCAGTCTTGCGCTGCATGGGAGGACTGGTGTGTCAGGCGCAACAGAAAGCGGCGATTCGCCATTTTGTGTCGCGCCGGGCAATGGATGTGGAAGGCCTGGGCGACAAGCTGGTTGACCAGCTGGTCGATCAGGGTCTGGTGCGTACCGTCGCCGACCTCTACACCCTGCCGCGCGAGGCCTGGTTGGGGCTGGAGCGCATGGGAGCGAAGTCGGTCGATAATGTGCTCGCAGCGCTGGAGAAAAGCAAGGCGACGACGCTGCAGCGGTTCATCTACGCGCTGGGTATTCGCGAAGTGGGTGAATCCACGGCGGGAAATCTCGCGCGCCACTTCGGCTCCTGGGAGGCGCTTGCCGCAGCCAGTGAAGAAGCCCTGCTGGCGGTTCCCGATGTGGGGCCCGTTGTAGCCGACCACCTGCGACAGTTCCTGGATTCTGCCGACAGCCTGTCGGTGGTGCAGGCGCTGCGCGACGCCGGCGTGCATTGGCCGGACCTGGAAGTGCGTCCGGCAGAGGCGTTACCGCTGGCGGGCGAAACCTGGGTGGTTACCGGCAAGCTGGAGTCCCTGGGGCGCAGCGAGGCCAAGACCCTGCTGGAGTCTCTCGGTGCACGTGTGGCAGGCAGTGTTTCGGCAAAAACCACGATGGTGGTGGCGGGGCCGGGTGCCGGTTCCAAGTTGGGTAAGGCAACGGAACTGAATGTTCCCGTGATGGATGAGGCAGCATTGCTCACCCTGCTGCGCAGGCACGGTGCAATGTCATGAGGGGCTTGCTGCCGGCGCTACTGATCCTGCTGCTGTCTGCCTGTGCGACGACGCCACCGAGCAATGTGGACAATGCCTGCAATATCTTCCGCGAGAAGGACGACTGGTACGGTGACGCGCTGGACGCGGAGAAAGCCTGGGGTAGTCCGGTGCCGGTCATGCTGGCCATCATGCACCAGGAGTCGCGCTTCGTAGCGCAGGCCAAACCGCCGCGTACGCGTATCTTCGGCATCATACCCGGCTTGCGACCCTCCAACTCCTACGGCTACAGCCAGGCGATCAAATCCACCTGGAAAGCCTATCAGCGCAGCACAGGGAACTACGGGGCGGATCGCGATGACTTTGGCGACTCGATGGATTTCATCGGCTGGTATAACAACGAGTCACTGCACCGCAGCGGTATTGCAAAGAACGACGCCTACCGCCTTTACCTCGCCTACCACGAGGGACATGGCGGCTATAACCGTGGCAGCTATCGCAACAAGGCGTGGTTGCTGAATGTTGCCGCCAAAGTGCGTGATCGCGCTGCGCTGTATACGGTGCAACTCAACGGCTGCGCGGACTCCCTGCCCCGTGGCGGCGGACTGTTCGGCTGGTTCTAGGGTGGTTCAATAATCCTGCCAGCGTCGCAGTAAACAGCTCCTGGTGCACGTCGGGAGCGCGAATTGGCCCTGCGTGTAGATGCAAACCACCGGGCTTTGTGACACACTTTCAAGGTGTGCCATCATGGTCGCGAGCCCGCTACATAACGTTCAAAACAGGTCTTCGCTGTGAACCCAACTGATATCAAGAACCCCGAGTACTTCCACAAAGTCGTGGACTGCCAGTATGCCTGCCCGGCGCATACACCGGTCCCGGAATACATTCGGCTGATTGCCGCAGGCCGCTACGACGATGCCTACATGGTGAACTGGGAATCCAACGTGTTCCCGGGCATTCTCGGTCGCACCTGCGACCGGCCCTGCGAGCCCGCCTGTCGGCGCGGCCGCATCGCCAAGGGTGAGGAGCCGGTGGCCATCTGTCGCCTGAAGCGTGTTGCGGCCGACAACAAGACCGATATCAGCGAGCGGCTGCCGCGCATCCCGGAGCAGAAGAACGGCAAGCGTATCGCACTCATCGGTGCCGGGCCGGCATCGCTGACGGTAGCGCGTGACCTCATGCCACTGGGGTACGACATCGACATCTACGACAACCAGTTTGCCGGTGGCGGTATGATGCGCAGCCAGATTCCGTCCTTCCGGCTGCCGGCCTCGGTGCTGGATGAGGAGGTCGGATACATCCTCGACATGGGCGTGGTGACACATTTCAATACCGAAGTTACCAGCCTGAAAAGCGTACTCGAAAAGGACTACGATGCGGTGTTTGTGGGCACCGGTGCGCCCCGCGGACGGGGCCTGAATCTGCCCGGTCTCGAGGAGGCCGGGAAGCGCGTGCACATCGGTATCGACTGGCTGGCCAGCGTTGCGTTCGAGCACACCAGCAGTATCGGCAAGCGCGTACTGGTACTGGGGGGCGGAAATACCGCGATGGACTGCTGCCGCACCTCGCGCCGTCTCGGCGGTGAAGATGTGCGGGTTGTGGTGCGCAGCCCGTTTGCCGACATGAAGGCGTCGCCGTGGGAAAAAGAGGATGCCATGCACGAGGGCATTCCGATTTACGACAACCACGTGCCCAAGGAATTCGTGGTCGAGAATGGCGAGCTGAAAGGTATGCTCTTCGAGAAAGTCGAGGCGCAGTACGACGAGAACGGCAAGCGCAGCCTGGTGCCCACGGGTGAGGACCTTGTGTTCATGGAAGCCGACGATGTGCTGATGGCCATCGGCCAGGATAACGCCTTTCCCTGGGTGGAGCGCGATCTCGGCATTGAGTTTGACAACTGGGACATGCCGGTCGTCGACAAGGTGACTTTCCAGTCGACCAACCCGCGGGTGTTCTTCGGCGGTGATGCCGCATTCGGGCCAGAAAACGTCATCACCGCGGTGGCCCACGGTCACCAGGCCGCCATCAGTATCGACCTGTTCTGTCGTGCCGAGCCCGTCACCAACCGCCCGGCGCCGATGACCAACCTGGTCAGCCAGAAAATGGGTATCCACGAGTGGAGCTACGACAACCAGGTGGAGAACGACAAGCGTTTCGTGGTGCCCATGGCGCCGCTCGAGGAAACGCTGCGCAACCGCAAGCTCGAGGTGGAACTCGGCTTCGACCTGAGCACGGGGTTCAAGGAGGCCGAGCGCTGTCTCAATTGCGACGTGCAAACCGTGTTCGACACCCCGCGCTGCATCGAATGTGATGCCTGCGTCGATATCTGTCCGACGGACTGCATTTCCTTTGTCGAGAATGCGGAGGAATCGGAACTTCGCACGCGCCTCAGCGCAGCGGCGGGCAATCTGGCACAGGACCTCTACGTCTCTACGGAGCTGCCCACGCAGCGCGTGATGGTCAAGGACGAGAACGTCTGCCTGCACTGCGGGCTCTGTGCCGAGCGCTGCCCCACTTCAGCCTGGGACATGCAGAAATTTCTCTACAGCGTTACCAAAGCGGGGCAATAAACCATGCAAGCGCTGCAATCCGTCAATGAGTTCGTTATCAAGTTCGCCAACGTGAACGGCACCGGCAGCGCCAGTGCCAACAACCTGTTCGCCAAGGCAATCTTCCGCATGGGACTGCCCGTGTGCCCGAAAAACATATTCCCGTCCAATATCCAGGGGCTGCCCACCTGGTACGAGGTGCGCGTCAGCGAGCGCGGTTACCTGGGCCGTCGCGGTGGCGTGGATATTATGCTCTCGGTCAATCCACAGAGCATGCCGCAGGACATCAGGGAAGTGGAGCCGGGCGGCTACTTCATTTATGACAATACCAAGCCGCTGGACCTGCGCCTGATGCGCAACGACGTCAATATCTTTGGTATTCCACTGACGCGCATTTGCAATGAGGAATACCAGGATCCAAGGCAACGCCAGCTGTTCCGCAACGTCATCTATGTGGGGGCACTGGCGGCGCTGCTGGACATCGATTTCGCTGTGCTCACCGGTTTGGTGGAAGACCAGTTCAAGGGCAAGGACAAACTCATCCTGCCCAACATTCATGCGCTGGAGCTCGGGTATCAATACGCCCAGGAGCACTTCGAGTGCCCGATTGGTATTCGCGTTCGCGCTTCCGACAAGGTCGGTGACAACATCCTGCTGGATGGCAACACGGCGCTGGGCCTGGGAGCAATTTACGGCGGCGCTACGGTAGCGGCCTGGTATCCCATTACCCCGTCTACCTCCGTCGTCGATGCCTTCGAGCGCTATGCCAAGCGGCTGCGCATTGACCCGGGTACCGGGCGCAAGAACTACGCGATTCTGCAAGCGGAAGACGAGCTTGCAGCGATCGGCATGGTGGTCGGCGCGAGCTGGAACGGCGCCCGGGCATTCACCGCGACCAGCGGCCCGGGCCTGTCGCTCATGAGTGAGTTTCTGGGCCTGGCCTACTTCGCTGAAATACCCACGGTGCTGTTCGATGTGCAGCGTGCTGGCCCGTCCACGGGCATGCCGACCCGTACCCAGCAGTCCGATGTGCTGTCGGCGGCCTACGCCTCCCACGGCGACACCAAGCAGGTCCTGCTGTTCCCGTCCACGCCGAAAGAGTGCTTTGACTTTGGCGCACTGTCCTTCGATCTGGCGGAGCGCTTACAGACCCCCATTATCCTGATGACCGACCTCGACCTGGGGATGAACGACAACATGTCGCCGCCACTGACCTGGGATGACGCGCGCCGCTACGACCGCGGCAAGGTCCTGAACGCGGAGCAACTGGAGCAGATGGAACGCTACGGACGTTATCTCGACGTCGATGGCGACGGCATCTGTTACCGCACCATACCTGGCACGCACCCGGAAAAAGGAGCGTTCTTCACGCGTGGAACCTCGCGTGACGAATATGCCGTGTACACGGAAAAGGGCGAAGAGTACGAGAAGAACATGCACCGCCTGATGGCCAAATGGGAAACCATCAAGGCGTGGGTGCCGCGCCCGCTGGAAACGCAGAGCGAGCAGGAAACAGATACCGCCATTCTCTTTTATGGCACCAGCGAAGAGTCCTCCATGGAGGCCCGCGACTACCTCGCGGAGGACGGTGTGCCGCTGAATGCCATGCGCGTTCGCGCCTTTCCGTTCAATCAGGAGGTGGCGGACTTTATCGCCCGGCACGAGCGGGTGTTTGTGATTGAGCAGAACCGCGATGCCCAGCTGCGTACGCTGCTCATGGCTGAATTCGAACTGGGCCCGGATAAACTGAAGTCGGTACTCTGTTTTGATGGTACCCCGATCAGTGCCCGGAACATCCGCAAACAGATTCTGCAGCAGATGCCCGGCTACAACGTCACCCCCTTGCGTCGCGAACGTATGGTCGCCGGCGCGGAGAACAGGTCATGAGTTATCAGCTTCCCAAATTCCGTCATCCCGACCTCCCGGTCAACGCGCTGGGCTACACCCGTGCCGACTACGAAGGTTCGATCTCCACGCTGTGTGCGGGCTGCGGTCACGACTCCATTTCCGGTGCCATTGTGCGCGCCTGCCATGAGTTGGCCCTGGAGCCACACAAGATTGCCAAGCTGTCAGGTATCGGCTGTTCCTCGAAGTCGCCGACCTATTTCCTCGGCAAATCCCACGGTTTCAACTCGGTGCACGGGCGCATGCCCTCGGTCGTCAGCGGGGCCAATATGGCCAACCGAGACCTGTTATACCTCGGCGTCTCGGGTGATGGTGATACAGCGTCCATCGGTATGGGGCAGTTTGCCCACGCGGTGCGGCGCAACCTCAATATGGTCTATATCGTCATGAACAATGGCTGTTATGGCCTGACCAAAGGGCAGGATTCGGCGACGGCGGACGCCGGGTCGGCAAGCAAGAAGGGTGACCCGAACCCCTTTTCTGCGATTGATCTTCCCGGCCTTGCCCTGCAGCTCGGTGCGACCTTCGTGGCGCGCAGCTTTTCCGGTGACAAGGGCCAGCTGGTGCCATTGATCAAGGCGGCCATTTCCCATCGCGGATTCGCGCTGATTGACGTCATCTCCCCCTGCGTCACCTTCAATAACAACCCGGGGTCTACCAAGAGCTATGATTTCGTGCGTGAGCACGCCGAGGCCACCGGGACCGTGGACTTCGTGCCCATGCGCGAGGAAATCACCACCAGTTACCCGGCGGGCCGCAGCCAGGAAGTGACCCTGCACGACGGCTCCGTGCTCCACCTGGAAAAACTCGCGCCCGACCTGGACCCTTTCGACAGGGTTTCGGCCATGGTGGCATTGCAGAGGCACAGCGCCGAGGGGCAGATCCTGACCGGACTCATCTACATGGACAAGGACTCCCGGGACCTGCATGACATTATGGAGACCTCGCGTCGCCCGCTGAACAGCCTGGTCGAGGAAGATCTGTGCCCGGGCGACAAGGTGCTGGCCAACATCAACGCCAGTCTGCGTTAGGCCCGGAGGGCCTCTTCCATGCAGTCACACCCTGTCGCTGTGGCAGAAATGCAGTAGCGCAGGGTGGCTTGTCATTTAATTGTCACAATTTCCTCATCTAATACGTGGATACAGCGCGAAAAAGAGGACAATGTGACCAATGAATGAACGTCAGGTATTGATTGTTGATGATGAGTTTGCCATCCGCGATATGTTGCGCATGGCGCTGGAGATTGCGGGCTTCCGTTGCCTTGAGGCGGAGAACATTCAGGATGCCTTTACTCTGATCGTTGACGAACGCCCGGACATGGTTCTGTTGGACTGGATGCTGCCCGGCGGCAGTGGCCTCGAGCTGCTGCGCCGGCTCAAGCGCACTGATACCACCCGTGACGTGCCCGTCATCATGCTCACAGCGAAGACCGCGGAGGACAACGTGATCCAGGGGCTGGATGTGGGCGCTGACGATTACATCACGAAACCGTTTGCGCCGCGCGAGCTGATCGCCCGCATCAAGGCGCTGCTGCGACGCTCCGCTGGCGGGGATGAACAGGACCGTATCCAGGTTGCCCAGCTGGTCCTGGATGGCGAGAGTCGGCGCATCTTCCTCTGCGACGAGCCGGTTGAAATGGGGCCCACCGAATTCAACCTGCTGCAATTTTTCATGTCGCACCCGGAGCGGGCCTATACACGCAGCCAGCTACTGGACCAGGTCTGGGGGGCCAACGTGTACGTGGAGGAGCGCACGGTGGACGTGCATATTCGGCGCCTGCGTAAGGCGCTGCAGACCCCACAGGCTGACTACAGCGACCTCGTGCAGACGGTGCGCGGTACCGGCTACCGGTTCTCTGCCCGCGGAGTTCCCGCGCGGTGAGTCCACAGGCCGCTTGGCTGGCGGAACTGCGCCGGCTGCTGGCACTGGTAGCGGTAGCGCTCACCGCCGGTTGGCTCATCGGCTGGCCCTGGCTGTTGCTCTCGGCGGCGCTGCTGGCGCTGACGGTGCGCTGGGCGTGGCAGATGCGCCGCCTTCTGCGCTGGCTTCAGGACCCGTCCCTGGAACCACCGGAAGCCTTGGGCTTCTGGGGCGAACTGTATGACCGCCTTTACCAGCTGCAGCGCAAGGCCAGCATGCGTGAGATGGAACTGCGCTCGCGACTCGATTACCTGCAGGACTCGCTTTCCTCCATGCACGACGGCGCTGTCATGGTCAGCGCCGGTGGCGCCATCGAGTGGAGTAATGACGCGGCGCAGCGGCTGCTGGGGCTACGCTATCCTGCTGACCGCGGCCAGGCGCTGCTCAACCTGGTGCGCTTGCCGGCCTTCCATCGCTACTACATCGCAGGCGCCTTTGAAGACCCCCTCCAGCTGCGCATGCAGGGCGATCGGGAGCAGACGCTGCAGTTTGCCATCACCCTGTTTGGCAACGGCGATCGTCTGGTGTTCGTGCGTGATATCACCAAGGAGGCTCATCTTGAGCAGATGCGGCGCGACTTTGTGGGCAACGTGTCCCATGAATTGCGCACTCCGCTCACGGTGATCAAGGGCTATCTGGAGATGATTCTGGCGAATGCGGAGCAACTGGAGCCGCGGTTTCAACGGCCGTTGGAGCAGATGTCCCAGCAGACCGACCGCATGGAGAATCTGCTGAAGGACCTGCTCTGGCTGTCGCGTCTGGAAAGCGTTCGCACCCAGACCCGCCGCGAGCAGGTCGATATCGCGGCATTGCTCCAGGAGCTTGTCGACGAATTGCACACGCTGTATCCCGAACGCGCGTTGACCCTGCAGTCAGACACCCGGGTAAAGATACCCGGAGACTACCGGGAGTTGCACAGCGCGGTGTCCAATCTGATCCTGAATGCGTTCAAATACAGCAAAGATGACAGTTTGGTGACAGTTTCGTGGCGGCAGCAGGGGGGTGAGCTGTTGCTGTCGGTGCAGGACCAGGGTATCGGTATTGATGCGGTGCATATACCCCGCCTGACGGAGCGTTTTTACCGCGTGGATGACAGCCGCTCGTCGGCCACGGGGGGGACCGGCCTCGGCCTTGCCATCGTCAAGCATGTGGCAGCAGGCCACCGCGCAGAGCTGCGGATAGCGAGCCTGCAGGGCAAGGGCAGCACGTTTACCCTGGCGTTCCGGTGCTGATGCCCCGGGGAGACACAGGCTTGTCATAATACTGTCATATATTGGCGCTAGTGTAGGCGCGTTACTGATATCCGCTGGAAACAGGAGTGCTCTATGTCGATCAAGCAATGGTTGAGAAAAACGGTAGCGGCTGCGGGTGCAGGCGCAGTTGCGGTGGGCATGGCGCCGATGTCCTGGGCGGAACTCGACCCCGGGCTCAAGGATTATGAGGTGTCCAGCGGCGTGTCGGGAAACCTTTCCAGCATTGGCTCCGATACGCTGGCGAACCTGATGACGCTGTGGGCTGAGGATTTCAAGCGTGCCTACCCCAATGTCAACATCCAGATCCAGGCGGCGGGTTCCTCTACGGCACCGCCTGCACTGACTGAAGGCACTGCCAACATCGGCCCGATGAGCCGCGATATGCGTGACAAGGAGATCGAGGCCTTCGAAACACGCTACGGCTACAAGCCCACCGCTGTGCCGGTGGCGATCGACGCCCTGGCCGTGTATGTGCACAAGGACAACCCCATCGAGGGCATGTCCATTGCCGAACTGGATGCCATTTTCTCCTCAACGCGCAAGTGCGGCGCACCACAGGACATCGGCCAGTGGGGACAGCTTGGGCTCACCGGCGCCTGGGAGGGCCGTGACATGCAGCTGTTCGGACGCAACTCGGTGTCCGGTACCTACGGCTTTTTCAAGACCGTTGGCCTGTGCAAGGGCGACTTCAAAAACAGCGTCAATGAGCAGCCCGGGTCCGCCTCGGTAGTGCAGTCGGTCTCCACCTCTATCAACGGCATTGGCTACTCGGGGATTGGCTATCGCACCTCCAGCGTGCGCACCGTACCGATCAGCAAGGGTGAAGGCCTTCCCTACGTGGAGGCGGACGCTGAAAACTCCATCAACGGCCGCTACCCGCTGGCTCGCTTCCTCTACGTCTATGTGAACAAGGATCCGAACAAGCCGTTGTCACCGCTGGAACGGGAATTCTTCAAGCTGGTGTTTTCCCGCCAGGGCCAGGATGTCGTGCTCAAGGATGGCTACATTCCCCTTCCCGCAGCGGTGGTGGAGCGCTACAGTCGCCAGCTCGGCCTGTAAGGTCTGATGATAATCGCCGGGTCGGTTCCTTGTGGCCTGCCCGGTGCCGGCAATCGCTGACCGAGTGATTCTGTCTTGACGAAAATGAGTGAACACGTGTCTCCCTTCACGCCCCGCTGGAGGCACTTCAAGGATCGCGCTGCCACGGTGTCCGTCACCGCCGGCGGTGCCGGCGTACTGGTCGCCATCCTGCTGATATTTTTCTATCTGCTGTATGAGGTCCTGCCGCTGTTTGGCAATGCCTCAATCGAACCCCGCGCTGAGGTCGCTTCGCCCTTTGCAGCGGCTCCGCTCTATCTGGCGGTGGAGGAACAGACGGAAATCGGCTTTGCGGTCTTTGCCGACGCCCGCGGCAGTTTTTTTCAGCTGGACAGCGGTGCCATCGTGCTCGAATCCGAGCTTGCAGTCGATCTGGGCCCGGTCTCTGCGGTCGCCGAGGAGAGTGCGGGCAAGCGCCTGCTGGCACTGGCCCATGAGTCCGGTGCAGTGTCCCTGCACACCCACGAGTATCGTCTGAGCTACCCCGACGGTAACCGCGTGATAACGCCGCGTGTCGAGCGACGCTACCCTGAACTCGACATTCGCGTTGCTGAAGGTCCTGTGCAGAAGCTGGCACTGGGCGATAACGACGATGGCATGGTGATCATTGCCCTGGATGCCGCGGGTACGCTGCGGGCCCAGCGTTACAACCGGTCAGAAAACTTCCTCACGGGCGAGATCAGTTTTGACCGGGAAGCGCTGTCACTGCCAGCGCTGGCGGGGGAGACGGCGGATTTCCATATCGATGAAAATCTCCAGTGGCTGTACCACATCGACAGTAAAGGCGGCTACGCAGTGATCAATCTGCGGCAGCGCGATGCTGCTGGCAAATTGCTGGTGGCGAGCCGGGGTGAGCTGTTTACCCGCGGCGGCCAGTTGACTGAAAGCGCGATGCTGCTGGGTGGTATCTCATTGCTGGCGGCGTCCGATCGCGGCGAGCTGGTGCAGTATTTCATGGTGCGGGACGGCGAGGGTGGTCATCGCCTGCAGCGTATCCGAGAATTTGACACCGACGGCATCAACGTCACGACGCTGCTGCCGGAGCATCGCCGCAAGGGTTTCGTCGCCCTTGGCAGGCAGGGTGAAGTGCAGATTTACCACACAACGTCGCACCGCCGGTTGTTGAGCGAGGCCGCGTTGCCCCTGGGAGCCGGGGCGGCCGCCATATCCCCGCGTGCGGATGCGTTGTTGCTGGTGGATGCGGACGGCAGTCTGCGCAGTTGGCACATCGATAACGAACACCCGGATGTATCCTGGTCGGCGCTGTGGAGTGAAGTCTGGTACGAGAGCTACGATGAGCCTGAGCACGTCTGGCAATCGTCCGCATCCGACAACGATTTTGAGCCCAAATACAGTTTTGCGCCGCTCGCTTTCGGCACCTTGAAGGCTGCGTTCTACACCATGATGATCGCCGCGCCGCTGGCGATCTGCGGCGCCATCTACACCGCCTATTTCATGGCGCCATCGCTGCGGCGCAAGGTCAAACCAATGATCGAGCTGATGGAAGCCCTGCCCACGGTGATCCTCGGCTTTCTCGCCGGACTGTGGTTGGCGCCGCTGATCGAAGATCAGTTGACCGCGGTAGTCACGTTGATGCTGACGCTGCCCGTTGGCGTCATCCTGTTCGCCTTTCTCTGGTCGCGCCTGCCGCTCGCCATTCGCGCCCGCCTGCCCGAGGGCTGGCACGCGGCAGTGCTGATTCCTGTGGTGCTGTTCATCGGCTACGCCAGCTTTGCCAGCGGCGATACGCTGGAGCTGGTGTTCTTCTCGGGCGACATGCGCGGCTGGATCACGAGCGAACTGGGTATCTCCTTCGATCAGCGCAATGCGCTGGTGGTGGGCATCGCCATGGGCATGGCGGTCATCCCCACCATCTTCTCCATCGCCGAGGATGCCATTTTCTCTGTGCCCAAACATTTGAGCTACGGCAGCCTCGCGCTGGGCGCAACCCCGTGGCAGACGCTGGTCGGTGTGGTGATTCCCACGGCAAGCCCAGGCATCTTCTCCGGCTTGATGATCGGGCTGGGCCGCGCGGTGGGCGAGACCATGATCGTTCTGATGGCAACGGGCAATACACCGATCATGGACGTCAATATCTTTGAGGGCATGCGTACGCTGTCGGCCAACATCGCGGTGGAAGTGCCCGAAGCGGAAGTCGACAGTACACACTACCGTGTGCTGTTCCTCGCTGCCTTTGTGCTCTTCATGTTTACCTTCATGGTCAACACCGTCGCCGAGCTGGTGCGGCAGCGGTTGCGCATCAAGTACGGGTCACTGTGATGAACAAGATGATCAACGAACAGGATCTGCACAACGAGCGGGCACCCGCGGTGGGTGCCTGGATACGCAGCGGTGACCCACTGATCTGGCTCAATGGCGCCGCCGTGAGCGTGAGTGTGATTGCCGTGGTCGGTTTGCTGTTGCTGCTCGCGGTGCGTGGCCTGAGCCATTTCTGGCCCTCGGATGTGCTGTCGGTCTCGGTAACCTACCAGGGACAGACGCGTGAGCTGCTGGGCGAGGTGGTGGAACAGGTTGAGGTACCCGGCGCCCAGTTGCGTGAAGCGGGGTTCGAGCTGCAGGGTCCTGGCCCGTTTTACCAGCGGACGCTGCTGAAGCAGGGCAACCGCGATTTCCTGGGTACAGACTTTACCTGGCTGATCGATGAGCAATTCGGAGAGCGTCGCTATCCGCTGGACCTGCTGGTGGTGGAACGCCTTGAATGGGGCAATTTCTACGGCTACCTGCGCGCGGTGAGCCGCTTTGGTGCTGAACCGGTCACGGTTGCCGACCACGGAGAAGCAGCGGCGCTGGAGGCCCTGCAGGCGCTGATCGTGGATACCGTCGCTGTACGCAGGGAGATCCACCGCATCGAGCAGGGTGATATCGGTGCCATCAACTATGAGCTGGAACGTCTGCGTCTGCGCGAGCGGGAGCTGGAGCTGGAAGGCCGTCTTGACGCGTCAGCTCAAGCCGACCTGGCCAGTCAGCGTGCCGAGCAGGAGGCGCTGTTCCGCGCCCTGCAGGAGCAGCTGTATGTGCTGTACGACAGCATAAAGGATCACAGCTATAGTGCGGAGCTCGCTGACGGGCGCGTGGTTACTCTACCCATCGCCAAGGTGGTTCGAGCGTACCAACCCAACGCGATGAATGTGTTCGCCAAGATGCAGATGTACGTCGAGCGCCTGTGGGAGTTCCTCTCTGAGCCGCCGCGCGAGGCGAACACCGAAGGCGGCGTGTTCCCGGCCATGTTCGGCACGGTGCTGATGGTGATCCTCATGTCGATCATCGTTACTCCCTTTGGCGTGGTCGCTGCGGTCTATCTGCGTGAGTACGCCAGCCAGGGCTTTGTCACGCGAACCATACGCGTTGCAGTGAACAACCTCGCCGGCGTGCCCTCTATCGTCTACGGTGTTTTTGGCCTGGGGTTCTTTGTCTATTTTGTGGGAGGTGAGCTGGATCAGCTGTTCTTCCCTGCCTCACTGCCGCGGCCCACCTTTGGCACGCCGGGGCTGATGTGGGCATCGCTCACGTTGGCGCTGCTGACTCTGCCAGTGGTGATTGTTGCAACCGAGGAAGGTCTGGCGCGTATTCCATCGGCGGTACGTGAAGGTTCACTCGCGCTGGGCGCCACGCGAGCAGAAACCCTCTGGCGGGTGGTTCTGCCCATGGCCAGCCCGGCGATGATGACCGGACTGATCCTCGCCGTGGCCAGGGCAGCTGGGGAAGTCGCCCCGTTGATGCTGGTTGGGGTGGTGAAACTCGCGCCTACGCTGCCGCTGGACGGCAACTATCCCTACCTGCACCTGGACCAGAAGTTCATGCACCTCGGTTTCCATATTTATGACGTCGGCTTCCAGAGCCCTAACGTCGAGGCAGCCCGGCCACTGGTTTACGCCACCGCCCTGTTGCTGGTACTGATTATCGCGCTGCTCAATCTGGCTGCGGTCAGCTTGCGTAACCGGTTGCGCGAACGTTACAAATCACTCGAACACTAACAGGACCCTGTCATGCAAAGCCACGCATTGGATATCCAGGCACTGAAACGCGACAAGGTGCCCGCCGCCAACCCGGCAGGACCTGTAGAAACCAGCCTGCGCATGGAAAACCTGAACCTGTTCTACAACCAGAATGCGCAGGCGCTGTTCGATATCAATCTCGAAATTCCGAAGCAGCGGGTCACCGCATTCATTGGTCCCAGCGGCTGCGGCAAGTCCAGCCTCCTGCGCTGTATCAATCGCATGAATGATCTTGTGGATGGCTGTCGGGTGCAGGGACGTCTTTTACTGGATAACGAGGATGTCTACGACCGCCGAGTGGACGTCGCGGCCCTCAGGCGCCGGGTGGGCATGGTGTTCCAGAAGCCCAACCCGTTTCCGAAGAGCATTTACGAGAATGTCGCCTACGGTCTGCGCATTCAGGGAATCAACAAGAAGCGCGTGCTCGACGAGGTGGTGGAGAAATCCCTGCGCGCCGCGGCGCTTTGGGACGAAGTGAAGGACCGTCTGCACGAGAGCGCTCTCGGTATGTCCGGCGGCCAGCAGCAGCGTCTGGTCATTGCGCGCACGATTGCCGTTGAGCCTGAGGTTCTGCTGCTGGACGAACCCGCATCGGCGCTGGACCCCATTTCGACCCTGAAAATCGAGGAGCTGATCTACGAGCTCAAGTCGCGTTACACCATCGTCATTGTCACGCACAATATGCAGCAGGCCGCCCGTGTTTCAGACATGACCGCCTTCATGTACATGGGCAAATTGATTGAGTACGACGATACGGATACTCTGTTTACCAACCCGGAACAGAAGCAGACCGAGGATTACATCACCGGCCGCTACGGCTGAGGACAACGCCATGCTCCACAAGGACAGCTACAAACAACATATCTCTGCCCAGTTCAACGCCGAGTTGGAATCGGTCAAGAACCACCTGCTGGAGATGGGTGGTCTGGTCGAACAGCAGATTGGCAAGGCCGTTGAATCGCTGCTCAGCCGCGATAGCGGGCTCGCGGAAGAGGTGATCGCGGGCGACGAGCAGGTCAATGAACTGGAAATCAATATCGACGAGGAGTGCTCTCGCATCCTCGCCCGGCGACAGCCCGCGGCCAGCGATCTGCGGCTGGTATTGGCAATATCCAAAGTCACCACCGATCTCGAACGTATCGGTGACGAGGCCAGCAAGATTGCCCGTCAGGCCGTGAAGTCTGTGGAAGAGGGCGGTTCCAGTGCGGGTAGCAGCTTTGTTGAAATACGCCATATCGGCAATCACGTAAGCGATATGCTGCGCCGCTCGCTGGATGCGTTTGCACGTCTGGATGTGGATATGGCGGTGCAGACTGTCATCGCGGACCGGGAAGTGGATTCCGAGTACGCGAGTGCCATGCGCAGCCTGGTCACGTTCATGATGGAGGACCCGCGCACTATCGGACCGGTGCTGGGCCAGATGTGGTCATTGCGCAGTCTGGAGCGTGTCGGCGATCATGCGAGCAACATCGCGGAGCATGTCATCTATCTCGTACGAGGGCTTGACGTGCGTCACGTAGAGCCGGATGACCTGGTCGCACAGGTGGAAGAGCACCCTTAGCCGGCGCAACGCGCTCCCTCTGTCATGAAAGTGTCATGAAAATAGCATAAAATTGACATTTTAGTGTCATGCGCGGCGGCGCGTGTACAGGCAGATGAGGAAAATCCATGAACAGACTCTCCCTGGGGGTGGCAGTCGCCGCCGCATCCATCACCCTATATTCACCTGTCAGTGCGCTGGCAGCCGTCAGCGAAGCCGAGTTCGCGCAACTGCAGGCGCAGATGGCCGGCCTGATGGCGCGCGTTGCGGCGCTGGAAGAAGAGAATGCCACACTGCGCGAGAACACCGCCAACGCCGTGTCGGAAATACGTCTCACCCGTGAGGCAGTCGCCGCTGCGCCATCGCGCGCAGCAACAGGGTTGAACTCGGAGACCTTTAAATTCTCCGGAGATTTCCGCTACCGGTACGAGGAAATTGACATCGGCCAGCGCGTGGTGCGAACACGGCATCGCGTGCGTGCGCGGGCCGGTTTCGTCGCCCAACTGCCCCGGGACGTGCAGGTGGGGTTGAAAGTGGCGGCCGGTAACGATTCACCGGTCTCCGGCAATGCCACGTTGGGCGGCGGCGGGACCAGTAAAGAACTGTATCTTGACCAGGCTTGGGCTACCTGGCAGCCGTTTGATGGCGCTTATGCCACCATCGGCAAGATGAAGAACCCGATGTACCGTCCCGAGGGCTCCGGTCTGCTTTGGGACTCGGATTACACCCCTGAGGGCATAGCCCTCGGCTGGGCCAACGAGCACCTGTTTGTGAACGCCGTGGCGCACGCATTGGAGAGCGACAGCGCACGTGCCAACAACGTTTTTTACTACGGCGTACAGTCGGGCTTCACGCTGGCTCTTGGTGACAACCTGGGGCTGACCGCCGGCGGTGGCTACATCGATATGCCGGTGAAGGGCAAGAATACCTATTTCGGTGCCTTCGACGTCTTCTTTGGCAACAGCTTCAGCTGTGACACCATCCTGTTGACCTTCTGCACCTACGACAATAACTACGAGGAGCTCGAGCTCTTCGCCACGCTGGACATTGACGGTCTGGGGCTGCCGGCAGCGGTGTACGGCCACTTCGCACAAAACCTGGATGCCGACGACGAGGACACCGCCTGGTCCGCTGGCGCCCGGCTCGGCAAGGCCAGCGGTGCGGGAAGCTGGCAGGTCAGCTATGAATTTGCCTCCATCGAGGCCGACTCGCTGCTGGCCCTCCTCAGCGACTCCAACATCGGCGGTGGTGGCACAGACGTGCGTGGCCACAAACTCGGCGCAGTGTTTGCCGTCGACAAGCAATGGCACGTTGGTCTGACGTTGTTTGTCGACAACGAAACGCTGGGCAGCCGATTTGATGACCCGATTGATTATGACCGGGTGATCTTCGATACCTCCTTCAAGTACTGATCCTGACTGCGAGGATGGGGCAGCCCGCTTCCCGGCGGGGCCTGCCCTGATGACCGCCGCGAGTAACGCGGTGCGAGTCGCTTTCCGCGTGTAGCCCGTCATCTGTACCCCACCGCGTTGCTTTGTGTGGTGTGGCTTGAGTACAATATGCGGCTCGGCATTTCGGCCGATGCGTCTGTGTCCCCTTCGTCTAGTGGTCCAGGACACCGCCCTTTCACGGCGGGAACAGGGGTTCGAACCCCCTAGGGGACGCCATTTATCGGAACTGCTCATGAGTCGTTACTGGAGTGACGTGGTGCGGCGTCTCACGCCCTATGTGCCCGGTGAACAACCGCGGCACCCCCGTCTGGTCAAGCTCAACACCAACGAAAGCCCCTATCCGCCGTCACCGCGCGTGCTGGACGCTATTCACCGTATCGACGGTGACGACCTGCGCCGCTATCCGGATCCCGAGTCCACTGCGCTGCGCCTGGCATTTGCGGAAAGGGCGGGGCTGTTGCCCGAGCAGGTTTTCCTTGGCAACGGCTCTGATGAGGTGCTGGCGCACGTGTTCATGGGGCTGCTGCGACAGGCTGCCCCGCTACTGTTCCCGGACATCAGTTACAGTTTTTACCCGGTCTGGTGTGATCTCTACGGCATTGTTGGCGAGCCGGTGGCGCTGCGGGAGAATTTCAGCATTGATGTCGCCGACTATGCGCGCCCCAATGGCGGCATTATCCTGCCCAATCCCAACGCGCCTACGGGGATGTTGCTGGCCCTCGAGGATATTCGCCGTCTGCTGGAGACGAACCGGGACAGCGTGGTGGTGATTGATGAGGCCTATATCGATTTCGGTGGAGCATCAGCGGTTACCCTGGTGAACACCTATGACAACCTGCTGGTGGTGCAAACCCTGTCAAAATCCCGTGCCCTGGCGGGGCTCCGCGTGGGGGTGGCCTACGGCCACGTTGATCTGATTGACGGCCTGCAGCGCGTGAAAAACTCCTTCAACTCCTATCCACTGGATGCCGTGGCCCAGCACGCGGTGCTCGCGTCGCTGGAGGATGAGGCCTGGTTTGAAGCATCCTGCGCCAAGGTGATTGCCAGCCGGTCGCGGCTCACACAGGGCCTGCAGATGCTCGGTTTCACCGTATTGCCGTCCAGCGCCAATTTTGTGTTTGCCTCACCCGGCGCGGGACGCGACGCCCGGGCGCTGTTTCTGGCCCTGCGCGAGCGCGGCATCATCGTGCGGCACTTCAATAAAGCGCGTATCGCCGATTTTCTGCGAATCAGCGTGGGGACCGATGAGCAGTGTGAGGCATTGCTGACCGCGCTGTCGGACCTGATGGCGGCCGGCACGGGCGCCGCTGGGCACTGAGGCGGATAGCCCGGCGGTGCAGCCCCTTCAGCGCCGCTGTAGAATGACGCTGCCGATGCTGTAGCCGGCACCGAAGGAGCAGAGCACGCCGAGGTCGCCGCTGGCAAAATCGGCGCGATGCTTGTGAAAGGCGATGATGGAACCGGCGGAACTCGTGTTGGCGTACTCGTCCAGAATGGTCGGGGCCTCATCGGCGGTGGCATCACGGCCCAGGACCTTGCGCGAGATCAGCTGGTTCATGCTCAGGTTTGCCTGGTGCAGCCACAGGCGTTTGAGCTGCTCGGGAGCAATGTCCTGACCCTGCAGTTGATCGCTGATCTGTTTGGCAACGGCGGGACAGACTTCCTTGAATACCTTGCGTCCTTCCTGCACAAACAGTTTGTCGGGCTTGCCGACGCCTTCCTCGGCGGCCCTGTTGAGGAAGCCGAAGTTATTGCGGATGTTGTTGGAAAACAGGGTTTGCAGCCTGCTGTCCACGATCCGGTAGGTGTCGCTCGCAGTGGCGTCCTCGCCCCGCTCGACGATAATTGCGGTGCAGACATCGCCGAAAATGAAGTGTGAGTCGCGGTCGCGGAAGTTCAGGTGCCCACTGCAGATTTCCGGATTGAGTATCAGCACGCAGCGCGCGCTGCCCGAGCGAATGCTGTCCCGCGCCTGTTGGATGCCGAAGGTGGCTGATGAGCAGGCGACATTCATGTCAAAGCCAAAACCCTCGATCCCCAAGGCGTCCTGTACTTCCACCGCAATGGCCGGGTAGGCACGCTGCAGGTTGGAGCAGGCCACGATTACGGCGTCGATGTCAGAGGCCTGCTTGCCGGCCTGCGCCATGGCCTCACGGGCCGCCGCAACGGCAATTTCACACTGGATGGAGGGGCTGCTGTCGGGGCGTTCGGGAATCCGCGGCACCATGCGCTGTGGGTCGAGAATACCCGTCTTGTCGATAACATAGCGAGACTTGATACCCGACGCCTTCTCGACAAACTCGGCGGATGAAGGCTGCAGGGCGGCGATATCACCGGCGGCAATCGCGGCGGCATTTTCCGCGTTGAACTGCTCCACCCAGGTGTTGAATGACTCGACCAGTTCTGCGTTGCTGATGGACTGTGCGGGTGTGAACAACCCGGTGCCGCTGATGACAACCTCGCTCATGACGTACGGATTTCCTGTGGCGTAGAATTAATGGGGGAGTGTAACCAAAAAAGGCCGCGGCAGGGCGGCCTTTTTCGGGCGGCGGGACAGGCTAGCTGCGCTTGTCCAGCGCGACAAAATCCCGCTGGGTGTGGCCGGTGTAGAGCTGGCGCGGCCGTCCGATGCGGTAGCTGCCGCTGATCATCTCGTGCCAGTGCGCAATCCAGCCTACCGTGCGGCCCACCGCAAAGATCACCGTGAACATGCTCGTGGGGATACCGATGGCCTTGAGGATGATGCCTGAATAGAAGTCTACGTTGGGGTACAGCTTGCGCTCGATGAAGTAGGGGTCCTCCAGGGCGATCTGCTCCAGTCGCTTGGCGATGGCGAGCAACGGATCGTTTTCGATGCCCAGCTCCGCCAGCACGTCATCGGCGGCCTCCTTCATCACCTTCGCCCGTGGGTCGAAGTTCTTGTAAACACGGTGCCCGAAGCCCATCAGGCGGAAGGGATCGTCCTTGTCCTTGGCGCGGGAGACGAACTCGTCGATGCGCGATACGTCGCCGATTTCCTCGAGCATTTCCAGTACGGCCTCATTGGCGCCCCCGTGCGAGGGCCCCCAGAGTGCCGCGATGCCTGCCGCGATGCAGGCAAACGGGTTGGCCCCGGATGAACCCGCCAGACGCACTGTCGAGGTGGAGGCGTTTTGCTCATGGTCTGCGTGGAGCAGGAAGATGCGATCCATGGCGCGAGCCAGTACCGGGCTCACATTGCTCGGCTCACAGGGGTTGCCGAACATCATGTGCAGGAAGTTTTCGGCGTAACCCATGTTGTTGTCGGGGTACATGAAGGGTTGCCCGATGGAGAACTTGTAGCTCATAGCCGCCAGCGTAGGCATTTTGGCGATCAGTCGGAACGCAGCAACCTGGCGGTGATGTTCATCGGAGATATCCAGCGAGTCGTGATAAAATGCGGACAAAGCGCCGACAACACCGCACATGACTGCCATTGGGTGCGCGTCGCGCCGGAAGCCGTTGAAGAACGTACGGATCTGCTCGTGGACCATGGTGTGGCGCTTGACGGTGCTGACGAAGGTCTCTTTCTGTTCAGCGGTGGGCAGCTCTCCGTACAGCAGCAGGTAGCAGGTTTCCAGGTAATCACTGTGCTCGGCCAGCTGGTCGATGGGGTAGCCGCGGTGCAGCAGAATGCCCTTGCCGCCGTCGATATAGGTGATTTTCGACTCGCAGGCCGCAGTAGAGACGAACCCCGGATCGTAGGTGAACATGTCCCTGGAGGTGAGGGCACCCACGTCGATCACGTCCGGACCGAGTGTGCCGGAGTACACGGGAAGTTCGATGGTTTCGTCCAGCCCGTCTACTTTCAGGGTTGCTTTTTTGTCGCTCATGAAAGGTCCTGCGATGTGGTTCTGTGGGGTGCCCAACTATAAAGTCTCGGCAGCTTTTGTCAATTGATCTGGCTCTATTTGCCAGCATCCTGAGCCTTTTGGCGGCGAAAGTCCCGGATCGCGAACGCCGACGTTCGGCGACGTTCGCGACATCATGGGTGCCCGCTCCCCGCGCAGGTAGAGGTTTGTAATTAGAAGCGCATCCCCCTATAATTCTGCGCGCTTTCTCTGCACGATCTTTGCGAAAAGCGACAGCGCCTGGCCACGTGGCCGGCCCCCTTTAATCGCCCTTGTGGCGTCCTTAACGGTGGAAACTGAACTGTGAAAGACAAACGTCCCGTGAACCTGGACATCGGCAGCATGCGGCTCCCCATAACCGCATGGGCATCGATCACCCATCGCGCCTCCGGTGTTTTTCTCTTTTTCGCTATGGTCTTCCTGGTGTGGGCGCTCGACATGAGCCTGCGCAGCCCCGAGGACTTCGCCATGCTGCAGGAGGCCCTCACCGGCCCGCTGGCCAAGTTGATCCTCTGGGCGATATCCGCAGGGCTGATCTATCACGCCCTGGCGGGCATCAAGCACATCATCATGGATTTCGGTATCGGTGAAAGCTTCGAGGGCGGCGCCCTGGGCGCGCGCCTGGTGATCGGTCTGTCCGTGGTCCTGATTCTGCTGGCGGGGGTTTTGATATGGTAACTGCAGTCACAAGTTTCGGCCGTTCTGGCACATCCGACTGGCTGGTACAGCGCGTCAGTGGTGTGATTCTGCTGGCCTATTTCCTGTTCATCGCCTGGGTCGTACTCAGTGGCGTGGACTATGTGAGCTGGAAAGCCCTGTTTGCCCAGACCTGGGTGCGCGTGTTCAGCCTGATGGCGCTGCTGTCGCTGGCAGCACACGCCTGGATCGGTCTGTGGGCGGTGGTGACCGACTACCTCACCGAACGCATGATGGGGACAACGGGCAATGTCTTGCGTATATCGTCACAGCTGGCGATTGCGCTGGTGCTTTTTGTGTATGTGGTCTGGGGCGTGCAAGTCCTCTGGGGATATTGAGATATGACAGCATTGCGAACGATTTCTTTTGATGGCGTGATTGTCGGCGGTGGCGGAGCAGGCATGCGCGCAGCGCTGCAGCTGGCGCAGTCCGGTTACAAGACGGCGGTAATTTCCAAAGTCTTCCCCACGCGCTCACACACCGTGTCTGCGCAGGGCGGCATCACCTGCGCCATTGCCAGCGCAGACCCCAATGATGATTGGCGCTGGCATATGTATGACACGGTCAAGGGCTCCGATTATATCGGCGACCAGGACGCCATTGAGTACATGTGCAGCGTCGGCCCGGAAGCGGTGTTCGAGCTGGAGCATATGGGTCTGCCGTTTTCCCGCACCGAGGAGGGGCGTATCTACCAGCGTCCGTTCGGCGGCCAGTCCAAGGGTCCCGACGACCCCACACAGGCCGCCCGGACCTGTGCAGCGGCGGACCGCACGGGGCATGCCCTGCTGCACACCCTGTACCAGGGCAACATCAAGAACAACACCGTCTTCTTCAACGAGTGGTACGCCACCGACCTGGTCAAGAACCAGGATGGCGCGGTGGTGGGCGTGATCGCCATCTGCATGGAAACCGGTGAAACCGTCTACGTGAAGTCCAAGGCCACTGTGTTCGCCACGGGCGGAGCAGGGCGGATCTACGCTTCGACCACCAACGCCCACATCAACACCGGTGACGGTATCGGCATGGCGCTGCGTGCCGGATTCCCGGTGCAGGACATCGAAATGTGGCAGTTCCACCCGACCGGCATCTACGGTGCCGGCACCCTGGTCACCGAGGGTTGCCGCGGCGAGGGTGGCTACCTCATCAACAAGGACGGTGAGCGTTTCATGGAGCGCTACGCGCCCAACGCCAAGGACCTCGCTGGTCGCGACGTGGTCGCGCGCTCGATGATCCTGGAAATCATCGAAGGCCGTGGCTGCGGTCCCGAGGGTGACCACGTGTTCCTGAAGTTGGATCACCTTGGCGAGGAAGTGCTGGAATCACGCCTGCCGGGTATCTGTGAGCTGTCGCGGACCTTCGCCCATGTAGACCCGGTCAAGGCCCCGATTCCCGTTGTGCCGACCTGCCACTACATGATGGGCGGAATCCCGACCAACGTGCATGGCCAGGCGCTGACCGTGGACGCCCAGGGCAACGACCAGATCATTCCCGGTCTTTATGCCTGCGGTGAGGTTGCCTGCGTCTCGGTGCACGGTGCCAACCGGCTCGGCGGCAACTCGCTCCTCGACCTCGTTGTGTTCGGACGCGCCTCGGGTCTGTTTATCGAGAACGCGCTGCGCGAGGGTATCGACATGCGCGATGCCTCACAGACCGATATCGAGCAGGGCATGTCCCGCCTGCGCCGGCTGGATGAGGCCAAGGGTACGGAGAAGTTCCCCGACCTGCGCAAGGAGCTGCAAAACGTCATGCAGAACCACTTTGGCGTGTTCCGCAAGGGCGAGTTCATGCAGGAAGGCATCCGCAAGCTGGCGGACCTGCGCGGCCGCATCGAGGGCGCGGCGCTGACCGATCGCAGCAACACCTTCAACACGGCGCGCATTGAGGCGCTGGAATTGCAGAACCTGCTTGAAGTCGCGGAAGCGACGGCCATCACTGCCGAGGAGCGCAAGGAGAGTCGCGGTGCCCATGCCCGTGATGATTTCCAGGAGCGCGACGACGAGAACTGGCTGTGCCATTCCATGTACTACCCGGAAGGCAAGCGGGTCGGCAAGCGTGCGGTCAATTTCAAGCCGCGCACGGTACCCACCTTCGAGCCGAAAGCCCGTACGTATTAAGACTGTGTAGCTACCCAGAGGTCACCAAACATGCTGCAAGTAAGCATTTATCGTTACAACCCGGAAACCGACCAGCAGCCCTACATGCAGGAGTTTCAGTTCGACACCGAGGGCAAGGACCTGATGGTGCTGGACGTGTTGGAGCAGATCAAGGCACAGGACAGCTCCGTCACCTACCGGCGCTCCTGCCGCGAGGGTGTCTGTGGCTCCGACGGTCTCAACATCAACGGCAAGAATGGCCTCGCCTGCATCACGCCGCTGTCTGCCACTGTGAAGAACAACAAGCTGGTCGTGCGCCCGTTGCCCGGTCTGCCAGTGATCCGCGACCTGGTGGTGGATATGAGCATGTTCTACGCCCAGTACGAGAAGATTCAGCCCTACCTGCAGAACAACACGCCGGCACCGGCCATTGAGCGCCTGCAGTCGCCGGAGGACCGCGCCAAGCTGGACGGCCTTTACGAGTGCATCCTCTGCGCGTGCTGCTCAACCAGCTGCCCCTCTTTCTGGTGGAACCCGGATCGCTTTATCGGCCCGGCCGGGCTGTTGCAGGCCTACCGGTTCCTGGCTGACAGCCGGGATACGGCAACCGATGAGCGGCTGTCCCGACTCGACGACCCGTTCAGCGTTTTCCGTTGTCATGGTATCCAGAACTGTGTCAATGTGTGCCCCAAGGGCTTGAACCCGACGCGGGCAATTGGCCACATTCGTACTATGCTGTTGACTCGGGCAACCTGATTACGAAAACGGTGTTACCCGCCGGAACACCACCGGCATCATCCAATCCCGGAAGGGCATAATGCAAGAGAGTCCGATGGAGCTCCTGAGAAGGAGCTCACATATTGCCGGCGGCAACGCCACCTATGTCGAGGATTTGTACGAATCCTACCTCCGGGATCCCAACGGGGTGCCGGAACAGTGGCGGGATTATTTCGACAAGCTGCCCCGCGTGTCCTCGTCTGCCGTGCAGATGAACGATATTCCGCATTCGACCATCCGCGACCGGTTCGCGCAGATCAGCAAGATGCGTGTGCGCACCGAGGCCACGGTCGCCCACGACTCCCAGGCAACTGAATACGAGCGCAAGCAGGTCAAGGTCGTCCAGCTGGTGTCCGCCTACCGGCAGCGCGGCCACCAGAAGGCGAGCCTTGACCCGCTCGCCCTGCATGTGCGGGAACCGGTCCCCGATCTGGATCTGGCCTTCCACCAGCTCTCTGCAGCAGACCTCGATACCGTGTTCCAGACCGGGAGCATGTACATCGGCAAGGCAGACGCGACGTTGGGCGAGATTGTCGACTCCCTCGAGGCCACCTATTGCAACACCATTGGCGCCGAGTTCATGCATATCGTGGACACCGAGCAGCGCCACTGGATCATGAAACGTATGGAGTCGGTGCGGTCGGCCCCAGTCTTCTCCGACGATGTACGCAAGCAGATTCTGCGCCGTCTGATCAAGGCCGAAGGCCTCGAGAAGTCGCTGGGCTCCAAGTATCCCGGTACCAAGCGCTTTGGCCTCGAAGGTGGTGAGTCGCTTATTCCCATGCTGTCGGAAATGGTGCAGCGCATCGGGTCTTACGGTGCCAAGGAAATTGTTATCGGCATGGCGCACCGCGGCCGACTCAACGTACTGATCAATATCTTCGGCAAGAAGCCCTCGGACCTGTTTGCAGAGTTTGAGGGGCGGGTGGTGTACGACAAGTCCGGTGACGTGAAGTATCACCAGGGCTTTTCCTCAAACCTGATGACCTCAGGGGGTGAGGTGCACCTGGCGCTGGCGTTCAACCCCTCCCACCTGGAAATTGTTTCACCGGTGGTCGAGGGCTCTGTGCGCGCCCGGCAGGATCGTCGCAAGGATCCTTCGGGGGATACGGTCGTGCCGGTGGTCATTCACGGCGATGCCGCCTTCGCCGGGCAGGGCGTGGTGATGGAGACATTCCAGATGTCCCAGACACGGGCCTACAAGACGGGCGGTACGCTGCATATCGTGCTCAACAACCAGGTGGGTTTCACCACCAGCGACCGAGAGGATGCCCGCTCAACGGAATACTGCACTGATGTAGCCAAAATGGTGCAGGCCCCCATCTTTCACGTCAATGCGGATGACCCCGAGGCGGTGCACTTTGTCACCCAGCTGGCGGTCGACTTCCGTAACACCTTCAAGCGGGACGTGGTCGTTGACCTCGTCTGCTACCGGCGTCGCGGCCACAACGAAGCCGATGAGCCCTCGGTGACCCAGCCCCGCATGTACGAGCGCATTCGCAAGCAGCCCACGACGCGCAACCTGTACGCGGCCAAGCTGGTGGAGCAGGGTGCTCTGACGGCCGAGGAAGACGAGTTTCTGGTCAATGAGTACCGCGAGTCCCTCGACCGCGGTGAGCCACTGGTCAGCGGTCTGGTCTCCGAGCCCAACGCCAGCCTGTTCGTCGACTGGACGCCGTACCTCGGGCACGAGTGGACACTGCACTGCGACACCCGTATCGACATGCAGGCGCTGCAGCATCTCGCCCAGGTGACCAACACGCCGCCGCCGAGCTTCCCGCTGCAGCGTCAGGTCAGCAAGATTCTCGAGGATCGTCGGAAGATGGCAGCCGGGGCCATGCCGCTGAACTGGGGGGCCGCAGAGACCCTGGCCTATGCGAGTCTGCTGGATGCCGGCTACCCGGTGCGCCTGACCGGGCAGGACGTGGGGCGCGGCACGTTCTCGCACCGCCACGCCGTGTTGCATAACCAGAAAGACGGCTCCCGCTACATACCCTTGCAGCACATCGATGAGAACCAGGCCCCCTTCGCCATTTACGATTCCCTGCTCTCGGAGGAGGCGGTGCTGGCCTTTGAATACGGCTACGCCACGACCTCGCCGACGGGTCTGGTGATCTGGGAGGCGCAGTTTGGTGACTTCGCCAACGGAGCCCAGGTCGTCATCGACCAGTTCATCACCAGCGGTGAACATAAATGGTCGCGGCTCTGCGGCCTGACCATGCTGCTGCCCCACGGGTACGAGGGGCAGGGCCCCGAGCACTCCTCGGCGCGCCTTGAGCGATTCCTGCAACTCTGTGCAGAGCACAATATCCAGGTGTGCGTGCCGACCACGCCCGCACAGGTGTTCCACATGCTGCGGCGGCAGGCGATCCGACCTCTGCGCAAGCCGCTGGTAGTGATGTCTCCGAAGAGCCTGCTGCGCCACAAGGAAGCGGTGTCGTCGCTGGAAGATCTCGCCAATGGGCATTTCCACAACGTGCTGGATGATTCCGACGAGCTCGATAAAGCGGCGGTGACCCGCCTTATCCTCTGCAGCGGCAAGGTCTACTACGACCTGCTGGCGGCCCGTCGTGAGCGTGGCCTGAACAACGTGGCGCTGATCCGCCTCGAACAGCTGTATCCCTTCCCCGAAGCGGAGCTCTTGCAGGTCCTGGGGAACTACCCGAACGTCACCGATGCCGCCTGGTGTCAGGAGGAGCCCCAGAACCAGGGCGCCTGGTACTCCAGCCAGCATCACATGCGGCGCGTCATGTATGCCCACAACCCCGACGTGTATCTGCGATACGCTGGTCGGGAACCTTCTGCCGCGCCCGCCGCGGGCTATATGGCCCTGCACCTGGCGCAGCTGGAGACGTTTATTAACGATGCCCTGGAACCGACTTGGCTCGGCCAGAACTAGCACTTTCCAAAGGAACCGAAATGGCTATCGAAATCAAGGCCCCATCTTTTCCCGAGTCCGTTGCCGACGGGGAAATCGCGACCTGGCACAAGCAGGAGGGGGAGTCAGTCTCTCGCGATGAGCTCATCGTTGAAATCGAGACCGACAAGGTGGTGATGGAAGTGGTGGCGCCCGAGGACGGGGTGATCAGCAAAATCCACGCTGCTGAGGGCGAAACCATCCAGAGCGAGCAGCTGCTCGCGCTGCTTGAGCCCGGTGCTGCAGCCAGTGTTCAACCGGCGTCCGAGCCGGCGCCTGCCCAGGGCGCTGACACGGCAGGCGCGAAAGACGCTGAGGATGCGGAAGGCCTGATGGGCCCTGCGGCGCGCCAGCTGGTCGAGGAGCACAAGCTGGACGCAGCGAGTATCAGCGGGACCGGCAAGGGGGGGCGCATCACCAAGGAAGATGTGCTCGCGCATCTCAAGAACAAGCCCGCGGCAGCCCCTGCAGCCGCTCCGGCGGCCCCGGCCAAGCCCAGCGTCAGCGAAGACACGATGCCGCAGGTGCCTGCCGGCCCCACCGGCGAGCGCATCGAAAAGCGCGTCCCCATGACACGTATGCGCGCCCGGATCGCCGAGCGTCTGCTTGAGGCGACGCATGGCACGGCTATGTTGACGACCTTTAACGAGGTCAACATGGCGCCGGTGATGGCGCTGCGCGAGAAGTACAAGGAACAGTTCGAGAAGGTGCACAACGGCACCCGTCTCGGCTTCATGGGCTTTTTTGTCAAAGCCTGCTGCGAGGCGCTGAAGCGCTTCCCCGAAGTGAATGCCTCCATCGACGGCACTGATGTGGTCTACCACGGCTACCAGGATATCGGCGTTGCCGTGTCCGCACCGGGTGGGCTGGTGGTGCCGGTGCTGCGCGACGCCGATTTCATGAGCCTCGCGGATGTGGAAGCAGCCATACGCGATCTCAGCCTGCGCGCGCGTGACAGCAAGCTGACCATCGACGACATGACCGGTGGCACCTTCACGGTGACCAACGGCGGCGTCTTTGGGTCACTCATGTCGACTCCCATCCTGAACCCGCCACAGACCGGCATCCTGGGCATGCACAAGATCCAGGAGCGACCGATGGCGGTCGATGGCGAAGTGGTCATCCTCCCCATGATGTACCTTGCGCTGTCCTACGATCACCGCCTTATTGATGGCAAGACGGCGGTGCAGTTCCTGGTGGCAGTAAAAGACCTGATTGAAGATCCGGCGCGCATTCTGCTGCAGTTGTAAGCACTCGACGGGAATAGGGAAGACAATGGCTGACAAATACGATGTAGTGGTGATTGGTGCGGGCCCCGGTGGCTACGTAGCCGCAATCAAGGCGGCCCAGCTGGGCCTGTCGACGGCCTGTGTGGAGCAGTGGGTGGACGCCGAGGGTAAAACGCGCCTTGGTGGTACCTGTCTCAACGTAGGGTGTATCCCTTCCAAGGCACTGCTCGACAGCAGCCAGAAATTCGTCGAGGCGCGGGACCATTTCAGCCTGCACGGCATCTCCATTGACACGCCTCGTATGGATATCGCGGCGATGATGGCCCGCAAGAACAAGATCGTCGACCAGCTCACCGGCGGCATCACCGGGCTGTTCAAGCACAATGGCGTGACCAGCATCCAGGGTCGGGGCAAGGTGCTGGCCGGCTGCAAGGTAGAGGTCACTGACAAGGATGGCAAGGTCAGCGTCATCGAAGCCGGCAACATTATTATCGCCGCAGGTTCCAGCCCCATCGCCATCCCGCCGGCGCCCGTGGACAATGAATACATCGTCGACTCCACCGGTGCCCTGGAGTTCAGCGAGGTGCCGCAGCGACTCGGCGTCATCGGCGCCGGCGTCATCGGCCTGGAACTTGGCAGTGTCTGGGCGCGTCTGGGCGCCGAGGTGGTGATGCTGGAGGCGCTGGATGAACTGCTGCCGATGATGGATACGCAGATCGCCAAGGAGGCTGGCAAGATTTTCCGCAAGCAGGGCCTGGATATCCGCCTCAGCACCCGGGTAACCGGCGCTGTCGTGAAGGATGGCAAGGTGGAAGTGACCTTCACCAATGCCGACGGCGAACACCGTGAAGTCTTCGACAAGCTGATTGTTTCGGTGGGGCGACGCCCGCGCACCGAGGACCTGCTGGCCACCGATTGCGGCGTGAACCTCGACGAGCGCGGCTTCATCTACGTCAACGACCACTGTGCCACCGAGGCGCCGCACGTTTTTGCTGTGGGTGATGTGGTGCGTGGCCCGATGCTCGCGCACAAGGGTTCGGAAGAGGGCGTGATGGTGGCAGAGCGCATTGCCGGCAAGAAGGTGCAGCTGAATTACGATTGCATCCCCTCGGTAATCTATACCCACCCCGAAGTTGCTGCGGTCGGTCGCACAGAGCAGGAGTTGAAGTCCGACGGCGTAGACTACAAGGTGGGCGTATTCCCGTTCGCGGCCAGCGGCCGCGCTTTGGCGGCGAATGATACCGATGGCATGGTCAAGATTATTGCCGACGCAGAGACCGATCGCGTGCTCGGCTGTCATATTGTGGGCCCGTCTGCTGCCGATCTTGTGCAGCAGGTGGTGATCGCAATGGAGTTCGGTTCCAGTTCGGAAGATCTGGCACTGACCGTTTTTGGACATCCGACCCTGTCGGAAGCAGTACACGAGGCCGCTCTGGCCGTGCATGGCCATGCCATTCACATTGCCAATCGCAAGCCTCGGAAATGAACTTTGCCCGGTCGCGCGCGCATAAAACCTATTCTGGCGCAGACGAGGCACTGGGGGGTATGGGCCGTTAGGGCGCATTCCAGGACACTACGTAACACACAGGACAAAGCATGAACCTTCACGAGTATCAGGGCAAACAGCTGTTTGCTGAGTACGGCTTGCCCGTATCCAAGGGCTATGCTGTCGACTCGCCGGAAGAGGCGGTCAAGGCAGCGGAGACCATCGGTGGTGACATGTGGGTCGTCAAGGCTCAGGTGCACGCGGGCGGCCGCGGTAAAGCGGGTGGCGTCAAGCTGGTGAAAACCACCGACGAAGTACGCGATTTCGCTGCCAAGTGGCTGGGCCAGAACCTGGTGACCTACCAGACTGACGAAAATGGCCAGCCGGTCAGCAAGATTCTGGTCGAGACCTGCACCGATATCGCCGAGGAGCTTTACCTCGGCGCGGTGGTTGACCGCGCAACCCGCCGCATCGTTTTCATGGCCTCTACCGAGGGCGGTGTGGAAATCGAGAAGGTCGCCGAGGAAACCCCGGAGAAAATCCTGCGCGCGGTTATCGACCCGCTGGTCGGTGCACAGCCGTACCAGGGCCGTGAGCTGGCGTTCCAGCTGGGTCTGGAAGGCGACCAGATCAAGCAGTTTGTGAAAATCTTCATGGGGCTGGCGCAGCTGTTCAAGGAAAAGGACCTGGCGCTGATTGAGGTCAACCCGCTGGTGATTACCGACCAGGGCAACCTGCACTGCCTGGATGCCAAGCTGGGTGTGGACGGCAACGCGCTGTATCGCCAACCGGCCTTGCGTGAGATGCACGATCCCTCCCAGGAAGATGCCCGTGAGGCGCACGCCGCCAAGTGGGAGCTGAACTACGTGGCCCTGGACGGCAATATCGGCTGCATGGTGAATGGCGCTGGTCTGGCCATGGGCACCATGGATATCGTCAAGCTGCACGGTGGTGCCCCGGCGAACTTCCTGGACGTCGGCGGTGGTGCAACCAAGGAGCGCGTATCGGAAGCGTTCAAGATCATCCTCTCCGACGATAAGGTCAAGGCGGTCCTGATCAACATCTTCGGCGGTATCGTGCGCTGTGACCTCATTGCAGAAGGCGTGATCGGCGCTGTGCAGGAAATCGGTGTACAGGTGCCGGTTGTTGTGCGTCTTGAAGGCAACAACGCGGAGCTGGGCCGTCAGGTCCTGGCCGACAGTGGCCTGAACATCATTGCCGCAACCAGCCTCACCGATGCTGCCCAACAGGCAGTCAAAGCAGCTGAAGGAGCCGCCTGAAATGAGTATTCTGATTGACAAGAACACCAAGGTGATCTGCCAGGGCTTCACCGGCTCCCAGGGCACCTTCCACTCCGAGCAGGCGATTGCCTATGGCACCCAGATGGTGGGTGGTGTGACGCCCGGCAAGGGCGGCCAGACCCATCTTGGCCTGCCCGTGTTCAACACTGTGGCGGAAGCCGTAGCAGCCACCGGCGCCGATGCGTCAGTGATCTACGTGCCTGCGCCGTTCTGCAAGGACTCCATCCTCGAAGCGGCCAACGGTGGCGTCAAGCTCATCGTATGCATCACCGAGGGTATCCCGACCCTCGACATGCTGGACTGCAAGGTCAAGTGTGATGAGCTCGGTGTGCGCCTGATTGGCCCCAACTGCCCTGGCGTGATCACGCCCGGCGAGTGCAAGATCGGCATTATGCCGGGTCACATTCACCTGCCCGGTAAAGTCGGGATCGTTTCGCGCTCCGGCACCCTGACCTATGAAGCGGTCAAGCAGACCACGGACGCGGGCTTTGGCCAATCGACCTGCGTCGGCATCGGCGGCGACCCGATTCCGGGGTCCAACTTTATCGACATCCTGGCGATGTTTGAAAAAGATCCGGCGACCGAAGCCATTGTCATGATCGGTGAAATTGGTGGCACCGCCGAAGAAGAGGCTGCGGCCTTTATCAAGGCCAACGTCACCAAGCCTGTGGTCTCCTATATTGCCGGCGTGACTGCGCCGAAGGGCAAGCGGATGGGCCACGCCGGTGCCATCATCTCCGGCGGCAAAGGCACGGCGGACGAAAAGTTTGCTGCGTTGGAAGATGCCGGTGTGAAAACCGTGCGCAGCCTTGCTGACATCGGCAAGGCGCTGGCGGAAGTCACTGGCTGGAAGTAAGCAGTCAGGGTCGCGGCAGGCAGTGCACGTGCTGCCTGTTCCCGTCACAAAAAAAGCCCGCTTGATGCGGGCTTTTTTTGTGGCTGAATACCTGCCGGCCTATTCGCCGGGCACCTGTGATTGCCACTGCAGGGGAGCGACGGCGCGGATGCGCTCCGCATCCTCTGGCAGCAGGAAGCCTCCCTCCAGCGCGCGGTCCAATGCGTCCGCGACGGCGGCTTCGTAACCAGCCTGGTCTACGTACAGGGACGCCATTTGCGCGGCGTCGAACAGTACCGTGGTGCCAAACAGGAAGCACAGACGGTCACCTTCCTGGCCCTCTCCGGAGAGAACGGCTACGGGCGCATCCACCCAGGGCGTGCGTACACCACCCAGCACATTGCCCTGGGTGTCCTTCAGGAACGCTGTGCCGCTATCGTCCACGCTCAGCAGTTCTGCCGTCGGGGGTGCGGTGCCGTCGCGCACCCAGGTGTCCAGCGCGCGCAGGGCTGCTCCGAAGACCCAGGCCATGGGCCCCGCGTTCACGGGCCGCGCGCAGTTCAGAAAGCCGGGTATGCCGTTGGCTTCCTCTACCAGCAGAAAGCGCGGGTCGACCCCGGTGTCCTGACGGCCGATGATGAAAGAGTAATAATCACCGTGCGCCGTTCCCGCAACCTCCCAGAGACGGAAGCGGTCGGTGTCCGGCTGGCGGTCGTTGATGGAGCCCAGGAGCAGAACATCGGTTTCCGTCTGGAAGTTGAACACGGGCACGTTCAGATCCTCGCGAAAGAGGACACTTTCAGGTGTCGGTATCTCGGTTTCAGGCTCCTGTGACAGGGGTGAGCTGCCATCGCCCCTGCTGTGCACCATATAACCATCGAAGGTGTTGTACAGCGGATGAATGGCGTTGATATAGGTCGCCAGGCGCCCGGCCGACTGTGACTCGCCGAGGGCAATCATCTGCTCCACCTGCAGGCCTTCCAGGAGGTCGACGTCGGCGGGCTCACGCAGTGCCTGTGCCGCTTGCGAGAACATGTCGTAGGAGTAGCTGTCGCCCGGGTGCTCCAGGCTGCCGTAGCGGGCCGGGTTCACCGCTTTCAGGTGCAACGGTGCCACCGGTGTTCCGGAGCCTTCGATGCCCACGCGCTGTGCCGAGACACCTACCCACACATGACCCTGGCGCAGCATTTCCACATGGCCTGAGCCATAGGATGGGCCGGTGTCGAAGCCGGCGGTCACGTTCAGCCACTCCACGAGCACCGTCCCACTGAAGTCACCGTCGTCGATAGGGCGGTAGACCACAACGCGTGTGCGGTAATTGGCGGTGCCCGCGGGTTCCGCCTCCCAGGCGCCATCACTGCCGAGTTCGTTCAGGTTGCTGAAGGCGCTTGCCTCGCCAGAGAGGAAATACTCACGCTGGCGGTAGCCGACATCGGCGAGGTCAAATGTCGTGGAGAGCAGGAACAGATCCCCCTCGTCCGGCGGGTCGGCGACTTCAGGCTGTGCAATGGGCAGGTAGTCGGGTTCTACGGGTGGCGGCGGCTCCGGCGGCGCGGGCACACCATCGCTGCCATCGCTGCAGCCGGTAAGAAGGACAATGGAAAGCCCGAGTGCAAGCGGCCAACGGTGGGTGAGCATGTTCATGCGCTGTCTCCGGATTGTTATGAGGCTAATATGCATTAGCCTGACTTGAAATACCAGCAGTTAGCCCCCACCTCTGTAGTTGCCCACGGCAATACACTTATTCACCTGTCACTACTCGCGAGGGACCCATGACTGCGGATGTGAAAAAAGAAACGCTTGGTTTTCAAACCGAGGCCCGCCAGCTGCTGCACCTGATGATTCATTCTCTGTACAGCAACAAGGAGATTTTCCTGCGTGAGCTGATTTCCAATGCCTCGGACGCAATCGACAAGCTCCGGTTTGCGGCGCTTGCCGACGACAGCCTGCTGGAAGGGCAGGGCGATTACGCGATCCGTGTCGACGTCGACAAGGACGCCAACACCATCACGATCAGCGACAACGGCATTGGCATGAACCGGGATGAGGTGGTCGAGAACCTCGGCACCATCGCCAAATCGGGCACGGCGGCCTTTCTGGAGAGCCTGAGTGGCGACCAGAAAAAGGATTCGCAACTGATTGGCCAGTTCGGTGTGGGCTTCTACTCGGCGTTTATCGTGGCCGATCGTGTGGAGGTGCACACGCGCAAGGCAGGTGCCGATGCGCAAAGCGGTGTGCTCTGGGAGTCCCACGGTGAGGCGGAATTCACCATTGAGCCCCGCGAAAAAGACACCCGTGGCACCACGATCACGCTTTTCCTGAAGCCCGCCTGCAGTGAATTCGCCGATGACTGGCGGGTGCGCAGCGTGATCAAGAAGTACTCCGACCACATTTCCGTACCGGTGATGATGCTGGAAGCGGCAACTGCCAGCAGCGATGATGACGACGCTGCGGAAGAAGCTGAGGCGCCACAGTACAAGCCGGTCAATGAGGCGACGGCGCTGTGGACACGTGCGCGTGCCGACATCAGCGACGAGGAGTACACGGCCTTCTATCGCCATGTGTCCCACGATTTTGAGGAGCCACTCAGCTGGAGTCACAACAAGGTTGAGGGCAAGCAGGAATATACCAGCCTGCTCTACATCCCTCGCCGCGCTCCCTTCGACCTGTGGAACAGGGACATGAATCGCGGTCTCAAGCTGTACGTGCAGCGCACGTTTATCATGGACGACGCCGAACAGTTCCTGCCCCTGTACCTGCGCTTTGTCAAAGGGGTGGTCGATTCCAATGATCTGCCCCTGAACGTGTCGCGGGAAATTCTGCAGCAGGACAGCGCTGTTGACGCCATGCGCAGCGCGCTGACCAAGCGTGTCCTCGACATGCTGGGCAAACTGGCGAAAAAGGAAGGCGATGACTATGCGACTTTCTGGAAAGAATTTGGCCAGGTGCTGAAAGAGGGGCCAGCCGAAGACTTTGGCAACCGGGAGAAAATTGCCGGCCTGCTGCGCTTCAGTACCACCCACACTGACCAGCCGGCTCAGGACCAGTCGCTGGCAGACTATGTTGGGCGCATGCAGGAGGGGCAGGACAAGATCTACTACGTGGTGGCCGAGAACTTCAACACGGCACGCAAGAGCCCGCACCTTGAAGTGTTCCGCAAGAAAGGTATCGAGGTCTTGCTGCTCAGTGACCGTGTCGACGACTGGTTGATGAACCAGCTGCAGGAGTTCGACGGCAAGAAATTCCAGGACGTGGCGCGGGGTGCACTGGACCTCGAAGAGGACTCCGAGGAAGCGAAGGCCGAAAAGGAGAAACTCAAGCAGAACAGCGAAGCACTGGTGGAACGCCTCAGTGGCGCACTGGGTGATGCGGTGGCCGAAGTGCGGGCCTCATCCCGGCTCACTGAATCACCAGCCTGTCTGGTGGTGGGTGAATTCGACATGGGTGCGCAGATGAAGCGTATTCTCGAAGCAGCGGGTCAGCCGGTGCCGGACAGCAAACCCATACTTGAAATCAATCCCGTGCACCCGCTGCTGCAGATGCTGGACGCGGAACAGGATGAGGCGCGCTTCAGTGACCTTGCGCATGTGGTGCTTGACCAGGCCACGCTGGCTGAGGGAGGGCAGTTGGAAGATCCGGCTACTTTTGTCAGCCGTCTCAACAGCCTGCTGCTGCAAATGAGCAAGCGCTGAGCTCTGCCCTGCGGGCCTGGTGCTTGCCACGCCCGCAGCACGGTGCCAAGCTGCAACGCGTCCGCGATGGCAGAACGCTTTACGGCGCCATCAGGTTCAGGTCACAGCAACAGGGAGCACGCCATGCCTCGTTCGCACCGGGTCGCCGTTCTCGGCGGGGGCAGTTTCGGCACCGTTATCGCCAATCTGATCGCGGTGAATGGCCATCGCGTGGCCCTCTGGGGGCGCAATGCCGAGCGTGTCGACCTCATCAACACCCTGCGTGAAAACAGGGAGTATCTGCCCGGCTATCGGCTGGACGACGGTTTGCGCGCCACCACGTCACTGGCCGACGCTGTCAGCGACACCGATATCGTCTTTGTCGCGGTGCCCAGCGCATCCTTCCGCCAGATCGTGCGCGACGTGGCACCCCTGGTGGCCCCGCAGACCTGCCTGGTGAGCCTGACCAAGGGGATAGAGCCCGGTGGCTTTCGCCTGATGAGCGAGATCCTGCGGGAAGAGCTGCCAGCCAACCCGCGTGCTGTGCTCAGTGGGCCCAATCTGGCGAGTGAGATCGCGGCGGGGCAGGTTACCGGCTCGGTGGTCGCCAGTGACAGCGATGCACTGAACCGGTCACTGCACGACCTGCTGCACAGTGAACGCTTCCTGGTCTACGCATCACGGGATCTGTTCGGCGTGGAACTGGGCGGTGCGTTGAAGAATGTCTACGCCATACTCGCTGGTCTCTGTGCCGCCTTGTCCTTCGGCGAAAATACCGTCGGCATGCTGCTGACGCGTGCCCTGGCGGAAATGTCACGTTTTGCGGTGCGCCTCGGGGCGAACCCGCTCACTTTTCTCGGCCTTGCGGGCGTGGGAGATCTCTTTGTGACCTGTTCGTCGCCGCTGTCGCGGAACTACCGCATCGGTTTTGCAGTGGGCAAGGGCGAGCCGCTGGACGCGGTGCTCGACGCGATGGATCAGGTCGCCGAAGGCATCAACACGCTGGCGCTGCTGAAAGCGGAGGCGGATCGGCGGGGTGTGCACATGCCACTAGTCAATGGTTTGTACGGAATTCTGTACGAGCAGCGTCCGGTCACGGAGATCTTCAGTGCTATGATGTCCCGCGAGCAGGCGCATGATGTGGAGTTTGCCGTGGGTGATTTTCACCCGACACACAGCGCAAGGAGAGAGGGTTGAAGGTTTCCGTACAACATTGCCGGGCAGCGTGTTTGCTGCTGGCCTGGGCTGTGGTAGCCGGCGCGGGTGCTGCAAGCGCCTCTGGCTACAGTCCGCAGGTGCTGGTGGACGAACTCGAGGCGTTTCCCCACGCGCTGTCGATTGCGCGCAAACAGGAGGTGGTGCGGGATCACGAAATAGGTCTTGGACCCATTCAGAAATCCATGGGCGCCTGGGTATTTCGCGATAGCGTGCGTATGGATGGTGAACTGCAGCGCCTGACCTGGCAGATTGTCGACGGTTTTACCTCGCGCGAGGTACTGCAGCGGCTGGAGCAGAGCCTGTCTGCGCAGGAGCAGGCAACGCGCTTGTTCGGCTGCGATGGCCGGGCCTGTGGTTCGGGCTCACAATGGGCCAACAGGGTGTTTGGACAGCGACTGCTGTACGGCCGTGCCGACGACCAGAGTTACCGCGTTTATGCCGTGCAGACTACAGGGGCGGCTTACCGCGTGTTGCTGTACAGCGGCGCCCGTTCCTCCGATCGCCAGTATCTGCATCTTGATATACTCGAGGTCAACCCCGAGGTCGACGAAGGCCGGCTTTAGCGGCCCAATTGCAGCAGCGACAGGAACTCGTCGCGCGTCTTCTGCTCGGTGCGGAACGAGCCAAGCATTGCCGAGGTCTTCATCACCGAGTTCTGCTTCTCCACGCCGCGCATCATCATGCACATGTGCTGTGCCTCGATGATAACGCCGACGCCCTCAGCGTCGGTGACGTCCATAATGGTTTGCGCGATCTGCGTGGTCAGGGATTCCTGTATTTGCAGGCGCCGCGCGAAAACATCGACGATGCGGGCGACCTTTGACAGGCCCAGCACCTTGCCGGTGGGAATGTAGGCCACGTGGCATTTGCCGATAAAGGGCAGTACGTGATGCTCGCACAGCGAATACAGCTCAACATTCTGCACCAGCACCATTTCACTGGAGTCGGAGGGGAACAGCGCATTGTTGACTACATCCTCCACCGACTGATGGTAGCCACGCGTGAGGAATTCGAAAGCCTTCGCGGCGCGCTTCGGCGTGTCAGCGAGGCCCGGCCGGGACAGGTCCTCGCCGATCGCCGCAATGATTTTCGCCCACTCTTGTTCCATGAATTGTTCCCCTGGTGACCACCCCGGTGGCGGGCCGAGGATAGTAGCAACCGCCCCGGATGAAGGCAAACCTGTAGCGACCTGGCCGGGCTCCGCGCGACCGGCAGATCGAGGCTACTGCCGCCGCAGCGGATCCATTACACTCGCCGCATGCGAAGCAAACACATAACCTCGGTCGCCGCCGCGACCACCATCGGCGAAGCGCTGGAGCGGGTCAATGCCGCGCTGGAGGCGTCCCCCGCGTATTTTGGCCACGGCACGGATAACCCCTGGGACGAGGCGGTGCAACTGGTGCTGTGGTGTGCTGGGCTGCCCGCTGACAGTGACGACCGCGTGCTGGGCTTGCCGCTGACCGCAGCCCAGTCGGCCAGGGCTGCCGAGCTGCTGCAGCGACGGATTCAGGACCGCGTTCCCTTGCCCTACCTGACCGGCGAGGCGTGGTTTGCCGGGCTTCGCTGGCGGTGTGATACGCGCGCGATTATTCCGCGATCCCCAATTGCAGAGCTGCTGCGTGCCGGCTACCAGCCCTGGTATCAGGGACCCGGGCCTGCGCGGGTGCTGGACCTCTGCTGCGGCGGTGGTTGTATCGGCCTCGCGACGGCGTGGTATCTGCCGGATGCCGAGGTTGACCTGATTGACCTGGACGCGGATGCCCTTGCGCTGGCGGCAGTAAATGCGCGGGAGCTGGGCGTGGAGGGCCGCGTGCGTATTCTACAGTCCGATCTGTTTACGGCAGTGCAGGGCAAGCGCTACGACATTATCGTCACCAACCCGCCCTATGTCGATGCGACAGACCTGGCAGCCATGCCGGCGGAGTACGCCCATGAGCCGGCACTGGCACTCGGCTCCGGTGCGGACGGCCTGGATCTGACGCGACGGATCCTTGCCGAGGCGGCGGGGCATCTGCAGCCCCACGGACTGCTGGTGCTGGAAGTGGGCAACAGCTGGGAGGCGCTGGAGGAGGCGTTTCCGCAGCTGCCTTTTACCTGGGTGGAGTTTGCCCACGGCGGTCACGGTGTCTGCGTCCTGACCGCTGCGGAGCTGCGTGAAAGTCGGCCAGCTGCGGGCTTATAGCGTATACTTGCACGTTTCTGGCGGAGACCCCTTAACCATGTCTGGCAATACTCTCGGCAAGCTGTTCACGGTGACCAGCTTCGGTGAAAGCCACGGCCCTGCCCTGGGCTGTATCGTCGACGGCTGCCCGCCCGGGCTCAGCCTGAGCACGGCGGACCTGCAGCGCGACCTGGATCGACGCAAGCCCGGTACCTCCCGATACACCACACAGCGGCGCGAGGCGGACGAAGTGCAGATCCTGTCCGGCGTGTTCGAAGGCCGCACCACCGGTACCTCAATCGGCCTGTTGATTGCGAACACGGATCAGCGCTCGAAAGACTACTCGAATATTGCCAACACCTTCCGCCCGGCGCACGCGGATTATACCTATCAGCAGAAGTACGGGTTTCGCGACTATCGGGGCGGCGGCCGCTCGTCAGCCCGGGAAACCGCGATGCGCGTGGCGGCGGGGGCGATTGCCCGCAAGTTTCTGCAGGAGCGCTACGGCATTCTCATTCGCGGCTATCTGGCACAGCTGGGTCCGATCCGCGCCGACACCGTGCAGTGGGACAGTATCGACAGCAATCCGTTTTTCTGCCCGGATCCAGCGAAGGTGGCTGAGATGGAAGCGTATATGGCGGCGCTCAATAAACGCGGTGATTCCATTGGCGCGCGGATCAACGTCGTTGCGAGCGGTGTCATGCCGGGCCTGGGCGAACCAGTGTTTGATCGCCTGGACGCGGATATTGCCCACGCCATGATGGGTATCAACGCGGTGAAGGGCGTGGAAATCGGTGCTGGCTTCGCCGTCGTCGAGCAGCAGGGCAGTGAACATCGCGACCTGCTTACGCCGGAGGGTTTTGTCGGCAACAATGCCGGCGGCGTTCTGGGGGGGATATCCAGCGGGCAGGACATCACGGTCAGCCTGGCGTTGAAGCCGACCTCCAGCATCCGCCAGCCGGGTGCCACGATCGATACCTCGGGGGCGGCTATGGAAATGGCCACCCACGGCCGCCACGACCCCTGTGTCGGCATTCGGGCCACCCCCATTGCCGAGGCCATGCTGGCGATCGTGCTGATGGACCACGTGCTGCGCCACCGCGGGCAGAACATGGACGTCACCTGCGCGACGCCGGTACTGCCGGCGTCGGCGCCGGCGCGCTAGCGCTTCCCGTGGCGCGCTCCCGACGGCGTTACCTGCGCACCCTCATTCTGGGGCTGCTGGCCATGGCGGCGCTGGTGTGGGGCGCAGTCGACAGCTTTGACATTCCTCTCGAGCGTATCTGGGACATGTTCCTGATGACCCTGATGGTCGTTGTCGCACTGGTGCTTGCCGCGGCCGCGACGGCCGCCCTGTGGATAGGTGTTCGGCGCCTCTCAACGCGCGACTGAGCTGTCACCGAGGTCGATCTCCAGCGTCATCTGCTCCGCAATGCCGTCGAGGGCATCGGTCAGGGCTTCACGTGACGCACCCTGCGGGATTTCAGCAAGAATATCGGCACGGAACAGCAGTTCACCGCTCATCGGCGCGCTGCTGACCTCACTCTCCATATCGATGACGTTCACCTGCTCCGCGGCGAGTGCCCGGGAAATCTCGCGGACGATACCGGGCCGGTCCGGCCCGAGTACCGCGAGTGAAATACGCTGTCCTGCGGCGGGTGCGGTACCGGCGGTGGCCGGCGTGACACGCACACTGATGCCGCTGCTCGCAAGACCCTTCAGCGTCTGCTCCAGGGTGTCACCGGCGTCTTCCGGCAGTGAAACCAGTACCAGCCCGGCAAATTTTCCGCCCAGTTGGGAAAGGCGGCTCTCCTGCCAGTTGCCACCACAGCGCTCGATCGCGCTGGACAATTGTTCGACGAGGCCGGGACGGTCGTCGCCAATGAAGGTTACGATAAAAGAAGATTGCACGATCAGGCTCCACATTCATTGCGACAGCCCGTATATTAACCCGCAACCCCATGTGGCAGAAGGAAGCAACCATGAAATATGTACTGGCATTGTTATTGGCCGTGGCCCTGGCTCCGGCACAGGCGGCCCTCGACTGGGAGACCGCACTGAATGGCGATCAGCGCAGCGCCGAAAACAAGGCGCGTGACAGCTCACGCCATCCCCGGCAGACACTGGAGTTTTTCGGCATTGAAGAAGGCATGACGGTCGTCGAGCTGTCGCCCGGCGGTGGCTGGTATACCGAGGTGCTGGCCCCACTGGTGGCGCCGAACGGGCAGCTCTACGCGGCGCACTTCGGCATGAACCTGTCCTCCAACGCCTACTTTCGCAATGCACTCGGCGGGTTCCTGCAGAAGCTTGCCAGCAACAACGATCTGTACGGCCCGGTGAAAGTCACCCAACTGGCACCGCCGGACGAAGTCACGGTTGCACCGGCGGGCTCCGCCGACCTCATCGTGGCGTTTCGCAATATCCATAGCTGGATGCGCATGGGCAGCCTCGATGCGACGCTGGCGGCTGCGTTTACTGCGCTCAAGCCCGGTGGCGTGCTGGGCATCGTGCAACATCGCGCACCCTCCGGCGATGATCCTGCCGAAATGGCGCGCAGCGGCTACGTGACCGAAGCCTATGTCATTGCTGCAGCGGAGAAAGCCGGCTTCAAGCTGGATGCCCGCAGCGAGATCAATGCCAACCCCCGCGATACCGCAGATCACGCCAACGGTGTCTGGTCGCTGCCGCCTGCCCTGCGCGGCGGTGATGAGGACCGCGCGAAGTTCGAGGCCATTGGCGAAAGTGACCGCATGACGCTGCGGTTCGTGAAGCCGGCGTAAGCCTTGGCAGACCTGCTGGAAATACCGCCAGCCCGCCTCTCTGCTGAGGTGCTGGCGGCCCTGCTGGAGGAGTTTGCCAGCCGCGATGGCACCGACTACGGCGACCGGGAGCTTAGCCTCGCCGCCAAGGTGCAGCAGCTTCGCGCCCAGCTCGACTCTGGCGCGCTGGCGCTGTTGTATGACGGTGATAGTGAAGCCTGGGATCTGCTGCCGCGCGACAGTGCGAGCGTGTTGCTGTCAGGTGGCGTCCTGTCGTGACGCGGCCAGCCAGTGACCACACGCTGGATGTGACCGGTTTGTATTGCCCGGAACCGGTCATGCTGCTGCACAATCGCATTCGCGATATGCAGGTGGGTGAGACCGTGTGCGTAGTGGCCACGGACCCGACCACGCAACGCGATATCCCCCAATTCTGCGCCTTTCTTGGCCACGATCTGCTCACCGAAACGGAGGAGGGCGGCGAGTTTCTCTTCCTGTTGCGCAAAGGCGGCTGAATGACCCCCGCTGGAGAGCCGATGCCATATCATCAGCCGGTATTCTGCGCCGGCCGCGTAGAGCGGGTTTTCGCCGAGTGCTTCTTTCACAGCGAAAATACCCTGCTCTGTGGCGGCGCGGAAGAACCACTGTACGCGCCTGCCGTGCACCCGGGTGAGCCGCATCGACTGTGGTTTCGCGAAGACTTCTTTGCCAGTGCGCTGCACGAGAGCGCGCACTGGTGTATCGCCGGCAGCGCACGTCGGCAGCAGGTTGACTTCGGCTATTGGTACGCCCCCGAGGGGCGCGATCCCGAGGCGCAGGCGGCCTTCGAGGCGGTGGAGGTTCGCCCACAGGCTCTGGAGTGGTGTTTTTCCGTGGCCTGCGGTTATCCGTTTCGTGTCAGCACCGACAACCTCGCGGCGGAGGGCGGCGTCGCCGCTGACCACAGTGCGTTCCGTGCTGCTGTGCGTCGCGAAGCGCTGCGTCTGTCTGGCGCCCCCCTGCCGCGTCGCGCGGCGGTGTTTTATCGGGCCCTGCAGGCGGAGTTCGGCAGAAGTGGACCACTCACGCCGGCCCTGATCAGGGCGACGGCAGCCCAGCCCGATTGATGCGCATTCTCGCCGACCAGAACATTCCCGGCCTGGACGCATACTTCCACGCCCTCGGCGAGGTGCGTGTGATGGCAGGGCGGGACATTGCGGCTCACGACCTGCGGGATGTGGATGTGCTGCTGGTGCGCTCGGTGACGCGTGTGGATAACGCCCTGCTTCAGGGCAGCCGGGTGCGTTTTGTGGGGAGCGCGACGGCAGGGCTGGACCATGTGGACATCAACGGGCTCAAAGCAGCGGGTGTCGGGTTTGCCGCAGCGCCCGGTGCCAATGCCAATGCGGTGGTCGAGTACGTGCTGGCCGCTATCGCCGCACAGCCGGACATGCTGGAGCGGCTGCTTGATGGCGGACGCGTCGGCATTATTGGCTACGGCCACGTCGGACGCTTGCTGCGGGAGCGTCTTGCGGCGCTGGGCATTGCCAGCCTGCAGTATGACCCGTGGCTGGCGCCAGGCCAGGTGCCGGAGCCCGCCTCCCTGGACGCGGCGCTGGCCTGCGAGGTGGTGTCGGTGCACACGTCGCTGACTCACGACGCTCCCTGGCCCAGTTTTCACCTGCTGGGCGCTCCGCAGCTCGCCAGGCTGGGGCCGCAGAACCTGCTGATAAACGCGAGTCGCGGAGCGGTTGTGGATCAGGCTGCATTGCTGGCGCGGCTGCAGGCGCCGAACCCGCCACAGTGCGTGCTGGACGTCTGGGAGTTCGAGCCCGAGGTCTCGGCCGCGTTGTTGCGGCGGGTGAGTCTTGGCACGGCGCACATCGCCGGCTATAGCCATGATGCCAAACTGGCCGCCACGCGGCAGCTGGCACAGGCGGTGCAGAGCGCTTTCGGCCTTGTGCAACATGCCATCGCTACGGCGGCCGTGGCCGATCCCCTGGTGCTCCCTGCGGGGTTGCGCGGCGTTGCTGTGCTGCGCTGGCTGTGTGGGGCGCGCTACGACATCCGGGCAGATGACCGCGCCCTGCGCGAGGCGGTCCTTGAGGTCGATGCGGATCGAGCCCGCAGGGCCTTCGATGAGCTGCGCAGGGGCTACCCCATGCGACGTGAACTGGCGGGCAGCCGCGTACAGGCCGGCAACGCAGAACAGCGCAGGTGGATAACGGCGTTGGGTGGGGACGTGCAGTAGCGGGCAGGGGATGGAGCGGGAAACCGGGTTCGAACCGGCGACCTCAACCTTGGCAAGGTTGCGCTCTACCAACTGAGCTATTCCCGCGGCGCTTGAAAGAGAGAGTGGCGTCCCCTAGGGGGTTCGAACCCCTGTTACCGCCGTGAAAGGGCAGTGTCCTAGGCCACTAGACGAAGGGGACGCAGAGCCTCTCGGTCAAGAGGCGCGCATTGTAGGTAGAGAGCCGGAGGACGTCAAGACCTCGGTAGGCACTTTTTGCCGTCCTGTAGCGCCGGTGGCGCCATCAGGTGAGTTGCAGGCGCGCGGTGGCCTGCGCCCGATAATCGTACAGCTCGCCACGCTCGGCGGCTTCCAGGCGCTCCTCGTCCAGCGCCTGGAAGGTTGCGATCTCCTGGTCGGTCAGAACGTGCAGGCAGTCGCCGCCGAGAAACCAGAGCAGGCTGCGGGGAAATGTGGGGGCAAATTCGGGTTGGTGGCTGAACAGGCGCATAGCCAGCTCGGGGCCCACGGCGTACAAATCGTCATCGGGCAGGCGATTGCAGGCATCGGCCAGTTCGCGCAGCGGGTTTTCCTCGTCCAGCCCGGCAGTGCGTTTGCCAAGCGTACTGGCGAACTCGCGCCAGAGGCTGCGGCAGTACTGTAAATATTGCGTATTGTCCATTGGCTCGTTCGGTGCGCCGATTGCGGGTACAATGCAGCGCTTGAATTCTCCGGTGGTTTTACTGAGGCGGCATGATACCAGCACTGACGATCGAAAATCTCACCAAGCAATATGCCGGGGGCTTCCAGGCCCTGAAAGGCATCAGTCTCGAGGTGCAGCACGGCGATTTTTTTGCACTCTTGGGCCCCAATGGCGCCGGCAAATCGACCACTATCGGGGTTATTTGCTCACTGGTGTCGAAAACGGCGGGCAAGGTGGCTGTCTACGGCACCGATATTGATGAGGATTTCGCTGCCGCCAAGAAAAACATCGGTATCGTGCCGCAGGAATTCAACTTCAACATGTTCGAGCAGCCCTTCGACATTGTGGTCAACCAGGCCGGTTACTACGGTATGCCGAAGACCCTGGCCAGCCAGCGGGCCGAGCAGTACCTGCGTGAGCTCGGCCTGTGGGAGAAGCGCCACGTGCCATCGCGCATGCTCTCCGGCGGCATGAAGCGCCGTCTGATGATTGCCCGTGCCCTGGTGCACAACCCGCGCCTGCTGATTCTCGACGAGCCCACCGCGGGGGTCGATATCGAGATGCGCCGCTCCATGTGGGATTTTCTGCAGAAACTCAATCGCGAAGGCACAACGATTATCCTGACAACACACTATCTCGAAGAGGCGGAGGCCCTGTGCCGCAACATAGCCATCATCAACCACGGTGAAATTGTCGAGAACAGTTCCATGCGCGATTTACTGCGCCGCCTGCACCGGGAGGTGTTCATCTTCGATGCCGTGGACGATCTGCCTGACGCGGTGGCAATCCCGGATTTTGGCGTGCGTCGCATCGATGAGCGCACACTGGAGGTCGAGGTGGAGAAAGGCCAGCATATCAACGAGGTTTTCGCAGCCCTCAGCCAGTCCGGCATTCGCATCAGCAGTATGCGGAACCGCGCAAACCGGCTCGAAGAGATGTTTGTGCGGCTGGTGGAGGGCGCGAAATGAGTTTGCAGGAACAGTGGGTGGCTCTGGTGACCATTCTGCGCAAGGAGGTCAAGCGCTATCTGCGCATCTGGACCCAGACCTTGCTGCCGTCGGCGATCACCATGTCATTGTATTTCGTGATTTTCGGGTCCCTGATCGGCTCGCGCATCGGCGATATGGGCGGGTTCACCTACATGCAGTTTGTGGTGCCGGGCCTGATCATGATGGCGATTGTGACCAACTCCTACTCCAACGTGGTGTCCTCTTTCTTCGGCTCCAAATTCAACCACAGCGTCGAGGAACTTCTGGTATCGCCCACACCGAATTACATCATCCTGCTCGGTTATGTCATTGGCGGCGTAAGCCGCGGCCTGTTGGTCGCCGTGATCGTCACCCTGGTGTCGCTGTTCTTTACGGATCTGCATATCCACAGCTTTACGGTGGTGGTGGTGATCGTGTTGATGACGTCCATCCTGTTTGCCCTGGCCGGCTTCATCAATGCCGTGTATGCGAATAACTTCGACGACATCTCAATCATCCCCACCTTCGTGCTCACACCGCTGATTTACCTGGGCGGCGTGTTCTACTCCATGGACCTGCTGCCGGATTTCTGGGCCACGGTGTCCAAGCTCAATCCGCTGGTGTACGTGGTCAATGCGTTCCGGTATGGGGTGCTCGGGGTCTCCGATGTCAGCCTGACGGTGGCCTTTGGCATGATTGCCGTGTTTACGGTTGTCGCATGGTGCTACAGCATGCATCTCTTGAACACCGGCAAACGCTTGCGCCAGTAAGCCATGGCGATTGATTCTGAGTCATTGCTGCTGGGCAAGCAGGTGCCCGCAGCCACCCGTTACGCTCCGGAGCTGCTGTTTCCCATTCCTCGACGCGAGGCGCGCGAAGCGCTGGGTTACGGGGGCGAAGTGCCCTTCGAGGGTGTGGATATCTGGCACGCCTACGAACTGTCCTGGCTGGATAGCTCCGACAAGGCGCAAGCCAGAATAGGGCGCTTCACCATTCCCGCGACGACGCCGCACCTGGTGGAGTCCAAGTCCTTCAAGCTTTACCTGAACTCCCTGAACAACACGGTGTTCGATGACGAGGCGGCGGCACTTGCCTGTATCGTGCGAGACATAAGTGCGACGGCCGGCGGCGATGTGGCGCTGGCGGTATTTGCCCCCGACGATCCGGCACTGGCCGGCGCGCACCCCAGAGGGCAGTGCATTGACACGGCTGCCGGTCGCTGGCCGCGGCGGGAGCCCGAGGCCGAGATGCTGCAGTGTGCCCGTGCGAGGGTGGTCGAGGAGCAGCTCTACAGCCATCTCCTGCGCTCCCTGTGCCCGGTGACCGGGCAGCCGGACTGGGCAACCCTGTGGGTGCACTATCGCGGTCCGGCTCTGGACCACGCAGCGCTGCTCAGTTACATCCTCGCCTACCGGGAGCACCAGGAATTCCACGAACAGTGTGTGGAGCGCATCTACCGCGATCTCCAGCAGGCCTGCCAACCGGAGTTCCTGCACCTTCAGGCGTTTTACACCCGTCGCGGGGGCCTGGATATCAACCCGTTTCGCAGCAGTGGCGGTGGTGAACCGCCATGGTTACGTCTCGCGCGGCAGTAGCGCATTGCGCCTGCCTTGACATCCACTGCGGGCTCCGCAAAAGTGGTGCAAGAACGATAACAATGCTGCGGAGGTCTTTATGGCTGACATACCGATTCATGTACTCGCCGTGCTCGCGGCCACGCTTGTGGCGTTTATCATTGGCGGATTGTGGTATTCGCCCCTGCTGTTTGGCAGCGCCTGGATGCGCGCCGCCGGCCTTACCGAAGCCCAGGTCAACGCGGGCAACAAGGCCAAAATCTTTGGACTTTCCTTTCTGTTCCTGCTGGTCATGGCGCTGTGCCTGGAGCGCTTTCTCGCGGCCCCGGAGGTGACGCTGGCCACGGGCTCGCTGTACGGCTTCCTGACCGGTTTCGGCTGGCTGTTTTTTGCCACCGGCGTCATCACGCTGTTCGAGCAGCGGCCCTGGTCCTATCTGCTGGTGAACGGCGGGTACTGGGTGGTTGCGCTGACCGCCATGGGCGCGATATTGGGCGGCTGGCGTTAACCCGGGCGAAAACTCCCCGTAAAACGCTGGCAAGCCGCGGCGGTTGTGGTATTATCCGCGCCCTCACGGTGAGGTGGCCGAGTGGTCGAAGGCGCACGCCTGGAAAGTGTGTAACGGGCAACCGTTCGAGAGTTCGAATCTCTCCCTCACCGCCATTTTTCGGCTCTCCCGGCTCTCCCCAATTAACGGGGGATAGACCGGCTCTCACTAAACTCGATTGATGATGCCATCGGAACGCCGCACCGCCCATCCACAGTGGGTTAAGACCCTCAATCGATAGTTCTCAAAGTTTCTGAACCCGTAGGCTCGTCGAGTCATCATCTCCATCTTGGTGTGGAACCCCTCAGTGGGCCCGTTGCTCTTGCTGAATCGCCACATCATGACGATCGGCTCAAGCCAGGATGTGAGTGTCTTTGCCAGCCGTTCTGTTCCCGGTGGAGTGCAGTCCGATTCTCAGAGGTCTAACTGAATGGGAATATATGCTTTGCTGTAGTCGTCAACCTATACGACCTGGGAGACAACGGACATCCACATGAGAGGACTCGGTATAGGCATGGAATGCGCACGTATTCATCCCGCGCTGGTAGCAGCTGCCTTCGCTCTGTTCGTGACAGCGTGTAGCGATGGAAGCAGTTCAGAGAGTGAGCATGGCGCCCATGATGGGCGACTGTTGATTTCGGATATTGAGTTCGCTGACCAGGCACTTCGGAGTTGTGTTGTTGAAGCGGCAATCGAAAATGAATGGATATACGTCGATGAAGTCCAAGTAATCGAGTGTTTCGAGGGTGAGGTTGCGTCGCTGGAGGGGCTGGAGGTTTTCGCTGATACGCCTGGTTCAAACCTGAGAGAACTCCATCTATACAACACTACCACCGCAGATTTAACGCCGTTGACTGGATTCACGTCGCTGGTTCGTTTAACACTACGCGGTTTTAGAGCCGTTGACATCTCCCCTTTGGCAAGCCTGCTGGATTTGGATGAACTTGTTTTACGAGGTTTCAGCGATGGCAGTGGCGTTGGCTGCGCCGCTTACGCCGGCGTAGCTGACTTGAGTATTCTGGCTGACCTGACTAACTTGAAGCTGCTGCATCTGGAGGGTTGTTTCGCGACCGAGGATTACGCTGTGGTCAGTAATTTGATCAATCTCGAAGCGCTATCTTTTTGGGGTAACGAGACCCTCAAAGAGTTGCCCCACTTGGCAGACCTCACGAAATTACGCATTTTAAATCTAACCGGCTGTACGCGACTTTCAGACATTGGTGAGATTGCCAATCTGAACAGACTCAGGGAGCTTTATCTGGCAGGAGATTCAGTTAAGGCAGGCCTTCAGCCTATTTCAAGTCTGCAAGAATTGCGGTTGCTGAGAATACACGATTCATACATCGACGATATCAGCCCACTGTCGGCAGTCGCCAGTCTCGAGGTGCTGACCTTGGTCTGGCAGGAACTGGATTTCGAACCCCAAGGGAAAATTTTTGACATCAGCCCTCTGGCTGAGTTGGAGAACCTCTCTCATGTTCAACTGGAGCATCAGATGATCACTGATGTTAGTCCCCTTGCCGCTCTCCCAAAGCTCCAGGAATTGAAATTGACCGACAATAGAATCTCCGATATCAGCTCCCTAAACGATGCTACTAATCTGGAAGTGTTGGTGATAGATGAGAATGTACTGACTACTGTCCCCAATCTTGGAATGTTATCCAAGCTGCACACGCTTTCCCTGAACGACAACCGCATTGAAGATATCTCTGAACTTTCTGCGTTAACGAGTTTGTCCACGCTTTCTCTCAATACCAACAGAATCATCGATTTGATCCCGCTGGCTCAACTGCATGATGTTTCGAGCCTCCAGCTAGACAGTAATAGGTTTCTTGAACTTTGGCCTCTGCTAGAAATGGCTGGATTAGAACGGCTGAGTTTGAAGAACACTATTTTTCCCTGTAGTGAGCGTGACCACTTTATAGCGATGAGGCCGGACGTTCATGTCGACTGGGGAAGTCGCTGTCAGTAATCGACAACGTTGCTCTCTTCTTTAACGCAGTAATCTGCCGGTCGCTTAATCGCCTGGCTTGCCTTGGCATCAGTGGGCCCACGCATTATTACCAACAATAAACACTGGAAGTGATCATTGATTACGAGGGCTGGGTGCAACAGAGCATCATGAAAACAGCTGTATTTTTTTGCTATGGCGCTATGCATGAGGGGTAGACAGCCTCAATGGATAAAGCCGAGGAGTGTCCTCCCTCACCGCCATTTCTCCGCATCGTATCCCCGCACAGCCCAGTAGACACCGCAGGGTGTTTTTCTTATGCTCCAACCCGTTCGCAGCGCCTTCGTACGGTGACCTGCGCCACGTGATCGTATTCTCAGTATAAGAATGACCGGGTGTTTGATGCGAAGAATCCATGCTTGTGTCCTTCGGGGACTCATCGCCTTTTTGCCGTTGCACACAGCCTTCGCGGCCGACGACTATGTATTCGCAAAACTCGTCACACGTGATGCCATAGAGTATCCAAACATCGCTCGGGTACACAACAACGATGGATGGGCCTACTACACCTTTAACATTGGCACCGACGGACGCGCGCATGATTTCTCGATTCTGGAATCCAACGGCCTCACCTCATTGAACGAGGCGCTCCGCGAGAGCATCGAATCAAGTGTGTATGAACCTGCGAGGTACAACGGCGTCGCGGTGACTGAGCAGAGTCTTGTAGGGCGCGCCGTTTTCATGCTGGAGGGAAAACCCGGCGCCGCCAGAAAACCCTTCATGCGGAACTACCGTAAAATCCAGTCCGCGCTGCAGGATGGCGAGCTGGACGCAGCCTGGCTACAGCTTGAGGAACTCTCAGCAAAGACTGGCCTGAGTCTGTACGAGGAACTCTACCGGCAGTCGTTGTATGTCATGTATTACGGCCTGACGGGCGACAAGGATCGTGAGTACCTGCATGCCACCCGCGTGCTGGATTTCTACGCAGAGGAAGGGGACAAGTCGCTCCTTGAGGAAGCCGACTATTTCGTGCCTTTTCTGGTGCTGGTTTATCAATACGAAATGGCGGCGATGATGCTCGGCCATGCCTCCCTGTCCGCGCAATGGCTGGAGCAAATGGCGCCCGGAACTGATCTCGCAGCAGAAATGCGCGCACACAGTGAAAGGGTCAGCGCCCGGGTTGAAAACCAGGAGTTCTGGACACGGGGAAAATTGCTCACCCCGATTTACGGCGGAGACCGATCAACATGGACGACACGGCTGCTGAGGCGCGAGATCGAGTTACGTGATGTCTCTGGGCAGATAGAGGACGTCTTGCTGTACTGCGAGCGAGGTGTCAAGCGGCTTTCTTACACGGTGGGTCAGGGGTGGATCGTTCCCGCATCCTGGGGGCATTGCAATCTCTACGTAACGGGCGTGAGTGGGGCTACGTTTGTGATCGCTGAACTGGTGGATGGCACGCTGGCCCCGGGCGGGTGAGCCGGCTGCGGAGGGGCAGGCCGCTGGCGGTCCAGAACAGTGGCACTGACATCGCGGGCTGGCCGGTGAGATTGCCCCGTTGGGCAAAGGGCATTTTTCCAGACGACACCCAGAGGAATAGTCAGCGAGGTCTGGTACCATGTCCGGGCGACGCCGGTGTGGAGGCGCCAATTAGAACTCCGAAAAAAAACAGCTTCAACTGAACCGGGAACTCTTGGTGGAAAATCGCGTACCTCGACGATATAGCCGCAATTATAGAAAAGCGGTCAAGTACATGCTTGTCTCCATCGTGCTTGGGGCACTGTTGGTAGTGACCAGCATCGGCTGGATGGTGACTGCCTACAAGCTCTATTCGACGAACGAGTTGCTGCTTGGCCGCGAGGTTGCCATGCGGGGAGAAGACGCAAGTGCTGGCAACCTGCGCAACACGGTCACGGCTCTGGAACAGCAGGTAGCGCAACTGCGGGAAGCGAATGCGAGTCTGGTGCAGAATCGGATTCCGGATCTCAATCCCCTGTCCTTTGACGCCATCGTTCCCATCGGGGAGCGCTACCTGAAGAGTATTAGCTTCACACGGACAGGCACGGAGCAGAAAAAACGTTTTGGGTACCTCGCCGTGCTACAGAACGATCGTCAACGAAGCGTTACCCCTGATGTCACCATAATCCTGTTCGACGCCCTGGGCGTCCAGGTTGGAATGGCGAAGCTTGCTCAAGACGATACGTCCCTGGAAGCGGAGAACCCTGAGCTGAACGCGGGTGAATCACGCTCCTACTTTGGTCAGATCAAGCTGACTCGTGACCGCGCTCCCGCGTATTTTCATGTCGAAGTAGAGTGAATAAACCCAGGACCTTGTATAGTCCGGCACCCGGGCACAGGGTTGTGGATCACCGGGTGGCTGCAGAGGCATCGCCAGCAACCTATCGGCACAGGGTGCCGCCGTCCACGACCATGGAATGACCGTTGACATAGCTTGCCTGTGCGCTGCAGAGCCACACAGCGGCTGCGGCAATTTCATCGGCTGTGCCCATGCGGCCGCAGGGTATGCTGGCGAGAATCATGTTTTTCAACTCCGGGCCCTGTTGCAGTGATGCGTCCAGCATGGGCGTTTGCGTCGAACCCGGTAACACCGCATTGACCCGCACACCTGCCGTGGCCGATTCCATGGCGGCGGTGCGTGTCAGCCCGAGTACGCCGTGTTTGCTGGCGCAGTAGGGCGACAGCTGCGGTGTGGCGATCAAGCCGGCGCCTGAGGCGATGTTCACGATGGCACCGGCGCCGACGGCACGCATCGCCCGCAGCTGGTGTTTCAGGCACAGGAACACTCCGGTGAGGTTGATGTCGATCACCTCCCGCCAGGCATCGAGCGACGTGTCCGGGATCGCAGCGGGCTGCCCGGCGATCCCGGCGCTGTTCACGGCGTAATCCAGCCGGCCGTAACGGGATTCGCAGAGCTCGACCGCTGCCATGACGGCGGCCTCATCGACCACGCTCCCCGTGTGGCCCACGCATTCCAGGGTCTCGCTCAGGACGCGCAGCCGCTGCTCGTCCCGGTCCAGCAGGATCAGATGACAGCCCTGGGCTGCCAACTGCCGGGCGCAGGCTTCGCCAATGCCGGAGGCTGCCCCGGTTACCAGTGCGACTTTGCCACGCATATCGGGATACTCTATAGGGCTCATCACTTGCCTCCTTTATCAGCGCATCATCATAGCCTGCATCGTGCAGGCCGCCACCCGCAACGCGGGGGGGACGCCAGCGTTGATCTTCGCTAGAATGCACGCCCTTTGCAGCTCCGTTACCCATGTCCCACGCCTCAAGCATCCGCTCCGACCGTCCGCCGATCAGTTCACGTTTGCAGCGAGCCCTGTCTGCTGTCGTGGCTGCGGACGCGACGGTACCTCGTGGGGAACTGCTGGCCTGGCTGGGACAGCCGTTGGACCTGCACAGTGCGAGTAAACTGGCCGAGGTGCTGGCCGCGGTCGCTCCCAGCACGCACGCACACAGTGAGGCGGCGGAGGGCTGTGAAAACTGCGAGGAGGCCTTGCTGACGGTTCACAGGGCGCTATTGCGGGATATCGCGGGCAGTTTTGCCGCCGCCGAGGGCGTGCGGATACCCCTGCCGAGGCTTGATGCACCCAGTGTCCTCGACGGACCAGACGCTGCCGAGCGGCTGCGCAGGTTTCACGCCGCGTGGCAGCGGGAAATGGAGCTGCGTATTGCTGCGCTGCGTCGAGACTTGCGCACGCACCTGCAGCAGCGGGCGCCGGCGTTGGCTGCGCTCGCCGCACTGGACGAGGCGCTCGAGCAGCAGGTACTGCGGGCAGGGGAGGCGGCACTGGTCGGCCTCCCGGGCCTGCTGGTGCCCCGGTGGGAGACACTGGCGGCGGACACAACAGACACCGCGGCAAGTGAACAACGGGTGAGCGAACTCAAGGAATTGCTGTTGGCTGAATTGGAGCAGCGTCTGCAACCGGTTCTGGGGCTGGTAGAGGCCTGTTTGGCGTATGGGGATAGGGATTGATCATGCGGTTTTTCGCAGCTTCTATTTTTTTGCTTGGAGCGGGGTTGATTGCCTGGCTCGCGCTGGGATTTGCCGCAAGCAGCAGTCTGGCGCTACTGGTCACCTTGGTCATCGCGGCGGCCTATGCTGTGGGTGCGCTGGAACTCTGGGGTTTCCAGCGTGACACCGGGCGGCTACAGCAGGCCCTGCAGCCCGCGCAGCCTGAGCCGTCCGAGTTCGAACACTGGCTGGCGCAGCTGCCAACGACGCTGCGCAGCCCGGTGGCGAGGCGTATCCAGGGTGAGCCGGCCGCGCTGCCGGGGCCGTTGCTGACGCCATACCTCAGCGGATTACTGGTGATGCTCGGATTGCTGGGGACTTTCATCGGTATGATGATCGCCTTGCAGGGAGCAGTGAGCGCGCTGGAGGGCAGCACCGAGCTTGCGGCCATTCGCGCCGGCCTCACCGCGCCGATCAAGGGCCTGAGCATGGCCTTCGGAACCTCGGTTGGGGGCGTGGCGGCCTCTGCCGTGCTGGGCCTGCTCTCCACCATGGCGAGACGCCAGCGGCTGGCGGTGGCCCGTGACCTGGATGTGCGCGGTGTCCAACTGTTCCCCGGTCGCGGTCCGCGCCACCATAACGAGCAGATGTTGCAGGAGGCTCGAGCGCAAACCGCTCAGTTGCCCGCACTGGCGGCGCAGGTGGAAGCACTGGTGACGCGTGTCGATACCGCAACCGACAGCCTGCATTCCCGTATGCTCGAGGGTCAGCAGGGGCTGCAACATCAGTTGCTTGAATTGCATAGCGGCCTGCTGGCGCATGTTGGCCAGTCGCTGCGCGAGAGTTTTGCCGACAGCGGGCGGCAGGCGGGAGAGAGCATGGCGCCGCTGCTGCGGGAAGCCCTGCAGGCGATGGCGGCGCAGACCGATGCAACGCAGTCGGCGCTGCGAGGCGCCGTCGCAGACCAGCTGAATGCGCTGCAGGCAGTGCGCGAGCAGGTCGCCCAGACTGTGGCGTCTACCCGGTCGCTGGTCAGCGCCCAGGCCTCGGCAGTGACCGCGCAGGACAGCCTGCGCGAGGCGCTACAGGCCACCGTGACGGACTCCCGCATCCTCCTTGAGGCACAGTCCACCAGCGCCGCGACCTTGCTGCAGCAACTGGGAGAGCAGTTGACTGATCATCGGCAGCGCCTGCAGCAGGAGTGGTTGGCTGAACGCAGGCGCTTCGACGAACAGCTGCTGGCACGCATCGAGACACAGGCGACAACCGTGGAGGACGCCCTTACCCGGGCTCTGGCGGCAAATGCGCAACTCACGGTGGATACCCTGCAACCGCTGATTGCCTCGAGCATGGCGGGCCTGGACCGCGCCGTCGCCAGTGTTCGGGAGGAGTCCGGTGCCGCCCTGCAACGCGATCAGGCGCTGCTCGACGCGCAGCGGGGGCTGGTTGCGGAATTGCACACGGCGGCTAGCGCACTGGCAGAGGACGCCGCCCAATACCGCAGCACGCTGGAAGCCTTCTCTGAGCACACCCGCGCCGCCCTGGCATCCACCGGTGCCGAGTTTGTCTCCACGGTGGACGCGCAGACCGACAGGCTCGCCGAGGTGACTGGCCAGTTTGGCAGTGCTGCGCAGGAGCTGGTGGCGCTGGGTGAGGCCCTGGGGAGCGCGGTGGCGCAGTTTGATAGCGTGGCGCAGCGTCTCGCCGATACCCTGCAGCACACAGCCCAGGGCATGGAAGAAGCGGCCGGTCGCAGCGACGAGCAGCTCGCCTACTATGTTGCGCAGGCGAGAGAGGTGATTGATCACAGCGCGCTGGCCCAGCAGAAGCTGCTCGACCAGTTACGGGAGATCAGTCGCAGTGTGTAGGTTCGCAGGGTCTGTCCATGGCTGAGTACGACTATGACGAGGTGGCACAGGACACGCCGGTGTGGGCCGTGTTTGGAGACCTCATGGCGGCGCTGGTGGGCATTTTCGTGTTGCTGCTGGTGTGGACTCTGGGCTTGCAGGTAGAGTTATCGCGATCGCTGGAGGATGAAGTCGCGCTGCGCGAGGCTGAACAGCAGCGACGCATGGAACTGGAGCAGGCCTTGTCTGACCCCCTGACCAGCAATCGTATTACTTTGCAGGATGGCCGTATTGGCATCAGCGGCCAGCTGCTGTTTGAGCTCAATTCTGCTGCGCTGCAGGCTGAAGGGGAGGCGCTGATTGCCAGCCTGGCCGCACCGCTGGCCCGCTACCTGAGCCAGAGCGACCACCTGCTGATGGTCAGCGGTTTTACGGATGACCTGCCCGTTCACGCAGACAACCAGGTGTTCGCGGACAACTGGGAGCTGTCGGCCCAGCGTGCGCTGACGGTGACCCGGGCGCTGGTGGAGGCGGGTTTGTCCCGGGAACTGGTCTTTGCTTCGGCCTTCGCCGAGCAGCAGCCGATTGCGCCCAACACCAGTGCCGATAACCGCGCGCGTAACCGGCGCGTGGAGATCGCACCGGTGCCGCGCACACCGCGCGTGGAACAGAGTCAGTGAGCAGTCAGTCGCCCCGCTGCGAGGGGGGGGGTACGTCTACGGAGCGCCCTGGCAGAAAGGCCTTACGGGAGCTGCCAGCACGCCTGCAGCGTGGCCTGCAGGCCCTGTCGCCGCCGTCTCCGCGTCGGGCGCTGGAGGCGAGGCTGCGGGCGCAGGAGTTCTCGGCACTGGGTAGCGCCGATGATCCGGCAACCGAGGCGCACGGCGCAGGTGGCCTGTTAGCGGCCCGTCGCTACCGTGAAGCACAGGCGGGGCAGGTGGTTGACCAGCTGCTGACGGGCTTTCGCGCCGCACTGCCCGAGGCGCCGGGTCCGCTGAACCCGGAGACCCTGGTGATTCGTGCGCTAACACATGCTCAGGCAGTGTCCCCGGGCTATGTCGAGCGACTCATGTGCCATGCGGAGGTGCTGTGTGCCCTGCAGCGGGTCACTGCCGCCGAGCCCGCAAACAATCGACCGGCTCGTGCACGACGCCGCAAACCGGTTAAAGCATAGCGACCAGCATCATGGCGAGCCCGGCCACGCCAACACCCCAGATGGCACTGCGCACGTAGGTGATGCCGGCAAGATAGACAGGCAGGTAGGCGACGCGCGCCCAGAAGAACACCTGTGCCCCGAGCAGGGCTTCAGCACCATTGCCGCTGACATGGGCAACCAGCGCGAGGGGCACAAAGAGGAGAAAGCCTTCCCGGGTGTTCCCGGCCGCGCGTTCGGCGCGCCCGCCAAGGGCCGTCGGCTCGGGCAACTGGTCCCGGTTACTGAGCCCGGCCTTGAGCCCCTCGGCGGTCCACTCCCGATTGCGCAGGATGGCGCCCAGCATTATGGCGACGAAGGTGAGAACCGTCATGTAGAGAACCAGCTGCAGCAGGGTTGTCATGGTCGTGCTCCTGTTTATTATGGATTTGACGGCCAGATCATGCACTGCACGAGCAGTTCCGTCCAGCACCCGCGAAGGCGAGCATTCCGACAGCGGTTTGCCCCGGCGTCATTCCCAGAAACCGCCGCAACACGTATCCTCACGCGATGAGAGATGACATGACACACAGCATGCGCGATTTCCTGGTACTGCTGGCTTGCCTTGTGGCGCTGGCGCGGCCGGTGCAGGCGGGTGTTGATATTCGTGTGGCGGTTGCAGCGAATTTCACGGCGACCCTGGAGGCCCTGGCGGCGGTCTATGAGCCGGCGTCGGGCAATCGGCTGGTGGTCAGCCCCGGCGCCACCGGAGCCCTGTACAGCCAGATCGCCAATGCGGCACCGTTTGATGTCCTGCTGGCGGCGGACGAACTGCGGCCGCGTAAACTGATCGACCAGGGCATGGCCGTGGCGGGCACGGAATTTGTCTACGCCCGGGGCATTCCCGTCCTCTGGAGCCCGCAGCCGGACCTGATTGATGAAGAGGCCTCTGTGCTGCGCAGCGGGCGTTTCCGCTATCTTGCCATCGCCGAACCCCGCACGGCGCCGTACGGCGCGGCGGCGCGCAGTGTGCTGGAGGCGCTGGCCCTGTGGGATACCCTCGAACGGCGCCAGCAGCTGGTGCGCGGCAGCTCCGTGGCCCAAACCCACAGCCAGGTGGCAGGCGGTGCCGCCGATCTGGGGTTCGTGGCGCTGGCGCAGGTGCAAACCGCGGAGGGTATTCCGGGCTCCTACTGGATACCACCGCCTGAGCTATACGCCCCCCTGACGCAGGGCGCGGTGTTGTTGAGCAGTGCGCGTGCACGGTCAGCGGCGCGCCACTTCTTACGGTGGCTGCAAACGGATGCGGAGGCGGCGGCGATCATCGAGGCCGCGGGGTATCGCCGTGACTGACGGTGGCAACGGCTGATGCTGTCTCCGGATGACCTGACCGCACTGTGCGTGACCCTCAAACTGGCGGCTGTGAGCACGGTGCTGCTGATTGTCCTGGCCACGCCGCTCGCATGGTGGCTGTCGCAGACCCGCGCGCGGGGGCGGGTGCTGGTGGAAGCGGTGGTGACGCTGCCGCTGGTGTTACCGCCCACGGTGCTGGGGTTTTACCTGTTACTGTTGCTGGGGCCCAAGGGCCCCGTGGGCGCTGTGCTGGAAGATATCGGCATCGGCCATCTGGCGTTCAGCTTCAGCGGGCTGGTGGTGGGTTCGATGATCTACTCGCTGCCCTTTGTCGTGCAACCACTGCAAAACGCCTTTGCCGCAACCGGGACGCGTCTGCTGGAGGTGGCGGCCACGCTGCGCGCCTCACCGCTGGATCGTTTTCTGACGGTTGCACTGCCCCTCGCGCGACGTGGTTACTTCACCGCGGCCGTACTGGCCTTCGCCCACACGCTGGGGGAATTCGGGGTCATCATCATGCTTGGCGGCAATATTCCCGGTGAAACCCGGGTCGCCTCCATTGCCATCTACAACCATGTGGAAGCGCTGGATTACGGGTCGGCCCACGCGCTCGCCCTGACGCTGGTGGTGTTTTCCCTGGTGTTGCTGACGCTCGTGTATGCGCTCAACCGGCGCGGGCAGTCGGTCGGGGTGCCGCGATGAGCATCGATGCGCGTTTTTGCCTGCAACGGGGTGAGTTTCATCTGGATGTGGACGTGACATTGCCCGGTGAGGGCGTGACGGCGGTTTTCGGCGCCTCGGGTGCTGGCAAGAGCACCCTGCTGCGTTGTGTGGCGGGACTGGAGCGAGCGGCTCAGGGCGTCTTGTCGGTGAATGGCGAGGTTTGGCAGCGCGAGGGTTTGTTCCTGCCGGTACACCGGCGCCCGCTGGGTGTGGTGTTTCAGGAGTCCAGCCTGTTCCCGCATTTGACCGGGGCGGGGAACCTGCGCTTTGGCTTGCAGCGCACACCCATCGGCGAGCGCTGCGTCGATTGGGATGAGGTGGTGCAGCTGTTGGGGATCGCGCCTCTGTTGCCACGCTATCCGGACTCCCTGTCCGGCGGTGAGCGACAGCGTATCGCCCTGGCCAGGGCTCTGCTGGCGAGCCCGCAGCTCTTGCTGCTGGACGAACCCCTGGCCGCGCTGGATGAGGCGCGCAAGGCAGAAATCCTGCCGTTCCTGGAGCGGCTTCGCACGCGGTTTGCGATGCCGATGCTCTACGTCACCCACAGCATGCGGGAGGTGGCGCGACTGGCCGATTACCTGGTGCTGCTTGAAGGGGGGCGCGTGCGTGCCCAGGGCCCCGTGCAGGAGATGCTGAGCCGCCTCGATCTGTCGTTGGCGGCGGCGGACGACGCCGGCGTAGTCATCGATGCGGTTGTGGCGGAGCACGATGCACAGTGGCACCTGTCGCGGCTGTCGTTTCCGGGGGGGAGCCTGTGGGTGTCGCGGTGCGCGGAACCGCCGGGCGAACGGCTGCGCTGCCGGGTGCTGGCGCGTGACGTCAGCCTGACCCGTGAGCGTAATGAACAGAGCAGTATCGTCAATCTGGTGGCCGCGGAGGTGGTGGAACTGGCCCCGGCCGCGTCGCCCGCGCACGTGATGGTGAGGCTTGATGCGCAGGGGACGCCCCTGTTGGCCCGGATCACCCGTCAGTCGCAAGCGCGTATCGCTGTGCAGCCGGGAGAGTGCTTCTGGCTGCAGATCAAATCGGTTGCGCTGCTGCGCTAATCAGCGCGAAAGCGCTTCCTCTACGTCGCCCGTGAACACCGCCTCCAGCCGCAGGACGATCTCCGCGCTGCCGTTGCGCTCCTCTTCAAGGGTGTCACGACGCCAGAAATAGCCGGGTTGCACTTCGAGGAATAGCCACTTGCGATTGAGATTCTGCCGGTAGCGCATACCGAAACCGTAGGCCTGGGTCAGCTGGGTGGGCTGTGTTCTGCCATTCAGCGTGCCGTAGACGCCGATAACCCGGTTGTTGCTCAGTCGCTGATTCACGGTCACGCCCGTATTCCAGCCAAAGCCGTCCTCTTTCTCATCCCATCGCGCACGGTTGTACCACTGCAGGAGTCGATCGCTGCGCACCACGACATCAACGTCGAAGCGGGTGTCGGTGCCGAACCGGTCGTCTGTGCGGTAGAGCAGTTCCTGGCGAAAGCGGCCGGATACCTGTTCCGTGAATGGCATCTGGTAGCGGTAGCGTGCGGCGAGTTTGGGGTTGAGGCCCGAATTGAAACCCAGACGGAAGTCGATACGGTCACGCGCGCCTTCGCGGCCTACCACCTGCAGGGCGACATCATCAGACTGGTTCTGCTGGTCGCGCAGCAGTTCGTCGCCCAGGCTGCCACTGTCTTCGTCGGAAAACAGCAGGCTGACGCGCTCGTTGAGGTTGGGCAGGTTGACTTTGCCGCGCAGGCTGAGCCCGGTATCCCAGCCGTATTGCTCACTCCATTCGAGGGAGGGGCGCAGCCGCAACGTGGAGTAGGCCGCTTCGTTGTCGACCCGTCGCACACCGAAAAAACTGTCCATCCAGGTGGCAAGGTCGTCGGCGCGGGTGGAGACATAACGATGGCCCTGATCAAGCCAGGGCGACTCGTCTTCACGCTTTTCCTCTTCAGCGCTGAGCGTCACTGGCATCAGACACAGTGTCATCAGGAGGAGGCGCAGCGGCAGTAGCGGGGGGGTAGGCATGGGCACAGGTCCTGAGGGTGATCCCCTCTATAACGGCAGACTCTAGCAGCTGCTTCCCATGCCCGCCTGAACTATTTCTGTAAATTTGGCCATGTATCGGGGGCCACGAAACACCGGCTGCGTTCGTCGCCGTTTTCGTCCAGCGCCGCCAGCAACTGCGGCCTGCCCGCGCCCCCGAAGCGCGTCTCCAGCTGCGCGGCCAGCTGCTGAACGGAATGTCCGGTGGGTGCCGCACGCACCGGCGCCAGCCATTCGAGACGTGGAATAATCATCCAGTGGCCGCGGCGGGTGCTGCGCCACTGCCTCAGCGGCAGCCACTGACCCACCGGTAGCGTGGGGTTATAGCCAGCGGGTGGTGGCAGGGACTCTGCTGCCGGTGCAAAAAGCTGACCCGAAAGCAGGATCTCCCGCAACGGCTCTGCGGCATGCAGAGCCTCCAGCACCGGCTGTGCGGCAGGCTGGCGACTGAGCTGGATCTGGTGCTGCGTCAGGCGTTGCAGTTTGCGGTCCAGTCGGTCGATGGTGTTGGGGCCCAGCCAGCAAGACGCTGTTGGGTGATCGGCATCGCCACAGGGTGTGGGGTAGCCAAGATAGAATTTCACAGCGAGCTCCAGATGCACTGGACGCTCGCGCCTTCGGCACCAGTACAGGCAGTCGAACTCGCCGAGGGTTCTGCCGGCCTCGCGAACGGGCACATTGTTGGCGATGAGCGTTGTCTCGCTGTCCTGCTGCAGGAAGAACTGCCAGAGCTGCTCGAAATACAGGCCCAGCCGGGTCGCGGGCCGGGCGTTCAGCCACTGCGTCAGGGAAGATGGATCCCGATCCAGTGCCTGCAACCACGCTGCGCGCGTCGGGGTGAGTGGAAAGTCGGCGGTGGCAATGCCTGCCTGTTGCCCCTGTATCATCGGGGGCGCAAAGCAGGCCCAGGCAAGATCCCTCACCTTGCTGTGCTGCAGGCCGAGCGCTGCAGGCGTTTCGCGGGTGAGGTGTTTCTGCATGGCAGCTCTCCTGTAGTGGGGTGCGGGCGGGGCGGTACTTTGGCCCGCGCTGCGTCCCGGGGGTCTGCAGAGTTTAACCGGATAGCGCTTTATCCGGGTGAGAGCGGCGCCGTGCCCCGCGAACGGTTAGTATCCCGCAAGGCCTGACATCCGGCACGGGCGCGGTGAGCGCCTGCCAGGTGAGGATCGGAACAACAGAGGAGACGAGTTTGTGACGGCGAGTTTTTCTGCGGCAACACCCTGTCGGCTGGACCAGGTTCCCGGCTGGGACCTTGAAACGGATGTCGTGGTCGTGGGCTTCGGTATCTCCGGGGCCTGTGTGGCGATTGAGGCCGCCAGCGCCGGTGCGTCGGTGACGGTACTCGAAGTGGCGGGCACCTACGGTGGCAGCGCGGCACTGTCCGGTGGTGAGTTTTACCTGGGGGGCGGCACACCGGTGCAACAGGCGGCGGGCTTCGAGGACAGCAGCGAAGAGCTGTTCAAGTACCTGCTGCACAGTGGTGGTCCCGGTGCAGATGAGGGCAAGGTGCGGCTCTACGCGGAGCAGGCCGTGGCGCATTACGAGTGGCTGGTGCAACAGGGCATTCCCTTCAAGGGCACCTACCTGCCCGGCAAGTGGCTGGAGCCGGTGACTGACGACACCCTGATCTGGTCGGGCAGTGAACGCGCCTGGCCGTTTTCTGCAGTGGCAAGCCCGGCACCCCGTGCCCATGCCGCGCAGATGGAGGGTATGGGTGCGGGTCGACTGGTGATGGACAAGCTGGCAGAGCGCGCCCTGGCCTGCGGTGCAGAGGCGCACTTCAATGCCCGTACCCTGTGCCTGGTGGCCGATGCGAACGACGCCGTGCATGGGGTGGTAGCGCGCATCGATGGCAAGATCACCTATGTGCGGGCCCGCAAGGGGGTGGTGCTCTGCGCCGGTGGATTCATCTGCAACAAGGATATGGTGCGTCGGTTCGCGCCGGAGGCGCTGGTGGCGGCGGATATTCCCACCAGCGGCGGTAACGACGACGGCTCCGGCATCCGCATGGGCATGTCTGTGGGCGGCGCGGTGAGCCACATGAACGAGTTCTTCGCCACGAAGCCATCGTTCCCGCCAGATAATATGGTGTTCGGGATATTCGTCAACGAGCGTGGCCAGCGTTTCATCAATGAGGACGCCTACCATGGACGCGCAACGCATTACATTCTGCGCCAACCCAATGGCCGTGCCTGGTTGTTGATGGACAACGGGATATTCGCGCGCCCCGATTTCAATCCGGATATCAACATCGCCGCTGTGGGCGAGACCTGGGCGGAAGTGGAGGCTGAACTGGGCATACCGGCCGGCGAACTGGTGCACACAGTGGAGAGTTACAACCGCTATGCCGCCGCCGGTGAAGACCCGGTACTACACAAGCATTCAGACTGGATGCGGCCGTTGGTGGAACCGCCCTTTGCCGCACTCAGCTTTACCGGCGAGGATTACCCGGCCACCGGTTTCACCCTGGGTGGCCTGACAACGTCGGTGACCGGTGAGGTCCTCAATGCAGACGGCGGGGCGGTACCCGGGCTGTACGCCGCCGGTCGCACCAGCTGTGGATTGCCTCGCTGGGGCGAGGCCTACTGCTCCGGCATTTCCCTGGGTGATGGCAGTTTCTTCGGTCGACTTGCCGGCCGGGAAGTGGCCAGCCGCAACCCGGAGTAGGTGATCGGCCAGTCTCTGTAACAACCTGCACCCGCCCGAGCGGATGCAGGCCGTCGGGTTCAGGGCAGGCGGAACGCCACGATCGCGTCACCCATTCTGGAACCCAGCATGCGGTTGCCGCCTGCGGCTATCACCACATACTGCGCGCCATCCTCCCCGGTGTAGCTCATCGGCGTGGCATGCCCCCCGGCGGGGAGGCGCGCTTTCCACAACTCCTCACCGGTATCGGTTGCGAAGGCCCGCAGGTAACTGTCGGTGGCCGCGGCGATGAATGTCAGGCCGCTGGCAGTGACCAGAGAGCCGCCGCTGTTGGGCACACCGACGTTGAGCCACAGCGGAAAGGGGGCGAGGTCACGTGTGCCGCCCAATGGCACTTCCCAGGCTTTGCGGCCGGTGGTCATGTCGATGGCGGTGAGCACCCCCCAGGGTGGCCGGGTGCAGGGCGCCCCAAGCGGCGACAGCATGGGCCGCCGCTTGACTGCATACGGCGTGTCCAGCTGCAGCTCGACCCGCTCGCTGAAGCCGGGCGCTTCGACCACGTCGCGGGGAATCAATTCGATGACGGCGGGCACCCGCGAGGTATTGGCCAGCAACAGCTTGCGCTGCGGATCCCAGCTCACGCTGCCCCAGTTGCTGCCGCCCATGAAACCCGGGTAGACCAGCGTGGGTTCTGTGCTGATGGGGGTGTAGAGTCCCGCATAATTCAGGCTGCGAAACTGTTTGATACAGGCCTGCCGGTCGAACCACAGGAAGCCGAACATGTCGTCCTCGGTGAGCTCCGTTGGGTGCAGGGGGTCGGGCAGCACTGGCCAGGGCTGGGTAGGTGAAAGCGCCTCGGGGGCGGGTCCGCCGCGCGGTGCGGGCCGCTCTTCAATGGGCAGCAGGGGTTCTCCTGTCTCCCGGTTGAGGACGAACAGGAAACCCATCTTGGTGGCCTGTACCAGTGCCGGCACTGGCCCCTCGGGGCCGGGATAGTCAATCAGCACCGGCTGGGAGGGCACGTCATAGTCCCAGATATCATGGTGTACGGTCTGGTAGGACCAGCGACGCTCACCGGTCAGGGCGTCCAGCGCCACCACCGAGCTGCCGAAGGTGTCGCGACCGTTGCGCTCGCCGCCGTAGTAGTCCCCGGCCGGGTTGCCGGTGGGAATGAAGACCAGGCCGCGCTCGCTGTCGGCAGAGAAAGGCGCCCAGGCATTGGGCGTGCCCGGCAGATAACTGCCCTCCACGCGCTGCTCCGGAGGCAATGCCTCCCAGTCCCAAACCTGTTTGCCGCTGTGCACATCAAACGCGCGCACCACGCCGCTGGGTACGCCGCCGCGGCGCAGGTCAGCGACATGGGCCCCTACGACCACGCGGTCGCCGACCACGGTAGGCGCCGAGGTCAATGCGTACTCGGCGGGCCGCACATCACCGAGATCCGCGGTCAGATCGATTTCGCCCGACTCACCGAAGTCCCTGCAGGGTTGGCCACTGTCGGCATCCAGCGCCAGCAGGCGACCGTCCAGGGTTCCGGCCAGAATGCGCGCCGCACAGGCCTGTCCGGACGGCGCAGCGGGGCTCTCATGGAAGGCCACACCGCGGCAGGTGACGCTGTAGAGGCCGACCAGTGCCGGGTCTGCATCGTAGTGCCAGCGCTCTTCCCCGGTCACCGGGTCCAGCGCGATGACCCGATTGCGCGGCGAGCACAGGTAAAGGGTGTTGCGGGCAAGAATCGGCGTGACCTGCAGGGCGGGGCTGTTGAAGGCGTCGGGAAAAGTCTCGGGTGCCAGGTCCCCGGTGTGGTAGGTCCAGGCAGGCTGCAGGGTGGCCACGTTGTCCGGCGTGATCTGGGCATGGCTGACAAACCGCGCGCCACCTTCGTCACCGCCGTAGTGACGCCAGTCCGCGTGGCGCTCGGCCAACACCGGGGGCAAGGCCTCGCGCTGCACTGGCGGGACATCGCCTGCGCCGCAGCCGGTCAGCGAAAAACACGCCACTGCCAGGGCAGGGGCAAGGCTGGGGAACCGAATAGGCATGGGTTGCGTTCTCCTGGGTGTGGCCGTCCGCTATCCCGCGTTGCAGGGCATGAAAACGGGCTAACTCTCTGGACCAGCACGAAATTCCGCTGGCAGCCGAGCGGGCCCGCTTTCACCCTTGCGGGCAATCCAGTAGTCTGTTCGACAGAAAAACGATAAGCAAATACCGGAGGATAGACCTTTGTACGATCTGCTGATTTGTGACGGAAATATTGTTGACGGCACGGGGCAGCCCGCTTACGTAGGCAACGTGGCCGTGCGCGATGGACGCATCGTTGCCGTGGGCGACGTGCACGGTGAAGCCCGGCGCGTGATAGACGCCAGTGGCCTTGTGGTGGCACCGGGATGGGTGGACACACATTCCCACATGGATGGGCAGGCAACCTGGGACCCCTACTGCAGTCCGGCGTCCAACCACGGTATCACCACGCTGGTCATGGGCAACTGCGGGGTGGGCTTTGCGCCCTGTAAGCCGGACGAGGCTGAGCGGCAGCGCATGATAGAAGTCATGGAAGATGTCGAGGACATTCCCGGTGCTGCGCTCGCCGAAGGCATCACCTGGGAGTGGGAAAGCTTTCCGGAGTACCTCGATGCCCTGGATCGCATGCCACGGGCCATCGATATTGGCGCGCAGGTGCCCCATTGCGCGGTGCGCACCTACGTGATGGGCGAGCGCGGCGTGCGCAACGAGCCCGCGACCCCCGAAGATGTGCAGCGCATGGCCAGCATTGTCCGTGAAGGCCTCGCTGCCGGCGCCGTGGGTTTCACGACGTCGCGCACCGCATTGCATACCACCCGCAACGGCGATGTCATGCCGGGCACCTATGCGGATGCCGATGAGCTGCTCGGCATCGGCCGCGTGATTGGCGAGACGGGGCAGGGGATCTACGGGCTGGTGTCGGACTTCGACCAGTGGGAGGATGAGATGGCGTGGATGAAACGCCTGTCGATCGAGAACGACTGCCAGGTCAACTTTGTCCTCTTCTACCGCTCTGAAGCCGACTGGCCGCGCGTGCAGCAGCAACTGCAATACGTCAAGCAGGCGAGCGCTGAGGGCGCACGCCTGATTCCGCATGTCGGGGCGCGACCGGTGAATATCCTCATGGGGTGGGAAGGCACGGTAAACCCCTTCATGTTTCACCAGAGTTATGCGCCGCTCGCGGGCCTCACACCGGAGGAACGCCTGGCGCGGCTGCGGGACCCCGCAGTGCGCCGCGCCATCGTTGAGGAAACACCGCCGCATATGGGCCATGACATCATGGACAAAATCGTCGACGGCTTCGACAACCTGTACGTCCTGGACGAGAACCCCGACTATGAGCCCGCCGCCGAGGACAGCATCCATCAGCGGGCACAGCGCGCCGGCGTGACGCCGGCCGAGTATGCCTACGATGCGCTGCTGGAGAATGACGGCAAGCGCATGCTGTACTGCCCGCTGTTCGGTTATGACAAGCGCAATCTGGATCGGCAGCTGGAGATGCTCGCGGATGAGAGCTCGGTCATCAGCCTCGCGGATACCGGCGCCCACTGCGGGGTGCTTTCGGATGCCAGTATTCCCACCTGGCTGCTCAGCTACCTGGTGCGCGACCGCCAGCGCGGCCAGCGTTTCAGCCTGGAACAGGCCGTGCGCATGCACACGCTGGAAACCGCCCGCTGTATGGGGCTCATGGACCGCGGGACCCTGGAAGCGGGCATGAAAGCGGATATCAACATCATCGACCTCGATCACCTGGCGATTGCATCGCCGCAGGTGGTTTACGACCTCCCGGCCGGTGGCCGGCGCGTCTACCAGGGTGCATCGGGCTACCGGTATACCCTGGTGTCCGGCGAAGTCATCATGCAGGACGGTGAAGCTACCGGTGCATTGCCCGGGCGCCTCGTGCGCGCCGGCCAGCAGGGTGATCGCCGCACCCCCAACCCCACACCCACCCACAAAAAAGAGGAAGCCGCCTGATGATCAAGGTGAAGGTAGAACGTGAACTGAATGCGCCTGTCGATAAAGTCTGGGCACTGCTGGAAGATTTCGGCAACCTGAACTGGTACCCGGGTTGGACGGATCTCGAGGCAATCGGCGATGGCCCCGGGATGATTCGTCGCATTCACATGGAAGGTATGGACCCCATCGACGAGATTCTCGAGGCGATGGATGCCGCCACTCGCTCCTTCAGCTATACCATCCCGAAAATGCCCATGCCGGTCAGCGAATACCGCGCAGAGGTTTCACTGGAACCCCTGGACGATGGAAAACGTACCCTGGCGCGCTGGCAATGCTCGGCGAAGCCGGAGGGTATTTCCGAGAGTGAAGGCCAGGCGATGCTGGAAGGTATCTACTCTGACATGCTGGCCAAGCTGGAAGCGGCTGCCAGCGCCTGACTGGCAGGCGCGCAGTGTGCGGGTGCCACGGCACCCGCGTTGACGCTCAGTCCAGCGCGGCCCAGCGCCGGTTGGGGTGGAGAGCCGCCGCCGGCTGATATAGCCACTCCTCGCGATAAGCTTTGCGCGCCAGAAACTGGATGAGCGGTTCGTCGGCAAGCTGTCCCTCATGAATGGCGGGCAGCAGCCGGGTCAGAGCCTGTGCATAGTGTTTTGGCCGCGTGCCCAGCAGGCGCCCAATGTCCTCACAGCAGGCAGCGCGCACCGCATCCGCATAGCGCTGCTCGCGCTCGGCGCAGGCGACCAGGACGCAGGTGTCTGCCACGCGGGAGCGCGCGAAGGGGGTTGTGACGGCAGGAAGTACGTCCCGCTGCAGGGTCGATGACGCTGCGGTCAGCAGCACCGATGTAGCGGCCGCGGTATCCGGCATCGCCGGTGGTTCCACCGCAATGCCCATGGCGTCTGCAAGCGCCTCGCAGGTTGAGCGGTCCCCGACGTAGCGATAGCTCAGGTACCAGGCCAGTGATTCGCGCAGGCCGGGCTGGTGGCAGGCGGCGTGAATCGGGATCATGCCGCGGACATTCTGTTGAATGCGGTAGTACTGCGCAGCCGCCCGCGTGTAGGGAATGCCCGAGAGGCTTTCGTAGCGCTCGAACAGTCCCGTCAGGCCGCCGCTGGGGTTCCAGAATTCGCGCACACAGATATTCCCGAGATCCTCCATCGGGTCGCCCCAGTGACCCCACTCCCAATCGACCACGGCGCTGACGCGGTTGCCGCTGAACAGGAAATTCACCGGCCCGGTATCGCCCTGTACCAGGGAAATCCGCGCGACGCTGGCGGGCGCGAAGCGGCGCAGCCATGCCGCGCCGTAACTGAGGAGCGGGTCCTGATAGACCTGCAGGAAGGCGGCGAAATTGTGCAATTGCGCATCGAGGTCGCCCAGGGCAGCCTGTTCCGGTGTGGTAGGTCGCGGACCCAGTTCAGCGTCCAGCCCGAGTGCGTCGATGTCCAGACAGTGCAGGCGGGCGATGGCCGCAATAAAGTCCTCCATGATTTGCCGCTGGCGCCGGGGATCGGTCACACCCGGCAGGTCGGCGCTGCCGGGAACCCGGCTGAACAGCGCGGCATGGTAGGTTTCACTCCACCCCAGCAGGGCCGGCACCGGCACGTCAGTGGGAGTCAATGCCCGACAGATGGCAGCCTCGCGACGCAGAGAGACATTGCTGGCGGCCGCGGGTTGACGATCCAGGCGCAGAAAGCCCTCGAGAATACTGCCATCGCTGCGCGTGACGTCGACGACCCAGGCCTCGCGCCGGGCCACGTGGCGCTCCAATCGAGTGATCTGCCCCGGTCCGAGCTCACCCACCCAACTCAGCAGACCCTCGGGCAGGTCGTGGACCGTCTCCGTCATGGCTGCGCCGACCCTGCTGGCTGGTACCAGATCGGCGAGGTATAGGCTCGCTCCTGATGAGTCAGCTCAGTATCCGTCGACAGGTTTGCGGCCAGTTTCATCCGGTCGTACAGCGGCCAGCGCGGAGTCGGGATTTCCAGAACGCGAAGGTAGTAGACAGCAGCGAGGCCCGGGTCGAAGTCAGGGTCGGTCCACACGGCGCCCAGCTCGGCGCTGCCGATGCTATTGGCATAGTGACCGGATTCTGTGTCCACCGTGTCTCCCACGGGCGGCAGTTTGCCGTCTGCGCCGGGTTTGCGGTCGTCGGACCACGCCACGTCGTAGACCTTCTCGCGGCTTTCTCCCCAGCTATCCACCCAGCCCTTGACGATCTGCAGTCTGTCCAGGTGCGCGCCTTCGGGTTCCTTGAGTGCCAGTGCCATGAACACCGGTGCCCGTGGGTCGCTGCCGGGCGGCGGCAGGATGCCGCCCATGGGCACGCCCTTCGTGTAGCCCCGAAGGGCTGAATCGGGTGACTGCAGGTCCTCCGGGGTGAAGTTCCAGCCACCGAAAAAACGCACCCGCATACGCGGCCCTGTGGTGGCGTAGACCTCGCGCCGCCGCATGGCGTCAAACAGGGCCTCGCGGGTGTTTTCCGTAGCCCAGACCGCGGCATAGCCCGCCGCGAGGAGTCCGGCGCTGCTCATCTCTGCCTCGGGGATGCCCCACAGGCGGCTGGCCCGCTCGGCGGAGGGCTCATGGCTGGACATCTTGCCCCAGAAGTTGTCTTCCTCCACCGCTGCCAGGGCGGTATGGGAGTCGGTGCTGCCAATCATCCCGAACTGGAACGGGTTGACGCCAGTGCGCTGCTCGATGCGCAATCCGGTCTGCAGTGCGGGTCGAACGTATTGGAAACGCTGCATCCAGTCTTCCTGGGCGGTACTCATGTCGATGTTGTACTGGTCCCAGGTGCCGTAATCGGCAAATTCGTCATCCGGCGACAGCAGTGGGTGTGCCTCGCCATCCCCCTTCATCTGCGTGACTTCGACCAGCGGCTCCCAGCGCAGCCGTTCGCGTGCATAGGCCACACTGATCGCTTCACCGTTGGCGCGGGTGTCGGCAAACATAAGCCCGCCGCTCAGGTTGCCGTTGTGCGGAATCGCCAGTGCCTGGCCTCCGGTGTTCTTTTCGTAGTCCGCCAGGTAGCGCCAGAGCGCCTCCGGGTCCTCACTGTCGAAGGCGGAAAACGGCGTGACCTGATTGGCGCGTGTTGCATCATCCCGCAACACGACCACACGGTGCAGGTTGTTGCCATTGGGCATGGCAGACCATTCGAAACCGATCAATGCGGTAAAGACGCCGGGCTCGTTGGCGGCATCCGCCATGCGAGTATTGGCCTCCCAGGGGGAAGGCAGGGTCGTGGGCAGCGTCACCAGTGGTGTTCCCGATGCATAGGAAGCGCCGATATCCAGCATCATGCGACCAAAGCCGACGGGGTCCCCGCTGGCAAGCACATCGCGCCAGCGGCGGGCTGTGTCGTTTTGCATCAATGTGGGGTCGCCGGCACGCAGCGGCGGCATGATGCCCATGTATTCCGCGTGGTCGGCGACGACGAGGAAATCCAGGGGTTGGTTCATACGCGCGCGCAGACCGGTGCTGGTCGTGACCGTGTCGCCGCGGGCGAAGCGATAGGCGTCGGCAGCGGTGAGGTTGTGTACCCCGAACAGGTTGGCATCGAGGGACGTTGCCGTGTGCAGGTGTGTATCGCCCCAGTACACCTGTTGCGGGTAGTCGCGATCCGCCCAGGGCGAGTAGGGCTCTGCGTAGCCCTGGCTGGCAACGCAGAGCAGCAGTGCGTAGCGGAAAACAGTCCTGGTCAGTGAAAAGTTTGTCATGGTGAGGGCGTTCCTTGTCTGTAGTGAGCCGTGGTTACGCGACGCTGAAGGTTTCAGCGCTGCGACGTCGCTTGGCCAGATCGGCGGGCAGTTGCCTGGCAGCGAAGTAGAACAGCCCGATGGCAACCAGGCCGAACAGCGAGGCAAGTACCATCGCGTAGCGCAGCCCGTCGGTGCCGAAACGCGGGGTCAACAGGTCGCTGGTCAGGCCGGTCAGGAAGGGCCCGAGTCCGAGACCGATCATGTTCAGCACGAAGAACAGAATGGCCGAGGTGAGCGCGCGCATGTTCGGTGGTACGAGGGCATGTGACAGGGCAATGCAGGGCCCCAGATACATCGCCGTGAGGATGTTGGTGAACACCAGAATCACCAGCAGGTGCAGGGTGTTGTCAGTCAGCAGCACGTACAGGTAGGGCACGAAGGCCGCCAGCCCACCGAGCATGGGCACCCAGAGATACCAGCGAGGATCCTGGGCACCGAAGCGGTCACCCAGATAGCCGCCCAGGTAGGTGCCCAGAGCGCCGCCGATGCCGGAGACCAGGGCCAGCACCACGCCGACCTGTGCGACGGTCAGTCCGTGGCTGCGAATCAGGAACGAGGGAAAGAAATTCCCCACGCCGTAACTGACGAACGCGGTGAGCGCGCAGCCGATGGCGATCAGCCAGAAGGAGGGCAGTTGCCGCAGCAAGGTCAGCGTTTGCTTCAGGGATGGCTTTGCCGCGGCGTTGTCGGCCGCCGTCTCCCAGCGCCCGCGTAGGGGTTCCTGCACGGTCAGGCGCAGCACGACGGCGAACAGCACGCCGGGAACGCCAACCACCAGAAACGCAACGCGCCAGCCGAAGGCTTCAGCGATCATGCCGCCGAACAGGAAGCCGAACAGGATGCCCACGTAAATACCCATGGAGTAGAACGAGAGCGCCCGGCCCCGCTGCTGTGGGGGAAAGTAGTCGCTGATCATGGAGTGGGAGGGAGGGCTGCCGCCCGCTTCGCCCAGGCCAACGCCGATACGTGCTGCAAGCAGCTGTGCGTAGTTCTGGACAAACCCGGACAGCGCCGTCATGCCACTCCATACGGCGAGGGATATCGACACAATGTTGCGACGGTTGCCGCGGTCTGCCCAGTAGGCGATGGGAATGCCTGCGGTCACGTAGATCAGCGCGAAGCTGAAGCCGCTGAGCAGGCCGAGCTGGGTGTCGGAAAGGCCCATGTCTGCCTTGATCGGCTCCTGCAGAATCACCAGGATCTGTCGGTCGATAAAGTTGAAGGCGTAGACGATGGTCAACATGACCAGCACGAAACGCTTGTAGGCTGGAGAGTAATCCTGCTGGCCGGTGTGCACGGTGCTGGCGTTCCTGTCGTTTTTATAATCCACCCAATATAGCGGTTGCCGCCCTGAGGTCAATTCACCAATTTGCCAGCCGTGTTCAACCGGAGCCGGGCGGCGGCAGGCGCGAGCAGCGCCAGAGTGTGATCCGCCCTGCGGCGGTGTTATTCTGGTCGGCCATTGGATACACTTCGGCGGCAGCGTGAATCGGGAAAAGGTATGACATTATGGCTCAGCTGACGCACCTGGATGCGGCGGGTACGGCGCGCATGGTTGATGTCGGGGACAAGCCCGAGACGCGGCGTGAAGCGGTTGCCAGCGCAAGGGTGACCATGCAGCCAGAAACCCTGCGCCTGTTGCGTCAGGGCGCGCACGCCAAGGGCGATGTTCTTACGGTGGCGAGGGTCGCCGGCATTCAGGGCGCGAAGAAGTGCGCGGATCTCATTCCCCTCTGTCATCCGCTGATGCTCAGTAGTATCGACCTCGACTTCACGCTGGATGAGGGTGCCGGTTGTGTACACGTGACCGCGCGCTGCGCAGTGGCGGGCAAGACCGGTGTTGAGATGGAAGCCCTGACCGCTGCGTCCGTAGCGGCCCTGACCATCTACGATATGTGTAAGGCCGTGGACCGCGGCATGCAGATCCAGGACCTCGGTTTGCAGGCGAAGCACGGTGGTCGTTCGGGCAGCTGGGAGCGCAACGCAGGCGATGACGCATGATGCTGACAGTGCGCTTCTTCGCCAGGCTGCGTGAACAGTTGGCGTGCGAGGTCCTCGAGCTGCCCTGCGAGCCGGGCCTTGACACCGTTGCGGCATTGCGCGCCTCGCTTGCAGCGCGGGGGCCAGTCTGGCAACAGGCTCTGGAAGACCAGAATGTGCTGATGGCGGTAAATCAGTCGCTTGCCGAGCCTGCGACGCCGCTGTCAGCGGGGGATGAGGTTGCGTTTTTTCCTCCGGTAACCGGAGGGTGACGATGTCGACAGAGGGTTGCCGGGTGCAGGTGCAGGAAGCGGCGTTCAACCCCGCTCAACTGCAGGACCTGCTTCCCGCCTCCGGTGCGGTGGTCACCTTCACCGGCAACGTGCGCGATATGAGCGCGGCAGGATCGGTGCATGCGTTGCAACTGGAGCACTATCCCGGGATGACCGAACGCAGCCTGCAGGCAATTGCCTCTGAGGCCACTGTGCGCTGGTCGCTACGCGCGGTGCATATCCTGCACCGGGTAGGGCGCATTGAAGCGGGCGAGTCCATCGTCTGGGTGGGGGTGTGTGCCGATCATCGTGGCGAGGCGTTCGCGGCCTGCGAATTCATCATGGACGCCCTGAAGACCCGGGCACCGTTCTGGAAGAAGGAGCATGGCGCGCAGGATGCACGCTGGGTGGAGGCCCGGGACAGTGATATTTCGCGCGCCGAACGCTGGCAGTTAACCCGAACAGGGGATGCCGGCATGGGGCCGTGCGGGTGAACCTGTAGCGTCCACAAACAGTATTAACACAACACTAGACAGGAGCAGGATATGGAATTGGACGGACGGGAGTTGCGCAACGCCCTGGGACGGTTTGCCACAGGCGTGTGCCTCATAACCGCGGTCAACGAGGAGGGTGAGGCACTCGCGCTGACGGCCAACTCGTTCAGCTCCGTGTCGCTGGATCCGCCGCTTGTCCTGTGGAGCCTGCAGAACAACTCGGATGTGTTTTCCCTCTACTCCAGCGCCAAACACTATGCGATCAACGTACTGGCGGGCAATCAGCAGGAGCTTTCCTCGCGCTATGCCCGCAAAGGCGATCACCTGCTTGATCCCGAGCATTTCACACCCGGTGAGCAGGGTGGCGCGCCGTTGATCAACGGCGCCCTGGTACAGTTCGAATGCAGCCTGGAGGCGACGCACCCGGGTGGCGACCACCTGATTATTGTTGGCCGGGTGCAGGCCATGCATGCGCAGGCCGAAGGCGAACCGCTGGTGTTCTACAGCGGTGCCTACCGGGCTCTGGCCTGAGACTGCGCCGGGCGGGATGACCGAATGAATTTCTGTACGAGTTGCGGCGCGGCGGTCGCCCTGAGAATTCCCGACGGGGATGATCGCGAGCGCTTCGTCTGCACCGTCTGTGAGGTGATTCACTACGTGAACCCGCGGGTTATCGTCGGCTGTGTGCCGGTTTATGAAGGCCGCATACTGCTCTGCAAGCGGGCCATCGAGCCGCGCTCAGGTTACTGGACCTTGCCGGCGGGTTTTATGGAGAATGGCGAAACCACCGTGCAGGGTGCGGCACGCGAAACCTGGGAGGAGGCGCGAGCCCGCGTTACCGGGCTGGAGCTTTACCGCGTGTTTGATGTGCCGCATATCAACCAGGTGTACATGTTCTACCGCTGCCAGGTGGTGAACGGTGAGTTCGGCGTTGGCCCGGAGAGCACCGAAACCGCTCTTTACCGGCAGGAGGACATTCCCTGGGGCGAGATTGCGTTTCCCGTCGTGCAGGAAACGCTCAGGGAGTATTTTGCCGATTGCGAGTCGGGGCATTTCCCGGTGCGCGTGTCGGCGATCGAGCGCCGTCGACCCTCGAGTCGGTAATCGGGGTGTGGCGCCGGAGACGAATCGTATCTACAAGGAGAACAACCCATGGCATTCCCCAAAGTTGGCAACCTGGCTCCCGCATTTTCCCTGCCTGATCAGGACGGGAAAACCGTCACCCTGAAACAGTTCCGCGACAAGAAAAACGTGGTGCTGTATTTCTATCCGAAAGCGATGACGCCGGGTTGTACTGTGCAGGCCTGTGGTATCCGCGACAGCAAGAAAGCACTGGACAAGGCCGATACCGTGGTGCTCGGTGTCAGCCCCGACCCGGTGGCGCGGCTGGGCAAGTTCATTGAAAAGCAGGACCTCAATTTCACCCTGCTGTCCGATGAGGACCACGCCGTTGCCGAAAAGTACGGGGCCTGGGGCCTGAAAAAATTTATGGGGCGTGAGTTTATGGGGATACTGCGCAGCAGTTTCATCATCGGCAAGGATGGGCGTCTCAAGCACGTGATGGACAAGGTGGCGACCAAGAGTCACCACGACGATGTGCTCGCCCTGATCAAAGAGCTCGGTTTGTAGCGCATGGTCACTTTCAGCCTTAACGGGCGCGAGGTCGAAGTCGACGTAGATCCCGAGACACCGTTGTTGTGGGTGCTGCGCGATCATTTGCAACTCACGGGCACGCGCTTCGGCTGCGGCATGGGCCTCTGTGGCGCCTGCACCGTGCATCTGGACGGCGCTGCCATTCGCAGCTGCTCGACGCCGTTGGCGATGGCGGCCGGCCGCAGCGTCACCACCATTGAGGGGCTGGGAGGTAACCACCCGCTGCAACACGCCTGGGTTGAGCACAACGTGCCGCAGTGCGGGTACTGCCAGTCCGGACAGATCATGTCGGCCGCGGCCCTGCTCGCAGCCAACCCGCAGCCTGACGAGGAGAGCATACGCCAGGCGATGTCCGGCAATCTGTGCCGCTGTGGTACTTACCATAAAGTGCAGCAGGCGATCCTCAGTGCGGCCGCAGTCGCGCACTGGCAGCCTGCTGCGGAGGATGCATCATGAGCCTGACCCGGCGCCAGTTTATCCGCAATGTGTCCGTGGCCGGAGGTGCACTCACCCTGGGTTTCCAGCTGACGGGATGCTCGGGAAAGCCTCTGCAACTCGGTAGCGACGCAGATTTTCAGCCGAATGCTTTCCTGCGTATCGAGCCGGATGGCACTGTGATTCTGCAGATTCCCAAAGCCGAGATGGGGCAGGGCGTGATCACCGGTATGTTCACGCTTGTCGCCGAAGAGCTGGAAGTGCATCCCTCGCGCATTGACTACGCCATGGCGCCGGTGCACAGCGCCTTCGGCGATCCGGAGATGCGACTGCAGATTACCGGCGGCAGCGCCTCCATCCGCGTCTACCATGAAATCCTCCGGCAGGTTGGCGCCAGCGCCAGAGAAACCCTGGTGGCCGCCGCCATGCAGCAGAGCGGTCTCGACAGAGCCAGTCTTGAAGCCCGGGACGGGCGTGTGCGCAGCGCCGATGGCAATGTGGATCTAAGCTACGCGGAGCTGGTTCCGGTGGCACGAGCGCTGGCAGTGGTCAGCGATGTGGCCCTGAAGCCAGCAGACCAGTGGCGCTGGATTGGCCGCTACGACCAGCGCGTGGACGCGGTGGCAAAGACAGACGGCAGCGCCCGCTTCGGTATGGATGCCAGTCCCGAGGGCTGTCTGACGGCGGTGCTGCTGCGCTGCCCCTGGTTTGATGGTGCGGTCGAATCCTTTGAGGCCGCAGAGGCCCTGGCGCTACCCGGGGTGGTTGCGGTGTTTGCCACCGATTTCGGCGTCGCCGTGGTTGCGGAGGGTTACTGGCCGGCGCGCCAGGCTGCGGGTAAGGTCCGGGTGAACTTCACGCCGCCCGGCGGCGGGCTGCGCGACAGCGCGGCGATCAGCGCAGCGCTTGAGGCGGCGCTGGATGGCGAGGACTTTGCCAGTGTGCGGGACGACCCCGCGACTGCGGCGGCGGAACAGGGCGCGCGGGTCAGCGCCCGCTATGCGGTGCCGTTCCTGGCCCACGCGGCCATGGAACCGCTCAACGCGACCTGTCGCCTCACCGCCGACGGCTGCGAGGTATGGGTGGGTTCCCAGGCACCGGATCTGGCACGGGACGTGGCCTCGCGCGTGCTCGGCGTACCCCGTGAAGCAGTGGTGATTCACAACCAGTTTCTCGGCGGCGGTTTCGGGCGGCGGGCCGCCGCGGACAACGTGGCGGAGGTGGTCGCCATCGCGCGCGAATTGAAGCAACCGGTGAAGCTGGTGTGGAGTCGGGAAGACGACATGCGGCACGACTGGTACCGGCCTGCCATGGCCGGTGCCATAGAAGCCCGCGTACACCCGGATGGCCGGGTGAGCCACTGGCAGCACCGGATTGCCGGTCCGAGTATCAACCAGCAGGTGTTGCCGGTGATGATGGGCGCCATGTTGCCCCAGTGGGTTCCCGGCGGGCCGCGGCAATGGGTGGGTGACTTCGTCGGCAAGAAAGACTTTGCGTCGGTAGAGGGCTCCAAGGAGCTGCCCTACGCTTTCGACGGCGTCAGCGTCAGCTATCGCAATGTGCCGGTGCCGATACCGTTGGGCTACTGGCGGTCGGTGGGGCACAGTCACAATGCTTTCGTGGTCGAGAGTTTTGTCGACGAGCTGGCGCATGCCGCGGGTATGGACCCGTTGACCTTCCGTCGGCAGCATCTCCCCGAGTCGTCACGTCAGCGGCGCGTGCTCGATGCGGTGGCCAAGGCCGCCAACTGGGGCAATGTGCCTGCAGGCCGTTTCCAGGGCATCGCCGTGCACGACTCTTTCCACTCTTGCGTCGCTGAAGTGGTTGAGGTGTCGCGCGTCGACGGCAAGGTGCGACTGGAGCATGTCTACTGCGCAATTGACTGTGGCCAGGTGATCAACCCGGATATTGTCAAGGATCAGATGATTGGCGGCATCGTGTTTGCGTTGAGTGCGGCGCTGCACGGCGAGATCACGCTCAAGGATGGCGCGGTGGAACAGAGCAATTATCATGACTATCCGCTGCTGCGGCAGACCGACACGCCACCCATGACGGTGGTGTTGGTCGAGAGCAGCGCGCCGCCTACCGGCGTTGGTGAGCCGGGTACGCCGCCCGCGGCACCTGCGTTGGCCAACGCGCTGTTTGCCGCGACCGGAGAGCGACAGCGACGTCTGCCGTTGCGCCTGGGCTGAAGCGCGGGGCCGCCGCTGGGCGGCGCTGCAGGGCGCATCCCCGTGGCGGCGTCTCACTGTGGGTAGGCAGGTCGCTGTCGCGAGGGGAGGCGCTTGACGGCGGGCGGCGCCGGGTACAGACTAACACGCATTAGTCTGTACCCGACCCACATCGCAGGAGTGCCCCATGAACCGCTGTCCCCATATTGATCTCAACGACCCCGAGAGCTACCGGGGCGGGTTGCCTCGCGAAGCCTTCACCTACCTGCGGCAGGAGGAGCCCGTGTACTGGCACGCGCCCAGCCACGGGAGCCCGGGGTACTGGGCGGTCACGCGCCAGGCGGAAATCGACGAGGTGTCCAAAAACCCCCAGCTGTTCTCCTCCGCTGAACGCACTTGCATGCTGAAGGATCCCACGCCCGAGGAAGTGGAGATGATGCGTGCGTTGATGATCAATATGGATCCACCCAAACACCTGAAGTATCGCCGCCTGGTGCGCTCTGCCTTTACCCCGCGCAAAGTGGACAGCTATGAACCCCGGTTCCGCGAGATTGCCCGCGAAATACTCGATCGGGCCCTGCCGTCAGGGCGCTGTGACTTCGTCGAGGATATCGCGATGGAGTTGCCCCTGATAGCGATCTGCGAGCTGATGGGGGTGCCGCTGGAGAAGCGCCAGCGCCTGTTCGAACTGACCAACATCATGCTTGGCATGGATGATCCTGACCTGACCACCTCGGAAGAGGACGGCATGAACGCCATGATTGAAATGTTCATGCTCGGCATGGAACTGGCAACCGCGCATCGGGAAAACGGCTCTGAGGGCATCGTGGCTACGCTGCTGGACGGCACAGTGGAAGACGAACCGCTCACGGATGAGGAATTCTGCAACTTCTTCATGCTGCTGATTGTGGCCGGCAATGAAACAACACGCACGGTCACCAGCCAGGGCATGCGCATGTTGCTGGAAAACCCCGACCAGTATCAGGCGCTTGTCGACAACCCCGGCCTGGTGCCCGACGCCATCGAGGAGTTTCTGCGCTACAACCCGGCAGTGATCGCGTTTCGGCGTACGGCGATGGAAGACACGATGCTCGGCGGTCAACAGATTCGCAAGGGCGATCTGGTCCAGCTGTTCTATGGCGCTGCCAGTGCCGATGAAACGGTGTTCGATGACCCGGAGCGCTTTGATATCCTGCGCAACCAGCGCGAAGACGTACGCAATGGTCACCGCGCCTTCGGCGTTGGTCAGCATTTCTGCCTGGGCTCGCACCTGGCGCGGCTGGAGCTTACCGTTATTTTCGAGGAAATTGTGCAGCGTATGCGCAACCCGCGACTTGACGGTGAAATTCAGTGGTTGCGCTCCAGCTTTATTCACGGCATCAAGCACATGCCCATTGTGTTTGATGTGGCCTGAGCACACCTTCTCTTGGCGGTGGGCGGCCGCGAGGGTGCCACCGCGCTTCCCCTCGGTTCATGCTATTGTGCCCAACGCTGAATTCTGGCCGCCGCGCCGGCGCTGATCTTGGTGTCGGCCCGCGCTGGCAGCACAATGGCCGGCCTGTCACTGAAGGAGAACCGCACCATGCCCATGCCTACCAATATCGGCGTTATCGACTTGATGCTGGCTGTACCCGGCGAGGATAACAGCAACTTCTACGAGTGGATAAAGCCGATGCTCATGGATAAACAAAGCCATGAGATGTTCAAAATGCCTGCGCAGTACATGTTCAAGGATATCCCGCAGATCGATGGCCAGGATGACTACGTTGCCTACACCGTAGCGCAAATGGACAAGCACAACATCGAGCGGGCGATGATAGGCGTCGGTCCCTATGCGGAGCAGCATAAAGAGGCCTTGCGTCGCTTTCCCGACCGCTTCTTTGCCTGTTACGAAGCGAACCCCAATAACGGTATGGATGAAGTGCGTACCATTGTCGCATTGAAGGAAGAGTTTGATATCAAGGCGGTGACCGCATCGCCGGCGATGATCTGCCCGCCCGTGCCGGTGAATGACAAAAAGTGGTACCCCATTTATGCCAAGCTTGTGGAACTGGATATCCCGTTCTGTCCCTGCATGGGTATTCCCGGGCCGCGGTTACCCTTCGGGCCGCAGAAAGTCGAGTTGCTGGATGAAGTGCTGTGGTTCTTCCCCGAATTGAATGTGGTAACCCGGCACGGCTGTGAGCCCTGGACCGATGTAGCCTGGAAGATGATGCTCAAGTATCCGAACCTGCACTATATGACCAGCGCCTTCGCGCCCAAGCACTACCCGAAGGATATCGTGCATTTTGCCAACACCCGCGGTGCGGATCAGGTCATGTATGCTGGCTACTTCCCCATGGGGTTGTCGCTGGACCGGATCTTCCGGGAGATGCCGGACGTACCGTTCCGGGATGAGGTGTGGCCCAAGTTTTTGCGCGAGAATGCGCTGCGTGTTTTCAAACTCGATCAATAGCAGGAGTCGTCTATGGACTACGCAGATATCGAACAGGCGGTTCAGGCACCGGGCCTGCGCCTGGTGCTTACCGCCGGTGTGCCGGGCCCGTGGGGTGAGGCTGCGAAATCGCTGTTTGACTACAAGGGGCTGAAATACCTGCCTGTGCGTCAGGAGGCTGGAGGTGAAAACGCTGCCCTGGTGGCCTGGACCGGACAGAGTTCAGCGCCGGTTGCGGTGTATGACGATCTGCCGCCGGTCTGTCACTGGCTGGACCTCTTGCACCTGGCGGAGCGCCTCGCGCCGGCGCCGGCACTGCTCCCTGATGACCCGGCGCAGCGCGCTGAGGTACTCGGACTGTCCGCCCTGATCGCGGGTGTGGACGGCTTTGGCTGGCAGCGCCGCTTGCAGCTGTTTGTGCCCGGTATGTCCATGGACGAGCCACCCGAGCCGATCCAGCGTATGGCGTCCAAGTATGGCTGGAGTCAGGAGGCCGCCGCGCAGGCCGGTCAGCGCATGGCGGGTATTGCCGGCCTGCTGGACCAGCGTCTGGCGGCACAGGAAGCCGCGGGCAAGAACTGGCTGGTTGGCGACGCGGTGACAGCGGCAGATTTTTACTGGGCCAATTTTCTCGGCATGGTGCATCCGCTGCCGGCGGAGGTGAATCCGATGCCGGATTATCTGCGCGACATGTACGCATCGGGTGCGGAAGACACTGCGCGCTGGCTGACCCCACGCCTGCTGGCGCATCGCGAGCGCATGTACCAGGAATATATACGTCTGCCGCTGGACTTCTAGTCAGCAGCGGCAGGGCGGCGCTCCGTGGCGCATCAAAAACCGATAATAAACAAGGAGAAATGCCATGCTTTCACAACAGGAACTGTCAGACCGACTGGAACTGCAGGATCTTGTCTTCCATTATTCGCACCTGATCGACAGCAAGGCGTTTGATGAGTTGCGCAATGTGTTCACCGAGGACGCACACGTGGATTACTCCGCCTTCGGCGGGTCCGTCGGCAACCTGGAGGAGACCATCGCCTACCTGAAGGAAGCCGTTTCCGATGGTGTATTCCCCAACAGCCAGCACCTGAATGCCAACCTGCAGTTTGTCGTCGATGGTGACACGGCGACAGGGCGTGTGATGTGCTTCAACCCGATGGAAATGGCGCTGCCGGAGGGTGGTCGTCACGTGTTCCTCCTGGGTCTCTGGTACGTCGACGAATATGTGCGCACCGCACAGGGCTGGCGTATTCGTCGACGCGCCGAGGAAAAGAGCTGGGTGTTCAACGCACCTGACTTCATGCAGCTGTAAGGCGGCACACATGATTGATCTGTACACCGCGCCGACACCGAATGGCTACAAGGTGTCGATTGCGCTGGAAGAGATGCAGTTGCCGTACACTGTGCACACGGTCGACCTGCGCGCGGGCGAGCAAAAAAAACCTGCGTTTCTGCGCATCAGCCCCAACGGCCGTATTCCGGCGATTGTGGATCGTGATGAAGGCGATTTCGCTGTGTTCGAGTCCGGCGCGATTCTGCTCTACCTGGCAGAGAAGTGCGGCAGGTTTCTGCCCGCAGACCGCAGGGGTCGTTCGCTGGTCATTCAGTGGCTGATGTTCCAGATGGGGGGTGTTGGGCCCATGATGGGCCAGGCCAATGTGTTCTACCGCTATTTCCCCGAGAAGATACAGCCCGCCATCGATCGCTACCAGGCTGAGGGTCGGCGTCTGTTCGAAGTCATGGATGCGCGCCTGGCAGACCATGAGTTTCTCGCCGGTGACTACAGTATTGCCGACATGGCCAACTGGGCCTGGGTGCGTACCCATCGCTGGTCGGGCATCTCCATTGAAGGGCTGGACAACCTGTCACGGTGGTTGGGAGTGATTGGCGAGCGCCCCCTGGCGCGAGCCGGCACCAAGGTGCCGATTGATATCGCGGAACTCATGGACGCGAAAAAAACCGAGGAAGCCGAAGCGTTTTCACGCAATGCACGCGCCATGGTTACCGGGGCGGGCGACGCAAACACCTGACGTGCCTGCGCCGCTGCCGCCGCGCGTGGCAGGTGCACGCGGGCGGGTGCGGGTTGCGGCGGCGCTAGCGGTGCGGCCACTGCGCCAGATGTGCGGCACGGATATCGGGCTTCAACAGTTTCCCTGTGGCATTGCGCACCAGCGGTTGCCGGGTCAGTTGCCACTGAGTGGGTATCTTGTAGCCCGCCATGTGCTCTCGCAGGTAGCTCACCAGGTCCTCGATCTGCAGGTCGGGTGCGCCGTTCACCGTGGCGGCGAGTTCCTCACCGAGGTCGGGGTGAGGTAGCCCGTAAACAGAGGCTTCAATGACCTGGGGGTGGGCCGTCAGTACGCCCTCAACCTCAACCGGGTAGATGTTCTCGCCGTTGCGGATCACCATATCCTTGATTCTGTCGACTACGTGCACGAAGCCATATTCATCCACATAACCGATGTCGCCAGTACGCACCCAGCCATCGACAAACGTGTCCGCGGTCGCTTGCGGAAGATTCCAGTATTCCCGCGCATTGGTGGGGCTGCGCACCATCAGCTCGCCGCGCTCGCCCGCCGGAAGCACCTTGCCCTGCGCATCCACGCTCTGGATGTCCACGATAGGTGAGATGGTGCCCGCCGCTGTGGGTTGCAGGCGGTAGGCCTCGCCGGTACAGCTGCTGCCGGTGGCATTGGTTTCCGTCATGCCGTAACCGGTGCCCGGATAGGCATCGGGTACTTTCCGGTAGATCAGGTCTTTCAGGTGCGGCGGGCAAGCGGCTCCACCCGCGCCCAGGGAGAACAGGCTGCGCGTGTCTGTACGCTCGAAAGCGGGTGATTCGAGCATCGCAATGGTCATCGCGGGTACGCCGGTAAATACGGTGATGCGCTCGCGTTCGATGACCTTCAGGGCCTCTTCCGGGTCCCATTTGTAGAGGATGCTGGTCTTGCGCCCACCGCGCAGGTTGAGCAGGAAGATCGCATAGCAGCCGGACACGTGGAACAGTGGCACCGCCAGCAGCGTGCAGGGCTCGAAGCCCGAGTTCATCATCTTGCCGATAACCTCGGGGTTGGTCATGGCAGATACGTAGGACATCAATTCGAAATTCATCAGTGCCTGACAGATAGCGGCGTGGGTCGAGGCCGCACCTTTCGGTTTACCGGTTGTACCTGAGGTATACATGATCATCGCCAGGTCCTCGCCGTCCAGTGCGACGTCTGGCCGTTGGGCGCTCCCGGATTGTGTGGCCTCCCAGGGCGTTGCCGGCGCGATGTCGGCACCGCTGCTGCGCACGACGACCGCTCGACAATCCAGGGCCTGGAGCTGGTCTTGCACCAGCGCATAGCGCTCCATGTCACACACCACGAGACACGCCCCGGCATCCTTCAGCGCGTAGCCCAGCTCTTCTGCGCGCCCCCAGCTGTTCAGGGGGACCACGATGGCTCCCGTGGCGAGGATGCCGACGAACGCGAACATCCACTCCGGGTAGTTGCGCATCGCAATGGCGACCCGGTCACCCTTGCGAATGCCCGCCTCGTGCACGAGGTAGTGGGAAAAGCGATCCGCAGCCGAGAAGAAATCCGAGAACGTGTAGCGCTCGTCTTCGTAGGTAACCGCAGTTTTTTCGCCATGTGCGCGGCCGGCGTCCAGCGCGTCGCGCAGATTGGCCGGCGCATTCATGTAGCAGCGCAGCATGACGCCATTCACGTCCCTTTCGGACATTTCGAACGGCGCTCCAGGGGCGGTGAGTTGCTCGGTGGCGGCACGCAGATTGGCGCTCAGGGCGGCGACTTCATTCATGGCGGTCGATATTCTCCGGTCGTCGTCTGTTCGGAATCAGGGTTGGACGCCTTGCATCATACACAAGGGTCGTGTGCAGGGGCAGTCTCGGTGCTAACCCCGTCGCGAATTGAACGGCGACAGTCCATTCCGTTACACTGGCGCGCTTTGCCCCGGGGCGAGCGGCGTTGATCATCGCTGGCGGGGCTTATCAGGGGGCGGGCAGTGGCGACGATTATCACCTGCAACACCAACGGCATTCGCGCGGCCGCGCGCAAGGGTTTTTTTGACTGGCTGGCGCAGCAGGACGCGGACGTGGTGTGTATTCAGGAAACCAAGGCCCAGGAAGAACAGTTGCAGGACCCGGTGTTCAGCCCGCCCGGCTATCACTGTTTTTACAACGACGCGCAGCGCAAGGGCTACAGCGGCACGGCGCTGTATACGCGGGTCAAGCCCCGCGCCGTGGTGACGCAACTCGGCTGGTCCTCTGCAGATACGGAGGGCCGTTACCTGCAGGCAGACTTCGACGCTGTGAGTGTGATTTCGCTGTACATGCCCTCAGGATCCAGCAGCGAGGCGGCTCTGGCGAAAAAACTGGATTTCATGGAGCGGTTCTATGAACACCTGCGCGCACTGCGGCGCATGCGCCGTGAGTTTATTATCTGTGCCGACTGGAATATCTGTCATCAACCCATCGACCTGAAGAACTGGAAGGCGAACCAGAAAAACTCGGGCTTTCTGCCCGAGGAGCGAGCCTGGCTGGACCGCGTGTATAACGAGCTGGGGTATTGTGATGCCTTCCGTCTGGTAAATCAGGAGCCTGAACAATACACCTGGTGGTCCAACCGTGGGCAGGCCTGGGCGAACAACGTAGGGTGGCGACTGGATTACCATGTCATCACGCCGGGTTTACAGCCGCAGGTGCGCGCAGCAGAAATTTATACGGCCCAGCGATTCTCTGACCATGCGCCGCAGACGATGGTCTACGATCTCGAGTTGCACACCTGAGGAGCATCCTGCTCCCCAGTGGGTGTGGCCCGACCTGCGCGGCGCGACCTACGCGCCCCGTCCAGATTGCAGGGCCGGTGCTTTCGCTGTACATTTGCGCCTGTTCTTTCCCACCTGTTATCGCTCGCGCCGGCTGGCGCAGGCTGCAAGGAGTTGTCATGAGTTTGTTCATTGCCAGTGCTCACGCCCAGGCCCAGGGTGGCGCCCAGGGTGGCGGCGAGATTTTCCAGATCGTGTTTCTGGTGGGTCTTTTCGCACTGTTCTATTTCATCGCCATCCGCCCGCAGCGCAAGCGCCAGAAAGAGCATGCGCAGATGGTGGCGGCGCTGGGCAAGGGCGACGAAGTGGTTACCAGTTCCGGCATCCTCGGCCGGATAACCGGCCTGGACGATAACTACGTGGTGCTGAACGTGGCCAACAATGTGGACATGAAGTTTCAGCGCATACACGTCCACGCGGTGTTGCCCAAGGGAACACTCAAGTCCATCGGCTGATGAGCCGGCTGGCGCTGCCACAGCGGGTCGCGCTGGCCCAGCGCCCCACGCCCCTGCAGTATCTGCCCCGTGCCAGTGAGCGCTGGGGTTGCGGGCACAGGCTGTGGGTGAAACGCGACGACCTGACGGGTTGCCTGCTCAGCGGCAACAAGGTCCGCAAACTGGAATTCATTGTCGCCCATGCGCTCGCGGAGGGCTACGATACGCTTATCACCTGCGGCGGCCTGCAGAGCAATCACTGCCGGGCAACCGCATTCGCCGCAGCACAGGCCGGTCTGGGTGCACACCTGGTATTGCGTGGCGACACCCCCACGGCACCCCAGGGGAATTATCTGCTGGGTCAGCTGGCCGGTGCGGCCATCAGCTGCTATCCCAAGAGCCGCTACGTGGCCGAGTTGCCAGGCCTGCTGGATGGCTGGCGCGCGCACTATGCGCAGCAAGGCAGGAAGGCGCTGGTGATTCCCACCGGGGGCAGCGACGGGCTCGGTATCTGGGGCTACGTCGCGGCCTGCGAAGAACTGCACGATGACCTGAGCAGCGCCGGCATTGAGGCGGCACATCTGCTTACGGCAACCGGATCCGGGGGTACCCAGGCGGGTCTCACACTGGGAGCCGCGTTGTACGGTGTGCCCCTCACAGTATGGGGCGTCAATGTCTGCGATGATGAGGCCTACTTTCTCGACAAGGTTGCCGCGGATGTGGCGGACTGGCGCAGCCGCTTCCCCGAGCAGCCCGAGGTCGCCGTGACAGCGCGCGTGATCGATGGCTATGTCGGCGACGGTTACGGCGTGGCGAGCAGCGCCGTGTTGCAGCTCATCGCCGAGCTGGCCGCACTGGAGGGCCTGCTGCTGGACCCGGTATATACCGGCAAGGCCTTTCACGGCCTGGTGCAGGAGTTGCAGGCGGGGCGTTTTGAGGGTACGCGCGACGTGGTGTTCCTGCACACCGGGGGCGTGTTCGGCGTGTTCCCGCAGGCGGATCAATTCAGATTTTTACACGCCGCGCCCGGCGGTTGACCCAGGACCACACTCATCATGCAGGCATTCAGCGATTTTGTTACCACGATCAACGGCTGGGCATGGGGTCCGGTCATGCTGGTGCTCCTGCTGGGGACCGGGCTGTACCTCAGCATTGGTTTGCGTTTTCTCACGCTACGCAATATCCCGCGTGCCTTTCGCCTCTTGTTCGGTGGCCGTGAGGGGCAGGGGCAGGGGGATATCTCTCCGTTCAGTGCCCTCATGACGTCGCTGTCGGCAACCATTGGCACCGGGAATATCGCCGGGGTGGCCACGGCACTTGCGCTGGGCGGTCCCGGCGCCCTGTTCTGGATGTGGATCACCGCGCTGGTGGGTATGGCCACCAAATACGCCGAGGCGGTCTGTGCCGTGCGCTTTCGGGAGCGGGATGCCGCAGGGAATTACAGTGGTGGCCCCATGTACTACATCCGCAACGGGCTGCACAAACGCTGGCACTGGCTGGCCTGGGCCTTTGCCATTTTCGGCACGCTGGCTGGCTTTGGCATCGCCAACACAGTGCAGTCCAACTCGGTCGCCCAGGTGCTCGAGGATTTCATGGCCGTACCGCCGCTGGCAACCGGGCTGGTGCTGATGGGGCTGGTGGCGGCCGTCATTCTCGGGGGTGTCAAGCGCATCGCGCGGGTGGCGAGCTGGCTGGTGCCGATGATGGCGCTGGGCTATGTGATCATGGGCGCCCTGGTGCTGGTTACCCACATCACGGCGATTCCGGCGGCGCTACTGACCATCGTTGATGCGGCGTTCAGCGGCGCCGCGGCTGCCGGTGGTTTTGCCGGCGCAACGGTGTGGGCGGCGATCCGTTTCGGCGTGGCGCGGGGCATTTTTTCCAACGAGGCAGGCTTGGGCAGTGCGCCTATCGCCCACGCCGCCGCGCAAACCAGCCAGCCGGTACAGCAGGGCATGATCGCCATGCTGGGAACGTTCATCGATACCCTGATCGTCTGCACCATGACGGGACTGGTCATCGTGATTATGGATGTGCTGCCCACCGGGGTGAGCGGTGCCAGCCTGACGTCCATGGCCTTCGCGCAGGGTATGCCGGGTGGACAATACGTGGTCACAGTAGGGCTGTGCCTGTTTGCGTTCACGACAATGATCGGCTGGTCGTTCTACGGCGAGCGTTGCGCCGTGTTCCTGTTTGGCATTCGAGCGAGTCTGCCGTTCCGACTGCTCTGGGTGCTCGCTATCCCGGTGGGCACCCTCATTGACCTGGAACTGGTCTGGCTGATTGCCGATACCCTCAATGCCTTCATGGCCATTCCGAACCTGATCGCGCTGCTACTGCTGGCACCGCTGGTGTTCCGCATCAGCCGGGCCTATTTCGATGGCCAGCCCGCTCCCGAGGCCAGATGATGACCCCGACACCGTGGCGGCGGGTGCCCGCTGGTCGCCCTGCAGGCTTGGGAGTACACTCCGTGTATGGCTGAAGACACGTCAAACAAGCTGGTTATTGCGATTTCCTCACGGGCATTGTTCGATCTCGGTGCCAGTCACCAGGTGTTCGAACAGGAGGGTCTTAAGGCCTATTCGGAATACCAGATTGCCCATGAAGAGGAGCCCCTGGAGCCAGGTGAGGCGTTCCCGTTGGTGCAGAAGATGCTGCGTCTGAACTCCCTGCTGGGTGACAGCGCCGGTGTCGAGGTGGTTCTGCTCTCGCGCAACAGCGCCGATACTGGCCTGCGCGTGTTCAACTCGATCCAGCACTACGAACTGCCGATCACCCGGGCGGCGTTCTGCGGTGGCGAAAGCCCCTGGCGCTACATCAACGCCTTCGGTTGCCAGCTGTTTCTCTCCAATGAGGCGGAGGATGTCCGCTACGCACTGGCCTGCGGCGTCGCAGCGGCCACGTTGGTCTCGAACAAGAGCGGCAACTCCGGTTCCGACCAGTTGCGCTTCGCCTTCGACGGCGATGCGGTGGTGTTCTCCGATGAAGCGGAGCAGGTGTATAAGTCACAGGGTCTGGAGGCTTTTACGGCCAGCGAGCGGGCGGCCGCACGTACGCCGCTGAGTGGCGGGCCCTTCCAGCCCTTCCTCGCGGCCCTGCACAGGCTGCAGCAGGCGTTTCCCGCCAGCGAGGCACCCATACGCACGGCACTGGTGACCGCCCGTTCGGCCCCCGCACACGAACGCGTGATTCGTACCCTGCGCGCCTGGAATATCCGCATTGATGAGTCGATTTTCCTGGGCGGCTTGAATAAAACCGAATTTCTGCGGGCCTACCAGGCGGATGTGTTCTTTGATGACCAGGAGACACACTGCCAGCTGGCCAGCCCGCATATCGCCACCGGACACGTGCCCCACGGGGTTGCAAACCGCTAGCCGACGGCGTTTTCTTATTCCATTGATCTTGGCAACAGCCGGCTTTAACTACTATTCTGTATAAGCCTCCGGTAACCGCTGCCCTGCGGTGTATGGGCGAGGCGAGGGATTCGGGAATGAAACTGCAGCAACTGCGCTACATCTGGGAAGTCGCACATCACGACCTGAATGTGTCGGCGACTGCCCAGAGCCTGTACACGTCACAACCCGGTATCAGCAAGCAGATTCGCCTGCTGGAAGACGAACTGGGCGTCGAGATTTTTGCCCGTAGCGGCAAGCACCTCACCCACGTCACCCCTGCCGGGGAGGCCATCCTGCAGACGGCGGGCGAAGTGTTGCGCAAGGTGGAGAGCATCAAGCAGGTTGCACAGGAGTATTCCAACGAGCGCAAGGGCAGCCTCTCCATCGCAACCACCCACACTCAGGCACGCTATGCGCTGCCCGCAACCATCCGCTCGTTCATCGAGCGTTACCCTGATGTATCGCTGCATATGCACCAGGGCACGCCCATGCAGATCTCCGAAATGGCGGCAGATGGCACGGTGGATTTTGCCATTGCCACGGAGGCGCTGGAGCTGTTCAGCGACCTCATCATGCTGCCCTGTTACCGCTGGAACCGCTGCGTGCTGGTGCCACGTGATCACCCCCTGACGCAGCTGTCCGAATTGACGCTGGAAGACGTGGCTGCACACCCCATCGTGACCTACGTTTTTGGGTTTACCGGTCGGTCCAAGCTGGATGAAGCCTTCATGGCCCGTGGCCTGGTGCCAAAGGTCGTGTTTACGGCGGCGGATGCCGATGTCATCAAGACCTATGTACGTCTTGGTCTGGGGATTGGCATCGTGGCCGCCATGGCCTACGACGAGCGCGCGGACGCCGACCTCGTTGCCCTGGACGCCACCCGGCTGTTTGCCAGCAGTGTGACCCGCATCGGCTGTCGGCGCGGTACATTCCTGCGTGGCTACATGTACGACTTCATCGAAGACTTCGCCCCGCACCTGACGCGGGATATCGTCAAGGAAGCGTTTACCCACCACAGCAAGACGGAGCTGGAAGCGCTGTTTGCCGACATAGAATTGCCTGTGTACTGACTTTTTGTGCCCGCTGCGCTTGTGGCCGGTGCGGCGCTTGGGTAGATTGGGCGGCTTTCTCGAAGCCTCTCGGAGTGTGTGACGTGGAACTGGCCTGCCTTGACCTTGAGGGGGTGCTCATCCCCGAAATCTGGATCGCGTTTGCCGAAAAAACCGGCATTGAGGCGTTGCGCGCCACGACTCGGGATATTCCCGACTATGATGTGCTGATGAAGCAGCGCCTGCGCCTGCTCGACGAACACGGGCTGAAGATTGACGACATCCAGGCTGTTATAGCCACGCTGGAGCCGCTCCCCGGCGCCGCCGAGTTCCTCAACTGGCTGCGCGAGCGGTTTCAGGTGATCATCCTGTCGGATACCTTCTACGAGTTCTCCGCGCCGCTGATGCGCCAGCTGGGCTGGCCAACCTTGCTCTGCCACCGTCTGCAGGTCGACGACACGGGCCGGGTAGTGGACTACAAGCTGCGCCAGAAGGATCCGAAGCGTGCCTCGGTGCAGGCCTTGCACAGTCTGCATTACCGGATCATTGCCGCCGGTGATTCCTACAACGACACATCAATGCTCGCCGAGGCCGACGTGGGGCTCCTGTTCCACGCACCGCAGAACGTCATCGATGAGTTTCCGCAGTTCAGGGCGCTGCACGATTTCCCGTCTTTGAAGCAGGCCTTTGTCGAGGCCAGTGATCGCCCCCTGACCGTGTAGGGTGCCCGTCGACCGCTAGCGGAAGCGTTGCTCCAGCGCACTGAGAAAGCGTCCGACCTTGTCGTAGGTCTCCTGGTACTCCTGCTCGGCCTCCGAGTCAGCTACGATCCCGCCGCCACCCCAGCAGCGCAGACTGCCGTGATTGGCAACCAGGCTGCGAATGGCGATATTGCTGTCCATGTGGCGGTCAGCGCTGATGTACAGCAGTGAGCCGCAGTAGGCTTCGCGGCTGCAGGGCTCCAGCTCGGCGATGATCTGCATGGCGCGTCGCTTTGGCGCACCGGTGATGGAGCCACCGGGGAAACTGTCGCGCAGCAGGTCCAGGGGGCCGCGCCCGGGCGCGAGTTCGCCGCGAATGGTACTGACCAAGTGGTGTACGGTCGGGTAGCTTTCCAGCCCGAACAATTGCTCCACATGAATGCTGCCCGGCACGCAGCTGCGCCCCAGGTCATTGCGCAGCAAATCGACGATCATCAGGTTTTCGGCGCGGTCTTTCGGGCTCTCACGCAGCGCGGTCGCGCTTTGCAGGTCCCGGGCCGGGTCGGCGAAACGCGGCCGGGTGCCCTTGATTGGCCGCGTCTCAACCTGCTGTCCCTGCAGCGAAATGAACCGTTCCGGTGACAGGCACAGCAGCGCCTGCCCCGCCTCGGGCTGTAGATAGCCTGAAAAGGGCGCCGCGGCCACCTCGCGCAATGCGCGATAGGCGGTAAAGGGATCACCGTCGTAGCTTGCATCAAAGCGCTGTGCAAGATTGACCTGGTAGCAGTCGCCTGCCTGGATATAGGCCTGGATGCGCGCAAAGGCGCTGTAGTAAGCCTCGCGCGTCATGGCTGGCTGGAAGCTGCCGTGCAGCTGAAAGGGACGCAGCGTGCCATGGGCGGACGTGAGGCGGGCAAGCAGGTCCTTGCGTACACGGGCGCTGACCCAGGGCATCGCCACCAGCGCGCTGCGTTGCAGCAGGTGATCCTGCACCACGCACCAGTCATAGCAGCCGATGGCGGCGGCCGGGGAGGTGGGGTTTGTCGCGTCGCGGTGCGCTACGCCATGCAGCGCGTTGCCGGGTTGATAGCCCAGGTAGCCCAGCAGTCCGCCGCAAAAAGGCAGGCGTTGGCTCGCGGGTGCGATGCCGGCGTAGCGTTCCTGGTGGAGGTCGGCAAGCGCCAGAAGGTAGGTGTTCCAGGCGGTGCCGGGAGCGCTGGTCGAGGGCGCCGCGGGCGTTTCGGCAATGGGATCTGCAGCGAGGACGTCGTAGCGTCCGCCGTTGGCCCAGGGTTGCGCACTGTCCAGCCAGGCAGGGCAGGGCAGCTCGCGCAGGGCCGTAAAATAGTCGGCACTGTCCTGCTGCCAGGGGAGCTCATCAATATGCAGGTTCACGGTGAGCTTGGGTACCTGTCAGTATCGGGCGCCCGATGTTGACACCTCATATTTTCGTAGCAGAAAGGCGCAGAAATTACGCAATCCGCTGTATATGGCCGGGAACAGCAGGGTAATTGCGAGGACTTGGCCAGTCGCGTTTGCCTGTCGTTAAATTGACATTCACGGGGCATGGAATTAATGTGGTGCGCCGAATTCGGGCGGGATGTCATCGTAAGCCCGGCCGCCGTCGCATGTAAACCCGGGAACCTAGACAGAAGGTAGAAGCTGTTGCCGGCTTCCACGAAGCGGTAACGCACCAGTATGGGAAAACGCATGAAGAAAAACACTGAGTCAGAATTGATCGCGACGCTGCAAAATCCTTTTGCCAGCGTCGCTGAACGCGAGTTTGGTGTGCCGGGCCAGGTCGCCTCGCAGCCCGGCCTGTACGAGAAGGCGTTAAAAGCAGGCTGGGAGTTGCAGCAGCGGCCGCTGCGTGCCGCGGGAGTCCGCAATACCCAGCGCCAGCACCAGAAGAACCGCATGACCATCTGGGAGCGCATCGAGTGTCTGGCCGATGAGGCGCCAACGGTGCTCTACCAGAACTGGGGCCCCAACCTGGACGGTGCGTCTCTGGTCACCGCGCTGATCAAGGTGAACGGTCGCGATGTCGCGATCTATGGCCACGATTTCACGGTCCGCGCTGGCTCCATGGATGCGACCAACGGCAAGAAACTGGCGCGCCTGTTCGAATTGGCCGCCAAGCGCAAAATTCCCCTGGTCGGCCTGAATGATTCTGCCGGTGCCTATATCCCTGCCGGTGTCGGCGGGCTCGATGGCTATGCCGACGCGTTTACCGCCCTGCGCAAGATTTCCGGCGTTGTACCCAGCATCATGTGCATGTTTGGCTTCAACGCGGGCGGCGGTTCCTACCTGCCGCGGCAGGGAAGCTTCCTGATCCAGCCCAATGACACGTTCTTCGGCCTCACCGGCCCCGGCGTGGTGAAATCGGTGCTCGGTGAGGACGTTACGCCGGACGAGTTGGGCGGTCCGGGTGTGCACAGCCAGAGTGGCGTTACGGACTTCGTGGTGCCCGACGAGGTGGCTGCCCTGCGCAAGGTGCGGGAACTGCTCAAGTACCTGCCAGACAACAACAGCGCGCTGGCGCCGTACCAGGCGTCCTCCGACCCGGTAACGCGCAAAACCTGGGATATCGATATCCTGCTCAAGAAAGCGTTCAACTCGCCCACCGGGTACAACACGCCGGTGGACATCAGCATACTGATCCAGCAGCTCTGCGATCACGGTGATTTCCTGGAAATCCAGGCCGAGCGAGCGCGCAATACCATCACGGCGTTGGGTCGCATGGGTGGCAACGTGGTGGGTTTTGTGGCGAACAATTCGGCCGTGGCGTCCGGACAGATCGATATCGCCGCCGCCTACAAGAACGCCCGCTTTATCCGTTTCTGCAACCTCTACAACATACCGATTATCTTCCTGGAGGACACCACGGGCTTCCTGCCGGGGCGCGAACAGGAGGCCGGCGGTATCGTACAGGCCGGGCGCGCCATGCTCGACGCGATCGTCGACCTGCGCACTCCGCGCTTCCTGGTGCTGGTGCGCAACGCCTTTGGGGGTGCCTATGCCTCGTACAACAACTACCCGACCGGCGCGGATTTTGTGGTTGCCCTGCCCACGACACGTGTTGCAGTGATGGGGCCGGCGGGCGTCGAGTATGTTTACAAGGATGAATTGCGGCGTATCCGCGGCAGTGTGGCAGGGAAGATAGCCGCCGAGACCGAAGCGCAGAAAGCGGCTGGCCTGTCGGAGGACGAGGCTCGCGCCACCGCCGAGCAACTGGTCCAGGGCTGGGTCAAATCGGAAGAGCAGGCGCTCGCCCAGCGCTATGAACAGGAGTTGATGAACCCCAATGAGGCGCTGAGCCTGGGGTCCATCTCGCAGATCGTGATGCCGTCAGACCTGCGTACAGTGCTGGCTGAACACATGGATTTCTGTCTGCGTCACTACACGCCTGAACCGCTTGCCTCTGTGCAGCGCGAGTTCCACTGACCACGGCCAAGGCCATCGCCTGATTGAGGAAATACCGCGTGTCCAACGAATACTATTTGCGTAACCCCCTGATTCACCGCGACCGCCGGCTGGCGGAGCATCCTTCGGCCTGGGTGCGTCGCTTCGACTGCTCCGGGTTGCGCCCGCTGATCATCTGCCGCGGCCCCATCCGTAAAGAGGCCATGGACGTGTTCTCCGAGATGGGCATCGAGCATTTCGGCATCCTGCTGTCGGAAAAGGATTCCATCGTCTACCGCAATGCCCAGGCTCCCGAGTTGCGCTCACTGACCGACCCGGATCGTGTACACCGGGTGCCCGATTACACCGGTTCCAATAAAGAAGAGCGCGACCAGCGTATCGCGCAGATCATCAGCATTGCCCACGACAACGGCTACAACGCGATTTTTGCCGGCTACGGGTTCATGGCAGAAGACCAGACCATGGTAGCGGCGATGGAGCAGGCCGGTCTGAATTTTATTGGCCCCTGCTCACGCACCGTGCACGATGCCGGCCTCAAGGATGAAGCCAAGCGCACCGCCCTGAAAGCTGGCGTTTCGGTGACGCCCGGCATCGACAACGGCACCGCACTGACGCTGCTCAAGAAGTATCCGGACGTCTCCGCGCTGAAGGCGCTCTGTGCCGCCAATGATCTGCCGGCGGATCTGGATAAGCTGGATGACCCGGAGATCACCCTGGAAGACAAGGCCGACCTCGTGCTGGCGGCTTCCTATACCAAAGGGGTCGACCTCTACACAGTGGACGAACTGTGTGAAACCCTCACCGAGGCGGTGAAGAAGATGGCCGAGGATTACCCGAAAAACCGGGTACGCCTGAAGGCAATCAGCGGTGGCGGCGGCAAGGGCCAGCGTATCCTCGGCATTGGCGAGGCCGAGCGGACACCGGAGCTGGTGCGCGAAATCCTCAACGAAGTAAAAACCACCGGCGTGGGCGACAACAAGAACGTTCTGGTCGAGCTGAACATTGAAACAACCCGCCATCAGGAAATTCAGGTGATCGGCAACGGCGACTGGTGTATCACGCTGGGCGGCCGGGACTGTTCCCTGCAGATGCACGAACAGAAACTGCTCGAGGTGTCGGTAACGATCGAGTCGCTGCAGGCAGCGCTGGCCCAGGCCGAGGCGGCAGGTCGCAGCACCGAGGCTGCCGTGCTGCGTCAGGACCTCATTACGCTGGAGGAGATGGAGGACGAAGCCGCACGGTTTGGTGCGGCCGTGGGTCTGGATTCCGTTTCCACCTTTGAGTGTATTGTCGACCGCGACAAACACTTTTTCATGGAGATGAACACCCGCATTCAGGTGGAGCATCGGGTTACCGAACTCTGCTATTCCCTGAAATTCACCAACCCGGACGATGAGCGTGACTTCTTTGTGGTGCAGTCGCTGGTAGAGGCGATGGTGTTGCTGGCTGCGCACGGCAGTGCACTGCCACGCCCTGAGCGTATTCTGCGCCACAACGATTCGGTCGAGGCGCGCCTGAATGCCACCAACCAGGCGCTGCAGCCCTCAGCAGGCGGCGTCATAGAGGGCTGGAGCGATGCCCTCGAGGGTGAAATCCGCGACGATCAGGGCATCAGCCTGCACAACCCGGACACTGACGTGTTCATGAAGTACACGCTCGCCGGCGCTTACGATTCCAACATCGCCCTGCTACTGACAGTGGGCGATACACGCCTTGAAACCTACGAGCGCATGGCCGAGGTCATTCGTCGCACCCGCATGCGCGGCAAGGACCTGGCGACCAACCTGGAGTTTCATTACGGGCTGGTTAACTGGTTCATCGGACAGAACATCAACGCACGGCCGACCACGCGCTTTATCGTTCCGTATCTCACGGCAGTGGGCGAATTGAAAGCACAGGCCAACAAGCTGGACATAGACTTCGCCTGGCAGCAGATCAGCCGCGCAGCGCTGAAAGGGTTGACTGACGAGGCGGCCAAAGCACTCAGGAGCTGCCTTGAGTTGAAGTCCACGCTGCTGCTGAGACCGCTGGAGCGCCTGCTGGCAGAACCCCACATTCTCGCTGGCTGGCTCAGCGTCAACCGCGACTGTTACACCCTGATAGACGGCAAGGTGAGCTGGAACGAAAACCCGATTGAAATGCTCGCAGACACCTATCATTTCCTCAACATGGACTACAGCGCTGACGCACCGGCCGCGACCGTGATCTGGGATCATGACCACGCGCTCCTGCAGGAGGCGCTGGACTTCTACATGGAGCTGTCGCAGCGTCTCGATGCTGGCGATTGGGTGCAGCTGGAGAGCGTGCTGGCAAGCACAGAAGTCCCCGGGGGATTCACCGCAGACAGCTGGAGTGCGGTGCGAGCAGCCCACGCCGGCTTCCAGTCTGGTGTGGAAATCCTCGCTGTGCTGCTCAGCATTGCTGAAGCGACAGGCTTCTTCGATCTCGCGGTCAATGAAGACCTTACGATCCACATTCCCGAGCGACTGCTCGATGCGGACCTGCAGCACGCTATGGCCAAGGTGCTGGTGCCGCCACCGGTGGCCAAGTCGGACGAAATCCTCGCCGAAAGTGGCGGCATGTTCTACGGCAGGGAGTCACCACAACACGCCTTGTATGTGCAGGAAGGCGACCACTTCGAAGCAGGTGACCCGCTGTATATCATCGAGGTGATGAAAATGTTCAACAAGGTGTATGCGCCCTTTGCCGGCACCGTAGACAAAGTACTGATCGATACCGACGGGGTGATCATCCACAAGGGTCAGCCCCTGTTCAAGGTGACGCCGGACGAGAAGATTGAAGTGGTTTCCCCCGAGGTGATTGCGGAGCAACGCCGGGATTCCACAGCCCGTTTCCTGCAGCAAGTGATTTGAGGTGCCCTGAATGATTACCGCGCTGGACCATATCGCCATTGCCGTGCCTGACTTTGAAAAGGCCATCAAGCGTTTCATGGAAGACTTCGGACTGCCCTTTGAAGGCACTGAGGACGTTGTGCCGGCGAAGACCTCGACGGCTTTTTTCCCGCTGCCGCCGACCAATATCGAGTTGGTACATCCGCTGAACGGCGAGGGCCCGATTGCGGGCTATCTGGAGAAGCGTGGTGGTGGGCTGCATCACCTGTGCTTTCGCTCTGACAATATCGAGGAAGACGTCGCGCGGCTGAAGTCCAAGGGATACCAGTTCCTGTCGGATGCCCCGACTCCCGGTGCCCACAACTCACGCGTGATCTTCATTCATCCCAAAAGCTGTGATGGCGTACTCATTGAAATCAACCAGCCCGGCGACGCGCACTGATCGAGACAGCGGAGACAACACCTATGAGCGACAAGATCTATAACCGGGAAGCGGCGACGCCGGACGCCTGGCGCACCGAGGCAGAGAAAAGTCTGCGGGGCAAGGGGCTGGACTCACTGACCTGGCATACGCCGGAAGATATCGCGGTGAAGCCACTGTATACCGCCGAGGATATCGAGGCCCTCGAATACACCAACACCATGCCGGGCCTCTCACCCTATATTCGCGGCCCCCAGGCGACGATGTATGCAGGTCGGCCCTGGACCATTCGCCAGTACGCGGGCTTCTCCACCGCTGAGGCTTCCAACGCGTTCTACCGCAAGGCGCTGGCAGCGGGCGGGCAGGGTATCTCCGTGGCCTTCGACCTTGCGACACACCGCGGTTATGACTCGGATCACCCACGGGTGACGGGGGATGTCGGCAAGGCGGGTGTGGCCATCGATTCTGTGGAAGACATGAAGATCCTGTTCGATGGCATTCCACTCGACAAGGTCTCGGTGTCCATGACCATGAATGGCGCCGTACTGCCCATTCTTGCGGGCTACATCGTCGCAGCGGAGGAGCAGGGCGTAGGTCAGGAACAGTTGGCAGGCACCATCCAGAACGACATCCTGAAAGAGTTCATGGTGCGCAACACCTATATCTATCCACCTGCGCCGAGCATGAAGATCATTGGCGATATCATCGCCCACTGTTCGCGGAACATGCCACGTTTCAACACGATCTCCATTTCCGGCTATCACATCCAGGAGGCGGGGGCCAACGCCGCGCTGGAGCTGGCCTACACACTGGCCGACGGCAAGGAGTACATTCGTACAGCTCTTGCGGCGGGCCTCAGCATTGATGAGTTTGCGCCGCGGCTGTCCTTCTTCTGGGGCATCGGCATGAACTTCTACATGGAGATCGCCAAGCTGCGTGCAGCGCGACTGCTGTGGGCGCGAATTGTGGCAGAGTTCAACCCGCAGAACCCCAAGAGCTCCATGCTGCGCACACACAGCCAGACCTCCGGGTGGTCGCTGACGGAACAGGATCCCTACAATAACGTGGTGCGCACGACCATCGAGGCCATGGCCGCCGTGTTTGGTGGCACCCAGTCACTGCATACCAACGCCCTCGATGAGGCCATTGCGCTGCCGACCGAATTCTCGGCACGCATCGCGCGCAACACGCAGTTGATCATCCAGGAGGAAACCGGCATCACCAACGTGGTGGACCCCTGGGGCGGTTCCTACATGATGGAGAGCCTGACCCAGTCCATTGCAGACAAGGCCTGGGAACTGATTGAGGAAGTCGAAGCAGCCGGTGGCATGGCCAAGGCCATCGAAACCGGTATGCCCAAGCTGCGTATCGAAGAGGCCGCGGCGCGCAAGCAGGCGCGTATTGACCGCGGCGAGGATGTCATTGTCGGTGTCAACAAATACCGTACGGACGATGCCAGTGAGGTCGAGGTTCTGCAGATCGACAACGATGCGGTGCGCACCTCGCAGCTCGCCAGGCTTGATAACGTGCGCGCCAATCGCGACGAGGCGGCGGTCGAGGCGATCCTTGAGCAGTTGTACCAGGCTGCGGTCAGCGGCGAAGGCAATCTGTTGGAACTCTCGATCGAGGCGACGCGTCGGCGCGCCACAGTGGGTGAAATCTCCTTCGCCCTGGAGCGCGAGTACGGCCGTTTCAATGCCCAGGCACAAACCGTCTCCGGCGTGTACGGCTCCGCGTTCCAGCAGGATGAAAACTGGCAGGGTATCAGCATGGATATCGATGCGTTTGTCGAAAAGTATGGTCGCCGTCCACGTATGCTGGTGTGCAAGATGGGACAGGACGGCCATGACCGCGGCGCCAAGGTGGTTGCCACCGCTTTCGCCGATGTGGGTTTCGACATCGACCTGTCGCCCATGTTTTCCACGCCGGAAGAAGTGGCCCGGCAGGCCATTGAGAATGATGTCCATGTCGTCGGCGCTTCATCGCTGGCGGCAGGACACAAGACCCTGGTGCCCGCACTGGTCGAAGAACTGCGCAAGCAGGGCGCGGAGGATATCGTGGTGATCGCCGGCGGCGTTATTCCGCGTCAGGACTACGATTTCCTCTACAAGGCGGGCGTGAAGTGCATTTTTGGCCCCGGCACACCGATCCCGCAGTGTGCTCGCGAGGTGCTCGACGCAGTCAATGAGGCACAAGGCGCGGCCTGAGGCCATGGCTGCTGTCGATACCGATGCGCTGAGGGCGGGCAATCGCCGAGCGCTGGCCAAGGCCATTACGCTGGTGGAAAGCTCGCTTGCCGGTCACCGCGAGGCTGCCCAGCAGCTGCTCGAAGCACTGCTTCCCTATACAGGTAACAGCATCCGGGTCGGTATCTCCGGTGTGCCGGGTGTGGGCAAGTCGACCTTCATTGAGGCGTTTGGCCTGTACCTGATCAGCCAGGGCAAGCGCGTGGCGGTGCTCGCCGTGGACCCAAGTTCACCGATGACCGGCGGCTCCATCCTTGGCGATAAGACCCGTATGGAAATGCTGTCCAGGCGGGAGGAGGCGTTTATCCGTCCCTCACCAGCGGCGGGGGCACTGGGAGGAGTGGCACAGAAAACCCGCGAAACCATGCTGCTGTGCGAAGCCGCCGGTTACGACGTCATCCTGGTGGAAACAGTCGGTGTCGGCCAGTCCGAATACCAGGTTGCCGGTATGGTCGACTTTTTCATGGTGTTGATGCTGCCCGGTGGCGGCGATGAACTGCAGGGCATCAAGCGCGGCATCATGGAGCTGGCGGACGCACTGGTGATCAACAAGGCTGACGGTGAGAGCGAGCAGCTGGCCAAACAGACGCGACAGCATTACAACGCCGCAATGCACCTGCTGCGTCAGACCACCTTCTGGACGCCCCGGGTGATGACCTGTTCGGCCTTGAAGAATCAAAACATCGATGCGGTGTGGGGCATGCTGGTTGATTACTGGACCGACGCGCGTAAGGCCGACGCTTTCGATGCCAAACGGGCACGCCAGAACCGCGACTGGATGCATTCACTGCTGAACAATCTGCTCCTGCAGCGTTTGCAGCAGAACCCCAGAATACGTGCTTTGCTGCCGGAACTGGAACAGGCGGTCGAGGCAGGTGAAACCACGGCCTATGCCGCGGCGCGGCGCCTGATTGACCTGCTCTGACCTGCGCTGCCAGTATGGCGCAACACCTCTCGCCGAGTGAGCCCGCATGCGTTTCCGTCCGCTGGAAAAACTGATCAATCTGCAAGATGGCTACCGTCGCAGCTTCCGGATAGATGAACTCGCGCTGCTGCTGGTCAAGCAGGACGGTGAGGTGTATCTCTTCGAGGCCCGCTGCCCGCACCGTGAACATCCACTTGATGCAGCCTCCATTCGCGATGGCGTGCTGGAGTGCCCGTTGCACCGCTATCGCTTTCGGCTGACAGATGGCGCTCTGGTGCAGGCCTCCGAAGAGCCGTGTCGAGGTCTGAAAACCTGGCCCCTGATTTACGAGGGCAATGAGGTCGGGTTGCTGTTGCCCGACTGAACGCGGCCGCCGCGTACCACAAGGAACCTGCCATGCTTCTGCTCGTCAACCTGCTGTCATTCGCTGCCCTGTGTTATCTGCTATACCGACTGCGCTGTCGCGGCTGGCCGCTGTCGCGACAGATTCTTGCGGGCCTGATGGCGGGCGCCGTGTACGGTGTGGGCCTGCAGGTCGCCTGGTCGGGGCGCGCGGATCTGCTCACCGATACACTGCAGTGGACCGGTATCGTCGCCAGTGGTTACGTGAGTCTCCTGCGCATGATCATCATGCCGCTGGTCCTGGTGATGATGGTCGCCGCCGTGCTGAAAATGCGCGAGGTCGCGGATCTCGGGAAGATTGGCGGCGCCGTGGTGGGATTGCTGATTGCGACGACCATGGTCGCCGCGGTCGTCGGCATTCTGGTGACCAGCGCTTTCGGCCTGACCGCCGACAGCATCACCCAGGGTGCACGCGAGTTGGCCTCAGCAGATCTGCTGGCGCAGCGCTATGAAACCGTTGCCGGCCTGGGTCTGCCCGACATGCTGGTGCGCTTTGTGCCGGCGAACGTGTTTTACGATCTGACCGAGGCGCGTCCCACGTCGATCATCGCGGTGGTGCTGTTCGGCATCCTGTTTGGCGTAGCCGCGCTGCAGGTTGCGCGCTCAGAGCCGGCACGGGGTGCGCAGATAGAGGCGTTTGTGGACACAGCACGGCTGGTGGTCCTGCGGCTGGTGCATATCGTGATGGCGCTTACGCCCTACGGCATACTCGCCTTGATCGGCGGGGTGGTGGCGCGGTCGGACGCCGCGGACATCCTCAACCTGCTTGCCTTTGTGGTTGCATCCTATCTGGCCATCGGCATCATGTTCGCGGTGCATGCGCTGCTGCTGCGCGTACATGGCATGGGCCTGCGACATTACTTCCGGTCGGTCTGGCCGGTACTCGCTTTTGCTTTCACCTCGCGCAGTTCGGCGGCCAGCATTCCCCTCAATGTTGAAACCCAAATCGACAAACTGCAGGTGGCGACACCGATCGCCAGCCTTTCGGCGACACTGGGTGCCACCATAGGGCAGAATGGCTGTGCGGGTATCTATCCGGCGATGCTGGCAGTGATGATCGCGCCGTCGATGGGCATTGATCCGTTGGCGTGGGATTTCATGGCCGGCCTCGTGGGCATTATCGCCATCAGTTCCTTCGGTGTCGCCGGGGTGGGTGGGGGCGCGACATTCGCCGCGCTGATTGTGTTGCCGGCGATGGGGTTTCCGGTGACGGTAGCCGCCGTACTGATTTCGATCGAGCCGCTCATCGATATGGCCCGTACCGCCCTCAACGTGAACGGCGCCATGACCGCCGGCGTGGTAACGCAGCGTTGGCTGGGCGCGTCTGTGGCCCGGGATTGACGCACGCCGCCAGCGTTTGTGGGGTTTGGGCAGATCCCGCGAATGGTGTTGATTAAAGCGGGACGCTGCGGAATTCCACGTGCGGACCGCTGTGGCGCCACAGTTCCTCGAATAAATCCCGGTAGCGTTCCGCGCGGGCCCGTGAATCGGGCTCGCAGAACGCTGCCTGGTCGCTCTCTGCGGGTTTGCAGAGTACGCCACTGCGGTCGGTCAGGACCAGGGTTTCCCCTTTCCAGTCCGGGTGTTCGTCCAGCTGCTGCAGAATAACGGAGGAGGGCAGGCGTCGGGCCAGTGCCAACAGGCGGTGGCCGCGCTGGATGATTGGCCGGTAGTCGCTCACCAGAATACGCACTCGGGACTGTGCGGCGCGGCGCGCGAGCGCGCTTAATGCCGCCGCAAGTTCGCTGTTGTCGAACACCCGATGGTCCAGGTCGTGACTCAGGATGCAGATCTCGCGCGATGCGTTTTGGCACAGGGCTACCGCCCAGCGTGCAAAGGGCTCCGGGTAGGCAATGCCGTTGGCGTAAACCCTGCCCAGGCCGGTGTCACGGCGCATCGCGATGTGCGGAATACCGGCTTCTTCGAAGGGTTCACCCTCCGGGCTGAAGCCCGCACGGGCGTAGAAATCTGCGGCGTGCTGTTGCGCATGCAGGAAGACGCTGTCCAGACCGCGCTCCCTCGCCGCGCCGATCAGCGCATCCAGTACTGCGGCCCCGTGCCCATGACCGCGGTGGTCCGCGAGTACCGCCATGCGCCCGATCTTGCCGTTGGGTAGCAGGCGTCCACAGGCGACGGGCAAGCCGTCGATCGTGCCCAGCACATGCAGCGCATGCTCGTCCTGCCCATCCCATTCAATGTCCCGGGGCACGCCCTGTTCGACAATGAAGACGACTTCCCGCAGTGCGCGTAACGCCTCCCGGTGGGTTTCCCAGTCGACGAGTTCCAACTGCAATGTCTGTGTCGTTTTACTCGACATCCAATACTCCCTGCTGCAGAAGAAACTGTAGCACGGCTGCCGCGCCTTCGCCGCCCGGCGTGCGCACCGGGTTGTCGGCACAGAGCTCACCGAGCCAGGTCGCCATGTGCATCGGTGCAGCGCAGCTCAAACCATTGGCGAAAACGCGCAGTTCAGCACCGGCCATTTGCCAGGCCACGCGGGCGCACGGCGCCAGTCTGGCGGAGGCCCCGGCGCGCAAATGCGTGAGGAGCTGGCCGACCTCGCGTTCTGGCAGCGGTACGCCATCCGCAGCGGTTATGAGCTCACCAAACCAGCGCTCGTCCGCCCTGTCGATCAGCAGGCGCAACACCTGTTCCCGTGCAGTGTGGATGTCGGCTGGTGAGATCTCCCCGCAGCGGCCTGCCAGGTCGCGGCCGGGGTCTTCCAAGAGTCGGCTGCTGTCGATCGTCTCCAGGCAGGCATCTGTCAGGTGAGAGAGCAGGTCAGAGAGACGGGGGGCGCGAAAACCGAGGGAAAAACAGGTGGACTCACCGCGGGAAATGCCCCAGTGCGCGACCCCCGGCGGGATGTAAAGCACGTCGCCACAGCGCAGGGTGTATTCGGTGTGGCAGTCGAAGCGTGCCAGCAGTTTCAGCTCCTTGTGCGGCAGCAGGGGTGTGGCGTCATTGCAGCGCTGCCCGATCCGCCAGGTGCGCTCACCTTCGCCCTGCAGCAGGAACACGTCATACAGATCGTAGTGAGGGCCGATACCTCCGCCGTCCGTGGCGTAGCTCACCATGACGTCATCGAAACGCCAGCGGGGTATGAAATCGGTAAGCTGGCGCAGCTGGGCGACGTCGTCCAGCAGCTGATCCACGCGCTGCACCAGCAATGTCCAGGGGTGCGGTCGCTGGAAGTCACCCGCGTCAAAGGGGCCGTGGCTCAGCCGCCAGCTGGCTGCACGGTCGGCGCGACCGCTGCAATCAGCGATTCGAGATTCCACGGTGTCTTCCATCGCCAGGCCGGCAAGTTCATCCGCGCTGACGGGCGGTGTGAAGCCGGGGACGGCAGCGCGCAGCAGGAGTGGTTCACGCTGCCAGTACTTGGCCAGAAATTGCGCCGGGTCCAGCCCCTGCACGTGGCGCTAGTCCTCGCGGATCGCGCGCGCCTGCGCGGCGGCATTGCCGGTATAGCTCGCGGGGGTCAATGCGAGCAGGGCGGCTTTCGCCTCCGGGGGAATGTCCAGCCCTGCGATAAAGGCCTGCAGGGTCTCCCGGGTCATCGCCTGGCCGCGAGTCAGTTCCTTGAGCTTCTCGTAGGGCTTCTCAATACCATAGCGCCGCATGACGGTCTGAATCGGCTCCGCAAGCACTTCCCAGCTCTGCTCCAGATCCTCTGCCAGGCGTGCCTCATTGATTTGCAGCTTGCCGATCCCCTTGAGGCTGGCCTCGTAGGCGATCAGGCTGTAGCCAAAGCCCACGCCCATATTGCGCAGCACGGTTGAGTCGGTCAGATCGCGTTGCCAGCGACTGATGGGCAGTTTGCTGGCCAGATGCTGGAAAACCGCATTGGCGATGCCCAGGTTGCCCTCGGAGTTTTCAAAGTCGATTGGATTGACCTTGTGGGGCATGGTCGAGGAACCGACCTCTCCAGCGACAGTGCGCTGGCGGAAATAGCCCAGGGAGATATAGCCCCAGAGGTCACGGTCGAGGTCGATCAATACCGTATTGAAACGCGCCACGGCGTCGAACAGTTCCGCCATGTAGTCGTGGGGTTCAATCTGGGTCGTGTAGGGGTTGAAGTCCAGGCCGAGTCCGACCACGAAGGCTTTTGCATTGGCCTGCCAGTCCACCTCGGGGTAGGCGCTGAGGTGGGCATTGTAGTTGCCGACGGCGCCGTTGATTTTGCCCAGGTACGTTGCGGCCTCCAGCTGTGCCACCTGGCGACGCAGGCGCGCTACGACGTTGGCGATCTCCTTGCCCATGGTGGTGGGGCTCGCGGTCTGTCCGTGGGTGCGCGACAGCATCGGTGCGTCGGCGTGGGCGACCGCCAGCTCCGAGAGTGCGGAGAGCAGGCGCTGCATGGCGGGCAGCAACACGTCGTTCATGCCATCGCGCAGCATCAGGGCATGGGACAGGTTGTTGATGTCCTCCGAGGTGCAGGCGAAATGGACAAACTCGGCGATGGCTTCCAGTTCCGGGTTGCCGGCAAACCGCTCCTTGATGAAATACTCAACGGCCTTGACGTCGTGGTTGGTGGTGGCCTCAATGGCTTTGATGCGCTGCGCATCGGCCTCGCTGAAGTCCTCGGCGATAGCGTCAAGCTGCGCCTTCGCCTGCGGCGAGAGGGCGGGTACCTCGTCTACGCCAGACAGTTGCGCGAGTTGCTGTAGCCAGCGCACCTCAACCAGCACGCGGCGCTTGATCAGGCCGTATTCGCTGAAGACCTCGCGCAGGGGCGCGGTGCGTGCACCGTAGCGTCCGTCGATGGGCGATACGGCGGTGAGGGCGGTCAGTTCCATGGCTTACTCCGGAGAATCTGTCGGATGGTGGGCCACGCCCAACTGGCGTGACAGGTCATAGGCACGGTGCGCGATCGTGCGGCGCTGCAGCAGCAGCTTCCAGCGCCGGCCGCCAAGCTGCCGCCACAGGTGCGTGGAACGGATGCCAGCCAGCAACAGGGCGCGGATAGTGTCTGCGCTCTGACGGTTCTGCAGGTGTTGAGCGTTACCGTTCACTTTGATGCGAAATTTCAGAGTGCTCAGTGTGTCCTGGTAAATACCGGACACGCTGTGGCAGATATCGTTTACGTGACCGGCGAAGTGTTCGGCGCGAAAGCTGGTGTGCTGCAGCCGGGAGTGAACCACCCTCATCATGGCCGGGTCCGCAGCGAATCTGCGTTCCAGGTACAGCAGGTTGAAGACGTAACGCACCATATCGCGCAATTCCTGCGGCTGCTGCTTATTCAGCACCATTGCAAGCGTGTCGAGACCCAGCTTCACACCGCCCAGCCCACCATAAACCGCTTCCACCGAGTCGCTGTCGAACACAAACAGGCTGTTCAGCGAGGCCTGCAGGAATTCTTCCGGACAGCTGCCCGTGCGTGAAACCTGATCAACCAGTCGCGCTGCCTGCGCGACACCCGCCAGGGCGACAGTCTGCTGATCCAGCAGCGGCGGCTGCGCAGCGCGCTCAGTCGGTACGTTCAATGACGCCTCCCCCCAGGCAACGTTCGCCATCGTAGAAGACCACCGACTGTCCCGGGGTGACCGCGCGTTGTGGTTCGTCGAAGTGGACCCGATATGCGCCGTCTTCGGCCGTGACGCTGCAGGCCTGGTCTGCCTGGCGGTAGCGGACCTTGGCAGTGCATCGCAGCGGCAGCTTGGGAGTTTCACCACTGATCCAGAAAATGTCGCCGACCTGCAGGCCACTGCTGAACAGGGCGGGGTGGTTATTGCCCTGGGCGACACGCAGCACGTTGTGCTCGAGATCCTTGCCCACGACATACCAGGGTTCGTCCCCGTGGTCGGCGAGGCCGCCAATGCCCAGCCCCTGGCGCTGGCCTATCGTGTGATACATGAGCCCCTGGTGCCGGCCCAGGATCTCGCCGTCGAGACTGTAGATATCGCCCGGCTGTGCAGGCAGGTACTGCTGCAGAAAATCCTTGAAACGGCGTTCACCGATGAAACAGATGCCGGTAGAGTCCTTTTTGTCCGAGGTGACGAGACCGCGACGCGCAGCAATGGCGCGCACCTCCGGCTTCTCGATCTCACCCACCGGGAACAGGGTCTGTGCCAGTTCCCGATGGCCCACAGCGTGCAGAAAATAGCTCTGGTCCTTGTTTGCATCCAGCCCCCGCAGCAGCGCGGCCTTGCCGCTGCTATCGCCGCGACGCGCGTAGTGTCCGGTGGCGATGAAGTCGGCGCCCAGCAGCAAGGCGTAGTCGAGGAAGGCGCGGAATTTGATCTCCCGGTTGCAGAGAATATCCGGGTTGGGTGTGCGCCCCGCCTTGTACTCCGCCAGGAAGTGCTCAAACACGTTGTCCCAGTACTCGGCCGCGAAATTGGCGCCGTGCAGGGGGATGTCGAGGGCGTCGGCAACGGCCTGTGCATCGGCAAAGTCGGCTTTTGCAGTGCAATACTCTGTGCCGTCGTCCTCGTCCCAGTTCTTCATGAACAGGCCTTCCACCCGATAGCCCTGCTCGCGCAGCAGTAGGGCGGCGACGGAGGAGTCCACGCCACCTGACATGCCGACAATGACTTTGGTCGCTGCGTTGAGGCTCATGCTGGTGAAATCAGGTCCAGAGGGTATCGAATGCCGCTGCGGTGCTGTTCAATGGCGGCCAGCACCAGCGGGCTGCGCATTCTAGCAGAAACCGCGAGGATTTCCTCGTAATGCAGCCAGTGCACGGCGAGGATGTCGCTGTCGAGTGCGGCCTCGGGCAGCGCATGGAGTGGACGCGCGCAAAACGTGGTGCGGTAGTAGGTCACCCCATTGCCGGGTGCCACATAGCGTGCAAGCCCCAGTACCCCCTCCAGCAGGACCTCCCAGCCGGTTTCTTCCCGTGTTTCGCGCAGCGCTGCCTCAAGCAGTGTCTCCTGCGCCTCCAGATGGCCTGCGGGCTGGTTGAATACGGGCTTGCCCGTCGTTTTGTCGCGCTCCTCGACAAGCAGGTAGCGCGCCTCGTCAAATACCACCGTAGCCACGGTCACATGGGGCTGCCAATCGCTCATGGTTTCCGTCTCGTCGCCGCGGCTCGCGGGCGTCGCACAGATCCCGGTTTGCGCTGTTGCGGGGCGTGCACGGTGAGCCTGCGATGGGCGCCGGGTGCCAGGCCCTCCAGTGACCAGTCGCCAATCCGCGTGCGGATCAGCCGCAGCGTTGGCAAGCCCACCGCCGCGGTCATGCGGCGCACCTGCCGGTTCCTGCCTTCCCGGATACTGATTTCCAGCCAGCTGTCGCTCACCGTCAGTCGTGAGCGCACCGGGGGCGAGCGTGGCCAGAGCTGCGCCGGTGTGTCAATGGCGCGTATGCGGGCAGGCAGGGTGGGTCCGTCGCGCAGGGTCACGCCTGCCTGCAAGGCAGCGATCTGCGCCGCGTCCGGCGTGCCCTCCACCTGTACCTGATAGGTCTTCCAGAGCTTGTGCCGTGGATGGGTGATCTGCTGCTGCAGAGCGCCGCTGTCGGTGAGCAGCAGCAGGCCCTCTGAGTCGAAATCGAGGCGCCCGGCTACCCGGAAGCCGGGCGCCTGCAGGTAGTCGGCCAGCGTGGCGCGAGCGGGTTGCCGGGCATCGTCGGTGGATGCGGCCGCGCTCGCCGCCGGGTGATCGCTGCGGTCGCTGAATTGGCTCAGTACCTGGAAGGGTTTATTGAACAGAATGACCGTGGCCATCGCGGCTCCGCCGTGGGGAAAAAACTGCTCCCCGGTTCAAGAGAAAGGCCGGGAAACCTGATACACTAAGCGCCGTTTTAACGGGGGCTCCCACAAGGATACCGCACCCCGGGACTCAATGGACCCACAGCGACGGAGAACAATCTATGGGCTACAAGCACATCCAGGTGCCGGCGACCGGCGAAAAGATTACGGTCAACGACGATTTCAGCCTGAACGTCCCCAACCATCCGATCATCCCCTACATCGAGGGTGACGGCATTGGTGTTGATATCAGCCCGGTCATGATCAACGTGGTCGACGCCGCTGTTGAGAAAGCCTACGGTGGCAGCAAGAAGATCTCCTGGATGGAGATCTACACGGGTGAGAAAGCTGCCGAACTGTACGACGGTGACTGGTTTCCCGAGGAAACACTGCAGGCGATCAAGGAATACTCCGTGGGCATCAAGGGTCCCCTGACCACCCCGGTCGGTGGCGGCTTCCGTTCGTTGAACGTCGCGCTGCGCCAGGAGCTCGATCTCTACACCTGTCTGCGCCCGGTACGCTGGTTTGAGGGTGTGCCCTCCCCAGTAAAAGATCCGGGTGCCTGCAACATGGTGATTTTCCGCGAGAACTCCGAGGACATTTACGCCGGTATTGAATACAAGGCCGGTTCGGACGAGGCGAAGAAGGTTGTCGATTTCATCATCAACGAGATGGGCGCCACCAAGATCCGCTTCCCGCAGAATGTCGGCATCGGCATCAAGCCGGTCTCCGAGGAAGGCACCAAGCGCCTCGTGCGCAAGGCCATTCAATACGCAATTGACCAGGATCTGCCCTCCGTGACGCTGGTGCACAAGGGCAACATCATGAAGTTCACCGAAGGCGCCTTCCGCGACTGGGGCTACGAACTTGCCCAGCAGGAGTTTGGCGGTGAATTGCTGGATGGGGGCCCCTGGGTCAGCATCAAGAACCCCAACAATGGCAAGGAAATCGTCATCAAGGACGTGATCGCCGACGCCATGCTGCAGCAGATCCTCACCCGTCCCAAGGACTACAGTGTGGTCGCTACGTTGAACCTGAACGGCGATTACCTGTCAGACGCCCTGGCAGCGCAGGTCGGCGGTATCGGCATTGCGCCCGGTGCGAACCTGTCCGACAACATCGCGCTCTTCGAGGCCACCCATGGCACTGCGCCGAAGTACGCGGGCCAGGACAAGGTGAACCCCGGCTCACTGATCCTGTCGGCAGAAATGATGCTGCGCCACATTGGCTGGAACGAAGCCGCCGACCTGATCATCAAAGGCATGAACGGCGCCATCCAGAAGGGCACGGTCACCTATGACTTTGAACGCCTGATGGAAGGGGCGACGCTGGTCAGCTGCTCTGAATTTGGCCAGAAGTTGATCGAAAACATGTAAACCTGCCCAGCAGGCTTGCGAGGAAGGGCCCGTGGCAGCACGGGCCCTTTTTTTATGGGCGGGGTTTTCGCGTGAAAAACAGGTCGGGGTTGAATTGACTTATAATGGGCCAATATCCACTATCTATGGCAGGGCAGACGTTTGAGAGGAATGGAGTGAACGAGGTAATCCTGGCCGGCAACTGGCGCATGTCCGGCGATGACGGGGAGCGCGATCGCGACGGTGGCCTGGCATTGCAGGACTCGAAACCGGAGCTCAAGAAGCCGCCGCTGTACAAGGTTGTGTTGCTCAATGACGATTACACCCCCATGGAGTTCGTGGTTGAAGTGCTTGAGGTGTTCTTCCGGATGAACCGCGAGCAGGCCACGCACGTCATGTTGACAGTCCATACCAAGGGCAAGGGCGTATGCGGTATATACACCCGGGACATTGCCGAGACAAAGGCAGCCCAGGTCAATCAATACGCGCGAGACAATCAGCACCCGTTGTTGTGCGAAATCGAGGCATCGGAGGGCGAGTAGCCCGGGAGTGGTAGAGTATGCTGAGCAAGGATCTGGAACTGACCCTGAACGAGGCCTTTCGCGAGGCTCGGGGCAAGCGCCATGAGTTCATGACGGTCGAGCACTTGTTGCTGGCCCTCCTGGACAACAATGACGCGATACGCGTACTCAAGGCCTGTGGCGCAGAGATCAACGCCCTGCGCGGCGACCTCATGGAGTTCGTCGATGCCACCACGCCGCTGATTCCCGAGGACAATGACGACCGCGAGACGCAGCCCACGCTGGGCTTTCAGCGTGTGCTGCAGCGTGCGGTGTTCCACGTGCAGTCCTCCGGCCGCAGCGAGGTCACCGGTGCCAATGTGCTGGTGGCGATTTTCAGCGAGCAGGAAAGCCAGGCTGTCTATTTTCTCAAGACGCAGAGCATTGCCAGGCTCGACGTGGTCAACTTCATCACCCACGGGATTTCCCGGGTGTCCGAGGACGGCGAGGGCAGTGCCAGCGGCAACCCGACAGGCGATGCCACCGCCGCGGAGGATGGCGAAGAGAATCCGCTCGATACTTTTGCAACCAACCTGAACGAGGAGGCCCGCGCCGGGCGCATCGACCCCCTGATTGGTCGCATGCCCGAAGTGGAGCGCGTGGCCCAGATTCTCGCGCGCCGGCGCAAGAACAACCCTCTGCTGGTGGGCGAATCCGGCGTGGGTAAAACGGCCATCGCCGAGGGTCTGGCAAAAATGATCGTCGACGGTGACGTGCCGGATATGTTGAAGGACAGCGTGGTGTACTCCCTGGACCTCGGCGCGCTGCTGGCCGGCACCAAGTACCGTGGTGACTTCGAGAAACGTTTCAAGGGTTTGCTTGCCAACCTCAAGAAACGTGAAGGTGCCATCCTGTTCATTGATGAGATCCACACCATCATCGGTGCCGGGGCAGCCTCTGGCGGCGTCATGGATGCGAGCAATCTGCTCAAACCGCTATTGACCTCGGGCAAGATGCGCTGCATCGGCAGCACTACTTTCCAGGAGTACCGCGGTATCTTCGACAAGGACAAGGCACTGAGCCGGCGCTTCCAGAAGATTGACGTCCTCGAACCCTCACCCGATGACGCCTACCTGATTCTCAAGGGGTTGAAGTCGCGGTTTGAGGAGCATCACGGGCTGCGCTACACGAACAAGGCGCTGCGCGTGGCCACGGACCTGTCGGCCCGCTACATCACGGATCGGTTCCTGCCCGACAAGGCGATCGATGTCATCGACGAGGCGGGTGCCTATCAGCAGCTGCAGCCGCCCTCCAAGCGCAAGAAAGTGATCGGCGTTGCCGACATTGAAGCGGTGGTGGCCAAAATAGCGCGGATTCCGCCAAAGTCGGTCAGCTCCGACGACCGTGAAACGCTGCAGAAACTGGAGCAAAACCTGCAGATGGTGGTATTCGGCCAGACCGCTGCCATCAGCAGCCTGGCCACGTCGATCAAGCTGGCGCGCGCGGGGTTGCGCTCGGGGGATAAGCCGATTGGCTCGTTCCTGCTGGCAGGGCCTACCGGCGTCGGTAAAACCGAGGTGACCAAACAACTGGCACGCCAGCTTGGGCTGGAACTCATCAGGTTTGACATGTCCGAGTATATGGAGCGGCACACCGTGTCGCGCCTGATCGGTGCCCCGCCGGGCTATGTGGGCTTCGACCAGGGCGGCCTGCTGACCGATGCCGTGACCAAACATCCGCACGCGGTGATCCTTCTCGATGAGATTGAAAAGGCCCACCCGGAAGTCTTTAACCTGCTGTTGCAGGTGATGGATCACGGTACGCTGACCGACAATAACGGCCGCAAAGCGGATTTCCGCAACGTGATCCTCGTGATGACCACCAACGCCGGTGCCGAAAGCATCAGTCGGCGTACCATCGGTTTCACGACCCAGGACCACAGCACCGATGCGATGGAGGCGATCAACCGGATGTTCACGCCGGAATTCCGCAACCGCCTCGACAGCATCGTGCAGTTCGAACCGCTGGGTGAAGATGTGATCCTCACGGTCGTCGATAAATTCCTCACCGAACTGCAGGGCCAGCTGGATGAAAAGCGCGTCACGCTGGATGTGGACGAAGATGCGCGGCTGTGGCTGGTGGAAAAAGGCTACGACCGCAACATGGGCGCCCGGCCGATGGCCCGGGTGATTCAGGAGTACATCAAGAAACCACTGGCCGAGCTGGTGCTGTTCGGCTCACTGGCGCAGGGGGGTGGCGTTGCACAGGTACGCCTCAATGAGGCTGGAGACGGCCTGGAGGTGCGGGTAGAGGAAACGGAAGCGGAACCCGCCTGAGGGGCGGCAGCCGCGCAGTGATACCGTGGGGTTGCCGCGGTATCAACGCTCGCGATACGTGATGCGGCCCTTGGTCAGGTCGTAGGGGGTGAGTTCCACGCGAACTTTATCGCCAGTAAGGATGCGAATGTAGTTCTTGCGCATTTTGCCCGAGATGTGGGCAGTCACAACGTGGCCGTTTTCGAGTTTGACACGAAACGTTGTGTTGGGCAGGGTGTCGACGACTTCACCCTCCATCTCGATCTGGTCTTCTTTTGCCATGCGGCGGCAGTCCCTCGTAAAAACAGGGGCGCATTTTGCACTAAAGCCGCCGCGTGTACCAGTTCAATATGCGGCAAAACTGCCGCTCAATTGCCGAACAGTTTGCCGAAGGCCTTGCCGATTTCCTTGGTGGCATTCTCCAGGCTGTCATCTGCGGGCGCGGCCTCGTCGCTGGGTGCCTCTTTCGCACCACCCCCGAATATGCCGGACATAATGCCGCCCATACCGCCTTCCTCGCTGCTGTTACCGCCACCGAAGAGGCCGCCGAGCGCGGAGAGATCGGTGGGTTCTGCCGGTAATACAAAGCGCGCGGGGTCAACGCGTCCGGCACTGATGCTGGCTACGCGCATGTCCTGACCGTAGCGCAGCACACCCAGCTCCTTGTCGTTGAGACGGGTTTGCAGCAGGTTGGCTGCATCCTGCTGGTCGACCATGTCACCGACACGTGACGCCATCCGATGCATGGCGTCACGGAAGCCCACGGCACGTGCATCCGGTGACAGCACCAGTTCTGCCCGCTGCGCCTGACCGTTCTGGTCAACGAAATTCAGGGTATACACCTCTCCCTCAATGCCTGCCACCGTCTCCTTGCGCCCGGTGGCCTCAAGGGTTTCGACACGGACCTCCGCGAGGTCAGGGACCGCTGCCTGTGCCATACCCCCGAACATGGACATGGCCTGTTGCACATCGATGACCATGATCTGGCCGTCGTTGTTGGTAACAACGTACAGGCTCTGTGCGTTGGCCAGCATGTAGCTGCCCTGTTCCTGCGCCATGTTCACGCGCAGGTTATTCCCCTCGTATTCGAAGGTGATGCGGTTGCCCTCGGCATCAACGACCTCGGCGGTATCCGCGCTGCCGGGTGCTGCATACAAACCCAGTGTAAGAAGCAGTGCTGTGTACAGTGGGGAGTGTTTCAGTGCCATGGTGGTGTCGCTCCGTGTGGGAAGAGGGGTTGTGCATCGTCTGCGTTACGGCCGTTAGTATTGACGCTCTTTCAGCAGATTTCCAGCGTCACGTGCGTATCCCGCACACGGCGGTGAAGCCTGCCTCACCCCTTGCGTATCTGCTGATAGGCGGCCAGGGCCGCTTCGCGGGCGTCACGGTGGTCCACCACGGGCTCCGGGTAGTTTTTGCCGAGTGTGATGCCTGCCTCTCTCAGCGTGGCCTCAGGGGCTTCCCAGGGCTTGTGCAGGTAGCGGTCCGGCAGATCGGCAAGCTCCGGTACCCAGCGGCGTACATAGCTGCCGCCCGCATCGAATTTCTCACCCTGGGTGACCGGATTGAAGATGCGGAAGTAGGGCGCGGCATCCGCTCCGCTACCGGCGACCCACTGCCAGCTGCAGGCATTGCTGGCCGGATCCGCATCGACCAGGGTGTCCCAGAACCAGCGCTCGCCGGCGCGCCAGTGCGTGAGCAGATGTTTGGTCAGAAAGGACGCCGTGACCATGCGGATGCGGTTGTGCATATAGCCTGTGTGCCAGAGCTCGCGCATACCTGCATCGACTACCGGGTAGCCGGTCTGGCCGCGCTGCCAGGCCTTCAAGAGCGCTTTGTCGCCGAGCCAGGGGAAGTCCTCGAACTGAGCCTTGAACGGTGCCTGCTCAATGTCGGGAAAGTGGAACAGCAGGTGATAGGAGAATTCGCGCCAGCCGAGCTCCGCGAGAAACTTGTTGATCTGCTCCTCCAGTACCGGTTCCTGCTGCAGGCATGCCCGTGCTGCGTGCCACACCTGGCGCGGTGAAATTTCGCCGAAGCGCAGGTGCGGCGACAGCCGCGATGTCGCATTGTCCGCGGGATGATCGCGGCCTTTGGCGTAGCCTGAGACGCGTTCCCGCAGGAAGTGTGCAAGCGTGTTGCGTGCGCCTTCCTCGCCCGGCGTCCACAGCTCCGGCCAGTGCGCGGCCCAGTCAGGTTTTGTCGGCAGCAGTGCGAGGTCATCGAGACTGCTGTGTTGTGCCAGGGGATCTGCCCAGGTGGTGCGGGAAGGGAAGGGCACCGGCTGGGACGGCGCCTCTGCGCGGCAGCAATGGCGCCAGAAGGGCGTGAAGACCTTGAAGGGCTCGCCCGACTGGTTGGCGATGTCCTCCGGTTCATGCAATAGCGGGCCTGGATAGCGCTTGAAGGTAACGCCCATGGCCTCGCAGGTGTCGCGCAACTGTGCCTCCAGCACCACTTCCCAGGGACTGTAGGCCCGGCTGCAGTGGACTGCATCGATGTCGACGGTGGACAGCAGGTCCTGCAGACAGGCATTGGTATCCCCCTGCAGCAGGTTCAGGGTGCCTCCGCTAGCGGCGATGGTGTCCGCCAGTGACCGCAGGCTGTGATGCAGCCACCAGCGGCTGGCGGCCCCCAGTGCGCGCTCCCCCGCATTGACATCATCAAGAACGTACAGCGGCAGTACATCCCCCGCGCGGCTGGCTGCAGCCAGACCGGGAAGGTCAGTCAGTCGCAGGTCGTTGCGAAACAGATAGAGTGTGGTGGCCATGGTGATCGGTCCAAAGGTTTACTGCGTGTGGCATGCCCGGAATTCGTATGTTCAGGCGCTGATGTTGCCCCTCACCAGGGCATCCAGCAGTGTTTCACAGGGCGTTCTCAACCGTAGTGTAGCGAGTGCATCGGCCCGGGTCTGCCCCGGGTTCACGATCGCCAGCGCCTTGCCCTGAGCGGCGGCCTGGCGGCAGAAGCGGAAGCCGGAGTAGACCTGCAGTGATGAGCCAATGACCAGCAGGGCATCCGCATCCGCCAGCGCCGCTCTGGCCCGAGTGACCCGTTCGGCAGGCACGCTGCCGCCAAAGAACACCACATCGGGCATCAGTATGCCGCCACAGGCTTCGCAGGCAGGGACCTGGGTGCTGGTCGACATCGCATCAGGCAGGGCCATATCGCCATCGGGTCGCTGTCCCCGGGGTATGGAAAGCGCTGCAAGGTGAGGGTTGTCGCGGGCGAGTCGCTGCTGCATCACTTCGCGGTCGGTGAATGCGGCACAACCCAGGCACTGTACCCGGTCCAGCCTGCCATGCAGGTCAATCACCGCGCTGCTGCCCGCGCGCTGGTGCAGGCGATCGACGTTTTGCGTAATCACCAGGCGGATAACGCCCTGCTTTTCGAGTGCGGCAACCGCCCGATGCGCCACATTGCTGCGTGCATCACGCACCGCAGGCCAGCCAAACCAGCTGCGCGTCCAGTAGCGCTGGCGGACGGCGGCCGTCTGCAGAAACTCGCGGTGTTGAATTGGCGTGCTGTAGAGCCAGCGCCCAGCGGCATCGCGGTAGGTGGCAATCCCCGAACCGGCGCTGATACCGGCACCGGTCAATGCGACCACCTTCGGGTAGCGGGTGATGAAGTCCTGCAACTGTTGCAGTTCCTGCTCCGTATTGCTCATCATGGTGTTTGGCCTCCGCTGCTGGCAGCAGGGGAAAGGCTGCTGCCGGAGCGGCGAGCGGCGACAACGGGAGAAGACAGACCATGCATATTCTGATTACAGGCGGCACCGGATTTGTCGGTGAGGCATTGCGCGAGCACTGGCTGGCTGCGGGGCATGAACTCACGATTCTCAGCCGCTCGGCGCACCCGGACACGCGGAACTGCCGTTACGTGCAGACGCTGGAGGCGGTGCCCGCCAGCCCCTCGCCAGAGGCCGTGGTCAACCTTGCGGGCGCCTCTCTCGCGGGTAAACGCTGGACGGCTGCATACAAGAAAACGCTGGTAGATTCGCGTGTCGAGGGCACACGGGCGCTGGTCGCTTGGATGCGCGGCCTTCCAGTGCCTCCGCGGGTGCTGCTCAACGCCTCTGCGATCGGTTTCTACGGCCCCCGTGACAGTGAACCGTTGGGCGAGGATGCGGCTGCGGGCAGCGGGTTTGCCAGTGAACTCTGCCAGGCATGGGAGGCTCAGGCATTGGCGGTCGCAGATATAGGCGTTCGCGTCTGCCTGTTGCGGCTGGGTGTGGTGCTGGATGCCGGCGGCGGCGCCTTTGTGCAGATGGCACAGCCCTTTCGCATGGGGATCGCCAGTTGGCCGGGGGGCGGCGAACAGTATCTGAGCTGGGTGCATCGTGCGGATGCTGTCGCGGCCTTTGACTTTCTGCTGCAGCAGGAAGCGATGTCCGGCCCGGTGAACGTCACCGCGCCAGCGCCCGTGACACAGCGCGACTTCTGTGCCGCCATGCGGGAGCATTTTAGAACGTTGCCCGGCATGCCCGTACCAGGGGCGGTCATGCGCCTGCTGCTCGGTGAAATGGCGGATGAACTGCTCCTTACCGGTCAACGGGTCATGCCCCAACGCCTCCAGGCGTCGGGTTTCCTCTGGCGGCACCCGGATATCCACAGCGCACTCGAGGCCATGCTCGGCGCTCACGCCGGTGACAGGTTGCCGTGATCACTGGCTGCCTTGCGCACCACGCTGTTCCGGCTCAGCTTGTCCAGCGCCGATTTTTCCAGCTGGCGCACCCACTCACGGCTGACGCACAGTTTATCGGCGACCTCCGCCCGGGTCAGCGGCGGGCCCTCGTGCAGACCCCAGCGGGCAATAACCACCTGCTTCTCAGCAGGGTCCAGGTGGTCGATCTCCTGCAACAGGCAACGTTGTAGGGAGGCCGACTCCGCAGGGGCATCAATGTCCTCGAAGGGGCCGCCGGGCAGGCTGTCCAGCAGGGACTCTTCATCATCGTCAAAGCGCGGCTGATCCAGCGATATGGCCATGTTACGCAGCTGCCGCAATTCACGTGCCTTGCCGGTATCGATGCCGGCGGCGGAGGCCAGCTCTGCTTCACTGGGCTCCTCACCGCTGCTGCTCCAGAGCGCGTTGCGCTCGCGGTACAGCTTTCCCACCTGCTCACGTACGTGGGTGGGGTAGCGGATGAGCGCCGCGGAGTCACTGATGTAGCGCCGCACCGCCTGGGATATCCAGTTGTAGCAGTAGGTGCTGAACCGATACCCCTTGGCCGCCTCGAACTTTTCCGCGGCCCGGATCAGCCCGAGCGTGCCTTCCTGGATCAGGTCGCGGTAGGGTGCTCCCTTGCCGCGAGCCTTGCCGGCGATGGAATACACCAGACGTAGATTGTGCAGGGTCAGGGTATCCCGTGCCTGGTTGAAGCGCGAGAGCGAGAGGGCCAGGGCGCTGAGCTGCGCGGGCTCCAACCGGTAGCGCGCGCCAGAGGACTTGCGACCTTCGGCGGTTATCTGCCAGGCGTCCAGTGCATCAGCAACCCGGCATTTGACCGGGCGCTGGTTACAGCGGGCCAGTGCGCCCGCCATACCAACCGCGAGGCTGGCCGGCAGTGCCATCTCCCGGATGGTGTCGCGTGCGGCGGCGAGGTCCCCGGCGGACAGGGCGCTCGCCAGCAGCGTGACTGCGGCGGCCTGCTCGCCTCCGCTGAGATAGCTGACCAGCTCGCGACGCAGCAGGAAGTGGTGGTCACGGTTGGCAAAGCTGGCGACCTCGGGGGGCTCGTGCTGGATGCGGGCCAGCAGATCCTGCAAGTACCGGCGGCCGCCCTCGCTGTCGATGAAAAGCGTGCAGACATCATCGACAGCACGCCACTTGCTGGCATCTATGTCGCGTTCCTGCTCCGCGCTGAGCAGGGGATAGCGGCGGGCCTCTGCAAATAGCCGCTCAAGCTCGCGATCGTCGGTTTCGGTCTTCCAGTTATCCACGTCGTCGCTCCTGTTGGTTTGGCATATATACGCTGCACCGAACCGCTTGGACAAAAATTCCGGACAGTTGTCCAGATAACATGCAGACATAACCTCGACAACTCATCCAGAGTGTCGACTGGAGCGTACTAACCCAGGATACCAACTGAGGCACGTGATATGAACGCAGCGGTAATGGAACCTCGCCCCCTCTACGGCATTGGTACAGTGGCCAGGCTGACCGGTTTGAAGCCGGACACGCTCCGGGTGTGGGAACGGCGCTATGGGCTGGGCGCGAGCCACAAGACGCCAACCGGTCGCCGGCAGTACACGCAGGCGGATCTGGAGCATTTGCAGCTGGTTGCGGCCCTGGTCAACAGTGGCTCGCGCATCGGCGAAATCGCGTCAAACGAACGCAAGACGCTGGAGATGCTGCTGCGCGGCAGGGGTAAGGGTGGCCGCGGTGCGCTGCCCGCACCCAAGCCGCGGGTGGTGTTCATCGGGAACCAGCTCTGTGAGTGGCTGGACGAACACCAGGGTTGCCTGGCAGGGGTGGATGCGCTGCTGGTCCGCTTGCCCCTGAACCAGATTACGGCGAAAGAGTGTGAGGAGATTGGCCGCGCCGACAGCCTGGTCGTGGAGTGTGCCAACCTCACGGGCGCACAGACGCGCCAACTGGGTGATCTGATTCGCAACCTCCAGGTGGAGAAAGCCCTGGTCACCTACCAGTTTGCCAGCGAGCGCTGGCTGCAGTCGCTGGAGCAGCAGAATATTGCCGCTACCACCTTCCCGCCAGACCCGGCCTATCTGGCCTTTGAGCTGGCGCGCAGCGTCGCCGACAAGACGGCAAGCCTTGGCGATACCAATCTCGGTGAGCTCATGACGGCAAAGCCGCGGCAATTTACCGATCTGCAGCTGAGTGCGGCACGGCAGTTGAAGAGCACGCTGGATTGCGAGTGTCCGCGCCACATCGCCGACCTCATCCGCTCGCTCGCCTACTTTGAGGAATACTCGTCGAACTGCTCAGTCGACAACTGGAGTGACGCTGCCGTGCACGCCTGTATCTACGCCTACACCTGTCAGGCACGATGGCTTATGGAAAAGGCCCTGCAGGCGGTGCTCGAGGAGCGAGGCGAGGAGTACCAGGCACTCATGCGTGAACTGGCCAATGGCCGGGTGGGCGATGCCGCCTAGTGTCGTGAGCTAGCGACTCCGCCCGTCGCACTCGGCGCCCTGACCCAGGAGCAGGGCACGCCAGTGCGGGCTGTCCCGCACCGACCAGGCCCACAGCAGCACGGGCGCGACCGTTGGCACAATCAGCGTGCTGAACTGGAACAGCAGCGCGATAGCGTCGGCGGAGGGCAGGGGTGTGGTGGTGGTCTCCCAGAGAAGATCGCCACCCAGCCCCAGCATCAGATTTTTCAGGGTCACCGACACGATGCCGATGAACATCAGTGCCCAGAGCACCAGCAATCCACGTGCAAATCGCTCCAGCGAGCCGTCAATGCGGCTCGAGAAGTGGAGCGCTGCGTAGAACGGGATGGAGTAGGAGAGAATACGGGTGTTCAAGGGGAACGCCAGCTGGTAGTCGGCCTGTTCCAGAGGTACAACGGTTTCCCCCATCTCGCCAAACTGCGTCAGGACCAGCAGCTGATGACCCTCGATCGCCACCGACTGCACCACCTCCGGCAGAGCCCAGGACAGGAGAGCCTCAGCCAGCCACAGGGCGGGCACCGCGGGCAGGGCGCCCAGCGCGTACCAGAGCGCAAAAAAGGGAACCATCAACAACAGCACCAGGCCGATGAACCGGTAGAGCGTCATCCGCTGGCGGCGCCGGGTCGCTGTTTGAGATAGCGCAGGTAGAGGATGAACACCACAAGCACATCCAGCATGATAAAGACGGGCCACAGGTACAGGTGGGTCCAGTTGAATATCTGCAGATTCCACTGGCCCAGGTAAAACAGGCTGATGATACGTGCAATGTTCAGAGTCTGGATGGTCAGGAATCCGGCGAGGATCGCCACCACCCGGTAGCGCCAGGGTGCGGGGTAGGCGAGGACTCCGGCCACCAGCACGATGGCTGCCTCGACACCGTTGCAGCCGGACTCAATGGAGACCGCAAAGCCGGCAACGCTGTGGGCAATGACCCGTCCCTAGGCGATGACGTCACTGTCAAAGGGTGTGATCAGGGCGGCGCTCAGTGTCGCCAGGGAGGCCGTGAAGGGTTGCACCACAGCCGCCTGCACGGGAGCGAGCATCTCCGCAGTAAACAGCGCAACCAGCACGGCGAGGAATATCAGGATAAGTTTTACCCTGCGGGTGCTATCATCAGCCTTGAACGCTGCGCTTCGGCGCAGGATAGCATAGAGGAGATTTTTTGTGTCGCCGACCGCTCGCAATACGGGGATTGTCGTCACGCTGGGTATGCTGGTGTTCAGCAGCTGGATGTACCTGCAAACCGGTGACTGGGTGGCGATGGTGTTTGCCGTGTTCAGCCTCGGTTACGGCGTGTTTTTCTTCTCAGTGACACCGCGGGATCGCGACTCGTGATGAACCGCGTAATGAAGCCGAGCTGGCGAGTTCTCTGTGCGTTGTTGTTGGCGTCTTTCCTGGCTGGCTGCGCCGGGTTGGGGCCCTCGATCGACCCACCCATTATCAGTGTCGACAGTGTGAAAAGCCTGCCGATGGTCGATTCCGGCCCGCGCTTTCGCATCGTGTTGCGCATTGCGAATCCCAACGCGCAGGCTCTGGATATCGCGGGCATCAGCTACGGAATCGCGCTGCTCGATCGCGAGTTGCTCAGCGGGGTGACCAATCAGGTGCCAACCATAGAAGGTTATACCGAAGAACAGGTGACGATTGATGCCGGCGTCAACCTGTTGGAGGCGTTGAAGCTGTTGGGCAGCCTCGGTCGAACCCGGGGCGATGCGCTGGCCTACAGGTTTACGGCAAAAATTGATTTTCGCGGTCTGATTCCTACCCAGTACGTTGAGGACAGTGGTGAATTGCGTCTGGACTGATAGACGGGCCGCTCACTCCAGCAGGGACTGGGCAAAGATCAGCAATATGATCAGCGGGCAGAACACACGCACATAGCCCGGCCACAGCTTCCAGAACAGGCTGTGTTCGACACCGGCGTTGCCCTTGCGCAACTCCTGCAGCAGCGTGTCGCGGTGCCATACCCAGCCCGCATACAGGCAGAACATGAAGCCGAGTAGCGGCTGGCTGTAGCGCGTCGTGACGGCGATGACCAGCCCGAACAGTGCCTCGAAATTCAGCAGAATAACTGTGCTGACCAGCGCAATCGTCGCACCGATCACCAGTACAGCGGGTTTGCGGGCCACGCCGTGCTCCTCGATGGTGTAGGCAACCGGTACCTCCAGCATGGAGATCGAGGAGGTCAGTGCGGCGATGGTCATCAGGAAAAAGAACACCAGGCTCACACCAATACCCGCCAGGCCCATGCTGTCGAACAGCTTGGGCAGTACCGTGAAGATCAGCGTGTCTTCCGAAATCAGCGCACCGCCCGCGGTAAAAATTTCCACGCCGCTGTTCAGGGCCACGTACATGGCAGGCAGCACCAGGAAACCGGCCAGTACGGCGATACAGATGTCGACCAGCGTAACCAGGCCCCCCACAACGGGCAGGTTTTCCCGATCGCTGATATAGGAGCCGTATATCAGCATGGTACCTACGCCCAGGGAGAGCGAGAAAAAAGCAGCCCCCAGTGCTTTGACAATCAACCCCGGTGCCAGCGCACGCTCAAAATCCGGCAGCAGGTAGACACGCAGGCCCTCCATTGCCCCGTCCAGGGTCAGTACATAAATGACCAGCAACACTAGCGACAATAACAAGAGTGGCATCAGGCGACTGGACCAGCGTTCAATGCCCTGCTGTACACCCTCGGAGATGATGCCGACGGTCAGCGCCATGAAGATCAGCATGAAGACCAGATTTCGCGAGAAACTGAAGTCCGTAAGCCAGTCGCTGGCGGCGCCCATTCCGGCGAGATCGGTGAGCGCGGCCAGGCAGTGAGCCAGCATCCAGCCGGCGACAATCGCATAAAAGCTGAGGATAAAGCTGGCGACAACTAAACCGATGACGCCCGTGCCGCCGCCAATGCTGCGCAGCACACGGTTCGGAGAGATCTGGCGCAGGGCACTGACCGCATTGGCATGCGCATGACGGCCGATAATCAGCTCCGCCATCAGCGCCGGGTAGGCCAGGGTAAAGGCGAGAAACAGATAGACCAGAAGGAAAGCGGCGCCGCCGTTGCTCGCGGCCTGCGTCGGGAACCCCCAGATATTGCCAAGCCCTACGGCGCTGCCCGCGGCAGCCATGATGAAGCCAAAGCGCGAGCTGAACTCGCCGCGGGGAGATGCCATAAAAATGTCCGTAAGTGCCTGCCGGGTAGTGGCGCAAAGTGTAGCACGGTGATGTGGTGCGGGCTTATTGCGCGAGCATGACTTCACAGGGCCGCGTCGTGTCAGACTGCGACCGACTGCCGCCGAAGATTTTCACCAACAAACGCGGGACGAAGAGCATGGCTTCGGCGGAAATGTCCAGGGTGGCAGCGATGGGGGACACGCTGGTGCGTGGGCTCGCCATGTCCCCGCGCAGGCTGATGCTGGAGGGGAACTGGATGCTGCGCGACTTGGACCGCGGCGTCAGTGTCAGGGCGAGGGTGCGCTTGGGCAGGTTGAAGCTGCCTACGCCAGTGGCGATCATGTTGGGTGATTCGACGAACAGGCTGTCGGTGCGCGCAATCCCGTCCTCCAGGGTGAACTGCGCCATGGTGCAGTCCAGAAACGTGGATTTTTCCAGTGCAGCACCCGAAAACAGCCAGGTCAGGATGCCGGTCGCGAGGACATCGTAGGCAGCGCCCTCCACGGTCGCATTCTCCAGCGCAAAGGCCATGCTGCCGTCCAGCTGCTGCAGCAGCTCCGCCCCCGTGGCGCCCCGGGCGCTCACTCCGCCACGCAGGTTCAGTGAGCCGCTGATATCCGTCTCGATACCCAGGTCGCGGCTCAGTGTATTGAGGGGAATCGACTGTGCCTGCCCCGCAATACTCACTCCCGGTGGGTCCAGACTGATATCGACGATGCCACGAATAGCGGCCGGCGCCGTATCGTAGTTGAAGTCGAACTGGTCGAGCAGATAGGTGGTGCCACTGCCGCTGATGTGGACATTGATATCGTCAAAGCGCGTAATCTCCCCCCGCAGACTGCCCACCTGCAGCGCTAAATCCACCGGGTAGCGTGGCAGCTTCGCGAGCAGCTGTTGTACCGAGGTGGCCTGCGCGTCGGCATCCACTTCCGTAACCTGTTGAGCGTCCGGAGTGCCCGCATCCTTGCTCGCCGCTTGCAGGCCGAGATCCTCCAGTCGCACCATCGCGGAAGACAGCGCTGCTCGCAGGCTGTCCAGGCTGCCGTTGCTGTGTGTCACCTCGACTGACAGTGCGAGATCGGTCTCATCCAGACGCGTGTCCGCCTGCAGCCACGCCGAGCGCGTATCTGCGGTCATTTGGATTTCGCCGACCACAGGCTTCAATGGCAATCCGGTGAGCGTTGCGAGCCAATCCCGGTCCTCACTCGCGTAGCGTATGCTCGCCGCTGTGCGCCAGTCTGCTTCCCGATACTGCGCTTCGCCACTGATTTTCAGGTTCAGCGCCGCATCCTCCGAGCTGCTCAGTTCCAGTTTGTCCAGGCTGTAGGCCGATTGTGCTCCGCGCAGCGCAAAGCTGCCCTGCAGGCTGCCGAGTGCTGTCGGTGGCTGCAGGTCGGGTGCGAAACCTGCGAGCAGGGCATCGAGGTTGAGTGTCCGAACCTCCGTGTTGAGGGCGAGTTCCCGGTCGCCGGCTACATCGTTAAGGGTACCCGTGATCAGCACATCGCCGGGTGCGCCACGGAGCGCAGCGCGAATGTCGGTCAGGGACACTCGGGCGGCAGCGTAGGTAACGTCGGCATCGACGCTCAGCACCCCGAGTGAGGGCAGTTCCAATGCCACAAAGCTACCCAGCGCAGAGGCCTCAGGCGCGAGCGCCTGTAGCGTCGCGCGCACGGTGGCGGGCGTATAGGCAGCGTCACGGGACAAGCGCGTATTCAGCTTGCTGATGTCGATGGTGAGATGCTCATGGGAGAGCTGTGCGCTGCCGTCTGCCAGTATCAGCTTGGCGTCGGTGCCACTGATCCGCGCCTTTGACTCGAGTGCGAACCCGGGTGGCAGGTCAGCGCCGAACCAGCGTCCGGGTTCCTGCAGGTCGGTGCTGGTTGCGCTGACGGCAAGCTCGATGCCGGAAGCCCGTTCGCCGCCGGCGGCCGTATCGATGGCGACCCGGGCGACCTCGCCTGCGACCTGCAGGCGTGTGCCGTCTGCGCGGCCGACTTGACCCCTGATGTTGTCTACACGCAGCGCTCCGTCATTTTCGCGCAGTTCGGCTGCCAGTTGCCAGGGACCGGGATCGACTGAAGGTGCCTGCCCCAGCCAGGGACTGAGAACAGCCAGTGCGGGAGCAAAGGCGTGGAGGGTGAAGGCGGTGTCAGGCGGCAGATCTGTACTGCCCAGCGAGCCAGGCCCCGAAGACCCGTTCAGGGCGATCCACAATCCCTCGCTGCTGGTGGTCACAACGGTCAGCTGCTCAATGGCGGGGTTGGCCAGGGTGCCTGAAAGGGCGATGCTGGCCCGGATCCCGCCCAGCGGCGAGAGGTCGAGGTCCAGCCAGCGCAGGAAGTATTTTGCGGAATCCAGTTCACCTGACGCGATCAGCGAGAGTCTGGGGTCGGGATTTCCCTGGCTTGCCATCGAACCGCTGGCCTCAAAATAATAGGCTGGACGGTTGTCGAGCTCGAACCTGGCGTCGGACAGGGAAAAACTGCCGAGGTCACCCTCCAGCTTGCCCTGCAGCGCCAGCGCCCCAGCCAGCGGGGGTGCCTTTGGAAAAGCGCTCATGAAGGTCTCGACCTGCGCAAATGCGGCGTCCACCGTGACATCAAACTGCAGCGATTCGCCGGAGGCGGTCAGCTGCCCCGAGAGTGAGCCCTGCGTACCGGCCTCCGGTGCAGACAGCTGTGCCCTGAACTGGACGCTCCCGCTGTCGCTGAAGATTTCCTGTGCGGTGAGGTCCAGGTTGACGTCCAGCGGTGCGCCGTCGAGGTCCGCCAGAAGGCTCGCGCGAAAGGCGTTCCGGCCCACGCGACCGCCCCGAATATCTCGCAGGGGGAAGATGGAGACATCACCGTCCTGATTCACCACATGCACGGTGTCCACTTCCAGGTTCTCGGGCAGGAAACGCAGGTACTGCAGCCACTGTGCCGGTGTGGGGTCCTCGCTGGCGTCGTCTGCGGAAACATAGATCACGATGCTGCTGCTCTTCAGTGAAGTGGCTTCGAGATTGGTATGCCAGAGGTCAGCAAACCGGGAGCGCCCCTCGAATGCGAGTACAGTGATCAGCGCCGGTCCATCAGAGCCTTGCGGATACAGGCTCAGTGTGTCAAAGCGCACACTCATCCCGGCGGGCGAGACCTGCAGGCCGTGCACCTCCAGGCGGTAGTCAGTGAGGGCGGTCGTGCCCCAATGTAGCGTTTTTACCAGAACCGCAGGAAACGAGAGCAGGGAGAACACGGCAATGGGGACCAACAGCAGCAGGGCTAGCGGTATGATCCAGATCTTGCGCATACGATGTCCCGACGCATCCATCGAAGAGGCCAGTGTAGCACGGCCACCATCCCGATTTTTTGCCACCACACAGCGCTGTGCTATGATGCGCGCCGCGCGGGTCCCGCGTCATTGCCCAGGGCCCGGGTGGTGAAATTGGTAGACACAGGAGACTTAAAATCTCCCGACTGGAAGCAGTCGTACCGGTTCGATTCCGGTCCCGGGCACCACCAAATCGCAGGCAATAAAAAGCCCACCGAAGTGGACTATGATTAACTAATCCGCTTTACGCTGTCTCTTCAGGCGGCATGTCTGGATCGCCACTGCGAAGCGAGTCGCCAGCATTCATCCACAGTGTCCGCTTAGGCACTGAATCTCTCGTTTCTCGAAGTTGCGCTTGATATCTACGGAGGTGTTACCGGACACAGTGAGACGAGGCACCGTCCACTTGAGTATCTGCTCTAGCTGCTGGAGTAGCAGAACATTGCGCCCAATTTTGCGCAAAATCTCATCCATAACTGTTTGTAGCTCCAAGGGCGTTCCCAGGCGCTGGGTCAACGTGTCTTATTAATCCGATGTCAGCACGTCGAGTTCGTCACTTCCCTCAACACCGCATAGTTGCGCTAAGACCATAGCCGCTAGCGGTTTCTGTTTACGGATTCTCGTACCGAGAAACGAATGTGGGGGCCGATTGCGGTGGTACATGTATCGGTCCGGTTGATGTCGCAATTTTTTACACAGTCTTGTTTCGGAATCCTGCCAGATTGTACTAAATCGCTGTTTTATAAAGTTTTTAATGATGGGGGCACGAAAAATGCTTTCCTGGTGGAGGTGAAACAGCAGGTCACATGACTGCCCTGCAGTTGGCACTTGGTAATTCGGCCAATTTTGAGCGAGAGTGGGGAAACACAACATGGCATACATAAATTCGAAGGCGCGCATAGCGTGGTTTTTGGGTGCGTTCATATCAGTGGCATCTGCCGGTAGTAATGCGGGGGTCATTCTGAGCGCAGTGAGCGGAACAATTAATAGCGGTGGCCCTGGGTTTGGGACGTTAGCGGAAACGCTGAACCAGAGTGGACTCGATACCGGTTACACGAGTGGCGTAACAGATTTCGATACCTACTTAGCCACAGATCCACTGCATACAATCGCATTTTCTGGCTTTGAATGGTTCGCGGAAACTGGAATAACAGGCGCCAGCGTTACATACGATCTTGGTGCGGCAACTGTGATTGATGCCTTGGCACTATGGAATGAAGAAAGTGCCGGTATCCTGACACTTGACGTGCTCGGGTCATTAGACGGCGTTAGCTTTGCTTCCATCGCCTCCGGTCTAATGCCAACCGACAACGTGCTCGCAGATGGAGCTTATGGGGCTGACGTGTTCCAGTTTGCCGCTCTGAGCACACAGTTTGTGCGGTTAGACTTCACCGGCGGTCCTGACGAATCTCAGGGTGGCTTTACGGGCGGTGCAATTGCGGAGATCGCGTTTAGGCAAGGAGTGATTGAACCGCCATCAGATGTTCCCGCTCCCGCAACTATCGCTTTAATTGGCCTGGGTCTTGCCGGCCTGGGTTGGAAGCGTCGCAGAAAAGCGTAGACTGACCTGCTGATTTACGAGCCCGCTTCGGCGGGCTTTTTATCGCCTTGGCATTAATATTGCCAAGCCTTAATACAATAAGCGAGACCGCTCGCTGCCGTAGCGTTTTGACTCACCCGCATCTGGTGGGAAGCGGCCGCTAAAACAGAAATGCCTGGTCAATAACGCAGCCCGGGATAGCGTGCTGGATGGCAGACGCCACCACACGCAGTGCAACTCAGCAACACACCGACTTTAACAACGCCAGTGGGTCGGCCCCGAACAGGCTGGGGTGTGCAAACAGAAGTACCGTCCACAACACACAACCCAGAATGGTACCCAGCAGCGCATTGCGATCCAGGTGTCCGGCGGCGAGGCCGGAAACCAGCCCGGCGTGTGCCGGTGTCGCGTCGCGGTTTGCGCGTCGCTCGAGGAATCCGATCCCCACGATGCCAAACAGAGCCGAGCCACCGAATAGCAGTAGCGCGGGCCACTCACCATTGGCTGGTATGTGTGCTGCGCCCCACAAGGTCAGCCCCCAGACGAGGGGGTGCCTGGTCCAGCCGATAATCCCGGGTCGCTGCGGGTCGAAGCCGTCGCTGCGGAAGGCTACGGAGTAGGGGTTGGGTGTCAACGCGCCCACGGTGATCAGCACCACGGCGAGCAGTGAACACGCCGCGGCGAAGGGGTAGGCCCACACGGGGGTTGCCCAGAGTACCGTGCGATCGGCCCCCAGCAGGGCCAGAATCACCCAGCCAAGCAACACGACAGACAGCAGGGAATAGGCGCCCAGGTAAACGCGTCGGCCAAGGCGTGCGATAAGCCAGGGACGCAGTGCCGTGCGCGATATCAGCACATGGCTCAGAACAAAGGCGCTCATGGCGAGAATTACCTGCATAGGTGGATGCGCTCCGGTCTCGATGTCTGGTGCATTGTCAGTCCTTCGGGTTGATGTTCAGGTGGCGGCAGGCCCCCGCAATGCCGCGCCTTGCCGCATCAAATTAGCGCACTCGATCGTCGAAGGCGAGTCAGCGCTCCGGTACACAGGGGGCACAACGGGTATCTGCTGCGCACGCAGCGTGGTGCCATATCCCCGGCGCTGCTATCCTAGCGCCTGATTTCCAGGGCGAGGCAACACAGTTGAAACAGGCATTGGCAACCATGCTCACCATGCAGGACAGGATGAACACGCGGATTCATCCGCGGTGGATTGAGCAGAAGTTTGCGTGGTATCGCGCGCTTTGGATCGAATGCGGTGAGCTCATCGAACACTTTGGCTACAAGTGGTGGAAGAAGCAGACACCCGATATGGAGCAGGTGCGCCTGGAAGTGATCGATATCTGGCACTTCGGCCTGTCGGCGCTGTTTGATGGAAAACAGGGTGTCGCGGCCATGGCGGAGCAGATCGCCATGGCGCTGGAGGATTTTACCCCCGCGGGGCTCGACGTGCGCGAAGCCACCGAGGCGCTGGCGCTGCATGCCCTGCAGACACACGGGTTCTGCCCGCAGCGTTTCTGGGAGCTGATGCATGCCGCTGACATGGATTTCAACCAGCTTTACAGCGCCTATGTGGGCAAGAATGTGCTGAATTTCTTTCGCCAGGATCACGGCTACCAGTCGGGCAGTTACCAGAAGGTCTGGCAGGGCCGGGAAGATAATGAGCACCTGGTGGAGATCCTGGCTGCCCTGGACAGCGCCGCGCAGGATTACGCCGACCAGGTGTACCAGTGCCTGCAGGCGCGGTATCCGGGGCCGCGGGCAGACGGCAGCCAATGAGCCCGGAAGAGGAGCGGCTCTCCACCAGTGCTCTGGCGCGGGCGCTGGAGATCCCGGTGCAGCAACTGTTCGTGACGCTGAAGGACTACGGCTGGATTCGCCGCCACGCCGACAACTGGCTGCTGACCCAGAAAGGCGAGTATGAAGGCGGCACCTACCGTGACAGCAAGCGCTTTGGTCGCTATATCGTCTGGCCCGCTGCGCTCGTCCAACACCCGCTGCTCAGTGCGATCGAATCCAACCAGCGCATTACCGCCAGTCAGATGCGTCGCTACTACCCACGGTTGCAGCCCCGCCAGTTAAACCGTGCGCTGGCGGAACTGGGTTTGCAGCAACACAGTATTCTCGGTTGGGAGCTGACCGATTTCGGGCGCCATCTCGGCGGCCAGCAGCTCGAGAGCGACAGCACCGGCGCGTTCTATGTCAGCTGGCCACATGAGATTGTTGACCACCCGGTCATCCACCGCGAGCTGGAACGTTTGTCCGGGCAGCCAGACTGCGGCAGCGAGCCGCAGACGGTGTCGGACGATACCGAGCCGGACCTGTTTGCAGCGGCAGATGCTGCGTTTCCGGGGCCTAATGCTGAGGGCGCCTGCAGTGGCATTGATGGACACGCCACGGGGAGTCCGCTGCAGGCCCTGGTCTGCAACTGGTTGTATCTGGCGCAGCTGGCGCACGCCACGCGCCGTTCGTTGCCCGTTGAGGAAGCGCTGTGGGCTGACTTCTACCTCCCTGCGGGCAGTGTGTACATCGATTGCTGGGATGAGAAGGCCGCACCGCCACAGCTGGCGGCCCGGTTGCGCAACAAGGAAGTCTGCAAGGCCGAGGGCTTGCGCTACCTTGAGGTCAAGGCCGCCGATGTTGAACGTCTTGATGAGGTGCTGGGCCGCGGCCTGCTGGCGTTTGGGATTCGCTGCTAGCGCGCCGCTCGTTGGCGCAAGACGACACCACACTCCATGTGCTCGGTGTAGGGGAACTGGTCGAACAGGGCGAAGCGACTCACATCGTGAGTCTCATTGAGCTGCACGAGGTTGTCTGCCAGCGTCACCGGGTTGCAGGACACATACATGATCGTTGGAAAAGCTTGCACCATGGCGACGGTCGCGGGGTCCAGTCCCGCCCGAGGCGGGTCCACAAACACCGTGTTCAGGCAGTAGTCCTGAAGGGGCTGTGGGAGCTGTGCAAGGCGCCTGAATTCGCGCTCGCCATTCATCGCCTGGGTCACTTCCTCTGCTGCAAGACGGATCATGGCCACGTTGTCGATGTGGTTGGCGGCGATGGCCCACTGCGCCGCACGAATCGAGGTCTTTGCCAGTTCAGTCGCCAGTACCTGATTGAAGTGGCGTGAAAGTGGCAGGGTGAAGTTGCCATTTCCGCAATACAGTTCCAGCAGGTCGCCGCCGGCGGATGCGGCGTTGGCGCAGGCCCATTCGATCATGTGCCGGTTGACCCCTGCGTTTGGCTGGGTAAAGGCCTGTTCGTACTGTCGATAGAGGTAATCCCGGCCCGCCACCTGCAGTTGCTCGGTGACATGGTCCCGCCCGATCACGACTTTCTGCTTGCGGCTGCGGCCGACCAGCGCCACGTTGAATTCTTCTGCCAACACCTGGGCTGCTGTCTCCCAGTCTGTGTCCAGACGGCGGTGGTAGGCCAGGGTGATGAGCGTCTCTCCGCGCATGGTGCTGAGGAACTCGATCTGGAACAGCTTGCGCCTGAGTACCGTGTGCCGGCGCAGGTAGTCACGCAGCGCCGGCATCAGCGTCTGAATGGCGTCGCAGGCGATCGGAAATTGCGTGATGGGAATGGGCGAGTTCGGTTCGCCCGGCGGGAACATCACATAGTCCAGCGCATCCCCGTCGTGCCAGATGCGAAATTCCGCGCGCATCCGAAAGGCCTCCGGAGCAGAAGGAAAAACCTCCGGCGCGGGCACCGCGAAGGGGGCCAGGCGCTGGCAGGTCTGCGCAACCTTGGTCGCCAGCAGCGCATCATAGTTGGCCGGATCAAAGTGACTGAGGGGCATAACCGGGGTCTCGTCTGGGGTGCCTACAGGCAATTGTCGGGTTTGGGCAGCCCGGCAATCTTGCTCGCCAGCTTCGCCGGTGATCCGGGAAACAGCGACAGGAGGTACACGCTGCGGCCGCAGTCCTCGCCGAGGTGAATGCGCACCCACTTGACCAGGGGGCGCATTGCCGGTGAGCTGTCGAATTGACGGTAGTACTGTCGCAGCAGGGTGATGACCTCCCAGTGCGCCGGGGTCAGCGTCAGACCTTCCGCTGCCGCCACCTGTTCGGCGACGGCGGGTGTCCAGGCCTGCATATCCCGGAGGAAGCCTTCGCCATCAAACGCGCTGCCGGGTAGCATGTGGCGGCCTAGTACCAGGCCATCTGCTGGGCGTGCTGTTCGGTGAGGCTGACAAAGCCGTCGTCGTCAACCACCGTGAAACAGGCAGCGAGACGCTGCCGCACGCCGGCGGCTCTGGCATCGGCGTCCAGCACATGCAGACTGGCTCCACTTTGCTGCAGCGCGAGCCAGTCCTCGCTGTGCTGCAGCGCGATATACACACCATCGCCGAGTAACAGCAGGGCATCATTCGCGCGCAGCAGGGCGATGCAATCTTTCACCGCGGGGTGGCCGGGGGCGCAACTGAGGGTATGCAGCATGGCTAGAAACCCAGAATGTGCTGGTGGTTGTCGAACAGTGATCGCTGCGCGTCGCGATCCACAAGCATTGCCCCACTGGGCAGATCTTCCGCCGTCAGCCCGAAGTGCTCCGCCGCCTCGGCATCCACATAGTAATGTTCGAGGTCGTACAGTGGCATCGAGTCGATAACCTTGCGCAGGTTGCGTACGCCCACGCTGGCGCTGTCCTGCTGGGGTAGCAATTGCAGCACACCGGCACCCAGGAACAGCAGGGTAACGGGTTGGTCAAAGGCGGCAGTCGCGAGTGCGGTGTCCAGGGCCGCCCGCGCCAGGCTGCGCCCGGGTTGCGGGTGACGGGTCACAACGAGGACACCGCTGTCGGCCGTTGTGCTCATCCCGCTGCTCCAAAGGTGATGACCCTGTCAGCCGACTGCATGGCCTCTACCAATAGGCCCAGTCCCCCCAGGGTGAAGCCCGGATACACCGTGGCGGAGGGAAAGCCGTGGCGCTGTGCTTCTGCAGCGTCCAGCAAGCCGCGCTTGACGGCCGAACTGACGCAGAGCACCAGTTCGGTGCCGTGTGTGTTGGCGAGTTCCGACCATGCCTGTTGCGGGCTGCGCTCATCCTGCGGCGTCACTGCACTGGCAAGCCCGTTGCTGGCACCGTTGTCGAGGAAGAAGACACGCTCCAGGGTGTGCCCGCGCGCCAGCAGGGCGGCGCCGAACCGGGCGGCGGTCAGGCTGGTGTGGCCGGAGACCGGTGCTGCCAGCACCAGCAGGCAGTAGTTCAGTGGCATGCGCTATGCCCAACAAAAAACCCCGGCGTGGGCCGGGGTTGGGTGCCTGCGCTGCGCTGGCCTTCAGTCATCGCCGCCGAACGCGGTGAGCAGTGACAGCATGTGCACGAACAGGTTGTAGATGTTCAGGTACAGGCCTACGGTCGCGCGGATGTAGTTGGTTTCACCGCCATGGATGATGCGGCTGGTGTCAAACAGGATCAGCCCGGACATGATCATCACCACGGCGGCCGAAATGGTCAGCGACAGCGCCGGGATGGCGAGGAAGATGTTGGCAATCATGGCGACCACCGCCACGATGAGGCCAACCATCAGGAAGCCGCCCATGAAGGAGAAGTCCTTGCGCGTTGTCAGCGCGTAGGCAGACAAACCGAAGAAAACGATCGCTGTGCCGGCCAGGGCCTGCATGACCAGCGCGGGACCGCCCGGCATCGACAGGTAGTGGTTCAGCATGGGGCCGATAGACGCTCCCATAACACCGGTAAAGGCGAAGATAGCCAGCAAACCCTTGCTGGTGTCAGCCATCTTGTTCACCACAAACAGCAGGCCGAAGCCTACCAGCATCAGGATTAATGCGGCGCCCTGGGGCAACCCGATGGCCATTGATATGCCCGCTGTCACAGCACTGAACAGCAGGGTCATCCCCAGCAGCATGTAAGTGTTTTTCAACACCTTGTTGGTACTGACCAACGAATCCACGGCCGCTGTATTCACGTTGTACATGCTCTTCTGTTGCATCGTCTTACCGCTCCATCACTGTGCACCGAAGGTGCGAACACTACTTTGACACATCATAGTGGCGAAGTTCCCGGATTCCAAGGAATTCCGCCCCCGGTCGCTTCGATTATAGCCATAGAAATCAAGCGGTTATTACTACGCAGGGCAACGTGTCGTGGATCTGTCGGGCTGCGCTGGCGAGCGTCGACGAGCACCGGGACGCGCCTGCCGCACTCGCGGCGGGTGACGGAGGCCGGTTGTTCAACATGGCAGCCTCGTGCCTGCTTTTTGCGCCATGGCCGTGCCTTATCTGCCCCCGGGGCTTAACCGCTGGCGCGGGCACCCGGTACACTCATCGTTCTTTTGCCGGCGACCTGTGCGCGCCGGCGATGATTCCTGACAGGCGAGGAGACGGATATGCGAGTACTGGTGGTCGGTGGAACCGGGTTGATTGGCGGTCATGCTGCGCTGCATCTGGCACAGGCGGGGCATGAGGTGACCATCATGGCGCGCTCCCCCTCAAAGGTGCCTGAACTCGCGCAGCTGCCCTTTGTTGCCACACACTACGTCGACGATGACGTTGCGGACGGCCGCCTTGCGGGCTACGACTGGCTGGTGTTTGCCGCCGGAGTGGACATCCGGCAGCTGCCGCAGGATGGCTCGGTAACGGAGGAGGCGTTCTACACCCGGTATAACAGCGAAGGCATTCCGCGATTCTTCGCGGCCGCGAAGGCGGCCGGCATCAAGCGAGCCGCCTATATCGGCACTTTCTATCCCCAGGTCGCGCCGGAAAAGATCGAAACCAGCGCCTACGTGCGTTCGCGCAAGCTGGCGGATGATGCCATCCGCGTCATGAGCGATGACAGCTTCGCGGTGTGCAGCCTGAATGCACCGTTTGTCCTCGGCCATCTGCCGGGCCTGGAAATACCGCATCTCTATTACAACTACCTCTACGCCAAGGGGCTGATGGAAGGCGCGCCTCTGTTTGCGCCCGAAGGTGGCACCAACCACATCACCTCCGCCTCGCTGGCCGAGGCGGTACAGGGTGCACTGGAGAAAGGTGAGCCGGGCCGCGCGTACCTGGTGGGCGATGAAAACCTCTCGTGGAAAGCCTACTTCGAGATGTGGTGTGAAGAGACGGGCAATCCGCAAACGCTGGAAGTGCGCAGCGACGAGCACCCGCTGTTGCCGGACATCATCATGTTTGCGGGCCGCGGCGCCACGGTCAGTTATACCCCCGAGGGTGTCAGGGAACTGGGCTACGGGACGGGTCGGGTGCGCGATGAGGTCGCCGCCATCGTGGCCAGTTTCGAGGCAGCGCAATGAATCCGGAGACGATCCCGGCGTTGTTGGCGGCGAGTTACGCCACGACGGTGGATGACCGTAATTTCGCGGCGATGGAGTCGCTGATGTGGCCGGAGTTCACCCAGCAGGGTCCGGGCTTTGCCGCGGACTCGCGCGCGGTGTTTATCGGCAATCTGGAGTTTCTGCGCCAGTTCGACAGCACCTTTCACCTGGTCGGGCAGGTCGCGGGGCGCTGGCAGGGCGACCAGTACCGCGGCGAAACCTACTGTGTGGCGTCGCACTTCTATCAGCGCGATGGACGCTCCCTCTGTCTGGACATGGGGATACGCTACCAGGACGTGATTGAGATGCGTGCCGGCGAGGCGCGTTACCTGTCGCGGGATCTGAAGGTGGTCTGGCAGGATGAGCGCGAGATCACGCCGCCGACCTTCGGCTGAGGGAGATCGCCGAGCAATGAAGCGGCAGGTCGGCGGCGCATCACGCCAGCACCTCCAGCCCACGCTCAATGCACCACATGGCGGAGAGCCCCCCGAGCAGGTAAACCGGCACCGGTTCAAGGCGGCTGCGCCAGGGGTCAACGGCCCGGCGTAGCAACCACCACAGCAGCAGCACCACCAGGATAAAGGTAATCTGTCCCGCCTCGATACCGAGATTGAAAAACAGCAGCGCCAGCGGCAGATTGCCCTCGGGCAGGCCGGTCGCGGCCAGCGCGCCGGCAAAGCCCATGCCGTGCAACAGGCCGAACCCCCCCGCCAGCCACCAGGGATGTCGCCGAGACAGGCTCTGCTGATTGTGCGATGTCAGGGCCAGTGCCAGCCAGAAAATGCTCAGTGCGATGGTGAATTCAACCAGCGCCACCGGATAATTGAAGAAACCCAGCGTCACCAGCGACAGCGTGATGCTGTGTCCCACCGTGAATGCCGTGATGGTCCAGAGCAGGCGTTTGCCCCCGCCCACCAGCAGTAGCAGGCCAAAGACGAACAACAGGTGATCAATGCCCCGCCAGATATGGTCCATGCCCAGCAGGCTGTACTCGCCCATCACGCGCGCTGCGCTGGGCGCCTCCGGCACCGCAAAGGACGGCTGTTCCGCGGTCAGCACCTGCTGGTACTGACGGCCGTCCTGCAGGTTGAGCATGAGCATCACAGACGCCTGGTTGGCAGCCAGTCCGTCGACGGCGAGGCGCTGTCCGACCAGCCGCGCGCGCTCATCACCGCTGCAGGCGAGTTGCAGCGTGGTCACCAGTCCGGTGCCCTCCGGCTGCGTCGGGCTGGTTGAGCGCACGCGGCAGTTGTCGGGCCAGACGGGGGCCAGCGGTATGGGGCTGCTGCTTTGCGCGGGTGTTTTCCACACCACATTGTAGTCACCCGATTCCAGCTCGGTCAGCTGTAGCAGGGTAGGTGCGAAGCGGTGTGCCTGGGCTGCAGCCGGTATCAGAGTCAGCAGGAGTAGGGCGCACAGTGTGAACAGTGGGTAACGGATGATCATCACAGGCGGAACTCGTACTGGGTTGCAAGCCGCTCGACCCCGGCTCGGAGTGCCTGGGTGCGCGCCTGCTGGGTCAGGTCACGGGCGAGTTGTTCGCGCACTTCCTCAAGCTGTGCCGGTCGCGCCGGGGTAACGTCATCGAGCCAGACCAGATGCAAGCCATACGCCGACCTGAGCGGGCCGATCCACACGCCCGTGGCGGTTGATTCGCCCATGAGCCTGTCGACGAAGACGGCGCCGAAGGTGCGCGCCAGCTGTTCGGGCGTCTGGTGGCGGAACGCATGACCGTGGAGGAACGGCGAGCTCAGCGGCAGCGCCTGCTGCGGGGTCATGGCGCTGTCGCGGATGCGCAAGGCAATGTCGGGCACATCGGGCTCGCGTTCCCGGTTGAAATAGACATGCTGCAGCGAGTAGCGGGGTGGGCGCTCCAGTTCGGCGCTGCGCGCTTCGAAGGCGGCCTCGATTTCGGCGTCGGTCGGTGCGGCCGGCGGATTGCTGGCGACGATCAGCTGCTCCATGACCTGGATCATGCGGCGGCGCACGACTTCGTCGCCCAGGTGCAGGCGCATGTCCAGTGCCTGCTGAAACAGGTCAGCGTCAGAGCTGTCGGCATCTGCCAGGCCGAGGAAGCGCAGGTTCAGCAGCAGCCGCTGTTGTACCACGGGGTCGTGGCGGTGCAGGTCCAGGGTCAGTGCGCGCTGAAACAGCATGTCCTGCTCCAGCTCGGTGCGCTTCAGGCCCGCGAGCTCCTCCGTGCTGGGGGTGCGCCCTGTCAACGCCACCCACTGGCCGGTGAGGGCTTCGATGCGCGACTGTGGCAGTGGCCCGACTACAGGGGCGGGAGGCGGGAACAGCCGTGCCTGAAGCAGGTACAGCAGCACGCCAAGCAGAAGAAAGTGAAGCCAGGGTGCGCGCAGGAATGCGGGGCGTAGTACCATCCAGCCGGAACATGTCATGTTATTCGGGGCCGCAATGGTCGCATCCCCGGAACCGAAAGGGTAGTGCCATCATGGTTTTTTCGCTGTGAATCACCTGGCGCATGCGCGGCTGTCGAGCGCCGATCCGCTGCACCGTGTGGGGAATGTCACCGGGGACTTTATCAAGGGTCCGCTGGCGCCGCAGGGTCTGTCAACGAAGCTTCGCGAGGGAGTGCAGCACCATCGGCTGATCGACCGGTATACCGACGATCATGCGGTCACGCGGGAGTTGCGGGAGCTGTTTGCGCCACCGTTCAGGCGCTACGCCAACATTTTGCTGGATGTCGCCTTTGACTATTTCCTTATCCAGCACTGGCAACGGTTTGCCGCCTTACCGCGCGCCGCCTTTGTAGCCAGCGTCTACGACCTGCTTATCGCGCATCGGCATGAGCTGCCAGCGCCCCTCGCCGAGGTGACCCCGCGCCTCGTGGCTCACGACTGGCTCAGCCGCTGCGATTCCCTGAAGGGTGTCGAGAGCACGCTGCGCGGCCTGTCCAGGAGATTGCAGCGCAGCAATCCGCTCGCAGATGGCGCAACGGAGATCGATCGCCATGCGGCGCAGATTGAGGCGGGTTTTCTCGCCTTCTTTCCAGAGGCCCTTGCGTTTTCTGACGCATTGGCGGTCCCGCCGCAGGATTAGGCGGATTCGGGCTGGTTTTTTCCACTCAGCCCCCTATGATTAAGCGAAACACAACAGGGAGAGCAGCACGTGGGCGCACACATTATGGTGAAAGACGGGGGTGGCATCGGTGCTTTTCTGGGGCGGTTTCCCTGGGTGCTGCTGGTGGTGGCCTATCCGGCGGTGCTTTACCAGTTTGAAGTTGACATGGCGTCGCAGCTTCATTTTGGGTTCGTGTACATCGGCTTGGGTGTCTTCGTCCTGTTCGTCGAGTTCTTCAAGTCGGGTGACATCAACACGGCATCGTTCTTTTTCGACCTGCTCTGGTCAATCACGGCGGTGATGCTGGGTACAGCACTGCTTACCTGGTTCCTGATCGAGGGCAACAGCAGCAATGGGCCGGGCTGGCAACAGGTGAACTATTTCCACTGGTTCGGCTGTGCCATTGTGCTGGGAGACGCGATTATCAGCCCGTTCAATGCATTCCGCACGGCGCTGCGTAATCTCGGGCTGGGTGCCTGAGATGGCCCATGGGTAGGAGCGGGGAGTACCGGCGGGGCGGAGCCAGAGCAGAGCGCCTCTAAAAGTTCTTTATAAAAGAACGTTAATAAATAAATATTCTATTTTACTTGCCTTCATCGCGAGAGCAACATGCCTGTCCAACGCAACTGTTGGAAAGGCCCTATGGAACTCATACTCGATTTTCTGTCCCGTTTCCTGGTTCAGTTCCAGTCGCCCGCACTGGCGTTTCTGGTTGGCGGCATGCTGCTGGCTGCATTTCGCAGCAAGCTGGAAATACCGGATGCCATTTACCAGTTCTGCGTGTTCATGCTGTTGATGCGCATTGGCCTGGAGGGTGGCCTGGAAATTCGCGATGCCGAACTCGCAGACATGTTGTTACCGGCGATCATTGCGGTCGTTGTGGGGTGTGCCATTGTACTGGTGGGCAGTCTGGTGTTGTCTCGACTGCCCGGCGTGAAGACCGATGATGCAATTGCCACCTCCGGGCTGTTCGGTGCGGTGAGCGCCTCCACATTGGCTGCCGCCATGGTGATGCTGGAGGAGCAGGCGGTGACCTTTGAGGCCTGGGTGCCTGCGCTGTATCCATTTATGGACATACCGGCGCTGATTGTCGCGATCGTATTGGCCAACCTGTACCTGGCGCGCAAGAAAGAGGGCGCGAAAGCCAAAACACGAATCTGGCCCATCATCACGAGCAGCCTGCGCGGTTCCGCACTCAGCGCGCTGCTTCTGGGCCTGGCGCTGGGCTTGTTCACGCGGCCGGAGATTGTCTACGAAGGTTTCTACGATCCACTGTTTCGCGGTCTGCTGTCGGTGCTGATGCTGACCATGGGTATGGAGGCGTACACGCGCCTGAACGAGCTGCGCAAGGTGGCGCACTGGTATGCGGTGTATGCGACCTTCGCGCCGCTGGTGCACGGCTTGATTGCCTTCGGCCTTGGCTATGTGGCGCATGTCCTCACCGGTTTCAGCCCGGGCGGGGTGATTCTGCTTGCCGTGATGGCGGGGTCCAGCTCCGATATTTCCGGTCCGCCGACGTTGCGCGCCGCAATCCCCTCGGCCAATCCCTCGGCGTACATTGGGTCTTCGACGAGTGTCGGTACGCCTGTCGCCATCGCCGTGGGTATCCCGCTGTATGTGGCGCTGGCCCAGGCAGTATTTGGCCTGTAGCAGCGGTGCTATGCTGTAAACCGAAGACGTCCCGGGAGCGGTTGAAACCGCGTTCGAGGACCCACACAAGAGGATGCGACGCATGACATTCAAGGCAGCGAAAGTGGTGATCATCACCGAGAAAGTGATCCTGGAGCAGGTGGCGCAGATCATCGAGGCCATGGGCGCAACCGGATATACGGTGTTTGCTGCAGGCGGCAAGGGTAGCCGCGGGGTGCGTGCTGCAGGACGCGCCGCTGTGGTTGACGGCTTCAGTAATGTGCAGATCGAGGTGATCACCGCCACCCATGACACCGCGGAGAAAATAGCCGTGGAGGTGGCGGATCGGTTCTTCCAGAATTATTCGGGTATAACCTACCTGGAGGATGTGGAAATCCTGCGTTCGCACAAGTTCTAAAGGCCGGCGGCGCCCGGTACGAAGCCAAAAAAAACCCCGGGCAACAGACTCGCCCGGGGTTCTAGTGTGGCGGTGGGCCAGGGATTCGAACCCCGGGAGGGGATAAACCCTCAACGGTTTTCAAGACCGCCGCTTTCGACCACTCAGCCAGCCCACCGTGTTTGTTTTCCCGCCTTCAGCGAGAGAGCGGGATTATACAGTCCCTGCCAATGCGCACAAGCCCTGACGGGCCGGTGCGCATCATTTTGCAGTGCGTCTAGCCCTCGGATACACCGCTTGCGGCAGCGCCAGGGCGCGGCCCCCGTGGGTCATTGCTGGCGCGCGGTGCTACCTGGCCGCTGGCAGCCACAGGTGGGAACTGCTCTTCGCGGAACAGCGTCAGGTGCGCGGTGGTAATCGCCACCTCTTGCACCTGTCGCGGTGCCACGCGAGGGTCGTTGGCAGCGCGTCCGTCTGCGGTGAGACCAGCCGGCCTCGCCACAGGGGCCTCCGACGCAGCGGCTTCGGGAGCCGGTGCAACGGGGGCCGGTGCAGGTTCCGCCGCCGGTGCCTCTGCAAGCTCAGGCGCTTTTGCCGCTACATCCGGCTCCGCAGCCGTGGGCACTGCCGTATCGGGTTGCGCTTCGACTGTCATCGCGGCGCTGTCCTCGCCATCTATGCTGCTGGCAGCGTCGGTTTTGGTGCTGCTCTCCAGCGCCGCCAATGGCGTGCTGTCGAGCACTTCAGCGGCACCGACCGGCTTGCTGGCCGGCGCGTCTGCGGGTGCCTCGCTGGTGTCCACAGCTGTCTGTGCAGTGTCGGCCTGTGCGGTGACACCGGTGTCATCGGTGTCGGCATCCGTCTGCGGGCGGCTGCGGCGGCGACGGCGAGGTTCGCTGCGCTTCATGTCCGAGGGACGCTTGCGTGGCTTGCTGCCTTCTTCACTGGAGTCGTCCTGCTGGGCTTCCTGCTGGCGTCTGGCATAGGCTTCCAGGCTATCGTCATCAGAAGCATCTGCATCGACATCCGACTGATCTTCTACCGGCTCCACGGTGCGCTCGGCATCGGGGCGACGACGCCCCTTGCCACCGCGTCTCCGCGAACGCGAGTTGCCGCTGGATTGACGCTCTTCTGACGAGTCGTCCTGCGACCGGTTGCGTGAGTCTGGCTTCTCGCCCCTGGTGGGCTGTGCGGATGCATCAGTCACCTCGTCGCGATCGTTGCGGGTCTGGTCAGCGCTGCGTGCATTGTTGCCATTGCGGCGGCGGCCACCGCGGCTGCGTTTGCGGCCAGTGCGCTCTCCACTTTTTTCGCCGTTCTCGCTGTCTGGCTCGGCTGCGACGGCTTTGCGGGCCTTCGGCTTGGGCGCCGGCTCTTCTGCCTTGGCGGGCTCGCCGAACAGCATGCCCATCAGTCGCGTCACAAGGCCCGGCTTCACAGCGGGCGCGGCGGGTTCGGCAGCTTTGGCGGCAGTGCTCTTGCCGCCGCGCTTACGCTTCGGCGCAGGCACTTCGGCGGTGGTTTCCTCCCGCTCGGGCGCCGGTTGCGGCGCAGGCATCTGCGGTGCAACGCGTTGCACGGCGGCCTCCTGCTGCGGAATGTTGGCGGAGTGCGAATCGCTGATAAGGTCAGTATCCGGTACCGCGATATCGATGGAGTAACTGACGGTGCGGTCTTCGCTGACTTCGTCGTCGCGCAGGCGCTGCACTTCAAAGTGCGGTGTTTCAAGATTCGGATTGGGAATCACCAGCAGTCGTGTGCGGCTGACAATTTCGATATCGGAAAGGGCCGAGCGTTTCTCGTTGAGCAGGTACGCCGCCACATCCACCGGTACAATGGCGCGCACCTCGGCACTGCGATCCTTGATGGCTTCTTCTTCCATCAGGCGCAGGATGGATAGCGCGAGAGACTTGGTGTCGCGGATAGTGCCCTGACCGGTGCAACGCGGGCAGACAATGGCGCTGGTTTCCCCAAGAGACGGGCGCAGCCGCTGGCGCGACATCTCCAGCAGGCCAAACCGCGAGATGCGGCCCACCTGGACGCGTGCGCGGTCCAGTTCCAGCGCATCGCGCATGCGGTTTTCGACAGCGCGCTGGTTGCGTGCGGCCAGCATGTCGATGAAGTCAATGACCACCAGGCCGCCCATGTCCCGCAGCCGCAGCTGGCGCGCGATTTCATCGGCCGCCTCAAGGTTGGTCTGCAGGGCGGTGTCTTCAATGTCGGTGCCCTTGGTGGCGCGGGCGGAGTTGATGTCGATGGAAACCAGTGCTTCCGTGGGGTCAATGACAATGGAACCACCGGAGGGCAGGCGGACCTCGCGCTGGAAAGCCGTTTCGATCTGGCTTTCAATCTGGAAACGGTTGAAGAGGGGGATGGTGTCCTCGTAGCGACGAATACGGTTCTTGTATTTCGGCATGACCATGCTGACGAATTCATAGGCCTCGGCATAGGCATCGTCTGAGTCGATCAACACCTGGTCGATGTCGTCGCGCAGGTAGTCGCGCACAGCGCGGATGATTACGTTGCTCTCCTGGAACAGCAGCGCGGGGGCCTTCACTTCCTTGTTGGCGACGGTGATGGATTCCCACAGCTGCAACAGATAGTTCAGGTCCCATTGCAGCTCTTCGGTGGTGCGTCCCACACCGGCCGTGCGGATGATAACCCCCATACCGTTGGGGATTTCCAGCCCACTCAGGGCTTCGCGCAGTTCGCTGCGGTCGTCCCCTTCAATGCGGCGCGAGATACCGCCCGCCTTGGGGTTGTTGGGCATCAGCACCATGTAGCGACCGGCCAGGCTGATAAAGGTGGTGAGGGCCGCGCCCTTGTTACCGCGCTCCTCTTTGTCCACCTGGACAATGATTTCCGTGCCTTCTTTTACGACCTCTTTGATCTTCAGGCGGCCCTCGCTGTTGCTGGGATCCTTGTAAAAGTACTCACGGGCGATTTCCTTGAGGGGCAGAAAGCCATGACGCTCCGCGCCGAATTCAACGAAAGCGGCCTCAAGGCTGGGTTCAACCCGGGTAATCTTGCCCTTGTAGATATTTGATTTCTTTTGCAGACGGGTGCGGTTTTCAATATCCAGATCGTACAGTCGCTGTCCGTCAACGAGCGCAACGCGCAGCTCTTCGGGCTGTGTTGCATTGATAAGCATTTTTTTCATGATGTGCCATTCTACCTGGTGCGCGCAGGTCTGGCGGGGCGGGAATCAGCCATACAGCCGGCCATGAGGCCGGACATAGCCGAGTAACGGTCCTGACACTGACGTGGCGGCTGGGCCGGTCACGCAGTGGTGAGGTACTACTCAGTACGCTCAGGTGAACTGTACAGGGCGAGAGGCCGTTGTCTGCCTGTCGCCGGGTAGTACTGCCGGTTAGAGCCTGCGCGTGCAGGTCGTTACCCGGTCGGGGCCGCATCACCTGACGAATACGGCCGTACTGCCCAAAGCTTTCACTGATTCGGAGTCCCGGCAGTCTCACTGCGCGGTTCATACTGTATCGGCGCGGCTCAGCCTCAGTCCCGGGCTATGCCCTGTGGGTGGCGGGCGCGTCGACATCCGTTGTGTGCCTGCACACGCAAGTGCGGGTATGATGTCTCCTGTGGGGCGCTGCGGTTACGTCGGCAGACCCTGCTGTCACCGGAGTGGTTGCGTTGTGCGTCGGGGGTAAGACCCCTCGAGCCTGGCTACACGGCCCGGAGTATACCTGCATTTGCTAAGTGCTTCAATTATTTGGTGATTTCCCGAACCCATGGTCAAAACACAAGCCACCCCTGTACCCAATGCAGTCCGTTTCGTCGAAATTGATGCGGACAGCGCAGGGCAGCGACTCGATAATTACCTGCTGCGCGAGCTGAAAGGGGTGCCGAAAACACGCATTTATCGCGGCCTCCGCAAAGGTGAGTTCCGCATCAACAAAGGGCGTGTGAAAGCCGAATACCGCCTGGTGGCGGGTGATGTGCTGAGGGTGCCCCCGCTGCACCAGCCCGAGCCCGGTGCGCCGGTGGTGGTGCCGGGTTACTGGGCGGCTGAAATCCAGTCGCGCATCGTCTTCGAGGACGCGGGACTGCTGGTGATCAATAAACCCTCGGGGCTCGCCGTGCACGGCGGCAGTGGCCTGAACTTCGGTTTGATCGAGTGCCTGCGGCAGCTGCGGCCCCAGGATCGCTATCTGGAACTGGTGCATCGGCTGGATCGGGATACCTCGGGCCTCATCCTGGTGGCGCGCAAGCCTGCGGTATTGCGGGAGTTGCACCGGCAGCTGCGAGGCGACGGGGTAGACAAGCGCTATGTTGCGCTGGTGGCGGGACGTTGGCCACGTGAGCGGCGCATGGTGGAAGCCCCCCTGCAGAAAAATGTCGTGCAATCGGGTGAGCGTATGGTTCGGGTCGCGAAGGAGGGCAAGGCATCGGTGACCGGTTTTCAGGTGCTGGAGCAGTTTTCCCGGGCCACGTTGGTGGAGGCCCGGCCCTACACCGGCCGTACTCACCAGATTCGCGTGCATGCGCGCTTCGCCGGCCATCCGATTCTCGGCGATGACAAGTATATGGACGATGCCTGCGCCGAGCTGGCGCGCTCGCTGGGGGTGGGTCGCTTGTTCCTGCACGCTCGCTCACTGACCTTTACCTTGCCGGGCGCGGGGCAATTACGTCTTGAGGCGCCGCTCGACAAAGATCTAGAGGCTATATTAGAAAATGCGCGTATCTAATTGAATATGATAGTTATATTTGACTGGGATGGGACGCTTTGCGACTCCGTGGAGCAGATTGTGCAGGCCATGCAGACGGCAGCGGAGGACTGCGACCTGCCGGTGCCGGAGGCCGATGCCGTCAGGCACATCATCGGCCTCAGTCTGGTGACCGCGATGCCCCTGCTGTTCCCGGGCAGTTCGGCAGCACAGCAGGAGGCCATGCAGGCCGCCTATGCCCGCTGTTACCGTGCGCTGGACCCCGGGCCGGCGACCCTGCACGAGGGCGCCCTGGAGACGCTGGACTGGCTGCGCGCATCCGGGTTTGAAGTGGCCGTTGCGACGGGCAAGAGTCGACGGGGGCTGGATCGTGTCCTGCAGGGTCTGGGCCTGGAGGGCTACTTCCATAGCACACGCTGTGCCGATGAGACACGCTCCAAGCCGCATCCGTTGATGTTGGAAGAAATCCTGCTGGAGCGCGGCAAAGCGGCGCACTCCGCCCTGATGGTGGGCGACTCAGAATACGATCTGGAGATGGCGCGGCGCCTCGGCATGCCCTCGGTGGGCGTGACCTTCGGCGTGCACTCGCGCGAACAGCTTCTGCGCCACCGCCCGCTGGCCCTGATTGACCGGCTGGCTGCGTTAAAGGAACTGCCCCATGTGCTGTCTCAGGCCAGTATCGGGTAGCCCGCCTCGCCGAGCAGGCGGGTCAGGGCGATCAGCGGCAGGCCTTCAAGGCTGCTGGGGTCGTCGCCTTCCATACGCTCGAACAGGGCGATGCCCAGGCCCTCACATTTGAAGCTGCCGGCGCAGTCCAGCGCCGGCTCCCGCTCGAGGTAGGCAGTGATCGCCGCCTGGGACAGGGGGCGAAAATGCACGTTGAAAGGTTCCACATGGGTTAGCTCCAGGTCGTCGGCAACCCGGCAGACCGCCAGTCCGGTAAGGAAGCGCACGGTGCGCCCGGAGCTTGCCGTCAGCTGCAGCCTGGCGTTCTCCACGCTGCCGGGTTTACCGATCAGCCGGCCATCCAGCTCCGCCACCTGGTCGCTACCGATCACCAGGGCGCCGGGGTGAGCCTGGGCGACTGAACGTGCCTTGGCCAGTGCCAGACGCAGGGCCAGCTGTGCACCGGTCTCGCCAGCCAGGGGCGTCTCATCGGTGTCGGGCGGCAGGCAGCGGAAGGGGCGCTGCAGGCGCGCCAGCAAGGCTTTGCGGTAGGGTGAGGTCGAGGCAAGTATCAGGTCCATGATCAGGTTTTCCGCAAGCGGCAGTGAAGGCTGTGAACTGGTTGTATTCTAAAGATTTTTTTGACAAAGGGGTAAACCGCCCCTATGATGCGCGCCTATGTTGACCGACCCCCTTCCCGCGTCGCTGGACGTCCGCAAGGCTGCCACGCGTGGCGCGACCATCAGGGGCACGCTCAAACCGCTGGAATTGCCTCGTTTTCGGGATCTGCTGGCCGCAGACGAGGGTGTTGTTGAAGCGGAGTTGGCGCTGTCCAGGGATGAGGAGGGCAGGTACGTTGTGCGGGTGGTGACTGACAGTGCGGTCACGGTTACCTGCCAGCGGTGCCTGCGGCCCATGTCGGCTGCGCTACATTCGGAGAGCACCCTCGCGGTGGTCTGGACGGATGAGCAGGCCCGTCATTTGCCGGCGAGTCTCGACCCACTGATAGCCGGTGAGGAAGAGGTTTCGCTGCGGGAACTGGTCGAGGATGAGCTGATTCTGGCAATGCCGCCGTTCAGCTATCACGAGCAGGCGGAATGCAACACAGTTTTGGCGGACCTCGCCGCGGAGCGCGTAGCAGACGAGCCCGTCGACAGGCCCAACCCGTTTGACGTGCTGGCGCAGTTAAAGCCCGGCGATACCCATCAGGAGTAAGACATGGCTGTTCAACAGGACAAGAAATCACGTTCACGCCGCGGCATGCGTCGTTCACACGACTCACTTTCCGGCCCGACGCTGAGCGTCGACCAGACCTCCGGTGAAACCCACCGTCGTCACCATGTGACGGCAGATGGCTTCTACCGCGGCAAGAAAGTGGTCAACACCGGCAACGACGAGTAAGTCCGTTCCGGCTGGCACTGCAGGCTGTTCACAGTCTACGTGTCGGTAATGGTAGCGAAATCAAAACGGGAGCCCAGGCTCCCGTTTTGCATTTTCAGGCTGGCGCGCGCTGGCTGTTCTACACTGGCGGTAACCGGCGCGACCGTCGCCGGTACCGTGTAAACGTTAGAGGGTGCTATTGATATGACGTTGAGTCACTGTGCATTTGTGTTTCCCGGCCAGGGGTCACAGAAAGTCGGCATGCTTGCCGGTGCTCACGCTGCCTTCCCGGCGGTGCGCGAGACCTTTGATGAAGCCTCCGCGGCGCTCGGTATGGACGTGTGGGGTCTGGTGCAGGAGGGGCCACAGGAGGCTCTGAATCTCACGGCTACCACACAGCCCATCCTGCTGACCGCCAGTGTCGCCCTGTGGCGCGCCTGGCGCGCGGCGGGCGGCGCGGAACCCGCCTTGCTCGCCGGGCACAGCCTCGGCGAATTTTCTGCACTGGTCTGCGCCGGTTCGCTCGCTTTTGACGATGCCGTGCGCCTGGTACGCCAGCGCGGTGAGTTCATGCAGACAGCGGTCCCGGTAGGCGAGGGCGGCATGGCGGCGATCATCGGTTTGGACGATGAGAGTATCAACCGTATTTGTGGCGAGGTGAGCGCCGCGGGCGACGGCGAGGTGGCTGCGGTCAATTTCAACTCGCCTGGTCAAGTGGTGATTGCCGGCCACGCCGCGGCGGTCGAGCAGGCGTCCGCGGCGCTGAAAGCCGCGGGGGCAAAGCGCGCGATGCCGCTGCCGGTCTCCGCACCTTTCCATACGTCGCTGATGCGTCCGGCCGGCGAGCGACTCGCCGAGGTGTTGGCCTCTATTGCAATTCAGGCGCCCGCCATACCCGTCGTGCACAATGTTCATGCACGACCCGAATCCGACCCCGAGCGCATTCGCAGCCTGTTGGTAGAGCAGATCTACAGTCCCGTCCAGTGGACGGCATGCGTTGCCTACATGGCGGCGCAGGGCGTCACGCAGGTGGTGGAGTGTGGCCCGGGCAAGGTGCTGAGCGGACTCAACAAGCGCATCGACGGTGCGTTGCAGAGTCACTCACTGGAAGAGCCCACAGGGCTTGCCGATACGCTTGCGGCCCTGGCCTGAGCAGATCTGGAACAGCAATAAGGAAGGGGAGCAGGGATGAGTGAGGAAAAGAAAGTTGCGCTGGTGACGGGTGCCAGCCGTGGCATTGGCCGTGCTATCGCGGAACAGCTTGCAGCCGATGGGTATGTCGTCGTGGGCACCGCGACCACTGAAGCGGGAGCCGCTGCCATCGGTGAGTATCTTCGGGACGGCGGTTTCGAGGGCTGTGGCATGACGCTGGATGTGGCTGACCAGGCTGCCGTCGAGGATGTGGTCAAGGGTATCAGCGCGCAATTCGGCGCGCCGCTGGTACTGGTCAACAATGCGGGTATCACGCGCGACAATATTCTGATGCGCATGAAGGCAGAGGAATGGCAGGCCGTCATCGACACCAACCTGAGCGCGGTCTACCGGGTCAGCAAGGCCTGCCTGCGTGGCATGACCAAGGCCCGCTGGGGTCGAATCGTGAATATCACGTCGGTAGTGGGCGCAATGGGTAATGCCGGGCAGAGCAACTACGCGGCGAGCAAGGCGGGTGTGGAGGGTTTTTCGCGGGCGCTGGCGCGTGAACTGGGCTCCCGCGCCGTGACGGTCAACTGTGTCGCTCCGGGCTTTATTGATACCGATATGACGCGTGCACTGAGTGACGAACAGCGTGAGGCGATGCTCGGCCAGATTCCCCTCGCACGTCTCGGCGAGGCACGGGAAATCGGTGCCCTGGTGGCTTTTCTGTGCGGGGAGCACGCGGGTTATATCACCGGCGAGACTATCCATATCAACGGTGGCATGAACATGGCGTAAGGGATGCGGCGCCGCGTTGCCGCATGCTGGCGGTCGGCGCCCAAAAAAAATTTATTACTCCGGCGCAAAACAGAGTAAAATGCGCTCTTGGGCCGGGTGACCAGGTTTCATTCAGACTTTTTTGTCAGGAGTTATACATAAAATGAGCAGCATTGAAGAACGCGTAAAAAAGATCGTCGCAGAGCAGCTTGGCGTCAAGGAAGAAGAAGTTCAGACGGAAGCGTCTTTTGTCGAAGACCTGGGCGCGGATTCACTGGACACGGTGGAACTGGTGATGGCTCTGGAAGAAGAGTTTGAAACCGAGATTCCCGATGAAGAAGCCGAGAAGATCACTACGGTGAAGTTGGCTATCGACTACATCAAGGAAAATCTCGCCTGAGATTGTCCCCGCAGTAACCGGAAGAGCCGTTTCTATGTTTTGATAGAGCGGCTTTTCTTATTTATGCTTCCAGCACCTGATTCAACCGGGGAGTGCGTTCGGTGATTGGCAGACGCGTTGTTGTCACAGGTCTTGGCATGGTGAGCCCACTGGGGCTCGATGTGCAGGAAACCTGGAAAAATATCATTGCCGGCAAAAGCGGTGTCGCACCGATTGTCGCGTTTGATGTCGAGGCCTACAGCACGCGGTTCAGTGCCAGTGTCAGAGGCTTCGACAGCACGCCGTATTTCAGCGACAAAGACGCCCGTAAAATGGACATCTTTGTGCAGTTCGGGATGGCCGCCGGGATACAGGCAATGCTGGATTCCGGGCTCGAGGTGACGGACGCCAACGCCCACCGCATTGGCTGTGCCATAGGGTCCGGCATCGGCGGCATTGGCCAGATCGAGAAAAATACGGAGATCGTGGCGCGCTCCGGGCCACGCAAGATTTCACCCTTCTTTGTGCCCGGTTCCATTATCAACATGATCTCGGGCAATCTCTCTGTCCGTTACAATCTTCAGGGTCCGAATCTCGCTGTGGTCACGGCCTGTACCTCGGGCACGCACAACATCGGCCTCGGTGCCCGCCTGATTGCCCTCGGCGATGCCGATGCCATGTTGGTGGGCGGTGCGGAGATGGCCACGACGCCTGTCGGCCTCGGGGGTTTTGCCGCCGCCCGGGCGCTGTCAACGCGCAATGACGATCCGGCAGCGGCTTCGCGTCCCTGGGATCGCGATCGCGACGGCTTTGTGCTGGGTGACGGCGCAGGGGTGTTGATGATCGAAGAGTATGAGTCGGCGAAAGCGCGGGGTGCCAATATCTACGCGGAAATCACCGGCTTTGGCATGAGCGGCGACGCGTATCACATGACGCTGCCGCCGGAGGACGGTCGCGGCGCGGCTGCTGCAATGCGCAATGCCATCGCCGATGCCGCGGTATCCGTCGACCAGATTGACTACATCAACGCACACGGCACATCGACCAGTGCCGGTGATCTTGCTGAAAGTCGCGCGATCCAGACAGTGCTGGGGGCCGCGTCAGAAGCGGTCGCGGTCAGTTCCACGAAGTCCATGATCGGTCACCTGCTGGGTGCTGCGGGGGCCGTGGAGGCCATTTTTTCCATATTGGCCCTGCGCGATCAGGTAGCCCCTCCGACCATCAACCTCGACAATCCGGACGAGGGTTGCGTTCTCAATTACGTGCCGCATACCGCACAGGAGCGCCGTATCCGGCACGCGCTCTCCAACTCCTTCGGCTTCGGCGGCACCAACGGGTCCCTGCTGTTCAGTCAGCTCGGCTGATGCCGGCCGGGTGGTAGTTGCGGCCCAGACATGGATTGACGGCACACCCGGCGACGCACTGCAGTTGCCGGATCGGGCGTTCGCCTACGGCGATGGGGTCTTTGAAACCATGCTCCTGCGGGACGGTCAACCGGTGTTGGCCAGCCTCCACTTTGATCGACTGGCTATCGGCTTGGCGTGTTTGCGTATGCCGGAGGCACTGCCGCTTGCCCGGCAGCACCTCGATACCGTTCTGGATTCCCTGCGCGCAGTGAAAGGCTACGCAGCGCTGCGCCTGACAGTGTCGCGAGGCACGGGGCCGCGGGGCTATGCGCCGCCGCAGGTGGCCACACCGCGGGTTGTCATCAGCGTGTCAGAGATGGCGTACGACCCGTCAGTGTTCCCGGAACCCGCCACGCTCGGGGAGACACAGGTCCGGTGGGGCAAGCAGCCGCAGTTGGCGGGCGTGAAACACCTGAACCGACTGGAACAGGTGCTGGCCGCTGCCGACGCGATGGAGGCTGGGGTGGACGAGGTGCTGATGCTGGATCAGTCTGGTGCACCGCTGTCGGTGTCCTCGGGCAATCTGTTTCTGGTGGCGGGCAAGCGGCTCCTCACACCCATCTTGCTTGATGCGGGGATCGCCGGTACCCGCCGTCGCCTGCTGCTGGATCACCTTGCGTCAGCCTGCGGTCTGCAGGCGGCGGAATCCCGGCTACAGCTGCACCAGCTGCTGGCGGCCAATGAAGTGTTCTATTGCAACGCCCTCACCGGTCTGCGGCCGGTAGGCGGGTTTCGCGATCGCAACTGGGGTCTGCACCCTGTCACCCGGCGCTTGCATGCCGCTTATGGCGAGTGGCTGCAGCGGTGACGCGCTGGCGCCGTCCGTTGCTACTGGCGCTGGTTCTGGCGGTCCTCTTTGCCCTGCTCGTGGCACGTGAGGCCTGGCAGAGGTGGCAGGCCCCCCTGCGCCTGCCGGAGTCGGGGCTGCTGCTCACGGTACACCCGGGAGACAGCTTGCGCTCGGTAGCCGAGCGTCTGCAGGCGGAGGGCGTATTGCCGCACCCGGAGCTGTTGCTGCTCTGGGCGCGCTACCACCGGCTCGATGCCCGGATTCGGCGGGGGGAGTACGCGCTGGAGCCCGGGCTCACGGCTGAAAGCCTGTTGGCGCTGCTGGTCAGTGGGCGCGTAGTGCAGTACCAGGTGACGCTTCCCGAGGGCATCGTAGTGGCACAGGCGCTTGCCATTCTGCAGCGCGAGAGTGCGCTGGAGAGCGTCCTGTCAGGGCCGGATGATGCCAGGTTGTTGCAGCTCGTCGCACCGCACGAGGCGGTCGAGGGTCTGTTTCTGCCGGAAACCTACCGCTATGAGCGCGGCGACAGCGATCTCGATATCCTGCGTCGTGCACACCGCGCCCTGTTGGAAGCGCTGGAACAGGAGTGGGCAATACGCGACGCGGATCTGCCCTATGACTCCCCCTACGAAGCCCTGATCATGGCCTCCATTATAGAGCGTGAAACCGGTGTACCCGAAGAGCGGGGAGAAATTGCGGGGGTGTTTGTGCGTCGCTTGCAGCGTGGTATGCGGCTGCAAACCGACCCGACCATCATTTACGGGTTGGGTGATGCCTTCGATGGCAATCTGCGCCGCAGCCACCTGCTGGACGCGGACAATCTCTTCAATACCTACCGGCACGCTGGGCTGCCACCGACACCGATCGCCTTGCCCGGGCGTGCGGCACTGCAGGCCGCTCTGCAGCCCGCGGCGGGTGAAACCCTGTTTTTCGTCGCGCGTGGTGATGGCAGCCACGAGTTCAATACCACGCTTGAAGGGCATGAGCGTGCCGTGCGTAAATACCAGCTGCAACGGCGCGAAGATTACCGTTCATCTCCGGAGAGTCCCTGACCATGGTCACAGCACGCGGTCTGTTTATCACCGTCGAAGGCGGTGAAGGTGCAGGAAAATCCACCAATATTGCCTGTATTCAGGCCTATTTAGAGGCTCGTGGCGTGGACCTCGTGGTGACACGCGAGCCCGGTGGCACCCGTCTGGGTGAAGATATCCGCGCAGTGCTGCTGCGCCCGAGAGAGGAGCCCGTGGTACCGATGGCCGAGTTGCTGCTGCTGTTTGCGGCGCGCGCCCAGCACCTGCAGGATGTCATACAGCCCGCGCTGCACGCCGGCAAGTGGGTGATCTGCGATCGCTTCACCGATGCCAGCTACGCTTACCAGTGTGGCGGTCGCGGGTTGCCGGCCGCAACCGTGCGCGCGCTGGAAACGCTGGTGCAGGGGGAGTTGCGGCCTGACTACACGCTCCTGCTCGATGCGCCCGTAGCCACGGGGCTTGAGCGTGTCAGGGGCCGCGGTGAGCTGGACCGCTTCGAGCGCGAGGAACTGGCTTTTTTTGAGCGTGTACGCGATACCTATCTGCAACTCGCCCGGGAGAGCAGCGGTCGCTATCACGTTGTCGATGCCAGTCAGCCGCTGGCCGCGGTGCAGACGCGCATTGAGGAGATATGCGCGGAGCTGTTCGCCTGCTGGGCACCGCGACACCCGGTGGCAAAATGAACCTGCAGGACCTGCCTGAAGTCAGCGTACCTTTGCCATGGCAGGCTGAGGCCTGGGCGCGGCTGCAGGAGCAGGTCAGTCGCCAACAGCTCCCACACGCGCTGCTTCTTGCTGGCCCGGCGGGCGTCGGCAAACAGCGGCTGGCGTTGGCACTGGCGCGCTATCTGCTATGCCACCAACCCGTCGCCGGCCACAACTGTGGCGCGTGCAGGGCCTGCTGTTTCAGTCAGTCGGGCAGTCACGGTGACTTTCGCTGGCTGCAACCGGAAGGCTCCAGCAAGGTGATACGCATTGAGCAGGTGAGAGAGGCGGTTGCCTTTGTCTACCGCACGGCGGGGTTCGGCGCACGCAAGGTTGTGGTCCTCAGCCCGGCCGAGCGACTGTCGCACGGCGCTGCCAACGCACTCCTGAAAGGACTGGAGGAGCCTTCTGCAGACACTCACCTGATCCTGATCGCGGAGCGTTTGCAGGGCATGCCAGCAACAGTGCGTTCCCGCTGCCAATTGCTAAAACTGCCCCTCCCGGGCCCTGATCAGTGCCTGCCGTGGCTGCAGCGCGTCACTGGTGACGAGGCGGGTGCGGCTGACCTGCTCGCACTCGCCGGCGGCGTGCCGCTGCTCGCAGAGCAGTTGTTTACCGAAGGCGGCGCCGGACCCCTGCGGGAGCGCCGCACCGCGTTGGGCGACCTGGCCCGGGGCAGGGCAACGGTACCGGTTGTGGCGGCGCGCTTCGCCCAGCTGGAGCTCACCCAGGCGCTGCGCGACATCGCCCTGTTTCTACAGTTGTACTTGTGCCGGCAGGATCAGGCTGCGCTGCGCAGGGCGCAGCCGCTGTTTCACCTGCTTGACCGCCTGCAAGCGCTGCAGGCGGCTATCGCCGCCGGCTCCAACCCGAATCCACAGTTGGCGCTGGAAAGTGTGCTGATCAGTCTGGCGGATGGCTTTGGTGTGATGCGCAGCGGTGCTACCATGCGTCCGTCTTCAGAGGAGATCGCACCATGAGTGATTCTGCAGCGGGTAGCCGCAACGGGATTCTGTCGCTCACCATCAAGGACAAAGCCGTGCTGTATTCGGCGTATATGCCCTTTCTGCATAACGGCGGACTGTTCGTGCCCACCAACAAAACCTACAAGGTGGGGGACGAGGTCTTCATGTTGCTGACCCTGATGGACGAGCCGGAGAAAATACCGATCTCCGGCAAGGTCGTGTGGGTCACGCCCCGGGGCGCGCAGGGTAACCGCACAGCAGGTATCGGCGTGCAGTTCAGTGAACAGGATGCCGCCGCCAACAGCAAGATCGAGAACCATCTCGCGGGGTCGCTGGGATCGGATCGTCCGACCCATACCATGTAGCCTTGCACGCGGCGTTCAGGTAAAAAAATGGGTCCCGCCAGGGACCCAAGAAGACCATTAGGAGTGAAACACAAAAGGAATTACTTCCCTTTCAGAGCGTTGGGTACGCTCCGAGTAGCTGCTCGCTCGAGTCAGGGGAAAAGCAGCCACGTATTTAGTATCGCCTATCAGTGGTAATTTTCCACAGTCTCGAGGCCGAATTATTAGGCTGATTTACGATAAAAACCTTGATACATATTTTAATTTAGAATAAGCGAGCGCTAAACCATGTTGCGTCACCCGCTCATCGGCGTTGTGGAGGGGTTCTACGGACGCCCTTGGCAGCACGAACTGAGGCTGTCCTATGCCGGGTTCCTGCAGGCACTTGGCCTCAACACCTACCTGTACGCGCCCAAGGGTGACCCCTGGCTGCGCAAGCGCTGGCAGGAAGACTGGCCGGCTGAGGAGTGGCATGCCCTGGCGCAACTCGCCGCACACTACCAGCAGCGGGGCTTGTTCTTCGGCGTTGGTCTGTCACCGTTCGAACTGTATGGACGTTACGGGCAGGGGCAGCGGCGCCAGTTGCGTGACAAAATCCGGCGCTTGAATGAGCTTCCGGCCTCCCTGTTGGCGATTCTCTTCGATGACATGCCGGGCGAGCAGGCCGACCTCGCCGAGCGTCAGGCGGAGATCGTCGCTGACGTCCTCGACTGGAGTGATGCAGGCCGCCTGCTGGTCTGTCCCACCTACTACTCTTTTGATCCGGTGCTGGAGCGTCATTTTGGCCGGATGCCAGCGGACTACTGGCCCGACCTGGGGCGCCTGCTGGACCCCGGGGTTGATATATTCTGGACCGGTAACCGCGTCTGCGCCGAGGCCATCACGCGGGACGACCTGCAGCGGGCCGCGGGCGCGCTCGGACGCCCCGTGATGCTCTGGGATAACTATCCCGTCAACGACGGCGCTCTGCGCAGCGACCATCTGTATCTCGCACCGCTCAGCCAGCGCGCCGGCGTTCTGGATCCCTCGGTTGTCACCGGTCACCTGTGCAATCCCATGCTGCAGGGGCGCTGCTCCCTGCCAGCACTCCTGGGGCTGGCCGGTCTCTATGCAGAGGGGGCCGGCCCGCACCCCGATCTCCCTGAGCAACTGCTGGGCGCGTCGCTGTGGCGCTGCCTGCAGCGCGATGCGGAGGAATTTCGCGTGGCCGGGCTTTCCGGGATGTCAGCACAGCGCCGGTTGGCGCTGGCCGGGGAATACGCGGGCCTCCCCGGCCCGGCTGCCGGCGAGGTGGTGGGCTGGCTGCGTGGGGATTATGCCTTCGACCCGGCCTGTCTCACGGATTAGCCTCTGGGTCAGCATCGGTCGCGGTTGTGCCGCATTCCGGTTTGTGGCAGAATCCGCAGCCTTGCGAGAACTCAAAATTGCGTTTTTTTAGGCCATCAAGGCCAGAAAAATCAACAGGTTACGTCGTATTTGCAGGGTTATTTCAGCACTGCGTCGTAACGCAATAGCGGTTTCCCGACACGCGGAAGTGGCGAAATTGGTATACGCGCTGGATTTAGGTTCCAGTGCCGCAAGGCGTGAGAGTTCGAGTCTCTCCTTCCGCACCAACTGACAGCGACCCTGGCCCCGGGGCAGGGTCGTTCTGATGACGGGGCGCACCGGCGCCCACTACCGACTGGATTGTGAGGAATAACCATGCAGGTGTCCATTGAAACGACTTCGGGCCTGGAGCGCCGCTTGACTGTCGGCGTGCCCGCCGCTCAGGTCGACAGTGAGGTCGATTCGCGGTTGCAAAAGGCCGCTCAGAACGTGCGCTTGCCCGGCTTTCGCCCCGGCAAGGTGCCAATGAAAGTCATGCGTCAGCGCTACGGTGCGGGCGTGCGTCAGGAAGTGCTGGGTGAGGTTATGAGTCGCTCGTTCCAGCAGGCAGTGGTGCAGGAAAAGCTGCGTCCAGCGGGCCAGCCCAGCATTGAACCGCGCAGCCTGGAAGCGGGCCGGGACCTTGAGTACGTCGCCACCTTTGAGGTCTTTCCGGAAGTGGAGGTCGTTTCCATGTCCGGTTTTGCCGTCACCCGGCCGGTTGCCGAGGTCACAGACGCGGACGTGGACAACATTATCGATGTGTTCCGCAAACAGCAGGGCACGCGTGAAACGGTTGAGCGCGCCGCGGCAATGGGCGACATCGTCAACCTGGACTACGTGGGTACCCGCGACGGCGAGGCCTTCGACGGCGGCAGCGCCGAGGGAACCGATCTGGAGCTTGGCTCCGGACGGATGATCCCGGGTTTTGAGGACGGGATTGTCGGGCTGGCTGCCGGCGACGAAAAAACCCTCGAGCTCACCTTCCCCGAGGACTATCACAACGAAGATCTGCGCGGTGCAGCGGTGCAGTTTGCGGTCAAGGTTAACGAGGTGAAGGAGCTGGTGCTGGCGCCCCTCAACGAGGACCTGTTCAAGCTCTACGGCGTTGAGGAGGGCGGTGAGCAACAATTCCGCAAGGAAGTTGCAGAAAATATGACCCGGGAGCTGAAAAATGCCGTAACTAGTCGGGTCAAGCAGCAGGTGATGGACGCGGTGGTCGAGGCGCACAAGGCGCTGGAAGTGCCCAAGGCGCTGGTCAAGCAGGAAATCCAGGCCCTGCGCAAGCAGATGTTCCAGCAGTTTGGTGGAGCGGCGCCCGAGGGACTGGATCTGGACTCCCTGCTGCCGGATGACATGTTCCGTGACAACGCCGAGCGCCGGGTCAAACTGGGGCTGGTGTTGTCCGAGATGATCGGCAAGTTCGAGCTCAAGGCCGACCCCGCCAAAGTGCGGGAAACCATTGAGGAACTCGCCGCAACGTATCAGGACGCGGAAGAGGTCATCAACTGGTATTATGGCAACCCGGAGCAGCTGTCATCCGTCGAGTCCAAGGTCCTTGAGGACAGCGTGGTCGACAAGCTGCTGGAGTCAGCTGAGGTGACCGACGAGCCCTGCAGCTACCAGGAGGCGATTGCGCAGGCCCAGAGCCAGCGCTGAGTGCACACCCGGGCGCCGTCACTGGCGGCGCCCCCATACATAACCAAGGAAACGATTGCATGGCGAACTTGCCGGACGGCCGTAACACAATGAATGTCAACAATCTGGGCCTTATCCCGATGGTCGTGGAGCAGACTGCACGCGGCGAGCGTTCCTACGACATTTATTCGCGCCTCCTGAAAGAGCGCGTGGTGTTCGTGGTGGGCCCGGTAGAGGACCACATGGCAAATCTTATTGTCGCCCAATTGTTGTTCCTCGAGTCGGAAAACCCCGACAAGGACATTCACCTGTACATCAACTCGCCGGGGGGTTCAGTGACCGCCGGGCTGTCCATTTACGATACGATGCAGTTCATCAAGCCCGATGTCAGCACCATGTGTATTGGCCAGGCGGCCTCAATGGGTGCGTTCCTGCTCTCCGGTGGTGCTGCAGGCAAGCGCTTCATCCTGCCGAACGCACGCACCATGATTCACCAGCCCAGCGGCGGCGCACAGGGGCAGGCCTCAGATATCGACATCCAGGCGCGCGAAATCCTCATCATTCGTCGGCGTCTGAACGAGCTCATGGCCGAGCATACCGGCCAGAGTCTTGAGACCATCGAGCGCGACACCGAGCGCGATCGCTTCATGAACGCCGAGCAAAGCAAGGAATACGGCCTGGTGGATGAAGTGATCAACCGTCGGGCCCCGTCGGCACAATAGGCGTCGCGAGTTGGCGGCGTGTCCGCGGGCTTGCAAATGGCGGCAAAAAACATCATCTTTAAAACCGATGAGACTCCAGAATTCATAGGCCACAGGGCGCAGCATGACTAAAGACACCACAAAATCAGGCGACGACGGCGGCAAGCTGCTGTACTGCTCATTTTGCGGCAAGAGCCAGCACGAAGTGCGTAAACTGATCGCTGGTCCCTCGGTGTTCATTTGCGACGAATGCGTGGATCTGTGTAACGACATCATCCGCGAAGAGGTGCAGGAAGGTAACAGCGAGGCAAAACGCGACAGCCTGCCAACGCCTCACGAGATCAAGACGATTCTCGATGAGTACGTGATCGGCCAGCAGCGGGCCAAGAAAGTGCTCTCGGTGGCGGTGTACAACCACTACAAGCGCTTGCGCCACAGCCAGGCCACCGGTCGCGGCGAGGACGTGGAACTGGGCAAGAGCAATATCCTGCTTGTCGGCCCTACCGGCAGCGGTAAAACCCTGTTGGCAGAAACCCTTGCCCGGTTGCTGGATGTCCCCTTTACCATTGCTGATGCCACGACGCTGACTGAGGCGGGTTATGTGGGTGAGGACGTCGAAAACATCATCCAGAAGCTGTTGCAGAAGTGCGATTACGATGTGGAGAAAGCGCAGGTCGGTATCGTGTATATCGATGAGATCGACAAGATTTCGCGCAAGTCCGACAACCCCTCCATCACCCGTGATGTCTCCGGAGAGGGGGTGCAGCAGGCGCTGCTGAAACTGATCGAAGGCACCGTAGCCTCTGTGCCACCGCAGGGTGGCCGCAAGCATCCCCAGCAGGAATTCCTGCAGGTCGACACGTCCAACATCCTGTTCATCTGCGGTGGAGCCTTTGCCGGTCTGGACAAGGTGATTCGTAATCGCTCCGAGAAAGGCGGCATTGGGTTCAATGCCGAGGTGAAAAGCAAGGACGAACGCCGCAATGTCGGCGAGTTGCTGTTCGACCTCGAGCCCGAGGATCTGGTGCAGTACGGCCTGATTCCGGAGTTCGTGGGGCGCCTGCCGGTGATTGCTACGCTGGAAGAGCTCGACGTGCCGGCGCTGGTACAAATCCTTACGGAGCCTCGCAATTCGCTCACCAAACAGTACAGCAAGCTGTTTGAGATGGAAGGTGTTGAGGTGGATTTCCGCGAGGATGGTTTGCGCGCCGTGGCGGAGCGGGCGATGGAGCGCAAGACGGGCGCGCGCGGCCTGCGCTCCATTCTTGAAGGCGTCCTGCTTGACTCCATGTACAACATTCCGTCACGGAACGATGTCAGCAAGGTGGTGATCGACGAATCGGTGATTCGCGGTGACTCCGAGCCGCTGCTGGTGTACCAGAATCACGAGCCTGCAGCGCGGGCGGCGTCCAAGGACGAATAGCGCCGGGGCCGCAAGGCCCCGTTTCGGCCAGGCTCCGGTCCGGCCCAGGCGCTGTGCGGTGGGGGCTTGTGTTCCTGTCATGTCGCCCCCATCTACTGGTCATCTGTGACCTTTCACAACCCGGAGATTTTTATGGGTTCCTCATCGGTAATTGATCTTCCCCTGCTGCCCCTGCGCGATGTTGTGGTCTATCCGCACATGGTGCTGCCGCTGTTTGTCGGCCGGGAAAAGTCGGTCGAAGCGCTTGAGGATGCCATGGCCGGCAGCAAGCAGGTGCTGCTGGTGGCTCAGCGCAACGCGGCGGATGACAACCCGGGCGTGGATGACATTTACCAGGTGGGCACTGTGTCCAACATCCTGCAGCTGCTGAAACTGCCAGATGGCACCATCAAGGTGCTGGTAGAGGGCAGCTATCGAGCGGCCATCGATAACGTGGATGATGAAGGGCGCTTCACTGTAGCCGGCGTGCGCGAAATCGAAAGTGATGACGTGCCGGATGATGAGGCCGAGGGCCTCTTGCGCTCCACCGTCACGCAGTTTGAAAAGTACGTGAATCTCAGCAAGAAGGTGCCGGCGGAGGTTCTCACGTCGCTCTCTGGCATTGATGAGCCCGGGCGTCTGGCGGACACCATAGCGGCCCACATGAGCGTGGATCTGCAGGAAAAGCAGGCGATCCTTGAAATCGCAGACATCCGGGCCCGGCTCGAGCACCTGATGGGCTTGATGGAGGCGGAGATCGACCTGTTCCAGGTGGAGAAACGCATACGTGGTCGCGTCAAGAAGCAGATGGAAAAGAGCCAGCGCGAGTACTATCTCAACGAGCAGATGAAGGCGATCCAGAAGGAACTGGGCGATCTCGACGAGGCGCCCAGTGAGCTGGATGACTTGCAGGCGCGCATTGACGACGCGCGCATGCCCGATGAAGCGCGGACCAAGGCTCTCGCCGAACTGAACAAGCTCAAGATGATGTCGCCCATGTCTGCCGAGGCCTCAGTGGTGCGCAGCTACATCGACTGGATGGTGAGTGTGCCCTGGTCGCGCCGCAGCAAGGTAAAGCATGACCTCAAGCGCGCCTCGACGATCCTCAACGAGGATCACTTTGGCCTGGAAGAGGTGAAGGAGCGTATTCTCGAATACCTCGCGGTGCAAAAGCGTGTGCGCAAGGTCAAGGGCCCGGTGCTGTGCCTGGTGGGTCCGCCCGGCGTGGGCAAGACCTCTCTTGGGGAGTCGCTGGCCCGTGCCACCAACCGCAAATTCGTGCGCATGGCGCTGGGCGGCGTGCGCGATGAGGCGGAGATTCGCGGACACCGCAGGACCTACATCGGCTCAATGCCGGGCAAGCTGCTGCAGAAAATGGCCAAGGCGGGCGTGCGCAACCCGTTGTTCCTGCTCGACGAAATCGACAAGATGGGCATGGACCACCGCGGTGATCCTGCTTCCGCGATGCTGGAAGTGCTGGACCCCGAGCAGAACCACGCCTTCAATGACCATTACCTGGAAGTCGATTACGACCTTTCGGACGTGATGTTCGTGTGTACCTCCAATACCATGAATATTCCCGGGCCGCTGCTCGATCGCATGGAGGTCATCCGCATCCCTGGTTACACCGAGGATGAGAAAGTCAGCATTGCCGCCAAATACCTTATCCCCAAGCAGATTCGGCAGAATGGCCTGGGCAAAGACGAGATCTCGATCGCGGAAGGTACGGTGATAGACATTATCCGCTACTACACCCGCGAAGCCGGTGTTCGGGCGCTGGAGCGCGAAGTAGCGAAGATCTGCCGCAAGATGGTCAAGCGGATCGCGCTGGAAGAAGACACGGTGGCAGCTGAGGTCACTCCAGATATGCTCCCGGACCTGCTGGGCGTGCGCAAGTTCAACTTCGGTATTGCGGAAGAGCAGAACAAGGTGGGGCAGGTGACCGGCCTGGCCTGGACCTCGGTCGGTGGCGAACTGCTGACGATTGAGGCGGCATCGGTTGCCGGCAAGGGACGCTATGTGAAAACAGGCTCGTTGGGCGACGTGATGCAGGAGTCCATTCAGGCCGCAACGACCGTTGTGCGCAGCCGTTCGCAGCTGCTGGGGATTCCCGCGTCCTGGCACGACAAGCACGATGTGCATATCCATGTGCCGGAGGGCGCGACGCCGAAGGATGGCCCCAGTGCCGGGGTGGCGATGTGTACCGCCCTGGTGTCCATCAGCACCGGTATTGCGGTGCGTGCCGATGTGGCCATGACCGGCGAGATCACCCTGCGTGGTGAGGTGCTGCCCATTGGGGGCCTCAAGGAAAAGCTGCTGGCAGCCCGCCGCGGTGGTATCAAGACGGTGGTGATCCCGAAAGAGAACGAGCGCGATCTCAAGGAGGTGCCGGAGAACATTAAGCAGGACCTGCAGATCCGTCCGGTGAAGTGGATCGATGAGGTGTTGGCGATTGCGTTGGAGAGAGTACCGGAGCCACTCACCGACGAGGAGTACCTCGCCCCTGCACCCGGGACCGGGCAGGACGATGAGCAGGCGGGTAAAAACCGGATAAATACGCATTGAAAGCCGGGTGCCGGTTGACCGCCAACTCGGCTCTGGTATACAGTCACCACCCTGAATTCAGTGCGCTTCTCTTCGCTTTTGGCATCGGGGGAGCCCGCAGTAGCAGCCGTCATCACGTACCGTTGCTCGCCTGCCGCACCATGAATCGCCCGCTCTGTATTGCGGCCAGAACACCACACTTACAGCCAGATAACATTCCAAGGGGATACCTGTGAACAAGACTGAACTCATTGACGCCATTGCTGCCGCTGCTGATCTGCCCAAGGCTTCCGCCGGACGCGCGCTCGACGCTGTTGTAGACAGCATTACGCAAGCCCTGAAAAAAGGCGACCAGGTAACCCTGGTGGGCTTCGGCACGTTTGCTGTGAAAGCGCGCGCAGCTCGTGAAGGTCGCAATCCGCAAACCGGCCAGACCATTCAGATCAAAGCGTCCAACGTGCCCGGCTTCAAACCCGGCAAGGCACTCAAGGATGCCGTCAACGGCTGAGTTGCAGTAACTGGCGGGTTCGGCGTTCGCTCACGACGCGCCTGACCTGCCTGTGCACCGGTAACGGTTCAGGGAAAGGCGCACTCACGAGTGCGCTTTTTTGTTGCTAAGGAACGGAAAACACCATGCTTCAGGATATCCGCAAGACTACCCAGGGAACTGCCGCCAAGGTCGTTGTCGGGTTGATCGTTATCTCCTTTGCGCTGTTTGGCATTGAGTCCATTCTCTTGGGCGGTGGCGGTAGTACCGTTGCCGAGGTAAACGGTGAGGCTGTGAGCCCTGTCGAATTGCAGCAGGCTGTGGACACACAGCGGCGCCAGTTGATTGCCATGATGGGTGAGAATCTCGACCCGGCAATGCTGGATGAGCAGCGGCTCAGCGCCCAGGCGCTGGAGGGCATTGTGTCACGCAAACTGCTCATGCAATCAGCGCGCGAAATGGGCCTGACGGTCTCCGAGGCTGAGCTGGGTGCGGTGATTGCCGGTATGGAACAGTTCCAACTGGATGGTGAGTTCTCTCCCGAAATGTACAAGAGCCTGCTGGCGTCGGCCGGATTCACACCAGCATCGTTCAAAAGTGCGCTTAGGGATGACCTGATTCTCGGGCAGGTGCGTGCCGGACTGGCAGGTAGCGATTTTGCGACTCCCGCCGAACTCGCCCTTGCCGCGAAGGTGCTTGCAGAGCAGAGGGACATCCGCTATCTGACCCTGCCGCTGGCGCCGTATCTTGAAGCGGTGGAGGTCAGCGAGGCGGACCTCGAGGCGTTCTATCGCGACAACGAGTCGCGTTTCATGACACCGGAGTCCGTGGTGCTCGATTATGTCGAGTTGACTCTGGACGATTTCCGCCAACCGGTTGATGACGCGGCACTCCAGGAGGAGTATCGCATTCGCCTCGACAGCTACCAGTACCAGACGGAGAATCGTGTTTCGCACATCCTCCTGCAGCGCGGGGGCGGCGAGTCCGAGGCTGATTTCGCTGCGCGCATCGAGGTGGTTCGGGGTGAGCTCGCCGCGGGCAAGGCGTTTGCCGAGGTCGCGGCGGAACGCTCAGACGATGTGGGCTCCGCGGGTAATGGCGGGGACCTCGGGTTCTCGGCGGGTGATGCCTTCCCCCCTGAGATGGAAGAAGCGGTCGCAGCGCTGGAGGTGAATGCGATCTCGGATCCAGTAGAGACGGATGCCGGCACGCATATTTTGATGGTCACTGAACGTCGGGATTCCGATCCGCCGAGCTTTGAAGAGCTGCGCGCGGAGCTTGAGGCGAGCCTTCAGGAGCGCGAAGCGCGTGTGGCACTGCTGCTGGCGGTCGAGGAACTGCGCGATATCGCCTTCACGGCTGACAGCCTGCGGGCACCGGCGCAGGAGCTGGGGCTGCAAGTGCAGCGCTCGGAGCCTGTCACGCGTGAGCAGCGCGATGGCCCGCTGGCCGACCCTGCGGTGCTGCGGGCGGCGTTCTCTGAAGACGTGCTGGAATTGGGCCACAACAGTGAGGTGCTGGAACTGGGTGGCGACCGGTTCGTTGCCGTGCATGTACAGGAACACAACAAGCCCGCCTTGCAGCCACTGGACGATGTGCGGGATGAGATCGTGCGCAGTCTCACGCGCGAGCGTGCGCGTGCAGCACTGGAGAGTGCCGCGGCTCAGGCTGTTGCGCAGCTGCAGTCCGGGGAACAGAGCATAGAAGCGCTTGCGACCCGTGAGAATGTGGAATGGCAGGTGGAGCTCGGTGCCCTGCGAGACAGCCGCGCCGTGCCCCCTGCGGTGTTGCAGCGTGCGTTCAGTTTGCCCGCCCCCACGGCTGATGATAGCCCCATAGCCGACTATGTGATTGATGCCTCGGGCGATGCGCGTGTGCTGCAGCTTGTCCGTGTGCTGGCGGGCTCCCTGGCCAGTCTGGCGCCCGAGCAGGAAAGCGGCTTGCGGCAGCGCATTGGCAGTGAATTCGGTGCACTGTTGCAGGTCGAGCACGAGCAGGGCTTGCGCGCAGACGCCGACATCACCGTGCTCTAAAGCACTTTGACCCACTGACAAGGACACCCGCTGGATCATGGCCCGACGTATTCTTACCCTTAACCAGATCTCCCTGAAGGGCCTTGAGCGCCTGCCTAGAGACGCCTACGAGATTGCCAGTGAGTTTGCGCACCCGGATGCCATTCTCCTGCGCAGCCACAGGTTACAAGCGGCCGATATTGCCGATAGCGTGTTGGCGATTGCCCGGGCCGGGGCGGGGGTGAACAACATCCCCGTTGCGGACTGTACCCAGCGGGGCATCCCCGTGTTCAACTCTCCAGGCGCCAACGCCAATGCGGTCAAGGAGTTGGTGGCCGCGGGGCTGTTGCTGGGGTCCCGCGGGGTGGTGGAAGGGCTGGAATACGTCTCAGGGCTTGCCGACATCACGGACGCGGCAGAGCTCAACAAGACGCTTGAAGCCAACAAGAAACACTTCAAGGGCAACGAACTGCGCGGAAAAACGCTGGGCGTCGTTGGTCTGGGCGCGATAGGTTCACTGGTTGCCGATATGGCCCTGACCCTTGGGATGGACGTCATCGGTTACGATCCGGCGCTGTCGGTGGAGGCGGCCTGGCGTTTGTCCAGCCAGGTGCGCAAGGCAGACTCGCTGACGGCGCTGTTCTCCCGCAGCGACTACGTGACCCTGCACCTTCCTGCACTGGAGTCTACCCGCGGACTGGTGAACGCCGAACTGTTCGCCGCTATGCCCGCGCATGCCTGCCTGCTCAATTTTGCCCGGCAGGAGATCGTTGATGAGAGCGCGCTGCTGGCTGCACTTGATCAGGGGCGTCTGCGCAAATACATCGCAGACTTCCCCAGCCCCGCACTGATCGGCCGCAAGAATGCGGTGCTGATGCCGCACATCGGTGCCAGCACGGATGAAGCAGAGGACAACTGCGCGATCATGGCCGCCGACCAATTGCGTGATTTTCTCGAGAACGGCAACATTCGCAACGCGGTCAACTTTCCCACGCTGCAGTTGGAGCGGGCAGGGGGTTGCCGTCTGGCCGTAACCAACACCAACGTGCCCAAGATTCTTGGCAGCGTGTTGTCGATTCTGGCGGAGCTGAATATCAACGTTGTCGATATGCTCAATAAAAGTCGCGACAACATCGCCTACAACCTTATCGACATGGATATCTGTCCGGCCGAGTCCAGCCTGGCCTCGATGCGTGCTCTGGAGGGCGTGATCAATGTCAGGGTGATTCCCTGATGCCCTGCCACGGTGTGCAGTCATGACGGACAGGCTTGAGGCACTGTTGGGTAGTGTGCCCGCCATTGCACCGAGATCACCCCCGCCACTGGAGCGCTGGCATCCGCCGTTGTCGGGTGATATCGACATCCGCATTGCTGCAGATGGTAGCTGGTATCACGAGGGCGGTCGCATCCGGCGTGAGCCACTGGTCGCGCTGTTCGCCAGTATTTTGCGGCGCGAGGATGACGGCGACTACTACCTCGTGACGCCCGTTGAAAAGTGGCGCATCCAGGTTGAGTTGCATCCCCTGGTGGTGACGGAGATCAACCGTCGCGACGACACCTTGTACGCCCGGTTGAACACGGGCACTGAAGTGGCCATAAACGCCGACCACGCCCTGTTTCTGGAACCTGCCCTTGGCGATGTTGCCGCCATTCATCTGCCGCACGGCCTGAGTGCGGTGCTGACACGTGCGGCCTGGTACCGTCTGGTGGAGAGTGCCGAAGAACGGGACGGGCGGCTGCAGGTTCACAGCGCCGGGGTCTGGTTCCCGCTACAGTAGCCGCGAGCTACCGTAGCGGGGGCGTTGACTGCGGGGTTACATGTTGGGGTAGGTGGGGCCCCCGAACCCTTCCGGCGTGACCCAGACAATGTTCTGTGAAGGGTCTTTGATGTCGCAGGTTTTACAGTGCACGCAGTTCTGTGCATTGATCTGGAAACGCTGTCCCTGCGCATCCTCCACCACCTCGTACACACCTGCCGGGCAATAGCGCTGTGCCGGTTCATCGTACAGGGGCAGGTTTTTCGCCAGGGGTATGCTGGGGTCAATCAGGGTGAGGTGACAGGGCTGGTCCTCTTCGTGGTTTGTATTCGACAGGAACACGGAGGTCAGTCGGTCAAAGGTAATCTTGTTGTCCGGTTTGGGGTAGTTGGGCTTTTTACACGCATTCGCCGGTTTCAGGGTGGCGTAATCGGGCACGGAGTCGTTCAGCGTGAAAGGCAGCTTGCCGCCAAACAGGGTCTGATCAACCCACACCATGGCCGACCCCAGCATGAATCCGAACTTGTGCATAAAGCCGCTGAAGTTCCGCGTTGTGTAGAGTTCTTCGTGCAGCCAGGAGTTGCGTACGCGCTCGGCATAACCCTCCAGGTCGGCGGGCGCAGACTCGCCCTGGAGCAGTGCTTCGACCACGGCCTCAGCAGCGAGCAGGCCGCTCTTCATGGCGGTGTGGTTGCCTTTGATTTTGACGGCATTCAGTGTGCCTGCGTCACAGCCAATCAGCAGACCACCCGGGAAGTGCATTTTGGGCAGCGAGTTGTAGCCGCCCTTGGCGATCGCGCGGGCGCCGTAGCTGATCCGTGTGCCCCCCTGTATGTACTTCAGGGTTTCCGGGTGCTGCTTCCAGCGCTGGAATTCCTCGAACGGGCTCAGGTGCGGGTTGCTGTAGTTCAGGTCAGTGATCAGGCCCAGATAGACCTGGTTGTTTTCTGCGTGGTACAGGAACGCGCCACCGCTGGCGCCGCTTTCCTTCAGGGGCCAGCCCAGACCGTGCACGACCAGTCCCTCTTCGTGCTGCTCGGCCGGAATTTCCCAGATTTCCTTGATCCCGATGCCGTAGTGCTGGGGATCCTTGCCGTCATCCAGCCCGAAACGGCTGATGAGTTGCTTGCCAAGGTGGCCGCGGCAGCCTTCCGCAAACAGGGTGTAGCGTGCGTGCAGTTCCATGCCCGGGGTGTAGCTGTCTTTCTTCTCGCCATCGGCGCCAATACCCATGTCGCCAGTCGCGATGCCTTTGACCCGGCCATCCTCGTGGTAGAGTACCTCGGCGGCGGCGAACCCGGGGTAGACTTCGACACCCAGGTTTTCGGCCTGCTCGGCTAGCCAGCGGCACACGTTACCCATGGAGACAATGAAGTTCCCCTCGTTGTGCGTGGGCTTCGGGATCAGGAAGTTGGGCAGCTTGATGGCCTTTTTCTCACTGGTATAGAAAAAGAAGTTGTCGTGGGTGACGGCGGTATTCAGTGGCGCACCCATGTTGGCCCAGTCAGGGAACAGTTCTGCGAGCGCGCGCGGCTCAAGCACGGCGCCAGACAGTGTGTGCGCGCCGACCTCGGAACCCTTTTCGACAACACACACGGTGACTTCCCGTTCCTGTGCCTGTGCGAGTTGCATGATGCGACAGGCGGCGGACAGACCCGCAGGCCCCGCGCCAACAATCACTACATCGAATTCCATTGATTCACGTTCCACGGTAGGCTCCTCTAGTTCGCGCGGGGGGTCCGAATGGCTGGGTGCGCCCAGTCGCTTGAATCGAAGGGCAGCCAAAAAAGCCGCGCAAGTATATAATTTTTAAAGGTTAAAAACCAGAACAGTGGTGGCCTGCGATGCTCTGCTTCTGTCCAGCACCGTACGCTATGCTGCACTGAAACGCTCTTGACCTCTACTGCCTTTGGCGGCAACATAGCGGCCCGAGTACAGGCCGGTGCCCCGCGTGGCGCGCGCCAGCCCATGCAAACCCACCCGAAACTAGCATTGGAAATCCTATGAAGGTTCTTGTTGCCGTTAAGCGCGTCGTTGACTACAACGTCAAAGTCCGTGCGAAGGGCGATGGCAGTGACGTTGACCTGAACAACGTCAAAATGGCCATCAACCCGTTCTGTGAAATCGCCGTTGAAGAAGCGGTGAGACTGAAAGAAGCCGGAGTCGCGACCGAGGTGATCGCTGTTTCTGTGGGTGAAAAGCCCTGCCAGGAGCAGATTCGCACCGCACTCGCCCTGGGCGCCGACCGTGGCATTCACGTGGAAACCGAAGGACGGATTGAGCCGCTGGTGATCGCCAAGCTGCTCAAGAGCGTGGTAGAGAAAGAGCAGCCGCAACTGGTCATTCTGGGCAAGCAGTCCATCGACGGTGACAACAACCAGACAGGGCAGATGCTGGGGGCGTTAACCAATATGCCTCAGGGCACTTTTGCCTCAGAAATCAAGGTTGAAGGCGACAAACTTAATGTAGTGCGTGAGGTTGATGGCGGCCTGCAGACCATCAGCCTGACCCTGCCGGCGATCGTCACCACGGACCTGCGCCTGAACGAGCCGCGCTATGCGTCGCTGCCCAATATCATGAAGGCGAAGAAGAAGCAGCTGGACGTGTTCAGCCCGGCGGATCTCGGGGTCGAAATCACCCACCATATCACCCAGCTGCGGGTAGAGCCGCCGGCGGAGCGTCAGGCGGGTATCAAGGTTGAGGACGTTGCCCAGCTGGTCGACAAATTGAAGAACGAGGCGAAGGTGATCTCATGAGTACACTCGTTATAGCAGAGCACGATAACAGCGGCCTGAAGCCGGCCACCCTGAATGCGGTGACAGCGGCGCAGGCATTGGGCGCCGACATCGATATTCTCGTGGCCGGTGCCGGCTGCGCAGCGGTGGGCGAAGAAGCCGCAAAAATCGCCGGAATCGGCAAGGTGCTGGTAGCTGACAACGCCGTTTATGAGCACCAGCTGGCCGAAAACGTCAGCCTGTTGATCGCTGAGGTCGCTGCCGGCTATGACAACGTCGTCGCCCCGGCGACCACGAATGGCAAGAATATCATGCCCCGCGTAGCCGCGCTGCTGGACGTTGCGCAGGTGTCCGATGTGATCGCGGTGGAGTCCGCCGACACCTTCAAACGCCCGATTTATGCGGGTAACGTGATTGCCACTGTGCAAAGCAGCGACGCGCGCAAGGTGATCACCGTGCGTACCACTGCCTTTGACGCGGCAGCGGCGGAAGGGGGCTCGGCGTCTGTCGAGGCCGTGTCAGCCGTGCACGATGCTGGCCTGTCCAGTTTCGTGGGCGAAGAAGTCGCGGTGTCCGATCGCCCTGAGCTGACCGCCGCTCCGGTTGTCATTTCGGGTGGCCGAGGCATGCAGAACGGCGACAACTTCAAATTGCTGGAAGGGATTGCAGACAAGCTGGGCGCTGCCATTGGTGCCTCACGTGCCGCCGTGGACGCGGGCTTTGTGCCCAACGATATGCAAGTCGGCCAGACCGGCAAGATTGTCGCGCCGGACCTGTACATCGCTGTCGGGATCTCGGGGGCGATTCAGCACCTCGCGGGCATGAAGGACTCCAAAGTGATTGTTGCGATCAACAAGGACGAAGATGCACCGATCTTCCAGGTTGCAGATTATGGGCTGGTTGCGGACCTGTTCGACGCACTGCCCCAGCTGGAGTCGGCACTCTGAGCTGAGTGCAATCCTCGCGGAGGGTTTTCCGCCAATAAAAAAGCCGGCGTAACTGCCGGCTTTTTTGTGTCCCGGTGTGCGGCCCACTACAGCGGGCCGCGCACCGATTGACGAGGCTCAGGCCGAGACGGTATCGATCTGTACCGCTGAGATGCGCTTGCCTTCTTCGGCGCTCTTCTGGAACTCGACGATCTGGTCGAAGTTCATGTAGCGGTAGATCTCCGATGACATCGCGTCCAGACGGCTGGCGTACTCCAGATACTCCTCTGGGGTCGGCAGTTTGCCCAGGATGGCACCGACGGCGGCCAGCTCGGCGGAGGTCAGGTACACGTTGGCACCGTCACCGAGGCGGTTGGGGAAGTTGCGCGTCGACGTCGAGAGCACTGTACTGTTGGGTGCGACACGTGCCTGGTTGCCCATGCACAGTGAACAACCCGGCATCTCGGTGCGGGCACCCGCGCGGCCGAAGATGTTGTAGTAGCCTTCCTCCATCAGCAGATGCTCGTCCATGCGGGTCGGTGGTGATATCCACATGCGCGTGGAGATACCGCCCTTGTGCTGATCGAGCAGTTTACCGGCCGCGCGGAAGTGGCCGATGTTGGTCATGCAGCTGCCAATGAAGACCTCGTCGACCTTGTCGCCGGCTACGTCGGACAGCAAGCGGGCATCGTCCGGGTCGTTGGGCGCGCACACGATCGGCTCCCGCAGCTGGGCCAGATCGATCTCGATCACGGCAGCATACTCGGCGTCCGCATCGGCCGTCATCAGGCTCGGGTTCGCCAGCCACTCTTCCATCTTCGCGGCGCGACGCTCCAGGGTGCGGCTGTCGCCGTAACCTTCCGCAATCATCGAGCGCAGCAGCACCACATTGGAGCGCAGGTACTCGGCAATCGTGTCCTCGTCGAGGGCAATGGTGCAACCCGCAGCTGAGCGCTCAGCAGAGGCATCAGAAAGCTCGAAAGCCTGCTCAACAGTCAGGCCCTTGAGGCCTTCGATTTCGAGAATACGCCCGGAGAAGATGTTCTTCTTGCCTTTCTTCTCGACGGTCAGCAAGCCTCCCTGGATGGCATAGTAGGGGATTGCGTGTACCAGGTCGCGCAGGGTGATTCCCGGTTGCATGTCACCCTTGAAGCGCACCAGAACGGATTCCGGCATGTCCAGCGGCATGACGCCGGTTGCCGCTGCAAACGCCACGAGGCCTGAGCCGGCCGGGAACGAAATCCCCATAGGGAAACGTGTGTGGCTGTCGCCGCCGGTGCCCACAGTGTCAGGCAGCAGCATGCGGTTCAGCCAGCTGTGGATGATGCCGTCACCCGGGCGCAGGGAAACACCGCCGCGGGTCATGATGAAATCCGGCAGGGTGTGCTGCGTGTCGATGTCCACAGGCTTCGGATACGCTGCTGTGTGGCAGAACGACTGCATGACCAGGTCGGCGGAGAAGCCGAGGCAGGCAAGGTCCTTCAGCTCATCGCGGGTCATGGGTCCCGTGGTGTCCTGGGAGCCGACGGTCGTCATGCGGGGCTCGCAGTACGTGCCGGGGCGGATGCCCTGCATACCACAGGCCTTGCCGACCATTTTCTGCGCCAGGGTGAAGCCCTTATCGCTGTCTGCAGGCTGCTCGGGGCGGCGGAACAGATCTGTGGGCGGCAGACCCAGTGACTCCCGGGCCCGCGCGGTGAGGCCCCGACCAATGATCAGGTTGATCCGGCCGCCGGCGCGTACTTCGTCCAGCAATACGTCGGACTTGAGGCTGAATTCGGACAGTACTGCGCCGGTTTCAGAGAGGATCTTGCCCTCGTAGGGGCGTACCTCGATCACGTCGCCCATGTGCAGGTCGTCCACCGGAGCTTCAAAAACCAGGGCGCCAGCGTCTTCCATTGTGTTGTAGAAAATGGGGGCAACCTTGCCACCGATGCAGATACCGCCGCCGCGCTTGTTGGGCACACCCGGCATGTCCTCGCCGAAGAACCAGAGTACCGAGTTCGTTGCGGACTTGCGCGAGGAGCCGGTGCCGACAACGTCGCCCACGAAGGCAACCGGCAAACCCTTGTCCTGCAGGGCCGCGATCTGCTTCATCGGGCCGGTGACACCGTGTTCTTCGGGGGTGAGCCCGTCGCGGGTCATTTTGTACATGGCCAGCGCGTGCAGGGGGATGTCTGGACGTGACCAGGCATCAGGGGCAGGGGAGAGGTCATCCGTGTTGGTTTCCCCGGTGACTTTGAACACCGATACCTTGATGGACTCAGGCACTGCCGGACGATTGGTGAACCACTCGCCCTCGGCCCAGGCTGCCATCACTGCTTTGGCGTTTGCGTTCCCGCCTTTCGCCAATTCCTCGACATCGTGGAACGCGTCAAACACCAGCAGCGTGTGCTTGAGCTCTTTCGCCGCCAATGCGCCCAGATTCTCGTCGGTCAGCAGGCCCACCAGAGCCTCGATATTGTAACCACCGTGCATGTTGCCCAGCAGGGCAACCGCGGTTTGAGGGTCGATCAGCGGGCTGCTGGCCTGGCCCCGCACAATGGCGGAGAGAAACCCGGCCTTGACGTAGGCCGCTTCGTCCACGCCCGGTGGAACACGGTTGGTGATCAGGTCGAGAAGAAAGGCCTCTTCGCCAGCGGGCGGGTTCTTCAGGAGCTCAACCAGTGCGGCGACCTGCTCGGCACTCAGGGGCTTGGGCGGAATGTTGAGGGCGGCCCGTTCGGCCACGTGTTCGCGGTAGGCGTCTAGCACGGTAAAACTCCTTGTTACGGTGGCGGGGAGGCACAGCAGGGGGCTTTGCGGCCGCCGTGACTGCGCGCTGATGTGCCGCGGGAGTATATCCCAGGGGCAGTTTAAGATAAATAAATCAAACGCTTATACCGTGCATTCAGCAGGCTGATGGCGTACACTTTTCGCCTGTTGTCAGTCCCTCTGTTTTTTCCTGATTATGCGCAAACCAGCGGTCAAGACACCCTGCATCGGCGTCTGCTCGACGGGCATTGGTGATGCCGTTTGTCGGGGTTGCAAGCGTTTCAGTCATGAAGTCATTCACTGGAACAGCTACACCGACGAGCAGAAACGGGCCATTGACGGGCGTCTATCCGGCTTTCTCTCGCAGTGTGTGCGCAATGCCTTGATGGTGATCGACAAGCCACTGCTCGCCTGGCAACTGCAGGTGCAGCAACTGCGCTACAACCCCGAACATGACGAGTATTGCTGGGTGTTCAGCCTGCTGAAGGCGGGGGCGGGCCAGATTGATCGGCCGGCGGACTTCGGTTTCGAGGTGCATGCCAGCCACGCCCGTCTGGGGCTGCCGCAATTGCGCGACCTCATCGATCGGGAATTCTATATTCTTTCGGAAGCACATTATGAGCGGTATATGCGAACCCCTGACCTGTTCGGCGGCGTAACGTCATGACAGAGGCGCTGTTGGGCCCGGTGCGTGCATTTCTGCCCTGTGCGACGCCAGACGCCTGGGTGGGGTGGGCACTGGAGCATCCGCACACCTTGCTGGTTGATCATGCCAATTGCGAGAAGAAGGCAGCATCTACCGCGCTCAATTTGATGTATCGCTACGTGGAGCACCCGCGCCTGCTGCAAAAATTGTCACGTCTGGCACGGGAGGAACTGCGTCACTTCGAGCAGGTGTTTGCCATTATGCAGCGGCGCAAGGTGGCGTACCCGCAGCTTTCGGCCTCGCGCTACGCCGCGGGTCTGCGGGCGGAGGTGCGTGGCAATGAGCCCGGCCGGCTGGTGGATACGCTGCTGGTCGGTGCGCTGATTGAAGCCCGCTCCTGTGAACGATTCGCGGCCTTGATTCCGCACCTGGATGCCGAGCTGGCGCAGTTTTACGATTCTCTATTGAAATCAGAGGCACGCCATTTCCAGGATTATCTCGCGCTGGCGGGTGACCTGGCATCCGCAGCAGAAATCACCGCGCGCCTTGAACAGCTGAAGGCGGTAGAGGCTGCCCTCATTACCGGTTGTGATGCGGAGTTCCGCTTCCACAGCGGTGTACCCGCCGGGGACTAGCTAGGATCAGGGTTAAGTAATTATATTAACCTATTGTTTTATATCGAAACTATGCAGGCTCAACCCGTCAGGTGAGGCCTCCAGGTACCAGCCGGACTGGTCCCAGTCTCCCAATACCCAGCGCACCCCCGCCGCATGTTCGTGGCGTGCCGGACGGTGGGTGTGGCCGTGCACCATGCACTGCACTTCGTGGTCGAGCAGGGCGCGTTCAACCTCGCTTGGTGTGACATCCATGATGTCCTCTGCCTTGTTGCTGTTGGCTTCGCGGCTGCGACTGCGCAGTTCCCGAGCGAGCGCCCGGCGCTCCTCCAGACTGCGTGCCAGCAGCTCGGTCTGCCAGGCCGCTGAACGCGTTGTCTTGCGGAAGGCCTGGTATTCGGTGTCCCGGGTGCACAGGCTGTCGCCGTGCATAAGCAGTGTGGGGGTGCCGTAGAGGTTCACCACACGGGGGTCGCGCAGCAATTTACCGCCAACGGCGCTGCAGAAGTCACGGCCGAGCAGAAAATCCCGGTTGCCGGGCAGCAGGTAGAGCCTGGGTCCGGCAGCGGAGAAGCGGCGCAGCATTTCCGTGACCTCTGCGGCGAGCGGTGCGTCGTCGTCATCGCCTATCCACACCTCGAACAGGTCGCCGAGGATGTACAGTGCGTCGCAGTCCTGATGATCCAGCAGAAAGCGCCGCAGTGCCCGCACCGTTGCCGGGCGGGTAGACTCAAGGTGCAAGTCCGAGATCAGGTAGGTCGCGCTCACTGCTGCATGCCTGCGAGTCAGTCTTCAACGATTTCGATCGTTTCGATGATCACGGGGTCAACGGGTACGTCCTGGTGTCCGCTGCGGCTGGTGGTGGGCAGAACACGAATCTTGTGCAGTACCTCTTCACCGTCGGTGACCTTGCCAAACACCGCATAGCCCCAGCCCTGCATATTCTTGCCGCTGTGGTTGAGGAAGTCGTTGTCCTTGACGTTAATAAAGAACTGCGTGGTGGCCGAGTGCGGGTCCATGGTGCGGGCCATGGCAATGGTGCCGAAGTCGTTTTTGAGGCCATTGTCAGCTTCGTTCTGAATCGGTTCACCCGCCGGCTTCTGGCGCATCTCTGTGTCAAAACCGCCGCCCTGGATCATGAAGTTGTCGATAACACGGTGAAAAATCGTGCCGTCATAAGACCCTTCACGCGCGTGTTTGAGAAAATTGGCCACGGTGACGGGGGCCTTGTCTGCGTCGAGAGTGAGAGTGATATCGCCAAAGGTCGTTTTAATGATAACCATTGCAGGTACGCCGCCTTGTTAGGGAGTGGAAAACTCGATTGAAAAAAGAGAGCGCAATGATACGGACTTTTCCCTGCCTGTAAAACACACGGCGTGCGTTTGGCATTAGCACACACTTTGCGCCCGTATCCTGACCGCGCCGGCGCGGGCTGCCACAGGTGGCTGCGAATACCCGCCCCGGCCACCAGAGTATAGCTGCACGCCCCGGGCCTCTGGGGCTATAATGCGCGGCTTTTGGGAAGTAAAAGGCTGCATGGATACCAAACCTGGCAATAATTTCCTTCATACGGTCATCGCGGACGACCTCGCGGCTGGCCGTGTGCAGACCGTGGTCACCCGTTTCCCGCCTGAGCCCAACGGCTATCTGCATGTCGGCCACGCGAAATCGATCTGCCTGAATTTCGGCCTGGCGGAGCGTTTCGGCGGGCACTGCCATCTCCGGTTCGATGACACCAACCCGGAAAAGGAGAGCCAGGAGTTCATCGACGCCATCCAGGAAGACGTGCGCTGGCTGGGCTATCAGTGGGCGGGTGATGTGCGCTTTGCCTCCGCGTATTTCGAGCAGTTTTTCGATTGGGCCCTGCACCTGGTGCGTAATGCTGACGCCTACGTGTGTGACCTGAATGCGGAGCAGGCTCGTGAGTATCGCGGAACCCTGACCGAGCCCGGCCGGAACAGTCCGTTCCGCAGTCGCTCAGTGGAAGAAAATCTCGACCTGCTGCAGCGCATGCGTGCGGGTGAATTCGAGGAGGGCAGCCGGGTGCTGCGCGCCCGCATTGATATGGCTTCGCCCAATATGAACATGCGCGATCCGATTCTCTATCGCATTCGCAAGGTGCCCCATCACCAGACCGGTGACGCCTGGGTGATCTATCCAACCTATGACTTCGCCCACGGGCAGGAAGACGCCATCGAGGGCGTCACCCACTCGATCTGCACTCTCGAGTTCGAAGATCATCGCCCCCTGTACGACTGGTTGATCGAACACCTGCCGGTGCCGACGCGGCCGCGTCAATATGAATTCGGACGCCTCAACCTGAATTACACCGTCACCAGCAAGCGCAAACTGAAGGCGCTGGTGGACGAGGGGATTGTCAGCGGCTGGGATGATCCGCGTATGCCAACGATTGCAGGGATGCGCCGGCGCGGCTTCACCCCGGCCTCTATCCGCACGTTTTGCGACATGATCGGCGTGACCCGCAGTGACGGCGTGGTTGATGTCGCGATGCTGGAGCACGCGATTCGCGATGACCTGAACACCAACGCGCCGCGCGGCATGTGCGTGCTGAACCCGCTCAAGGTGATTCTCACCGATCTTCCGGAGACGCATCGCGAGGTCCTCACTGCGGCTTCGCACCCCAGCCGTGAAGATCTGGGTAGCCGCGAGGTGCCCTTTACCCGGGAGCTGTATATCGACGCGGATGATTTCCGGGAAGAAGCCAACAAGAAATACAAGCGGCTTGTGCTGGGCAAGCGCGTTCGCCTGCGCAATGCCTATGTCATCGAAGCGACAGAGGTGGTCAGGGATGAGGCGGGAGAGATCATCGCCGTACATGCGCGGACCATTCCGGGAACGCTCGGTAACGATCCGGCCGATGGCGTCAAACCCAAGGGCGTGATCCAGTGGGTGTCTGCCAGCGAGGGGCGTCGTGCCACCGTGCGCCTTTATGACCGCCTGTTCACCCATGAAGCACCGGATCGAGGCGATAACGCCTATCTTGAGTGGCTGAATCCCGAGTCTCTGCGGGTCGTCGAGGGTGCCTGGATTGAACCGGCACTCGCCGCCGCGAGGCCCGAGCAGGGCTTTCAGTTTGAGCGGGAGGGTTACTTCGTTGCTGACCGCTACGACCACACTGCGGAAAATCCGGTGTTCAACCGCACGATAGGGCTGAGGGACACCTGGGCTGCGGCAGGGGAGGATGCATGAGCATTGTGCTGTACAACACCCTGAGTGCGCGCAAGGAGGTATTTGAGCCACTGCAGCCCGACCGTGTCACCATGTACGTGTGTGGCCCTACGGTCTACAACCTGGCGCACATCGGTAACGCGCGCCCGGTGGTGGTGTTCGATGTTCTGTTCCGGCTGCTGCAGACCCAGTACCGCGAGGTGATCTACGCACGCAACATCACTGATGTCGATGACAAAATCATCGCCGCCGCGCGGGACAGCGGGCGCAGCATCGAGGACGTCACCGCGGAGTTTACCAACAAGTATCGCGAGGATATGGCGGCATTGAACGCCTTGCCGCCGACGCTCGAGCCACATGCCACCCACCACATCGACGGCATGATTGCGCTCACCGAAACCCTGCTGGCCAAAGGGCATGCCTATGTCAGCGAGGGTCATGTGCTGTTTGCCGTGGAATCCATGCCGGACTACGGCCGCCTTTCCGGGCGCTCACTGGACGATATGCTGGCAGGAGCGCGTGTGGAGGTCGCCGATTACAAGCGCCATCCGGGTGACTTCGTGCTCTGGAAACCGGCAGCTGCGGAGGATCCCGGCTGGGACAGCCCCTGGGGGCGCGGCCGGCCAGGGTGGCACCTCGAGTGTTCTGCCATGATACGCGCACACCTTGGCGAGACCATTGATATTCACGGCGGCGGCCGTGACCTGATTTTTCCGCACCACGAAAACGAGATCGCGCAAAGCCGCTGCGCTCACGGTGGTGATTATGTGCGCTACTGGATGCATAACGCGTATCTGGATATCGACGGTGAAAAGATGTCCAAGTCGCTGGGCAATTTCCGCACGGTGCGCGAACTGCTGGCTCATTATCGCGGGGAGGTGCTGCGTTTCGCGCTGCTCTCGGCACACTACCGCTCACCGCTGAACTTCTCCACCGATCTTCTGGCGCAGGCGGAGGCCAACCTGGGCGGATTTTACACCGCTTTGCGCGGAGTGCAGGACGTGCCCGTGCCAGAGAGCGATGATATAGATCTCTCGGCCGAGGGGTTCTATTGCGCCCTGGAAGATGACCTGAACACGCCACTGGCGATTGCCGAACTGCACGCCCTGGCCAAGCAGTTGCACAAGGCCGCCGAGGCCGACAAGCCCCGTTTGAAGGCGCGCCTGCTGGCGGCCGGAAAATTGCTGGGCATACTGCAGCAGGAACCAGAGGCGTGGCTGCAGGGCGGCGCAGCGGCCGATGACATTGCGCCGGAGGCGATTGAAGCGCTTATCGCCGAGCGCCAGGCAGCGAAACAGGACAGGGACTTTGCACGCGCCGATGCGATTCGTCAGCAGCTGCTGGACGCGGGCGTTGAACTGGAGGATGGCCGCGAGGGGACCCTCTGGCGCAGGGCCTGAGGGTCCGCAAGGATTCAGCCCAGTGACTTCTCGCCGGATTCAACGGTCTGCATGATCAGTGTGTTGATGGTCATCGGCCCGACACCGCCGGGAACCGGCGTATAGGCACTGGCGGTCTCCAGCAGGGGCGCCAGTTCGATGTCGCCGACGCCACCCGGGTGGTAGCCCGCATCTACCACTACCGCGCCGGGCTTGACCCAGGCCGCCTTGATGAACTCGGGTTTGCCCACCGCACCCACCAGAATGTCTGCCTGGGCGACCAACGCCGGCAAGCCCTGTGTTCGGGAGTGGCAAATGGTCACGGTCGCATTTTTCTGTAACAGCATCATCGCCATGGGTTTACCCAGAATAGGGCTGCGCCCCACCACCACGGCGTGTTTTCCTTCGATCTCAACGCCGTAACTCTCCAGCATCCTCATGATGCCCTGGGGCGTGGCACAGCCGTACGCCTCCTCGCCCATCGCCATGCGCCCAAAACCCAGGCAGGTGACACCGTCGACATCTTTTTCCAGCGCGATGGCGTCGAAGCAGGCGCGTTCGTCGATCTGGGCGGGCACCGGGTGCTGCAACAGGATGCCGTGCACATCGGGGTTGGCATTCAGCCGGGCAATCTCCTCCAGCAGTTCATCCGTGCTGGTGGTTGAGGGAAGTTCAACCGCCAGGGATTCCATGCCTACGCGACGGCAGGCGTTCCCCTTCATTTTCACGTAAGTCGCTGAGGCCGGGTCGTCACCGACCAGTATGGTGGCGAGAATCGGTGTTTTGCCGCCTGAGCGGGCTTTGAGTTGCTCGACGCGCGCGAGCAGTTCGGCTTCGGTTTTGGCCGCGAGAGCCTTGCCGTCCAGAACCAGTGCTGACATGGGTCTGTATCCTGTGTTTGAGGTTGGGAGCGGGCGACTATTGTCCCATGCGCACGCGCTGAATGGGAGAGCAGTGCGGGGCGAAAGGGATATATTATGACCAAACTGACGTTGACGCCCTGCCGGGTGCTGAGTATCATTCGCCCCCTGAAAACGGACCGCAGTTTGGTCCAGGCAGAATATCGGGGTATAGCGCAGTCTGGTAGCGCGCCTGCTTTGGGAGCAGGATGTCGGGAGTTCGAATCTCTCTACCCCGACCAACTATTGGCCACGGTTGTCGAGTTGGTTGTATTGTTTTCAGCCCTTTTGCAGTGGTGGCCGTAGCTCACCTGGTAGAGCACCGGATTGTGACTCCGGAGGTAGCGGGTTCAAGACCCGTCGGCCACCCCACTCCCTCCCTGTCTACGGTGTTGCCCACATTCCTGTCTCGGGCCTGCGTGAGCTGGCAACTTGTCGACTGGGTGCTATACTCGCGCCCGTGAAATGCGGGGCGTTATCATCCGGTAGGTCTCCGATTTTCGGGATCCGCGCGCAGACCAAACGCCGATGCACTACACCATCAGCCATTTGTGGGGGTATAGCTCAGCTGGATAGAGCAACGGCCTTCTAAGCCGTAGGTCGAGGGTTCGAGTCCTTCTGCCCCTGCCACTAACCTATTGAAAATAAACAATAATATTTGCAATTCGAATTTTTACTGTCTCCATGAATCTCTCGTAAGTGCAATGTAAGTGCGGGCGGGGTTTGTTGGCGGCAGTGTTGGCGGTAATTTGCCTTCCCGCTGCTCTCAGCCCTGAAGCCAGCCGATAACAGGACAGCCGAGATACGCCATGAAGCCGCAGAGCGTGTTGCGAGGGAAGAACGCGAGGATAGGCGGGCGCTGTGCAAGTTGATGCTAGTCACGCTGTGTTGATGGGTATCATGATTGGCTTTGCGGCAGGATTACTGTTGACGGTTGGGTAGGGAGAGGCTCGCCAAGGGACCTTTGTTGCCGTCGGAAAGGAGCTCAACGTTTGTTGCGGTGTACGCAATGCATGCTTAGTGTGTTGGGAGGGTTTTTGCGCCTTCTTCACACGCATCATTGGGTATGCTGCGGTCGGCTCCTAGCGGTTAACATAGTGCTCGTGCTATGATTGCATATAACAATAATGTGATATAGTTTATGGCTAGGCGTAAAATATACGACTACATTGATGATGATGGTGAGAGCTGTCTTGAGGTGTGGATACAAAGCCAGAGGATGCCTGGCTTGGACGCCGTGATTGATGCTCGACTTCAGGGCCTTGAGGTTGTAGATGATCTAAGGCGTCCTGCGTGGGACAAATTAACTGGCAACTGCATGGGCCTTTATGAGGCTAGGATTGATTACAAAGGTGTGTGCGTTCGAGTTATCTGTTGTTTTGGCCCTGGTCAGGGTGAAATCACTATCTTGGGCGCCGCGACCAAGCGCGGCCGAACATTTAACCCAAGAAACATTTGTCAGGTTGCGCTAGGTAGAAAGGCGCGAATCACGGAAAAAGGAAGAACTAGTGAGCACTTTTAGTAAGAGATTTTTGAAGATCATCGGAAAGCTGTCAGATAAAGCTTACCGCGATGCTTATGTAGAAGCGCATATTGACAGTGGACTAGCATTCCAAATAAGGGATATTCGTAAGAATAGAGGGTTGACGCAAGCTGAGTTGGCAGATTTGATAAACACTAAACAAGCATCTATTAGCAGATTTGAAGATCCTAACTATGGGAAATACACCATAGAGTCTCTTAAAAAAATGGCTTCTGTTTTTGACGTGGCATTGATGGTTAGGTTTGTGCCATTTTCTGAGTTGGCCAGAAAAACTAGTTTTATGAATAGCGAAGATATTGCCGTCCCAGCGTTTTCTGAAGATCCAGGCCTCAGATTTCAGTCTCAAAAAGATGATGTCGTAGTTTCAATAGACGTAGAAGGTGTGACGCATTCGAGTCAACCAGTCCGCTTCGATCACAACAGAAGCACCGTTACAACCACGCAATTTGAAGTGGCACTTTAATCATGGCTAGTGTTGTTTATTCCTGTTTATGTCATGGCCTCGCTATTGATCAGCGCTCGAACAGAGTTTCGATTTTTGACATCATTGAAAACGTGAGAACATCAATTTCGGTTCTGAAATCTCAGAGCGACGCAAATGGAGAAAAAATTCCGAAAGAAGGCGATTGGATTCTGTCCCAAGTAAAAGCTTCAATAATTACGCAATTCTCTAGATCTCAACTCAAAGACCCTGAGGAAGCTAAGGCAAGAATACGCATTGTTTCCGACGATGGACAAACCTTTAACTCAGATATTGATGTCGAGGTAGATTTAAAAACATCGATTTCAAATCGCATAATTCATGATTTAGAGACTGTTCCGCTGTGTTTTCGTGTCGGGGATCACTATCAGTTTTTTGTGGTTGAATTCCTTCAGAATGAGGAGTGGGTGGAGGCTTACCGTACACCGCTCATTGTTAGGTTTGTCGAAGATTAGTATTGCTATCGATTTCGCCCTTTTCCCACTTCAGTTGAAGCGATCGTCAGGTTGGGTTGAGCGTTCCAATGGAACCATCACGCTTTGAAAGCGCTTCGAGACTGTAGTTCTGTTGCTGGAGATAGGGGTACTTGCCTCCAGGCACCTTGTCGAACCCTAGCTTGGCTCGGGCCTCATCCGGGGCCAGAATGCCAGCCCCTACAGCCCTCGCGAGACTTTCCATTTGAGTCGCGCTATCCATGCGCAGTAGCCCATCCAGATCAAGTTGAACGCGCTTACCCTGGGGCACCATAAGCCCTTCGTCGAGGCTGGTTTCCATGTCTTCGATTAGGATTTGCAGGCACTGGCTGTAGTACATTGAGTGCAGGGCTTCGATGTTGTTGTGGGTCGGCATCGGGCCCACGCCCACCATATAACCGGGAACGTGGAACGTTGAGCACACGGTTTCAGCCGACCACTTGAGATGCTCCAAAAGTTGGCTGTCCACGTTCGACATGCGCATTGGCTCATACTTCAGCCCATCGCCCACGACTGCAATGCGGCCAGACCTTTCACCGGTAAAGTTGCCCTCCCAGTATTCCTTCAGCCTGATTGCAGTCTGATCTGAGATTGAACCGGGTGCGGCCAGTATCCCACCAGGGCTTGAAGCGTTCGCAAAAAACCCTTTGGCATTCTCCTGAATGGTCAGGCCAATACGCGAGGGCACGGCGCTGGCATAGATGGGCGGCAAGCCAATCAGCGGATGGTAAATGCAGTTCCAGCGGTCATGGATTATCTCGCGGGCCGGGACTGTTAGCTCAGACGTGTCCACGCCAGCAAGTCGCTGTTGCGATAGCTTGTAGAACACGTCACCGCTATCTGACACCAGCGGAGTCACCCGCAAAGGGTCAAGGACGTGCAGGCCAGTCACCCGGCCAGCGCTGCGCACCTTCAGGGCGTAGGTGTTGCCGTGAATCAACTTCGATTCGATCCAGTGCTGTTTGAATCGGATATGATTCTGGTAGCCATTGGGCTTGCGCAGCACTTCAGCCGCCTGATTTTGTGCCTCGCGCCAGATCCCGCCTGTCTTTTCCTGCACCGTGGGGCGCAGCTTGGCAATGTCGCCGGAAATCAGGGAAACACACGCAAAGGTAGCCGACTGGCTGAGTACACTTTCAGTGCTCTGGTAAGCCGCGTCTGACTGCCACGCACCCGGACGAAAATCAAAGATTCGCGTCCAGGCACGATCATTCACAGTCTCACCGCCTTTTTGTACCTGCTTTGAGCCAAAGGGCCACAACTTCACGAGATGCCCCCTTAGGTGGAGATTGCGCCGCCATAGTCAGCGTCATTGATCCACGCCACAGCCGACTCTCTGCGGCGGGCGAAGTTAATGGACTGCACAACCTTAAAGGCGGTCGATTCAGTCTGGAACATGCTCACAGTCTTACCAGTCGGCGCGGTAGGGGTGTCGGTGTCGGCACCCGGCGCGCTGTCCATTTCAATTGTGGCTTGCTGGGACATTGATACTTCCATCGTGCCCATGCCGATACGGTAAATGTCCGAGGGCTTCAACATGATGACGTGATTGGCGTTCACGTTGTCGCCGGTCACAACAGGCTTCTTGAATATCGTTCCACCGTCCTCCGAAATATCCGGGAACTCGTACTGGTCGAGGGCGTTGCGCAGCATGGAAAGCCCAGTGGCCAGGGCAGGGTTCATGATGACCCATTGTCCGCCTGAATTGCGTGCGGTCGTGAACCGATACATCATTTCCTTGAAATCATTGGCCACGGCATCCCCGTCCGTACCTGCGGAAGTAGTCGCGGGAATGTTGTACAGGATACCGGCAGGACTAACCCCAGGCACCGCAGCCAGGGCACTGATAAACGTGGAGTCGATACGCTGCCGTGCAGCCTCTACCAGCGCGTCACGCACCAGCATTTCGGCTGAAGGGCTACTGTCGCGCAGCCACTCATTCGACGCCACAGCGATTGTGGCGACCTTCAGCGGGGTCAGGGTCACATCATTGAAGTCTGCGGAGGTAACCGGAATTGCTTTGGACTCGCCTACCCAATAGCCGGTTGCTGCACCGTCCTGCCCCTTGATGGTGATGTTGGCGGGCACCTCGCGCAGCGGCAACTGGTTGTAGATGGTCTTGCCGTACAGATACTCTTGAAAGTCTCCCATCCAGGTATCGCGGGAAACAAGCTCGTTACCCCACTCACCAGCGCCTGAACCGCCACCTGTTACATCGGCCTTGATGACCTCAACCACGCGGGGGGATGACTTGCCCCAGCGCTCGTTGGCAATCGCCACGGGGGAGCGTTGATGCAGGTTACCAAGTGCCTTGGCGATCACCATGCGCGTGAAATTCTGCCCCTGAAAATCCTCATCGCGTGAACGGTGTTTCAGAATGGCGGGGGCACCTTTGATCGGGGTTGCTGTTCTCATCTGCTCAGTCTCAAGTTGCTTGTAGCGTGAAATATCTGAATCGAGCTGCACAATCTCGCCTTGCAGCTCGTCAAATTCGGATTGCTCAACCTCGGCCAGCGTGCGGCCTTCGCTGGCGGCGATCCGCGTGATCTGATTTCGACGCTCTACGCGCAAGTCCTTGTTGTAGAGCATGTCCGCAATGTGTTCGGAAATATTCATTTCTTGCCTCGTTCTAAGTGGGGCGCAAGCCGTTCTGCAAACAGCCGCATCAGATCGGACTCGGTGAGCAAGGGATCAAGCTCCCCCGGTTCGTAGTAAGCCGCCGCCACGTTGTTCGCAGCACGCTGGAACTCGTAGCCATAGATATTGCTGTGCTTGGCCACCAAAAGGGCCATGTCTCTTTCAAGTGCCTGAACGTCGCTGTGTGCCATGATAAAAATGTCCTGTATCTACTATCATCGTATCAACGGGGTCAGAGTTTCTCGTGCCACGAATTCCCCGTATTCACGGAATTCCCCGAAGTGCGCAAAAGTTTTTAAACAAAATTGGCGATTTGCTCCAGGGAGTAGGACGCCTGTTGCCGCGCTGGATAAAATCCACCTCATTGCGGCCCTCGGTCACCTGTTTGCGCAGTGCGCTCGCAGTCAGCCCAAGCAATGCAGCCGCGTCAGTCTCACGGACGAAGTTACCCGGCCAGATTTCAATGCCGTGCTCGCTGGCGATCTGTTTGGCGTGTTCAATGCGTTCCGGGGCGGCATCGTCCATGCTGGCGCGTTGTGTATACCCACAGTTCGGGCAGGTTGTTTGCATACGGTCACCTTAAAAAACTACAAGTTAATAGAAACGATTCTCCGGGCGCGGTGTCCGGATTCACGTTCTCTCTTCTGCGACCACCCCCCCCATGTATCCATGACCTGAATTGTGGATACGAGAAATTAACTTTGGTCGCGGTTTACGCATCATTGCCTCGCGAATCGACAGGGACCCCCCGTGCCTGGTGCTATGCGCCCATGTCTTCGACACTATCGCCGATTTGCTGGCCTTGGCTGTCTCGGTTGCGAAGCCTTCGGGTCTTCCCTCACCATCTCGGCCTCGGACGCTTAGTTTCGGCTCAACTTGCGCCGATACTCTTTGCCGCTCCCTCGCCTCCCACAACTCCTTCCGCTTGGTTACATGCTCCGCGACCTCGGTGACCCGCGCTCTGTTCTGAGGCGGGTTTAAAGGGATTTGAAGGTACATAGGTGGTGGTAATGTAGGAGTGGTGTAAAAACGACACCTGTAGATGCTCAAAACAGGGGCCAGCGGTGTCAAAAACGACACCTGTAGCGCCTGAAATCGGGTCATATGGTGTAAAAACGACACCTGTAAGGGGTCTAGCGGTATCGTTTTTCCACCGTTAGAAATCGAAACTTCAGGCTTCATGGTTGGCTTGCTCCCACTCGTTGCTCGGTGCTTTGTAGGCCCACGGGAGCCAGGTCAAACGCCATGTACGGGTTCTGGATTTGGCGCGCGAGCAGAACAGGCTGTCGTCCACCAGCTTGATGAAACCGGCTTCACGGAGTTCATTAAACGCATTCATGGCAGTCTTTCGTGAACATGGGACTGTTGCCTCCGCCTCGCGGACGCCGAAGCCTACAGGCACATCAGGACGCCAATGCACCTGCATTTGCAGGAGCAGCACCTTCGCTTGCACTGACAGCCCCAGATAGGCCGGTGACTTCAACAGCCGCCGTTGTATGGCCACAACTCCGCCGCGCTTGTCGAAAGGCAGTGATGTCTTTCCCTTTGCCATTAGCGAATCCGCACCAGTCGCCATTCGTGCGACATTGAAGGCTCGCCAAACCTGTTGCGGATTGGTCTATCTGGCATATTGGCGATGATGGTGTAACCGCGCTTTTGTAGTGCTGGGCGTATGAAGTTCGCAGCGGCAGATATGTTGCCGATTGCACAGTCGCGGGCGATGTCGCCAGTAAGCGCGGAGTCATTCACGACTAAATAATCGGCCAGTCGATGGGCCTGCCTGCTTTTTGTTTCCCCCTTTGCCGCCTCTACTGCCGACTGAATGTCTGATTGTGTTACCATGCGCGTGTCCTCCCGTTTAGGACAATTCACTGAACGCCAGCCGCAAACTGGCGTTTTTTTATGCCTTGCGTGAAAGTCTGAGTGCGCCCCTACAGGCATCTGCAACCATCGTGAGGTCATCTAGGTCGAATGCGATGGTCCAGGGCCTGCCCTTAATCCGGCTCAGAACTTCCACGTCATCAACCAAAATTCGGCAGGTGTATTGCCCGCGCTCAACGGTGACGCTGCGAGTAATTCCGGGCGCGATGCTGGGAAGTAAAATTGTCTTCTTCATGGTTACGCGCTCCGCTGATAGGGTCGGAACTGCCACAAGGGGCAGGCGGGCGCACTGCAATCGCGGATTGATTCACGAAAGCCGGGTTCTATGTGATCCGCAGTGCAGCCCATGCAATGCGCACACATGGCGTCTAAAGCGCCTCTTAGCGACTTAGAATTGCCAATGTTCCGCACTACGGGGTTGTATTCGGGTCGGGTGCTGATCGTTGAATCTAGCGCGCTGGAAGGGGCTTCTTGCCGGTCGCTTGATGCGGATGAGGGGGCTTCAACGTTCATTGCTTGGCCTCCGCTTCAATTGCGTCGGCGAACTCACGGTCTTGGCGAGCGGTGATGATTCGCTTGCGCCCAAGCTTGGTACTCTTCAGCTTCCCGGAGGCGATCAGGTCATAAGTGAAATTGCGACCGAATCCCCAGCGAGCGCGCCATTCTTCAATGGAGAATGCTTGCTTCTCCACCTCGGGCAGCGAGTGGTTGGCATTGGTTTTTGACATTGTGTGACCCCCGTAAAAGGTTGTTTCTGTTTACGGGGTAAATCTAAATGGGGGAGTGCAGCTAACCGTGTTAGCTGCGAACGAACTTTCTACTTATCGCAGTTTGGCCAATAGGTTTTTTGGAATGTGGAGTGCTTGAAAGCGTGCTCTTCACAGGTGTCTTCGTCGAAAACCACATAGTGTTGCTGAGCAACCTTCTTTGCGGTTCCCTTGCGGGATAGGACTAAGTTGTCAAATGGCTGGTTGAGCCATCCTTGAAGAAACTCGTGGAAAGTTGCGCCCTCACGCTTTGAATAGCGCATGCGGTTTTGGATGCGCTTTTTGACCTCAGATTCGCCTCCCGGTCGAGGGCGTAAAGCCGTGAAGAGGTTTCTAAGCCTACTTTCCTCAGCTGTGACCATCGCGTCAGCTATCCGATCTAAAATCTCTCCACCCTTGCGCTTTAAGTCATCATTGGGGCTGTTGCGCATTGCTACAGCCTGATCTAACAGTTGGCGAGCGATTGCTTTTAAGGACGCGGTTTCTGATCCTTCATCTTCAAACCCATATCGGACACGGTACCTCTTTTTTCCATCCGTCATGACTGACCTCCGAATGCGCGATCCAGCGCGGCAGCTTTGTGGTCTGTGCTCAAGTGAGCGTATACGAGGGTCATCTTGATGTCGGAGTGCGTCATCAGCTCCCGGACGGTGTTGATGTCCACGCCTGCCGTGACCAGCCGCGAAGCGAAGGTATGCCGCAAGTCATGGAACCGAAAGCCCTTAATGTTCGCGTCATTAAGAACAGCCTCGAAGCCCTTCTTAACGTCCGTTAGCGGGCCGTTGGAGATAGGAGAGGGGAACACATAGGCAGAGTCGCCGCGTTGTTTGTAGCACTGTTTCAGCACCTTGTGGGCCTCCGCAGACAGTGGCAGTACAGCAGGCTCTAACTTTTTCCCTGCCTTGCGGCGGGCGTGTGAGGTTTTGCCGATTATCTTGCGAATTTGTCTGCGCTCCAGATCCACGTGGTCCCACCTCAAGCTAAACAGGTCTCCACGTCGCAGCCCTGTATTCAGTGCCACTAGCGTCAAGGGTTTGAGGTGATCTGCATAGTGGTCGGCTGGAATGGCAGGGGAGAGCGCCTTCCCTCGCTCTCGTTGCCATGCCCGCATACGGTCTCTGGCATCGCGCAATTCCTGCTCTCTGGTATCCAGGGCAGAACGCAGCCGCTTTTCCTCAGCATCGGATAGGAACCGCACCTTGGCCTCGCCCTCGTTTTGCTTGAGCGTGCCCTTGACCCGGACCTGCCCCAACTGGTGGCCGGGGATCATCTTGTTGTTGACTGCGTGGTTGAGCACGGCCTTAAGGTAGCTCAGTTCCCGGCGCTGGGTCTCAAGAGAGACCTTGCTGCGCTCCCGCCGCCACTTCGCCATGTCCAGCTCTGAGATATCCGTCATGGGCTTGTCGAGGATGTGGTCGAAGACCTTGCCGATCCGGGCGAGCATGTCCTTGTGGCTGGCGATGTTGGCTTGAGCGTGAACCTTAAACGGGCCTTCCAGATAGCTGCGCAGGGTGGAATCCTTCAGCACCTTCTTCTGTCTGCGCTCAGCCTGGAAGTCATGCCCGCCTGCGGCCATGCCCGTGATCTCTTTTGCGCGCTCGCGAGCGAACGCCAGGGTTAGCTGGCTGGCATCTCCTATGCGCTCTCGCTTGCCTCGGCTAATCTCGACATAGAAGGTCTTGCGGCCACTCGGTTGCACTCGAACGAGTAGACCCTTAACGGAGGATTTGCCCCCGTTGTCTCGTACCTCATAGGCTGAGGTTTTGGGGGCCAGGTTCGGTATGGTCTTTTCGGTTAGGGTTGCAGCCATATCGCACCTCGTAAGTGCAATGTAAGTGCAAGGAAGTATAACACTGGCAAATAGTAACAAACATTAAAAAACTTAAGCGATTGAAATATATAGAGAAAAATATCTAAGCTATTGATGCGTAAGGGGTAAAAAACCGCCTTCTAAGCCGTAGGTCGAGGGTTCGAGTCCTTCTGCCCCTGCCACCAACCCCGGGTGCATTCCGGTCACATAGGTAACAGTTTATTCCGGGAACCGGCAGGCTTCCAACGGCCCCGGAAGACAGCCTTCTCCCGATTCCCCTGAACAAACTGGCCACTAAAACCTCGATTGTGTACCCTGTGGTTTTGTTCGGCGATTGGTGTCCCCGCGCTGTCCTTCCGACACCTATTGTGCAACGGAGCCTCCATCATGCGTTCTTCATCACGCCCCCGTGTTCTGGTTACCGGTGGAGCAGGTTTTCTGGGCAGTCATCTGTGTGAGCGACTTCTCGTGGATGGTCACGATGTTCTTTGCGTAGATAATTTCTTCACCGGCAGCCGCGACAACGTCCTGCACCTGCTGGGAAATCCCCGTTTTGAATTGCTGCGTCACGACGTGACATTTCCACTCTACGTCGAAGTAGACCAGATCTACAATCTGGCCTGTCCGGCGTCTCCCATTCACTATCAACTGGATCCTGTACAGACCACCAAAACCAGTGTGCATGGCGCGATCAACATGCTGGGACTGGCGAAGCGAGTGAACGCAAGTATCCTGCAGGCATCGACCAGTGAAGTGTATGGAGATCCGGAGGTGCATCCGCAGCAGGAGGATTACTGGGGCAGGGTAAACCCCGTGGGACCACGCGCCTGCTATGACGAAGGCAAGCGTTGTGCGGAGACACTGTTCTTCGATTATTTCCGTCAGCACGGGCTGCGTATCAAGGTGGCGCGCATTTTCAATACCTACGGACCGCGAATGCACCCCAATGATGGCCGTGTGGTTTCCAATTTTATTGTGCAGGCTTTGCGCGGAGCGCCGATCACGTTGTATGGGGATGGCCAGCAGACGCGATCTTTCTGCTACGTGGACGACCTCATAGAGGGACTGATCAGGCTCATGAATACACCTGATGAGGTCACCGGGCCGGTAAACCTCGGTAACCCTGTGGAGTTTACGATTCGGGAGCTGGCGGAACAGGTGCTCGCGCAGACGCGCTCGCAGTCGCCCTTGTTGCAGGAACCGCTGCCCCAGGACGACCCTCGCCAGCGCCAGCCTGACATTGATCTGGCGAGACAATTGCTTGGCTGGGAGCCTGCAGTACCCCTTGCTGATGGGCTCGAGCGCACGATCGACTACTTCAGGCATCATGGCGATCTCGCATGAATCCAGCTCAGGAACGCGCGCACGCTGAGGCGTCTTCGGGTTTGAGCGTTTCTGTCGTCGTAAACAACTATAATTACGCGCAGTACTTGCCACAGGCACTCGACTCGGTACTTGCCCAACTCGCTCCGCAGGACGAACTGATAGTCGTCGATGATGGCTCCGGGGATGGGTCGGCGGAGATACTCGCCAGCTATGCGGCGCAACAGCACGTACGTGTTCTCCGGCAGGCCAACCGGGGGCAGTTGAGCGCCGTGCTGGAAGGGCTCTCCATGGCGCACGGCGACCTGTGCGCCTTGCTGGACAGCGATGACTATTTCCTTCCCGGCTATCTGGCGAGACTTCGGCGACATGCCGAGCAGAATCCCGACGCCGACTTTTTCTTTTGTGCAGCATCCCCCGGCGGTGAAGCGGAGGAGGCCGTGCGGGCAACGAAAGCGATGCTTGCACGTATCGAAGTTCCCCCGGGGTTGACCGGGTCAAGTCGCTGGAGTACCTGGGCGGGTGGTGAGTTCCTGGGTTCACCGACCTCTGGCCTCGCCTTGCGTCGTGCGCTGCGGGATACCTTGCTGGAGCACCGGGAGCGCCTCTCGGACCGGGTGGTTATTCCGCGATGGGCTGTCCGCTTTTTTGCGATCAGCACAACCAGCCATGCGGCTACCCGTAACTCCGCAGATGGTATTATCGTGCGTCTGTGCTCATTGCTCGGTGCGCAAAAGCACTATAGCGCCACGCCGGGCTTCTATTATCGGATTCACGGTGCCAATGCCTATGCCTGCCTGAGCGCAGGTGCTCGCAGGTATCTTCAGGTTGCCCGCATACGCCAGTTCCTGAGAATGTCCCAGGCTGCGATGCGCGTAGAGTTGCGCCCGCGGGTCGAGGACGTGCTCAGAGAAGCGGCCGGGCGAAGCAGGCCGCTGTGCGGCAGGCGTAGACGTCGCCTGGCAGTGAATTACGCCCTGGCTTTGATGCGTTGTGATGACGTCCTCCTAACCCGGTTTCGTGGTCTCTCGGGTTTGTCGTCTGCGCTCTTCAGACAAGCCTCGGCGAAGCCTCCAAACCGCGGGTAGCAACCTCCAGGGAGTGAGCAGGTAGCGCTTCCAGAGTCGCCGTGGATCGTGCAACAGGCGATAAAGCCAGCCGAAACCTCGCTGTGACCAGGAGGCGGGCGGTTGCGCCTGTTCACCGCTGTAGTAATCCAGCGTGCCACCCGCCTGCAGAATGATCCCGGCTTTAAGCTGTGTGCGGTGTTGCAGTATCCAGGATTCCTGTTTGGGCATTCCCAGGCCAACGAACAACAGGTCGGGTGCGAAGGCATTGATCTCTGCCAAGACCTCAGCGCTGTCGGCAATGTAGCCATTGAGCAATTGGATGTGAAGCTCTGGCCACTGGCCCTTAATCCACTTGCGCGCGCGCTCGACACTGGTTGCGGACCCGCCGAAATAGAACAGTCGCAGTGACGCGCGTTCGGCCAGCGTCAATAGCTCGGGTAGGCAATCCATCAGGGAGAAGCGCTGAGCCTTGCGCTCCCGGACTCCCGCCAGATGAAAAAGCCACAACACGCCCACGCCGTCAATGTAGCAGTCGCGGCATTGCTCGTAGAACGTACGCACAACGGGGTCAGTGTTCGCCAGATACAGACTGTGCAGATTGTGGTGCCCGATGATTTCCCCGGTGGTACCACTCCCCAACATGGCTTGCATGTGCTCAAACAGCTTTGGAAGGCTGCAGGGCCGTACTGCGCAACCTGCGAAGGCCTGCATCTCCCTGCCTGCCAGTTCACCGGTTTCGGTCTTAGTGTTGTGCGTCATGACGGGTTCGCAACAGGTGGCTACAGAGGCGGGCAATCGTCAGGCAGTGGTGACGCGCGATACGTCTAGTTTCAGTAGGCATTATGCCCGGTCCAGCCCATGAGAGCGGTTTTGGCCAGGATTTTTATGTCCAGCCAAAGCGACCAGTTCTCGATGTAGTAGATGTCGTATTCCAGCCTGCTTTGCATTTTCTCCAGCGTGTCTGTTTCTCCACGAAATCCGTTGATCTGCGCCCAGCCGGTGATGCCGGGTTTAACCCGGTGGCGCTGCATGTAGGTGTCGAGCTGTTGCCCAAACTGTTCGTTCAGCGCCAGGGGATGTGGCCTCGGACCGACCAGGGACATGTCGCCTCGCAGCACATTGAAGAGCTGCGGCAACTCATCCAGGCTGCTGCGTCGAAGAAAAGCACCGAGACGTGTAATGCGGGGATCATCTCGCCTCGCCTGCCGTTCAGGGCACGCCCCCTCACGCATTGTGCGGAACTTGAATACCTGAATAATGCGCCCACCACCCCCATGGCGGGCCTGAACAAAGAGGGCGGGGCCGGGAGATTCAAGCCGGATGAGGATCGCGAGCAACACTAGCAGCGGAGACAGAATGAGCAGGGCCATTGCCGCCAGGGTGTAGTCCATTATGCGCTTCAGTATGGCCTCGGGACCGTCCAGTGCCGTTGCGTTGAGTTCAATGAGTGTCACACCGTCGATGTCGTTGACCCGATGTCGCAAGATCCGCAGTAAGGTCAGATCCGGCACGTAATGCACCGGCAGGCTAATTTGCTGAATTCGCGTGAGCAACGCGGCATCGTCGATGGCATGCGTCGCATCCGGGGCCAGCCATATTTCATCAATGCCATGGTTGCCACTTATCAGCATCGGATCCAGATCATCCAGTTCACCAAGTAGCGCTGCTGGCAGGCTGTCTGCGGGCGCGGGGTTTTCTCCGGGAAGCCTGAACATGCCCGTCACGCAATTGTGTTTACTGTTCGCCTGCAGGTGGCGAACTGTGGAGCAGGCCAGGTGACCTGTGCCCAGCATGGCTATCTTTCGTGCACCCTGCCGGAGGACGGGATCCAGGAGCAGGCGCCAGCAGGCCATGGCCACAATGCCTAAAAGGCCCCACCCGACCATCCAGATGCGGGAGAAGTCGGCGGTCGTTTTGGTCAGTGAGGCAACGAGGAGTAATCCGCTGTACAACAGCAGGATGCCTGGCGCGGTGGCAAGCAGTCCGGAGACCGGGTGCGACCAGCGCGGTCTCCGGTAGGCGCCCGCCAAAGGCAGCAAAACCAGGGCCATGAGAAAGCCGAGAAGCAGGGCAACCGGGTAGTGGTCCTCCACCGGCGCGGACCCGAAGCGTAAATACCAGCTGAGAGCGCCCGCAGAGGTCAGGGCAATGGCATCCAGCAGTGGGGCAAAACGCGCAAGGCGTATGTCGTTCGTTGGGGTCATTCCCGGTGCCCGGCGTGTTGCTGAACACCCCACAGGTCCGCCAACAGGGCAAACGCCACGTAGGTGCCGAGTGGCACCACATAGAGCATTGAGCGATCAAACGTCACACCATTCGCGACCTGGTTGAAGTAGTGGGTCAGACCGAAAACGGCCAGCAAGAGCCCCAGACCACCCACAAACATCAGACAGGCAATGTTGCGCAGTGCGTCGGCATGGCGGGTGAAAATAGTCGCGGCAAAACTCCCGGCCAACAGCAGCCAGAAAAGGTGCCAGTTGCCGTACAGGAACATATTGTCCCAGAGCAAAGGCAGTAGAGGAGCCGGCGCGATGCGCAGCGTCGGCAGTGGCTCAGGGAGGGGTATTGCCAGGTTTTCCGCGAGGAACTGCGCCGAAACGGGGTGTAGGCCCATAAGAAGACCGATCATCAGTAGCGCCAGCGCAGCGAGGACCGCGCGGGCAATCCAGCGCACGGGCGGCCGCCAGGCCAGAACACCCACTCCGACCATAATCAGTCCAGCGAAGCCCAGGCCAGGCACCTTGAACACTGCACAGCAGAGGGCCAGTGCCGCGGCGAGGAGCCCCCAGCACCAATGGTTGCTCCTGTGCCATTCCGCCAACGCCATCGCACCGAGCGCAAACGCCACACCGAGCCAGAGATCGGCATAGCCGGGGAGGGCGACGTGTGTATTGGCGAGGGGCTGGCTCAGCAACGCAAACACGGCCAGGGCGCAGAGTGGCCTCGGTACACGGTGCTGGCGCAAATGCCCCCACAGCGCAAGGGCCAGCGCGGCAGGCAGTAGCAGCCAGGGCAGGTAGAGCAGGGTGCTGTCGTGCGTGCCCGCCGCAAGCATCTGCCAGAGAACCAGGAGTGGAATGCCTGGCGGATACAGGTTTGCCCGCGGGTTGCCGAGGGTGTAGGGCGTCGTATCCGAGCTCGCGGCGAGCCAGGCCTCGGGCAATACAAAGGGTGTCATTGCGCCGTGATGAAACCAGACTACGGCCCGCGGCACCCAGTTCATCCAGGCATCCCAGGCGAAGAGGGGCCGCAGCAGGACTTCCTGTGTCAGCGTGACGCCACGCTCCGCAAGGAACAGAGCGAGCGGGACCAGCCATAGAGCGTCTCGCCAGCCGAGGGCGAGACCACGCCTGCGAGAAACGCTTTTCCAGCCCTGGTTCAGCGCAAGTAACGCGCTGAAGCCTGCCAGTGTGAGCGCCATCGGCGTGAACGCAAATGTCAATCCGGCACGGTTCCACGCCAGTGCGAGCAGGATAACCAGCAGTTGCCCGAGCATGAAGCCGTGCCCCAGAAGCAGCGTGGCCGGGGCAGGCCCGACAATCCTGCGGACGGTAACAGCGCCGGCGAGCCAGGGAAGCAGCAGGGCAATGGCCAGCGATGGTAGATGGACTTCAGCAGTCATGGTGTTGAGGCGGTCCCCGCATACCCGGAGATGAGATAGAGGTTGCCCAGTGGATGTGCATCGATGCGTCTTGCCCGGTAGACATGACGACCGTCGCTCAGCAGCTGCTCGCGCGGTGAGTACTGGAAGCCCGGCAGGGCACCCAGCGTCAGTACGTAGTCACCTCTGCGCATCTCTCCCGGCGCGAGCAGCCTGGATCCGTAGTTGTACACGTTGGCGGGGAGCAGGTGGAACTGCAGGCGCAGGCGATCGTGATTGTGTCCCTCCGAGGCATGCAGCAGGACCACGCGGGCATCCGGGGTCGCCAGCATCCCGCGGATGCGCGTCGCATAGTCCTGCAGGTCAGCGTCCGCTTCTGCGGCGTGTTTTTCGGCCTGCGTTCTGTCGCCGAACGCGGCGTCCGTCAACGTCACCTGACGCTGCAGCTGTGCCTGCCACAGCCGGTCGAGAAGCAGCCACGGCAGGAATATCGTCAGCAGCGCCGCGGTGATTGCGGTGCGTCTGCCGACGCGGCGCCACAATACCCAGAGCACAGCCATGCTTGTCCCAAGGAAAGCCCACAGCCCAATCCACGCGACGGGGAAAACAGCTCCGGCCTGCAGGGGTGTCCCCATGTAGCGATTGATGCCGGATGCCGGCCAGCTACCGCCCGCATGCCAGAGCGTCCACGCGGAGGCGAACCGGGCCCGTCGGGAATCGCCATGGAAACCGAGGCTGCGCAATGTGATGGGTGCACCTGCAGGATTGCCAAACGCACCAATCGCCACCGTGGTTGCCGTGCCATTCCAGAGTGCGGGGTCGGGGAAGGCGTGCCAGGATACGCCACGCCCGGCACCCGCCAGCGGTGCAAAAAACTGTTGCTCTGGTTGTTCCGCAGTTCGCCAGAACAGGAAGTACCGCAGGGAGGCACCGCCGGTCAGGTCCAAACGGATGAACGGGTATTGTTGCAGTGGCACGCGCGTTGTGATGCTGAAGACGGCTTCATTGCCCAGCATGGTGCGAATGACCTGCGCAGTGCCCTCAATCTGTGAGGACTCGGCGCGTGTGGGGCTGAACGCGCGCCCATTGAAGGCCTCGACCGGTGGTGTGTCGTTGGCCCGCGGTGCTGGCGGGGATCCCCAGTACGGCAGGAGCAGCCCTATCAGTACCGCGGCCAGTGTCAGTGCACCGAGACCAATGAGAAGCCCGGCGCCCACAGCCTGGTCAGTGGGCGCGCCATGGGCTGTTCCCGACGAACCTGTATTCTCCGCGATGCCTGACTGGGCGGGCTGCTGTCTGCTCATTGCGCTCCTGCTGCGATGGCTGGCTTCGCCAGTATACTGGTCGGGGACACTGAGGCAAATTCTCGCCCGGACTGTTTGCCACGCCAATTCCGCTGCCGCCTCGCGTTGTGCAGCCTACCGGCCTTCTGGTTTAATGCAGCCCTCACAGCCCCGGGGAACTCGCATGGTCTGGTTTGTTGTTGTCGTTCTGGCACTCGTTATATTCAGCCTGCTTTACCTGCGCGGAGCGGACCTCTCCCGCTTTGACGGTACGCAGCTGCCGGCACCGACGATACCACCCAGCGCGGGGCACGCGGAGGTATTGCAGCGGTTGCGCGAGATGTTGCCGACAGGGCAGTCGATGCGTGGGCGCGATCGTCTGTTGCACATGCGTCGCATTATGGATGGGCTCAGCGAGGGCAGGCAGTTTGCGTCCCGTTTTGTGCCCGTTGACGAGCCGGGTGTTAAAGGCGAGTGGGTCCTGGCGCCGGGTTTCGATGCCAGGCGTCGCTTTTTGTACATTCATGGCGGTGCCTGGATTGCTGGCAGTCCCCTGAGTCACCGCGCAATCACCGATCGGCTGGCGCGGCTGACCGGGGCAGCGGTGTTCTCCCTGGACTATCGATTGCTCCCTGAGCACAGGCGCATCGACGGTATCAACGATTGCCGCAATGCCTGGCGCTGGCTGGTGGACAATGGCCCCGACGGTCCCGCGCCGCTGGATTACGCGATGGTGGGTGGTGATTCCGCCGGTGGCAGCCTTACCCTGGGTCTGATTGCGTGGATTCGCGACGAGGGCCTGCGTCAGGCTGATGCCGCGATTGGCTTCTCGCCCTCCACGGACGTGACGATGAGCAGCGGCAGTTTACGCAGCAATCTCGCCACCGATCCCATGCTCGGCCCCATGTTCAGTTGGATGGCGAAAGTTCCTGCTCTGCTGTTGCTATGGGGCACCTGGTTTACCAATCGCCTGCCGCCCTCACACCCGGACGTGTCTCCGCTGCGCGGAAATCTGGCCGGACTGCCGCCGACCCTGCTACAGGTCAGCGAACAGGAAATGCTGCTGGATGACTCCCGTCGCTATGCGGCGCGCGCCGAAGAAGCCGGTTCGCTGGTCGTGCTGCAAACCTGGCCGCATATGGTCCACGTGTGGCAGATGTTTACCCCCGAACTGGAAGAGGCCGAGGAGGCCTTCGCCAATGTTGCGGAATTTCTGGCCAGCGCGGGCGTACCTGTTGCGGAGGGCGGCGAGCTGTGAACGCACTGCGCTCCCTGCTGGTATTCCTGTGGATGGTGGTCACGGTGATCCCCTGCGGATTGGCGCTGGTGGTCATGTCAGTGTTTGTGAATGACACCCGGCTCTGGTGGTGGTTCGCCGTGCCCTGGCTGCGCGGCGTGATCGAGGTGGCACGAATTGTTGCCGGTGTGCAGTACCGCATCCATGGCATCGAAAACCTGCCTGCAGCAGATGACATGCGTCGGATCGTGCTCTGCCCCAAGCACCAGTCGACCTGGGAAACCTTCTTTTTTCCCAGCATGACGCCGCACCCGCTGGCCTACGTATTCAAAAAGGAGCTGCTTTATATCCCCGTTTTTGGCTGGTGCCTCGCCCGTTTGAAGATGGTGCATATTGATCGCAGCAAACGGTCCGAAGCGTGGAGCAGGGTGGCAGCGCAGGGCAGGGAGCTGATGGACCGGGGCAAGTGGGTCATCATGTTTCCGGAAGGCACCCGCACGGCCCGTGGCAGCAAGGGGCAATACAAGAGTGGCGCTACGCGCCTTGCGGTGGCCACCGGTGCGAGCGTCATCCCCATTGCGGTGACCTCCGGGCGCTGCTGGCCGCGGCGCACTTTTTCGTTTATACCGGGTGTGATTGACGTGTCGATTGGCACTCCCGTCTCAGCGTTGGACCGTGACCCAGGCGAGCTGATGGATGAGGTAGAGCGCTGGATTGAAGCTGAGATGCGCAGGCTCGATCCCGCGGCCTACCAGAAGGCTCCGGGCTGAACACTCACTACAGGTAGGGCGTCATGCGAGAACCCCAGGTTCACGTTGCCATTGTCAGCGGTGATGACGCGTTTGCGGCCCGCTGGGTAGCCCAATTGACCGCATGCGCTGCCCTCGAGCGGCGTCCCCCGCGCTGTGATTTCCAGTTTCTTGCCGTGGCGTCCGGCGCGGATGCCCTGCGACTTGCGCAGGACGACGGGCTGCTGCAGACCCTGGTGGTGGATGCGACGACGCTGCCCGATAGCGCGACTGTCTTGCCGGCACTTGCCGCGCGGCGTCCCGAAGTGGATATTTTCCTGATGCCCGCGGGCGACGCACACCCTGAAACGCTTGCTGTGGAACTGCTGCACCGTGAGGACACCAAACCGGCGCATCTGTTTCGGCAGGTCGTGTCTGCGCTGCAGCGCCGTGCACGTACGCCCTTCGCCGACACCCTGCGTGACTACGTGTACAGCGCCAAGGATGCCTGGCATACGCCTGGTCATTCCGGGGGTGACAGCCTGCGAGACAGCCCCTGGGTGGCTGATTTTTATGAACTGATGGGTGAGCACATCTTCAACACCGACCTGTCGGTATCGGTGCAGACGCTGGACTCCCTGCTGGAGCCGCACAGCGTAATACAGGAAGCACAGGCGCTGGCGGCCGAGGCCTTCGGCGCCCGGCACACCTTTTTTGTGACCAACGGCACCTCCACGGCGAACAAGGTGATTTTGCAGCAGCTTGTCGGCGCCGGCGGGAAGGTCATTCTGGATCAGGCCTGTCATAAATCGGTGCACCACGCCGTGGTGCTGTTCGGTGTTGAACCGGTGTATCTCGCAGCCTCCATGAATACCCGCTTCGGATTCTACGGGCCGGTACCACAGGAGGTGGTGTTAGGGGCGATTGACGCGCACCCGGATGCGCGCCTTCTAGTGCTGACCAGCTGCACCTATGACGGGTTTCGCTACAATCTTGCGCCGCTGATTCGACATGCACACGCAGCGGGAATGAAGGTGTTGGTCGATGAAGCCTGGTACGCGCACGGTCGCTTTCACCCTGAACTGCATCCCTGTGCCCTCGACTGTGCAGCTGACTACGTCACGCAAAGCACGCACAAGATGCTCTCTGCGTTCTCCCAGGCGAGCATGATTCATGTCGCAGATCCGGACTTCGACCTGTATCGCTTCCGTGAAAATCTCAATATGCACACATCCACCAGTCCGCAATACGCCATGATCGCCAGCCTTGACGTAGCCCGTAAACAGATGAGCCTTGAGGGCTTCGCCCGTTTGCAGGGCTGCTTGCGGATTGCCGGTCAACTGCGTGAGGGTATTGACCGCACGGGCGTATTCAGGGTCCTGACGCTTGAAGACATGTTGCCGCAGAGCCTGCGGGACGATGGCATCCGTCTGGACCCCCTGAAACTCAGCGTGGATGTGTCGGCCTCCGGATATTCGGCGCGCCAGTTACAGCTGGCCCTGTTTGAGGATTACGGCATCCAGGTCGAGAAAGTGACCCACAACACCCTGAGTATCCTGGTTACCCTCGGCTCTACAGAGAGCAAGGTGTTGCGGTTGCTGAACGCCCTGCAGGCGCTGGCGCGCAAAGCGCCCGGTGCGCGCGCTGACGGCGTGACGCGTCGGGGGGCCGCCGGGTTGCCGTCGCTGACTGACTTCGCCTGTCTGCCCCGCGAAGCCTACTTCGCGCCTGCGGACAGGCTCCCGCTGCAGGGCGCTGGGCAGGGCCCTAATGCGGCGCTGGTGGGGGCCGTCAGCGCCGACCAGGTGGTGCCCTATCCTCCGGGCATCCCCGTCCTGGTACCGGGCCAGCGTATTTCCCGGGACATCGCCGTTTTCCTCTGCGATCTGTATAACGCCCAGTCGGGTATCGAGATCCATGGCCTGGTGGAACACGACGGTCAGCCCTGCCTGCGGGTTGTGCAGGGACTGGCCTGAGTCGGCGGCATCGTCTAGGCTAGGACTTTTCTGTGAAGGAGCAAGCATGTCCATACAAACGCGTTTGATTGAGTACGCCCACGCAGGGGTGACCTATGAAGGCTTTTTTGCCTGGGATGACGCCGCCACCCAGCCGCGACCAGGTGTGGCAGTGGCGCATACCTGGGCCGGACGCAGTGAGTTTGAGCAGGGTAAGGCCGTGGCGCTGGCAGAAGCCGGTTATGTCGGCTTCGCCCTGGATATGTTCGGCAAGGGGGTGCGCGGGGAGGGTGCAGAGCAATGTCAGGCGCTCATCGCGCCGCTGTTGGGCGATCGGGCCCTGTTGCAGGCTCTGGTGAACAAAGCAGTCTCCGTGATGAGTGAGCAGGCCGAAGTGGATTCCAGCCGACTCGCAGCGATGGGCTACTGCTTCGGTGGGCTCACCGTGCTGGACCTCGCCCGCAGCGGTGCTGATGTCCGGGGCGTGGTCAGTTTCCACGGCCTGTTCAATGCACCGGAGACAGGGTCGGCGCCTGCAATCCGTGCCAAGGTACTCTGCCTGCATGGCTATGATGACCCCATGGTGCCGCCGGAGAGTGTGCTGGCGCTCGCGGCGGAGCTGACTGCGGGCGGTGCCGACTGGCAGATTCATGCCTACGGCAACACCCTGCATGCCTTTACCAATCCGGCGGCTAATGACCCGGGTTTCGGGGCGGTCTACAGTCCAGATGCAGATCGTCGCTCCGCGCAGGCATTGCGGGACTTCCTTGCCGAGGTTCTGGCCTGACCGGGCCAGATCACGCGTGACAGACCTGCAGCTCTATGACTACTGGCGCTCCTCGGCCGCGTTTCGCGTGCGCATTGGCCTGAATCTGAAAGGCCTTGAGTACACCTCACTGCCCATCGACCTCATGCGCGACGTGCAGTCCGCGGCCGATTACCTGCAGCGTAATCCCCAGGGTCTCGTGCCCGCGCTGATCACAGGCGAGGGACAGCTGCTAACCCAGTCCATTGCGATACTGGAGTGGCTGGAAGAGACGGTTCCGGAGCCGCCCCTGCTGCCAGCAGGGGCGCTTGAGCGTGCTCGTGTGAGGTCCATGGTGCAGGCCATTGCCTGCGACATTCACCCGCTGAATAACCTGCGTGTGCAGCGCTACCTGGTCGATTCAGTGGGCCTCAACGAGGAGGCCAAGCTCGCCTGGTATCAGCATTGGATCGCGCTCGGTTTCACAGCCCTGGAGCAACAGGTCACGGGGGAGCACTACTGTTTCGGTAGCCGGCCTACACTGGCGGATATCTGCCTGGTGCCCCAGATGTACAATGCGCGGCGTTTCCAGCAGGATCTGGCGCCGTATCCACGGCTGGTCGCCATCACTGAACATCTGGCGCAGTTACCGGCTTTTGCCGCGGCTGCGCCCGAGGCTGTGGTGGCGGCCTGAGCACCTTTCACGAGAATAAACGATGATGAGAGCCCATGACTGACGACCAACCCATCTTTGTTGCCCAGGCGCAGCACACCTGGCGGGACCGGGACCCTGCACGCAGCCTGATTGATGCCCTTGAAAGCATATCCCGTGCGGCGCTCGACGATGCGCACTGTCCGGCATTGCGCGACGCCATCGATACGGTGGCCACGGTGCCGTTCCTGGCGGCACAGGTGCCGGATCTGGCGAAAATTCTGCCCCCGCACGCCAGTGATGCCCTCTGTCAGCGCCTGGGCATCAAGGCGAAGACCTTTGAGGCGGATGTGGGCGGCAATACGCCGCAATTGCTGGTGAATTACTTCGTTGACCGTCTGGCAGCCGGTGAATCAAAAGCAGTCCTGATCAGCGGTGCAGAGTTGATGTACACACTGTTTGGTGCGCTGTCATCCGGGGCTGACATCAGCCACTGGCAGCAGGGTGGTCGCCATACGGCGGTGCAGCTGGGCGACAACCGGATCGCCTGCACGGACAGTGAATGGGCCCACGGACTGGTTGAGCCTATTCGCATCTACCCGATGTTTGAGAGTGCGCTGCGTCATGCAGCTGGCTGGGATCATGCGACACATATGCAGCGACTCGGTGGCCTGGTGAGTCGCATGAGCAAAGTGGCTGCGGCGAACCCACTGGCCTGGCGTCGCACCGAACTGACGGCGGAAGAGGCGGTAGACACAGGCAACGGCAACCGCATGATCACCTGGCCCTACACCAAATGCATGAATGCCATATTGGCCGTGGATATGGCGGCCTCGGTCATCATGACAACGGTTGGCGAGGCCCGTCGTCTGGGGCTTGATCCGGCGCGCTGGATTTTTCTGCGCGGTGGTGCGGCAGCCTGCGACATCTGGAACGTCAGTGAGCGTCCGGTGCTGCATGAGTCTCCTGCGCTTGCGGCCTGTGCCCAAAGTGCCCTGCAGCAGGCCGGATTGCCGCTTTCCGCGATTGACCTGTTCGATCTCTACAGCTGTTTCCCGTCCGCCGTGCAGGTGGCATGCAATGCCCTCGGCCTCGACTTGGAGGACCCACGCGGCGTGACGGTAACCGGTGGGCTTACCCTGTTTGGCGGCCCCGGGAATAACTATTCGCTGCACGCCATTGCGGAAGTCGTGTCGCGGCTGCAGGCGCGGCAGGGCGATCACGCCGTGGTGACGGCCAACGGCAATTACCTGACCAAGCACGCGGTGGGGGTCTATTCGCGCGAGGCGGGCACTCAGCCCTGGGCGCTTGCACGCCCAGATCTGCAAGCGGCAATAGACGCGTCTCCGCGGTTGCAGGTAAATGATCGACCGAGCGGGCGGGGCACCATCGAAGCCTGCGCGGTGGGTTTTGACAAAGAGGGGCCCAGTCGCGGCATGCTGATTGGCCGCATGGAGGATGGCCGGCGCTTCCTTGCCAATACACCGCGAGGTGATATGGCCGCGCTGCAGACGCTGATGGACTGCGACCCGGTGGGTATGCAGGGACAGGTGACACCCGGTGAAAAGGTGAACCGCTTTGAGTTCTGAGCAGGCATCAGGTGGCGATGTGGTCACCCCACTTGCACTGGCGGACGTACTCGCATCTCATGGTGCCGACGGCGAGAATAGCATCCAGGGCCTGCGCCGGCTTTCCGGCGGTGCCAACATGGAAACCTGGGCGTTTGATCTGGTTCAGGAAAGCGTTGCACGGCCGCTGATTCTGCGCCGCTCGCCTCTGCGACCGGGGGAATCCGCAGCTGCCGTATCGGAGCTGCCGCTCAGTGCGGAGGCGGCGCTGCTGCCACTGGTGGCAGAGCAGGGCGTTCCGGTGCCAACGGTACTGTGCGCGCTGTCCGAGAGCGACATCCTGGGTCCCGGCTACATCATGAGCCGCGAGCGGGGAGAGGCGCTTCCCGGGCGTATTCTGGCAGACGACCGCTACGCCGCTGCCCGCCGTCATCTGGCCTGGCAGTGCGGCGAGACGCTGGCCCGTTTGCACCGCGTGAACCCGGAGCAACTCCCCCGGGAAGTGCCAAACCAGACGCTGTCTGAACGTCTCGATGGTCACCAGGGTTTACTGGATCGCTTCGGTAACGCGTCGCCCGTGCACCAGTTGGCGCTTAACTGGCTGCGCCAACATGCGCCGCCCCAGCGGCGTCACTGCCTGCTACACGGCGATTTTCGCAACGGCAATCTGCTGGTGGACGAGCAGGGGCTGGTGGCTGTACTTGACTGGGAGCTGGCGCATTGCGGTGACCCGGCTGAGGACCTGGGATACCTGTGCGGCAATGTGTGGCGCTTCGGCTATTCGGACAAACCGGTAGGCGGCTTTGGCGATTATGACGAATTGCTGGCGGGTTACCGTGAGGTGGCAGGCTGGGCCCCGGACATGGACACCATCCACTACTGGGAGGTGTTCTGCGCACTGGGTTGGGGACTGGTGTGCCTGACCATGGTAGACCTGTACCGCAGCGGAGCAGACCCGACGCTGGAGCGCGCCGCGGTTGGCCGACGGGTTTCAGAGTCCGAAATGGATTTGCTGCTGTTGCTGGAAGATCGGCTGTAGCAAGGCTGCATCGACATCCAGACGACCAAAGGAGAGAAAATGAGCCATACCGATGCCACGGAGCTGCTGGCTGCAGTGCAGGGTTTTCTGCGTCAGTCCGTACTGCCCCAGCTGGAGGGGTTCGACGCCTACACAACGCGCGTCGCCGCCAATAGCCTGGCTATTGTCAGTCGCGAAATTACAGCGCGGGGGGAAATCCTGGAGCTCGATCGCGAGGCGCAGTCGCGCTGGCTGGCCCCCGCTGCGGCGGGGTCATCGCAGGCCGGGGGTGATCATTCAGCCGCCCGGGCGCTCAGCCTGGCGTTGCGCGATGGCCGACTGCAGGCGAGCGACGAGTTTATCGACTACCTGCGTCAGCGCACCCTGCGCCAGATGGCGATCGACAACCCACGCTACTCCGGATTCAAACAGGCCCGACAGCGCTGGCCTGAGCTCGCGGCTGCCGCCGGTGTGGCAGAACCGGGTGCGGTCGGGTGAATGTCCTCATCTCCGATACCCTCTGTGAACTCCTGCAGCGCCTGGATGCCTTCATTGAGGAGCAACTGAAGCCGCTGGAAGCGCAGGGCGACAACAAGCGCTTCTTCGACCATCGCCGGGAATTCGGCCGCACCGACTGGGAGAGAGACGGGCTTCCCAGCCGCGAGTGGGAGGCACTGCTGGCCGAGGCGCGCCGTCTGGCGCGCGATGCGGGCTTCCTCGCTTACGCGCTGCCGGGCGAGTACGGCGGCGGGGACGCCAGTAACCTGGACATGGCCGTGGTGCGCGAGCACCTGGCGGCGAAAGGCATCGGTTTGCACTGCGATCTGCAGAACGAGCACAGTATCGTGGGCAATTTCCCTACTACCCTCGCGTTTCGTGACTTTGGCAGCGAGGCCCAGAAGGCGGCTTTCATACCCGGTAGTATCGCCGGCACAGTAGGGGTGGCTTTCGGGCTGACCGAACCCGAGCATGGTTCCGATGCCACCTGGCTGGAAACCACCGCGGTGGCAGAGCAACGTGACGGTGTGGCGGGGTGGTGCCTCAATGGCAGCAAGATGTGGACAACGGGTATGCACGTGGCCACGCATGTACTGTTGTTTGCGCGTACCGCGGGAGAGCAGGGCAGTGCCCGCGGTATCACCTGTTTTGTGGTGCCCAACCCCAGTCCGGGGCTGCGCGTAGAGGAATGGCTGTGGACCTTCAATATGCCCACCGATCACCCACGCGTGTCAGTTAACAACGTATGGGTCCCTGAGTCTGCGGTTCTGGGTGAATTGGGGCTGGGGCTCGCGGTGGCACAGCACTTTGTACACGAAAACCGGATTCGCCAGGCCGCTTCCAGCCTCGGCACGGCGCGGTACTGTATCCGGGAGTCGGTCGCCTACGCCCGCGAGCGTCACACCTTCGGCAGGCCTCTGGCCAGTAATCAGGGCATACAGTTCCGTCTTGCGGAACTGCATGCGGATTATGAACTGGTCAAGGCCCTGACCTTCCAGGTCGCAGCCGAAATGGACCAGATGAGTAAGCCCGACGTGGCGGAGCGCTTGTCGGACAAGGTGGCTATCTGTAATTACCGGGCCAACCGTCTGGCATGCGAGGCGGCAGATGCCGCGATCCAGGTGCACGGTGCCATGGGCTATTCGCGCTACAAGCAGTTTGAACATCACTATCGGCACCACCGGCGCTATCGCATCACGGAAGGTTCTGACGAGATCCAGCTGCGCAAGATTGCCGGCCACCTGTTCGGGTTTATCGGCAGCCGCGAGTAAGCGGCGGACATCCCGCGGCCGGCGGCGCGTGTCACCTGAAGTCAATTTTTTTAGTAGCTGACGTCATTGCCAGTCTGCGGGCCAACTTTCACTATGTGCGTTGATTCGCGTGCACAACCCAGTAATGAGGAGTCTCATGACACACACGGCGTATATTTACGATGCGTTGCGCACCCCGCGCAGCAAGGGCAAAGCAGGCGGCAGCCTGAATGAAGTCAAACCCGTAGACCTGGGTGCGGGCCTGCTCCGCGAGCTCCAGTCGCGCCACGACCTGGATACGGCGTATGTCGATGATGTCGTCATGGGCTGCGTCACCCCGGTCGGCGAGCAAGGTTCGGATATCGCCAAAATGATTGTCCAGAACGCCGACTGGGACGAGTCGGTGGCGGGTGTCCAGCTGGATCGATTCTGCGCATCCGGTCTGGAGGCCGTCAATATCGCTGCGCAGAAGGTCGCTTCCGGTTGGGAGGACCTGGTGGTGGCGGGGGGCATCGAGTGCATGTCCCGCGTGCCGATGGGCAGCAATGGTGGCCCCATGGGCGGCGATCCGGCGTTTAGCCTGAAGACCGGATTCGTGCCCCAGGGCATTGGTGCGGACACCATTGCCACCCTCGAGGGCTGGAGTCGCGAGGACGTCGACGCCTTCGCGCTGGAATCCCAGCGTCGCGCCACCCATGCGCGGGATAGCGGCTACTTTGATCGTTCCGTGGTTCCGGTGCGCGACCGCAATGGCCTGACGATTCTGGAGCGTGATGATTTCATCAAGCCCAACACGACCCTGGAAGGTCTCGCTGCGCTCAAGGCGTCCTTTGTGATGCCTGGACAGATGGGCTTTGACGATGTGATTCTGGCCAAGTACACCACCCTGGACCGGGTAAACCATGTGCACACGCCAGGCAATTCCTCGGGCATCGTCGATGGCAGCAGCGCCGTACTGATCGGCAGTGAGCGTGCGGGCAAGGATCTCGGGCTGACGCCCCGTGGTCGGATCGTGGCGACAGCCGTGCTGTCCACCGACCCTATCATCATGCTCACCGGGCCCGGGCCAGCAGCGGAGAAGTGTTTGCGCAAGGCGGGCCTGAAGAAGTCCGATATCGATCTCTGGGAAATCAACGAAGCCTTCGCGTCTGTGGCTCTGCGTTATATGAAGGATCTTGGCATTGATCACAGTGTGACCAACGTCAACGGAGGCGCGATCGCCATGGGGCACCCGCTCGGTGCGACGGGTGGCATGCTGGTCAGTATCGTGCTCGACGAACTTGAACGGCGCGGACTGAAACGCGGCATGCTATCGCTCTGTGTGGGCGGTGGCATGGGCATCTCCACTATCATTGAACGTGTATAAGCCGGCTGCGAACAGGAAAAGGATCGATAGACAATGAGTGTATTCAAGTACGAGAAAGACGCTGACGGCATCGTTACAGTCACCATGGACATGACCGGTCCGGTCAATGCCATGAACGAGGAATACCGCACGGCGATGGATGAAACGCTGCAAAGGCTGGAAGCGGAGAGTGACCTCACCGGCGTGGTCATTGCGTCGGCGAAGAAGGTGTTTTTTGCCGGCGGTGACCTGAACGACCTCCTGGCGGCCAAGCCCGGTGATGAGGCAGCCTTCATGGCCGAAGGCGAGCGTGTGAAATCGGGGCTGCGACGGCTGGAACATTTGCCGGTGCCTGTGGTGGCGGCTATCAACGGCGCAGCCCTGGGTGGCGGTTTTGAGCTGGCGCTGGCCTGCAATCACCGTATCGCGCTAAACGATCGCAGCGTGCAACTGGGCTTGCCCGAGGTCAGTCTGGGTCTGCTTCCCGGCGGCGGCGGCGTGGTGCGCATGGTGAATCTCCTGGGTCTGGAGAAGGCTTTGCCCTATCTGCTTGAGGGCACGCGTATAGACCCCGCTACGGCGCTGGAGGCCGGCCTGGTGCAGGAACTGGTGGAGAGCCGTGATGCGCTCGAGCCCGCAGCAAAGGCGTGGATCAGGGCCCAGCAGGGCAATCCGGATGCGGCCCTGCAACCCTGGGACCGCAAGGGGTTCCGTATACCGGGGGGCAATGCAGCCAGCCCGCATCTGGCCCAGCTGATTACCGTGGCGCCCGCCATGCTGCGGAAGAAGACCCGTGGTCTGCTCCCGGCGCCGGAAGTCATCCTGGATTGTGCCGTAGAGGCGCTGCGGCTGGACTTCGATACTGCCCAGCGGGTGGAATCCCGCGGCCTCACCTACCTCGCCATGACCCCTGTTGCCAAGAACATGATTTCGACCTTCTTTTTTGCCATGAACCGGGTCAACCGCGGTGGTAGCCGGCCGGAGGGTGTGCCGCCACAGCAGGTGAAGAAGCTCGGGGTGCTGGGTGCCGGAATGATGGGGCAGGGCATCGCCTATGTTGCCGCCATGGCTGGCATGCAGGTGGTGCTGAAGGATATCTCCGAGGACGCTGCCAACCGCGGGAAAGCCTACAGCGAGCGCCTGTTGGAAAAGCGTGTGCAGCGCGGCAAGCTCACCGAAGACAAAAAACAGGCCATCCTCGACCTGATCTTGCCCACTGCGAAGAATGACGATCTGGCAGGCTGCGACCTGATCGTGGAAGCCGTGTTCGAGAATATGGGTCTCAAGCACCAGATGACCCGTGAACTTGAAGGGCAGCTGGCGCCTGGGGGCGTTTGGGGGTCCAATACCTCGACCCTGCCCATCACACAGCTCGCCGAGGCGAGCGCCAACCCCGCCAATTTTATCGGCATCCACTTCTTCTCGCCTGTCGACAAAATGCCCTTGGTGGAGATTATCTGCGGTGCCGAAACCAGCGATGAGACGCTGGCCAAAGCCTACGACTTCGCCAAGCAGATCAGGAAAACCCCGATTGTCGTCAACGATTCACTGGGCTTTTTCACCTCGCGAACCTTCGGTACCTACCTCGATGAGGGGGTGCGCATGGTCAGCGAAGGCCTGCATCCCGTACAGATAGAGAACATGGGCAAGGCCATAGGCATGCCGGTCGGGCCGCTCGCCGTCTATGATGAAGTCAGCCTGGAACTGACCCGCAAGGCGCAGGAAACCTGGGCGGAGATGGGGGTTCTTGACAAGTTCAGCGACGGTACCGTGACGCGTGCCGTGATCAACACCATGGTCGGTGAACACGGCCGCGGTGGTCGTCACCATGGCGGTGGTTTCTATAACTACGCCGAGGACGGCAGCAAGACCATCTGGCCAGGTCTGTACGAACTGTATTACCAGTCGGGAGTCGCAGTGCCGGAGGCGGATATGCGCGATCGCCTGCTGTTCCGCCAGGTCATTGAAGCGCTGCGCTGCCTGGAGACCGGCGTGCTGCGCACCGTGGACGACGGCAATATCGGCTCGATTATGGGTATTGGCGCGCCGCCGTGGACCGGGGGGCTTATCCAGTTCGTCAACACCTACGGTCTGGAACGGTTTGCCGCGCGCTGTGCTGAGCTGGCAGAGCGCTATGGCGAGCGCTTTGCCGCGCCAGCGATCGTGCAGCAGAAACTCAGCGCGGGTGAGCTGTTCGAATAGGTCTGCGCAGTACGCTGGCTATTTTCAGCGAGCAGGGCAGCGCGTATGATGCTGCCCTGTTTCGCTGTATGGTCGGATGCTCCATGAAGTGGTTTTCAGTTTCTTCGCGTGCCGTGTTCGCGGCCTGCGTTCTCGCCCTGCTTGCCGAGGGCAGCCTCGCTGTGTCCGAGGGTGCGGCGAGCGGTTTTTATCCGCTCCCGGCGCCAGACGATCATCTCGTCGGTGGCCTGGGGACGACGACGGCGAGCGAAGAGGATACCCTCGTGCTGATCGGTCGGCGTCATCGTACCGGTTACGGCGCTATCCGCGCTGCCAATCCCGGCGTTGATGCCTGGCTGCCCGGAGAAGGGACGCAGGTGTTGCTGCCGACCTGGCATATCCTGCCGGAAGCGCCGCGCAAAGGGATTGTCATCAACACAGCGGAAATGCGCCTGTATCACTACGAGGGTGCCAGCGCGGATCGTCCCGCGCGCGTGGGCGTCTACGCGATCAGCATTGGCCGCAGCGGGCGTGAAACGCCGCTGGCGACTGCCCGGGTGACGCGCAAGGCTGAGAATCCCACCTGGTACCCCACGGAATCGATTCGCAAGGACCGAGCAGCGCGGGGCACGCCGGTGCCTGCCGTGGTGCCGCCGGGGCCGAATAATCCGCTGGGTACGCGGGCCCTCTACCTGAACCTGCCTGCCTATCTCATTCACGGTACCAACCGCGAACTGGGCATCGGCATGCCGGTTACTGCGGGCTGTGTTCGCATGTACCCCGAGGATGTCGAATACCTTTACGAGCAGGTGCCTGTGGGCAGTCAGGTGGAAATTGTCTATCAGCCGGTGAAGGCTGGCTGGATGGGCGACACACTGTATGTAGAGTCCCACAACCCGCTGGGTGATCTGGAGATTACGGTGGACGAGCGCGTACAGCAATTGCGGGCCGCAATCGCGCGGACGCTGGGTGAGCGCAGGGATTTTACGGTTGACTGGAGCAAGGTGCGCAGCGCTGCTGAAGCGTCTACGGGTTTGCCGGTGCCGGTGGGTCCAATCTGGCTGGAGCATCACAGGCCGGGGCAGGATGACAGCGGCGCTGTCGGGGAATAGATCGGTAGCTGGAATAAAACGGCGGGGCCGAAGCCCCGCCGGGTTTTACAAAACCGCTTACTTCTGCATTGAGGTTTTGAACGCGCGGTCGATTTTGCTGTTGGCTTCGTCGGCGCTGCGCTTGGCTTCTTCAGCGATGCGCTTGGCGTCAGAGGCAGTGCGCTCTGCACCGGCAGCAGATTGCTTGGCTTCGTCAGCTGAGCGCTGAGCGGCTTCCGCGATGCTGCGAACTTCGTCCAGTTGTGAAGTGCTGGCGCAGCCGGTGGCCAGTGCCGCGAAGGCGGCGATTGAAACAGCCTTGATAAGCGTAGATTTCATGATAAAACTCCTTGAGCAGGGTTGGCCTGTCAGATCTAGGAAGCCACAAAGTGGCGAAACGTGCAAACTTCGAACTCCCGTCTGGGGCCCTTGGTTCGAACGCGCGTAAAATATCACTCTAGGAGCATGGTAAACCAGTGAGCATAAGAGCGTTATTGGCGTTTTGTGCATTTTTCCTGAATTTTTTGTTGCCTTCACCCGTTTTGGCCTTCAATCCGCCGGTCGACCAGGTGGTTGTGGTCAAATCGGAGCGTACGTTATATCTCAAGTCGAGCGGGGTGGTGGTGCGCCATTACCCGGTCGCGCTGGGTCCGGTGCCCTGGGGGCACAAGGAGCGCGAAGGGGATGAGCGCACCCCGGAAGGGCGCTACATCCTCGATTACAAAAATGCGCAGAGCCGCTTCTACAAATCGATTCGGGTGTCTTATCCGAATCGGCGCGACAGGCAGCGGGCCCAGGCCATGGGGGTGGATCCCGGCGGCAATATCATGATTCATGGCCAACCTGAAACGCCGCAGCCGGGCGCGGAGCTGTTTAACTGGACCGACGGCTGTATCGCGGTCAGTAATGAGCACATGGATGAAATCTGGCAGCTGGTGACGGTCGGGACGCCTATCGAAATCCGGCCCTGACCACCCGAGATAGCGGTAGGCAGCGCGGCGTCGCGACCCATCGGCCCTGACTGGCAGGCTAGGCAGTGGTGAAGCAATGAGGTAAGCTGGCACCTCGTTTCCCTGAGATCACAACATGTCCGGTCGTGCCAGCATTTTTTTCGTTATTCTGGCGGCTTGGTGTCTGGGTATCTCATTGCCGGCTGCGGCTGGCGGTGGCACAGACCTGGTTCGCGCATTGACCGCGGCGGCACCGAACCTCGACCGCACGGTACTGCGACGGGCGGTGTCGGCAATGAATTGCGCCCTGGACCGGGGTTTGGAGCGCGCCGAGCGGCTCGCCATTATCGATTTCTCTCTCCCGTCCAGCGAACAGCGGTTGTGGATTTTTGATCTTTCCCGACGCGAATTGCTGCTCAATGAACTGGTCGCCCACGGGCAGGGTTCCGGCCAGAACCTGGCCTCACAGTTCTCCAATGTATCGGGCAGCCATCAGTCGAGTATCGGCCTGTTTCGCACCAGCGAGAGCTACCGTGGCCGCCACGGTTACTCACTGCGGATGGATGGTCTGGAGGCCGGCATCAACGATCTCGCCCGGGAGCGGGCCATCGTGATCCACGGTGCCGATTATGTTGATCCACAGTGGATAGATCGCCAGGGACGCATCGGGCGCAGCCAGGGGTGCCCGGCCGTGCGCCCGGAAGTGGCCAGCACGGTCGTCGATACCCTGAAAGACGGACAATTCCTGTTCTCCTGGTATCCGGATCCGGACTGGCTGGCCAACTCGGATTTTCTCAATTGCCAGGCGGGCACGCTGGCCCGACTGGACTAGCGCCCTCCACGCGCCTTGCGTACTAGCTGGCCATGGTCATCAAGGACGCATTGCCGCCTGCGGCTGTAGTATCGATGCTCACCGACTTCTCCCACAGGGTCTGCCTGAGCAGCGTTTCCGGTGCCACACAGCTGATCAGTGCCATTATCGGGCCCTCCCGCGCTGCGATGGCCCGCGCCGCTGCGCGCAGGTAGCGACTGCGCGCATGTACCATCGCGCCCTGCAAGGCCGCTTCGTGCAATAGTGCCGCAGCGCGGTCGAGTGACTGCATCTGGAACAGGGAGGAGGGCAGGCCAGCGGCGATCAGGCTGGTCGCCAGTACTTGCCATTTCTCCAATAGCGCCGGCGCGGCGACCCCGATCACACTGTTGCCCGAGGCCAGGGCTGATACGGTGGCCATCAGGTACTCGCCCTGATGTTCTGCGTTGTCCAGCAATAACAGTAGCGGCCCGCGCGGCTCGTGCAGCAGCTGATTGGATTCTCCTGTGGGCCCGGGTAGCTGCGGGGGTGAGGCAAGCAGCTGGCTCGCAGCGCGCAGTTGGTCCCGAGCGGCGCCCAGTGTTTCTTCGAGAATAGCCGGGTTGTCCTCTGTGCCGCTGGCATAGGAAGCCAGGAAGCGGCGCAGTACTGACACCCGCTCACTGACGCTGCAGCGCGCCCACAGAATGCCCGCATCCTGTGCAGCGCGCAGTACCGCTGCCGTTGCCACGCAGTCGCCGTCTGTATCTGGAAGTGGCTTCTGGCCCGCGGCGTTTTCGGCTTCTTCACCAGTGGTAACCAGGCGCGACAGGTACTCCGGTCCTCCGGCTTTTGGCCCGGTGCCTGACAGGCCTCGACCGCCGAAGGGTTGCACCCCGACGATGGCACCGATCATGTTGCGGTTGACGTAGACATTGCCCGCCTGCACGCGATCCGCCGCCCGCTGACAGGCTTCCTCGATGCGGCTGTGAATACCAAACGTCAGACCGAATCCGGTTGCATTGATTTGCGCCAGCACGTCGTCGAATGCTTCTGCGCGGTAGCGAATCACGTGTACGATGGGTCCGAAGACCTCACGTTCGAGCAGCGACAAATTGCTGATCTCATACAGATGGGGCGCGAAAAACGTGCCTGGCATCTCCGTTGGCAACTCGCATGAGTAAAGCAGCCGCCCGGTCGCCTCGAGATAGCGTACGTGATCCATCAACGACTGCCGCGCACGTTCGTCGATGACCGGCCCGATATCCGTCGACAACGCGGATGGATCGCCAATGCGCAGCTCGCGCATTGCGCCGATAATCATCTCAATAACCTTGTCTGCGATATCTTCCTGCAGGAACAGCACCCGCAGGGCAGAGCAGCGCTGCCCTGCACTCTGGAAGCCCGATGTCACTACGTCGCGGACGACCTGCTCGGGCAGTGCTGTGGAATCGACAATCATGCAGTTCTGGCCGCCGGTTTCCGCGATCAGCGGCACCGGTGCATCCTCTCGTTGCGCCAACGTGCGCGAAAGCCAGCTACCCGTTGCCGTGGAGCCGGTGAACATTACGGCTTTCACACGCGGGTCGGGCACCAGTTGCTCGCCCACGCTGCGACCTTCCGCGATCAGCAGCGCCACCGCACCCGGTGGAAAACCGCAGTCAACCATCAATTCAACGGTACGCAGGGCGATCAGGCTGGTTTGTTCTGCCGGTTTGGCGACCACGGTGTTACCTGCCACCAGCGCGGCGCTGACCTGGCCGAGAAAAATGGCCAGCGGGAAGTTCCATGGACTGATACACAGCACAACGCCGCGGGCCCGCAGGCCGCGTTCCGCAAAGTCCGCCTGAGTAGCGCCTGTGGCGTAGTAACGCAGGAAATCCACCGCCTCCCGAACTTCCGCCACGCCATCGCGCAACGTCTTGCCGGCCTCTTTGCAGCACAGTGCAATGAGCTCGTCACGGTGTGTTTCCAGCGCATCCGCCAGACGCAGCAGGCAGTCTGCCCGTTGCTCAACCGGCTGTGCAGACCAGTGCGCGAAAGCGCCGTCAGCGCGCGCCAGCGCCGCCTCTATGCCGTCACTATCCGCCAGCCTGATATGCCCGACGATTTCTTCATGCCGCGCGGGATTGCGCACCTCGCAAAGGCCAGCAGCTCCCTCGCCCATCGGCAGTGAAGCCTCCCAGCTGCGCATGGCCCGGCGCATCGCCTCCAGGGTTGGACGGTGCTGCAGGTCCACGCCCTGTGCGTTGCGTCGCTCATGCCCATAGAGTGCAGGTGGTAACGGAATCAACGGGTTGCGTTTTTCAGCCCAGCTCTGGGCCGCCTCAACCGGGTCCTCAAGCAGGCTTTCGACCGGAATGGCTTCATCCACAATGTTGTTCACGAAGGAGCTGTTGGCGCCGTTTTCCAGCAGCCGTCGCACCAGATAGGCGAGCAGATCGGCGTGCACCCCCACCGGCGCGTAAACCCGGCAGGGAACGTGCTCAGTGCTCACGATCTGGTCGTACAGCGTTTCTCCCATGCCGTGCAGACGCTGGAATTCGTAGCCGCTGCGATCCTTGTCCATCTCAAGAATCGTTGCCGCGGTGTAGGCGTTGTGCGTGGCGAACTGGGGGTAAAGGCTGTCGCGGTAGGCGAGCAGGCGAGCCGCGCAGGCCTGATAAGACACATCGGTAGCCGCCTTGCGGGTGAACACCGGGTAGTCATCCAGTCCTTCCACCTGTGCCAGCTTGATTTCGGTATCCCAGTAGGCACCCTTGACCAGTCGTACCATAAGGCGCCGTTTGCAGCGCAGAGAGAGCTCTCGCAGCCACTCGATCACCAGCAGGCTGCGCTTCTGGTATGCCTGCACAGCCACGCCAAAGCCCTGCCAGTCACCCAGGTCCGGGTCGCTGGCAACGGCCTCGATGACGTCCAGCGACAGCATCAGTCGGTCGGCCTCTTCGGCATCCACGGTAAAACCGATATCAAATGCCTTTGCCGCCAGCGCCAGAGATTTCAGGCGTGGTACCAGTTCGTCCATGACCCGTTGGCGTTGTGCGAACTCATACCGCGGATGAATCGCGGAGAGTTTGACCGAGATGCCGGGGCCGGATTCGGGACCACGTGCGTGTGCGGCCCGGCCAATCGCCTCGATTGCGTTGTAGTAGCTGTCGAAATAGCGCTGCGCGTCCGCGGCTGTGCGAGCGGCCTCTCCGAGCATATCGTAGGAATAGCGGTATCCTTTGCTTTCAGCGTCTTTGGCCCGGTGCAGTGCTTTCTCAATGGTCGTTCCCATCACGAACTGGGTGCCCATGATCTGCATCGCATAGCGCACGGAGGCGCGGATCACCGGTTCGCCCAGGCGTCCCATGGTTTTCTTGAGCAGGCCGAACTGGCGTGGGTTGTCCTCGTCGTTGTAATTGACCACCTTGCCGGTGAGCAGAAGGCCCCAGGCCGAGGCGTTGACGAACAGTGATTCGCTGTTGCCGAGGTGAGAACTCCAGTCTCCATCGGCCAGTTTGTCGCGTATCAGTCGATCCATGGTCAACTGGTCCGGCACGCGCAGCAGTGCTTCGGCGAGGCACATGAGCACCACGCCTTCTTCTGTGGACAGTGCAAATTCCTGTAGCAGGGCGTCAACACCGCCTTTGCAATGCTGTGCCTTGCGTATGTTCAGCACCAGCACCCTGGCTCGCTCCCAGGCACGGCTTCGGGCAGCCTGACTCAGGGTAGCAGCGGGCAGTAGCTGCGCCAACACGCTCGCCTCACTGTCGCGGTAGCTTTTCTCCATGGCCATGCGCAGTGGATCGGTCGGGTCAAGGTGGCAGTCGTGCAGCATGGCGTGAGGCTCCGGATAGCGTTCAGAGCGTAAATTGTAGTCATCGGGATGCAGAATGAGCTGTTTATTTTGGCTTGGCCTTTGAATAATATTCTGTAACGGAATCTATTCTCAGTAGATTATTCTGCATTGTCAGGAAGCTGGAGTCGTAGCGCTATGGGACTTACCCTGGATAAGACTGATCTGCTCATTCTCTCCCTGCTACAGGGCGAGGGCCGCATGTCGAATGTGGATCTGGCGCGCCGCGTCAATCTGAGTGCCAGCCCTTGTCTGGAGCGGGTGCGCCGGCTTGAGGCGACAGGGCTGATTGAGGGCTACAGCGCGCGCCTGAACGCGCCCGCGCTGGGTTACGGCACCAGTGCGTTTATTCAGGTGACCCTGGATCGCACCACGGCGGAGGTGTTCGACCGTTTCCGGGATGCGGTCATCACCATTCCGGAAGTCGCCGAGTGTCATATGGTGGCTGGCGGATTCGATTATCTGCTCAAACTGAGGCTCACCGGTATGGATGCGTACCGCGCCGTACTGACCCGCATCGTCGACCTGCCCGGCGTAGCGCAGACACACACCTATGTCGTTATCGAGGCCATAAAGCAGGACACCGGGCTGCCGCTGTCACGCTGAATCAAGTGCCTCAAAGCGATTGGCTGCGGTATTCTTGACTACCTTGTCCGCATCAAACACCTCGCCATTCATGGCGATGTAGACGCCCGGCGGTTTGCTCTGCAGGGCGCCGATCGCACAGCCAATATTGAAAATGGCATCGGACTGGGCGAACGCGGCCGGCTGCAGTGCGCCGGTCAGCACGATACATTTGCCCGGGATATCCTGGAGAGCCCGCGCTGTGGCGACCATGCCATCGGTGCCGTGGGTGATCAGGACCCAGCGCTCCTCACACTGTACCGCCGCGCGACGGATCAGTGCCCGGTCCGCGTCGGTCATATCGAGACTGTCCTTGCGCATGGCCGATTCCACACTGTAGGCAAACTGCACACCCATGCGTTGCAGTAACTCCCCGATGACCGGCGCTCCGACCTGGTAGTCGCTCTTGGCATCGAAGTAGATTTTATCGATGGTGCCGCCGGTGGTAATAATGTGCAGTTTCATGAGCCTGAGCCCCGTTGGCTGTGCGCGGGCGGGCAGTATAGCGCCGGTGTCGGTTACTGGGTACCGAGGGCCGCTTCCAGCGCGTCGCAGAGGGTCTGCAGGATGTGGACCCGCGCGTAGCGTTTATCGTTGGCGGCCACCACTGTCCAGGGTGCCGTTGCAGTGGAGGTCAACCTCAGCATTTCCAGAACGGCGTGTTCATAGTCGCTCCAGCGTCCGCGGTTGCGCCAGTCATCCGCCGTAATCTTGTGCTGCTTGTGCGGTGTGTGTTCACGCTCCCGGAACCGTTTCAGTTGTTCTTCCGGCGAAATATGCAACCAGAATTTCACAATAATTCCGCCGTGCTCTTCCAGTTGCGATTCGAAGTCATTGATTTCGGCGTAGGCCCGCTGCCAGGCGTGCACGGGGGCGAAGCCTTCCACGCGTTCAACCAGTACCCGCCCATACCAGGAGCGATCAAAGAGCATGATGCGCCCGCGCCGCTCCAGATTGCGCCAGTAGCGCCACAGGTAATGGTGTGCGCGCTCTTCATCCGACGGCGCACTGCTCTGGATAACGCGATACAGACGGGGATCCACAGGCGCGGTGACGCGGCGTATGGCCGAGCCTTTGCCAGCGGCGTCCCAGCCCTCAAAAACGGCAATCAGCGAGCGTCCGGCATCGTGCGCCTGCCACGCGAGCTTCTGCAGCCGCTGTTGCTGCTCGCGCAACAGGGCGCGGTACTCCTGTTTGCCCAACTGCAGGTTGCGAGGCAATGTCGCCAGTGCCTGTGATGGTGCGGCGCGCCCGCCATCCGCGCTGCGCGCCGCTGCCGTCTCCCCAATGCCGGGGGCGCCCCGTGCAACGTGCGCGTTCATCATCTGCAGGAGGGTCTCTCCGGCAATCAGGTTGCGTTCGTGGGGGTCATCGGCGTCCACTGTCTGCCAGCGCGCCTCGGGCCCGTCACTGCCCTGCAGCACGGTCTTTGCCGCCCGCTGCGCCGCTGCGTAATCCTCCGCCCAGGCCCTGGCGGATGCGGGCAGGTGGCGCAGGCGCAGACTATCTGCGGTAAGGCGCCGTTGCTGCGTGGCGCGCTCGACCTGCAGCCACACTTTCACCAGAAGCACACCCTCGTCGCGCAACATGCGCTCGAACTGCCGGATCCGCTTCAGCTGCTGGTCGTAATGACCTGGCTCCAGCCTGCCAGACGCGCTGTCGTAGAGAAGCTGGGTGTACCACGAGCCCAGAAATATCGTCATGCGCCCCCTGGGTGGCATATGTCGCCAGAAGCGCCAGTAATAAGGGCGATCCTCTTCCTCATCCGAGTGCTTCCACTGGGCACTGGTGGTGACGAATCGCGGATCCAGCCACTCATTCAGCTGCTGTACCAGCTCGCTTTTGCCGGCACCGGGCAGGCCGCCCAGCACGATAATGACGGGGTAGTCGCGCGTCGCGAGGTCGCGCTGTGCCTGCAACAAAGCGTGTTTGAGGGCTTTCTCGCGCGCCTTCATTCGGGCGCCCGCTGCGCTGGTCTGTGTGTCCTGTTGCTCACGGGGGCTCCTGTCTGTCAACGGGATTCTTTGTGTGCGCGATAGGCTACCGCCTCTTGCGCCGGTATAATCATACGCAATTCAGGGAGAGTAACAGCATGGGTTTTTACGAACGGAGGATACTGCCTCACGTCATCAACTGCGCCTGCGGTAGCAAGCCGATCATGCGCCAGCGTGAAAAGGTGGTGCCGCAGGCGCGGGGTGAGGTGCTGGAAATCGGTGTCGGCACCGGGCTTAACCTGCCGCTGTATGATCCGGCGAAAGTGACCCGGCTGATTGGCCTCGATCCGTCGGAAAAATCCTGGGAGCTCGCGGGCAAGCGCGCCCAGGCGCTGTCCTTCCCCGTTGAGTTTGTGGGTTTGCCGGGTGAGGCCATTCCGCTGGCGGACGACAGTGTCGATACGGTGGTGGTGACCTTTGCCCTGTGTACTATTCCCGACCCCATTGCGGCGCTCCGCGGCATGGCCCGGGTGCTGAAGCCGGGTGGCGAGTTGCTGTTCTGCGAGCACGGTCTTGCACCGGACGGCGGGGTGCAGCGCTGGCAGCATCGAATCAACGGTGTCTGGGCGTCTGTTTGTGGCGGCTGCAACCTTAATCGTGATATCCCCGAGCTGCTTGCCTCGGGTGGTTTTCACGTCGATGAATTGCAGACGATGTATCTGCCGAATACACCGCGTATTGCCGGCTATAATTACTGGGGTCGTGCCCAACGCATCGACCGGGCCTGATCGGGTAAACCGTCGCCGTGTTGCGGGTTTTTCGCCACTGCTTTTTTGTCTGCTGTCTGTTGCCGGGTCCTGTGCTCGCCGCCGACGCGCTGCTGGAGTACCGTCTCGAGGGACTGGACAAAGCGCAGCGTACCAATGTCGAGGCTTGGCTGGGCCCGGCACCAGAGAGCGAGGCCGCGCGCAGCAATTTCCTGTCGTCCGCGCGGGAGCGGGTCGCTGATAGCCTGAAGGCGCTGGGTTACTACCGCGCCGACATCGACCTGTCTGTAGACAGGACCCGTAGTCCCTGGCAGCTGCTGATTTCAGTTACTCCTGGTCTGCCAGTCACGGTCGCTGAGCTGGATATACGGGTCACCGGTGCCGCCCAGAGCGATCCCGCTTTTCAGCGCCTGTTGACCACACCCGGTATTGCGCTCGGGGATATTCTGCACCACGGCCAGTATGAGTCCCTGCGCAATGCCCTGCTGCAGCTGGGACAACGCCGGGGCTACTTCGATGCCCGCCTGTTGCAGCGTTCTGTGGAAGTGGAGCCCGCTGCGAACACTGCGCGCGTGCACCTGCACTACGCCAGCGGCGATCGTTATCTGGTGGGTGAGTTGCGCTATGCAGAGGACATCGTCTCGCCCACCCTGCTCAAATCCCTGAGAAGCTTCAGCTCGGGTGAGCCCTACGATGTGGCCAGGCTGCAGACCCTGCAGGCGGAGTTGCAACGCACAGGCTATTTTTCCGGCGTTACCCTGCGGCCGCTGCTCGAGGAGCGGGAAGCGGGGCGAGTGCCCGTGCGGCTGGAACTGTTTCCCGCCAGGCGCCACACTATCGAACTCGGTATCGGTTTCAGTACCGACACCGAGGAGCGCGTCTCCGCGACCTGGACTACGCCGCGTGTGAATCGCTTCGGGCACAGCCAGGAAACCCGCTTCGAGTACTCCCGCATCAACCCCAGCGGGCAGTTTATCTACAACATTCCGCTGACCCACCCGCTGGATGACGTCCTGCAACTTGCGCTGCGGGTAGAGCAGAACGAGTACGGTGATCTCGACAGTAACCAGAATGAGGCGCAGGTGCGGCGCGAGCGGCGCTATGGCAACTGGGTGCTGAGTTATCACCTGCGTCTGCTGAATGAACGCTGGGATGCTGCCACGGTTACGGGTGACGAAGACTACGTCTTGCCCGGTTTCACTGTGTCCCACAAGACCCGACAAGGGTCGCCCGTAAACCCGGACCGCGGGTTCAGCCAGTTCTACGAAGTCGAGGCAACCTCGAGCCAGCTCGGTTCGACTATCGACATGACCCGCCTCTATGCCAACTGGGTCTATGTGATGCCGTTGGGCGAGCGCGGCCGGGTTGTCAGTCGCGCTGAGGCCGGTGCGGCCTTGATCGGTGAGGGCCAGCGCGATGACCTGGCACCGTCACTGAGCTTTTTTGCCGGTGGATCGCAGAGCCTGCGCGGGTACGGTTACCAGTCCATAGGCAACACGGTTCCGGTGACGCTGCGCGATGGGGAGGCTGTGGATTATGTGCTGGGTGCGGACCGGCTGGCGCTCGCCAGTATCGAGTACCAGTACAGGTTTCTACCTGACTGGCGTGCGGCCGTGTTTGTCGACGGTGGTGACGCCTTTGATGAGGGCGAGTTTGACGCCGTCGTGGGTGCCGGGTTCGGCCTGCACTACCTGACGCCTGTCGGTGCTGTGAAGCTGGAGATCGCCAACAGCGTGAGTGAGGATAATCCCGATTGGCGCATACACATCAACATTGGGGCCGAGTTTTGAGCAGGCTGGCGGGCGTTCTGAGCGCGGCTGTGCTGGTCGCTGCCATCGGGCTTGTGCTGCTGCCTTTCAGTGCTGCTGGCACGCGGCTGCTGCTCAGTCTGCTACCATCCGCAGCGCCCGTGCAGGTGAGCTACGCCGGGGGCAGCCTCGGCGGGGAGCTGCAGCTGGAGATGTTGCGGGTGTCGCTGGATGGCCTCGAGGTGGAACTCTCCGGCGTGCGCAGTCGACTGCGCCCGGCCTGCCTGTGGCAGAGCCTGGTTTGCTTCGCGGCGCTGGAGATTGAGCAGCTCGAGGTCAGGGTGCTGCCCGGCGAATCCGCAGCGGATGACACCGAGGCGCAGACGGCAGAGGCGGGGTCCATCGAAATGCTTGCGTTGCCGCTTCGGCTGCGCGCACCCGGCGTGCGTATAGGGCGAGCGGAGGTCCGCTGGCCCGGGGGCATGTGGCGACAGGGCGCCAGTGAACTGGATATCGAGCTCAAGCCGGAGGGCGTCTTTCTTGGCAACGTCGTCCTGCGCGACGCGCAGCTTGCCCTGGAGGCGGCGGAGTCGTCAGCACCGTCGCCCCTTGTTTTGCCCTCGCTGGCACTGCCACTGACACTGGCAATCGATGACTTCCTGCTGCAGCGCCCAAGCGTGCGTCAGGGTGAGCGGCTCGAAGCATTTGACGCCATCCGCGGTGCACTGCGGTGGCGTGGGGAGCGTCTTGAGATTGCGTCGCTGCAGGTGTCGCAGCAGAGCCGGGGCCGGTTGCAAGCGAGCGGGCAGGTCGCCATGTCGGGGGACTGGCCGTTGCAGCTGGGTATTCGGGCCGACCTCGACATGCCATCTCTGCCGATGGCGCTGGGTGCGCGCAGGGTGGAGCTTGCCCTGTCGGGATCGACGCGCGCGCTGCAGCTGGAACTGCTCTCGCCGGGGGAGCCACAGGTACAGCTGACAGGTGACGTCGACCTGCTTGCACCCGCGCTGCCCTTCAATGCCTCGTTACGGCTCAATGGGGATCAGCCGTTGCCGCTGGCAGGTTTGCCTGGCCTGACCGGCCTGCCGCCTGGGCTGGTGGATGCGGCCATCCTCTGGCCTCTGCAGGCGACGGCGCAAGGCGATCTCGACGAGCAGGATCTGACGCTCACGGCACGGGTACAGGATCTCGCTTATGCCATGCTGAGTCTGGAGCTTTCTGCGCGCCATGCCCCGGGTCTGGTGCAGGTGCACAGTTTCCTGCTTGATGCCGCCGAGGCGGGAAGCCTGTCCGTCGAGGGCCGGCTGAACTACGCGGATACCATCGCCTGGGAGGCCGCGGTGCACAGCGGGGGTCTGCAGATGCCGGAGCTCAGCGAGTACCTGTTCGGGCAGGTGGCGGGCTCATTGACCACGCGCGGCCGCCTTGGAGATGACGACTGGCAGGTGGAGCTGCAGGAGGTTGACCTCGTGGGTGACGTCAACGGTCTGCCGGCGATGATCAAGGGCGGATTGCAGCTTGACTCCAGCGAATTGATCCGCAGCGGTGCCCTGCGCGCACAGGTGAACGGCGCGGAAATTGATGTTTCGGCAGGCGCCTCGGGTGCGGCAGGTGCCCGCGCTGAACTGGGTATCGCAGATCTGGGACGCTGGTCGCGGGGAGCAGGGGGCAGCGTCCTGCTCAACGTCGATTGGGATCGTGCCGACAACCGTCTGGCGCTGCGCGGCAGTGTCGAGGGCATACACTGGAACAGCCTGCGGGCGGACCGCGGTGTGCTGGAGGGCGCGGTAAGCCTCGCCGATGGCCCCCGGGGAGCGGGTCGCCTGCGACTGGATCAACTGGAATTGGCGGGCGTCAATCTCGACGGGCTCAGTCTCACGGTCCAGGCGGACCGTGAAACAGCAACGCTGGAGCTGAGCAGCGAAGGCGAGATTGCGGGAGCGCTGAAGGCGGCGGCAACCGCCAGCGAGCGCGTCTGGGAGGTCGCTTTACAGCGCTCGGAGTTTGCGACACCGATAGGACCGCTGACCCTTGCTGCTCCCGTGCAGGCGCGCTTTGCCGGGGACAGCGGTACGCTGGGTGCGCACTGTTGGCAGCTGCCGGAGACTGAGCTGTGTTTTTCCGAATCGCGGTTCGGAGCGACTGGCGCCGTCATAGGCCGGCTGACCGGCGATCTGGCGTTATTCGCCGCGCTGCTGCCACAGCAGCTTGAGGTTCGCGGGCCGCTGAATGCGGACATCGCGCTGTCCTGGGGAGACGATTCGCCCCTGCGCGCGCAGGCGCAACTGTCCAGCCCGGGCGGCTCGGTAACCCAGTTTTATCCGGAAGGGGAGTCGGCCACGTTCACCTGGGACGTCCTGCAGGCGACCCTGCAGCAGGATGACCGTGGTCTCGCCCTGCAGGCGGGATTGTTGCAGGACGACCGTCAGCGGCTGGCACTCACTGTGCAGTTGCCCCCTGACCGTGCAGGGAAGCTGCAGGGTGAGTTGGCTATCGACGCGCTGCAGATGGGCGCCTTGCAGCCATTTCTACCGCAACTGGAGCGCCTCGAAGGGACCTTGAACGGGCAGGTAACCCTCTCCGGCTCTGTGCAGGAACCGCTTGCAGACGGCGTCGTGCGCTGGGCCGACGGGGTGGTACGGCTGGAGGTCAATCCCACAGAGCTGGACGCGGTCGATGTGCAGATTGCGCTGCAAGGAACCCGGGCGGCCCTGCGTGGCGTTGCCCTGCTGGGTGGGGGGCAGCTAGAACTGACCGGCGATGCGCAGTTGGGCGAAGAGCCCGCGTTACGCCTCAACATCAAAGGCGGCAACAACCGCCTGCTGTATCCGCCCAGTACGCAGGTGGAGGTGTCGCCCGACCTGCAACTGGCGCTAACTCCCGCAGGGATACAGGCCCGCGGCGAGGTGCTGGTGCACGAGGGACTGTTGGCCTATGAGGAACTACCGCCCGGTAGCGTAACGCTGTCAGACGACGTCGTTGAGGTCGATTTCACGGGTGCGCCGCTGGAAGCGCACAACCCGCTGCGGCTGGACGCCGACCTGAGACTGCGCATCAAAGACCGGTTCCGGATACGCGGCAAGGACCTTAACATCACGGTGGGGGGGGATCTCAGTCTGCGCCAGGCGCCTGAAAGGCCGCTGCAGCTGTTTGGTAGCCTGAATATTCTCGGTGGTGAGTTGCGCGCCTATGGCCAGCGATTGCTGGTACGCCAGGGGCGAATCGCCTTCAGCGGGGTGCCGGAAAACCCAGAGCTCAATCTGCGGGCAGAACGTGAAATACCGGCGGAGGATGTACGCGCTGGGGTCACGGTCACCGGCACTTTGGAACAGCCGGAGTTGACGGTGTACGCGGAGCCGACAATGTCGCAGACCGAGGCGCTGTCTTACCTGCTGCGCGGTCGGGGGCTGGATTCAGGCGCGGGCGCGGACGGCACTGCGATGGCGCTGTCGCTGGGTACCAGCCTGATGAATCGCAGTGCCCTGGTGGAAGAGCTGAACAAGGTCCCGGGGTTGCGTAACGTGGAATTTGGCACCGACGGTTCAGAGGACGACACAGCTGCCACGGTGAGTGGCTACATTGGTGAGCGTATCTATCTGTCCTACGGGGTGGGGCTGTATGAGCCCATCAATGTACTCACGGCGCGCCTGTATCTGCAGGCGCGCCTGTGGCTGGAGGTGGTCAGTCGCCTTGAGAGCTCGGTAGACCTGTATTACAGCTTTGATATCAACTGAGCGTCAGACCTTGGGCAGGATGGTGAGTTCCACGCGCCGGTTCTGGCTGCGTCCCTGCTCCGTGGTGTTGTCGGCAACCGGTTGGTCAAAGCCCATACCCTGCACCAGCATGCGCGAGCGGTCGACGGAGCGGGTGACCAGGTAGTCGGCAACGCTGCCGGCACGGCGCTCTGACAGTGTCTGGTTCATTGCGCGGCCGCCGGTGTTGTCAGTGTGGCCGGTGATGCGCAGGGTGGTGTCGGCGTACTTCGAGAGCACTTCACCCACCGAGTTCAGCGTCGGGTAGAAACCTTCACGCAGGTTGTAAGAGCCCGTTTCAAACGTGATGTTGCCAGGCATGATCAGGCGGATGTTGTCCCCTTCCCGTGCAACCTGCACTCCGGTGCCCTGCAACTGCTCGCGTAGCTTGGCTTCCTGCACGTCCATGTAGGCACCGACGCCTGCGCCGACTATGCCGCAACCCAGGGCGGCATTGCGCGCGTGCTTGCCGGAGTCAATGGCGCCCACCAGCGCACAGACCGCCGCGGCGCCGGCCCCGTAGGTGGCCGCCTTGCTGGCCTGTTGTTGACCTGTGTAGGGGTTGGTGGTGCAGGCGCTCAGCAGCAGGCTGGCAGTGATTGCAGTAACAAAGCTCAGGCGCATAGGGTAATCTCCTCGTCCATTTGCGGAAGTGCAGCGTAAACACGCTTGGTCGGACCTGCAAGCTGTGGAAAAGTTGCAGCACCGGGCCGGCAATGATAGAGAGGAACAAGATGGATCCCTTGACCCAGGGCGCACTTGGCGCAGCATTTCCCCAGGCGATGGCGCAGCGGCGGCAGGTTGTCAGCGCCGGCCTGCTGGGTTTCCTGTCCGGCATGGCGCCCGACCTCGACGTACTGATTCGCTCCAGCGAAGATCCTCTGCTGTTTCTCGAGTACCACCGGCAGTTTACCCACTCGCTGTTTTTCGTGCCTGTCGGCGGGCTCATCTGTGCACTGTTGCTGCACGGCCTGATTGGTCGGCGCGGGGGACTCCTGCCCTGGCAAACGTACCTCTTCTGTGTGCTGGGCTATGCGACGCACGGTCTGCTCGATGCCTGTACCACCTACGGCACCCTGTTGTTATGGCCCTTCAGTGACCAGCGTTTTGCCTGGAATACAATCTCCATCATCGATCCGCTGTTCACACTGCCCGTACTGGCGCTGGTCGTCTGGGCGGGCCTGCGTCGCCGGCCTGCGCTGGCGCGCGCGGCGTTGGTCTGGGCGCTTGTATACCAGGGGCTGGGTGTGTGGCAGCGGGAGCAGGCGGAGCTACACGGTTGGGCGCTGGCCCGGGACCGGGGCCACGAGCCCCTGCGACTCGAGGCCAAGCCGAGTTTTGCCAACATACTGGTATGGAAGATTGTTTACGAAACCGACACGCATTTTCATGTCGATGCAGTGCGTACCTGGCCCTCGGTGGTCGACTATCCTGGCGGCAGCATTCCGCGACTGGATGTCGCTCGCGATTTTCCCTGGTTGCAGGGTGCAAGCCAGCAGCGGCTGGATATCGAGCGCTTTCGCTGGTTCAGCAACGGCTATGTGGCGCTCGACCCAGCCGTGCCGGGGCGGATTATCGACGTGCGCTATTCCATGTTGCCGAACGAGATCAACTCGCTGTGGAGCATCCAGCTGCGTCCGCAGGCCGGCCCAGACGACCACGTGAGCTACGCGATGCATCGTAGCGGTCGTCGCGAGCAGGCCGGTGTGTTGTGGCGCATGCTGCGTGGCGAGAGGGTGCCTGGCAGCACCCCGTCGCGCAGTGCATCAGGCGTTGAGTACGGCGTTGGCGGCGATTAATGCTGCGTCGGTATCCGTGCTCAACCCCTGTTGTTGCAGCGCGGTGGACAGCGCAGTCAGGCAGAGGATCACGTTGCTGCGGTTACACGCCTGTCCCATCAGGCCGATGCGCCAGGTTTTACCAGCGAGTGCGCCGAGGCCTGCGCCGATCTCCAGATTGAAGTCCTGCAGCAGTGTCTGCCGCAGCCGCGCATCGTCGACGCCCTCGGGAATTCGCACAGCGTTCAACTGGGGGAGGCGGAACTCGGCGGCAACCGCCATGTCCAGCCCCAGCGCGTCGAGTCCCGCTACCAGCGCCTGGTGATGCAGGCGATGCCGCGCATGTGCCGCTGCAAGGCCTTCTTCCTTCAACATCAACAGAGACTCATGCAAGGCGTACAGCAGGTTGATGGGCGCGGTGTGGTGGTAGGCGCGCTTGCTGCTGCCTCCCCAGTAGCCCATCACCAGTTGCATGTCGAGAAACCAGCTCTGCACTTTGTGGCTGCGATTCTGGATGCGTTCCACAGCGCGCGGGCTGAAGGTGACGGGGGACAGGCCGGGCACGCAGGACAGGCACTTCTGGGTGCCGGAATATACGGCATCTGCGCCCCAGGCGTCGACTTGCAGCTCAATGCCGCCCAGCCCGGTGACGCTGTCCACGATGCTGAGGGCTCCATGCTCCCGGGCCAGTGCGCAGAGTGCTGCGACGTCGCTGCGGGCGCCCGTAGAGGTTTCGGCGTGCACAAACGCCAGCAGGGAAGCCTCGGGGTGAGCTGCAAACGCCGCGGCGACCTTGTCGGGGCTCACGGGCTGACCCCAGTCGTCCTCCACCATGATCGCTGTTGCGCCACAACGCTCCACATTTTCCTGCATGCGTCCGCCAAAGACACCGTTGCGACACACAATCACGGTGTCGCCCGGTGAGACGAGGTTGACGAAACAGGCCTCCATACCGGCCGAGCCGGGTGCGGAAATGGGCAGGGTCAACGCGTTATTCGTCTCGAAAGCGTATTGCAGGAGACCTTTCACGTCGTCCATCAGGCCGACAAACAAGGGATCCAGGTGACCAATGGTCGGCCGACCGAGGGCGCCAAGTACGCGAGGTGATACGTCGGAGGGGCCGGGGCCCATCAATACGCGGTGTGGAGGGAAAAAACTCTGGTTCATGATCGTGCTGCTCCTGTTCAGCTGCGCCGGCTTTCGGTTTCGCGGCGCACTTTTGCCTGTGCTGCGGCGATGCGCGCCACGGGCACCCGGAACGGGCTGCAGGACACGTAGTCCAACCCGAGGTCGTGGAAGAACTGGATAGAGCGGGGATCGCCGCCATGTTCTCCACAGATGCCGTATTTGATACCCGGTTTGCGCGCCCGGCTCTCCTGCACGGCGATTTCCAGAAGCCTGCCGACTGCGCGCTGGTCAAGCGAGACGAAGGGGTCACTCTCCACCAGCTTTTTCTCCAGATACATGGGCAGGAACTTGCCCACGTCGTCGCGGGAGAAACCGTAGGTCATCTGGGTGAGGTCGTTGGTGCCAAAACTCATGAATTCCACTTCCGGAGCAAGGCGATCGGCACCGAGTGTCGCGCGCGGTGTTTCCATCATGGTGCCGATCTTGTAGGGCACGGAAACGTGCTTTTCCTTCATCACAGCCTGGATGCCGCGATCGATGATTTCACTGATCAGGCGGATTTCCCGCACGTTGACCACCAGTGGAATCATGATCTCCGGCAACGGCTTCAGGCCTTCCTCAATGGCCCGCACAGCCGCGCTGATGATCGCCTTGACCTGCATTTCAGTAATTTCCGGGTAGACGATCGACAGCCGGCAGCCGCGGAATCCCAGCATGGGATTCACTTCCTTCAGACTCTCGGTCATCTCGCGGATCTTCTCCACGGGCTTGCCGATACGGCCGGCCAGCGCGACCATGTCGGCCTCGTCGTGGGGCAGAAACTCGTGTAAGGGCGGGTCCAGCAGGCGCACGGTGACGGGAAGCCCGTCCATGACCCGGAACAGGGCCAGCATGTCCTCTTCCTGGTATTTCAGCAGTTGCTGCAGATAGCGTTGCCGCTCATCCCTGTTTTCGGCGAGGATCATCCCGCGCATCTGGTCAATGCGTTCGGCATCAAAAAACATGTGCTCTGTGCGGCACAGGCCGATGCCTTCGGCCCCGAGTTCCCGGGCCTTGGCGGCATCCTCCGGTGTCTCCGCGTTGGCGCGCACCTTGAGTCGCCGGTGCTGGTCAGCCCAGGAGAGGAGGATCTGGAAGTCTTCGCTGCTGCTCGCTTCGGTTTTGGGTACGTCGCCCAGCATCACCTCGCCGGCGGTACCGTCGAGCGTAATGATGTCGCCGCGCCGCATGACGACACCATCAGCGGTGGTGGCGGTGCCCTCGGCATAGTTGATGCTCAGGCTGCCACAGCCAGTGATCGCGCAGACGCCCATACCCCGGGCGACGACGGCGGCGTGGGAGGTCATGCCGCCGAGTTCGGTCAGTATGCCGGCAGCCACTTTCATGCCGTGAATGTCTTCCGGTGTGGTCTCCCGCCGCACCAGAATGACGCTCGCGCCTGTCGCCGCGACTTCCACCGCCTCTTCGGCAGAGAACACCACGCGACCCGTTGCACCGCCGGGACTTGCAGGCAGGCCGGTAGCGACAATCTCGGTTTTCTGGGTCGGGTCGACCATCGGGTGCAGAAACGATTCGACATGTTCAGGTGACACGCGCATCAGGGCTTCGCTCTCTGATATCAGCCCCTCGCGCACCATGTCCACGGCAATTTTTACCGAGGCCCGTCCGGTGCGCTTGCCGCTGCGTGTCTGCAGCATGTACAGCTTGCCTTCCTGTACCGTGAATTCCAGATCCTGCATGTCGCGATAATGCTTCTCCAGCAGAATCTGTGTCCTGAACAGTTCGTCGTAAACCTCGGGCAACCTGTCTTTCAGTGCGGCCACCGGCAGCGGCGTACGGATGCCGGCGACAACATCCTCACCGGCAGCGTTGAAGAGAAACTCACCGAAGAAATCGTGGTCGCCGTTGGAGGGATTCCGGGTAAAGGCCACGCCGGAGCCGGAGGTGTCACCGAAGTTGCCGAACACCATGGCCTGTACGTTGACCGCAGTCCCCAGCGTTTCGGGAATGTTGTTCATCTCCCGGTAAACGTAGGCGCGCGGCGTATGCCAGGAGAGGAATACGGCTTCCACAGCCAGCTTCAGCTGCACGAAGGGGTCCTCGGGGAACTCCACCAGCGTTTTATAGATACGAATGATTTCCTGCCAGTCCTCCGCAGTCATGTCCACGTCATCACGTTTGCCATGGGCGGCCTTGTATTGTTCTATCTCGTGCTCGAACCGGTCGCCATCGGCTTCCAGGACGACATCCGCGAACATCTGGATAAAGCGTCGGTAGCAATCATAGGCGAAGCGCGGATTGCCGGTCTTTTTTGCCAGACCCTCGGCAATTTCGTCGTTGAGCCCCAGGTTGAGAATGGTGTTCATCATGCCGGGCATAGACACCGGGGCGCCGGAGCGCACCGAGAACAACAGGGGATTTTCAGGGTCCCCAAAGCGCGCTCCCATCTTCTTTTCCACCAGGTCGAGGGCGACGCGGTATTCCTGTTCCAGCAGGGGCGGCAGCTTGTTGCCGGCCTCAAAGAATTCGCGGCAGGTTGGCGTGGTGATGATAAAACCATAGGGCACGGGCAGGCCCAGAGAGGTCATTTCGCAGAGGTTGGCACCCTTGCCACCGAGTAAGTCCCGGTCGTCCTTGCTGCCTTCATTGAACAGGTATACGCGCTTGGCCATGGGCCCTCCGGCTGGTTAGTGGAGTTGCTGTCGGAATTCGCGCGCGAGTATAGCGGAAAAGAGAGGGGGCTGCTCCGCAGAGATCAGCCCCGGCGAAGCAGTAAGTCCCCGAGCCTGTCGACCTCGCTGAGATCCGCGGTGGCCGGCACCAGGAACAGTTCCTCACAGCCGGCTGCCTCGGCATTGTCCAGTGCTTCCAGCACGGCATCTTCAGAGCTGCGGTGTACCGACTCTGCCATCATGGTGGCGATTTCCGGCCCGGCGATGGCGAGATACTCGTACACGTAGTCATACAGGCGCTGCGGACCGTTATCCGCGAGGGTGCACCAGAACCCGCCGAGCCGGTAAGGCTTGCTGTCCCGTCCGGCGGCTTGCCAGGCCTCGTCGGCCATGCTGAAGGCATTGGCCAGTTCTGCCTGCTCGCCGTTGCCCGACCAGGCATAGAGTCCGTCCGCCCATTGCGCGCACCGGGCGATGCTTTTGGGGCCCAGCGCACCAGCCAGCAGTTTCGGTCCCCCCGGCTGTGTCGGTGCGGGGCCGATGACGCCCGCGCCCGGGATCACCTCCTGCTGGTTCCAGACCTGGCGGAGTGTTTCGACCTGGGTGTCCATGCGGCCATATCGACCTTTGAAGGGGGCCTCCAGCGCGGCGTAGTCTTTGTCCCTGCCTCCATAGCCCACACAGACGTGCTGTACCCGACCGCCGGAGAGGATATCGAGGCTGGCGACCTCCTTGGCAACCTGTACGGCGCTGTGCATCGGCAGCACGTAGAGGGTCGGCGTGATCATGACCTTGCTGGTGCATGCCGCGGCGGCTGCCAGCAGAACGCGCATATCGAACGTCGGCCCGTGCACGCGCTCGCCGCAGGAGACACTGTGAAAGGGGCCCTCGTCGACCCGCTTGAACCACTGCAGGTAATCGTCGCGCGTGAGACCGGCTTTCATGTAGGGCAGGCAGATTCCAACTTTCATCTTTACAGCGTCCTGGTGAAATAAAGCACGATTATGACCCAGACGGCGGTTCGGGTGCCCGCTGACCTGTACACGTATATAAACCAGAGGGGCCGGCCCTCCGCGGATGAACCCGCTGTACCTGCGGCGGGCGCAATCATCGCGGGCATTTTCTGTGGCACAGGGTATATTCTCTGGCCGGAGTCACTGCGGCACAGGGACAACAGGAGTCGCCGATGGCAATAAAAATTGATGGCCCGCTGTACGCGCGACTGGGGGAGGCCGCCGAGGCGGCGCGACGCCTGGCAGACCTGGGCTACGATGGGGTGTATACGCTGGAGGGGAGCAGTGACCCGTTTCTGCCGCTGCTGCTCGCGGCGGAGCACGCCCCCGGTCTCGACATTGCGACAGGTATCGCGGTTGCCTTTCCACGCAATCCATTGCACCTGGCCTACCAGGCCTGGGACCTGCAGCAGTACAGCCGGGGACATTTTTTGCTTGGTCTCGGCTCGCAGGTCAAGGCACATATCGAGAAGCGCTTCGGGGTGGACTTCAGCCCACCCGCCGCGCGCATGCGCGATTATATCCTTGCCCTGAAGGCCATTTTTGCCTGCTGGCAGGATGGCGTGCCACTGGCCTATCAGGGCCGGTTCTATCGGCACACCCTGATGACCCCCATGTTCAATCCCGGGCCCAACCCCTATGGCCCGCCGCCTGTGCTGCTGGGCGCCCTGGGCCCTCGCATGACGGAAGTCGCCGGCGAGGTTGCCGACGGTTTGATTGTGCATCCCTTCAATAATCCACGTTTCCTGCGTGAGCAGGCGCTACCGGCGGTACAGCGCGGGTTGGCCAGTGCCGAGCGCCGACGCGAGGCGTTCACATTGCAAATCAATGCCATTGTCGTCACCGGGGTCACGGACCAGCAGCGCGACGCTGCGCGCGCGGCGGTGCGCAGTCTGCTCGGCTTTTATGCCTCGACACCCGCTTATCTGCCGCCGATGGCGGCCATGGGTTTCGGGGACTTGCAGCCAGAGCTCAATCGGCTGTCCAAGTCGGGTGACTGGGGAGCGCTGGGCGAGCGCATTGACGATGACTTCATGGAGGCCTTCGCCACCTCCGGGCACCCGGGCGACATAGCGGCTGCGCTGCTCGCCCGGTACGGCGACTGCGCCGACCGGCTCGCAATCTATGCACCCTACGATGCCCCTGACGCGATGTGGCGGGAGATTGTGCAGGACCTGAAGCGGCTGCAGGCACCGTGCTGAACGCCTTCGACAGACACTATGGCCGCTCGCCGTCCTGACCCGATGGTTCGGAGGCGCTATCATGGGGGCTCGTTCCCCGGGAGACAGGTATGAAAATCCAGTTTACTGATGCCCAGCTGGCGCTGCGGGACGAGTTGCGCGCCTATTTTCGTGAGCTCATGACGCCGGCGCTGCGCGCCGAGTGTGAACGGGATATGGGCGAGGGGGGCGGGCCGCTGTGGCGCGAGGCCCTGGCGCGCATGGGCCGCGATGGCTGGATCGGTCTGGGCTGGCCTGAGGAGTACGGCGGTCGCAATCTCTCACCGATGGAGCAGTTCATTTTTGTGGAGGAGGTGATGCGGGCCGGTTACCCGTTTCCCTTTTTGACCACCGAGTCCGTTGGTCCCACACTTGCGGAACACGGCAACGCCTGGATACGGGAGGATATCGTACCGAAGATCTTGCGCGGTGAGCTGCTGGTCTCCATCGGTTATTCCGAGCCGGACGCGGGTACCGACCTCGCCGCATTGCGTACTACCGCGGTCCGTGACGGTGATGACTGGATAATCAACGGGCAGAAGATGTGGACGTCACTGGCGCATTTCTGCGACTACACCTGGCTCGCTGCACGCACCGACCCCGACGTATCCCGGAAGCACAAGGGTATCTCCATGTTTCTGGTGCCGAACAGTGACCCGGGTTGGAGCTGTACGCCGGTGCACACCCTGGGCGGTGTGCGCACCAATGCAACCTTCTACGACAACATCCGGGTAAGCGATGATCACCGTGTCGGCGAACTGCATGGAGGTTGGAAGCTGATCACCAGCCAGTTGAACCGGGAACGCCTTAGCCTGATCAATTTCGGCCCGATTTCGGAGCTGTTCAATCAGGTTGTGCAGTGGGCCAGGGCAGCACCCTATGCTGAGGGTGGGTTCATCGCTGACCAGTCCTGGGTGCAGGCCAATCTCGCTCGCAGTCGGGCGCTGATCGAATGCATGAAGCTCATTGTGTACAAGCAGTCCTGGGCAATGACGGCGGGTACGCTGGGCATGGCCGATGCATCTGCCGCCAAGGTGTTCGGTTCCGAAGGGTTTATCGAAGTGTATCGACTGCTGGGTGAGATTGTCGCGGAGGGCGGCCTGTTGCGCAGCCACTCCCCGGGGGCTCTCGAGCAGGCAGGGCGTATCGAGCGTCTGTATCGGACAGCGTCGATCATCACGTTTGGTGGCGGTGCCAACGAAATACAGCGCGACATCATATCGGCGGCGGGCTTGTGGATGCCCCGCGCAAGCCGCTGACAGGAGACAGCCATGGACTTCGGATTCTCAGACATTCAGGGCGAACTGCGCGCGTTGGCGCGCAAGATTCTTGACGATTCAGTGTCGGCCGGCACGCTCGCGGCCTATGACGAGTTTGCCGCCCCGCGCTTTGACCGCGGGCTCTGGCAGACGCTGTTGGATAGCGGTCTGCCGGGTATCGCGGTCGCGGAGGAGTACGGCGGCATGGGGCTGGGCTTCATGGAGCTGGGCCTGTTCATTGAGGAACTGGGACGCAGCATCGCCCCGGTTCCCGTGCTCGCCCATTGCGTGTCGGGCCTGCTACCCCTGCAGCGCTACGCCGGCAGTGCACTGCAGGCGCGCCTGTTGCCGCCTGCCGCGCGCGGTGAGCTGCTGCTGACAGGAGACTTCTGGTCAGGCTCCGGCGTGCCCACCGTACAGGCTGAAGCCACGGCGGATGGCCTGCGGCTGGCAGGGCGCTGCCCTGCGGTGCCCTTCGCGCGGCAGGCGGACTGGCTGCTGTTGCCCGTGGGGCTCGCTGACGATATCGCGGTGGTGCTGGTGCCTGCCGACGCTGCGGGTCTGCGTCTGACCGATCTGCAGATGACGCACTTCGAACCCCACGCTGCGGTGGAACTGGATGCAGTGAGCGTCCCCGCCGCTGATATTCTCGTGGCGTCCGGTGGTGAGTCGCTGGTGACATGGACGCGGGAGCGCTGCACCGCAGCATTGTGCGCGCAACAGCTCGGGTCGGCAGATCATGCAATGCACCTGGCCGCCGGGTATACCAGTGAACGCAAACAGTTCGGTGTGCCGATCGCGACCTTCCAGGCCGTGGGCCACCGCATGGCCGACGGTTACATCGATATCGAATGCCTGCGCCTGTGCACGTGGCAGGCGCTCTCGCTCCTGGGCGAGGAGCGGTCTGCGACCACCGAGGTACAGATCGCCAAGATATGGGCAGGTGATGTCGGCCACCGGGTCAGCTACGCCTGCCAGCACGTGCACGGCGGCACCGGTATCGACCGCGACTATCCGCTCTGGCGCTATTGCCTCTGGCTGCGTTTCAATGAGATGGCGCTGGGCTCCAGTGCGTCACAGACCGCTGCGCTGGGACGGCGCCTGGCGCGCGGTGAGGGCCTGTTCAGCTAGCCTGCCGTTGTGGGCTGTGCCCGCAGATTTCGCTCCGGTTGCGGGCGTCTCTGAGGTACACTGGAGTTCATGGTGCTGCGCTTGTCAACGGTTCTGCTTCTAATGTCGCTGGTTGCCTGCGGCAGTGGGCCGACGCGCGAGGCGACAGCCAGTCGCGTGGGTGTCGATTTCAGCGGGCAGTGGTCGCTGGATTACGGCATGAGCGACAACCTGCAGGCCAGCCTCAACGTGCTCGTGCGCGAGCTGCAGCGGCAGGCAGAGCGCAGGGCACAGGCGGCCGGCGCTGATCCGCGCATCCCCAGTGCCAGCCTGCTGGTGGGTGGCACGGGCAGCGACAGCGGTTCGGCCATCATCGGTTTGGCGCAGATGGCGGACCTGGTCAGTCGAAGTCCACTGCTGGATATCACGCAGGATCAGCAGGGCATCCGGGTGCGGCGTGAGGATGATTTCGCCCTCGACTGCGACTTTCACGAGGGTCGACCGCAGGCAGTGGAAACGCCCCTGGGGCGTGAGCTCTGTGCCTGGGACGGGCATCAGCTCGTCTTTGTGCTCTCGTTGCCGGATGGACTGGGGATTCGCCACCGGCTCACCCTCGGCCCCGACGGACAGCTGCTCAATATTGCCAGCACGGTCAGTTCTGACCGCGTATCCCAGCCGTTTACGCTGAACCGCGTCTACCGCCGTATCGAGCCGGGCGCGCAAGGTTTTTCCTGCCAGCAGACCCTGACCCGAGGCACTGTGTGCACCACCGAAACCGACTGAGTCGCCTATTCGCGCTGTGGTGTGCCGCCCTGTGTCTCGTCGCCTGCGCAGCGACCCCGCCTGCGCCGGTTCCCGCTGCTGGAGTTGCCGAGTCTCTGCTCGTCAGTGACGCCACGCCGGTGGTCGGCAGCGTCGTACTGCGTACCCTGGAGGCTCCGCTGGCACCGGCGCTGTCGCTGGTGGTTGCGAGTTTTGACCCCGGCTTGCCTGAGTCCACCGCGGGGCTCAGCCGCCTGGGTGTCTTCCCGGAGATACGCAAGGCTGAAGCCCGTTTCATGCCGGTGCTGCTGCGACAGGTGCTGCAGGAAAGCAATGCATGGGGTCCGGTACGCGTGCTTCCCGAACCGCAGCCAACCGCTGAGCTGCAGGTGGACGGACGGATACTGCATTCTGATGGGCGTGTGCTGTTGCTGCAGGTGCGCGCTGTCGATGCGATGGGGCAGGTGTGGCTCGACCGACGCTACCGGGATGAATCGCAGGCCGGCGACTTCGCGGCCGGCAGCGCCAGCGACCCCTTTATCGACCTTTACCGGCAGGTGGCCAATGATCTGCTGGCTGCTTACGAACGGCAGCAGGCCGCCACGCTCGCACAGTTGCCAACCGTAGCCCTGCTGCGCCAGGCCCGTCTGTTGGCACCCGCCGCATTTGAGGGGTATCTGGTGGACGAGGACGCGGTGGTGACCTTGCGCAGGGCACCTGCGGAGGACGACCCGATGATGGCTCGCGTGCAGCGCATTCGGGACCAGGAATACCGCTTCATTGACGCGGTCGACCAGCAGTACGTAGACCTTTTCGAAACCATGCAGCCAACCTACAACCTCTGGCGTCAGTTCGGACGCGAGCAGGCTGAGTACCGCGAGGACTATGCGCAGCGTCTCTCCCAGCGCGATCGTGCAGGCCCCCGTGGCACCTTCGCGGCAATGGAGCAAACCTACAATGCGTTCAAGTGGAGCAAAATCCAGCAGCAGGACCTGGAGGACCTGGCGCGGGGCTTCAATAACGAGGTACAGCCGACGGTCCTGGAAGCCAGTGGCAGCGTATACCGGTTGAGCGGCAGTCTGGAAAACCAGTACGCAGAGTGGCGTGAAATTCTTGAGCAGATATTCCGTATCGAATCCGGTCTGCCCTGAGTGGGCGGCACCGGCAAAACCCGGAGGGTTGCGCTAAGCTTGTCCCATGAGTGATAAAAAATCGACAGAAGATACCGAGAGCCTGCTGGCCGGCCTGATGCGTTTTACCGGGCAGGTGGCGGGCGGCACCCTGGAAATTGCCCGGCACACCGCAACCATGACTGCGATGTTCGGCGAGGGGTGGGTGCGCCAGATGGTGCTGCAGAGCATGGAGCCCGAGCGCCTTGAGGCCATGGCCGATGCGGGGCACTTTCTGCGCGACGCCCGGGAAACCGCGGGATTGTCGCTGAAGGAACTCGCCGATAGCCTGGGCCTGTCCGACAAGTCCGTGCTGGAAGAGGTGGAGCGCGGCGACAAGATCATGCCCCTGGAGCTGGTGCTGCGCAGTGCCAGCCTGCTCGCCCGACACGATCCCGTGCCCTTTCTGATCAAGTTCCTGCGCACCTACAATCCGCAGCTGGAACAGGTGCTCGAGCAGTGGGGCGTGATGGCGCTGCCGCGGCAGTATGAGCGGGAACGGCGCTTCGTGAATCTGTACCGACAGCACGACGCTCTGCGCAGCCTGAGCGATGCGGAGCACGATCGCTTCATTCAATACATTGATGGTGCTGCGCGACTGGTGCTCGATGTCATGGAGAAGGAAAAGGCCGCGAACAAGCCCACCGCCGCCGCCCCGAAACGCCCCGCGGCTGCGCGCAAGCGGGCACCCCGCAAGCGCAGTTAGCTGCGCTTTCCGGTACACTGTGCGGCCCGCTGACATCCGGACTGTTGCATGCCAAGGCCCGCGCCAACATCACCTGCCTCCCCACTGCAGCCGGCCACGGCCAACCGGCAGTGGTTCGCCACCTGTCCCAAGGGCATGGAAGGGCTGCTGCGCGACGAGATGCTCGCCCTTGGAGCCAGCAGCGCGCGGGAAACCGTCGCCGGCGTGTATTTCGATGGCCCCCTCGCCATGGGCTATAGGGCCTGCCTCTGGTCGCGGCTGGCCAACCGCGTGCTCTTGCCGCTGGGGAAGTTCGACGCCGGTGATGCCGATGCGCTGTACCGCGGCATGCATGCGCTGAACTGGCGTGACGTCTTCTCTCCTGAGCAGACATTCAGCATCGACTTCACCGGTGAAAACGCACAGATCCGAAACACCCAGTTTGGCGCCCAGCGCTGTAAAGATGCCATTGTTGACTGGTTTACAGAGCAGGGCCTCGAGCGCCCCTCGGTAGACCGGCGCAATCCGGATCTGCGCTTCAATGTGCGGCTGTCACGGCATGGCGCGTTGCTGGCGCTGGACATGTCGGGAGGTAGCTTGCACCGGCGCAACTACCGCCTGCAGGCCGGGGCAGCGCCCCTCAAGGAGAACCTTGCCGCGGCGATTCTGCTGCGTGCGGACTGGCCGGGGATGGCAGCGCGTGGGGGCGCCCTGATTGACCCCATGTGCGGGTCCGGGACCCTGCTGCTGGAAGCGGCCATGATGGCGGCGGATATTGCCCCCGGGCTCGGCCGCGAGCGCTTCGGGTTCGAGCGCTGGCACGGTCACAATGCGGCCCAGTGGCAGGCCTTGCTGGCAGACGCGCAAGGCCGGGCGCAGCGCGGCAGGCAGGCGCAGCTACCGGAGATGCGTGGCTATGATGCCGACGCCGCGGTGGTGCGGCGTGCGCAGGAGAACATCGCGCGCGCCGGCTTGCAGGACGCGGTGCGGGTCAGCTGCCGGCCGCTGGCAGAATTGAGCAAACCCACGCATCGGCCGCTGCCCCAGGGCCTCATCGTCTGCAACCCACCCTATGGCGAGCGCCTGGGCGATCGCGATAGCCTGCCTTATCTGTATCGAGAGCTTGGCGAAACACTGGCGCGCGAGTTCAAGGGCTGGCAGGCCGCGATTTTTACCGGCGACAAGGCGCTGGGACGCGCCACCGGGCTGCGCAGTCACAAGCAATACACGCTCTGGAACGGCGCCCTGGAGGCCTGCCTGTTGCTGTTCGATCTCACCGATAACCGGGTCAGCGACCGGCCCCCGGTGGCGCCGGGCGGTGCGGATGTCGTCTCCCGCGCCGGCGAACAGGGTGGTGAACTGTCACCCGGTGCGGCGATGTTTGCCAACCGCCTGCGCAAGAATCGTCGCCGCCTCGCCGCCTGGGTGAAGCGGGAGGGTATCGAATGCTATCGGCTGTACGACGCGGATATGCCGGAGTACGCCGTCGCGGTCGACCTCTACGGCACGCGAGTTCACGTCGCTGAGTATCAGGCCCCGGCTGGTGTAGACCCGCAGGCAGCCGCCACCCGCCTGGACGAGATCAGAGCCGCACTACCCCAGGCACTGGGCGTTGCAGCCGCCGACGTCGCCTACAAAGTGCGCCAGCGGCAGCGCGGGGATGAACAATACCGGAAGCAGGGCACCGACGGAGAGCTCCTGACCGTGCGCGAGGGGGCCGCGCGGCTGCTCGTCAACCTGCACGACTACCTGGACACCGGCCTTTTTCTGGACCACCGACCGCTGCGGCTGCGGCTGGGCAAGGAGGCTGCGGGGCGCGACTTCCTCAATCTGTTCTGTTACACCGGCACGGCCACCGTGCATGCGGCCCTGGGGGGCGCCCGCAGCACCACCAGTGTAGACCTGTCAAATACCTACCTGGCCTGGTTGCGCAAAAACCTGGCGCAGAATGGACTGGACGAGAGCCGCAATCACATCGTGCGTGCCGATTGCCTGTCCTGGTTGCAGGAAAGCACGCAGCGCTATGACCTGATTCTGCTGGACCCGCCGTCTTTTTCCAATTCACGGAAAGTGGAGGGAAGTTTTGATGTACAGCGGGACCACGGTGATTTGGTCAGGGCGGCGCTCGCCCGCTTGCGCTCCGGGGGCGTGCTGTATTTCTCCAACAACCGCCGGGGCTTTCGCCTGGATCCGGAACTGGTCAGCAGTTACCACTGTGAAGATATCAGCCGGGCGACACTGGACCCCGATTTTCAGCGCAACCCTAAAATCCACCGATGCTGGCGGATCACGCAGCCGAGCTCCGAGAAGCCAGCGAGCCCGTGGGTCCGCCGGTAAGTGTCTGCAAACACGGCAGATTTTTTTGTCCACACTTATTGACACCGACCAAACCGTTTGGTACTGGAGGTTTCATTAATAGAATGTGCTTTATATATATAAAATAACTACATGAAAAATATGAAAAAAATCTATATCCAAGCGGGCGGCGAGGTGCTGCGACGGAAAAGAGTAGGTTGGTGCCGAAACGGAATGTCCCCAGACTTATCCACAGGCCGTTCTGTGGATAAGCTGTGTTTGGTGCCGGCAGGCGGGCGCTTCCGCATGTGCGGTAGCCGCAAAGGTCCGGCACCTGGAGGCTGCCTGTGCCGCGCATGCTGATCGTCTACCACAGCCAGAGCGGCGCCAGTGCGCTGCTTGCAGCGGCCGCGCGCGAGGGTGCGGAAGCCACGGGCGGGGTCAAGGTGACCCTGCGCAGGGTCTGGGATGCCGGTGCGCAGGATATTGTGGCTGCGGATGGTCTGCTGCTGGTCGCGGCGGAGAATTCAGGTGGCCTGAGCGGAGGCATGAAAGACTTCCTGGATCGTACCTTTTACCCTGTGGGTGAGCGCGGCTGTGTGTTGCCCTGTGCTCTGCTCGTCAGCGCGGGCAATGATGGACGTGGCGCCGTCCGGCAGGCTCAGCGTATCCTTTCTGGCTTTCCCATGCGCGAGGCAGTCGAACCTGTGATCTGTCGCGGACCGGTCACCCCCGACCTCGAAGCACGGGCGAGCGAGCTGGGCGCGGGGTTCGCTGCGGGCCTTGAGATGGGCATATTCTGATCGTGTCAACGGGTGAAGGAGCAGGGTAGATGTCTGATGCCGCCAGCCAGGCAGCGGTGCCGGAGGGTTTTGAGCGCCTGCCCAGCGGGCTGGGCTACACCGATACACTACAGCCGTGCTACCGGCGTATCGACGCATCCGGGGTGAGTTTCGGCCTCAGGGTGGAAGCGCAGCACTGTAACGTGATGGGCATTTGTCACGGCGGGGTGCTGTCAACGTTAGCGGATATCGCCGCGGCGAGCGGCGTCAACCAGGCGGCCGGGCGCGATGCGGGCAGTCCCACCATCAATCTCGCCCTGGATTTTGTCAGCGCAGGAAAACGTGGCCAGTGGCTGCAGGCAGATGTGCTGCAGGTAAGCGTCAAGCGTCGGTTCGGGTTCGCTAACGGCCTGATCAGTGGCCCTGACGGGGTGATCGTACGCTTCAATGGCACCTTCTACCTGCCTGACCATGAGGGCATATGGAAACGCCCACCGCCGGCGGTCAGTCTGTTGTCCGGGGATTAGCGCTGGGCTGTACCGCGGAGTCGCCGGCGCAGGATTCCAGTACCGCGATAAACGCCCGCGCCGCACGGGAGAGGCTGCGGCCGCGGTGATACACCAGCCCCAGGGTACGCTGTAAGGTGATGCCGCGGACCGGCAGGGCACGCAACTCGTCATTGAGCATGGTGGCGGGCAGCACCGTCCATCCCAGGCCCACGGCCGCCATCATGCGGATGGTTTCCAGGTAGTTGGTCGCCATGGAGACCTTGAGTTCCAGCCGGTGTTCGGCAAACAGTCGCTTGATGATCTGTCCGGTATAGGTGTTCAGCCCGGGCAGGATCGCAGGGTGTGAGGCCAGATCCGCAAGCCTGCGGTCTCGACCCTGAACGGCAAGCGGATGATCGATGGCGACCATGAACACCAGCGGGTCGCGCCAGATCGGGCGCGTTATCACGCTGTCATCGTCTTCCGGGGCCAGGGTGACCACCGCGAGTTCCGAGCGCCCCTGCATAATCAGGTCGTAGGCCTGTTCGGAATCGGTGAACTCGATATCAATGTGGGCAGCGGGGTGAGCCTTGCTGAATGCGCTGAGCACCGGCGGCAGCCGGTGCAAGCCGATATGGTGGCTGGTGGCGAGCCGTAATTCGCCGGCCACGTCGCCAGACAGGTCGCGCACCGCCCGTTCCGCGCTGAACAGTTGCTGGGTAATGGTGCGCGCATGCGGCAGCAGGGCCTGGCCTGCCTCGGTCAGTGTTGTGTGCCGGCCTATGCGGTCAAACAGCGCGCTACCCAGGCTCTGCTCAAGTAACGCAATGCGCTTGCTCACTGCCGGTTGGGTCAGGTGCAGGCGCTCTGCCGCAAGGGAAAACGACCCTTCTTCCGCAACCAGAAGGAAGGCCTGCAGGTTCTGGATCTCCAAAATAGATTCCTGATAGGAATGGCATAGATAAAAATAATAAATTTGAGTAATCATCAGGTCAAGCTTATCATCTGGGGCTGGACAAACCCTAGTGTGGGAGCGAAACATGGCCGGGCTGACACTGTACGACAAACTCTGGCGCAATCATCTGGTGGAGCAGCGTGAGGACGGTTCCGCGCTCATCTACATTGATCGGCATCTGATTCATGAAGTGACGTCTCCGCAGGCATTCGAGGGGTTGCGCCTCGCCGGGCGCAAGCCCTGGCGGCTGGACGCGAATCTCGCGGTGCCGGACCACAACGTGCCGACCTCGCGAGACGAGCGGGCGGGTGGTGTTGCCGGCATCCGCGACCAGGTGTCGCGGTTACAGGTGCAGACGCTGGATGACAACTGTCGGGATTTCGAGATCGAAGAAATACCCATCAACGACGTGCGCCAGGGAATCGTGCACGTGGTCGGGCCGGAGCAGGGCGCCACGCTGCCGGGTATGACCGTTGTTTGCGGCGATTCCCATACCTCCACCCACGGTGCACTCGGTGCGCTCGCGCATGGTATCGGTACTTCAGAAGTGGAACACGTGCTGGCGACGCAATGCCTGATCCAGCAGAAAATGAAGAACATGCTGGTTCGGGTTGACGGTTGCTTGCAGCCAGGCGTGACCGCCAAGGATGTTGCGCTGGCCGTCATTGGCCACATTGGCACGGCGGGGGGTACGGGCTACGCGATAGAGTTTGCCGGCGAGGTGGTGCGCAGCCTGACTATGGAAGGCAGGATGACACTGTGCAATATGTCGATCGAAGCGGGTGCCCGCATGGGCATGATCGCCGTCGACCAGACGACGCTCGACTACGTCAAGGGTCGGACCTACGCGCCTTCCGGTGCCCTGTGGGACGCGGCGCAAGCGGCGTGGGCCGACTTGCACAGTGATGCGGATGCCGTGTTTGACAAAGTCGTGACCCTGCGCGGGGAGGACATCCTGCCGCAGGTCACCTGGGGTAACTCTCCAGAGATGGTGCTCCCCGTCAATGGCTATGTCCCGGATCCGCAGGCTATGGAAAATGCGACGCAGCGCAGCGCGGCACAGCGCGCCATCGAGTATATGGGCCTTACCCCGGGTATGGCGATCACGGATATACGTCTCGACCGCGTGTTCATCGGCTCCTGCACCAATTCGCGCATCGAGGACCTGCGTGCCGCTGCGGCCGTGGTGCGTGGCCGACACGTTGCACCGACGCTGAAGCAGGCACTGGTGGTGCCCGGCTCCGGCCAGGTCAAGGCGCAGGCCGAGGCGGAGGGCCTGCATGAGATTTTCCTTGCCGCGGGCATGGAGTGGCGCGAGCCGGGGTGTTCCATGTGTCTCGCCATGAATGCCGACAAGCTGGGTGCCGGAGAACACTGTGCGTCCACCTCCAACCGCAATTTCGAGGGACGCCAGGGTATCGGCGGGCGCACTCACCTGGTGAGCCCCGCCATGGCTGCGGCTGCGGCAATTGCTGGCCACTTCGTCGATATTCGCAACCTGCAGGAGCCCACACAATGAAGAGCTTCACCGTGCTGGAGGGGCTGGTCGCGCCCATGGATCGCGCCAATGTCGATACCGACATGATTATCCCCAAGCAGTTTCTGAAGTCGATCAAGCGCAGTGGTTTTGGCCCCAACCTGTTCGACGAAATGCGCTATCTCGATGAGGGGCAGCCTGGGCAGGACTGCAGTGGGCGGCCGCTGAATCCCGAGTTTCCGCTTAACCAGCCGCGCTATCGCGGCGCCACGGTGCTGCTCGCGCGGGAAAACTTTGGCTGCGGGTCAAGTCGGGAGCATGCGCCGTGGGCACTCGAGGACTACGGCTTTCGCTGCATCATCGCCCCCAGCTTCGCTGACATTTTCTACAACAATTGCTTCAAGAACGGGATCCTGCCCGTGGTATTGCCGGCGACAACCGTAGACAAGCTGTTCACTGCGCTCTACGCAGAGGAGGGCTACCGGCTGGCAATCGATCTGGAGGCGCAGGAGGTGCGCACGCCAGACGGGGAGGTGCTCCGCTTCGAGGTTGATGTGGCGCGCAAACACTGTCTTTTGAAAGGCCTTGATGATATCGGGGTCACGCTGGAAAGTGCGGCCGCGATCAGGCAGTTCGAAGACCGGTGGCGGGAACAATCCCCCTGGTTGTTCAACATGATTGGCAGGGGGCAGGTTTAACATGGGACGACGGATTCTGGTCTTACCGGGGGACTACATCGGTCCCGAAATCATGGCAGAGGCAGTGCGTGTCCTGGAGACGGTGAACGAGCGCTTCACGCTTGGCCTGTCGCTGGAACACGGTTTGCTGGGTGGCGCCGCTATTGATGAACACGGGGTGCCGCTGCCCGATGCCACGCTGCAAGCGGCGCGGGATGCGGATGCGATCCTGTTGGGCGCCGTGGGCGGCCCGAAGTGGGACAACGTGGAACGGCATTTGCGGCCAGAACGGGGGTTGCTGGGTCTGCGCTCGCAACTGGAGCTGTTCGGCAACCTGCGTCCTGCGATTCTGTATCCGCAGCTGGCAGACGCCTCCAGCCTGAAGCCAGAGGTGGTAGCCGGGCTGGATATTCTCATTGTGCGTGAACTGACGGGCGGTATTTACTTTGGCGAGCCCCGCGGTATCCGTACGCTGGAGAATGGCGAGCGGCAAGGGTTTAACACCTATGTGTACTCGGAGTCAGAAATCCGGCGTATCGGGCACCTGGCATTCGGCCTTGCGCGGCAGCGTGATCGCCGCGTGTGCTCAGTCGACAAGAGCAACGTATTGGAAGTCACCGTGCTCTGGCGGGAGGTCATGGAGGAGGTGGCGCGGGACTATCCTGACGTGGCACTCAGCCACATGTACGTCGACAATGCCGCCATGCAGCTGGTGCGGGCGCCGAAGCAGTTTGACGTCATGGTGACGGGCAATATGTTCGGCGACATTCTGTCAGATGCCGCTGCCATGCTGACGGGCTCCATCGGCATGCTGCCGTCTGCCTCTCTGGACAAGAACGGCCGCGGCATGTACGAACCCTGCCATGGCTCGGCGCCGGATATCGCGGGGCAGGGCAAAGCCAATCCGCTGGCAACCATCCTCTCGGTGGCAATGATGTTACGCTACACCCTTGACGAAGCGGACGCCGCCGCCGCCATCGAACAGGCCGTGAGCGACGTGCTCGACCAGGGGTTGCGCACGCCCGATATCGCCGCCGCCGGCCAGCGCGCGGTGTCAACCAGCGACATGGGTGCTGCCGTTGTGGCGGCGCTGCGCGGTTGAACCTTCACACAGTAATGCGAGGTTTTTTATGAGCAAGCAGTATGACGTTGCCGTCGTCGGTGCTACCGGCGCGGTCGGCGAGACCATGATGTCGATACTTGAAGAGCGTGATTTTCCGGTACGTACGCTTTATCCGCTCGCCAGCGCGCGCTCGGCGGGCAAAACCGTGACGTTTCGCGGTAAATCGCTGCGCGTGACGGATCTTGCCGAATTTGACTTCAGCCAGGTGCAGATCGGCCTGTTCTCCGCCGGCGGCAGCATTTCGGAAGAGTTCGCGCCGAAAGCCGCTGCAGCGGGCTGCATTGTCATCGACAATACGTCCCATTTTCGACGCGATGCGGATATTCCGCTGGTGGTGCCTGAGGTGAATCTGCCGGCACTCGCGGGATACACCCAACGCAATATCATCGCCAACCCCAACTGCTCCACGATCCAGATGCTGGTTGCCCTGAAGCCCATTTACGACGCCGTCGGTATCGAACGCATCAATGTCTGCACCTATCAGGCGGTGTCTGGCACCGGCAAGGAGGCCATTGAGGAACTCGCAGGGCAGACCGCGCGCCTGCTGAACGGGCAGTCTATTGAGTGCGAGGTGTACCCCAAGCAGATAGCGTTCAATGTGCTGCCGCACATCGACACCTTCCAGGACAATGGCTACACCCGGGAGGAGATGAAAATGGTCTGGGAGACGCAGAAAATTCTCGGTGACGACAGTATTCAGGTCAACCCCACCTGTGTGCGCGTGCCTGTTTTCTTCGGCCATTCTGAAGCGGTGCACATCGAGACGCGTGAAAAGATCTCGGCCGTGGCTGCGCGCAAGCTGCTGGAGGATTTTCCGGGGATCACGGTGCTTGATGAGCGCGCCGATGGGGGTTACCCCACTGCGGTCACCGAGTCCGCCGGCAAGGATGCGGTGTTTGTCGGCCGGATTCGGGAGGATATTTCGCACCCCCGCGGGCTGGACCTGTGGGTTGTATCAGACAATGTGCGCAAGGGCGCCGCGCTGAACAGCATCCAGATTGCCGAGGCACTTATCCGGGGTTATATTGATTAAACCTTTGCGTTACAACATACTTGCGGTATCTTCGGAGTCTGTCTCTTATACACATCTGACGCTGCCGACGACTCCTTACGTGTAGA
>CAJXUQ010000003.1 GCA_913061145.1 uncultured Haliea sp.
ATACGAGATTTCTGCCTGTCTCGTGGGCTCGGGAGATGTGTATAAGAGACAGGTTGAAGACTGCGCTGGAGGACAACTACCCCGCACCGACAGTGTCCGCAAGCAATGCGCGGGCTGACCGCTGGGTCCTGCCAGGCGTCGCGCGCTTCAGCCGACGGGGCTACACACTGGGCAAACGCCACTGGAACCCCATCTCGGCCTGGATGGGCGACAAGCACGTGGTGATTACCGGGGCCACGTCCGGGCTGGGGCTGGCAACAGCGCGCTCGCTTGCCGAGCGCGGCGCAGCGCTCACGCTGGTGATTCGTAACGAGTCACGTGCGCAGGACCTCGTCAACACCCTGCAGCGCGAGACCGGCAACCCGAATATCTCGGTCGAGATCGCCGATCTGAGCCTGATGTCCGAGGTTCAGCGTCTGGTCGAGCGACTGCTGCGCACAGGCCGACCTATCGATGTACTGGTCAACAACGCGGGCGCGCTGTTCAACGAGCGCGCGGAAACCGCTGAAGGGCTGGAACAGAGTTTCGCCTTGTTGTTGCTCTCCCCTTACCGGCTGACGCTGGGGGTCAAGCCGCTCCTGCAGGCAGCACCGCAGGCACGCGTGATCAACGTGGTTTCGGGTGGCATGTACACGCAACCCCTGAAGGTCCGCTGGCTCCAGGCCCGGGAACAGAACTACTCGGGCAGCGTTGCCTACGCGCGCTGCAAACGCGCGCTGATGGTGCTCTCCGAGCAGTGGGCCGAGGCCTGGAAGGATGAGAATATCGTCGTCAACGCCATGCATCCCGGCTGGGCGGATACACCCGGTGTGGAATCGGCCCTGCCCGGTTTCCACCGTATCACCCGGCGTATTCTGCGCAGCCCGGAAGAAGGTGCGGATACCATTGTCTGGCTCGCCGCCGCGACAGAAGCGGCAAAAGTCACTGGTGCGCTGTTCCTCGACCGCGAGCCACGCACGACGCACTTGCTGAGCAAGACCGAGGGCGATGCGCAGGAGCGTGAGGCGCTGCAACCCTACCTTGAGTCCATCTCGGTAACGGCACCGCGTAAAAGCCGAACGCCCCGCAGCGCCGGCAACGGCAAGCGGGCGGCGGTGGCTGGTTAAGTCGCTATACCGCGCGACGGGTTTGTCACCGCCGCTGCTTGCATCGACAGGTTCCTCTGGCTACGGTAGAGCGCTTCTTTGAGGGTTCTACCATGTCTGACACAACCGTTCTGCCATTCACTGTCGATATCCCTGACGCCGATCTGGACGATTTGCGGCGCCGCCTGGGCACCACCCGCTGGCCTGACCCGCAAACCTGCGACGACTGGAGCCAGGGTATCCCGCTCGCCTACACGCAGGAACTGGCGCAGTACTGGGCGCAGGACTATGACTGGCGGCGCTGCGAGGCGGAACTGAACCGCTGGCCGCAATTCCGTACGCGTCTCGGCGGTATCGACATCCACTTCCTGCACTGCCGTTCACCCCACCCCGACGCACTGCCACTGATTATCTCACACGGCTGGCCCGGGTCAGTGCTTGAGTTCCGTCATATTATCGATGCACTGGTCGACCCGGTCGCACACGGCGGCGACGCAGCGGATGCATTCCATGTCGTGATTCCCTCGCTGCCGGGCTACGGATTCTCGGGCAAACCAGCGGCCACCGGGACCTCCGTCGAAGTGATTGGACGCCTGTGGGGTGAACTCATGGCACGTCTGGGTTACGACCGCTATGTCGCCCAGGGTGGTGACTGGGGCAGTGTAATCACACAGAGCATCGGGCAGACCGAAACCCGTCACTGCGCGGGCATTCACATCACCATGCCCATCGTGTCACCCGACCCCGACACGATGAACGACCTGACTGCGAACGAGCAGTCTGCGCTTGATGGCATGACCTATTACGCACAGTGGGATTCCGGCTACTCAAAGCAGCAGTCCACCCGGCCGCAGACCCTGGGCTACGGACTCGCCGACTCACCTGTGGGGCAGATGGCGTGGATCATTGAAAAGTTCTGGGCCTGGACGGACTGCGAGCGCAGCGGCGTCAAACATCCCGAGAACGTGATCAGCCGCGATGAACTGCTGGACAACGTGATGCTCTACTGGCTGAACAATGCCGGGGCGAGTTCCGCACGCCTGTACTGGGAGAGCTTCAACAACCCCTCTCTGGAACCGATCACGATGCCCACTGGCTGCTCCATCTTTCCGAAAGAGATTTTTCGCAGCAGTCGACGCTGGGCGGAGCAGCGTTTCCACAACCTCATTCACTGGAACGAGCTGTCCAGTGGCGGGCACTTCGCCGCCCTGGAACAGCCGGAAGTGATGGTCAATGAACTGCGCACCTGCTTTCGCAGCCTGCGCTGACGCACACGACACAACAGGACCCCATGCATGTTCGACAACCGCGACCGGAGCAAGGCGGTATTCAGCCCCTTTGCTTCCGAAGAAGTGTCACCCCCTTTCTCCCCACACTGGGAGGCCAAACGCAGGGCAGCAGAGGCGCTGCGCGCGCTGACTGAAACCCTCGTAACGAGTGATGCGGATACCGAGCGCCTGAATGCGCTGGCACAGCGCCTTGAGCAGGAGAACGCTGCGCTCGGCGCCCAGCCGCGCCTCTACGGCCTGGAGGCCTTCATCGCCGACGGGAAACACGGTGGCCACGGAGAGGTGAACCATGAGCTGAACGCGCTGGGCGGGTGGAGCAACCCACTCTCACCGGCGCTCAACATGTGGCTGAAGGGACGTGAAGCCTTCGGCACGGTCCGCTGTGGCCACGCCTACGAAGGCCCACCCGGGTTCATTCACGGTGGCTTCATTGCCGCCATTTTCGACCAGTTTCTCGGTATGGCACAGCTGGCGGGAGATAACCCGGGGATGACAGGCACCTTGACCGTGCGCTACCACCGGCCGACACCGCTGAACACCGACCTGTCGTTGCGCGCGACGCTGCAGGATTCCACCGGGCGCAAAACCGTGGTCACTGGCGAAATGCTGGTGGGGGGTGAGGTCACGGCAAGCTGTGAGGGGCTTTTTATCAGGCCACAGAGGGCGCTGTTGAGTACACCCTAGGGCGCTCAGCCCTCAGCCGTCGAAACTTTCACTGGTGTTCAGACTGGCGGAAAACGGCACGGGCGTGAAACGCCTGGGTGTGTCCTGCTCACCCGGTCTGTCCTCCAGCGGCTCGCACCTGCGCCCTGCTGAGGATACTGCGTAGGCACGCCGCGGAAGCGGCTCATCGCGACGCGCAACGCTGAATCCCGGGGTATCCAGCGGGTGCGCCAGGGGTTCTGTCTTCTCTGGCTGGGGCGGCACCGCAGCACCGCCCAGCACCGCGGGCGGCACGGGCCTGCGCCGCCGATCGCCAGCGCGGGCCGCGCGACCTTGAGGTCGTTTCACCGAAACACCGCCACTGCCGATGAACTCCAGGCCCTGCAGCGCCGCATCACTGCCTTCTGCCAGCAGCGCGCGGGGCGCGGCTGGCGCGCTCTCCGGCAGCGGGGCCACCTCGCCCTGCCGTTCCTGCACCTGCCAATGGGTGTCACCCTGCAGGGCCCGCTGGCGCAGCACCGCGTTGGCGCAATCCCTCCAGCGGCCGAAATGGACGGACAGCGCCGGATCCGGCATGCGGTGCTTGCGAAACTCGCGTTGCGCGGCCATGAAATGCTGCTTGACCGCGCGATAGTGATAGATATGGTCTTCGGTATTCAGATGCAGCGCCTGCCCGCCCGCACGAAAAATCACCATCTTCGGCGGCAGAACCCCCTGCAGGCTGTGCAGGAGATCGGCAATGAAACAGAGCCTGAAAGCATCGTGCTGATTGGTTTTACCCTGCGTATCACAGGGTATGTAGAGATGGTTACCCAGCTCTGAATAACCGCGAGTGCGCATCAGCAGCTGGCTGGAAGCGGCCAATGGCCCCACGGCGAGCTGGCCGTTGACAATAAACTCCGCGCCGCTGCGCATGGCAGCGAGGGTGTCACTGCGCCGCAGGGCTTCCGGCGCGTCCCAGTCCACCAAGGTGACCTGCCGGCCGTTCCTGGCAAGCACAGCGGCGACGGCGTCCTGCCGGCTGGCGCTGTCACCGGGCACGGCACTGCCCGAGTCCGGGGCAACACCGTGCGCCGGATTCTCGATCGTCAGGCGCTCCATCCAGCTGGCGAAGGGTGACTCCTTGAACAGAACCATATCTTCGGAGGTGAAGGTCAGTGTTCTGTCAACGCTGTAGAGGTACATGGGTGAGGGGCATTCCCTTGTTTGTTGTCACCTGCCGGCGCGAGTAGCGGCACTGCCCCCGCTTTATAGCGAATCGCGGCGCGGGTGTCCACGCCGCTGCCTAGCCGCGCTTGTACACCAGCGCACCGCCCACCCAGGTCGCGTCCACCTTGAGTTCCCGCATAGCCATGGGGTCGCGCAGCGGACTGCCGTCCAGCAACACCAGATCCGCTAGTTTCCCCGGTTCCAGCGAGCCCCGATTATCCTCCTGGAAGATCTGCCAGGCGGCGTCGATGGTCACCGCACGCAGCGCGGTCATCACATCTACGCGCTGTTCCGGGCCCAGCACGTCGCCGGCAAAGGTCTGCCGATGTACCAGGCTCCACGCCGCCTGCAGAGGTCGCATGGGGGTCACGGGGGTATCCATGTGGGAGCTGAAGCGCAGGCCCGCTGCCTGTGCCCAGGCAGCCGGGCTAATCTGGGCCGCACGCTCCGGGCCGATAAAGATGTCGCGGTGGCGGTCACCCCAGAAGAACGTATGGGCCGCGAAGAAGCTCGGCGTCACCCCCAGTTCTGCCATACGCTGGATCTGGTCCTCGCGGGCCATTTGCGCGTGAATCAGGATCAGCCGCGGATCTGCGACAGGATGTTCCGCCTGTGCCGCGGCAAACGCGTCCAGGATGTCGTCAATCGAGGCATCACCGTTACCGTGCACCGCAATCTGATGCCCCGCCGCGTGCAGTGACGCAATCTTCTCGAACAGGCGCTCCCTGGGCACCGCCGCATAGCCCCGGTAATCCGCATCGCCGTGGAAGGGCGTGTGATAGGGGCGCGTAAGGTAGCCGGTAAAGCCCTGGATGCTGCCGTCTGCGACGATCTTCACCGCACCCACGTCAATGCGCGGTGCAGCGAGGTCGGCGCTGTCGAAGGTACCCGCCGCGATCGCCTCACCGTAGTCATCCTCCATGGGGAAAATCATCAGCCGCAGGGGGATCAGGCCGAGGTGGCTCGCAAGCTTGAACCCGGCCACCATCTGCGGCGCCGCACCACCCGCCTGCGCGGTGGTGACGCCGTACTCGGCATACTCGCGCACCGCGGCGCTTACCATGCGCAGGAAATCCAGCGCGCCGAGATCAAGCATGCGCTCGGCCACAGGCAGTCTCGCTGTCTCCTCCAGCAGGCCGGTCAACTCACCGCTGTCGGGGTCACGCGCAATCACGCCCCCCTCCGGGTCCGGCGTTTCCGGGCCGATGCCCACGGCTTCTAGCGCAAGGCTATTGGCGACCACCATGTGCCCGGAAATGTGCAGGAGCGCGACCGGGCGCCCGGGCGCGACCGCGTCCAGTTCCTCGCGGGTGGGGTGCCGGCGCTCTGCCAGCAGGGTGTCGTCGTAACCGAATCCGGTGACCCACTCGCCCTCCGGCACCCCGGCGGCCCTGGCGCGCAGCGCGTCCAGCAGCCCCGCCATATCCTTGATCTCACCAATCGGCGGACTGTTCAGGTCGACGGCGACCGTGTTCATTGCGGAGCCGGGGAAGTGCCCGTGCGCATCAATAAAGCCCGGCATCAGGGTCCGGCCCGCGAGGTCGATCACCTCGGTGCGGTCGTCCACCAAGGCCATGATGTCCTCGTTGCTGCCCAGTGCCTCGATGTGCTCGCCACGCACCGACAGTGCCTGCACGACCCGGTTGCTGGCATCCATCGTGAGGACGTCGCCATTGACGAACACCTGGTGCTCGGGCGGAGCCGGCAGGCGGGTCGCGATCGAAAACAGCGTGAACATGCCCAGGGCGAACGTGAGCCCCAGCAGCACCCAGGTTTTCCAGCTCATAGTGAGGTCTCCGAATAACGATGCCGGGGTTTCATGCAGCAGTGCCTATGACGATATCCGCCAAACGGGCCCGGTGCCACACGCCGTCACCCCACAACATCTGGGAGTGCTTCTGGCGTTTGAAATACAGATGTACATAGCACTCCCAGGTAAAACCTATGCCGCCGTGGCTCTGTACCGAACGACTACTGGCGTAGGCCGCCATGTCACTGGCCGACGCCTTGGCCATGTGTGCGTACTGCGCCGCTTTCTCCGGCTCGCTGTCGCAGGCACAGGCGGCGTTGTAAACCAGGGACTTCGCCTCGTCGATCTGCACCATCACCTCTACCAATGGGTGCTTGATGGCCTGGAAGAAACCCAGCGGCCGGTCAAACTGCTTGCGCGTGCTGACGTACTCCACTGTGGTCTGCAACTGCCACTCGCCGGCACCGACCATATCGGCAGCCACCAGGGTCCAGATCGCCGGCATGGCCTGGTGCAGGGCCGACACCGCGTTACCACTGACCTCGATGCCCGATGCGCCATCGAACACGATATGCGCCTGATCCCGGGTGAGATCGACAATGCCGTCGGCCTCGGCAGTGACGCCTGCCGCATGGGCGTCCACCCAGAAAAGGCCGTACCCCGCGCCGGTGCTGGCACAGACCAGCAATCGCTCACACTTGCCCGCATCCTGCACGAACCAGGCAGTGCCGTAGAGCCCGCCATCGCGGTATTCGACCTCGGTCGCGGCGGGGTCCCAGGCGCCGTGCCTGTCCGTCAGGGCAAGGGTCGCGGCTTTGCCGGCGGCAATATCTGCCAGTCCCACGGCCCCCGCCTCGCCACAGGCCACCAGCACGTAGGTCGCATTCAGGGTACCCAACAGCGGACAGGGGAAGGCCGCACGACCCACCTCTTCAACCAGCCCGGCGACCGCGGCCACCGGCATGCCGACACCCCCCGCTTCCTCCGGCACGGCGAGCACGGTCCAGCCGAGTTCCACCAACTGCGCCCAGAGCGCCTCATCCCACTGGCAGGTTGGCGCCCGCCCGGGAGTGGGGTCTGCGGCGACCAGCGCATGCAGCCTGTCGGTGGGGAAATGCTCACGGAAAAACTTGCGCGCAGAGTCCTTGAGCAGCGCAGCCTCTTCACCGAAGCCATAGTTGTTGGGTTGTGTCATCGGTATTCTCCTTGCAACGGCTTCAACTTACTTCGATTTGGGCAGGCCGAGCACACGCTCGCCGAGGATATTGCGCTGTACCTCGCTGGTGCCTGCCGCGATGGTCATGCCGTAGGAATTCATGTAGGACAGCGGCCATTGCCCCCCTGCGGGCGCATTGCTGTCTCCCATATACAGCGATGACGCCATGCCCTCCACCTCGACCGCCAGGGAAGCGATCGACTGGGCAATCTCACTGGCAAGGAGCTTGTTCTGCAGCGGCAGACGCATGGGATGGTCCAGCAGCGCCTGCACGCGCGAGCGCCGTTGGTTCTGCTTCAGCCCCTCTTCACGAATAAGCTGACGCATCAACTTGTCGCGCAGCAGTGGGTCGTCGGCTGCTGCGCCGGCACCCCGGCGTGTCTGCCGCGCGAGCTCGATAACGGCGGACGTCGTGATGTTGTGGCTGGAGCGGTTCTTCATGCCACCGGAGCGCGGGGTCTGCAACTCGCCGGCGCCGCGTTCGTGCAGCAGCGTGGTCATCGCCACCTGCCACCCCTTGCCCAACTCATCCAGGCGATAGCGGTCGTCAACCTCGAGATTGTCGAAAATCACTTCATTGAAGCCGGTTTCACCGGTGATCTTGATCAGCGGCCGCACAGTCACGCCGTTACCCAGTGCGGCACGGATGGGTACGACGAAGTACGAGAGTCCATCGTACTTGTGTGACTTGTCGGTGCGCAGGAGGATGATCATCCACTCGGCAAAGTGCGCAAGGGAGGTCCACACCTTGTGGCCATTAATCACCCACCGGTCGCCGCGCTTTTCCGCAAAGGTCTGCACACTGGCCAGGTCGGAACCCGCACCGGGCTCACTGAACCCCTGGCACCAGATATCCTCACCGGAGAAAAGCCGGGGCAGAAGCTCTGCCTTGACCGCTTCCTGCGCATGGTAAAAGACCGTCGGCGCCGCCATGCCGAGACCGATCACATTGGGAAAGAACGGCGTGCGAGCGGCCAGCATTTCTTCATTGGCCACGCGCTGGCAGTCCTTGCGACCGCCGCCCCCGACTGCTTCCGGGTAGTCGCAGCCGACCAGGCCCGCGTCATAGGCGGCCTTCTGCCAGGCCTGCAGGTAGTCCAGCTGCTCTGTGGTCATGATCTCAAGCGGGGTTTGCGGCAAGCGCACCGGCGGCTCACCGGGCTTGTTGGCAGCCAGCCAGTCGCGGCAATAGGCGCGGAATTCGGCCTGGGCAGGGGTATCTTTACGGGCAGAAGCGTCGGACATGCTCTTTTCCTGTCAGTTTAATGCGTATGCAAAAAGCGCCAAAGTGTGGGCGATTTGCCCGCGGGAGGCAAGTTGCACCGGGCGCTGCGCGCCTTACCCGCGGTTGTCCCGCGCCCGCGCTCAGTAATGAGGCGGCGCCTCGCGACCCTCCGGGCGTGCGTCATCGAGGGCCGCAGCCTGCTCATCCTGCCGCTCCTTGAGCAGCTGCAGCTGCCGACGCAGCACCAGCAGATCCTGTTGCTGGCCGGTCAGAGCCGCCTGCAGCGCATCCTCCTGGAAGGCGACCTGGCTCTGCAGGTCTTCGACCATCTGCAGCAATTCCTTTTTCTTCACGGGGTGCCTCCTTGTGGCGCCATTCAATTGCAGCGCCGAGGCTAATATACTGCCGGGGACCGCTCAACAAGGAAATCCCCGTGCCGCGACGCGACGCCCAGAACTCCCGCCTTGTCTACTCCACCGACGGGGGCCGGCTGTGCCCACAGTGCCAGCGCCCGGAAGCCAGCTGTGTGTGCGGCAGGGATCGCCCCGCCACAGTGGGTGACGGCATCGTGCGCCTGCACCGGGAAACGAAGGGGCGCGGGGGCAAGGCCGTTACGCTGATTCGCGGACTGCCGCTCACCGGCGAAGCGCTCAAATCCCTTGCCAAGGCCCTGAAGCAGAAGTGCGGAGTGGGTGGATCGGTCAAGGACGATGTGGTGGAAATCCAGGGTGACCAACGTCAGCTGCTGAAAACCGAGTTGGAGCGACGCGGCTTTACAGTAAAGATCGCAGGCGGCTGATTCGATACTTTTATCGAATTTTAACTATTCATTTGCCACATTTAACAGACTTTAGACGACGTTATTCACTGGACCTGAGGCATAGAAAAAGCCAGTTACACAGTCTTCCGCATCCATTTAGTAAATAATTACTCGCAACCCGTTATTTTTGTTGGATTTATCCTATTCCTGTGCTAAAAAAGACCTCAGGCGCATCCGGGTGTTCGAGCCGCACTACCGGGCAGGGTACTCACAATAACAGCGCCGATAGAGGATTGAGACACGATACGGCGGTAGAGCATTCAATCGGCTTCCCGAGAGGATACGGCCCATGTACGTCACGGCAGAACACCTGAGAGACCAAGTCATCCGGCCCACACTGAAATACCTCGGCGTGTGGACACCGGCCTGTGAAGACTTCCTGCTTCAGGCCGCCATCGCGGCACCGGAACTGGGCCTGTTCTCGCAGCGCAGCAACGGGCTCGGCCTCTACCACATTACCGCAGCGCAGCACCGCGATATCTGGGATCGCTACCTGGCCTATCGCCCGGAAATGGCGAGCCGCATCCGGGGGCTTGCCAGCCAGCGCGCCTTCCTGAGCGATCCGGACGGCGAATTGCAGACCAACCTCGGCTACTGCACCGCCATAGCCTGGCTGCTGTACCAGCGTTCCCGGGCCAGTGCCGAGGAACCACAGCACACCGCGGCAGCCGCTAGCGCCTGACCGCAGGGTCGACCGCTGCCTGCAGCCCTTCCCAGACCGGCAAATCCTCCGGGCGGTCTATGTCCTGCAGGGCCGTAAGCAGTTGTACACTGTAGCCCGCCGCCTGCGCTCCGTTGAGGGTCTCCTCCAGCACGGTTTCCGAGCCCCACCGCACGTTCGCGAACACCCCGTCAGATACCGGGCGGCGCACACCGATCAAGACAAACCCGCCGTCCAGTGCCGGCCCTAACACAAGGTCGACGTGTTGCAGTGCGCGCGTCGCAGCGCGCAGGTAGCCGGCGTCGATCTCCGGGCAATCGCTGCCCACCAGTAACACCGCTGCGGCCCGTCGCAGCCCGCTTGCCAGCGCGCACTGCATGCGATGACCCAGGTCGTCGCCCCGCTGCAGGCAGATCTGGCTCACCCCCTCACCCAGGCAGCGCCGGAACAGCGGATGGTCGACACCGCCTGCCGCCCACAGCTCCACTGTCCCGAGACCCGCCTGCAACAGCCTGCGACTGGTCCACAACACAAGGGCCTCGTGCAGGGCGCACGCCTGTTCCGCACTGAGCACCGGTTGCATGCGGGTTTTCACCCGGCCGGGGACCGGGAGCCGGGCAAACTGCTGCAGCAAGACACTCACCGCGGCGCCCCGTAGTACTGCCGCCACAAGCGCTCGGGGCTTACCCCCAGTGCGAAGGCCAGCCGCAGCCGCCACATCTGCAGGACGGTGCGGGCCACGCCGCGCTGCTCCCAGCGCCGACTCGCCGTTTGTACCCGCAGGCCGCGAGGCACCAGGGGCCTGTGCTGCCGGCGCAAACGCGCACTCAGCTCGACGTCTTCCATCAGGGGGATCGCGGCGTAGCCTCCTGCCGCCTCGAACACATCGCGACGCACGAACAGCAACTGGTCACCCGTGCCAATGCCGCTTGCCCGGGAGCGCCAGCTGATCGCCCGCTCGATCACCCTGAACACGGCGCGTCTGCCATCCAGGCACACGGCAAAGAAACCCCAGGCCGGGCGCGCAGAGAGCGCCGTCGACAGCGCATCGCCGGCAAACAGGGGGTAAGTGTCGGCGTGCAGGAACAACAGATACTCTCCCCGCGCGGTCTGCGCCCCCAGGTTCATCTGTGCCGCCCTGCCGGCTGCGGTCATCAGCAACGCGGTCGCACCGGGCAAGGCCTGCGCCACACTGTCATCGACACTGCCGCCGTCGACCACAATACGCTCAGCCCGGGGAAAGGCCGCGCTCAATGCATCCAGCAGGCCCTTGATACGCGGCCCCTCATTGAGCACCGGGATCACAAAACTGAATTGTGGCGCAGCCGTCACCGCCAGCGCTCAATACGCGCGCTGACGTTCACGTTCCGTCAGCAGACTGCCAGCCGTGCCCAACTGGTACTGGAAAACCACGTTGTAGGCCAGCACGGCCTGTACGTAGTTGCGGGTTTCCCGGAAAGGAATGGTTTCGATCCAGACATCTACCGGCACCGTCTCATCCTGCGGATTCAGCCACCGCGTCACCCGGTGTGGACCGGCATTGTAGGCCGCCAGCGCCAGCACCCGATTGCCGTCGTAACGGTCCAGCAACTGCCGATAATAGGCGCTGCCAAGCAACACGTTGTGTTCGACATCAAACAGCGCGCTGTCGGAATGCGGCGTACCGAGGCTCGCGGCGACCTCCCGGCCAGTAGCAGGCATAACCTGCATCAGGCCGCGGGCACCCACTGGCGACCGCGCACCGGCGTAAAACGCACTTTCACGCCGGGCAATGGCCATGAGCTCAGTCGTTTCCACCCCCCGCTGTGACGCCATTCGGGTGAACGTGTCGCGGTAAGGCAGCGGAAAGCGCAGGTCCAGCGCATCCCAGGCCTGGGCGCGGTTCGCCGCATCGATTGCCATGCGGTGCCAACCGAGATCAGCGGCCAATGCCGCCAGCTCCACCTGCTCCTCTGCGGTGGTCATCTGCAGCACCTGGTACCACTCGGAGTGCGCCAGGTTTTCCTTGTCGTGATGGTAGAGTTCTTCGATGCGCTGCACCACAGGCAGCTCGCGCAAGGGCGCCATCCGCTCCGCAGGCAGGGTGACGACCTGGGGGTTGAACTGATACGGCAGGGCAAGGCGGTCGGCCGCAAGAAAGCCATAGTAGTCACGCTCTGCAGCCAGTTCCCGGAACAGCGCCTCGGCGAGCGCCTTGTCGCCACTGCGCTCAAAGAGCACGGCTCGCCAGTAGCGCCAGGCCGGTTGCGCCTTGCCCTCTATGGAGAGCTTCTGCAGGTTTGCCGCCAGTGCCTGCCAGTCCTGTTCCTCCAGTGCCCAGCGCATGCGGACTTCAACCAGCAGATCGTCGTTCAGCCTGGCGAGCGCCGCCTCCACCCAATCCAGGTTGGCGGCGGAGCGTGCAAACAGGCTGCGCAGCGCCAGCTCGCGCTCCGCAAGGGCCTGCTGCTCCGCTGAAAATGCCATGCGTGCCTGAAAATACTGCCATTGCGCCAACGCCGCCTCCGGTCTGTAGCGCGCAAAATAGGCAGTGCCGTGTGCAACGATGTCAGCCGCTTTCGGATTGTCACTCGGGGCAAGCCGGGATTTCATCTGATCGGGATTTACATAGGCCTGCAGCAGCCGCTCGGACCAAGGCTGGAGGTCATCACTGCCCTTGCGTGCCACGTAGGTCATGAGGCTGCGCTGCCGCGCATCAAAGGCTTTCAGCAACCGCGCCCAGACCACCTCGTCCTGCAGCTGCCCCGCTTTCTGCCAGGCTGCAAACAACGGATCACAGGCCTTGGGGCGCGACTCACCATGGACCCAGAGCCGCTCGGCCCCCTCCCAGGCCACCAGCGGGTCTCCGGCGGCAAGCTTCGCCCGCAAAAAGTAGCATTTCAGCTCGATACTGTTGGGCTCAGTCGGCATGACGGCGAGGAAATCATCCCAGCGCTGTTCCTGACCCGCGCGTTGCAGATAGATCGCCAGGAACCGGTTCGGCAGCGGTGTGCCCGCGCTGCGCTGCAAAAACAGCCGGGCATCCCCGGGGCGCACCGCGCTGGGCTTGCGACTGAGCTCAAAATAGTCGAGGTACATGGCCAGCGGATAGCTGTCGAGCGCCGGACGCAGCGCCCGGTATTCGGTCCACTGGCCGCGGTCGATAGCCACTACAGCATCGCTATAGCGCTCACGATCCGCGGGAAGGTTCGACGCCTGAACAGCCGACGTCGTTACCAGATACTGGAGTGCCAGAACACTCGCGATACACCGCCACCGCAATCGGGCATCCCTCTTGAAAAAACCACCGCGCTGCACGGCCGTGCAGCGGCATTCCACGATGCAGAGAGTGATACGGGGACGGGGGATTTGCAAGGGGTATGCGGGTATTGGTGCCCCCGCCAGGACTCAAACCTGGGACCTACCCCTTAGGAGGGGGCCTTTACCCCCTTTAGTATCAACACGTTAGAACATAATGTTATTGATATTAAAGGACTTTTTGTTCTGGCTTGTTCGTCTTTGTTCCCGTTTATTTGCTATGATTGGTTACAAATTGGTTACAACTTTTCCAAGTCAAGCAGACAGGACACGCCGCGATGGCAAAGCAAGCAAAGATCACCAGCATCACCGAAGCCGCTGCCGACAGGTTTGCAAAGTCCGCTGAGATAGCGGAAACAATGACGTGCGAACTGATCCCCGGTTTTCTGCTCCGCAAGGTTTCCAAGTCTTGCGCATGGCGGTACCGATACACGGACCCTACCGGGAAAAGGCGTGTCTACACGTTCGCAAAGTTCCCAGGCACTAAGCCCCACGAGGCAGCGGCAACTGCACTTGACTGGTACCGGCGTAATGCAGACCCCTTCCAAGAGGCTCAGGCGGCGAATGCGGCGAAACGCAAAGCGCGGGATGACTCCAAGGCCCGCACCCTAAAAAAGTACCTCCAGGGCGATTATCGGCGTCACATGAACGCATGGAAGCCCAAGAATGCCAAGGCAAACGAGGTGCGCTTCGAGAAGCAGTTTGCGCAATTCCTCGACCGGGATATGGCTACGCTGACAAAACAGGACATGAGGCGCTGGCAGACCGCGATGCAAGACCGTGGACTGGCACACTCAACGATCCGGCGTGAGTTTGCCGCACTCCGCGCCCTGCTTAATCAAGCGGTCGCTGATGAGGTTCTCGAGGTCAACCCGATACAGGGGCACCGCCTATCTGCACCAGCCCATAGTGAGCAGCAACGCGCCTTAGATGACCCCGAAAAGGTAAAACGCCGGCTGCTAACTCCCGTTGAGGTCCGCGGCATCCTGAGTGGCCTAGACAAGTTCGCGGAGGAAATCAGGAAGCAGCGCCGCAGCAGCCGAAAGAATGGCAAAGCGTATCTGCCTGACCTTGAGGCTGTGGAGCATCCTCACTGGTTCATCCCTTTCTGCAAACTGGCAATGGCGACCGGCTGGAGACCCGGCGACCTGTACACCCTGCGCTGGGAAGAAGTGGACCTGACATTTACCGGCACCCTTCGGAAGTACGCGGAGAAGTCAAAGGACGTGGCTTTGCGCCGGGACAAAGAGCCGACTTTGTTGGAGACCCCCCTCCCCGCTTCGGCAAAATCCATGTTGGCATCGTGGCACAAACAACACGGTAGTCCGGATACCGGGCTCGTCTTTCCCTCCCCTCGAGGCGGTCGCCAAATGGTCAACACCGCGCACCTGAAACCGTGGAAGCGGGTGAAGGAATTGGGCCAGGTAAACAGCAACCTTGAGTTCTACGCACTACGGCATCACGCGATCAGTGCAATGGTGGCTGGTGGAATTCCCCTGCTTACTGTGGCCAAGCTGGTCGGCCACAAGGATGCAGGCATGATTCAGCGCCACTATGCGCACCTATGCCCCACCAGTGCAGCCGATGCGATGGATGTTATACAGGCGACGATAAGCAAGAGAAGGCGGAGGGCGGCATCATGAGCACCGACCCGATAAAGGAGATTCTAGCTGCGCTGGCAGCAGCCTATGTCGCCACTGGCAGGCAAGGGCCGAACGCCAACCTAAATGTAGTCGCGGGGTACCTGCAGCGGCAGATCATGGACGAGCATGGCAAGCAGACTATGAGCATGGTTTTCAAGGACGCGGACCTCAATGTAACCATATCCGCTACCGCGCTGGTGGAGCTGATTCACGAGATTTTGAGTGAGCGTCAACAGGCACCAGTGCGGCACGGCGACACAGAGACAATGGAATCACTACTGGCACTCAGGCGAGAGGCATCGAAGGTGTTCGAGAGCCAGGCCCACAGGAACACCAACGAGCGCTATGCCGCCGTGGTAAAGCATTACGGTCACACAAAACGTGCTGGTGCTGCTGATCGTTCTGCCTGGTTGGATGAATACTGGTCTCTGATAAGCGGCGATGCATTCAGCCACGAGCAAAATGCACCGATTCCCAAGATGAGCCCGATTGAAGCCGTTGAATTCATGGCAGAAAAGTACCATGCGAAAGGCGCCTTAGAGGGCACCCGAGCCATGCTTCGACAGCTTGAGCGCGGCCGCGACGAGCTGCGGGAGGAAAATAAAGATCCGTCTTGCGGCCCCGACCTCCCCCATATCCGATGAACCAAACAATTAAATTCACTGCGCGTGTTGCAGCGTGAACTAATCCATATTGTTCGAGGCGTCCTTAAACAACATAGGCGCCTAACATGGAAAAGAAGAACCAAGCGGTTAACGTCCTGATCCGCCCCCGCGATGCATGCATCTACCTGGGCATCGGCAGAACCAAGCTACACCTACTCCACGAAACAGACCCCACATTCCCCCGCAAAATTCGTTTGTCTTCGCGCTGCGTTGGCTGGCGCCGCGAGGACATTGACGCGTGGTTGGCCCAGAAGGCCAAGCAAGCCGCCGGCAAGCGGAGCGCCTGACCATGACCGCGCACACGATGTTACTCCCCAGTATTGCACCCGGTATCACCCGAAGCGTCACCGTTGAGCGCGGGCAGTACACCTACCGCGTGCTGGTGGATGACGTGGAAGTGTTGAGCCGGATTAAGGGCAGGCCCTGGACGATCAGCCTAGACGTTGATGACCTGGCGATGATTGCAGATGCCTGTAGGGGCGCGCTGCGGATGACAAAGGGCGACGCATAAAAAAACGCCAGTTTGCGGCTGGCGTCGGAATGATTGTCCTGTCGGAGGGACGAAAAGAATGATAGCACGAACACGAACCGCTGAAGAAATTGCCTATGCGCTCCCGAAAGCCAAACGCATGAAGGGAGAGCGATTTATTGCATGTTGTCCGGCGCACGACGATCACAGCCCAAGCCTTCAGATCACCCAGGCCGCCGACAAGGTGTTGTTTAAGTGCTGGAGCGGCTGCACTGGCCTGGAAGTGATCGAGTCTCTACAGGGCATGGGGATTCTCCCGAAAGCCACGGGCGACCGATCCGACTACCGCGACGTGTCCCTCCCGCCGCTGACGCAGGGCGACCGCGATTTCATGCAGAGCTTTGTGCTGCTGTATCGGTCGGCTCTTGAGCGAGGCATAACCCCTACCGCGCGCGATACGCGCTTGTACGAGCGACTGAACACCAGACTGAAGCAGGAGGGCATCTACCTGTGAGAGATGCTCTGGACGATTCACCCAACGCCGCCCGCATTCTGCAAATGGTGGACATGAGCGCCGATGACATTATCGATGAACTGCTGGGAGGGCTGGCCGTGTCTGAAGAAGAAGCAGCGCAATTCTGCGACCCGAATTGGGTTTACCCCGATCTGTTGATCGAGGGCCACATTACCGTGATCGCGGCAGAGCCGAACGGTGGCAAGACCACACTACTCTGGAACCTTTGCCCGGTAATTATCCAGCGCGGGTATGAGGTGACCTATATCAATTCGGACATTTCCGGTAGCGATGCAAAAAAGCTGATCCCCCAGGCAAAGCAGTGGGGAATGGATTTTCTGTTGCCGGACATGGGGCAGGCAGTGGGCATGGGCTATGTGGTCAAGTCCCTGCACAAGATGGCCGCCGCCGGACTGCGCTATGACAACCGCGTTTTCATATTCGACACGCTCAAGAAAATGATGCCACCGAATGACAAGGGGGCCATGCGGTCATTGTTCAAGGTGTTGCGCGCCCTGAGTGCCCAGGGCATGACGTTGGTGTTACTGGCGCACACCCTGAAATACCCCGGCGAAGATGGTCTCCCGATATTCGAGGGCGTTGGCGACATCAAAGCCGACACCGACAACCTGTTGTACCTCATACCCAGCGAAGAGCCCGGTGGCGGCAAGATCATCTCGACCTATCCCGACAAGGTGCGCGGTCAGTTTGAAAAAGTCTCTTTCCGGATCAATCCGGATCGAACCGTCACCCCGTTGCAGACGCATGTTGATCTGAAGGCGCAGAAGGCCGCAGAGGCCTGCTATCTGCGAGACCAGGACGACATCGAGGAGATCCACGAGTTTCTTCGCGATGGTCCCCGGAAGCAGGCGGAAATTATCGCCAACGTGAGCATGGGCAAGGGCCGCACGATCAAGACCCTGCGCCGTTATCGCGGCAAACAGTGGACCGAGGAAACCAGGAACAAAAACGCCAAGTTCTATCAATCTCTGATACCGCACAAGAGGTTCCCGCCGGTTGCCAGTGTGCAGGAGTTTACCGGAAAGCAATGCCCCCCCGGAAAACAGGAAAACAGGAAAACAGGAACCGTCGCTGGCGAGAATCGGGAGGGCGAAGCATGAGCCTGTCCCGGAAAGCCGCGCAGGGCCTGTGTTTGCCCTGTTTGCCGTGTTTACTCTCTTTTCTTTGTTTGTTGTTTTCCACTATTCCAGGGGGGCCCCCCTCCAACTCTAGGCAGGTGGTGAAACAGACGACGAACCGCACCAGGAGAACCACACCATGACACACGACTGGATAGTAATCAGCGACCGGCAGGAGCTGGGCAACAAGTGGCGCAACATCGTCATCGAGGGCCCCGGCGTGCAGCGCCCCCGGCGTAAGTATTGGCTGTCCTGGAACTCTGAGCGCGAGACCTTGATGAACAACAAGTGCGCGCAGGACGTGAAGAAGCGGGACCCCGAATTCTTGAACTTACTACGCACCCAACTGAAGGCCACCCGGCCCGTTTACTACTGAGAGGAACCACCCATGACAAACGAAACGCTTATCAAACTGCAAGAAGTCCAAGAACGCATCCTGTTCGTCGCTGACGGACTCCGGGGCATTGGGATTGTGACCAGTTCCAACGATTACCGCGGCGACTGCCTGGAATGGCTGGGGCATGGCGTGCTCGCGCTGGGGCAGTACCTGCAAGACCTCAACACGGACCTGGCAAAGCAGATCGACGCGCTGCCGAAGGAGGTGAAGAAATGAACTCAACACTGCAATTCAGAACCAGAGACCTGAGCATCGCCCAGGGCGCACTGGCAGGCATAGGTGACATTCTATTCCGGCGTCATATGTCTGCCGATCTGGACAACCTGACCGACCCTGACATCGAAGGCCTGGCGCTGGCCGTGAAGGCCATCGCGCAACACATTGGCGAGATCGTAACGGACTTTGACGAAGTGCTGGATCAGGACACAAGCGCCTAGCAATGAACGCCGCCGACCTCGCAACTCGTGCCGCCGCTGGGGATTTCTCCCCGGAGGTGGCCGAGTGGTTACAGCGAGGCATGGCGGCACACCTAGCCGGTCAACCGCTAGAACAATCCCTCGGGCTTTGTGACAGTGCGCGAATGCGCGCCCGCAACCAACACCTGACCGCCGCCGCCGCACGTATTGACGCGGGCCGGGGGGTGCCACCCCACCGCCTGGCTGGCGAGCTGGAGCTCGCAATCAATCGTTTCATGAGCAGTCGCCGCACCTCCGGGGACAAGGCTGTGGATCAATGCCTGCAGGCAGCGGCAGCAACCGGCGCGCGCCCGATCTGCACCCAGCGCGCCCTCTACGATTTACTGAAACTTTGACCTTGGAACTTTCAGCGGCACCCGGGCCATGATCGAGCCTGACAAATTTATTGAGGTTCGACCCATGCCCAAACCCGCTACTGTCTTTGACCAAAAGGTCGCGCTGCACACTCTTTGCGGCACTCAAGAGCTAGACGCACTGCCCGAGGCCGCTTTGGTCAAAGCTGGTCTTTTGAAAGCCAGCGCCGCACACCCCGCTATTGACCGCATTCTAGACCAGGGTCATGTGCTGGCTACCTGGGCCACAACCTTCGCGCCACCGGACGTAGTGGCCACCAATCTGTCGAAAGCGCAGGTGATGGGCTTCAACTCCAACGACTTCCAGTTCGGCCTGGCCAGCGTGCTGCAATCGGCGACCGTGCAAACCTTCCGGCTGAAGCAGGAGCACCGCAAGCTGGCGCGCCGGGTCCCGGTTCGCAATTTCCTCGAGCATGACACCGGGCACATCGACGCCGACACGTCACTGCTGCCGGTAAACGAGGGGGGGGAATTCCAGCACTCCACCGGCCTGCAACTGGTGAACAGCGCCACAGCCAAAGTGCAAAGCTATGGCCGCTTGTACCACGTCAGCCGGGAAGCCTTGGTCAATGACGACATCGCCGCCATTGGTCGCCTGTTCTCCAATGTTGGCGCACACGCCGCCCGACTGGAGTCGCGTTTGCTGCATGAGCTACTGGCAAGCAATGCCACGTTGAGCGATTCCGAACCGATGTTTCACGCGGACCACAACAACCTCTCCACCGCTGGTGCCTTCAGCGCCACCAGCCTGCAAGCTGCCATGACCCTCTTGCGCAACCAGTTAACCCCCGTTGGCGAGAAATGCGACCTCGATGCCTACGCGGTGGTCGTGCCCTCCCAATACGAATTGCTCGCACGGCAGATCATTCGCGAGGCTGGGCTGCCGATTGAGGTGCATGTTTCATGCTGGCTGTCCGGTGATGACTGGTATCTGTTGGCTGACCCCCTCGAAGCGCCTGTGCTGGGTTTGTTGCACATCGAAGGCGGCGACACTCCCACCGTGATGGCAGACAAGGCGAGAATAGAAACAGGGGGCGTGATGATTTCCGCCATGTTCATCACGGCGGTGGCTGCCCTCGGTCGCCTAGGCGCGGTTAAGGTCACTGGATCATGAGCTCCTACGCCAAAGCCCTGAAAGAACACCAGGCAGCGGAGAAAGCCCTGGCTGCAGCTCTGGAGCGTCTGGCGGCGGCCCGGGGGGGCAACGATCCCGCCCGGGCCGTAGCGGCTCGACTAGCCGCAATCGAAGCGGAAAAGGCTGCAAGCAAAACCTGGGAGGCAGTGGAGCAACTGCGGCGCCTGCACTGGCAGAGAAGGGCCAGCGATGCAGAGCAACGCCTGCACATGGCCGCCCTGCCCCTGATCGCCGAAACGGTACAGTATCGAAAGTGGTCGTGCCTTCCTGGCCTGCCCCCGACCGCATTCGAAGTGGTGCGGCACCTGATCGCCCAACCCCTCCCCCCGGTGGTGGCCAGCAAAGATGACTTGCCGGCTGACTCCCTGGACTCCGAAATTCTGGATAAAGCGGATGATGAGATATGAGCGGCCATAGACCACGCCATGCACGAACCACTTGCGGTGATCCCCGCAAGGCCCAGGGCCTCCCCCTCCGGTGAAAGGTTCACCCGCAGGCTGTGAGGCGGGAAAGCGGCGGATCACAGAAGCGCTCACGGCTCATAGCCGTCCGCCGCAGGGTGCTGAAAGGCACGCATTCCACCCTGGCCAGAACCTCTTGCTGGCACCGAAGAATGCACCTCTCCGCCGGTCTCTCCTGACTGGCCCGCCCCGGTTCGCCGGGGCTTTCTCTCAGAATTACAAAGGTACTCCTGAGCGATACGCCATACGGGGGCGCGGAATCGCGGTTTTTGAGAGATTTTCGGGCCCCTATGGGGGCGGCGGTGGTGCCCGGTGTCAGACACTGAAGAGCTAACGCTTTCCCAACAGAAGCGCCGCTGCAACAAGGCCCAACTCGGTCAGCTGTTCTCTGTTCACCTGAGCACCATTGACGCCTGGATACGCCGGGGGTGCCCATACGTTCAGCGTGGCAACCTACGAAAGCCATGGGTATTTGACGCGCTGGCAGTTATGGAATGGAGGTTTGGGCAGGATGATCCAGCGCCGCCCATCGACCCTGACCGGATGACACCACCTGATCGACGCGCCTGGTATCAGTCCGAGAACATACGCCGGGAGCTGCGCCAGGCAGACCGTGCATTGATCCCGGGCGAGGAACTGGAGCAATGCCTGCAGGCGGCTATGGCGGCAGTTAAGGAGGCCATGCAATCATTGCCGCGCAAATTCGCTGCGGCCGGACTTAACGCTGCTGGTGTGCTGGCGGCAGAACAAGCACTGCAAGCCGAGCTGGCATCATTCAATAATCGGCTGGGAGATATTGCAAAGGCGCAAAGCGACTAGAGTACGAACTCCGCCAATGATGAAATCACGATCCCAATAAATACATACGACAAACCAACTAATGATTCAGCGAAACTGTACACGTGTATTCTCTTGAAGGTATCGCGTATTTCCCTCTGAGAAGACTCAAACTGCTTTTGTCGTTCAGCTTCTATTCGAGATAACTCTCTACGCAGAGCTATATCGCTTGTGAGGAGGCTTTTGTACTGTTCTCTCAGCACTTCAAAGTTTCGATAAACGAGTTCGAATCGCTGATCTGTACTGAGTTCGGGTTTGTCAGGGTTCCAGGAACTGGCATGCCCTTCTCCTGCAAATGCATCACTACTGGCCAAAGCGCCGCTGGCAATCACATGCTGTCTCCACCTCGGGAAACGCCCCATCCACCCTTTAAACCACTCCCAAAACTCTCGGAAAAGGCTTTTATCGGCCAGGTTATCTCTAATGCCTATAAGTCCATGTATGGCATAGACCATACCCATGCCCTGAAGTGCATAGCCGATGAATAGTGGAGTTTCCTTTCCATGGAATAATAGAAATCCACCGCAAACCACCGCTAACAAAAAAGCCGCATTCCAAAAGAGAAATCGTAATTCTGCAAGCCAATGAAACAGCCGCTTGATCCAAGAGAAGACTCTTCGCGCGCTCACTTCAGGCCTTTCGCCGTGGGGTTAGGGCGCGGTACACCGTCATGCGGCTGACGTCATACTTGGCGCAAACGTCCGACAAATTGTTTCCGTTGAACTCTGCCCGGATTGCGTCATCGCGCTGGGCAGGGGTCAATTCTCGAAACTTGCTAGGCCAATAGTATCGGTCACCGGCCACGCCGTTATCGCTTCCCCAATTTATGATCGAAGCTGCCAACTCCCTGGCACTACTGGAATCAAGACCGGCGCCGCCCTCAAGAGCTGCAACCAACAAATCCGGAAGGTTCCGTGAAACGGTGTCTGTCGAGTCGATTCGAGAAGTCCCCATTTGCGCGAGCCCCGACTGGTTACAAATTGGTTACAAATTTCGGTTATATCGTTTTTGTTAGCATCTGCTACCGCTGAAACCCTTGTATTTGGTGCCCCCGCCAGGACTCAAACCTGGGACCTACCCCTTAGGAGGGGGTCGCTCTATTCAACTGAGCTACGGGGGCGCTGCGGGCCGCGAGTATAGCAGCCCGTTCGCGCTGTTGGCACCTTTCGAACCCGGTACTAGCCGCCAATATCCAGGCAGATCTTGCCGAAGTGCTGTTGGGATTCCTGGTGACGGAAGGCGTCTGCCAGTTGCTCCAACGGGTAGCTGCTGTCGATGACGGGTTTGAGGCCGCCCGCCTCCACCGCTGCCAGCATGTCCAGCTGTTGCGCCCTGCTGCCCACGGTAATGCCGCTGATGCGGGCGTTCTTCTGGAACAGCTCCGCCGTCGGCACTTCGCCGGCAAGACCCGTCAACACGCCTATCATGCTGATACAGCCATCAAAAGCCACCGCCTTCACGGATTGTGGCAGCGTACCTGGCCCGCCAACTTCCACCACCAGGTCGGCACCGCGGCCATCGGTAATCTCCTGCACCCGCTGGCCCCAGGCGGGCACCTCGCGGTAATTGATCAGCTGTTCCGCGCCGAGTTCGCCGAGCCGCTGCAGCTTGGCATCAGACGACGAGGTGGCGATCACCCGACAACCCATCTGGCGGGCAAACTGCAGGGCGAACACAGAAACCCCTCCGCTACCCTGCACCAGCACCCAGTCGCCCGGCCGCAGATGCGTTTCCACCACCAGCGCCCGCCACGCAGTCAGCCCCGCGCAGGTCAACGTAGCCGCCTCAGCGTAGCTCAGCCCGGCTGGCATGCGCGTAAAGCCCCGCGCCGGCATGGTAACGACTTCGGCGGCGAACCCGTCCACATGGTCTCCAGGCACGCCGAGCACCTTCTGCAGGTCGGGCCGCCCGTCCTGCCAGGCGGGAAAGAAACAGCTCAATACGCCATCGCCCACCGCAAAGTCCGTGACGCCTTCGCCCACGGCGGTGACAACGCCGGCGCCGTCGGACATCAGGATGCGGCCGTCGTCCGTGGGCAGCATGCCCAGCGCCACCACGTAGTCGTGAAAATTCAGGGAGCTGGCGCGCACTTGCACCTGTATTTCGCCATGGCCGGGTGGGCGGATATCCCGCTCGATCAGTTTCAGCCTGTCGAGGCCACCGGGTTTGGAAACAGCAACTGCGCGCATGTGGGTTCTCCTTGCTAGGGGTACTGGTCTGCGCTGGCGCCAGAGTATTTCTCAGGCACTGCCGCGCACAATGAGGCCCGCAATGTAGGCAATATGCAGGGCGACTACAAGCAGTGTGAGTTGAACCCGCATGCGGGAGTACCAACCCCGTTCCGTGCTGCTGCCGCGTTCGTACCAGAGTGTTGCAAGGTGGGCCAGCGCCAGCAGCCCGGCGGCGATCAGCGCCTGTGCCGTAAGCACACTGCACACCGCGAACAACACCAGGCCGTTACTGACCAGCAAGCGCAGTGCCTTGTCGCCACCGGCCCGTCGCTGCGCCGTCCCCCATAGCGATCCGGCCATGAAACACAGGATGGCAAGCGAGTATACGATGAAACCCTGCTGTGACAGCGCACGGGGATAATCCTGCAGCAGCCAGATACCGGTGGCACTGACGGCGAAAGGTATCAGCCCGGCATAGCCGAGTGCCGTGACCAGACGTGTCACTGCGATAGCCCTGTCAGTCCTGTACTTTGCTGATCACCAGCAGTATCTCGCCGACCCGCACGCCAAACTTGCTCATGATGGACTCATTGATCAGTGTCGTCGGGTTGACGAGGTACATACGGTCATCGATGCGCAGGTCCAGCGTGCCGTCGTTCCAGGGAATCTGCAGTACATAATCCAGGAACATGCTGTTGCCGGCTACCGTAATCTTGCCCTCTCCCACCACGTCACCGGCGGTGCCGATGTAGCGACCGTCGCCCGCAGGCGTGAGCGTCCAGACCCTGCGGTCGGGTTCACCGTCGTCAAACAGGAAATCTTCTTCCAGTGTGCCGATTCCGTCTTTCCAGTAGGCCTTGATATCGGCATTGAAGTAGCGAATGACCTTGCCGCTGCGGTCCTTGATGACACCGTGCGCCGTGAGTTGGCCATTAAAAAACGTTTCCGGCACCAGGGTCGGCTGATTGTCAGTGTAGTCGTCTACTGTTACCGCGCCACAGCCGGACAGGCCCGGCAGCAGGGACAACAGAAGCAGGAACGGAAGAAAGGGGCGCATGGAGAGTCTCTCTGGTAGCGGGTTCCTGCTACCTTACGCGCTGACCCTCCAGAGGGATCACCTGAGCAGAGTGCCTAGAGGGTATAGTGCGCCCCGACGTGGCGGCTGCAGGCCTGGCTGCCGCTGTATTCCAGCAGGCGCGCCTGAATCGCGGACTGGTCGCGCTCGAGGATGCCGAACATGAGCCCGTCGAAGTAGCCCAGCGCCTTGGCATAGATCACATCGCTGGCCTCGGCATCGTAGTTACCCAGCACCTCGTCCACCTGTTCCGCGTACTCATCCTCACTGAGGAAGCCGAGTGCGTCCTGCGCCAGCACACAGCTCAGCTGCCGGGACGCCGCGAACTCCTCGGCGCCGAGGGAGAGCGCATGAGACTGGGTGGTGACAACGAGCAATAGTGCAGCAACAAGTGATCGCATGGTACGCTGGGCCTTCCTCAGGGGACACGTCATTGCGCGCAAGATTACGTCCGCTTTATGACATCCGTATGACAAGAATATGAATAATGTGGGGAGCACTGGACCATGAATCTGCGCGTCATTGTATGGGGTACCGGCAATGTCGGACGCCCGGCCATCAGGGCCGTACTGTCTCATCCGGGCCTTGAGCTGGCCGGCGTTGTCGTTTCCAATCCGGAGAAAGTCGGGGTTGATGCCGGTCTTCTGGCAGGCGTTGCCCCGGTGGGCGTGGTGGCGACCAGCGACGCTGCCGGACTACTCGCTCAGCGACCCGACGCCGTTGTCTACACCGCGACGGCCGATACGCGGCCCGAGGAGGCCATGCGCGACCTGCTGCAATGCCTTGACGCGGGCTGCAACGTTGTCTCCAGTGCCTTTTACAGCCTGCTGCACCCGGCCTCCAGCTTCCCCGAGGTGCTGCAGCCCATCGAGGCGGCCTGCCAGCGCAGCGGCGCATCGCTGTTCGTTTCAGGGATCGACCCCGGCTGGGCGATGGATATGCTGCCCATTATCGCCAGCGGCACCAGCTCGGCCATTACCGAAATTCGCAGCCGGGAGATATTCAACTACGCGCTGTATGACCAACCCCGTGTCGTCCGCGAGGTGATCGGCTTTGGTGGCGACATGCAAGGCCTGCCGTTAATGCTGCACGATTTTGCCATCGAGATGGTCTGGGGTCCCATGGTGCGCCTGGTCGGTGACGCCCTCGGTCACCCCATATCCGCAATCGAGGTCGTCGTGGAGCGACGCGCGCTGGAACGGGACGTCACTGTCGAGGGCATGGGCTTGTTTCAGGCGGGCACCCAGGGCGCGTTCCGCTTCGAAGTACGCGGGCTGCACCAGGGCCACGCGCTGTTTGTACTGGAGCACATCACCCGCATTGATGACAGCTGCGCACGTGACTGGCCCTACCCGCCGCACGGGGGTGGCTGTCACCAGGTGATCGTCAGTGGCAACCCCACCGTCACACTCAGCCTGCATGCAGAGGACCGCTTCGAACCCGGCGCGGCTGGCGGCGGGAACGCATCCGCAGCCTGCTGGCTGGTGAATGCAATTCCCGCGGTCGTCGCCGCGAACGCGGGCGTCGTGACTGTGCTGGATATCCCCCGCATTGACGGCAGTAGCCAGCTGGGGATGGAGTTGCCCTGAAACTATCACCAAAAAAAAACGCCAGCTCAAGGCTGGCGCAAAAGGGGATTCGGCTTCGCTTACAGCGACCCGGAGACCGTCCAACCTTCGTACCAGAAGCTGGTGGCTGATGGGTCAACTGCACCCGCGTAGTCCGTAGCCTCGAAGAAGTCGGGGTCCGCCAGGCTGGCCGGATAGGTTGCATTGATGTCCGAGATGTCCAGAACGCCGACTGCAGACGCTTCAGCGGCTTGCGCTGCGTAATTGGCGTCCAGTTCGACATCAGGAACCAGCGCAGGCAACAGCACCACGTCACCGCTGTTGTCACAGTCCGCCACGACGTTGGTGTACACCAGCTCGGTACCCACCTGGGCAGCGCGGCTCGCGTCAACACAGGTCGTTTCCGCCGTGAATGCGTCGTCGTAGGTGAACACGGAGTGGTGGATGAACCCGCCAGAGGTCGCCTTGAATACCGCACCCGTGGCATTGGAGCCACCACCGATAAAGGTCGCGTTGGCAATAGTGGGCAGGGAGAGGAAGTCCAGTGTACCTTCCGTATCAGCCTCAATCACGTTTCCTGTCGCGTCTGGGCCCTGGTCGACCAGCACAAACTGCAGGTTGCCGCTCCAGCCTTCGTCCCAGTCGACCGAGTCATCCTGGTTTCCGGTCAGCACCATGTAGCGCACGCTGACGTTGCCGCCGTAGAACTCGATGCCATCGTCAGCGTTGGCATTCACCTGGATGTACTCGATCTCGGTGCCGCTGCCGACGCCGATCAGGGAGATACCGTTGATCTCGTTACCCGTGGCGAACTCGAAACCACCTTCAGTGACGACGACGTAGCGCAGCACGCCGCTGCTGTCATCCGGGCTGTAGCCACCGCCGAAGCCGGATTCACCCTCGGAGTCGACGTTGCAGGCGACTGCGCCCTGGTCTGCGGTCAAACACTCGTTGTGCGGCGCGTAACCGTGCATGATGAGGCCGCCCCACTCCCCTGAGCCATCAAAGCCTGCGTCATCCGAGCTGAACACGATGGGCGCCGCAGCGGTGCCCTCCGCCATGATTTTGGAGCCGCGTGTGATGATCAGGTTGGCAAAGCTCCCGGTCTGTCCCTTGATCTGTGTGCCCGGTTCAATCGTCAGGGTCACATTCGTGACAGGGTTACCGCTGGCCAGCGTGCCCTCGTCGATAGACATCTCCTGGTTACCATTGCCCACGGTAACCCGCGACTCCATGTACCAGACCTTGTCGCTGGTCAACGTACGGTCAACGAGAACGGTAGACGGCATCTGACACACATCGTTGCCGTCCGCGTCTTTCGGACGCGCGGAAGACCAGTCGGGGCAGACTGAGGCACTGCCTGAACCGTCACCGCCGCCATCCACTGGCGGGTTCACGATTTCAGTGGGGGCATCAATATTGATGGTGGCGCTGTCACCTTCAGAACATCCATACAGGCCGCCAACTGAGCCGAGCATCGCCGTGGCGACTGCCAATTTCTTCAGTTTCATAGTTACTCCTCGGGTTTCCTGGTTCATAAAAAAATCCTGCTTGCGCCGGAACGCGTGCCTGTTATCAGAATTGCCAATCAAATCCTGCCTTCACTTCATACCCGCGCTTGTAGCTTTGGAACACGTTCCCGCCCTGGGTAAACTCCAGTTCACTGTCGAGCAGGTTCTCCAGCTTCACGCGGAAGGTGAAGGTGTCGGAGAGCGAGTAGCGGTAGACAAGGTTGACATCCATGCGGGGCTCGAGAATGACGTCCGGCTGCCCGGAAACACCGACATCCACGATGGTCTCCCCACTCTGGTTCAACAGCAGCGTCAGTTCGTGACCGCGCGCGATGTCGTCGTAGCCGACGATCAGGTTGAAGGTGTAATCCGGCGCACCCTGCAGTGAACGCGTGCTGGCGTTCTGCAGCGTCACCTCGGAATCAATCAGGCTGGCGTTGGTGGCGAGGAACACGCTGCGCGTGAAGCTGTCATCCAGCGCAAAGTCTTTCCGCCCATCTATTTCAACGCCCAGGATTTCGGCAGACTCGGCGTTCTGGAAGGTGCGGGAGTTGCCGGCCGTGCCTGACGCGGGCTGTACCACGCGCTCGATCGGGTCCTTCATATCCTTGTAGAACAGGGCGATGCTCAAGGACTCCTGGTCAGACCAGTACTTTTCCCAGCGCACGTCGTAGTTGGTCACATCCGACACCTGCAGGTTCGGGTTCCCCCGAACGCGGAAGTTGAACTCGCGATCGTAAAACGTCGCGTTGGACGTTTCCTTGAAATCCGGACGCGCTACCGTGCGCGACATCCCGAAGCGCAGCTGCTGGTCATCGGTGATGAACCAGTTGAAGCTCAGGGTCGGCAGCAGCGAGTCTTCCGCCAGCACGGATTGCTCCGGGCCCTGGTCACCCGACAGGGAGAAGGTGTCGGTGATCTGCTCGAACTCTTCATAGCGCAACCCAACAACCAGCTGGTACTTCAGGTTCCATAGGGCATCATATGAAAAGTAGACGCTGTTCAGATCGAGCTCGGCGTCGTAGCTGTCGCTGGGGAGCGTCTTGTCCTGGAAGGTGAAGCCGGTGCTCGGAATGCCCGTGATGGTTTCGCTGTTGACGACATCGGAGACGTCGAGATTCGGGGCGTTATCGTCAATGGCCAGCAGACCACCACCGAAGCCGTAGGTGTCGGAATCCGAGTCCCGCTCACGACTGATGCCGTTAACGCCGAACGACAGTGAAGACTCCAATGCACCGTTGGAGAACAGGTAATTGACGTCCACAGAGCCGTCAAGATTGTCATCCACCAGGTCATCGTAGCGGCGGGTCAGTTCGGGCACCTGCAGGTTGTAGATGCCGTCATCACCCTGCAGGTCGAAGCGCACATCGCGGCGGTCAGGCGCGTAGCGCTCGGCCCGGCTGCCGGTCAGCTGCCAGTTGAGCGTCCAGGACTCCTCATCACCGAGGATGTGCTCGCCGGCGAGCTGCTGGGAAATGAACTGCCGCTCCTCCCACTCAATGGACCAGCTGATGGAGGGGTTGAGTTCATCGCCGTCAAACCCTTCCTCGACCCGGACCGACTCGCTGGTGACCCGCGACAGCACGGTATTGGAGGTAAAGCTGGAGGCGCCCATGTTCAACCCCAGGGACAAGAGGCCGCTGGCGTCAACATCGTTGTCGAACTGCTCGAAGCGGTAATCGTCCAGCACCATGGACGCGTTCAGGCCGCCGTAGGTGCGGCGGATGCCGTCTTTGCGAACGCCGCGTTCATTCTTGTAGTTGCCGGCAACAAAGTAACCGAATTCCGCACCCCAATCCGGGAGATCGAACACGTCCCCGTAGTTCGCACCCATCGACAGGTCGGGCGCCGCGGTTTCGGTGTCGTACTGGAAGCCATCCGTGATGGCGTTTGCGCCCAGCTTCCCGAGCTCGCGCTCGACCGCAGGGCCGTAGAACTCTGAGTACTTCAGTGCCTGCGACACGGCGTAGGCAATGGCGGGTCTCTGGCGTGCGCCATCGTCCCAGCCGAAGACGTCGAAATCGCCGCTGGCCGGATCGACATAGGCATCGTCCAGGGTTACGCCATCCACGTAGCCCAGCTGCAACGAGACACTGCCCCCACGCTCATTCGGGAACGTCCGGGTGTTGATTTCCAGGTTGCCGCCCGTGCTCTCACCGGGCATGGACGCCAGGTAACTTTTGCGGATATCAAGCTGCTCGACCATGCTGCTGGGGAACAGATCGAGGGGCACGCTGCGTTTGGTCGGGTTGGTACTGGGCAAGGTCGCCCCGTTGAGTGTGCTGCTGACATAGCGGTCGCCCAATCCGCGAATGAATACGAACTGGTCATCCTGCACCGTCACACTCGGAACACGGATCACCGAAGCCGCGACATCGGTATCGCCAAAGCGTGCGAGCTGCTCCACGTCCAGTGTGTTGATGACGTTGGTCGCGAATCGCTCAGACTCCTGCATGCCGCCGGCGGGCAGGCTGGCGATGACCGTCACTTCCTCGATCTGCGGCACGCCAATCGCGAGTGACTGCGCTGCCGCGGAACGCAGCACGAAATTTGACTGCTTCTCGGCGTTGGCGATAACGCGGTATTCCTCGATGTTCTGCGTACCGAGGTCAGGGTGGCTGATAGTCAGGCTGTAAATACCGCGCGGCGCCTCGAGCTGGTAGCGCCCGTTCTCGTCGGTCGTGGCTGTTCGCTCGACACCGCCGCCCAGCGCAACCAGGGCACCCGCAACCGGCTGGCCCCCTGATTCCACACGGCCGGTGATCCGCCCCGTGGTGGCGCGACTGCGTTGTGCAGCAGTTTCAGCGGCAAAGTAGGATTCTACCGAGGCCGAGGCCTCCGAGTCGGAGCCAAGCGTCACCAGTACATCCGCAAGCTGCCCGTCAGCAGTGTTGAAGCGAAAGCTGTGCAGTGTCCGGCCACCGTCGAGGATCTGCACGCTGTGCGCGCCGGATGACAGATCGAAGTAGGCGAAGCCACCGTCGTCTACGGGCTTGCTCACCGCGCCGTCCAGTACCACGGTCAGCCCCGCTGCGGAGGCCCCATCGCGGCTGACCTGTACCACAAGTTCATCGGCTGCCTGCACGATAACACTGGAACAAATGAGGATGGCTGCGGCGCCGATATGAGAAAACGATGGTTTCATTCTTGCTTCCCGATGCATGAGCAACATTCGAGACGGTGCTGCGATCAGCGCGCCGGCTCAGGACAGGGGCAAGAATAAGGTGGGTAAATGACAGTTGTGTGATTGATATATGACGTTTTTGTTGCACGGAATATCGAGCAAGGCGACGGGTCACCACGCCTTATCGGTCAAGAAAATTTCATGGTTCTGTCGCCGGACTGCAACAGCAGCCATGCACCTTGGCCATCAAACCGCACACGGAGATGCTCCCATGCAGACAGACAAGTTTCGATCGTCATTGACTCAGAAAGAGCGGGAACGGCGTGAAATACAGCGCCAGATCGACCACTTCATCCAGCGCGGTGGACGCATCGCCGTTATCGAACAAGCACAGGGGCGCGGTGCGCAGTACACCTGGCAGCGAGACCATGATGAGGCCCTGACACTGTTCTACTCCTGACGGGAGCCCGTGACAGATGCTGGATGTACAGGAAATACTGCAGACGCATTATCCCCAGTTTGTATCACGCCATAAGCGCCTGGCTCGCAGCGCCACGCGCTTTCTGGGCTATCTGTTCTACACGCAGCGGTTCGCCCAGTTTTCGCGTGAACATCCAGATCTCAGGGGCATAGAGTTCGTCGATCGCGTGCTGCAGTACTTCGACTTCACTCTCAAGGTCACGCCGGGTGAGCTGGCTAGAGTACCGGCCTCAGGACGCCTTGTTATCGTTGCCAATCACCCCCTGGGGTCCTTGGACGGGCTCGCGCTCCTGCAGCAGGTAGGGCGCATCAGGCAGGACGTCAAGGTGGTCGCCAACGCGCTCTTGACCGCGATAAAACCACTGGAGACTCTGCTCTTGCCAGTCCATAACATGGGGGGCGGCACTCCAAAGAGAAACCTGCAGCGCATTCGGGAACACCTCGAATCCGAGGGGGTCTTGATTATTTTTCCCGCGGGCGAGGTGTCCCGCTTCGGCATCAAGGGTGTCAAAGACGGTGAATGGAACCCAGGGTTCATACGGATCGCTGAATCGGCTCGCGCACCCGTCTTGCCTGTGTACGTCGCTGGGCGCAATTCCGTGTTCTTTTACAGCCTCTCGTTCCTGTCACGACCCCTCTCAACACTCTGGCTGGTGCGTGAGATGTTCAAGCAGGAACACAACACGGTCGCAGCGCGCGTGGGAGCGCCGATTCCCTGGGCCAACTATAGCCAGGTGTCCTCCTCTCCTCGTGTTCTGGCGGATCTCTTCAGACGGCATGTTTATCGCCTGGCACGAAACGCGCGCCCGATCTTCCAGGGTGCTGAGGCAATCGCGGACCCTGAGAATCGCACGTTGCTGCAGCAGGAAATGGAGGCCAGCGAGCTGCTCGGCACCACACCGGATGGTATGCAGATTCGTTTGTGCAGAATGGATTCCGCCCCGTGTGTCATGCGCGAGATCGGGCGTCTGAGAGAGTTGGCATTTCGCGCGCTGGGCGAAGGCTCCGGTCTGCCAAGGGACATCGATCGATTCGATCGCGAATACCTCCAGCTGACGCTGTGGGACCCAAAGGCTCGAGAAATTGCCGGCGCCTACCGACTCGGCCGCGCACGGATGCTGATTGCTGCGGGTGGATTGGTGGCATTGTACTCCCATTCACTGTTTCGCTTTGGTAGAAGCATGGATACCTACCTGCGAGAAGGACTGGAATTGGGTCGCAGCTTTGTACAGACGCACTACCAAACCCGCCACAGCCTCGACTACCTCTGGCTGGGCATCGGTGCTTACCTGCGTCGCTACCCCGGTTGTCGCTATCTGTTCGGACCCGCGTCCATCAGCCCGCTCTATGGGGAGCAAGCCACGACAATGATCTGTGGGTATTATGCCACCTACGGCGCTAACACCGCGCTCTCCGTACAGCCACGTCGCCCGTTTCGCCCACAGCAACCCTACACACCCAGCGGTGACCAGGAGCAGGATTTGCTGGCACTGCGTCAGCATCTCTCAAGTCTCGGCCTGCAGATTCCGACCCTGTTCAAACATTACGCCAACGTTGCGGAGCCCGACGGGATGTGGATGACAGCCTTCAATATCGACCCGACGTTTGGCCACTGTGTGGACGCTTTCGTGATGGTTGACCTCAACCGGCTAAAACCCAAAAAACGACAACGGTATCTCGAGTCTCCGCGACTCTCGCGACCACCACATAACACGGCCCATCAATCATGTTGTTGAACGCCAGGCACCGCTGCGGCGCGCGAGCCACTCCACCAGAGATTTAGGCGCGTAGTTGCCCTGCGCATACCGTTCTCGGACGGAGGCATGAAGTACGGCGTCATCGGGAATAGGTCGGCTGTAGCGGCCCAGGGCACGCCAGAAACGTTGGTAGGAGCGATGTGCGGTCGCCGTGCTGTCCAGCACGAGAGGGTCCAGCAGGTGCGGCTCCAGGCGAAGCCCACTGCGCTCTGCCTCCTTGGCCATCCAGTGCAGCGGGATATCGCTGAGCCGCTTGCCAGCGTCGTCAGCCGGGTAGCCACCACCGACATCGGCATGCACGCCAGCAAACCAGACCTGCTGCATATCGGCACTCTCGCTGGGTGCCCACAGTGTGGGTTCGAAATCGCTGCGCTCTTCGTCGATGGACACCGCATGCCGTGCGACCCTCACGTTGCTCCCAAGCACGGGATCGTAAAACAGGTCCTTCTCCTCGGCGAAGGCGAGCACACGCGTGGGAATGCCCAGGGCGCCTACCGTGTCCCAAACGCCGATGAAATCGACCGTGGCACGCTGCCCGCCAACGGCAAAGCGCTGCCGCCACTGCTCTGAGGTCACTGAACCGGGTGGCGCGTTGCGCTGCTTGTACAATGTGAAGGCCTCCGGAATACGGTTGGCCTCGGAGCGCCGCAGAATACCGCAGTTGTTGAGCATGCCGGCCAGGCAGCGCACCGTGTAGGCGCCACGGCTGAAACCGAACAGAAACAGGCGGTCTCCCGGGTCGAAATTCTGCACGATGAAGCGGTAGCCATCCTGGATATTCTTGGTCATCCCCAGCCCCGTAACGCCGCCGCTCGCCTGGGCATAGTAGGAGCCGACACCCCAATCGTAGAAAACCACCTGCCTGCGGCCATTCGCGGCGCGGGGACTGATCGCCCGGGCGATACGCAACACATTGGTGGGGTTTTCGTCCTCCGGATCGTTCCAGGTGCCATCGGCGCAAATCACAATATGCTTGCCGGACGTCGCCATACTCCCCCCTCGATGTGCACAGCCGGGCTTGTCCTTGCAGTGTACACCCTGTTTGGTTATAAACGGATGGAGCTTTGCTCCAAATAGATGTTTGCGAGGCCTGTGTCAGTCTGTTTAGATGGAACTGCGCCCGCAGGGTGCAGAGTTCCAACAGGAGGCAGTATCTATGAGAAGACAGAAACGCGACATGAGTTCCAGGGCGTACGACCGCGGTTATCAAGCCGGTGTTACGGGCCGGAGTATCGACTTTTGTCCGCACGCCAACGAGGAACACCGTCAGCAGTGGGTATCAGGTTGGCGAGAGGGTCGTGTTGACCAATGGGACGGCCTGACCGGCGTGTCAGGCGTACACAAACTTCGCGTCAGCTGACGCAATGCAGTGTGCAGGGTGCCTCATGGGCCCCCTGCACCGGTTTCAGGTTCGCAGGCTGCTCTGCGCCAGGTCGAGAAGCTCGCGGACGGCCACAGCGAACATCGCGAAATCCGGTGAATCCGTGGTGTGTAGCTCGGTCACCATATCCTGCCAGCGCGACAACAGCGCTGCCTGCTGCGCTTCCCAGGTTTCCAGGCATGCCTCGAGGGACCCTTCTGGGGTGAGATAGCGCAGTGCCCCGACAGCCAGCGTACGCTGCTGCCACTCCAGATCCTCAAGATACGTATCGCGCGCCAGCGCCTGCCACTCGTTCTCGATTTTGCTGGCCAGTATCTGCCCACTGAACCAGTCCAGTTGCAGTCGCTCACCCATGTCGAAGTACAGCTCGGCCACGTGCATCAGCGGTGCATCCGTCTCCCGCGCCGCCTGAATTATGCCCAGGGCGGTGTAGCCCTGCAGAGCACCCGCCACGGCCTCGGCCAGCGAGGCATCGACACCCGCTTCCTGCCACTGCTGCGACATGGCACGGTACTGCTCTGCCGCCCGCCCGCGCAACATGGTCGGAAGCGCCTCGCGCAGCTGCGCGACACCGTCTGCAAATTCGGCGATGGCACGTGTCGGCGCCATTTCATGGCGTCGATTCCGCAGCAGCCAGCGGCTGGCACGGCGTACCAGCCGAATCAGGCAATGCATCATGGCCTGTTGCACCGTTGCATCAACCACGTAGTCCAGCGCCTCGATACGCCCCCATAACTCATCGACGGCATAGATGTGCATCACCGCGGTATAGGCCCTGGCAACGTCTGCCACCGGCGCGCCAGTGGCTTTGCGCTGCCGCGGTACAAAATTGAATCCCACACGATTGACGATGTCATTCGCCACCTGGGTACACATGATTTCACGGCGCAGGCCGTGCTCGGCCACTTCATCCGGATAGCGCTGCACCAGCTGCGCTGGAAACGCTGTGGCCACTGCTGCGGCCAGATGCGGGTCCAGGCCGAGGTCAGAGGCGATCAGCTCTTCCTTGAGGATGGCCTTGCTGTAAGACACCAGTACCGCCAGTTCGGGGCGCGTCAACCCCTGTCCCTGGGCTCGCCTGTCGGCAAGTTCCTGGTCGGTGGGGATAAACTCCAGCTGCCGGTTGAGCTTGCCCGCGGCTTCCAGATTGCTGATATAGCGCCGGTATTCGCCGCTGCGCTCCTGCACCTCCGCCTCGGCAAGGCTGATCGCCTGCGTCTGACGGTAGTTGTTCTGCAGCACCAGCGCCGCCACGCCGTCAGTCATGTCCTCAAGCAGCACGTTGCGCTGTTTGCCGGTAAGGTCACCGCGTTCCACGACAGCATTGAGCAGGATCTTGATATTGACCTCGTGGTCGGAGCAGTCCACCCCGCCCGCGTTGTCGATAAAGTCGGTGTTGGAGCGCCCGCCCGCCAGGCCATACTCGACCCGGGCCAGCTGCGTCATGCCCAGGTTGCCGCCCTCGCCGATGACCCGACAGCGCAGCTCGCTGGCGTTGATGCGCAGACCGTCGTTGGCCTTGTCGCCGACGTCCGTGTGGGATTCGCTGCTGGCCTTGACATAAGTACCGATGCCCCCGTTCCAGAGCAGATCCACCTCTGCGCGCAGCAGTTGCGAGATAAGTTCGTTGGGGGTCAGCCTGTCGACAGCAATATCGAATCTCGACTGCATCTGTGGTGAAATGAACACCGACTTCGCGCCGCGATCGAATATACCGCCGCCCGCGGATATCAGGGTGGTGTCATAGTCAGCCCAACTCGAGCGTGGCTGTGCGAACAGACGCTGGCGCTCGGCGTAACTGGCGGCGGCATCCGGCTCGGGATCGACAAATATATGCTGGTGATTGAAGGCCGCGACAAGGCGTATGTGTGGGGAGAGCAGCATACCGTTGCCAAACACGTCCCCCGCCATATCACCGATACCCACTACGGTGAAATCTGTTTGCTGGACGTTGATACCCAGCTCACGGAAGTGCCGTTGCACTGACACCCAGGCGCCGCGCGCCGTGATGGCCATTTTCTTGTGGTCATAACCGGCGCTGCCGCCGGAGGCAAAGGCATCCCCGAGCCAGAAACCATACTCACGCGCCAGCGCGTTCGCAATGTCGGAAAAGGTCGCCGTGCCCTTGTCTGCCGCTACCACCAGGTAGGGGTCCTCATCGTCTTTGGCGACCACCAGCGGCGGACGCAGAATGCCGCCCTCACCGCGATTGTCAGTAATATCCAGCAGACCGCGGATGAATATCTGGTAACAGGCTACGCCCTCAGCCTGCACCTCATCCCGCGACATGCCCGGGGTCAGGCACTTCGCAACGAAGCCCCCCTTCGCGCCGACCGGCACAATCACCGCATTCTTCACCTGCTGGGCTTTGACCAGGCCGAGCACCTCGGTACGAAAATCCTCCAGCCGGTCCGACCAGCGCAGCCCACCACGCGCCACTTTGCCACCGCGCAGGTGCACGCCCTCGACACGGGGTGAATAGACGTAGATTTCATACAGCGGCACGGGGCGGGGCACATCGGGTATGTCGCGCGGGCTCAGTTTGAATGAGAAGTAGGGCTTGAACTTGCCGTCGATTCCGGGCTGGAAGAAATTCGTGCGCAGGGTCGCCTTGATGACCTTCACATACTGGCGGATGATCCGATCCTGGCCGAGGTTCTGTACCTCGTCCAGAGCCGCGAGCAACCTGTCCTCCACGGCCTGCTCCCGCTGGTGGCGCCATTCATCGTCGCCATCAAATGCCGGCGAAAACCGGGTCAGGAACAGTTCCACCAGGCCGCCGGTGATCTGCAGATGATCCGCCATGGTCTCGGCGATGTAATCCACACTGTAGGGAAACTGTATCTGGCGCAGGTAGCGCGCGTAGGCACGCAACAGCGCGATCTCCCGCCAACTCAGCCGGGTTCCCAGCAGAAGTCGGTTGAAGGAGTCACTTTCAGCCTCGCCGAACCAGATGCGTTCAAAGGCATCCTCGAACTCATCGCGCACCTGCTCAAGGTCGATATTGTCCGACAGCGAATAGCTGAGCGTGAACTCCTGAATCCAGTACCGGGTATCGTCGGCGGCGCGTATGCCATAGGGCCGCTCAGTGATGACCCTCAAACCCAGATTCTCCAGGATCGGCAACACATCCGACAGCGGCAGTGACTCACCGCGGTGGTAGAGCCGCAGGCGCAGGCGATCCTCATCCTCTTCGAGCTTGCGCGTCAGGTTCATCCCCAGCTTCTGCCCGGCTCGAAGGCTCAACAGGTGCTTGATATCCAGCACGGCGACGCGAGGATCAAAGTCGTCACGGTAGCCCGGCGGGAAGCCCGGCCCGAGTTCACGCGCGTGCTGCTCTCCCAGTTCCTCGCCAAACTCCTCAATCAGGCGCAGTCGCAGCCGGTCTTCCCATGCCAGTGTTGCCTGCACGATCTGCTCCTCAATCTCGTTGACATCCCACGCCCTGCGCACCGCGGGGTCTACCCGCAGGACAAAGTGACAGCGCACCAGCACCGACTCGGAAAAATAGGTCGTGAACTCCGATTCCTCGGCGCCCAGCGCGCGACACAGGATGTCCTGCATAACGCAGCGCTGCTGCGTGCTGTAGCGATCACGCGGCATGTACACCAGGCAGCTGAAGAATTTGCCGTGTACATCCCGACGCACAAACAGGCGGGTCTGGCGCCGCTCCTGGATGCGGTTGACGGAGAGCACCGTACTGCGCAGTTCGTCAACGCTCGACTGAAACAGCTCGTCACGCGGAAACAGCTCCAGCACGCGAGCGAGTTCCCGGCCATCGTGCTCGCGCGGATCCAGCCCCGAGCCCTCCACGACCTGCGCAACCTTGCGTCGCAGGATCGGGATCAGGTTTGGGTTCATGGTGTATACCGCCGAGGTGTACAGGCCAATGAACCGGTGCTGGCCGGCCACATCACCGGCCGCATCAAACACCTTGATCTCGATGTAGTCGGGATAGGCCTGGCGGTGAACGCGGGAGCGCAGTCCGGACTTGGCAAAACTCAGCTGACGCCTGCGCAGTTCCTCGGGGGACATCGCATGCAGATCCGCTTGCAAATCCTGGGCACCCCGTGTGTCGCGCTGACGCAGAATGCCCAACCGCTCGGCCGGATCTTCATGGACAGAGTAGTCCGGTCCCTCCCGGGTTACCTGCAGGTATTCATAGCCCAGAAACGTCACGCGATCCTGCTGCAGCCAGTCGATAAACTCCAGCGCTTCGCTGCGGCTCTCGACATCCTGGCCCGCATTGGCGCTGACTGCGTCACGCGCCAACTGCAGGCGCTCGCGCATTGCCGCAAAGTCGTCGACCACCAGGGCAACTTCCCGCAGGATATCCCGCAGGGCGTCATGCAGTTCACCCAGTTGATCGGGGCGTGAGTGCCGACCGATTTCGAAGAACAGCAGGCTCTCATGAGACACCCGGGATGCCTCATCGGGCATGGCACCAAGCACGGCCTCCAATGCGCCCTCGGCATCACGGACGACCAACAGGTTGCAGCTCGCCAGGGCATGAATGCGGATATTGCGCTGGTTCAACTCGCCACGCACAGAGGCCGTGCAAAAGGGCAAATCCCGACAAAGAATGGCGATTACCGTGCTTTTGCTTTCCCAGCCGTGATCCTGCAGGGTCGGGTTGAAGATACGCACCTTGGGTTCTGGCGCGTCCCAATCAGCCATGAAGTGAAGCAGGCCATACAGCGAGCCGTAGAGGTCATCAATCGATCGATGCCGCAGGTCTTCCGCGGGGTAGCGGGAAAAGAAATCCTCTGCGAGCTCGTGCAGGGACGCGCGATCATCCTCGGCGGCCTGCGCGTCGATGCGCACAGACAGCTCCCTGAGCAGGTTTTTCTTGAATTCGTCCCACGCCATGCTGCACTGCTCCCGCGCCCTGGGCGACTGTTTTTTTTCTCTTCGCCATGCCCAGTCTACCCTAAAGGGCTCCCCGGGCGTGATGTCTGCGGAGGGAACTTTTACACAGCGACGGGGCTCCAAGGGCTGCGTTGGAGCGGGCGTGAAGTCGCACAGGGTATTGGCTACAATACGCGCCCAGCCGCAGACGCGGTAGTGTCAACAATTAAAGGAGACTGCGTGGCTAGCGCTGAACTGAGAACGCTGGAAAGCTGGTTGAGTGGCCAGATCATCGGGCAATCGCATCTGGTCGAACGTTTGATCATCGCCCTGCTGGCAGATGGCCACCTGCTGGTGGAGGGCGCACCGGGGCTCGCCAAAACCCGCGCCATCAAGGCCCTGGCAGATGGCATCGAGGGCAGCTTCCACCGCATTCAGTTCACCCCGGACCTGCTGCCTGGGGATATCACCGGCACGGAAATCTATCGCCCCCAGGAAGGCAGCTTCCATTTCCAGCGCGGCCCGGTCTTTCACAACCTGGTGCTTGCGGACGAAGTCAACCGTGCGCCAGCGAAAGTGCAGTCGGCGCTGCTCGAGGCCATGGCGGAACGCCAGGTGAGCGTCGGCGCTGAAACCTGGGCGCTCCCGGCGCTGTTCCTGGTGATGGCGACCCAGAACCCGATTGAACAGGAGGGCACCTACCCTCTCCCCGAGGCACAGCTGGACCGTTTCCTGATGCACGTGAAAGTTGGATACCCGGATGCCGCGGCAGAGGCGGAGATTCTGCGCCTGACGCGCGCTGAAGCGCGCAGTGGCGGTGCTCCCACGCCCACGCCGCTGCCTCAACAAAGTGTCTTCGACGCGCGCAATGAAGCACTCGGCCTGCACATGGCCGACACCGTTGAAAATTACATCGTGCAACTGGTGGTTGCCACCCGCCAGGCGGCTGCGTACAACGAGCAGCTGGGAAACTGGATCGAGTACGGCGCCAGCCCCCGCGCCACGATTGCGCTGGACCGCTGCGCCCGTGCCTACGCCTGGCTGCGTGGACGCGACTTTGTCAGCCCGGATGACGTGCAGGCAATCGCCGCCGACGTGCTGCGTCACCGGTTGATTCTCAGCTTTGAAGCGGAGGCCAAAGGCATCACCCCGGACCACGTCATCGACGAGTTGCTGACTCTCGTCCCCGCCGCGTAGGGCTGCCCAGGTGAGCATCGCCGATGCCACAGGGCCCGCGACCGGCGCCTACGCAACACTCGATGCACTGATCGGGTTGCGCTTTTCCGCTGCGCATCTGACCCTGTCTCGCCGCACCAGGGCGCTGGCGGCCCTGACCGGGCCGAACAAGGCCAATTTCCGCGGTCGCGGCATTGATTTCGAAGAGGTGCGCACTTACCAGGCGGGCGATGATATCCGTACTATCGACTGGCGTGTCACCGCCCGCACGGGCAGCGCTCACACCCGGGTATTTCGCGAGGAGCGCGAACGGCCGGTGCTCGTCGTCGTCGACCAACGGCAGCACCTGTTTTTCGGGTCGCACTGCTGCTTCAAGTCGGTGCTTGCCGCTCACCTCGCCGGACTGCTCGCCTGGAGCGCACTGGGCAACGGCGATCGGGTTGGCGGTGTCGTCTTCAACGAAGCGTCCCATCAGGAGGTACGGCCCAGGCGCAGCCGCAAAACGGTGCTGGCCCTGCTCTCACACATCGTCAACTTCAACGCGCAACTGCCCGATATCAGGCGGCAGCATCCACCCCGTGGCTTGGCCGCCATGCTGGAGACACTGCGCCACATCGCCCGACCGGGAACCAGCCTCTATCTGATCAGCGACTTTCATGATGCGGCAGAGCCCGCCGTGCGCGAGCACCTCTTTCGTCTGGCACAGCACACGGAGATTACGGCCATCGCCTGTAGCGACCCTCTGGAGTCCATGCTGCCGCCACCCGGCCGCTACGCCGTCACCGATGGCTCGCGCAGAGCCGAACTGATCACCAGTGATCGTCAGTTGCGCGCCCGCTACACCGCCCTCGCCGCAGAGCGCACGGCGGCGTTACAGACGGAGCTGCAGCGGCTGGGGATTCCATTGCTTGCTGCCAGCACAGAAAACTCGCCTTTTCTGCTGCTGCAGCGCTATTTTGGGGAACCGCGCGCATGACGCCGCAAGACCCGCTTGCCGCCCTGCACCCCCTGCGCACGCCCGAGCCCATCGCGCTCTGGCCGCCTGCGCCGGGCTGGTGGCTTCTCGCAGCGCTGGGCTGCGCCGCGTTGGCCACGCTGGGCTGGCATGTGTGGAGGCGGCACAGACGCAACCGTTATCGACGTCTGGCGCGGGCCGAACTGCGCACCATCGCAGATCAGCATGCTGCCGGGCAGGATCCGGCAGCCACACTGTGTGCGATCAATGTGCTGCTCAAGGGCGTTTGCCTGCAGGTGTATCCACGACGCACCGTCGCAGCGCTGAGCGGCGCGGCCTGGCTGGACTTCCTGAATACGGAGTTTCTTGCAGCGGGCAGTGAACAGCGCTTTCCCGATGCCATCGCGCGGGCACACGCGGCCGACCCGGGATTCGTTGATGTTCCGGCCCTGCTCGCCTGCGCTGACGCCTGGTTGCGCCGACACCGGGGTGGCCGCGCATGATCACCTGGCTATGGCCCTGGATGGCGCTGCTGCTGCCACTGCCGTTGCTGATCCGGCGCTGGTTGCCGGCAGCGCGTAGCGAGGCGGCCGCGCTGCGCGCACCGTTTTTCGAGGACTGGCAGGCACTGGAGCAATCGCGCGGCAGTTTGGGGGGCACCACAGGCCTGCCTCCACTGGTTCTGCTCTGGCTGCTCTGGCTGTGCCTGCTCACCGCCGCCGCCCGCCCCACCTGGATTGGTGAGCCTGTGCAATTGCCCGCCAGCGGTCGCGACCTGATGCTCGCCGTGGATATCTCCGGCAGCATGCGGGTTGAGGATATGCAGGTCGGCAATAATCTGGTGCGTCGCGTGGACGCGGTGAAAGCCGTCGGCGCCGAATTCATCGAGCGTCGTCGCGGCGACCGGGTAGGGCTTATTCTGTTCGGCAGCAATGCCTACGTGCAATCTCCGCTGAGTTTTGATATCGCAACGGTGGAACGTTTCCTGCGTGAGGCCCAGATCGGTTTTGCTGGCCAGGAGACCGCCATCGGTGACGCCATTGGGCTCGCCGTCAAACGTTTGCGCGAACGCCCCGCAGAAAGCCGCGTGCTGGTCCTTCTGACCGATGGGCAGGACACTGCCAGCAGTGTTGACCCCATGGACGCGGCGCGGTTGGCCCAGGGCCTCGGTATCCGCGTGTACACGATCGGCATTGGTGCCGATCAGCTGGCGATTCCCGGTCTCTTCGGGTCCAGCTTTGGCAGCCGTCGCGTCAACCCGTCTGCGGATCTTGACGAGGAGAGCCTGCAGGCCATCGCCGAGATGACCGGAGGACGCTATTTCCGCGCGCGAGACCCGCAGGAGCTCGCCGGCATCTACCAGATGCTCGATCAACTGGAGCCGGTGGAAGTTGACGCCGCGACCTATCGCCCGCGGCAGGCACTGGGTCACTGGCCATTGTTATTCGCCCTGCTCATCAGTTTCGGGCTTGCCGCGCGTCACCTGTGGCGACTGCGCGGCAGTGGCGCCCTGGTCACAGGGGAGACTGCCCGTGGATAACCCCGAGGTTTTCCTGCATTTCATGCGCCCTGCTTGGCTGCTCTGGGGCATTCCTGCCATTCCGCTGGCCTGGATGCTGTGGCGGCAGGGGCAGCGGGCCGGCGACTGGACGCGGGTTATCGACGCACGCCTGCTTTCTTACCTGGCACCCGATGCGGGGACCCGCGCTGGCCACCGCCGACGGGTACTCTGGTGCGCCCTGCTGGGGTGGCTGCTGGCCGCAGTTGCGGCGGCAGGGCCGAGCCTGAAGCAGATTCCACACCCGGTAGAGCAGGTGCAGGATGCACTGGTATTGGTTCTGGACTTGTCCTACTCCATGAAAGCTGCCGACCAGGCCCCCTCGCGACTGGACCGGGCACGGCAGAAACTGCTCGACCTGCTGCAGCAGCGCGACGAAGGCCAGACCGGACTGGTGGCCTACGCGGGCGATGCGCATGTGGTAACCCCGCTGACAGACGACACCGCAACCATTGCCAACCTGTTGCCCGCGCTGAATCCCGACATGATGCCCTTGCCGGGCAGTAATACCTCCGCCGCGATTGCGCTCGCGCTGGAGCTGTTGACCTCTGCAGGCACCACGCACGGGCGCCTGCTGTTGCTGACCGATGGCGTGAGCGATGACCAGAGCCGGCGTATCCAGGGGCTGCTGGAGGGCTCATCCGCCCGCCTTTCCATACTCGCCCTCGGCACCCGAAGTGGCGCCCCGATGCCGCTTCCCCGGGGCGGATTCGTGCGCGATGACAGCGGGGCGATTGTCATGCCTGGTCTGGATGAAAGCCAGCTTACAGTCCTGGCCGCCACCACGGGTGGCCTTTACAGCAAACTGCGGGTTGACGACAGCGACCTGCGTTATCTGCTCTCCCAGCCAGTCCTCACCCGCGAAACACGGCTCGCTGACAACCGCAGTGCAGACGCCTGGGAGGACCAGGGCTACTGGCTGATTGTTGCACTCCTGCCCCTCGGCCTCGCCCTCTTCCGCCGTGGCTGGCTGCTCACGCTCGTCCCCCTGCTGTTCTTCTTCCAACCGTCCCCCGCAGATGCCGGGGTCTGGGAAGATTTATGGCTGACACCGGACCAGCAGGGGCAAAAAGCGCTTGAAGCAGATGATCCGGAAAGCGCTGCTGCGCTGTTCAGGGACCCTGACTGGAAGGGCACCGCGGCCTACCAGAGTGGCGACTTTGACCGGGCCGCCGAGCTGTTTGCTGCAGAGGAAAACGCGGACAGCTGGTACAACCGCGGCAATGCGCTGGCGCGCAGTGGTCAGCTGGAGGCTGCCATGAACGCCTACCGGAAGTCACTGGAGCTGGATCCGGATAAGGACGATGCCAAAGCCAATCTGGCGCTATTGGAGAAGCTGCAACGTCAGCAGGAGCAGGCGCAAGAGCCCGGAGAATCCTCTGAACAGGAGCCTGGGAATTCGCCGCCCGAACAAGGCGGCGGCGATGCGGCTGACCCCTCTGACAAAGGAGAGGACGCCGCAGACGATGCGCCACCGCAGGACCCCGGCAGTGAGCCAGAGGGCAAACAGCTGGACCCGGACGAGAATGACAACGCAACGGCAGGTGCTTCACCGGAGGAGGAAACACCGCCGCAAGAGACGGCACAGCAACCGGCAGAAAACGAGCGGCCCGCGCAGCCTGGCTCACTGCAAAACGTTCCGGTACCCGAGTTGTCCATGGAGGAAGCCGAGCGCAATCAGGCTATGGAGCAGTGGCTGCGACGGGTGCCCGACGATCCCTCTGGATTGCTGCGTGAAAAGTTCCGCTATGAGAGTCGTAAACGGCAACAACAACCGGGGACAGGCAATGATGTTGAGTGGTAAGCGTTTCTGGGTGCTGCTGGTGCTTGCTCTGTGGCTGGCTCCAGTGCAGGCGGCGCTGGAAGTCGCTGTCGACCGGCAACAGGTGGCCCTCGGCGACAGCCTCAGGCTGGTCATTACCGCCACCGCGAACGAAGATCTCGACGCGCTGGACCTGCGTCGCTTGTTGGCGGATTTCGAGGTGCTGCAGCGCAGTAAAACGAGCAGCACCAGTATCATCAACGGCCAGCGCACCCAGACGCGACAACTCCTGCTTGACCTGAGCCCCCGACGCCAGGGGCTGCTGGCGATTCCGGGCCTGCGCATTGGCGCCTCGACCAGTGAGCCCATAGCCATCGAGGTGGGGCCGCCACCCGAGCCCACTGACAGTGAGGAGACCGTCGTGGTCACCGCTGAAGTCGATCGCGATGCCGTGTATGTACAGGGGCAGCTGCTGCTCACCGTGCGTATTCAGCAGGCGATTAACCTGGATTCCCGCAGCGTCAGCGAGTTGCAGCTCGACAATGCCTATGTGCAGCCCCTGGAGCAGAACTCCTTTCAACGCACGATAGACGGCCGACCCTGGCTGGTGCATGAAATACGTTACGCGATCTTCCCGGAACAGAGTGGCACGCTGGTTATCCCGGCCCAGGTGTTTTCCGGCCGTGAGAGTGCCGGCCGACGCAGCGTATTTGACTTCGGTACGGGCGGGCGTCAGATCCAGCGCCGCACCGAGCCGGTGACCGTGCGCGTACTGCCGCGACCCAGCGGATTCCCCGCCGACGCCACCTGGCTGCCTGCGAGCAATCTGAGCATCGAGGAATCCTGGTCCACAGCGCCCGAGACACTGCAGGTGGGAGAGTCGGTAACGCGCACCATTACCCTGCGTGGCGAGGGCTTACAGGGTGCGCAGCTACCACCGGTGACATTTACCATCCAGGACGGCCTGCGCTATTACCCGGACCAACCCGACGTGGGAGACAGCGAGTCCGGCAGTGGGCTGGTCGGGCAGCGCCGGGACAGCGCCGCGCTGGTAGCCAGCCGCGCCGGAGACTTCACGCTCCCCGAGCTTCGCATCCCCTGGTGGGATGTCGAGCAGGAGGTACTGCGCTTCGCCGTGGTGCCCGAGCGCAGGATTACGATCGCCGCGGCTGCGACGTCACGTGGCGCGCAGGCATCGGCGGTACCCGCCGATGCAACGTCCCCGCAGGCACTTCCCTCTACTGCATCGACGTCGGCTGCGGCACACGGCGTGGTCTGGCAGAGCCTGGCCGCCGTCTTCGCGACCCTCTGGCTGGCAACGGTGTTCCTGTTCTGGCGCCGGCGGCCAGTGCCCCCGGCACAGGAACAGCCAGACCCGCGCGCTGTCGGCAACGAGGCACGGGCGTTCAAGCAGTTGCAGGCAGCCTGTGCCAGCGACAGCGCGGCGGCTGCGCGCGTCGCGCTGATCGACTGGGCCCGGACCGTACTCGGCGCCGACCGGCCCATACGCACTGCAGACATAGCCCGTCAGTTGGGAGACCCGACACTGACACAGGCCATTGCAGATCTGGAAGAGGCACTCTATCGGCGCGGGGCCAATCCCTGGCGCGGCACGGAACTTGCCGCCGCTGTCACCGCGCTGCGGCGTCAGCAGCCCGGTGGAAAAAACGGCAGCCACAGTGCATTCCCCCTCTACCCGGCTGCGAAGCCCGCCCGCTGATCAGTCTCCGAGCGACTTCTGCAGGACCTCAAACACATCGGGAGACAAGCGGGGTAACGCGGACAGCCCGACGAGTATGGCGCGCATCTGCTCACCCCTGTCCCGGTACTTGCGCCAGCGCGTAAGCGGCGCAAGCATACGCGCCGCCAGCTGGGGATTCAGGGCATTGAGCTGTGTGACCTTGTCCGCCAGCAGACGGTACCCAGCGCCGTCCGCCCGGTGGAAGGCGACCGGGTTGCCATTGGCGAACGCGCCGATGAGGGCGCGCACCTTGTTGGGATTGTGCAGATCGAACGCCGGGTGCGGCACAAGCCCCTGCACGCGTTCGAGCGTATCAGGCACGGGAACCAGGGCCTGCAGCTGCAGCCATTTATTCACCACCAGGGGTTCGTGCTCCCAGTCGCGGTAAAACTGTTGCAGAGCCGCATCGCTGCGGTCATCGCGACCGTGGAACGCCAGGGCTTGCAGGGCAGCAAGCCGGTCGGTCATGTTAGTGGCCTCCCGGAACTGGGTGGCGGCCAGTGCCAGACCCTCAGCGGTGCCTAGCGCGAGGTAATCCAGGCATAGGTTACGCAGGCGGCGCGCGCCTGTCTGCGCCGCATCGGGCGCGTAGGGCGCCGTGCTCTGCAAACGCTGGTAGCAGGCCTGCAGCGCCTCCCTGTGCGTTGTGGCAATGGCATAACGCACCGCCTGCCGAGCGGCATGGATGGCGTCGACATCCGCCCCACCCGCCTCCGCCGCGAGGTCTGCCAGATACGTTTCGCTGGGCAGCGTGATCATCTCCGCGACCAGCGCGGGATCCAGCGCAGGATCCTGCAAGAGCTGCCCGCAGGCCTCCAGATAGCCCGATTCCACGTCGATTGCGTCACCCGCCGTGTAGGCGGCCTGCCCCTGCGCGATCACCCGCAACGCGTATTGCTGGGCCGCGTCCCAACGCACGAAGCCATCCGCCTCGCGATTCATGAGGGCGCGCAGATCGTCACTGGAGTAGGCATACTCCAGGCGCACCGGGGCGGAGAAGCCGCGCAGCAGCGCGGGCACAGGCGCTTCGCTGACCTGTTCGAACACAAAGGTTTGCTCGGGCTGGTTCAGCACCAGCACCCGGTGGGTTTGCAGGGCTGAGGCCGGGTCGTCTGTCGCCAGACGAAGCGGCAGGTTACCCGCGCTCCCCAGCAGGCCCAGCGCGACCGGAATCATCATCGGCAATTTCACCGGCTGTCCGGGTGTGGATGGGCAGGACTGTCGCAGGGTCAGATGAAACTGCTGTGCCTCCGGGTCATAGGCACCTTCAGCGGACAGTACCGGGGTGCCGGCCTGTGAATACCAGAGCCGGAACTGCTGCAGGTCTACGCCGGAGGCGTCTTCCATGGCTCGCACAAAATCTTCGCAGGTGACGGCCTGTCCGTCGTGACGCTGAAAATAGAGGTCAGACCCGGCGCGGAAGCGTTGTGCTCCCAACAGGGTATGTATCATGCGCACGACTTCCGCGCCCTTCTCGTAGATCGTAGCGGTGTAGAAATTCGAAATCTCGATAAAGGACTCCGGTCGCACCGGATGCGCCAGTGGACCCGCGTCCTCCGCAAACTGGGTGTTGCGCAAGTCATTGACCTCGGCCACCCGTTTAACGGTGGGTGACCCCATGTCTGCCGAGAAACTTGCGTCCCGGAAGACCGTAAAACCCTCTTTCAGGCTCAGCTGAAACCAGTCGCGGCAGGTCACCCGGTTCCCCGACCAGTTGTGAAAGTACTCGTGGGCAACAATTGCCTGCACTCTCTGGAATTCGCTGTCTGTGGTCACCTCCGGGCTACACAAAACACAGGAGCTGTTGAAAATGTTCAGCCCCTTGTTTTCCATCGCGCCCATATTGAAGTCGTCGACCGCGACGATATTGAAAATATCCAGATCATACTCACGCCCGTACACCGCCTCGTCCCAGCGCATGGACTGCTTCAGCGAAAGCATGGCGTGGTCGCATTTATCGAGGTCTTTCTCCTCCACGTAAATGTGCAGAGCCACCTTGCGACCGCTCGCGGTGACAAACCGGTCATCGACACTGCGCAGATCGCCGGCCACCAGCGCAAACAGGTAGGCGGGTTTGGGAAAAGGATCGTGCCAGTGCGCCCGGTGGCGGCCATTGCCCAGGGCACGCAAGGACACCGGGTTGCCGTTGCTGAGTAACACCGGGTAGCGCGTGGCATCCGCTTCCACCGTCACATCAAACACCGCCATTACGTCCGGGCGATCCAGGTACCAGGTGATCTTGCGGAACCCTTCCGCCTCACACTGTGTACAGAACATACTGCGCGACTTGTACAGGCCTTCGAGCGCTGTGTTGTTCTGGGGCTGAATGCGGCATTGCGACTGCAGCCTGAACGCGTCGGGCACCTGCCCGATGCGCAGACCTGCATCATCCAGCACATAGTCTTCCGGCGACAATGCGCGACCGTCGATCGCGAGGGACACCAGTTCCAGTTGCTGGCCCTGCAGTTCCAGTGGATTAGCGCCCGTGACCGCCGGGTTACGCCGTATGTGCAGGCAGGCACTCACCAGCGCGTGATCCTCATGCAGGTCAAACGCGAGCTCCGTGCGCTCGATGAAAAACGCAGGTGGCTGATAGTCACGCAGGTAGACTGCGCCGGGCTTTGCGTCGCGCATGCGAATCCTCAATGTTCCGTGAGGGCGACCTGATAGCCGCCGAATTTACGCAGGTTGATGACACCGGTATCAAATAGCAGGTACTGGCCCTTGATGCCCTGCAGCGTACCCGAGACCCGGGGCGTCTTGTCGAAGTTGAAGGAGGACACTTTGCCGGGATAGGCCAGCACCGGGTAGTCGATCAGTGTTTCCTGCGCTTGCAGAGGCGCTATCGCCTGCAGGCCATGAGCGCCTTGCAACTCCGCAATACCCGAGGCACAGGCTTCCATCAGGCGCTGGCGCTCGGATGCCAGATCCGCTGGATCGGCAGGGCCTTTCAGCATGGCCTGCCAATTGGTCTTGTCAGCGACGTGACCCTTGAACAGGCTTTCGACGAGACCCGACTGGAAGCGGCTGGCGACCCGGAAAATCGGCAGCGCCTGCGTGGCTCCCTGATCCATCCAGCGGGTGGGTACCTGACTGTGCCGCGTGATACCCACCTTGAGACCGGATGTGTTGGCGAGATAGACAATGTGATCGATCATGCAGTTCGCCAGCCCCCACTCGGGTTCGCGGCAGGTACCCTGGTCGTAGTGGCACTTCTCGGGACTCATGATGCAACTGTCACACTGCGCAAGCCGACGGAAACACGGGTAACAATAACCCTGGTTGAAGCTCTTGCTGGTCAGGCGATCGCAGTGGATGCAGTGAATTTCACCGAGGTATTCCAGGGTAAGAGACTTACCCAACAAGTCGTTCAGCGGCAGGCGCGCATCACCCAATACCAGCGTGTAGGACACGGGCTGGCTCAGTTCGGTGGCCATTTTGCGCAGCGCGCCGCGCGCCAACTCCTGTCCCATGTCACTGCCCCTCCTGCGAATCACGCCAGCGCAGGGGCTCGGGATCATCGCAGGTATCGCCGGCTTTGCTGCCCTTGTCGATGTAGCCGATCCGCTGCTCGGGCGGCAGATGCAGCTCCCCCCAGGCAATCAACGCCTGCATGGCATGAGCGCGCTGCTCCGGCGTAACCGGGCGGCCGTCGGGCCAGCGCCCCAGCTCCACGGAGCGTCGCATACTCTGGTAGATCTCCGGCGACAGCTGTTTGATGATGTCCTGGTAATTCATGACGGCCCCGGCTGTGGCAAAAGCCCTGATTATAACCGTCCGGACGCTCCGCTGTCGCCGGCGCGCCGCGCCAGCAGCGCAAGAAACACGCCAAGCAGCGCGCCCGACAACAGGCCAGCAACGTGCGCGGCGTTGGCAATGGCGCCGAAACCGAGCACCTCAACCACCCCAGCGATACAGAGCAGCAACCACCCCACCATCAGCAACATGATGGGACGACTGGGTTCGAAACCCCAGGCAGGTTGCAGGCGTGCTCCGCAAAAACTGAAGCCGAGCAGACCATAAACCACACCGGACATGCCGCCAAAGATGGAGGGCCCGCCAAACAGGTACTGGGAGCCATTCGAGACCAGCGCGATGCAGATGAACAGCCCCAGCATGTGTACCGAGCCCAGGCGCCGCTCGATCCTGGCACCCAACTCCCATAGCCAGAGGCTGTTGAACACGATATGCAACCAGCCAAAGTGCAGGAACGCCGGGGTGAGCAGGCGCCAGTACTCCCTGCCCATTTCCCCAAAGCGCAGGCTATCGCCGCTGATAACAAACGGGGTGAAGGTGAACAGGGACAGTCGCTGCGCGGAGGCTCCGAGATACACCAGCAGGAACCCTGCCACGCTGAGCAACAGCAACAGCAGCGTAACCGGTGCCTCGCGCCAAACACCCCGCCCCTGCCGCGACTGGGCATGCGAAGGGGCTGCACGCAGCTCAAGCTGGATGTCACCGGCCCGCCAGGCAGCATAAACGGCGCTCGCCGCCTCCACCTGGGATGGGTCTGCCACCTCCAGCACCTGTTCCCCGCCAGCCTCGTAGACGCGGCAGCGCACACCTTGTTGCTGCAGGAACACAACCACCGGGCGCAAATCCTCTCCCGCGGGTGCCCGCAGCACGACATGCCCCTCGTGCATCAGTTCACCAGCGCCGTATTCCAGCGCAGTTTATCGCGGCAACTGGCATAGAAACTGTGACCCAGCGGATGCAGCAGCGTGAGCCGGTGTGGCTTCTTGGTGACCAGTACGGAATCGCCGGGACGGGCAGTCATGTTGACCTGTCCATCGCAGGTGACGGGCGGATGAATCCGGTTGCGCTCGAGAATATCGAGGCGAATCTCACTGTTCCCGTCCACGACGATGGGCCGGCTGCTGAGCGCGTGAGGAAACATCGGGACAAGGACCACCGCGTCCAACGTGGGGTGCATGATGGGACCACCCCCGGACAGCGAGTAGGCCGTTGACCCGGTGGGTGTGGAAATGATCAGGCCGTCAGCCCGTTGCCGGTACACGAAAACGCCGTTGATCGACAATTCGAACTCGATCATCTGCGCGGATGTTCCCGAGTTGACCACGACGTCATTGAGCGCATCCGCCCGCCCTACCGTCTTGCCGTCACGCACCACGCGGGCATCGAGCAGAAAGCGGCTTTCGCGGGTGTACTCGCCGGCCAGCACCGCGGGGACCTGCTGGGCAATGTCGTCAGGGCTGATATCGGTCAGAAAGCCGAGGCGCCCGCGGTTGACCCCGAGCACCGGTGTTTCATATTTGGCCAGGGTACGCGCCGCGCTCAGCAGGCTGCCATCGCCCCCGACCACGATGACCAGATCGCTGTCCTCACCGATGGCATCGAGGCTGGCGCGGGGGATGGACTGGTCTGCCACCAGCTCCGCTAGACGCGACTCCAGCACCAGATCCTTGCCCAGCGCCTGCAGCAGTTGCACCAGCTCGTCCAGAACGTCGGTCAGGCCCTCCTGTTGGCTGCGGCCAACCAGCCCAATCCTGTCGAATTTCGTGTGCATGACCACCCCTACCTGCCCTGTGCTACGCGGGCAACATTATACCCACGTAAAATCGGCGCGGGATAACCACGGAAAACCGGCGCAGGCTCGCGGAGACGCCGCTGCCCGCTTTACCAGACTCAGGGCCGGCTGAGCCCCACGTTGTTTTTTTCCAGAACCTGCTCCGCGCGATAGCTGGAGCGCACGAACACACCGGACACCACCTCGAGGAAGCCCTTGTCCAGGCCCCACTGGCGGTACTTCTCGAAATCCTGTGGCGACACATAGCGCTCGATGGGGTAGTGATTGACCGTGGGCTGCAGATACTGCCCGAAAGTCAGAATATCCACGCCGGCTGCGCGCAAATCATCCATCGCCTCGAGGATCTCGTCTTCACTTTCCCCAAGACCGAGCATGAGGCTGGTTTTCGTGAGCACATCAGGCCGATACTGCTTGGCGTGGGCCAGCACGGCAATGGTCTGTTCATAGCTGGCCCGGGGATCACGCACCGGGTGGGTCAGTCGACGCACCGTTTCGACGTTCTGTGCGAAGACTTCGATGCCCGAATCGAGGACCGTCTCCACATCGGCGAGTACACCCAGAAAGTCAGGGGTGAGGGCTTCCACGGCAGTCTCTGGATTCTCCAACTTCACCGTGCGTACGCAGGCGGCGTAGTGCCCGGCTCCCCCGTCCGGCAGATCATCACGATTCACCGACGTCAGTACCACGTACTTGAGGCCCATCAGCTGCACGGAACGGGCGGTGTTGGCGGGCTCCTCAGGGTCGAGCCAGCCTCGCGGATTACCGGTGTTGACCGCGCAAAAGCGACAGGCACGGGTGCACACGTCACCCATCAGCATGATGGTGGCGGTGCCGGCACTCCAGCACTCACTCATGTTGGGGCACTTGGCTTCTTCACAGACGGTAGCGAGCCGGTGCTCATGCACGATGGACTTTACGCGGTCGTAGGTGGCACCGCCGCGCACGCGAATGCGCAACCACTCCGGCTTGGGCAGGCGAGCGCCCGCGGTTGCAGCGGTTTTGATACCGTCCTTGATGGCGGTAATGCCCCGCTCATTGACGTACTTGCCACCGCTGGGCACCTGCACCAGGGGTATCAGTTTGTTATCTGCCATGTTGCTGTCCTGTCGCCTGTGCTTGAGCGGCCTGGCCCTGCCCGCAAGCCAGCAATTATAGCCGACTCCTGCATCCCGCGCAGGGCCCCTTGCGAGCGGCAGAGGGAGCAGACGCCTGCATGTGGCCCGAGGTACAATCAGCGCAACGTAGTGCAAAGAGAGCGATTATGGCAACCCTCACATTTTACGGCGCCGCGCAGGAAGTCACGGGCTCCTGTCACCTGCTGGAATCCAAGGCCTGCGGGCGGGTCCTTCTGGATTGCGGCCTGCGCCAGGGCGGCGATGCGGTCGAGCGTATCCACAACGAACGCTTCAGCTTTCGCCCCGACAGTATTGACGCTGTCGTCCTGTCCCACGCCCATCTGGATCACTGCGGGATGTTGCCGCTGCTGGTGCACCAGGGTTTCCGCGGGCCGATTCACTGCACCCGCGCCACGGCGGATCTGCTGCCCATCATGTTGCACGACGCCGTCGGCCTCTATCTGCGCGACCTTGAGCGTGAAAACCTGCGGGCCGCGCGACGGGGTCGAAAAACCCGCGAACCGGTGTATGACGAGCAGGATGTCGAGCGGGTTCTCAAACAACTGGAGCCCAGTCGCTACCGCAAACCGTTCAAACTTGGCCAGCATTGCAGCGTTACCCTGCACGATGCCGGACACATTCTCGGTTCAGCGGTCGTGGAAATCGTGCTCACGGAGAATGCCACCGAAAAGCGGCTGGTCTTTTCCGGTGACCTCGGGCGCAAGGGTTCGGTACTGATGAACGACCCCGCCACGCTGGAGAAAGCCGATATCGTGCTCATGGAAAGCACCTATGGCGACCGGGATCATCGCTACGAGGATGATTCCATGGAGGAGTTTGCCCAGATACTTCACGAGACCTGGAACCAGGGTGGCAGCGTGATGATCCCCTCCTTTGCCGTCGGTCGCACGCAGGAAATTCTGTTCCACCTCGGGCGCCTGCACCACGCGGGCCAACTCGACAACTGGCAGGTATTTCTCGACAGCCCAATGGCCATCGAGGTCACCCGGGTCTACGACCGCTGGCTGGACATCATGGACGGGGAGGATATCCGCGAGCTGTCGGACGTACACAAGGAATCATTAGCCGACTTCCTGCCTCGCCTGCAGCTGACCGCCGATACGGAGCAGTCGATGGCCATCAATCGCATCAAGGGTGGCGCGATCATCATTGCCGGCAGCGGCATGTGCACGGGTGGTCGTATCCGTCATCACTTCAAACAGCGTATCTGGGACGATCGCAATACCGTGATATTCGCCGGGTTTCAGGCCCGCGGGACACTCGGCCGCCTACTGGTCGATGGCATGCAGACCGTCAAGCTGTTCGGTGAAGAGTATGCCGTCAAGGCGCGCATAGAGACGCTGGGCTGTTTCTCGGCGCACGCCGGACAGAGCGAGCTGCTGGCCTGGGCCGCGAATTTTGAGGAGTCGGCGCGACTGGTGCTGGTACACGGCGAACCGGACGCCCAGGACGCCCTCGCATCGCTGCTTTGGGAGCGACACCAACGACGGGCAGCGATACCCGCCGAAGGTGACAGTATTGCATTCTGAGGCCTTTCTGATGCTGGCCGCGAGAACCGCGGCCAGTCCAGATTACGCGGCGGTCGTGAAGGGCTCTGCGTAAAACTGGCCGTACCACTTGCGGAACCGCGCAATCGGGCCGTCGCCATCGCAGAGTACCGGTTGCGGACGGAACATCTTGTTTTCCCAGATGGGTTTGTCTTCATCCAGTTGCTTACAGATATCCCGGATGATCGCTGCGTTGACACCACCAGCCTTGACCTCGCCATCCACCAGCGGCTGCGTAAAAGCAAAGCGAACATGTACCGTTTCATCGTCGATGGGTGTCACATTACCCATCAGAAACGTGCTGGCGATACCCTCGAAACGCGTGAAGCCCTGCCCCGGACCGATATTCTTGGAGGTTATGCTGCCTTTCACCATACCCCGGGGCGTTTTCATATCCGCACGCTGCACACCCAGCGAGTAGTGCTGATCATAGGTCAGCTCAGTTTCCGGGAAGGTCGCGGTCTGGTGTACATAACGGAAGTGGGCAGAATCGGCACCATTCTCCGCCATCTCCTGGCAGGCTGTTTTGATAACCCATTCAAAGCGCTGCAGAGGCGCCCATTCAGCGCTGTTGGCCTCTTCAAAGGACTCCACCTCCCACAGGGGTGCAACCCCCTCGGGATGGTACCAGGCGTAGATCACCTGATTGTCCTCTACCACGGGATAGGACTCCAGGCACTGTTTGCCAACAACCTTGGGCGGCATGTTTTTCGCGTACGGGACATCGGTACAGTAACCCGCGGCGTCGAACTTCCAGGCGTGAAAGGGACAGACAATGCTTTCGCCTTCGATGCGCCCGCCCTGCCCACTGCTTTCATTGATGCCGTACCCCAGGTGTGCGCCGAGGTGGGGACAGTACGCATCGAGCAGTACCGCACGGCCCGATTCGGTGCGGAAGAGCACCATTTCACGGCCGAAGTAATTGACCGCGCGAGACTGCCCTACTGCGAGCTCATCGCTGTAGGAGACAACAAACCAGCCGAAGGGTATCGGCATCGGGGGACGTGGTTTCGGCATTGCAAACTCCTTGGCAACCGTGCGGACGCTGCGGCCCGGCTCACTAAAACTCAACAACCGATGATAGACGTTTTTGCCCGCGCGCTTAAACGGCGCGGTGCAAGTGCTTATACCGACTCGCACCCCGGTGGCGCGAAGGCTGGCGAATCGCCCGGAGGAACACGCAGGCTGACCAGTCGGCTTGCCCCGATAACGCGCCCCGGGCTAGTCTTCGCAGCCAGACTCTGAACTTCAGCAGGCTACTCATGCGCACAACCCGGCAGCACTCCCAGACGGCACAGCGGATCCGCCGCTGATGCCTGCATTATCGCTGCGGTCGCTCGCGCGCGCCGCGTCGCTGCCCGCGGGCGGGACCGCGGAACCCCTGGAGGATATCCGCGGTATCGCAACCATCACCGGCGTGGGAGAAACCGCCGTGAGCGGGCCCTCAGGCCGCGACCCACGGCAGATGGCACTGGAAGCGGTGGCAGCAGCGATAGCCGATGCCGGCTTACAACCGCAGGACATTGATGGGCTGATGGTGTCCGGACACATCGCAGACCAGATCACGCCAGAGGACTTCCACCGCCACTTTGGTACCCCGGGTCCTCTCTGGTTCAGCACCGAGGGCGGCGCTATGATCTGGGCTGCCACCTGCGCGCATGAGGCGGCAATGGCCATGCGCGCCAGGCGGGCCACGCATATCGTCAATGTGTTCGCAGTCGACTGGGCCACGCGCCGGGCCGCGGGCACAGGAACACCGGGAGACTGGCACGCCGGGGAAGACATGAAGGCACACCTTGAAGTGCCTCTGGGCTGGTACCCACAGCCTGTCTATTTCGCCACCTTCGCCCGGCGGTACATGCACGAGTATCAGCTCACCGAGGCACAGCTCGCCGCCATCCCGCTCACCTTTCGCCGCCATGCAAACGGACATCCTGGCGCGGTGATGCGGGATCGCGGCCTGACGCTGGAGGCCTACCTCGCCCGACCACCACTGGCGGGCCCATTACGACGCGAAGACTGCTGCCTGATTTCCGACGGTGCAGCGGCCTGGGTCATGAGTCCCTCGGAGCGCGCGGCGGACATGCCCCGGATTCCGATCCATATCGATGGTGTGGGGCACGGGCGAATCGCCGGTGCGCCCTACATCAGCCAGCAACTGGACCTGACCGCTACCCCGCAGGTTTTCGCGGCACCCTGGGCCTACGCCATGGCGGAAACGGCACCTGCCGAGGTCGACGTTATTGCCGTCTACGACTGTTTTTCCAGCACGGCGCTGATGCAGATTGAGGACCTGGGCTTCTGCCGCAAGGGCGAGGGCGGCAGCTTCGTGCAGGAAGATCGCCTGCACTATGCACGCACGCGGCGACAGGGCGGCATACCCTGCAATACGCACGGCGGGCTGCTGTCCCACGGCTATTTACTCGGTGCCTCCCACGTCGTGGAACTGGTGCGACAGCTGCGTGGTAGCGCCGCCAACCAGGTCACCGATGCGCAACGCGCTGTATATGCAGGATTTACCGCGGACGAAGCGGCCACACTGGTGCTGTCCCGGGGGGGCGCATGAACGGGCCCGATCTCGACCACCCGCTGGCCGGGCCATTCTGGTCGGCTGCAGCCCGGAAGGAGCTGCAGGTCACCTGGTGCGCCGCCTGCGACCGCGCGGTCTGGTACCCGCGTCCACACTGCCCGCACTGCGACGGAAACCTGCACTGGCGCAGGCTGTCCGGTGAGGCCTCGCTGATCAGCTGGTGCGAGGTCGCCGGAGGATTGAACCCGCAGTTCCGCGAAGCCTATACCTGTGCCCTGGTGAGCCCGCTGGAAGCACCGGATATTCGCATCGTCATGCGGGTGACTGAGAACACGACACCCGCCCTGCGCTGCGATATGCCGGGCCGCGTCGACTTCGTCTACCTGCAGCAGACCAACGGGGCACCCTATCTCGCCCCCGCCTTTACGCCCTACGCATAGTGCACCGGGCCGGTTACGCTTTGCGCCGCGGCGCAGTATGATCCGGACACCGGCGATCACTGAGGCTGGAACGCAACCTGAACTATTGACACGCATGGAGTGAACACATGTCCGAACACGTTGTAATGACCGACATTGACGATGGCGTCCTGACCATCACGCTAAACCGTCCGGCCGCAAAAAACGCGGTAAACAAAGCGGTAGCCGAGGGCATAGCCGCCGCTATCGACGAGCTTGAGAGTAATTCGGCGTTGCGCGTGGCGATACTCACCGGTGCAGGTGGCACCTTCTGCTCCGGCATGGACCTGAAAGCCTTCGTCACCGGCGAACTCCCCATCGTTGAAGGACGCGGCTTTGCCGGTCTCTGCGAATATACACCCGCCAAGCCCCTGATCGCCGCGATCGAGGGCTATGCGCTGGCCGGCGGCTTCGAGCTGGCGATCAGTTGCGACCTGGTCGTCGCCGCTGATGATTCCAAGTTCGGCATTCCCGAAGTGAAACGCGGACTCGCGGCCGGCGCCGGTGGGCTGGTCAAGCTGCCCAAGCAGATTCCCTCCCGCATTGCCAAGGAACTGGCGCTGACCGGCGATTTCATCTCCGCACAACGCGCATTTGACCTGGGTCTGATCAACGAAGTGGTGCCCGCTGGCAGTGCGCTGGATGCTGCAAAAGCCCTCGCCCGCAAAATCGCCGCCAACGGCCCGCTGGCAGTCGCCCTGAGCAAACAGGTGGTGGACGGCGCCCAGGACTGGAGCAGCGACGAAATGTTCGCCAAACAGCAGGCCATCATTCAACCCATTTTCACCAGTGAGGACGCCATCGAGGGCGCCACCGCGTTCGCGGAGAAGCGCGCGCCACAGTGGAAAGGCCGCTGAACGCGGCACCCCGGAAACCACGATACTTGAGGACTATACCAATGTCAGAAGCATGGATTATCGATGCCTGCCGAACACCACGCGGCATCGGCAAAAAGGGCAAGGGCGCACTCGCCGACCAGCACCCGCAACACCTTGCGGCAACCGTCCTGCGCGCGCTCGCCGAGCGCAATCAACTGAACACCGCCGAAGTCGATGACATTATATTCGGCACCAGCACCCAGCGCGGCCAGCAGGGTGCGGACCTCGCCCGCATGGCAGCTCTGGACGCGGGTTACGACGTTCGCTCCTCCGGTGTGACCCTGGACCGGTTCTGTGGGTCAGGCATCACCTCGGTGAGCATGGCGGCCGCCTCGATCATGTCGGGAATGGAAGACCTGGTGATCGGCGGCGGCTGTGAAATGATGTCGACCTTTGGCAGCGACCCCAATCAGTCACCCTTTATCGACAGCGACAATCTGCGCCTGCGGGAGAAACACCCGCAGCCCCATCAGGGCGTGTGTGCTGACGCCATTGCCACGCTGGAAGGCATCGACCGACACGCGGTCGACAGCCTCGCCGCGCTGTCTCAGCAGCGCGCGGCACATGCCATCAGCAACGGCCACTTCGAACGCAGCCTGATTCCCGTCTATCGTCTCGACGGCAGCCTGGCGCTGGACCATGAAGAGTTCCCGCGCCCGAATACCACACTGGCAACCCTGTCGGAACTCAAACCCTCCTTTGAAGCGCTGGCAGACTACCCTCTGGACGAGGCCGGCACCACATTCCGCAAGCTGGTCAACCAGGCCTACCCCGACCTGAAGATCAACCACGTGCACCACGCCGGCAACTCCTCCGGTGTTGTAGACGGTGCCGCGGCTATCCTGCTGGCATCTCCCGCCTATGCGCAGGCGCATGGGATGAAGCCCCGGGCCCGCATTGTGGCCATGGCGAACATGGGTGACTCTCCCACGCTCATGCTCAATGCCCCGGTACCGGCCGCGCGCAAGGTACTGGCGAAAGCCGGCCTGCAGCTGTCGGACATCGACCTGTTCGAAATCAACGAAGCGTTTGCCGTGGTTGCGGAAAAGTTTATCCGTGACCTCAAGCTCGATCGGGAGAAGGTGAACGTCAACGGCGGGGCAATGGCACTGGGGCACCCGATTGGCGCTACCGGTTCCATACTGATCGGCACGTTGCTCGACGAACTGGAGCGCCAGGACAAGCAGTTTGGCCTGGTCACCATGTGCGCCGCGGGCGGCATGGCCCCGGCAATTATCATCGAGCGCATCTGAACGCGCGAAAGGCACAAAAAAAGCCACCCGAGGGTGGCTTTTTTTGTAATTGGCGGAGCGGACGGGGCTCGAACCCGCGACCCCCGGCGTGACAGGCCGGTATTCTGACCAACTGAACTACCGCTCCAGAAAGTCCTCGGTTGATGGTGGGTGGTGACGGGATCGAACCGCCGACCCTCTGCTTGTAAGGCAGATGCTCTCCCAGCTGAGCTAACCACCCCCTGACCGAGAACGCGCATTATAGAGATAAAAAAAAGGCTGTCAAACGTTCCGGAATAAAAATCGCGGATTTTTTCCAACGCTGAAAAAACCCGTGTTTGATAGTAATATTTCGCGTTTCCTCAATCCGTTTGCTGCGCGTTATGGCTGCTCTGGTCACGCATGGCAACACAACCCACAGGCTCTGGCTGCATGGACATCTACAAGGAGTTTCACTTCGAGGCGGCGCACCGCTTGCCCAACGTACCGGCAGGCCACAAGTGTGCACGTCTGCATGGCCATTCATTTCAGTTACGCCTGGTGGTGTCTGGTGAGGCCAGCGAGCCCAGTGGCTGGGTCATGGACTTCGGCGACATCAAGAGCGCCTTCAAGCCCATTCTCGAGCAGTTGGACCACTACTACCTGAACGACATACCCGGGCTGGAAAACCCCACCAGCGAGAATATTGCGCGCTGGATATGGAACGCCCTGAAACCCGAGTTACCGGAACTGGCGCAGGTTGAAATCCGGGAAACCTGCACATCAGGTTGCGTCTACCGCGGGCAATAGCGTGTCACCAACGCGTTACATCCCGGTAACATGAAAGTTTTTGGTTGACGTTTGCAAAGACACTATTGCCGAAGGGTTCCGTCGCGGGTCATGCAGATGTTACCCGCGAACACCGCTCCGCGCTGTTCCCGCGCCGGGCCGGGGGTTACCATTGGTAGCACACAAGGAAAAGGTTATGCACATTGGCCGCACTGCCGTCGTGCCCTGCAAGCTTAGCATGGGAACCCAATGCCGAGTATCAGGAATATTCTGTAAGTCATTGTAAATAAAGTTAAATTTAGGTTTGATTGTTTTTTAACCAATCTGTAACATGCCGCCCGACCACTGGGCTGAGGCCGGGATTAAACAAATTACTCACCGAGTTATCCACAGAATCTGTGGAAAAAAGATGAAAAAATGACCCTGTTACCCAACCCTGGAGCAAGACCTCAGTGGATGCCGTGACGTGGATATCGCTGCTGGGCATCTGCCTGCTGGGCGCCATGGCACCGGGACCCAGCCTGGCGGTCATCCTGCGCTGTACCGCGCGCGCTGGCCGCCGTGCCGGCCTCGCTGCGGCGCTGGCACATGCAGCGGCCATCGGCTGCTATGCGGCATTGACCGTGAGCGGCCTCGCCCTGGCCCTGCAGCGCTCGCCAGGCCTGTTCACCGCCGTACAGACCGCCGGCGCAGCATGGCTGCTCTATCTGGGTCTTAGCGGCCTGCGCCAGTGGTCAGCCGGCGCCACGGCGACCCTGCAGGCCACTGCGGCCGCCCCACAGTCGCTGGCACAGTCAGCGTCCGAGGGGTTTCTGGTGGCCCTCCTGAACCCCAAGGTCGGACTCTTCATGGTCGCCCTGTTCAGCCAGTTCCTGCCCGCTAGCCCCGGTATGGCGACGCAGGCCCTGATGACAGCCACGGTTATCGCGACGGACGCAGGTTGGTATTGCCTGGTGGCCTTCTCGGTGAGCCGACCGCGCTGGCTGGCCATTCTTCGCAGCAGAGCCTCCCTGATTGACCGGCTGCTCAACACCCTGCTGGCCGTACTCGGTGCCGCGATGCTACTGCACCTCGCCCGGCAAGCCCTGACAGGCTAATGCAGGGTGGTTTCCGGTTCGCGCACGATGATCGCCTGCAGGCGCTGCCCGAGCATGATGACGTAACCCTCATGGCGCTCGACACCATCAAAGCTGTAGTCGAACCGATACTGGCGCCAGACCCGCCAGCGACGCTGCTCATCGCGGCTCAGGGAGATGCGATTGAGGTGCACAGTCTGGTCGAGCAGCTGGAAATCATCGCGCTTTCCCGCCCTGTCCACAGCGGCGACCGCCAGCTCCCGCACCCTGATCGAGGCCAGAAACCAGGCGCACAGGAGCCCCAGCAGCAGCAATGCAAAGACGTCGCCCAGCGTGAACAGCACCTTTAATGACCCCTGCCGCAGCTGCGCTGCATGTCAACCGTCAAGAAACGCAACCACACGCTGGTTGAAGCGCGTCGGCTGTTCGGCGTGCAACCAGTGCCCACACCCCGCGAGCGCCGTGATTTCCGCATTCGGGAACAGGGCCTCGATGTGCGGGCGATAGGCGTCCTGCACGTAGTCGGACAGCTCGCCGCGAATAAACAGCGTGCGGCCGTCAAAGGGCGCGACGGGCTCCGGTGCGGCAAGCAACGCCGGGTACTGCTCGCGTAACACCCGGTGATTGAAGCGCCACCGGTAAACACCGCCCTCATCGCGCTGCAGGCTAAGCAGCAGGAACTGAATGACCGTGTCTTCTTTCAGGTGTTGCGCCATCACCTTCGCCGCGTCGGCGCGACTGCTGCAACCTGCCTCCGCCACCGCGGCGACGGCGGCGAACACAGCCTGGTGGGAGGGCGGATAGGCTACCGGCGCGATGTCCGCCACGACCAGTGCGTCGACCCGGTAGGGTGAATCCAGCGCCAGTTGCATCGCCACCTTGCCACCGAGGGAATGACCGACAAAGTGTGCCGTTTCAAGGCCCCTGTGGGTCATCCACCGGTCCACGGCCTGCGCCAGATCCGGTAAAGACATACTGTCGGTCCAGCGCGAGCGCCCATGGTTTGGCAGGTCCAGACTGTGCACCCGATAGTGATCCTGCAGCGCCCGGGACACGCCCCCCAGATTGCTGCCCATGCCAAACAAACCGTGCAAAAGCACCACGTCGGGGCCGTCACCCGCCACCGAGTCGAATACTTCAGCTGTCATTATCGCTGCCTCTCCCTCGAGATTTTGCTAGTATGGCCGCACTATAAACGAACTGGAGTCCTTATGCGTTATTTCCGGAGCGCGCGCCGCCTGGGCACTCTACTGCTACTGCTCGCAGGTCTCGTGGCCTGCGGCGGTGCCACGTACAACCCCACTGTATTCCCTTACGAGCTGGATGAGGAGCGCCTCGCCCAGACCAAAGTGAAAACCGTTGTGATCGCCCACGTCAACCTCGGCCCGCCCTCGCGCAGCTACCTTGACAAGGAGGCGCCACGCATCGACGGCATGGTCGCCACCTACCTGAAGGACAACGGCTATAAAGTGATTCCCCAGCGCGAATTCACCCAGCACTGGAACACGGCCGTGCGCGCCTTCGGTGACCCGGTGGACCCAACCACCGGCCGCATGAACATGAACACCTTCGTGCAGATCATGCAAAGCGTGCGCGATCAGCTGCGGGAAAACACCGACGCCGACGCGGTGGTTTTCACCGATCTGCTGGAGTCCGAGGTACCGTTTTCCTCCGGAATCAATCGTGTAGCACGCTGGCACGGTGTCACCCGCAAACCGACATTGCAGGGGCCCGGCAGCGGCGTCTCGACAGAGTTTGACTGGAACCAGGGCGCCTCGGTGGCCTCACTGCAGATCAGCATTTATGACATGGAACTGAAACGCATTTTCGCCAGCGTCGGCGGCCTCGACGTCACCGATGCGATCGACGCGCGCTCGTCGGGCGGCCGCTTCGTACGTCGGCGCAACATCCTGGAAAACGACAACTTCGTCAACGAGGGTATCGCCATCGCCTTGCACCCGTTCATCGTCTCGGATATCTGGCCGGGCAACCCCTAGCAGAGCCCGCAGGCGCGTCCCCGGGTCACCTAGTCTTCGTAGCTGGCCGTCTGCTTCGCCGCCTGGGCCTGGATCCCCGCCATCAGATCCGCCTGACTCAGCATGCCGGCGTTCCAGGTGGCGATGTAATTCAGGCCATCACGCACGCTGTGGTCGCGGCTGTAAAGCAGCATTTCCTTGGTGCCGCGCACCGCCAGCGGTGACTTCGCGGCAATATTGCGGGCGATCTCGGTCACCTCGCGCAGCAGGGTTTCGCGATCCGGGTAGACCCGGTTCACGAAGCCTATCTCGCGAGCCTCTTCTGCGCCCAGATTGCGGCCTGTATAGGCCAGCTCCCGCACAATGCCATCCGCCACCAGTTTCGGCATGCGCTGCAGGGTGCCGACATCCGCGGTCATGCCGATGTCGATCTCGCGAATGGCAAACCAGGCGTCTGCGCTGGCGTAGCGCATGTCGCAGCAACAGACCAGATCCACGCCACCGCCGATACAGGTATTGTGAATCGCCGCCAATACTGGCTTGCGGCAGTTCTCTATCGCGCTCAGGTTATCCTGCATCCGCAGCACGTTGCGCCGGAATTCCTCACCCTGCCGGGCCGGATCGCTGGACTGGCCCTTGAGACCGTTGAACATGGCGAGGTCCAAACCGGCGCAGAAGTGCCTGCCGTTGCCGGCGAGCACCACCGCGCGCACTCCGGGCTCGGCATCCAGCCACTCAAAGCAGAGCTGCAGCTCGGGCCACATGGCCGCATTCATGCTGTTGGCCTTGTCCGGGCGATTGAGGACGACCGTCGCCACCTGTTGTTCGATGCTAACGGCCAGGGTTTCAAACTCGGGTATCGACGTCATACAAGGACTCCTGAGGTAAAACACGCCGCGGCTTACCAGCGGCTGAGAAAATCGGCGGGCTGCAATGCCGGCACGTTCTTGGGATTGCCGTCCCGGGTGCCGAGATAAAGAAAGGCAACGACTTCTTCATCCCTCTCCAGACCCAGCGCCGCGCCAACCAAGGGATCAAAGGCGGCGTCGCCAGTGCGCCAGATACCAGCGTAACCGAGAGCTTCTGCCGCCAGCAGGATGGCGTGGGCAGCGCAGCCCGCGGACAGCCGCTGCTCATAGAAGGGAACCTTGGGGTGCTCCTGCAGGCAGGCAACGACCGCCAGCAGCAGCGGAGCGCGCAGGGGCGCTGCACGGGCCCTCTCTCTCACCGAGGCATCGGCAGCGGGATCCCGGCGCAGCAGGCAGCGCTCCAGCACTTCTCCGAAGTCCTCCCGCCGCTCCCCCTCGATGGCGATGAACCGCCAGGGCCGCAGCCAGGCATGGTCCGGCGCACGCAGCGCCGCCTGCAGAAGCTCGTCAAGCTGCTCCCCGGAGGGGCCGGGCGCTGTCAGCCGCGGCGCCGAATTGCGGGTTTGCAGGTGTTGCAGGATGTCGGGCATGGGATGCGCACACCGGCTGTGGTTGGCAAGGGCCGACATCATACCAGCGCCGCGGGAAAACAGCGAAGCCGAGCCGCCTGTTACACGGTCAGGCCGGTAATTTTTCCACTCTCGGAGGCTGGCATCGGGCTGGCGACATGTTTAGAGTGTCAACTTGGCGTTACCGCAAGACAAACTGCGGTAAAAATCAGGCTTGTTCGCACGTGCCAAAAACACCATAGTTCAACCGCAAGCCAAAAACAGCGCAGCGCACAGAGCACCGGCGCACAATCTGTATACAGCTAGCACTTTATATCAATAACAGGAGCACCGACCATGCGACAACACAGCAACCACCCGTATTCTCCAAGAAAGAGCCCGTTGGCAGCCGGCATTGCTGCTCTGCTGGGCACCGTCGTGACCACCACCTTTGCCGTCGGCGCCTTCGCCCAGGAATCCGCCCCCAACAGACTGCTCGAAGAAGTGATGGTTTTTGCCCAGAAAAAGGAGCAATCGATCCTGGAAGTACCGGTATCGGTAGCTTCCTACAGCAACGAAGCGCTGGATCGTGCGCAGATTCGCGATCTCTCGGAACTGCAGCAAGTGGCGCCCAGTGTCGTCTTCAACAGCTCAACCGGCGCCACCCAATCCATCCTCACCATTCGCGGCATTGGCACCGCGGGTCAGAACTCCGGGCTGGAGCAATCGGTGGGGGTGTTTATCGATAACGTCTACCGAGGCCGTCCCGGTGCGGCCCTCGGCGACTTTGTCGACCTTGAGTCCATCGAGGTGCTGCGCGGCCCACAGGGCACACTGTTTGGACGCAACACATCGGCGGGCGTGATCAGCGTGCGCTCTAAGGCACCCGAACACGAATTTGGCGGCAGCGTCTCCGTCGGTGTTGGTGATTTCGGCGCCAAGCAACTGCGCGGCTCCGTCACCGGCCCCATCAACGACAGTCTGGCATGGCGCCTGGCCGGCACCTGGCAGGAGCGCGATGGCTATATCGACGATGCCTTCAGTGGTGAAGAATGGAACGACAGGGACCGATATTCCGTACGCGGGCAACTGCTGTGGGACGTAACCCCCAATACCACCGTGCGCTTTATTGCAGATTACACCGAAACCGACGAACGCTGCTGCGTGCCTGTGGGCCTGTTTGACGCGGATTCTGCGCTGCTGATAGTCGGTAGCGAGGGCGGCCTGGGCGCCTTGAGCCCGCTGTTCTCCAACTTCCGCATTGGCGTCCCCTTGCAGGAAGGTGTGCCCGGCTCAACATCCCCACAGGAAGTGATATTCAGCGGCCAGTTCCCGGACCCGGACGATTTCGAGGGCACCAGGACGACCGCCGCGGGTGCGGATGACAGCTTCGAGGATGGCGGCTTTTCCATCGAGGTGAACAGTGCACTGAATGACCGGCTTGATTTGACCGTCATCGGTGCCTATCGCTTCTTCGACACCCAGCCATTCGGCGATATCGACATGCGCACGGCGGATATCTGGCGCGGGGGTCGCGGGCAGGACATTGATGAAATCTCGCTGGAGATCCGCTTGTCCGGCAGCACGGACACCGTCGACTGGACGGTCGGTGGCTTCTACTTCGACCAGGACATCAAGGGCAATGGGCGGTTTGAATGGGGCACTGACGGATCGGCTTATCTGTCCCAGGTCGGTTTGGCCAGGATCTTGACAGACCCTGAAATCATTGCTGCAGGTGGCGCAATCAGCGACTTGCTGGGGTCGGGCCTGCTGGATATCGGCAACGATGCCCCCGGTGGCGCCGCCAACCCGCTCAACTGGTTCCCAACCGCGGCCCTAGCAGGGACTGGCGCTACGGAAACGGTGGATTACAACTCCGAAAGCATTGCCATATTCGGCCAGGTCACCTTCAATCTTAGCGATCAATTGGCCTGGACCATCGGGGCGCGTTACACCGACGAGGACAAGAGAGCGTCCTACCTGACGACTGCCGATGATCCCTTCTCTGCCCGGGATCTGCGCGTGACATCTCTGACTGGAAACGATGGCCTGTTCTGGGCACTGCGCCCGCTGCAGGTGCACTTGGCCTCTGATCCCGCCTCTGACTCCTTCAGTGACGATGACCTGTCGTTCGCCACCAGCGTTAATTATGAACTCAGCAGCGACCTCTCCGTATTTGCCCGCTTTGCCCAGGGGTACAAGTCCGGCGGCCTCAATCTGAACGGCACCATTGGCCAGGAGCCTGGCGACCCGACACCAACCTTTGCCAACAACCAGTTCGGGTCCGAAACCAGTGACTCCTACGAAGTCGGCGTCAAATCATTCCTGTTGGGCCGCAGTCTGCAATTGAACGCAACGGTGTTTTACCAGGAGACGGAAGACTTCCAGACCAACTCCTTTGACGGCGTAGGCTTCACCTTGCGCAATGCCGGGCAGATTGATGGCCTGGGCCTGGAGGTCGACTACAGCTGGATGCCGGATGACCACTGGATCATCAGTGGCGGCCTCGTCGTACAGGACATTGAGTACGACGAATTCACCAACGCCTCCAGCACCATTGCCCAGCAGGAAGCAGCGGGATTGCGCGCAAGAGCCCTGGGCATCGTTCCGGACCAGGACCTGACCGGAGAGACCCCCAACTTCGTTTCTGACACCACCTGGTCCAACACGGTGGCCTACACCCGGCCAATCAACAATGCCATCGCCTTCGACATTGCGACCAGCTGGCGCTACCGCTCCAGCTTCAATACGGCGCAGGATGCCGATCCGTTGGCGAGGCAGAAAAGCATCTGGACTGTCAATGCAACCGTGGGACTCACCGCTGTAGATGGCAGCTGGCGTTTTGAGGTGTGGGGCAAAAACCTGACCGATGAAACAGTGCTCAACATTGGTTTCGACACCCCTTTGCAGACAGGTTCTTTTAGCGGCTTTGTTGAACCCCCGCGCATGTATGGTGCAACTGCCACCTACAACTTCTGAACCGACACTCCCCGAGGGCCACCTCGGGGAGCCCGCTTTGCCCCATCAGCGCCGACAGCGGCTTCCTGTGAGGCTGTCAGCCGCGTGGCGTTGACTCTCCCTGACTGTTGGCACTCGACCGTGATCCCGGCTGCATATCCGCGTAGGGGTTAGGCAGGTCCAGGTCAATCCGGTAACCACCCACCTGCATATCACGTTCGCCGATGCTGACATCGGCATCTCCCAGCACGCCGAAATCGAAGCGGTAGGTCGGCGCGACCGTGCCGGCGATCATGGCGTCGTCATAGTCCTGCTGGCGCTCGCGAACGAACTCATTGGCGCGTTCCCAGGCCCGCCAGGGGCCGCTGCCGTGGCGCGACTGCAGCATACGTGCGGTGACTGCGGGACTCAGCAGGGTAGCGGAGGCGTTGTTGCCGCCGAAGCCCTTGGAATTGATGATGGCGTAGGACTGCCGGGCAGGGTCGACCTCCCGATGGCGCAGAGTGAACGCCAGGCCGTCCTGACAGACATCCTCCGCCAGTGTCTCAATGGTGTTGATGGCGGGGATAATACCGTCCGCCCAGATGCCCAGCGTAGCGTTGACCTGGTCGCCGGACGCAGACCCCAGGGAGTGCCCCAGATAGGATTTCAGCGCGGCTACCGGCCAGCCCTCGATGCCGAAGGCCCGTGCCGTCGCCGACAGTATCCGGGACTCGGTCACCCGGTTCTGTGGGGTGCCGGTGCCGTGAGCCTGCACCAGGCCGCCCTCGCGTAGCGCCTGCTCGCCAAGCATGGCGCGCACCGCCGCCACCGCCTTGGCCATGGTGATGTAGTTGCCCACACCCGGGCCGGAAATGGACTTCTTGTAGCCATCGGCGTTGACGAACACATCAGTGGCAGCGCCGTACACGGTAGCCCCCAGTTCCAGCGCCAGAGCATCATCAAACAACACCACCATCTGCGCCGACTCGGCAATGGTAAAGCCGCAGTTCTCGGCGAACGGGCGACAGGCGCGACGGTGGTCGGCGGTGGTTGACCCGTCCAACTCCCGCAGCCCCTTGTCCGTGGCCAGTGCGCCCATGGCGGCATAGCCATCCATCACCTCGGGGTTCACCGGCGCTTCAGCAGACCCGATAAATGCCACCCGTGCTCGGCCGCTGCGGATGTCCTCGATGCCCTGGCGAAGATTGTAGAGAAACGAGGCACAGGCCCCCAGGGTTGCGCCGGTCGCGCCCATGCTGCCCAGGACGTAAGCATTGACAAAATCCGCCGGCATTTCGGCGAGGGACAGTGGACAGAACTTGGACGTGACACGCTGCCCGTTGTGCCGCGCACGCAGCATTCCCCCTGCCCCCGCGCCATCGAGTTGCCCCATGGCGCTGCCCGCATAGACGCTGATCTGGTCGGCAGGCACGCGCTGCTGGATCTGTTCCCAGGGAATCCCGATGCTCTGCAGCGCGTCGGACGCCGCGTAGATCATCATTTGCAGGCCGCGAGGGTGATTCCGCGAGGCGTACAGGGTCCCGGGATCGAACCCGGTGGGCAGTTGTCCCGCGGCCTTGACTTCAAAATCACGCACCGTGGGCAACAGGACGTCCAACGGTTCAGGCATGGTGACATCGACCTCGTCGCTGCTCACTGGCACAATCTGCCAGCCTGGTGGCAACACGGCCGGAAGCTGTTGCCGACGCAGCCTGAGCACCAGGGGGCCGCTGCCGGCTCGCGCCGTGAGTCGCTGGTTCCAACCCACCGCATCCGGGTCGAAATGCTGCGGCTCCACGCGACGGATCAGCGTGTGGGCCAGCAGGTACTCCTCCGATGCCGCTGCTGCATCCACTCCCATCAACCGGGCGAGCGCGGAGAACGTGCGAGTTCGTGTCACCGCCGGCAGGACATCGTGCACCAGCCGACGATAGGCATGGTGCGACGACGCACGCCCTGCGCCGTTGATACCGCCAAACCCGACAATCACCGGCAAACGCGCCTGCCCCATACCACTCTCCTCTGTAGATAGCCTGTACCTCAGCGGCGCAGTGTAGGTGCCGCTCCCCCGGGATAAATATGTTTATTCCGCCAAGTATCGTGGTATTTTGGCCACACGATAAGGAAGCCCACACCATGTACACCGTAGCCGCCCTGCTCTACCCCGATGCCCTTGCCACCAGTGTCACGCTCCCCATGGAGATCTTTGCTGCCGCCGCGCAAACAGCGCGCAGCCAGGATCGCCGCGCCCCGGGCGTGATCTACCAGCTCGCGGCAGAGCGGGCCGGGCCGGTGACCCTGACTAACGGCCTGACCCTGCACGGGCAACTGTCACAGTGGCACCTGCCCGCGCTGGACCTGTTGATTCTCCCGGCTATCTGGCGCACACCGCAGCCCACGATCCGGGCCTGTGCCCCCTGGATGGATACCTTGCGATCGATTGCGGCATCGGGCACACGCATCTGCAGCGTCGGGACGGCGAGCAGCCTGCTGGCAGAGGCCGGCCTGCTCGACGGACGGCCCGCCACCACACACTGGAACTATTTCGAGCGCTTTGCCCGGCGCTACCCGCGGGTCGCACTGAAAACCCGGCACCTGATCACGCAGAGCGACAACATTTATTGCGTAGGCAGTGTCAATTCTATCGCCGACCTGTGTGTGCACCTGGTAGAAGGCTGGTTCGGCAGCCGCATCGCGCGCGCCGTCGAACACCAGTTTTCTCCCGAAATACGCCAGCCTTTCCAGGCTGCCGCATGGCAGGATGCGCCGCGGGGACGCCACCATGATGAAACCGTATTGCTGGCGCAACAGTGGTTGCGCGACCGCATGCCGGGGCCCCTGTCGCTGCAGGACATGGCACCCGCACTGGGCGTCAGTCCACGCACCCTGCACCGTCGCTTCCGACAGGCGACCGGCATGAGCCCGCAGGCCTACCTGAATGCACTGCGCATGAACGCTGCTCGCGACCTGCTGCGCCGCAGCAACCTCAGCATTGCGGAAATTGCCTGGCAACTGGGGCTGCAGGATGCCAGCTATTTTTCCCAGCGTTTTCGACGCAGCAACGGCGTCACCCCTGGCCAATACCGCGAGGCCGTGCGCGGCAAGCTCTTCGATCCGCCCGAGCAGTCGCAGACCGCGCCGGGCAGGAGCGGGTTGCGTCAGTCCGCGTCACCCGAGGCCCGGCCGCGTCCTTGAGTCCAGTCCCCGACTGTGGCCTAATGTGCGCCCGCTTTATCGAGGGTCCGCAGGCCTGCGGGCAACACCACCGCCGTAACCAGCAGTCGGGAATATCATCATGAGCAAAGAATCAGTCGTCATCGTCAACGGTGCCCGCACCCCCATGGGTGGTTTGCAGGGGAGCCTTGCGTCACTCACCGCAGCACAGCTCGGCAGCACCGCGATCGCGGCAGCCCTGGAACGTAGCGGTGTCGCAGCAGCTGATATCGACGAGATCTTCATGGGCTGTGTGCTGCCTGGCGGCCTCAAGCAGGGCCCCGCGCGCCAGGCTGCACGGGGTGCCGGCATTCCGGACGGTGCAGGCGCCGTTACCCTGAACAAGCTCTGCGGCAGCGGCATGCAGGCTACGATTTTTGGGTTTGACAGCATCGCGGCGGGCACCAACCAGACGGTCGTTTGCGGCGGCATGGAGAGCATGAGCAACGCACCCCACCTGATTCCGGGCGCGCGCGGCGGTGTGCGCACAGGCCACGCGAAACTGCTGGACCACATGTTTGTCGATGGCCTTGAAGATGCCGACACGGGACGCGCCATGGGCAGTTTTGCCCAGGAGACCGCCAATCAGCGCGGGCTGACTCGGGAGCAAATGGACGCTTTTGCCGTGGAATCTCTGACCCGGGCCAAGCGCGCAATTGAGGACGGCTCGCTGCAGGCGGAAACCGCGCCGGTTACTGTATCCAGCCGCCAGGGCGACACCGTGGTCAGTGATGACGAACAGCCACACAAGGCAGCCGTCGAGAAAATCCCTAATTTGCGTCCGGCCTTCGCCGCCGATGGCACGATTACCGCAGCCAACAGCAGCTCGATTTCGGATGGGGCCAGCGCCCTGATCTTGATGAACGAGCGCACCGCAGAGGCCCGGGGCCTGCAGCCGATGGCGCGCATCGTGGCGCATTCACGCCACAGCCAGCACCCCTCAGAGTTCACCATCGCGCCGATTGGCGCCGTGGAAAAGCTGCTGGCGAAAACCGGCTGGCAGATTGACGATATCGACCTGTTCGAAATCAACGAGGCCTTCGCCATGGTCACTATGCTGGCCATCCAGGACCTCGGCCTGGATCACGCCAGGGTCAACATCCACGGCGGCGCCTGCGCGCAGGGCCACCCCATCGGGTCGACCGGCTCGCGTATCATCGTCAGCCTGATGTACGCCTTGCGTAAACTGGGCAAACAGCGCGGTGTTGCTGCACTGTGCATCGGGGGTGGCGAGGCCACCGCCGTTGCCATCGAAATGATCTGACACCGATCCGGCGGGATCGCCCGCCGCTTCCAGAGGCACAGCATGGCACTGAGTAGCATTCCGGACATCCTCGACGACATCCGCGCCGGCAAGATGGTTATCCTGATGGATGACGAGGACCGCGAAAACGAAGGCGATCTCATTGTTGCCGCTGAGGCGGTGACACCGGAGATCATCACGTTCTTTTCCAGTGAGGCCTGCGGTCTGATTTGCATGCCTATCACCGAAGAGCGCGCACGCCGGCTGCAACTACCCCTGATGGTGCGCGACAACCGCTCCCAGCACGAGACCAATTTCACGGTGTCCATTGATGCCGCAGAAAAGCTGGGGCCCGGCATCAGCTCCGTACAGCGTGCGCACACGGTCCGCAAGGCGGTTGCCGCTGACGCGAGGCCGTCTGACATCATTCAGCCCGGGCATATATTCCCGCTGGTCGCCAAGCCCGGCGGTGTGCTGCGCCGCGCCGGGCATACCGAGGCGGGTGTGGACCTGGCGCGCATGGCCGGCTTCGAGCCCGCATCGCTCATCGTGGAAATCATGAACGAGGACGGCACCATGGCGCGGCGCCCGCAGCTGGAGGTCTTCGCCGAGCGCCACGGGCTGCGCATGGGCACCATCGCCGACCTTATCGAGTATCGCTCCCTGCACGAGCAATCGGTTGAGCTGCGGGACACCAAAACAGTCAACACCGAGTTCGGTGAGTTCACGCTCTACACCTTCAGCGACCTCATTGACGACACGCTACACTTCGCCCTGACTCGCGGCAAACTGCGGGAGGACACGGCGGCACTGGTGCGCGTGCAAACCGTTAACCTGCTGCGCGACGTCGTCGGCACGCTGATCGGTGATGCGGTACCGGGCTGGTCATCGCGTCGGGCACTTGAGCGTATCGCCAGCGAGAATCTCGGCGCACTGGTATTGATCGGTCAGCCGGTTGCCTCCGCCCAGGCACTTGCCGACGTGATCCAGTATCCAAACGCACCCACGGTCACCAACAGCAAAAACGGTGGCATCGGCAATTACCGGGTCATCGGCACTGGCGCCCAGATTCTGAAACGTATCGGCGTGGGGAAAATGCGCCTGATGTCAGCCCCCATCCGCTTCAATGCGCTGTCGGGGTTCAGCCTGGAGGTCACAGAGTTCGTGCAGCCCTGAGTCGCGGCCAGGCCTAATTGAATCTCGGTGGACGTTTCTCGAAGAATGCAGTCAGCGCCTCCAGGTTATCGGCCGACCCGGCTTGACGGGCCATCGCCGCCTGCTCGGCCACGAAGGCTGCCTCAATGGCCGGCTCGTGGTGCAGGCGCAGGGTGCGTTTGATTTCGCGGAGGGAGCTGACCGGCCACTGCGCAATCGCCGCGGCCCGTTGCAAAGCGTGGTCAAGCACATCCTCGTCTGGCAGCACCGCAGCGACAACGCCCAGCTGCAGGGCGCGGGCCGAGTCAATCCATTCCGCGGTGTAAAACAGCTCTGCAGCGCGCTGCGCACCGATATTGGCCTGCAGCATGTAACTGCTCGCCCACTCCGGGACCAGGCCCAGCGCAGCAAACGGCAGTCGCATGCGAAAACTCGCTCCGGCATAAACGACGTCGGCATGGAACAGTACCGTAGCCCCGCCTCCGACCGCGACGCCCCGGGGAGCCGCCACCAGTGGCTTGTCGAAGCTGGCCACGGCCCGAGCGGCGCTCTCGAAGGGGTGTGGCGTATCCGCCTCGCTACCGCCAAAGCTGGCCAGGTCAACACCCGCACTGAAACTGTCGCCGGCACCGGCAAGCACCACACAGGCCACGCCATCATCCTCTGAGGCCGCCGTGAACGCCTCACGCAGCGCAATCCACAGTGGGTCGTTGATGGCATTTTTCTTGGCAGGGCGATTGAGCGTCAACAGGCGCACCCGGCCCCGCTGTTCCTGCAACAGGACATCACTACCCATGGCCTCAGGCCTCACTGTGGAATACAACAAAATCGTCAACCGCTGCGCGCTCGGTGATACAGCGATTGGCGGCGGCCTCCGGGTCCGGATAGCCGAAGGAGATACCGAACATGAGCTTGTGCGCCGGATCGACCTGCAACGCCGTGCGCAGCTGCTCAGCCTGAAAGCCGAGCGCCGTTTGCGGGCAGGAACCCAAACCCTGTGCGGTCATGCTCAACATCAGGGTCTGCGCAAACATCCCGAGATCGCAGGCCTCGCGCAGGCCAAACGGTTCTGGCAGGAACAGGAAGGCAACGTGCGGCGCATCAAAGAAAGTAAAGTTGCGCATGAAAGCCTCCTGCCGACGCGCCTTGTCCTCCCGTGCAATGCCCATGGCATCATACAGCGCCTGCGCTGCAGCGTACTGGCGTGTTTTGTACTCGCCCTCGTAGACGCCATCATAGGGGAAGTCCATGCTGATACGCCCCGCCATGAACTCGGCAGGCAGCAGTGCCCGCAGCGTCTCCAGTTTTGGACCCGACGCCACGTGCACGATCCAGGGTTGCGTGTTGCAGTTGCTCGGCGCACAGGCGGCATCGGCAAAAATCTGGCGCAACGCCCGCTCAGGCACGGGCTTGGGCAGAAAAGCGCGCAGGGAGCGGCGCTGGCGCACCAGGGTGCTGAAGGTGGATGAGTGATCTGACATACAAAGGCCTCGGGCTAATCGGTTAAAGCGCGTCATTATGCGCAGCAAAAGGCCACCGAACCAGTCGGGCGGCCCATAGCGCCATCACTCACCGCGAAAATGCGCCGGGCGTTTTTCCTTGAAAGCCCGCATTCCCTCTTTCGCATCGGCGGAAGCAAACACGGGGCCGGCCAGGGCATCCGAGGCGCGCATGGCATCGTCTTCGGACATGCACTCCTGATGCTCGCGCAGGGAACGCGTGACGGCGGCAACGGCCAGCGGTGCATTGGCGCAGATTTTGGCCGCATAATCACGGGCTGCCGCCAGCGTGGTGCCCGGCGCAACCAGCTTGTTCACGAGGCCCCACTCCAGCGCCTGCCGGGCACTGATGTGCTCACCGCAGAGCAGCATTTCAGCCGCCAGGCAGTAGGGAATCTGACGGCGCAGGCGCACGGTTGAACCGGCCATCGGATACAAGCCCCGTGCCACTTCGGTGACACCGAATACGGCGTCTTCTGCCGCCACCCGAATATCGGTACCTTGCAGGATTTCTGTTCCTCCCGCCAGGGCGTAGCCCTCCACGGCGAGTATCAGCGGTTTTGCCGGCCGGTTGTCGCGCAACAGGGCCTGCCAGTGCAGGTTGGGGACGTCGGCCATCAACGCCATGAACTCGTCACTGGCGCCCTGGTCACCCTCGGCCCCGGCTTTCAGGTCCATGCCCGCACAGAACGTATCGCCACGCGCGGTGAGAATCGCACAGCGCAAAGCGGGATCCTCATCCAGCAGACGCCAGGCCCGGTAGAGGCCCAGCAGCATTGCCGGATTGAACGCATTCTTGGCCTCGGGGCGATTCAGGGTAACGATAAGCACACCGCCATCCTGCTGCACCAGGCAGCTTGAGGTGCTGATAGCCAGTTCTTGCACGGTTATTCTCCTTGGTCTGTGGCCAGTTTGGCTAATTGACGCGATGCTCGCCGGAGAGCGCAATGTCCAGCGCCTTCGGGTAGGCCGGCTTGCCGCTGGGCGCGCGCGGCACTTCAGGGACCACATGGACTTCCCGCGGCACCTTGTAGCCAGCCACATGCTTGCGGGCCTCCTCCTGCAGTGAAGACAGGCTCAGTGCGTGTCCGTCACGCAACGCCACCACCGCCGTGACCTTGCTCCCCAGCCGCTCGTCGGGTGTGCCAACCACCAGGCAGTCAAACACCGCAGGATGGTTTTTCAATGCCTGCTCAACCTCTTCCGGGAACACCTTTTCGCCACCGGTGTTAATGCAATTGGAGCCGCGACCGTACACGGTGATGGTATTGTCCTGCTCCAGTCGCGCTTCATCTCCGGTCAGCAACCACAGCGTGTCATTGACCGGAACAAACGTTGCGGCGGTCTTTGCAGGGTCGTTGTAATACCCGATCGGGATGTGGCCACTGCGTGAAAAGATCCCCTTCTCGCCCGGCGTGACTTCACGATAGCTCCCGTCCTCAGCTCGGGCAAGCACCGACATGAACTCGCTGCGCGCCACATTGCCCAACCCCTCTCCGGGTTTGCCACCGCCATCGGCACCCATTGCCCCCGACTCTGATGAACCGAAACTGTTCATAACCATGATGTTCGGCAACAGCTCGCGAAATGCCGCCTGCTTGCTGGCAGAGAACACAGCGCCGCCCGACCCCACAGCAAACACGGAACTCAGGTCCCAGCGCCCCGGATTCGCCTGCAGCGCATCCAGCAACGGTACAGCCATGGCATCTCCGACTATGGTCAACGAGTTAACCCGCTCACGCTCGACAATATCCCAGACCTCCTCGGCTACCAGGTGATGCGCCGGATTGAGCACCAGAACGTTGCCCGACAGCAACTGGATACAGGCATACCACCAGCAGGCGCCATGCATCAGCGGTGCCAGGGCAATACCGACAATGGCAAAGTCGCCGATGCGCTCAGCGATCTGTTCGGGCTGTGTGATGACGCCGTCGGGGTGAAAATAGCCGCCGCCGCCCATCGCCGCATAGAACACATGCTTGTGTGGCCACATCACGCCCTTGGGCATCCCTGTGGTGCCACCGGTATAGAGAATGAACAGGTCGTCGTCAGCGCGTTCGGGGAAATCCCGCTCGGCACTCTGGCCAGCCAGCGCCTGTTCATAGGCGATGCTGCCGATGGCATCGGTGGCGCCGCCGCTGCTGTCGTCCACGTGGATAAACGTCTTTAGGGCCGGCGCCGTCCCACGCACTGCCGCGATATGCGGCGCAAATTCGCGATGATGGATACAGGCCACGAGATCGGCGTTACTGAGGATATAGGCCAGTTCCTCTTCAACGTAGCGGTAGTTGATGTTGATCGGCACCGCGCGCAGTTTGAAGCAGGCGAGCATGCCCTCCAGGTATTCGTTACAGTTATACAGGTACAAGCCGACATGCTGGCCGGCCTGAACACCCTGCCCGGCGAGAAAATGCGCGAGGCGGTTGGCGCGCTGTTCAAGCTGCAGGTAGGTGGAGCGCTGTTGACCACAGATCAGCGCAGTGCGGTCCGGAACCCGGTCCGCCACCAGTTCAAACAGGTCGGCGATATTGAAGTGACGGGGCATGCTGTGTCTCCGCTATTATTCGGTTGTTGTCCACCGTCCGTGAACACCCTGCTGAGTATTCTACAGTGCTGGCGCCAGCTCAATGACCCAGGGGCAACTGTCAGTGACATTCTTGCTCTGGGGTGCCATCGGGCTCTGGGGTTTCCCTGCTTATACCAGCCACCCTGTCTCGCGACACTGCACTGTGCCTGCGACAGATTCGCCCTTACTATGGACGGAGAAGATGTCTTTCACTCCGAGGAGAACACCGCATGAGTATTGCTGCCATTGGCTACCTGAGAATCGCCGCCACCGATACGGACGCCTGGATGGCTTTCGGTACGGGCGTACTGGGCCTCATGGACGCGGCGCGCAAAGACGCAGCCGGCGCGCGTTTCCTACGCATGGACAACCACCCGTTCCGCTTCATGATCGAACCCGCCAGCAAGGATGGCCTGATCGCCGCAGGCCTTGAGTGCCGCGGTCGCGGCGAATGGCTGGCACTGTGCGAACGCCTGGGCAGCGCCGGACACACACTGCAGGCAGGCCCCGCCGATCAGGCGGCGCGGCGCTGCGTGACTGAGTACGTTACCGTGGAGGACCCCTGCGGGAATACCCTCGAACTCTACTATGGCCGTCGCCTGGACTATGCGCCGCTAATTTCCCCTACGGGGGTCAAGCAGTTCATCACCGGCGACGAGTACACCGGCGACATGGGTTTTGGACATGCCGTGCTGCCGACGCCTGACCTGGAGGCAGCGGCCCACTTCTACACGGAGCTGCTCGGTCTGGGCGTCAGCGACACCCTGTATCCACCGCTGCCGGAGGGCGCCCCCGAGACCACCATCCTGTTTCTGCACGCTGACAACCCGCGACAGCATTCGCTCGCGCTGTACAATCACCCGTACACCGGCGGAGTTGTGCACATCATGGTCGAGGTGAGCAGCTTAGACGAAGTCGGGCGCGCGATGGATCGGGCAAAGGCCGGAGGCCACCCCATCCTCGCCAGCCTGGGCCGGCACGTGAACGACAACATGTGCTCGTTCTACGTGGTCGCCCCTGGCGGTATCGCCGTGGAATACGGCTACGACGGCCTGCTGGTCGACTGGGAGACCTATACCCCAACGGTCAGCACAGAAGGCGATTACTGGGGCCACGAGTACAACTTCCCGGGCTGACCCTCAGGGCACCTCTACCGTCACCGGTATCCACCGGTCGATGATGTATTCCAGGGTGCCGTTCGCGCGCATGGTCGCCAGCGCGCGGTTCAACTCCGCGGCCAGGGCCGGTGCATCGCTACGCACCGCCCAGGCCAGCTGTTCTTCCGTCAGAAAGTGGTACTGGCTGATCAGATCAGGGTAATCGTCGGAGGTGGCCAGCAGCCAGCTGGTCGGTGCGTCATGTACGAAGAGGTCAATCGACCCCGCGCGCAGGGCGGCGAGGCCCGCTGCCACATCCTTGAAGGGCGTAATCTGTGCCGCAGTCAGCTCGGCGCGCGCCCAGTCCTCACCGGTGGTCGCAGCCTCCACACCCACCCGGGTGTCCTCACGGAAAACGGACCATGGCTGGCCGAAACGGGCAACGCTATCGATGCGCATGATGGCCATCTGACCGGCTTGCAGATACGGGTCGAGGAACGTCACCTGTTGTGCGCGCTCGGGGGTATAGCTCATCCCGGACATGATGATGTCTATGCGCCCCGCTTGCAGCGCCTCCAGCAATCCGTCAAAAGGCATCGCCAGCAGTTGCGCCGGACGGCCGATAATCTCACCCAGAGCCCTGGCGCTATCCGCTTCCACGCCGACGATGCGCTCGCCATCGTAGTAGGCGAGGGGCGGCCGATCCGGCGCCACACCCACCCGCAGCGGATCGGCGTATGCGGCTGCGCCGAACAGCGCCATGGAGCAGAGGAGCATCAGCAGTCTTTTCATTGCGGGCCTCACAAGGGTCATCATCAATAGGGCCGGATTCATCCGGACACCGAGGGTAGGGACAGAGAACGGTAGCTCGCCAGGGCGCCCAGGGCGATCAACAGTGCAAGCACGGCTGCGGTGCCAAAGGCGGCATCAACAAGACCGAGCCCGGCACCCGCAAACAACAGCACGCCGATGGCTGTATTGCTGACCGCGGTGTACTGGGCCCGGTTTTCACCGGACGCCATATCCACAAGGTAGGTCTTGCGCCCTACCCTCGCGCCCTGGTGCGCGACAGCTGCCGTGAAGACCAGAACAGCACCGGTCACACCGTGGCCCAGGGCAGCAGGGTGGACTGCTTGCAGTGCCACCGCCACGGCCACCACGCCAGTGGACAATGCGGCTGCCGCCGCCATGACGTGATGCGCTGCGCGGTCTGCCCAGCGCCCCCAGAACGCGGCAGACAACAGGCCCGCCGCCCCTTCCGCCAGCAACAGGGCCGCAAAACTGAGCAGCTGGGCGTCCGCCGCCTGCTGCAACAGCACAACAAGATAGGGAATGGCAAAGGCCGTGCCAATCAGCAGCGCTCTGGCGACCACGAAACGACGGAACTGTTTGTCCGTGCGCAGCAGCCCAAGGCTGCGCAGTGCCTCCGCAAAGGCATTGCCACCTCCCTCCGTGGCACCCGGCACCTCTGGTACTGCTGCAAACACAGCGGCGGCAAGAAACCAGAGCCCTGCTGCGAGCGCAAGAATAAGCGCGAACAAACCCGCACCGGCATCGCCGCTGCGTCCGCTCACGTCGGGAAACAGCATCAGGACGATCGCAACCAGCAGGGTGACTGCCCCGGCTGCGGAGGCGGCGAGGCCGGTCAACCGGCCTCGCCGGGCCTTGGATACCGTTTTTCCCAGGACATCTTTGGCCGCTACCGAACACACGCCCCGCGCCAGGCTGAAGCAGGCCAGGCAGACGATAATCGCACACCCCAGCGACGCGCCCTGCAACACAAGCACGGCCGCCACCATGCCGCACAGCGCCAGGCCCTGCACGACACTACCGAAGACCCAGAAATATTTGCGCAAGGCATGCTCACGAACCCACTGCGCCACGAAAAGCTGCGGCAGCAACGAGAGCGACTCGCGTACCGGCACGAGAAGTGCCACAAAAGCCGCCGGTGCACCCAATGCCGACAACATCCAGGCCAGCACCAGCCGGCTGCTGGTGAGGGCATCGCCCACCTTGTTCAGGGTCTGTGCCAACCACTGCAGCAGAAATGCCCGGGGTTGCTCATCGCAGGCGGCATCGGGAATATCACGACAAACGCGGGCGTCCTCATCCTCCACCAGCAAGCTGTACACCCTGTCCGGCAAGCCGTTTGCAGTGCTGCGTGTCACGCGTCAATCGTCCTCTTCGTCCCGCAGGCGCTGCAAGCGCTCTTCCTCTTCACGCAGCGCTGCGCGAATCTCCAGCATGACACTGTCGACATCCGCGGCGTGTTCGGCATCGGCAAAGAGACCGGTCAGGTTGTGTTCGGGCGTTAACTCCCCGTCCTCAAACAGCTGCCAGATTTCCTCGCCATAGCGCGTATCGAGCACGGACGGGGCGAACAGCCCATAATAATTGGTCACCCGTTGCACATCGCGCAGGAGCATCGCACGCGCATTGTTATTGGCGGAGGCATCCACCGCCTGGGGCAAGTCAATGATGACGGGGCCATCCGGGTCCACGAGGATATTGAACTCAGACAGATCGCCGTGAATCAGCCCGGCACACAGCATGCGAACGATATAGCGCAACACCTGGGCATAGTCCTCCAGGGCCTGCTCCTCCGACATCATCACGTCGGCGAGCCGCGGCGCGACATCGCCAGCTTCATCGGTCACCAGTTCCATGAGCAGAACGCCGTCGTAGCAGCCATAGGGTTCAGGCACGCGCACGTCCGCCCGGTCGAGACGATACAGGGCGTCAACCTCCGCGTTCTGCCAGGTTTCTTCCTGCTGCTTGCGGCCGTAGCGCGAGCCCTTCTCCATGGCGCGGGCACGGCGGGTATTGCGCACTTTGCGTCCTTCCGTATACGCAGCCGCTTTCTTGAAGCTGCGCTTGTAAGCTTCTTTGTAGACTTTTGCGCAGCGCGTTCGGGTGCCGGATCGAACCACGAAAATGTCGGCTTCCTTGCCGCTCATCAATGGAAAAAGCACCTCGTCAATCAGGCCGTCCTCCACCAGGGGCTGCAGGCGAGGCGGTACTTTCATAGGGTAGTATCCGGTACATTGGTTCGCCGCAGTCTAGCATGAAACACCGCGCTGCCACTCAGCCCGCGTCGTCACCTCCCCGGCTGTGGCAATTGCGCGTGGCGTTAAGGTATGATTCGGGCCAAGTCCTGGAGAGCTAACCTGATATGCGCCTGATGCGGCCATTACTCGCAGTTATCGCCCTGTTCGCAGTGTGGTTACTGTGGGGCGGTTTATACAAAACGCCGGTCCTGCAGTTGGGCATTGTGTCTTGCGTGCTGGTTGTCTGGCTCACCTACCGTATGGCGCTACCCGACCAGCAGGAGCATCGCCTTGCGCTGCTCTATCGGGTTCCCCTCTACTGGCTGTGGCTGCTCTGGGAAATGGTCGTGACCAACGTTCAGGTGCTGCGGCTGGTCCTGGGTCCGCGTTCAGCACTGTCCCCCACCATTGTGGAGGTAGACGCCAGTGCCTCCAGCAAATTCGCCCTGACCCTGCTCGGTAACTCCATCACGCTGACGCCGGGCACCCTGACCATCAATATCGATGACACCCGGCTCACGGCCCACTGTCTCACTCGCGCCGCTGCCAAAGATCTGCGCGATGGCGCCATGGCCCGTCGCGTCGCCGCCGTGGATCCTGACTGATGCTACTGGTTGCTGCCATCGCTATTCTCGTTACCATGGCGCTCGCACTTGCCCGAGCGCTCCTGGGTCCCAGCGTCTATGACCGCGTCCTGGCGGTGAACATGTTCGGCACCAAGACGGTGCTGCTGATTGCCGTCATGGCATTCATCATGGGCCGTACCGATTTCCTGGACCTGGCCCTGGCCTACGCCCTGATCAACTTTATCGGTGTTCTGGCCGTGCTCTGGTTCGTGCAGGAAAGCCGCAAGCGGCATCCGTCAGGGAACAGCGCGCAGACGACCACAGAGAGCAACATGGAATGAATGGCATTCTTGAGGCCATTGCCGGCCTGCTGGTGATATCCGGCAGTCTGTTCGTGCTCGCCGGTGGCATCGGTGCACTCCGGATGCCCGACTTTTATACGCGGATTCACGGTGCCAGCCTGACCGATTCGCTGGGTCCGGTGCTCGTGCTCGGTGGCTTGATGATCTACGCAGGCCTCTCCCTGATCACGGTGAAGCTGGCGGCTGTCATGCTCTTTCTGCTGGTCACTTCGCCAACTGCCACCTATGCACTCGCCAATGCGGCACTGCTGGCAGGATTGAAACCTGAGGGCGTAGTCCGCATGCCCGCAGACTCGGAGGACGGCGTGTGACCACGTTATTGATTGGCATCTTCCTGCTGTCCCTGCTGGTGATTACAGCCGTGGCCATCGTGCGGTCTGAGGACCTGTTCTCTGCCGTCATGTTGAGCGGCATTTTCAGCCTGCTGATGGCGCTGAATTTCTTTCTGCTCGACGCAGCGGACGTTGCACTCACCGAGGCCGCCGTCGGTGCCGGTGTGGCCACGGTGCTGCTGCTGGCAGGACTGAAGCTGACTCCACCCACGGAGGCCAAGGGGCGATCGCTGCGCAAACTGTCGGTTGTCGTGATTGCTGTAACGACGCTCCTGATGATTTACGCATCCTTCGGCCAGCCCACCCTCGGTGATCCCATGGCACCCGCACAGCAACACGTTGCGCCGTGGTATATCGAGAAAACGCCGGAACTGATCGACATTCCAAACATCGTCACAGCGGTGCTCAGCAGTTTTCGCGGCTATGACACACTGGGGGAAGTGTTTGTGGTGTTGACGGCCGGCATCGGGGTGATGTTCCTGCTCGGCGGAGGACGTGGAAAACCGTTCTCACGCCTCGACAGCCATGTTGAAGAGGGCTTGAGCGGACACTTGATACCCAAAGTGATGGCGAGGCTGCTGATTCCCTTTATCCTCCTGTTCGCCCTGTTCGTACAGTTCCACGGTGAGTACAGCCCGGGCGGCGGGTTTCAGGCGGGCGCAATTTTCGTCGCCGGCATCATTCTCTACTCCCTGGTGCGCGGCGAAGGACTTGCACTTGCTGTCATCCCGCCCCGGGTGCTGCTCTGGATGAGTGCCGGTGGCGCGCTGCTTTACGGTTCAGTCGGGCTTGCCGGCATCGTCATGGGCGGACAGTTTCTGGAGTACTCGGTACTGTCCGAGAATCCGGTGACCGGCCAGCACATCGGCATTATCGTCATTGAACTCGGTGTCGGACTTACCGTCACTGGAGTCCTGCTTTCCATTTTCCATGCATTCGCCGCCCGGGACTGATTCAGCATGAAGCTTCTAGGCCTTTTCAACTACTGGGTTTTTGCCGTTTTGCTCATGATTGGCCTCTACGCACTGATCAGCAAAAAGAACCTGGTGAAAAAAATCATGGCGCTGGCGATTTTCCAGTCAGCCGTGTTTCTCTTTTTCATCACCATGAGTCGCGTCGATGGGGGCACGGCGCCCATCATCCAGGCGGGCGTGCCAGACCAGATCTTTTCCAACCCGCTTCCCCAGGTGTTGATCCTCACCGCCATTGTGGTCGGCATCTCGACGACCGCGCTGGGGCTTGCCATTGTCGTGCGCCTGTATGAAGAGTACGGCACCGTGGAGGATGACGAAATTCTGGCGATGGATCGCGAATCGTGAATCTGGCAGATCATCTCCCGGCACTGCAGGTCGCACTGCCGCTGCTCACCGCGCCACTGGTTATACTCCTGCGCAACGGCTTCCTGGCCTGGCTGGCCGCGCTGGTCGCCAGTGGCGTCTCGCTTGGCCTGGCCATCCTGCTGACGCAGGCCGTGCTTGGCCCCGGTGTGCCGGAATATGCCGTTGGAGGCTGGCAGCCGCCCTTCGGGATCTCGCTGAACGTCGACGGTCTCAGCGCCCTCGTGCTACTGCTGGTGACCGGAGCGTCGACGCTGGGCCTGGCCGGTGGACGCCTGTCCCTGCGGCGCGACATCGACAACCGCCGCGCACCCATGTTCTACGGCGCGTGGCTGATCGCACTGGCCGGACTGTGCGGCATCGCCGTGGCAGGTGATGCCTTCAACGTCTTTGTCTTCATGGAAATTTCCTCCCTCGCCACCTACATCCTGATCGCCGCCGGCCGCGACCGGCGGGCCCTGTCGGCGGTGTTCAAGTACCTGATCATCGGCACCATCGGCGCCACCTTTTACCTCATCGGCGTCGGCTTCATCTACATGATGACCGGCACGCTGAATTTTGCCGATATGGCACTGCGTCTGGGGGATGTGATCGAAACGCGGCCGATTATCATTGCCGCCGGATTCATTACCATCGGCCTCGCATTGAAGGCGGCCGTGTTCCCGCTGCATATCTGGCTGCCGCGGGCCTATACCTATGCGCCCAATGCCGTGACCGTGTTCATCGCTGCCTGTTCCACCAAGGTCTCCATCTATGTGCTGCTGCGCTTCAACTACGGCGTCTTCCACGGCAACCTGCTCGGCCACTCTGACCTGTTCAGCGTTTTCATCGTGCCGCTGGCCCTGTCCGGAATTCTGCTGGCATCGGCGATCGCCATTTACCAGGGCAACATCAAGAAGCTGCTGGCCTTTTCGTCCGTCGCGCAGATCGGCTATATCGCCCTGGCCGCGGGTCTCGCCACGCAGGCAGGGTTGATGGCCGCACAGCTGCATATGTTCAACCATGCTCTGGCCAAGGGCACCCTGTTCCTGTGCGTCGTCGCTTTCGTGCTGACAAGCCGCAGCGCCAATATCACCAAGCTGGCGGGCATTGGCAGGCGCATGCCCTGGACCATGGGCGCCTTTGTCATCGCCGGCCTGAGCCTGATTGGCGTCCCCGGCACAGCGGGGTTTATCAGCAAGTGGTACCTGGTGGTCGCTGTCATGGGCGTGCCTGGCTGGGGGGTACCGCTGGTAATCGCTATCATCATCAGTTCACTGATGGCCGTCGTCTATCTCTGGAAGTTTGTCGAAACCGCCTACTACGGGACGCCGCCGGACGGCGACGTCTCAGCCATGGAAGTCCCGCTGCCGCTGCGGGTACTGATCTGGTTCGCTGCCCTCGCCAATATCTATTTCGGCCTGGCGCCCAGATTGCCCATCGCGCTTGCTGAGAGCGGCACCAGCACCTTGCTCGGGGGACTGCTGTAATGCTGAGCACCTCGACACTGCCCCTGATACTGACACTGCCCCTGCTTGGCGCCATCGCCATTGCCTGTGTCGGGCGCTGGCCCAACCTGCGCGAAACGATCAGCCTGCTGACCGCCATCACCCTTGCGGTTCTGGTATTTTCCTGGTTTCCGGAGGTGTCTGACGGTGCGCGTCCACGCTTCGTGCTCTCCGAGCCGCTTCCCGGCCTGACACTGGCGCTGTCGCTGGAACCACTGGGCATGATGTTCGCCTGCATCGCCTCCTTCCTGTGGATCATTAACACTATCTACTCGATTGGCTACATGCGCGGCAACGATGAGAAACACCAGACCCGTTTCTACATCTGCTTCGCGCTCGCAATCGCAGCCGCGATGGGCATTGCCCTGGCCGACAACCTGTTTACCCTGTTCCTGTTCTATGAACTGCTGACCCTGTCCACCTACCCGCTGGTGGCGCACAAGGGAGATGCCAAAACCATTGCCTCGGCGCGCGTTTACCTGGGGGTACTGCTCGCCACCTCCATCGGTCTGCTGCTGCCGGCCATTATCTGGACCTGGGTTGCCACCGGCAGCACGACCTTCACACTGGGCGGCATTATTGAAGGCAAGCTTGCCGGGCCCGCTGTAGGCCTGCTGCTGGGCCTGTTCGTATTCGGCATCGGCAAGGCGGCGGTGATGCCAGTACACCGCTGGTTGCCCGCAGCCATGGTGGCGCCCACACCGGTCAGCGCGCTGCTGCACGCAGTCGCCGTGGTCAAAGCCGGTGTGTTCAGCATCACCAAAATCATCATCTACATTTTCGGCGTCGACTTCCTGTTCAATGAACCGAGCGCCCAGTGGCTGCAGTTTGCCGCCGCGTTCACCATCCTGACCGCCAGCATCATCGCGCTCTACCAGACCAACCTGAAGCGCATGCTGGCCTACTCCACGATTGGCCAGCTCTCCTACGTCATCATGGCAACGGTGATTCTCAAGCCGCTGGCCGAGGTGGGCGCCGCGGTACATATCGCCGCACACGCGTTCGGCAAAATCACCTTGTTCTTTGCGGCCGGCGCGATCTATACCGCGGCGCACAAAACGGAACTCTGGCAACTTGCCGGCATTGGTCGACGGATGCCCATCACCATGGCCGCGTTTACCATTGGCGCACTGAGCATGATCGGCGTGCCACCGACGGCCGGCTTCGTCTCCAAGTGGTTCATTCTCGCCGGTGCTTTCCAGGCGGAGAACTATATCGCCATCTTTACGATTATTGGCAGTACGGTACTCAATGCCATGTACTTCCTGCCCATCATCTACTTTGCCTGGCTGGCTCCGCCGGCGGACGGTGTGGACATGAACCACGGTGAGGCCCCGAAAGCTATCCTGCTCGCGCTGTCGGTGACCGCAGCGCTCACCATTGTGTTTTTCTTCTTTAACCAGCCGCTTCTGGACCTTGAGAGCCAGCTGGTGGAGAGCCTGCCGCTATGACACAACCTGACGACCACTGGCTGATCCGGCCAACCACGATCCGCTGGCTGTGGATTATCGGCTACAGCGTGCTCGCGATCACTGTGCTGCTGCAGCTGGTCATTCCCGTCAAGGGCTATTTCGGCATTGACGGCTGGTTCGGCTTCGGTGCCCTGTTTGGTTTCCTGAGCTGTGTGTTGATGGTGTTTGGCGCCAAGTTCATCGGGAAGCTGCTGAAGCGGCCGGACGACTACTACGATGTTTGAGATGTTCCCCCCCGCACTTGCGCTGATCGGCGGCGCCCTGCTGACTGCCTTAATCAGTTCGCGGCAGCTGCGTGCAGTTGTGGTTATCATTGCCCCACTGATCTGCCTGTACCTGATCTGGCAAGTGCCGGATGGTGTCGTGGTCCGCGGCGCATTTCTCGGTTACCCACTGGAACTGGTGGAGGGCGGCCCCGTGCGCCGTCTGTTTGCCACGATCTTCGCCATCATGTCCGCGACGGGTGCCGTTTTCGCCTTCAACCATGCACGGCGCACCGAGTTGGTGGCCGCGCAACTGTATGCAGCGGGCGCTGTGGGCGTTTCGTTTGCCGGTGACCTGCTCACCCTGTTCGTGTTCTGGGAGATCATGGCACTGTTCTCCACCGTCGTGGTCTGGTGTGGCGGCACCGAAAGCGCCCGGGCCGCCGGTGTGCGCTACGCCATTATGCACCTGCTGGGCGGCGTGATCCTGAAGGTTGGCATCGAAGGCCTGCTCGTGACCACGGGCTCGCTGGATATCCGCCCGCTTTCAGCGCATGACTTCAGCACCTGGATGATTCTCATCGGTATTCTGATCAACGCCGCTGCCCCGCCGCTCTCTTCGTGGCTGTCGGACGCCTACCCTACCGCCAGTCCGACCGGCTCGGTTTTCCTCTCGGCGTTCACCACAAAAACCGCCATCCTGGCGCTGATACTGCTGTTCCCGGGCGAGTCGATCCTGGTGGGGATCGGGCTGTTCATGGTGTTCTACGGGATTTTCTACGCGCTGCTGGAAAACGATATTCGGCGCATTCTCGCGTTTTCTATCGTCAACCAGGTGGGCTTCATGGTGGTGGCGGTGGGCATCGGCACGGAGATGGCCATCAACGGCGCTTCAGCCCACGCATTTGCCCATATCATCTACAAGGCGCTGCTGTTCATGAGTGCCGGGGTTGTTGTGATGCGCACCGGCAAGCACCTCTGCACGGACGTGGGTGGCCTCTTCCGCACCATGCCGGTGACCATGTGGTGTGGTGTCGTGGGCGCGCTGGCGATTTCCAGCTTTCCGCTGACGTCGGGCTTCACCACCAAGACGCTGATTTCCCAGGCTGCTGTGGGGGAAGGTCTGACCACCGTCTACTTCCTGCTCGCAGCCGCCTCCGCCGGTGTATTTCTGCACGCGGGCATCAAGTTTCCCTGGTTTGTCTTTTTCCAGAAAGACTCTGGCCTGCGCCCCAAGGATGCACCCTGGAACATGCGCATTGCGATGCTCTTCTTTGCCTTCCTCTGCATTCTGATCGGCGTCTACCCACAGCTGCTGTACCCACTGCTGCCCTACGCGATGGACTACCACCCGTACAAACCCGGCAAGGTGCTGTTCTACCTGCAACTGCTGTTGTTCTCCGGGCTCGCCTTCTTCCTGCTGCTGCCGTGGATGAAGCGCACACTGACCATTTCGCTTGACGTGGACTGGCTGTGGCGCCGCGGTCTGCCGCTCCTGGTGAAGTACGTGGCGCGCGTCGGCAAGCCACCCGTAGGCGCATTGCGCAGCCGCCTGCAGCAGGGCGCCGGGTTGCTGACCGCCTCGGCTCGACACACCATGGGGCACACGGGCCCACTGGGACGTTCCTGGGAAATCGGTACCACCGCGCTCTGGATCGTGTTGTTACTGATGGTCTACGTATTCGCCTATTACCTGTTCTAAGCCATCAAGCACTGTGAACTGGCGCACAGATCATGTGCGCCGTGATTCGTGGCGGAAACGGTCAGGACTACACTGTTACGCTCTGTTACCTAACCAACGAGAGCGTTCGACCCTGCCATGTACAAATTCATCGGTATCGCCATTCTTGCCTCCTGTTCCGCCCTTGCCGGTTGCAAAGTGCAGCTGTCCAGCCCCACCGGTGGCTCCATCGCCACGGTGTCAGGCAACTACAGCTGCGCCGCCAATGCCAACTGCCCACCTATCGATGTCAACGACATATTCTTTGACGAAACCTTTATCGCGAGGCCGGCCGCCGGCTACGAGTTCACCGGCTGGAAAAAGCGCCAGCGCGGCCTGTGCGGAGGCAGCACCAAGAACTGCCGCCTGTTCACCTCTGGCTTCGCCGGCAACGATGACCTGTTGGGGTTCCTGGCCCGACCCAACGAAGTGTTCTACCTGGAACCGGTGTTCACCCGCATCGCCAGCGGTAGCGGTGATGCGCGTCGCTGCTACAACACCACGCTGGTGACGGTAAACACCACGGTGGTCGCAAGCTATCGCACCACCGACGCCAGCGGCGCTGTGGTACCCTTCGAGTACGATCAGGTGATCACCGGCGGGGCGAGCTTCGAGGGGAAGAACGCGCTGAAAGCGACCACCAATACCCGCGCGAGTGGCGCGGCGCCCTCCACTTCCCGTAGCGAGGCCTACTTCCAGCCCCAGGCCAGTCAGTTCCGCGTGCTTGAGTACGGTGTGGAAGTGGAGTCTTTCACGCCTGAAGCCTCCGAAAGCCGCGTCGTGTTTGCGCCGCAACAACTGGAACGTTACGACCTCAGTGCGGGACAGTCCTTTGAACAACGCTACACCGTCAATCTTCGTACCCGCGTGCGGGGCTTCACGCTCAATGACAGCAACACCGTGGACCGGCGTACCACATTTGTCGGCATTGAATCAGTCAGTGTCCCCGCAGGCCAGTTCCAGGCCTGTCGCTTCCAGACACGGGAAACGGGCAGCGCCGGCACAGCGCTCAGCGAGGAGTGGTTCGGTGTGGACAACGGCATGCTGCTGAAATCGACCGCTGACGGAGACACCACGGTGCTGCTGAGGGCGAGCATCAACGGTGCCAGCATCTAACGCTGGGGCTTGCACGCAGGCATAAAAAAACCCTCTGGACCGCGCGGTGCAGAGGGTTTGTTTGGTGGAGCTAGACGGGATCGAACCGTCGACCTCTTGCATGCCATGCAAGCGCTCTCCCAGCTGAGCTATAGCCCCGTAAACTCTGAGGACGCGAATTCTAGAGAGGCAGCCTAACCCTGTCAAGCGCTGGCAGCAGGGAAAGTGCGCTCAGCAGTCGACAAAGTTGACGGGCACTTCCAGCACGTTCACGGCCAGGCCGCCCCGCGCTGTTTCCTTGTATTTTTCCTGCATATCCCGGCCCGTGTCGCGCATGGTCTTGATCACCTGGTCCAGAGACACATAGTGTTCACCGCTGCCGCGCAACGCCATGCGCGCCGCGCTGATCGCCTTGATCGCACCCATGGCGTTGCGCTCGATACAGGGTACCTGCACCAGTCCACCGATCGGGTCGCAGGTCAGGCCGAGATTGTGCTCCATGGCAATCTCGGCCGCATTTTCCACCTGCTCCGGCGTTCCGCCCAGTGCGTCAGCAAGCGCGCCAGCCGCCATCGAGCAGGCGGAACCCACCTCGCCCTGGCAACCTACCTCGGCGCCCGAAATCGAGGCATTGATTTTGTAAAGTGTACCTATCGCCGCGGCGGTGAGCAGAAAGCGCACCGCGTCCTCCTCCACCGCCCCCTGACAGCGCGTGAGATAGTATTTAAGTACCGCAGGGATGATACCCGCCGCACCGTTGGTCGGTGCAGTAACGATACGGCCCCCCACCGCATTTTCCTCATTGACGGCCAGCGCGTAGAGCGTCACCCAGTCCATGGTGTTCAGCGAGTCGTCCCCGAGGCCGCCCTGACGCCCCTTCAACTGCCGATACAGCTGCGCTGCACGACGCCTGACCTTGAGGCCGCCGGGAAGGATGCCCTCCGCCTCACAGCCACGGGCTATGGAGGCATCCATCACCCGCCACAGACGAAGCAGCCCATCGTGGATCTCCTCCCGGGAGCGCCAGGCTTTCTCGTTTTCCAGCATCAGGCGACTGATAGACAGCCCGCTCTCGCGACAGCGACGCAGCAGTTCTGCCCCGGTCGTAAACGGGTACGGCACGGGAGTCGGGTCATCGACGATCAGCTCCCCGCCCTCTGCTGCCGCCTCATCCACCACAAACCCACCGCCCACCGAGTAATACACCGCGTGCTGCAGCGTCTCACCCTGCGCGTCAAAGGCCCGGAAGCGCATGCCATTGGCGTGCTGCGGCAGGGTCTCAGTGCGGTGCATGATAAGGTCATCGCGGTAGCTGAAAGGGACAGCGTGTCGACCCAGCACGCGCAGCTCCCCGCCCTCGCGCACGGCTGCAACACGCGGCGCAATCCCCTCCACCACGACCGTATCGGGCGCTTCTCCTTCCAGGCCGAGAATAATCGCCTTGGGTGAGCCGTGACCGGCGCCCGTCGCACCGAGCGAGCCGTAGAGTTCGACGCTGATCCGCGCACAACGGTCCAGGGACCCGCTGTTCTCGAGGGCGTCGGCGAAGCGCTTGGCCGCGTGCATCGGGCCAACCGTGTGCGAACTGGAGGGCCCGATGCCCACCTTGAAAAGGTCGAATGTGCTGATGGCCACGCTGCGGCTCCCGGTGTTGCTGCACTGCATTGAGTGTAGCCCTATTCAGGGCGGGCAGTACACGCGATGCTAGGCGTACCCGGCGCGCTGCAGGGCATCCCGAATCAAGGGAACACAGGGGTGATCGACGTCGATATCGCGGCCGCGGGCGGGATCTATCCCCGCGCGACGATACGCAGGCGGCATGCCCGGGTGCATCGTGCTGTCTGCCGACACAATGGCGGGCTCGAAACTGAGGCCCAGGAACTCCAGCACCCGTGCCAGTTCCCGCTGTGGATCCGCCACCAGTTCTTCGAAGCGCAGGAACAGGGTCTGCGGCCGCGTCTGCAGAAACTCGTAAACCTCGACCGCGTACCGCCAGTTGTCACAGGCCTGCTCCAGTCCCTGTGGGGTGCGCGACAGCTTGGACTGCACGCAGGCACGCCCGTCCCGCAGCAGGTAGATCACCTTGAGTCCGGCCAGGGTGCCGTTAAAAAATGCGTCGAGCACGTTCAGGGGCGGCACGTGGTAGAGATTGTGTTTGTTGAGGCCTGCCAGCTGCTCGGTGGTGACCTTGTTACCCCAGAGCGCGGCATCACTGGCAGCCGCAGACTGCAGGCAACAGTCGAGAAAAGCACTGCTGCGCTGTTCGAACAGACGGTCTGGCTCATCGTCCAGCTCGCGCCCGCGGAGGTAGGCGATGCTGCCGACCTCAAAGCCGACTTCAAGCTGGGAATGCTGGTCCAGCAATGCGGTGAGCAGGCTGGTACCGGAGCGCCCGGCGCCCACAATCAGGAAACGAAAACTCGAACCGGCTGCGCGTGCCACAGGCGTCAGTTGCCCGCCGTGGGTAAATCGGCGTAGGCTTTTTCCAGCCGCTTGGCCGCTTTTTTAGAGACACCGCCCAACACCTCAATCGCGTGCCGCAGGCGCGCCCTGCTCATATCAGGCCCCAGCAACGCCATGGAATCCACCACAGAGAACGAAGCACTGGAACCCGCGATGGCCACAAAGAGCGGTGCCAGCATGTCCTTGATCTTCATTTGCTGTGCGTCCGCCAGTGCCTTCAGTGCCTCCCACACCGTATCACGACTCCAGTCGCTGATGCCCTCGAGACACCAGAGGGAAAACTGCAGGCTGGCCAACAGCGCGTCGCGCTCCAGCTTGATGCCGTCGAAGGACGCTTCGCTGATGGGTAGCGTGCCGGACACGAGGAACCCGGCGAGGGGTGCAAAATCACTGAGGGTTTCCATGCGCTTCTGCGCGTGAGGCAACACCTTGCGCAGGTTCTCGGCGTTATAGGCCCAGTCGATCAGACGCGCCGCGAGTTCCTCCTCGCTGAGGTCCTCGCGAATCCACAAGCCATTCAACCAGCGCAGCTTTTCCTGATCGAAAATCGGGCCACCCAGCGACACGCGACTGATATCGAAATGCGCCTGCATATCTACAAGGGAGAACTTTTCGCGCTCATCGGGCATGGACCAGCCCATGCGGCCAAGGTAATTCAGTAACGCTTCGGGGAGAAAGCCCATGCGCTGATAGTACAGAATGCTGGTGGGGTTCTTGCGCTTGCTGAGCTTCGACTTGTCGGGGTTGCGCAAGAGCGGCAGGTGGCACAGCACCGGCATCTCCCAACCAAAATACGCGTACAGCAGCTTGTGCTTGGGCGCCGAGTTGATCCACTCCTCGCCGCGCAATACGTGGGTTATGCCCATCAGGTGGTCATCGACGACATTCGCCAGGTGATAGGTTGGCATGCCGTCCGATTTCAGCAGGATCTGCGCATCCACCATGCTCCAGTCCAGCTCGATGTCACCGCGCAGTAGATCATTGACCACGCAGGCACCCGGCTCATCGGGCACCACCATGCGCACGACATAGGGCATGCCCGCTTCCGCCCGGCGTGCCACTTCATCTTCCGGCAAGGCGAGATCAGCCGGCTTCAAAGCGGTGCTGTTGCCGGCGGCCCGGCGCGCTTCGCGCAGCGCATCCAGTTCCTCCGGTGTGCGATAACAGAGAAATGCCTTGCCCTCGGCAACCAGCTGCAGGGCGTATTCTCCGTAGATCTCCATGCGCTCGCTCTGCCGATACGGGCCGCAACGACCGCCGACATCCGGGCCCTCATCCCAGTCCAGGCCCAGCCAGCGCAGGGAATCCAGAATCGCCTGCTCGGAAGCGGCCGTACTTCTCGCCTGATCGGTATCTTCGATGCGCAGTATGAATTGGCCCCCGTGCGCACGTGCAAAGCAGTAATTGAACAGGGCGATATACGCCGTGCCGACATGCGGATCACCGGTCGGTGAGGGCGCGATTCGTGTGCGAACAGTCATGGGAGTTCCGGGGCAAGAGCGATAACAGGAGCGAGATTATACGGTCTCGTCGACGCGATGCCCACCGGGGTCGTAGCGACAGGGCTGGTGGCGTATGGCCGAATGACGCGGACCCTTGCCATGGAGGCACTAAATGCGAATAATTAGCGTTTTCAGATTGCAGCTATCGCGAGGATTGTATGCCACGGCTCCATCAACGACTCATCAGGGCTATTGCGCTCTCCATGCTGACCGCTGTGGGGGGGCTGGTCGCCTGCGGCGCGCCGGATGCGGTGAACGTCTACTCCGCTCGCCAGGAAGCGCTGATCAAGCCGCTGCTGGATCAATTCACAGAGGAAACCGGCATCGCGATCAACCTGGTGACCGGTGATGGCGACGCGCTGCTGGAGCGGTTGCGCAACGAGGGCGACAACTCACCTGCAGACCTGTTCCTCACCAGCGACGCCGGCAAGCTGTACCGGGCGCAGGCGGATGCCCTGTTACAGCCTGTCACCTCGCCCACCCTGCAATCAGCGGCACCGCCCCACCTGCGCAGTGATGAAAACTACTGGTACGGCCTGTCGGTGCGCGCGCGTGTGCTGGTGTATGCGCCGGATCGTGTCGACCCGGCCGCGCTCAGCGACTATGCCGCGCTGGCCGACCCGATGTGGCGCGGTCGCATCTGTGTGCGCTCCTCGGGCAATATCTATAACCAGTCTCTGGTCGCAGGCATGCTGGCCAATGACGGCGCCGATACCACCGCCGCCTGGCTGGAAGGCTTTGTTGCCAACTTCGCCCGCACCCCCCAGGGCGGTGACCGCGACCAGATCAAGGCTGTGGCCGCGGGGCAGTGCGATGTCGCGCTGGTAAACAGCTATTACCTCGGCGGCATGCTGCAATCCGATGACGCCGGAGAGCGCGAAGCCGCACAGCAGGTCACCCTGTTCTGGCCCAACCAGACTGGCCGCGGCGCACACGTCAACATTAGCGGGGCAGGCGTCACACGCGCCGCGAGCAAGCCCGAGCAGGCTCGTCAACTGATCGAGTTCATGCTGCGTGAGGAGAGCCAGCGCTGGTACGCCGAAGTCAACAATGAGTACCCGGTGCGCGAGGATGTTGAGCCCTCTGCCTTGCTGCAGTCATGGGGTCCGTTCCGGGCAGACGAACTGAATGTCAGTGAACTCGGGCGACTCAATGCCGAAGCCGTGAAAGCCATGGACCGTGCCGGTTGGCGATAAACCACGCGGTATCAACTCGCGGTGAGGCAGTGACCTCAGCCGCCTGGCTGTGGCGGCTCGCGATGGTGATCAGCGCCGCGGTCGTCGCGGTGCCGGTTGTGGTCATCGTCGCCAGTCTGCTGGGGCCCTACAGCGCAGCCTGGCGGCACCTGTTCGACACGGTGCTGTTGGACTATGTGGTGAACTCGCTGCTGCTGATGCTCGGTGTTGGTGTCGGCACCGCGCTGCTGGGGGTCAGTACAGCCTGGCTGACAGCACACTGCGAGTTTCCGGGAAGGCGCCTGTTTTCCTGGGCGCTATTGCTTCCCATGGCCATGCCCGCCTACATCATTGCCTACACCTACACCGGGCTGCTCGATGTCGCCGGCCCCGTGCAGAGCAGCCTGCGCGCAGGATTTGACTGGCAGCACGGAGATTACTGGTTTCCCGAAATACGCTCCCTGGGCGGCGCGATCTGCATGCTGTCGCTGGTGCTGTATCCCTACGTCTATCTGCTGACCCGGGTTGCATTCGTGGACCAATCCGCCGCACTTGGCGAGGCAAGCCGCAGCCTTGGCAACTCTGCCTCACAAACCTTCTTCAGGGTAACGCTGCCGATGGCGCGACCCGCCATCGCGGCCGGCGTCAGCCTGGCGCTGATGGAGACCCTGGCAGACTATGGGACGGTGGCCTACTTCGGCGTCAGCGCGTTTACCACCGGCATTTTCCGCACCTGGTATGGCCTGGGCGAATTGCAGACCGCCGCACAACTGGCGGCATGCCTGCTGCTGTTCGTTATCGCCCTGTTCGCCCTGGAGCGCCGCTCCAGGTCGCGTCTGCGCTTCCACCGACTGGGTACCGGCCGGTCAACACAGCGCGTCCGGCTGCAGGGCTGGCGCGCATTCACGGCATTGGCGGCTGCCCTGCTGGTGCTCACCGCCGGCTTCCTTCTGCCTGCCGCCCAGTTGGCTGCCTGGACTGCGCAGCACTACCAGAATGCATTCACAACAGCCTTCCTCGCACTGCTTGGCAACAGTTTCCTGCTCGCCGCACTGGCGTCCCTGTGCTGCCTGCTCCTCGCCCTGCTGCTGGGTTACGGGAAACGCGCCCATCCGGGCCGTCTGGAGGCTGTCACTACCCGTGTGGCGAGCATGGGCTATGCGGTTCCGGGCACCGTGATCGCCGTAGGTGTCATGATCCCCTTTGCCTGGGCCGACAACACCCTCGACCACTGGCTGCGACAGAGCTTTGGCGTGTCGTCGGGGCTGCTTGTCAGCGGGACGCTGGGCGCACTGGTATTCGCCTATGTCGTGCGCTTTCTTGCGGTTTCCCTGCAATCCGTGGAAGCGGGCCTGACGCGTATCCGCCCCGACCTTGACGAGGCTGCGCGGTCGCTTGGGCACACGCCCCTGGGCGTGCTGCGGCGCATACACCTTCCGATGCTCCGCGGCAGCCTGCTCACCGCGCTGTTGCTGGTCTTTGTCGACGTGCTAAAAGAACTGCCAACGACCCTGATTCTGCGCCCCTTCAAGTTCAACACGCTGGCCGTGCGGGCCCACGAACTGGCCTCGGACGAGCGACTGGCCGAGGCGGCACTGCCCGCACTGGCCATTGTGCTGATCGGGCTTATCCCTGTTATTCTGCTCACCCGCAATATGACGAAGGCGGCGGTCGATTCATGAGCAACCAACTTGAGCTGGACCAGGTTTGTGTGCGCTATGGTGAGGTGACCGCGGTGGAGGACGCCTCTCTGACGCTCCAACCCGGCGCTATTGGCTGCCTGCTGGGTCCCTCCGGCTGCGGCAAAACCACCCTGTTACGCGCCATCGCCGGGTTTGAACCGGTCAGCGCCGGGCGCATTACACTGCGCGGTGTCACGCTCAGCACGCCCCAGCGTCGGCTCCCACCCGAGCAGCGCAGGGTCGGCATGGTGTTCCAGGACTTCGCCCTGTTCCCACACCTGAACGTGCGTGACAACATCGGTTTCGGCCTCGCGACACTGCCGCGCAAAGCGCGCCAGGAACGGGTGGAGAGCCTGCTGCAGCTCGTGGCGCTCAGCGAGTACGCCGATGCCTGGCCGCACGAACTCTCCGGCGGGCAGCAGCAGCGGGTCGCCCTTGCCCGTGCGCTGGCGCCGAAACCCGACATCCTGCTGCTGGACGAGCCCTTCTCGAGCCTGGATACAGAGCTGCGCACGCTGCTCGCCGCTGACATTCGCGAACTGCTCAAGCGCAGTGCAATCACCGCCCTGCTGGTGACCCATGACCAGCACGAAGCCTTTGCCATGGCTGATCAGATCACCCTGCTCCACCAGGGGCGTGTGGCGCAAACAGGCTCCCCCCACGAACTCTACCACCGCCCGGCCAACACGTTTGTCGCGGCCTTCATCGGCGAGGGCAGCATAATATCGGCGACAATGACCGGCAGCGGTGAGCTGGCGCCCCTCATCACGGGCACGAGGGCCGGGCACGATGGCGCCTCCAGCCACCAGGTGCTCGTGCGCCCCGGCGATGTCAGCTATGACGCGAGCAGCACGCTGCTGCTGCGCGTGACGCGCAAGACCTTTCGCGGTGCACACTTCCTCTACGAGCTCACGCTGCCAGACGGGCAACGTGTGCCGTGCCTTGCTCCGGGACACATCGATGTTCCTGCGGGCGGCACACTACCAGTCACCGTGAAGCTGCAGCCCCATCTGGCCTTTGACGGCGCCGGGCTTGCGCGCTCCCGCTAGAGCGAACGCTGCCAGACGAGCGGACAATCCGGGTCACCCAGCGGATCACCCTCCTGCACACGGTCGTGGTGCGGCTTGCGGGGCGCACCCGGCCGGAAATGGTAGCGTGCGTCGTCTCCGCAATAGCGAATGCTGATCGCGCGACGGCGGCGCTGTTTGCTGAGATTGCCCCCCGCAGCGTGCAGGGTGCGGGCATGGTGCACGGTCAGGTCACCGGGGCCGAGCGCATATTGCACCAGGTCCGCCCGCCCCGCGCGTGCCAGCGCCTCGACATCCGGCACATCCAGGCCTTCCGTTCCCTCCATACTCTGCTGCGACACGAACCAGTTGGGGCGATACAGCGCGCCGTCGCGGTGGGACCCACGCACAAAACTCATGGCGCCAGTCTCTGCATCAGCGACATCCAGCGGGATCCATGTGGTGCAAACCTGCTCGCCGCTGGCGTGAAAGTAGCCCATGTCCTGATGCCAGGCCGTGCGCTCGGCCGTATCCGGCTCTTTTACCAGAATACTGTCTTCCCACAGATAGACGCGGCGACTGCGCAACAGCGTACCCGCCAGCGCTGCCAGTCCCCTGTCGAGGGCAAATGCCCGACAGTCCTCGTCTATCCGCCAATGGTCCGTCCCCGACACGAAACGCCCCTCACCCTGCATGCCACCGGTCAGCACCGTGCTCCCCGCCGCTGCAAGCCCCGCGCCCAGGGCTGACATATCGTGCATGGTTTCCCCGACCGACCCCCGCAGCAGGCGTTCCACCGCTGGCGCCATCGCCAGCACCGCTGCCGGATCCAGTGCGCCGCGCAGGCAGACCACCCCATCCGTCCAGAATGTATCTACCTCCTCGGACGTGGGGAGACGTAAAACGAGACCTTCAGTCATGACGCTGTGCTCCGTATGCGAATGGGACCTGCTGAGAACGTCTTCATGTCGCAGCGTAGATCAATCCGCAAAAACACGCATATTTTTCGTCACAGTTTTGTTTCGGTTTGTTACTATGCGGCCACCCGTATCCGCACCTCCGAAGAGGGCGATTCAGCAACATGCGAGCCATCGGAGCACCTGCATGCCAACGTTGATGACCGTTCTACTCTGCATTCTCGGTGCCAGTGCCGTCGGCGCTCTGCTTTGGCTGCGCCGCTCGCCGGGCAAGGCGGAAACCGCACCGCAGGCACAAGCTGAGGCCACGCCTCGCGTACGCACCGCGATCCAGTCGTTCTCCGCCAACGCGGGCCAGGCGGAAGCCGAGGCCGAGACAGCCGCTGACGCCAGCCCAGTGCTACCAACGGCGCTGCAGTCATTTGTCCTGCTGCGCACTGACACCGCGGACACACCCACGCCACAGACGTTGTTGGAGCTGGCGGACGCCCTGCCCGAGCCCCATTCCATGTTCCTGCAGGTGACCAGGGAACTGGATGACATCGACGAAATCACTGCTGCCGTAAAAAATGAACCGGCACTGGCTGCAGACGTACTGCGCACCGTGAACTCCGCCGCCTTCGGCCTCACTACCCCGATTTCCAGTGTGCACCACGCCATCGCCTATCTGGGCGTCAGTTACGTCAAGGGCCTGATCGCGCAATCCGCGCTGGCGCGTACGCTCCCTGCCAGTACACCCGGGTCGGACCAGGAGACGGCGATGCACCGGCTGTGGAAGTCCAGCCAGATCGCCAGCGCCAGCGCGTTTCTGCTGGCGCGAAACCTCGGTGTGGAAAACCCCTCGGTGGTCTCTACGCAGGCACTGTTGGCCAACCTGGGGGATATCAATCTGGTCTCACTGCGCCCCGAGCTGGCACACCTCTACGCACCGAAGGTTTCCCTGCTGGAGCGGGTGCAGGGGCAACAGGCAGAGCTCGGTGCCAATAGCGCCATGCTGGCGGGCCTGCTGGTGGAGCGCTGGGGCCTGCCCGGCACGATCAAGGGGACACTGGACCTATCACTACTGCCGCTGACCGTGCCCCCAGACGAGCATCCGCTGCACGGTGGCGACCTGGCTGCGGCCACCGTGGTCTACCTCGCAGGCCGCATCGGTGATGCCGCGGTATTCGGCGGACTGCAGGATATCGTCGAGCTGCCGCTGGACGGCGACCGTCCGGTGGAACTGCACTATCTGCCTGAGTACCTGGAGGCGGCGGCGCTGCAGCGGTTGCACGCCAGCCTGCAGGACAACGCCACGCGTCGCGGCCTGAATCGCATACTGGCTGCGGCGCGCAGCTGAGACCTCAGGGCTCCGGTACGACCTCCCACTCGGGCGCCTCGAACTCACCCAACAGGGTAATCTCCACGTAGGGCGTCTGCTCGGCAATGATCTCCAGCACACGCTCCGGCAAGCGCGACTCCATGGCATCACGCGCCGCTTTGCTTTCCCAGGTCGCAATCGCCAGCAATCGGCTGGGGTCACCGATTTTTCGGTGCAGGCGGGTACCCTGTGCCCCGGGGGCCTGCTGAATGATCCTGCTGGCACGAATCCAGGCCTCGGCGTAGGCCTCGGCGGTGTACCCCGGGCTCAGGGTCACTTCGAAGATATAATGCACTGGCGCCTCCTGAAGCCGCTTGCTCTGCCTGCCAGTATAGCGAATTCACCCTCTATCTCCGGTACAATGCGGCTTTCGCCCGCCACATTCCCTGCGCATGATCGTGAACAGCCACCGTTTCTGTATTGCCCCCATGATGGACTGGAGTGACCGCCACTGCCGGTACTTCTGGCGGCTGCTCAGCCGACACGCCCGCCTGTACACCGAAATGGTCACCACCGGCGCCCTGATTCACGGCGATCGGCAGCGCTTTCTGCGCTTTAACCCCATCGAAGCGCCCGTTGCGCTGCAACTGGGCGGCAGCGACCCGGCGGATCTGGCACGCTGTGCCGCGTGGGCCGCGCAGTGGGGCTACGACGAGGTCAATCTGAACTGCGGCTGCCCCTCGGATCGCGTACAGTCCGGGGCCTTTGGCGCCTCACTGATGGCACATCCGGCGCAGGTTGCCGCCTGTGTTGCCGCGATGCGTGATGCCTGTGACCTCCCGGTGACGGTCAAGCACCGTATTGGCATTGACAGCATGGAGAGCTACCAGCAACTGCTGGACTTCATCGGCCCCAGTGCCGATGCCGGCTGCAATGTGTTTATCGTGCACGCCCGCAAAGCCTGGTTGCAGGGTCTGTCGCCAAAGGAGAACCGGGAAATTCCGCCCCTCAACTACCCCTGGGTGTACCGGCTGAAAAGCGACCTGCCGGCGCTGACGATTGTCCTCAACGGCGGCATCACCAACCTGGAGAGCTGCCATGAGCACCTGCAGCAGGTAGACGGAGTGATGCTCGGGCGGGCGGCCTATCATGATCCCTGGCTGCTGGCGAATGTCGACGCAGCACTGTTCGGCGCGGACAACCCCGTGGCCAGCAAACACGACGCCATTCGCAAGCTGTTGCCCTACGTGGCGCAGGAACTGCAGCAGGGCACTGCGTTGAACCACATCACGCGCCACCTGCTCGGCCTCTATCAGGGTGTGCCCGGAGCCCGTCAGTTCCGGCGCCACCTGAGCGAGCACGCACACCGCAAGGGCGCGGGCATTGCGGTGCTGGAGGATGCCCTGCAAAAAATCGTCGGCGACGATGAGGGCGCCGCATCCGCGCGGGAACGGGCCTGCGGGTAGCACAGGGGCTGATTATGCTGCACACTTGTAGCCGCAATCCGTAACCTCGCGGCAGTCCGTCAGCCGCACGCTTTACAAGGATCTCTCCAGCATGAGCAGCAAACTCGACCAGCTGAAGTCGATGACTGACGTGGTCGCCGACACCGGTGATATCGAAGCGATTCGCCGTTTTCAACCCCAGGACGCCACAACCAATCCATCACTGCTGTTGAAAGCCGCCGCCCTGCCCCACTACCAGAGCCTGCTCTCCGGGGCACAGAACTGGGCGAGCAAAGCCGGCGGCAGCAGTGAGGAGCAGATGGCCAACTGCTGCGACCGGTTCGCGGTCGACATCGGGCGCGAAATTCTGGGTATCATCCCGGGGCGCATTTCCACCGAGGTCGATGCGCGACTGTCTTTCGACACCCAGGCAACCATGGAGCGCGCGCGCAAGCTCATTCGCCTGTACGAGGAGGCCGGACTCGGCCGGGACCGGGTGTTGATCAAGATTGCCGCTACCTGGGAAGGCATCAGCGCGGCACGCAACCTCGAACGTGAGGGCATCAACTGCAACCTGACCCTGCTATTTGGCTTCGCCCAGGCCGCGGCCTGCGCCGATGCCGGCGTGTACCTGATTTCCCCCTTTGTCGGGCGCATTCTCGACTGGTACCTGGCGAACACCGAAACCCAGGTCGCCCACCCCGATGACGATCCGGGCGTACAGTCGGTGCGCCGTATCTACCGCTACTACAAGACCCACGGCTACCCGACCGTGGTCATGGGCGCGAGCTTCCGCAACGTCGGCGAAATCGAGGCATTGGCCGGCTGCGACCGGCTGACCATCAGCCCCGCGCTGCTGGAATCGCTGGCAGCGGACCACGGTGCTCTCCCACGCCAACTCAGCCCACAAGACGGCGGCTCAGATGATCCACAAGCACAGCACACCGAGGGCAGCTTCCGCCTCGCGTTGAATGCAGACGCGATGGCGACGGAAAAACTGGCCGAGGGTATCCGCAACTTTATCGCCGACCAGAGCCGCCTCGAAGCGGTTATCAGCGCCGCATGATCAACGCACTGAAAGCCCTGTTCATCCTGCCTGGAGAGGACTCGGAAGAAGGCCGGCAACAGCGGGTACACCTGGCGGCTGCGGCACTTCTGATTGAAACCGCACGCGCGGATTTTACCCAGGATGCCAGTGAAGAAACCGCCCTGGAGCAGATGCTGAGCAACTCACTGGGGCTACCACGGCACGAGGTCAGGGCATTGATCGACGCGGCCAGCACGCGCGTCGAGGAGGCGACATCACTGTACGAATTCACGCGCGTGATCAACGACCACTATGGGCCCGAAGAGAAGCTGACGCTGATCGCTGGCATGTGGCAGGTAGCCTACGCAGATGGCAATCTCGACAAGTACGAAGAACACCTGATCCGCCAGGTCGCTGAACTCACCTATGTTCCGCACCAGGACTACATACGCTGCAAACTGGCGGCGATGCAGCGCTGAGCGTCGTCAGCTTCGCTCAAGCACGACCATCAGGTCTTTGAAACGCGCGCGGTTTTCTTCTGACAATCCCATCAGTACCCGGTGTGCTTCAATCACCTTGTCGCGCACATCCGCCTCGCTGCCCTCTACCAGCGGTATGCAGTCTATGCACTCAGGATTGGCACAGGCGTCTTCGTGCACATCAAACAGACGCTGGAAGCCCATGCTCTTGATCAACCGGGTAATACCGGGGTTGGAGGAGTAGATGGCCGGCATGAAACCGTAGCGTGCGCGCACCTCCAGTGCCAGTTTGGCCAACAGTCCCAGCGTGGTGCTGTCAATGCCTTCGGCATCACAGAGGTCAACCCACACACTGGCGAAATCCGGGCTGTTCAGCATGCGCTGCAAATAGTCGTCAATGCTCGTGCAGAGAGTAAGCCGCACGTCCCCGGTCAGGCGCACGACGTAGGCTCCGTCCTGGCTTGCTGCAAGTATCCGGCCCTCTTCCATCTCAACTCCGCTTGCTGATAAACAGGGCAGCAATATCGTCGGGGGCCGTCTCGACACGGTCCAGGCCCAGCCTGTTGACGATCTCATCCGGAGACTCCGCCGACTCCTCGAACACCTTGAGGAAATACTTTTCTTTCTCGATCAGGTTTTTGGGAGGGAGGATTTCAAGTATACCGTCAGAGAACAGCGCCAGCATGAAGCGCTCTGGCAAATCCACCAGGTGCTCCTCGTAGCTCGCATCCTCCATGATGCCCACAGCCGAACCCTCGCCGCGCAGGTAACGGGCACCCTCTTTGGAGACCAGCACCGGCTGCGGCAAATGCCCCGCCACGCTGTAGCGCAGGGTATTCGCCTGGGTATCCAGCAAGCCGACGACCATGGTGGCAAACTTGCCCACACCGAGGTCGAGCAACTCCTGATTTGCCCGCTTCAGCATGGCCACCGGGCTCAGCAGGGTATCATCGTCCCGATGCAGGAAATCCGAACGCTTGCGCGCAAAGAGATTTTTCAGCAACACCGTGGTAAAAGCGGAAGAACTGCCGTGACCGGACACGTCTGCCATGAAAAACGCGACGTGATGCTGGCCCACCGTAAAGTAATCAGTGAAGTCGCCGCTGAGGTACAGCGAGGGGATAACCGTATGGCTGAACACATACGGTTCCAGCACCATGGGGCTGACGGGCAGCATGCGTAACTGAACCTGGCGCCCGGCCTGCTGGTCCTGCTCAAGCATTTTCACCGTGCCGCGCAGCTCCGTATTGGCCTGCTCCAGGCGCTGGCGTGACTCACGCAACTCGCGGCGCATCTGGCGTTGCCGTACGCAGCGCTCAATGGACTTGAACAGCGCCTCTTCGTCCTCGATCGGGCGCACGAAAAAATCGCTGGCACCCAACCGCAAGGCGGTCATCATTTTGTCCACTTCGGCGCGATCGCTGAAAATAATCGCGGGAACCTGCAGGTCCAGCTCGCGCAGGGAGCGGCGCGCCTCCTGCCAGGAGACCTCCTCGAGATCCAGTTCACAGAGGATGACATCGAGGTCCTGGTTACCAGCGAGAAAATGGTAGGCCTCAAGCACATCGGTAAACACCTCAACACGGTACCCCTGACCGATGACCGTCTGCGCCAGTTCGCCTGCACGAGCGGCATCGTCATCGATGAGCAACACATAACCTTTGGAATTCATCATGCGGCTTTTGCGGGGCGTGTGCTGAGGGACAGTACGCCCTTGGCATGGGTGGAGCAACCAATTTGCACCGGGTTTGGGCAGGATTTCACAGTTTTGGTGCAAACTTTCGCACGCCTCATCCGGCTACAGTTCGTCTGGCCATTCCTCATCACCGAAGTCGGAGAAGGTGTCCTCCACCTCACCGTCGTTGACCAGGGCGCGCCGCTGCTGCAGGTAGGCATCGCGGATGAAAATGTAGCGATCACCGGAAATCAGGTCTTCCGCTTTCAACAGCTCGACCCTGGAGCTGACCAACTCCAGGCCGATCAATGAGTTTCGCAGCCGCACATCGTCGATTGCCACTTCCACGGAGGTGTAGGCGTCAAAGATGGTGCCCACGCCGCTGCGCATGGTGCGTGGGCCGAAAAGCGGCACCATCAGGTATGGGCCCTCGGGAACTCCCCACACCGCCAGGGTCTGTCCAAAATCGGTCCTCAAGGGCTCGACGCCCATGCGCGTCGCCACATCGAACAGGCCAAGGATGCCGATGGTGGAGTTGAGCAGGAAACGGCCACCGGCCTGTGCGGCTCCCCCGAATCTGCCCTGGAGAAGAGAGTTCAGGGTGGTATTGACGTCGCGCAGGTTGCGGAAGAAGTTATCGACACCGACTTCCAGGGGATCCGGTGTGATCGCGTGATAGCCGCGGGCCGCGGGCTTCAGCAGGTACTGGTCCATGCGCTCGTTAAAGATGAAGATCGGCCGGTTGATGGCTTCCAGGGGATCCGGATTCACAGGTTCCGAGGCCATCACAGGAGCGGCGCTCAGTAGGCAAAGCAACAGCAATGTCGGACGCAGAAATCTCATGGGCGAGCCGCGGTCAGGTTCAGGCGCCGCATATTACGCCTGTGGCGGTAGCGGGGCAACCTGGGAAAAGTACCCGTCAGCACGTCACCAATATGCCGCGCTCGACAAACTCTCGCAGCTGCGCCGCGCCAAATGTGTTGACCGTGTCGCCCGGCAGCGAGAGCTCTGCGGCAAGATCCTGCAGCACCTCTGCACCCGAAACAGCAGCGCCATCGCGAACCCGTTCTAGCAGCCGTGCGGTCGCAGCATTGAGCGACAGAAAGCGCACGGTATCCTGCCGATCACGGTAAACCACCAGATAAACAGGCGCTTCGGGCTCAGTCGGCCGGAAATCAACGCCGATGCGGTGCACCGGGTAACGGTAGGCCAGGGGCCACGCCAGGGGGGAGATCGCCAGCGGTGCCATCATGGGGTCCCCTCCCGCGTCGGCGGGCACCTCCTCCTCTGCCACGCTGAGCGCCAGCTCCACCCACTCGTAATGGGCGAGCTCTGCAAGAAACGGCGGATCGTCCGGGCCGGGGTTGTGGCGCTCAAACAGAAAGCGCAGGAACTCCTGGCTGATTTCAAGAAAATAGGGCGTGTGACAGCGGTGGCCGTCGATGAACTGGCGAACAAGACGGTGCCATGCGGTGTCCCCGTAAAGACGGCGCAGCACCGGGAAACCGCCACTGATAAACCCTTCAATGTTGTTGTACACCAGGGTTTCGTAGATTTTCAGGCGCCGCGGTTCCACACCACGGGGCGGGGGCTGCGTGGCCGGGTCGCGCAGGTAGCGGGCCATCGCCAGCTGTTGGGTGCGCAGATCAGCCATGCGCACAACCCATCAACCCGACGTTGTCGGCCGCCTGCAGGCGGCGAATGTGCTCTACCTCGCGCAGCAACTCGGCCAGCGGTGGCAAATTGAAGTCGCGTTCCAGAAGTGTGGGTACGGAGCCCAGCAGCTGGTAGGCCTCTGCCAGCAGTGACCAGACCGGCTCGATCACCGAGGTGCCGTGGGTATCAACCTTCAGGTCGGGTGCCTCATCGTAGTGGCCGGCCACGTGTATGTAGCGCACCCGATCCAGCGGCAGGGCCTGCAGGAAATCCGAAGCCGTATAACCGTGGTTGATGCTGTTGACGTAGACGTTGTTCACGTCCAGGAGAAGATCGCAGCCCGAGCGCCGTACAACCTCGGTGATGAACTCCAGCTCCGTCATCTCGGCATGGGGCTGGGCGTAATACGAAGCATTTTCCAGCGCAATGGGTGCGCGGATAATCTCCTGCACGCGCTGCACGCGCTCAACCACATGCGCAACGGCCTCTGCTGTGAAAGGCAGCGGGAGCAGGTCGTAGAGGTGGCCATCCGCGGCGCAGTAGCTGAGATGCTCGGTGTAGAGACTGGCACCGGTGTCGTCCATAAGGCGGCGCACCGCCTGTACCAGCGCGGTATCCAGCTCGTCGATACCGCCGATATCCAGGGACAGGCCATGCAGGACCAGCGGCCGCTGCGATACCAGTTCGCGAAACTGCCGCCCGATCCGACCACCTACCCCGATCCAGTTCTCCGGTGCCACTTCAAAAAAGTCGACCTCAGGGGTATCCCCAGAAAGCAACGGGCCCAGAAGGGCCCGCCGCAAACCCAGGCCCGCACCGGCGAGCCTGTCAGAGTGCCCGGGCATCAGCCGCCACACTTACCTTCGCCGCATTTACCCTCGGCATCTTTCTTGGCGTCTTTCTCGCCGCATTTGCCTTCACCGCACTTGCCTTCAGCGGTATCCTTTTCCCCGCACTTGCCTTCACCGCACTTGCCCTCTGCGGCATCCTTTTCACCACACTTGCCCTCGCCGCACTTGCCCTCGTGATCGCCGTCACCGTGGGAGTTGAAGTTGGCAAGGTTGTAGCCAGAGCCAAGTTCCTGCGCCGCAAAAGGGTTTGCCCCCGCCGAAGCCACGGGTACGACCGAACTGGCCAGGAATGCGGCACCCAGTGCCAGCGCAAGGGGTTTTCTGGAGTCTTTCATGATGGTTGTCCTTTTGTTGTCATAAGGTCGGTACAGTCTACCGCAGACAGCGTGATGAGCGTGTCTCAGTGTGTGACCCGATATCGTCCGGTAAGTTTCACCGATTTTTTCCTGGGCCACATTGGCTTATCGAGCCGTCGGCGCCGCATCGTCCGGGTGCGTCGACAGCCATTCAACCACCGCCTGCCACTGCTGCTGCAGCCGCTTGTCGGAGACGGGGGTGCGAGTGCCCAGCCGCTGGGCGAACAGGGAGACGCGAAACTCCTCCAGCATCCACCGGTACGTCGCCGCTGCCGGACAGGAGGCAAGCAGCCGCGGGGAGCCCTGCAGGGCCTCCTGCAGCGGCTGTGCAAATTTTTGCAAACGCTCCCGATGACTGTCATCCCGCGCCAGCTGGCCCTTCAGGTGCTCTGCGCGTTGCTGCAAGGCCTTCATATAGCGCGGGTACTGTGCCAGCCACTCGGCTGGCGTGTCGCGCTGAAATCCCGGTTGCCACAGGGCTACAAGCTGCGCTTCGATATCGGCCAGTGCGGCGACCCAGTCAGGCTCGCTGTAGCGTGCCAGCGTGGTCCGCGCCTCTGCCAGCGGACGCAGCGCGTTGATGAGTGTGGCCTCGAGGTGGTTGGCGCACGCCACAACCTGGCCACTGCGCCCGGCGCAAAGGGCAAACGACACACTGTCCCGGGGCAAGCTGTCATCAAGCCCTGCTGCGTCCACCCAGGCGGCATCAATCATGTCCTCCACCAGGTCTTCGCGACGCTGGCCCGCCGCAGCCAGCAGCAGGCTGGTTTCATTGCCCTGCAGCAGTTGTTTGCGCAGAAACTTGACCTGCTGACGATGCTGCAAACGCAGTAGCCTCAACACACCAAGACGGTGCTGCCAACGGGCCTCACCCGGGTAGTCGCACAGCGCTACCGCGACACTGTCCCCCCTGTCGACCAGCGCGGGCCAGGAGACGATCTCCGTGCCAGCCTGGCGGAAACGCCATTGCTCTGGCAGAGCACTGTCTGGCCAGGCAGTGAGCCCCTCCCGGGCCGGGCTGTTACCCGGCGCCGCCACGATTGTCTCACGCACATCGTCGCGAAACGCCGCCACCAGTGCGGCGAGATCACGTCCCTGCCCCAACAGTCGTCCATCGGAGTCTACCACCCGAATATTCATGCTGTAGAACGGATCCAGCGCGTCCGGATTGAAATCCTCGGCGCGCAATTTGACGCCCGTGACCCGGCCCAGCGCTCTCGCGAGTGCGGCGCCCAGGGACTCATCATTCGGCTGAAGCTCTGCCAGCGCCTGATCCACTCTGTCGGGCACAGGCACCAGCTGCTTGCGCTTGTCCTTCGGCAGCCCCTTCACCAGGGCGATACATTTATCCCGTAGCAATCCGGGTACCAGCCAGTCGAACCGAAACCGCGGCACACGATTCAACAGGCCGACGGGCAACGTCACCGAGACACCGTCCGCTTCCTGCCCGGGCTCGAAGCGGTAGCTGAGGCGCAGCTCCAGGTCGCCCCAGACCAGCCGGTCAGGAAACTGCTGGCCCAGAGCGGCACCGGGATCGCGCGCCAGTAACTGCTCGCGGGAGATGCGGAGCAGGCGGTCAGCGTCGGCCTCCCCAGCCAACCAGGCCCGCAGACGTTCGGCCGTTGTGATATCCGACGGCAGACGCTCATCATAGAAGGCAAACAGCACCTGTTCATCCGCGAGCAGGTCGCGTCGCCGTGCCTTGGCCTCGAGGTCTTCGACATCGCGCGCAATACGCAGATTATGCTTGAGGAAGCCCGGATGTCGCGGGAAACGCCCCGCGATCAGGCCTTCCCGTATGAGCAGTTCACGCGCTTCAGCGGGGTTGATCGGCCCATAATGCACGGGGCGCTTGTCCGCCACGGTAAGCCCGTAGAGCGTAATCCGCTCCCAGGCCATGGCGCGCCCCTGCCGGGACTCCCAGCGAGGTTCATAATAATGGTGTTTCAGCAGCTCCGGATTGGTCGATAACACCCAGGCGGGATCAATCGCCGCCACCGTGCGTGCAAACACCCGCGAGGTTTCCACAACCTCTGCGGCTACAATCCATTTCGGGCGCTGCCGCCCCAGGCTTGAACCCGGAAATATCTGCAATTTCCGATTGCGGCTGCCCAGGTAATCACGGTTCTCCTGATGCTGGGCGATATTGGACAGCAAACCCGCCAGCAGCGCGCGGTGGATCGGCTCGAAGGTCTCCCCTGCAGCGTCTGAGAATTCGCCACCCAGCCGCAGCCCCAGCTGCCGGCAGGCGATTCGCAACTGGGCGTGCATATCGCGCCACTCACGCATACGCAGGAAAGAGAGGTACTCCCGCTGGCAGAGCTTGCGCAGCTGACTCTGGGTCAGGGCTTGCCGCTGTTCTTCATAATATCGCCACAGGGCCAACCAGGCCATGAAGTCCGAGCGTTCATGGCGAAAACGCGCATGCATCTGATCGGCCTGCGACTGCTTGTCTGCGGGGCGTTCACGCGGGTCCTGGATGGCCAGCGCTGCTGCAATGACCAACACCTCCTCCAGGCAGGATAGTGCCTCGGCGGCCAGTACCATGCGCCCCAGCCGCGGGTCAATCGGCAGTTTCGCCAACTGCCGCCCCAGTGCCGTCAGCTTGCCTCGACTATTAACGGCACCCAGCTCCTGCAGAAGCTTATAGCCGTCACGTACCATGCGCGGGTCGGGAGGGTTGATGAAGGGGAAACGCTGAACCTCGCCGAGGCCCAGCTGCAGCATTTGCAGAATAACCGCCGCAAGGTTGGTGCGCAGAATCTCGGGGTCAGTAAACTCCGGCCTGGAAAGAAAATCCGCCTCGCTGTACAGACGTATGCATACGCCAGCGGCAACGCGACCGCAGCGCCCCTGCCGCTGGTTGGCGCTGGCCTGGGATATCGGCTCTATCGGCAGTCGCTGCACCTTGGTACGAAAGCTGTAGCGACTGATGCGGGCGTCACCGGGGTCGATGACATAGCGGATGCCGGGCACTGTCAGAGAGGTTTCGGCGACGTTAGTGGCCAGTACGACACGCACCATTCGGCGCCGCGAGAGATCGAATACGCGGCTCTGTTCCGCGTTCGAGAGCCGTGCGTACAACGGCAACACCTCAATACGCTCCAACGCCCTGAGGGCGCGGGCCAGCTCACGGATTTCGCGTTCCCCGGGGAGAAACACCAGCACATCGCCGCGCTCACCGAATTGTCCGCGTTCGATATCGGCCACCAGTGCCGCTACTTGCTCCTGCAGACCCAGATCCCGGTCCTCTGCCGGGTCCAGGTAGACAGTTTCCACCGGGTAACCGCGGCCGGAAACCTCGATCACCGGGGCATTGTCGAAGTGCCGTGAAAAGGTCTCAACATCAATCGTGGCCGAGGTTATGACCAGCTTCAGGTCCGGTCGGCGCGGCAAAAGCTGTTTCAGATACCCGAGCAGGAAATCGATATTCAGGCTGCGCTCATGCGCCTCGTCGATGATCAGGGTGTCGTACTGCCGCAGCAGTCGGTCGTGGCGAATTTCCGCGAGCAGAATACCATCGGTCATCAGCTTGATCGCCGATGCCTCCGACACCTGATCGGTGAAACGCACCTGATAGCCGACGGTGGCGCCGAGCGGCACAGCCAGTTCATCAGAGATGCGCTGGGCAACAGTGCGCGCCGCGAGACGGCGGGGCTGCGTATGGCCTATCCGGGCGACGCGTCCACGGCCCAGCTCCAGACAGATTTTGGGGATCTGGGTTGTCTTGCCAGAACCGGTTTCGCCGGCGATGATCACCACCGGGTGATTGCTGATGGCTCTCGCGATCTCCTCCCGCGCCGCCACGACCGGCAGGTCCGGTGGGTAGGAAATCGGCGGAATGATGCGGTCCGCCGCATCCGGCATAACTCTCTCCTGCTCGCTGCCTGCGATTGTGTAGGGGCCGCTACACTACGGTATCATGGCGCGCTCAACAATCCCGCAGGATGCCGGCATGCCGCAGATACACAACCACACCTTTGATGAGCTGAGCCTCGGGCAACAGGCACAGCGCAGCCACACAGTCACCCTGCAGGATCTGCGCCGCTTTGCCGCCGCATCCGGTGACTACAACCCCCTGCACCTGGATCCGGACTACGCGGCTACCACGCCCTTTGGCGGCTGCATCGCACACGGTATGTTCAGCGGCGGGCTCATTTCAGCGGCCCTCGCCATGCAGTTGCCGGGGCCCGGTACCGTCTACCTGAGCCAGTCGCTGAGCTTTCGCCAGCCGGTGCATGTCGGTGACACGCTGACCGTCGAACTGACAGTGAGCGCGCTGGAGCCGCGCAGACGCCGCGTGACGCTGGACTGCACGGTGGTGAATCAGGAGGGCCGCAAGGTGGTGACAGGGAGTGCCGAGGTCATCGCGCCGGCCGAACGGCAAAGCGTCACCGTCGAACACGACGCCATTCCGGCTGGCTGAGCCTCAGGCGCCGCTGGCGTTGGCCGGTGATGCCTGTGCAAACTGCGCCGGGTCGAGGTATTGCAGGCGCAGCTCGATGGAGCCGCGCGCTGCGTTCGAGTCAGCCCCCAACACCATCACGTTGACCTCGCCCTCTTCCTCAGTGGCCGCACTGAGCCCGAACACGACATTGTCAGGATTGTTCTGCTCTGAGAAGACCTTGATGTCCTTGCCGGCGCGCAGCGCATCGCTCAACTGCGCCACCAGCATGGCCAGGCTGGAGCGAAACGCACCGAAATTCAACTTGCCGCGAAACTCGCTATGATCCAGCGCAACATCAAAGCGCACCTGTGACTTGTCCTCCATCACCACGTTCGTCAGGTGCACGGACCGCCCCGTCGCCAGATCGCGGAATACGTTCTTCGCCTCGGTGCGGCGGTTCTCCAGAAATGCCTTGTAAAGCAGGTTGACTGCAATCGTCAGGAACTGATCCCGCGGGATCGATCTAGTTGGATTCTGAGCCATGAGCTACCCTCTTGCGCCAGCGCGCAAGTCTACTGCCTGCCCGGCGCAAACGCCAGCGACCTGCCCTCTCCGGGCGGCGATTTCCACCGCTTCACAGGTTCCTGCCGGGCGCCAGTCTGGTACGCTTGCTGCGCCAACATCACGCAGCGAACGAGAGGCCGGAAATGGGCAATAACCGTGTGCAGTACGATTACCAGGGCGCCAGGGTGCTGGTTACCGGAGGGACCAGTGGCATTGGTGCCGGCATCGCAGCGGCCTACCGTGCGGCCGGCGCCACCGTCACCGTTACCGGCACCCGCGGCAGCGCTGCCGACTATGACCACGACCTGTCCGGTTACCGCTACCTGACGCTGGATGTGGAGGATCCTGCACAGATTGATGCCGTGGCGTCCGCACAGGACGAACTGGACATCCTGGTCAACAATGCAGGCATCGCCCTACCCAGCCTCGGGCTCGATGAATGGGACCCGGACACGTTTGACAGGGCCGTTACTATCCACCTCACCTCAGGCTTCCGGCTGGCCCGGCGCTGCCGTGACGCCCTGGCGCGCAGCACGCTGGACGGAGGCGCCTCCATCGTGGGGATCGGGTCCATGAGTTCGTACTTCGGCATCGGCATCGTACCGGGTTACGGGGCAGGCAAAACGGGCCTGCTCGGACTCATCCGCAGCATGGCCGTGGAATGGGGCCGACTGGGCATACGCAGCAATGCGGTCGCTGTTGGCCTGTGTGCCAGCCGCATGACCGCGGCTACGGTGGCTAACCCGGAGTGGTCCGCACCCACACTCGCCCGCACGCCATTGGGTCGGCTCGGCGAGCCGACCGACGTCGCTGGCGCCGTACTCTTCCTGACCAGCGCCCAGGCGAGCTGGATCACCGGCCAGACACTGCCCATCGACGGCGGCTACACGGTCTCCGGGTAGCTTCCCCGCCGTGCCCAGACTGCACTGCTCCCGGCCTGCCCATGCGACGTGACAATCAGCATTGGGCCGCGCTGTCTGCTCCCCCCGGCCAGCGCGAGCGCTGTGACGCACAGGGCCTGGCAGATTACCGGCGTACCTTCCTCGCAGACAACCGCCTGTCCGAACACTGGACACGGCATAAGACGCCTGTATTCACCATCGCCGAGATCGGGTTTGGCTGCGGTCTCAACTTTCTACTCACCTGGGACCTGTGGCGGCAGCGCGGCAATCCGGATGAGGGCGCCCGCCGGCTGCACTACATCGCCATCGAAGCCAATCCGCCGCACCGCACGGAGCTGTCAGCCACGGCCGCTCACTGCACGGCACTTGCACCGCTTGCGGCAGCACTCTGCGCCCAGTATCCGCAACCGTTACCGGGTGTTCATCGGGTGGTTTTCGATACCGGCACGGTTATCCTGGACCTCTGGTGGGGCCCGGTAGAGGATGTCCTGGCGGATCTGCGACAGGCCGGGGTGCCTCTCGTTGACAGCTGGTACACTGACGGAGGGCGCGGCACCGTCACTGCGGGGGAACTACCGTCGGCGCAGCAGTCACAACTGGCCGCATTGGGCCGTGCGCACAGCACGGCAGACGGCGAGCACCCCACGCCTGCCGTTACCGCTCCCGCCCGGTTGCAGCCACGCTGGGATCAGCCCTGGCACAGCAGCGCACCTCCGGCAGCCGTGCTGGTACTCGGCGCCGGACTGGCCGGCTGTCACACGGCCGCTGCACTGGCGCGGCGCGGCCTGGCCGTCACCGTTCTGGAGAGCGGCGAACCCGCACAGCGGGCTTCTGGCAACGCCCAGGGTGTCTTGTACACCCGACTTTCGCACCGCCACTCAGCGCTCACCGATTTCGCGCTCGCCAGCTTCGATTTCGCGGTGCGCCAATACCGCCACGATTTCGCCGCAGGGCGACTGCGTGAGGGCCTCGACGGCGCGCTCTGCGGCAGCTTTCACCAGGTTCAGGACAGTCGTGAGCTGGATCGCATGCGCATGCTGCTCACAAAGGTCCCCGAGCTTGCACAGGTGGTGGACGCAGCGCAGGCCTCTCAGCTCATCGGTCTCGAGCAGCACAGCGCAGGGTACTGGTACCCGCAATCGGGCTGGCTGTCGCCTCCTGCCGTCTGCGCTGCGCTCCTGCGCCAGGCCAACGTGACACTACAGGCCGGCTGCGGCACACTGCAACTGGTGCGCAGCGGTCATCAGTGGCAGGCGGTGAATGCCAACGGACAGGTGATCGCGGAGGCGCCTGCGGCGGTGGTCGCGGCCGGCACGGCCTGCAGCTCCTTCGCCGGCCTGGAGTGGCTGCCACTGCGCGCCATACGTGGCCAGACCACGCAGCTACCCAGCCTGACTGCATTGGCTCCGTTGCGCGCTGCACTCTGTCATCGCGGGTACATTGCCCCCGCGCGCGCGGGGGAGCACTGCATTGGCGCTACTTTCGGACCCGGCGACTGTGACCCGAACCTGCGCCCCGCAGACCAGGCCTACAACCTGGCACAGCTCACGGCTGCCCTTCCCACACTTGCAAAGGCTCTCGATGCGCTGGAGGATACGCCACTGGCGGGTCGCACGGAGTGGCGTTGTGCCAGCCCGGACTACCTGCCACTGGTGGGCCCGGTGCCGGAGCGAGAGGCGTTCATGCAACGCTTCGCGGCCCTGCGAGACAACGCGAGGCAGCCGGTTGCCGCACAGGGGGTCTACCTCGAGGGGCTATACCTGAACACCGGCCACGGCTCTCGCGGGCTCACCTCGACACCGCTGGCAGCAGAACTGCTGGCCAGCCAGTTGTGCGGTGAGTCACTGCCGGTGGAGCCGGAAACACTGCGCGCACTGGCGCCGGCGCGCTTCCTGCTGAGGGATCTGGGGAGAAACCGAATTTGAATATCTGCTACCGATTATGCGCCTGTCTGCTGGCGCTGCTCGCGACCACGGTCTCCGCCGCAGAGCACTTCAGCTTCCGGGTGCTGGAGAAAAAACCGCAGTCTCGCAGCCATTTCGTGCAGGGTCTGCAGATAATCGACGGCATGCTTTACGTGGGAACCGGCGGCTACGGCCAGTCCCGTTTACTGCAATACCGTCTCGACGATGGTGTGCTGCAGGCCGAGCGGCGGCTGCACCCGCGGCTGTTCGGCGAGGGCGTTACCGTGTTCGGAGACCGCGTTTACCAGCTGACCTGGCAGGCTCGCAAGCTGCTGGTCTACAACCGCAACGACCTCAGCCCGCTTGCGGCGCTCTCCATTCCCGGCCAGGGGTGGGGCCTGACGCACAATGGCACGGATCTGATCTACAGCGATGGCAGCCACCGCCTGTACTTTCTCGACCCTGACACCGCGCAGCGGCGGCGCAGTATTGCGGTCATGGAGAGCGGCATGCCAGTGGCACGCCTCAACGAACTCGAGTGGATTGACGGGAGCATCTGGGCCAACGTCTGGCAGGAAGACCGCATCGTTATCATCGACCCGGCGAGCGGCGAGGTCACGGCGACTGTCGACCTCCGTGGCCTGTTACCGGTACCGGAGCGCCAGCCAGGAACCGACGTACTGAACGGCATCGCCCACAACCCCGAGGACGGCAGCATCTGGGTGACCGGCAAGAACTGGCCCTGGATATACCGCATCGAACTCAGACCGGTGACGGCAGCCGCAGCCGATTCACGTTAGAATAAGCAGTCGTTTCCCCTGAGACAGGACCCGTATGAACCAGATTACCTCCGGCGCTGCCGTTAGCCACGCCGCCTTCCGCCTACTGCGCAGCCACGAGATCGAATCGCTGCAGCTGCGCGTTGAGCAGTATGAGCACAGCGCTACCGGCGCCATGCATTACCACCTGGCGGCAAACAACAGTGAAAACGTGTTCCTGGTGGCACTGCGCACGGTACCCACCGATTCGACAGGTGTGGCACACATTCTGGAGCACACAGCCCTCTGCGGCAGCGAGCGCTACCCAGTGCGCGATCCCTTCTTCATGATGTTGCGTCGATCGCTGAACACGTTCATGAATGCGTTCACCAGCAGTGACTGGACCGCCTACCCGTTTGCGAGCCAGAACCGCAAGGACTTCGCCAACCTGTTGGATGTCTATCTGGATGCCGTGTTCTTTTCGCGTCTCGATCCACTGGACTTCGCCCAGGAGGGTCACCGGGTTGATTTCGCAGAGCCGGGAAATCCGGATAGCGACCTGGTATTCAAGGGAGTCGTATTCAACGAGATGAAGGGAGCCATGAGCTCGGTGTCGAGCACGCTCTGGCAAACCCTGTGCGAACACCTGTTCCCCACGGTCACTTACCACTTCAACAGTGGCGGCGATCCGGAGCACATTCCCGACCTCAGTTATGAACAGCTGAAAACTTTCTACCGCAGCCACTATCATCCCAGCAACGCCATCTTCATGACCTTCGGAGATATCCCCGCACACGAACACCAGGCGGTGTTCGAAGCCCGCGCACTGCAGCGTTTCCAGCGTCTGGAAGAGCGCATAGCGGTACCTCGAGAGCAACGCCTCAGCGCGCCGTTGCAGGTGGAGAGGCCTTACGCACTGGACGACTCGGGCGACACCGCAGCCAAGACACACATTGTGATTGGCTGGCTGCTCGGCGAAAGCACCGACCTGGAGCAACAGCTGGAAGCGCAGCTGCTGTCCAGTGTATTGCTGGACAACAGCGCATCGCCGCTGATGCACGCGCTGGAAACAACAGAGCTGGGACAGGCGCCCTCGCCCCTGTGTGGCCTTGAGGATTCCCAGCGCGAAATGGTCTTCAGCTGCGGCATTGAAGGCAGCGAAGCATCATCCCGCGATGCACTGGAGGCGCTGGTACTGGAGGTGATTTCGCGCGTCGCGCGTGAGGGTGTGCCGCAGGAACATCTGGAGGCGGTGCTGCACCAGTTGGAACTGCACCAGCGGGAAATTACCGGCGGCGGCTACCCCTATGGCCTGCAGCTGATTCTGCAGGCTCTCGGCCCCGCTACACACTATGCGGATCCGGTCGCCGTGCTGGATCTGGATCCGGTTCTGGATGCGCTGCGCAGCAAGATCAGCGATCCCGCCTATATCCGTCAGCTGGCCCAACGACTCCTGCTCGACAACCCGCACCGCGTCACCCTGGTGATGACGCCGGATACCCAGCTGTCGCACCGGCGCCTCGAGGCAGAGACCCAGCGCCTTGCCCGGCTCAAGGCCAACATGGATGCGTCCCAGAAGCAGGCGGTGATCGAGCTGTCACGCAAGCTGGAGCAGCGCCAACAGCACAAGGACGACCCCGGTGTGCTCCCCTGTGTGACCCTGGCCGACGTACCTGAGCGTATACCAGAGCTGGAGTGTACCGAACATGCACAGGGCCCCCTGCGACTGACACGTTACACCCAGGGCACGAACGGACTGGTATACCAGCATGTGGTGGCGCCGCTGCCCGCGTTGTCGGAGGACGATATCGCGCTGCTGCCGCTGTATACCCGTACGCTGACCGAGATCGGGCTCGGCGATAAGGACTACCTGCAGGTTCAGCAGCGTCAGGCCGCGACCGTGGGCAGCATCAGTGCCAGCACCTCGCTCCGCAGCGAACTGTACGACGTCCAGCGCCTGCACGGCTACTTTTCGCTGTCTTCACGGGCCCTGGCACGCAACAGCGGTGCACAGGTCAGTCTGATGCGCGACACCCTGGAGCAGGCACGTTTCGATGAGGATGCACGCATCCGCGAGCTGGTCAGCCAGTCTCGAGCGCGCCGCGAGCAGTCCGTCACAGGAAACGGCCACGGTCTGGCCATGGCCGCCGCCTGCGCCGGCATGAGCGGTCTGGCGAGTATCAACCACCGCTTGGGCGGGCTTGAGGGGATACGGCGCCTGAAGGCACTCGATGACAATCTGCAGCAGGCAGACGCGCTGGGCGGTCTGCGCGACGCACTGGCCCGCCTGCACGCGGCAGTCATCGCGATGCCACGGCAGTTACTGGCGATCGCCGATGAACATGCCGCCGAGACAGTGTGTCATGAAGCCCTGCAACTGTGGGGCGACGCTGCGGGAGGCAAGCAGGGCCAGGCCACGCTCAGCGCCGCACCCGTACTCGAAACGCGACGGGAGTTTTGGGTCGCCAACACGCAGGTGAACTTCTGCGCACGCGCCTATCCGACGGTGCCCATCGGACACCCCGATGCGCCGGCGCTCACCGTGCTTGGTGGCTTCCTGCGCAATGGGTTTCTACACCGGTCGATTCGCGAGCAGGGCGGTGCTTATGGCGGTGGTGCGGGGCAGGACTCGAGCATTGCAGCGTTCCGCTTTTATTCCTACCGCGACCCAAGGCTTGTCGAAACGCTCGACGATTTTGACCAGTCGGTGCGCTGGATGCTGGAGAGCAAGCACGATCCGCGCGGGTTGGAAGAGGCAATCCTCGGCGTAATAGGCAGCCTCGACAAGCCTGCGTCGCCTGCCGGGGAAGCTCGCCAACATTTCTACAACCACCTCTTTGGCCGCAGTCACGCGCAACGGGAAGCCTTTCGGCGATCTGTTCTGGAGGTCACCCTGGATGACCTCAGGCGTGTAGCCGACTCCTACCTGACCCCCGAGCGCGCAAGCACCGCGGTGGTGAGCAACCGGAAACAGCAGGAAAAGCTCGGCTCGGCGCTGGCCGAGCTCGAGCTACGGGTCGAGGTGCTGTAAGCCTCAATCCTGGCGAGAACCCTTCATCTTGCCGGGTTCCCGCCCCTTGCCGCGCTGGCTTTCCATGGCATCCAGCTTAGTGCGCTGCTCCTCGCTGAGCAGTGCGCGTACCGCCGCACGTGTTTCGGTTCGCCGGTAGGCGCTGCGTGCAGTGATAGCGCCAAGCTCCTGGGTCAGCGATTCACTGGCCGTGGGATCGAAGCTGGCGCCCTGCGACTGCAGCTCGCGACGGATTTCCTGCATTCGAGCGCGGTCCCCTGCCCCTTCCTCGGCAGCGGCCTTCAGTAATGCGCCAATTTCAACCCGCTGCGAATCGCTGAGGTCCACGTGTTGCGCCATGCGCTCGAGCATACGCTCCGGATTGCCGCCCTCCGGTGCGGCAAAAGCCGGCGCTACGGCGATGGTGGTGACAAGCGCCAGAGCGCTGGCGGTGCGACGAAGTAATACCTGTGTGCGTGATTTCATAACCTGTCTCCTGTGGATGAAACGCAGGTACATAGTAGAGCCGGATAGCGTTAAGCAGTGCGGCGGTTGCGTAAAGAATGGTAAAGATTACCTGCCGCTGCGCCGGGGCCGTGGCTTTACTGCGCAGCGCCGGGCAAACTGTATATTCGCCGAACCCGAACAAGACCCGAGCAATGCGTCCACACCTGCTGTTAATTGATGACGACACGGAGCTGTGCCAGCTGCTGAGCGAATACCTCGGCTCCGACGGCTTTGACATCGACACGTGCCACGATGGCGACAAGGCGCTGCAAAAGGCCTGCGAGCGACACTATGACGCCATGATTCTCGACGTCATGCTGCCAGGCGTGCAGGGCCTGGATGTATTGCGCCGCCTGCGCGCGATTCCCGTCGACACCCCGGTGCTCATGCTGACTGCACGCGGTGAAGACACCGATCGTATCGTGGGCCTGGAACTCGGCGCAGACGACTATCTGGCCAAACCCTGCAACCCGCGAGAACTTGCGGCGCGCCTGAGAGCCATATTGCGCCGCACAGGCGTACCGCGCGTAACGGAAAATGGTGACATCACATCGGGCCTGCTTGCGATCAATGCCGCACAGCGCAAGGCCACGTGGGATGCCCGGGATCTGCAACTCACCAGTGCTGAATTCAACATCCTGCGCCTGCTGATGACCCAGGCAGGCAGCGTGGTCAGCAAGGATCAACTCAGCCAGCAGGCCCTGGGCCGGCCGTTGTCCGCCTACGACCGTAGTGTCGACGTGCATGTGAGCAAGATTCGCAAAAAAATGCAGGCCCTTGGCGCAGGCAAGCTGATTGCCAGCGTACGCGGGGCCGGTTACCAGTTGCTGGTGCACGGGGAGCGCAGGCCATGAGGCTGGCGATACCGCTGTTCCTGCGCATTTTCCTCGGGTTTTGGCTGGTGACCATCGTCGTACTGGGCAGTGCCATTGTTGCCGGGAACTACCTTGACGCACTGGTGCCCGATAATGGCTCGCTGATCGAGGGCAAGCGCCGAACCCCGGGTCCGGAAGGGCCACCCCGGGTTTTTGTGCGCCTTCTGTATGAACTGCAGAATGCACCCAGAGAGCAAGTGCCCCAGATCATCCAGGCGGCCCAGAGCAAACACAAGGTTGAGGTCTACCTGATCGATCCCGAAGGGAAAGACCTGCTGCAACGAGCGCTGCCGCCGCCGGCGGCGAGCATCGCGGCAGAACTGGACCGCGATCGTCGCCGGATATTTCAGCGCCGCGGCGCAAAACAGTATCTGGGCCACCTTCTCTATCGTGCCGATACCGGCCCCCTGCGATCCGTATTGGTCCTGCCCGCGCCGCGGATACCGCTGGTGACAGTACTGGGAAGCAACGTCTGGTTGCGTGCTGCCCTTGCCCTGTTGGTGTCTGGGCTACTCTGTTACGCGGTCTCCCGCCTGCTTACGCGGCGGCTGGCGGCCCTGCGGCAGGCGGCGCGGAGACTGGCGGAGGGTGACCTGGGGACGCGTATCCACGTGCGCGCTTCCGGCCGCGACGAAACCGACGATCTGGCCCGCGACTTAAATCACATGGCCGAGCTGCTGCAGGAGCGTATCAACGCGCAGAAAACCCTGCTGGCCAATGTATCGCACGAGTTACGCTCCCCGCTTGCGCGCATGCAGGTTGCGCTGGCGCTGGCGGAGCAGAAACCTGAGGGCGCGCCTGCCCAGCTGGCGCGGATCGCTCGAGAAGCGCAGCGACTGGAAAGTCTGGTCGGCGAGTTACTGGACAGCCAGACGGCTTCTCCCGACCTGGAGCAGCACATTGATCTCGTCGTACTGCTGGAGGAGCTGTGCGGCGATGCCCGGTTTGAGGCGGGTGAGAAAAGACACATCGTCTTCCACACTGACCTTGCGGAAGCACTGGTCACAGGGAATGGCAGCCAGCTGCGCAAAGCCTTTGACAACGTCCTCCGTAACGCCTGCCACTACAGCCCGCCTCACAGTACGATCACCGTCAGTCTGCAGCAAAACGACGCCGCTTACACAATCACCGTTGCTGACCAGGGTCCAGGGGTGCCGGAGTCCGACCTGGCCCGGATCTTCGAGCCCTTCTACAGAGTTGACACCGCGCGAGACAGGCAGACAGGTGGCCATGGACTGGGGCTGTCCATCACGAAGCAGGCACTGCTGCGACACGGGGCGGGAATCAGGGCGCGAAACACCCACCCCGGACTGGCCGTGCAGATCACCCTCCCCACCGGCGCGGCGGACGCTGCTTAAACCCGGCGGCAATGCTAGAATCGCCCACAGGTAATCAGGGCCGGAGGCCGCTCAGCATGTTCAACGTCACACCAATGGCGGGTGCCCTCGGCGCCGAAATCAGCGGGATTGACCTGGCGCAGGACCTTCAGCCGGAACAGGTGGGGGCATTGCGCACGCTGCTCAATGAACACGAAGTGATTTTCTTCCGCGACCAGGATATCAGCCCTGCAAGACAGCACGCACTGGCCTCCTGCTTCGGTCCCCTGCAAACGCATCCAGCCTACGCCACTATCGATGGTTTCCCGGAAATTACCATCCTGGAGAGCACAGCGGAAAAGCCGACCAAAATCGAGGCCTGGCATTCAGACATGACGTTCCGGCAACATCCTCCGATGGCGACGGTTCTGAAATCGGTGATCATTCCGCCGCGGGGCGGCGATACGCTGTGGGCGAGCATGACCGCGGCCTACAATGCGCTATCCGCACCGATGCAGCGCCTGCTCGAAGGGCTGGTCGCTGTTCACGACTTCAGCTGGGGGTTCAAAGAAAGCCTCGCCGAGCCCGGGGGTCGCGAACGCCTCGCAGAGGCGGTGGCGGCCAACCCGCCCGTTCGTCACCCGGTCATCCGCACGCACCCGGAAACCGGCAGGAAGGTGATTTTTGTCAACAGCCTGTTCACCACCCACATTGAGGGGCTGAAGCCGAACGAGAGCCGTGCACTGCTGGATTTCCTGTTCCGCCATGTCGTCACGGACGAGTTCACCTGTCGCTTTCACTGGCGTCCGCACAGCATTGCCATCTGGGACAACCGCAGCACGCAACACAAACCCGTCAATGATTACTTCCCCGCACACCGGCGCATGGAACGCATTACTGTGGACGGCGACCTGCCCTACTGAAGCGGCGGGTACTGCTCGGTGGTGCGCACCGCCCCCGAGCGTACGCGCCGCATGTAGTCAGCTACATCACGCTTGACTTCCGGCGCATACAGGTAGAGGCCGATGATATTCGGCACCGCGATCAGGAAGATCATGGCATCGGCAAAATCGAGGACCGCGGATAGCTCAATCATGCATCCGAGCACCACAAAGCCGCAGAATACCGTTTTGAAAGCGGTCTGCATCAGCTGTGACTCACCCACCAGGTAGGTCCAGGCCTTGAGGCCATAATAGGCCCAGGCGATGGTGGTGGAGAACGCGAACAACAGTGCCGCGAAGGCGAGTGGGTACGGCGCCCAGCTGATGTGGTGGGCGAAGGCGGCCGATGTCAGGGCAATGCCCTCAAAGCCCTGCTCGACGAGCCCGTTGGGATAGGCCACCGTCACGATCACCAGTGAGCTGAGCGTGCAGATCACCACCGTGTCGAGGAAAGGCTCCAGCAAACCCACCAGTCCCTCGGAGGCGGGCTCGTTGGTTTGCACAGCAGAGTGGGCGATGGAGGCCGAACCAATACCGGCTTCATTCGAGAACAGCGCACGCTGGAAGCCGACAACGATGGCGCCGACCATGCCGCCCGTCACACTGCTCATGGAAAACGCGCTGCTGACGATGAGCTGCACGGCGGCGGGAATCTGTGCCGCGCTGAAGCCAATAATCACCAGGGCCGACACCACATAGAGCACGGCCATGAGCGGCACGATCCTCGACGCAACCAGCGCGATGCTGCGTATACCGCCGATGATGACCAGTGCCACGGCCGCGGCAATCAGGAGGCCGAACAGCCAGCCGCGCCCAGCAAAAAAACTGTCCTCGCCGCCGCTGATCACCAGAAACTGGACGTAGGCCTGGTTGGACTGAAACATGTTGCCGATGCCGAAACAGCCGATCACTAGCGCGATGGCATAGAACCCACCCATCACTCGACCCCAACCCGGTGCACCACGGTCCGAGAAATAGCGCTCGAGATAAAACATCGGGCCGCCAGACACCGAACCGTCCGGGTTGTTGCGCCGGTACTTCACCCCCAGCGTGCACTCCACCAGCTTGGTCGACATGGATAAAAAACCTGCGACCATCAACCACAGGGCCGCACCGGGGCCACCGATGGTGATCGCGACCGCAACCCCGCCGATGTTGCCGATCCCCACTGTGCCCGAGACGGCAGTTGCCACGGCCTGGAAGTGGGATATCTCGCCACGCGCTCGCGGATTGTGAAACCGCCCACGGACGTGTCGCAGCCCCAGGGAAAACCCGCGCACATTCACAAAGCCGAGGTACAGCGTGAAGAACACGGCGGCACCCGCCAGCCACAATACGATGAGGGGAAAGTCCTGCCCGAAGAGTTCCAGTGGAAAGAACACCAGGCGCGACAGGGTATCCGCTACCGGGCGTACAACCGCTTCAACCTGCTGGTCCAGGCTCACCCGGAAGCCTGCTCAGCCGAGGAAGGCCTGGCCGCCATCCAGTGCGATACTCTGGCCATTGACGTAGTTCGCACCATCGCTGCACAACAGGGCGACAAAACGGCCGATGTCCTGCTCGCAGTCTCCGACACGTCGCTGGGGAATCTGTGACAGGAACGCATGGGCTTCCTCCGGGTTACTCTCTATCCACCATTGCATGCCCGGCGACATCGCATGCGGAAGAATGGCATTGCAGCGTATGTTGTCTGGCCCCCATTCACAAGCCGCAGCGCGCGTCAGCGCGCGAATGCCTTCCTTGGCAGCGGCATACGCGCCGTAACCCGCCATATCCCAGCGCTTGGCGGCAGAGCTACCCAGATTGATGATAACACCATCGCCTTTGAGGTACGGGTAACACAGCTTCATCAAGCGGAAGGTGGCCATCGGGCCGGACTCCCAGCCCGCCATCAAGGCCTCGTCGGTGAGATCGTGCAGGCGACCCAGCGGCACTTCCTGCGCGTTATTCACCAGGATATTCACGCCACCCCAGGCCTCGACTACCCCCTCCACACAGGCCTTCATCGAGTCCGGGGACTTGACCTCGCAGACCAGGGGCAGTGCCTCACCGCCGCGTGATCGAACGGTCTCTGCCGTGGTCTCCAGCTTGGACAGTGTCCGACCGGTAACGGCAACGCGCGCGCCCTGCGCGGCAAGCGCCAGGGCGATACCCTGCCCCACGCCCTGCCCAGCCCCCGTGACGAGGGCGACTTTTCCTTGCAAGCTCATCGCTAATCTCCACTGTGTGTGATGAAGGCAGCATACCGGCGCGAAGCAGCGAGTGACAGAGTGCTGCGGGCCGTGCAAGCCAGTGAGGCAGCCTTAACCCCGGCCGTACTGCCATTTTGTACCTTCTATGGGATGTTTACTGCAGGTGGTCAGGGGCGAGCGCGCGTCGAGGTATCATGGTCTCTGTGTAGTGAATTCAACAAGGGAGAATCCGGCGATGGGCATACTGGAAGGGAAGATTGGTATTGTGACGGGGGCGGGCCAGGGTATTGGGCGGGCCATTGCCCAGTGCTTCGCCCGCGAGGGTGCCAAGGTCATCGTTGCAGATTTCAACGCAGAATCCGGCAATCAAACCGTGCAGCTTATCAATGCTGCGGGCGGCGAAGCCCGCTTCGTGCAGGGCGATGTCAGCGACGAAGCGTCGGTAAAATCCATGGTAGAAACCGCGGTAGACAGCTGGGGCAGACTGGACATCGCCTGCAACAGCGCCGCATTGAGCAGGGGTTCCGGCCCGATTCACGAATTCACCCGTGAGGTTTTTGACCAGACACTCGAGATGTGCCTGACCAATACCTGGCTGTGCATGAAATACGAGATCCCCGCCATGCTGGCCAACGGTGGCGGTGCCATCGTCAACATTTCCTCCAATGCATCCCTGAAGGGACAGGCTTTCAATACCGCCTATGCAGCCGCCAAGAGCGGTGTGAACATACTCACCAAGAGCTCCGCTGCCGAATACGGCGGCCAGGGCATCCGCATCAATGCCGTGTCCCCTGGCGTTATTCGCACGCCCGGTGTCGAAAAGTACTTCGAAGAGCAGCCCAAAACGGCGGAGATATTGAAGAAGAGCGCTGTGCTCAACCGTCTGGGTGAGCCGGAGGAAATCGCCGAAGCGGTAGCCTTCCTGTGCAGCGATCGCGCCTCCTTCATTACCGGGCAGCTGTTGTCTGTGGACGGTGGTGGCTCGGTAAAATAACAACGCACCGGTACTTGTGGGCGCTGACGGCGCCTTTGCGCCGTCAGCGGTGTGTTACACCTAGTCTGCCGCAGGGTACGTGGTATATCCCTCGGGGCCAGGTGTGTACAGCGTGTCAATATCGAATTTGGCTAGCGGCAGCCCCTGCTCCCAGCGCCTCACCAGATCGGGGTTGCCGATATAGGGCCGACCGAAGGACACCGCGACGAGCTCGCCTGCAGCCACTGCCTCATCAGCTTCCTGTAACGAATAGCTCTCGTTACCGATCAGGCGACCGGCAAAGTATTTTGCCGCCAGTGCCAGGTTGTCAACCGGCCCCTTGGGCATGCGGATCACGTGCAGGTAGGCCAGGCCCAGTGTCGATGCCTGAGCCAGCAGGTAATCGAAGGTCTCGTGCGGGTTAGCGTCAGACAGATCATTGAAGGGGTTCCCCGGGCAGATGCGCATGCCCACCCGATCAGCACCCGACACCTGCGCCATGGCCTGCAGGGCCTCAAGGGCGAAGCGCGCTCGATTCTCAACGCTACCGCCGTAGGCATCGGTGCGCTGATTGCTTCCAGTAGACAGGAACTGTGCCGGCAGGTAGCCACTCGTGCAATGCAGCTCGACACCGTCGAAGCCTGCGAGTAACGCCTTGCGGGTCGCCTCGCGATACTCATCGATCACCGCAGGGATTTCCGCCAGGGCCAGCGCGCGAGGTTCATCCATAGCCTGCATGCCGGCCTCATCGGTATACATCTGGGCCTTGGCCGCCACCGCCGATGGCGCGACGGTTTCGCTGCCCGCAGGCTTGTTATAGTGGCTGGCCACGCGGCCCACATGCATGATCTGGGCGACGATACAGCCACCCTCCGCATGCACCGCGTCGGTCACTTGGCGCCAGGCCGCCACCTGTGCATCGGTGAAAATACCGGGTGTACGGCAATAGCCCAGACCGTTGGCACTGGGGGCGATGCCCTCGGACACAATGAGACCGGCGCTCGCGCGCTGACGGTAGTATTCCGCCATGAGTGCGTTGGGCATGGCCGCCGCATCCGAGCGGCTGCGTGTCATGGGGGCCATGACAATCCGATTGCGCAGGCGCAGCGCGCCCAGTTCAAGTGGGGTCAGCAGGTTCACAGTCACTCTCCTAGCGTACGCGAATGCGCGGCTCTGCAGCCCCGCGACGCATGGTGGTCAGAAACTCGTCCAGCGGCGCAGGCAGCGCCACTTCCGGCTCGTCGTTGGTGGGTGGATTGGCCCAGAATTCCGCCCAGGACGGCCACAGGTCGTGGTATGCCCCGTGATAGGGCTCGCGACCCGGCCAGCGCATTTTCATATCCCCAATGGGTGGCTTGTTCAGGTCGGTCGCGTACCAGTAGCAGGGCAAACGGCGCCGGAACAGCCAGCGCCCGTCAATACGCTCGTAATTGTCCCAGTAGAGCATTTGCATGATCACCCATTCCGGCCCGGTCTCATGCTCGTTTTTGGAATAGACCACGCCGCGCGCGTGATCAGGGTCCTCAAACTCGATGATGTGATTGCCGGTCTGGTGCGAGGTGCCGGTGAACTGCAGGCGCAGGGTGTCGTCCAGCCAGCGTTTCAGGTGTGCGCGCCCCACTTTGTCACGGCTTACCCGGATGTCTGGTGCGAACAGATTCACGTGGGCATCAAGGTCACGCATATCCAGTGACAGGGCGTACTGCGCCACCAGTTGCCGAATAGCGTCAAGTGACTCCAGGCGGTCTATGCGCTGCAGCAGGTTGTCATCGCTCATCCGCCTACTCCCAGCTCGCCGTGCCGGCGTTCAACTCCGCAACCCGCCCCCCATCAACCACCAGTTCCGTACCGGTGATATAGGAGGCTTCGTCACTGGCGAGAAACAGAATGGCATTGGCGCACTCGCGCGGGTCGCCGATTCGCCCGATGGGGATCGACCGCGCGGTGGCTTCACGCGAGGCATCATCAGGCAGCACGGCTTCCGTCGGTGGTGTCATGAAAGCGCCCGGCACAACGGTATTCACGCGAATGCCTTTCTTGCCCCACTCCATGGCGGCGTTGCGCGACAGGCCCAGCATGGCGGCTTTCGCGGCGCTGTAGCCTGCGGTTGCCGGTGATCCGCGCAAGCCGCATACGGAGGAGACATTGACCACCGCACCGCGATTCGCCTTGAGTTGAGGATAGGCCTCACGCATCAGAAACATAGCGCCGTCGAGCGAAACGATGAAATTCTGCCGCCAGGCTTTGGTGTCGTGACTGGCAAGCATGCCCGGGACCATCAACACCGCGTTATTGACCACGATATCCAGACGGCCCCAGGTGTCTACCGTTTTGGCCACAAGCGCCTTGACCGCCGCCTCGTCAGCGACGTCCGTGGGGCACACCAGCGCACGCCCACCGGCGGCCTCAATGGTTGCGGCCACCGCAGCCAGCTTGGCCTCGTTGCGCGCCGCCAGTACCACGGAGGCGCCCTCCTCGGCAAAACGCAGCGCCGTAGCGGCGCCAATCCCCTGCCCCGATCCGGTGATGATGGCAACTTTGCCCTGCAGTCTCATAGTGCTTCCCCAAGTGTATGATGAGCGTGCGCCAGCTTAGGCAGCGCGAGGCCCGCCGGTCAACCAGAGGCGCCCGGTGAACGCGCACCGCGGACTGCCTGAATCGCGAATAGCGAGCCGGGTATAATTATTTACCCCGGTAACGTTTCGCCGGAAATTTGCAAGTCATACCAATCCGCGCGTGCCTGCCGTAGAGTGGCTGCAACCTGCCAACAGACGCTCCCGAGGAGACTATTCATGAGCCACCGTATCCCTATGCCGATGCCCCTGGGCTGGTTTCAGGTCGCCTACTCACACGAGTTGGCCAACGCCACCTCAATGCCCCTGCGCTATTTCGACACTGATCTTGTGCTGTTCCGCACGGAAAGCGGCGAGGCGAAAGTGCTGGACGCCTACTGCCCGCATATGGGCGCCCACCTCGGCTACGGTATTCGCGGCCAGGCTGGCGGCGGCTCAGAGGTGCGCGGGGATTCCATCATCTGTCCCTTCCACGGCTGGGCCTACAACGGCGAAGGACAGTGTACCGATGTGCCCTATGCCAACAACCTGCCGCCAAAAATTGCCCGCGGAGAGCAGGTTATCCGCCCCTGGCATGTGCGCGAAATGAACCAGGTGATCTATGTCTGGTATCACCCGGAGGGTGAAGCCCCCACGTTCGAACCGGAACGGGTTGAAGAAGCGTCAGCGGACAATGAGGCCTGGGGAAGCTTCAAGATACATACCTGGGATATCGCCACGCATATGCAGGAGATCGGTGAGAACGCCGTGGATTCCGCGCACTTCCTGTACGTGCACGGCACCCAGAACATTCCCACGCCTGAATTCATGACCTTCGATGGTGTGCGACGTGCCGGCAAGCTGGTGAGCAAAATGGCTACCCCGCGCGGCGAGATCACAGGCATTATCGAGAACAGCAACAATGGCCCGGGCCAGGCCACGGTACGTTTCAGCGGAATCTGCGACACCGTCCTGATGGCCAACCTGACGCCGGTCGACCAGGAGAACAGCCGCGCCTTCTACGCCTTCATCCAGAAAAAGGTGGACGGCAAGGAACAGACCGGAGGTGTATCGGACGCCATCGTCAAGGACATCTGCAAGCAGATGGAAGAAGACAGGATCATCTGGCGGCAAAAGCAGTACTTCGAGAAACCCCTGCTGTGTGACAACGACGGCCCCTTCGCCAAATTCCGCAAGTGGTACTCGCAGTTCTACACCACGGACAGCTGGCGACCCGGCGCCTGATAGCGCTAGAAAGGGAATACCCTGGGCAGCAGCCAGATCACGGTGGCCGAGTAGGCCAGCGACACCGGCAGGCCGCTGCGGCAATAGTCGCGCAGGGTGTAACCGCCGAGGTTCTGCACCATCAGGTTCGTGGTGTAACCGTACGGGGTCAGAAAGCTGGCACTGGCCCCGTACGCCACCGCCATCACAAACGGCATCGGGCTGACCCCGAGACTCTCCGCGATACCAAAAGCGATGGGGAAACTCAGCGCAGCGGCCGCATTGTTCGTCATCACCTCGGTCAGCAGCAGGGCCCCGGCATACATGCAGGCCATCGCCAGCCAGGGGCCGAGAGCAATCAGTTCAGTCTGCAGGCTGCCGGCAAGCAGCGTCACCAGGCCCGAGTTGGTGAGCGCCTGGGACAGGGTAAGCGCCGAGGTGATAATCAGCCAGATCTCGAACGGGAACCGCCGACGCAACTCCGAGCCTCGCACCAGTCGCATACCCAGCATGCACACCAGCAGCAGCGACAGCCCCTTGATCAGCGGCAAGAGCTCCAGCGCAGACAGCAGCACCACTGCCGCCAGCAGCAGCGTCACGAACAGGTTCTGCAGCGGTGTGATTTTGGAGCCGCCGACCGCTTCGTCCACCACGACGAAATTCTTGTCGAGGTTCTTGCGCTCGTTGAAATCCGGGCCGGTGGCGAGCATCAGAATATCGCCCGCGGCGATGCTGATGTTCCCCAGTTTTCCCGACAGCCGTTTGCCACCGCGGCGCATCCCGACCACGGCGGCGTCGAACAAGGAGCGGAACCCCGACTCCTTGATGGTCTTCCCCTCAATAGCGGCATTGGGCATGACGATCACTTCCACCATGTTCTCCCGCAGCAGCCCCTCCTCCACCGCAAACAGGTGCAGCCCATCGAAGCGATCGAGAACGTTGAGCTGGGTGATATCACCCGAGAAAATCAGCTTGTCGCCCGCCTCAATAAACTCGGTCGGTGCCACCGGGGAAATCAGGTGCTCTGCCCGCACAATCTCCACCAGGAACAGCGCGTCGAGCTCACGCAGACCGTTCTCGGCAATGGTTCTGCCAATCAGGCTGGACTGGGTCGCCACTTCGGCTTCAATCACGTACTCCGCCACCTGTACCGGATGGCTGCTGCTGCGGGGCAGCAAACGCGCTGAGAAGACCAGGGCGAGAAGACCGGCCAGAACCGCGGCGAAACCGACCGGCAGGAAGTCGAAAAACGCCAGCCCCGAGCCGGTGGCGTCCTCAAGAAAGCTGCTCACGATCAAATTGGTTGAGGTACCGATCAGCGTCATGGTACCCCCCAGAATGGCCGCATAGGACAGGGGTATCAGTAGCCGCGACGCGGGGTGATGACGATTGGCTCGCACTGTGGTGGTGAGCGTCGCGACCACCGCGGTGTTGTTGACGAAGGCGGAGAACAGCGCCGTGACGCCCCCCAGTCGCAGCAGGCTCAGCGTGTAGCTGGGTGAAATGAGGCGCCCCGAAAGGTGACTCAGCCAGGACAGCTTTTCCAGGCCGATGGAGACCAGCAACAGGAGAATCAAGGTCACCAGTCCCGTGTTGGTCGCTTTCTCCAGCATTTGCGAGGTCTCGACGAGACCGAGAAAATACGCGGCCAGCATCGCACCGACGAAAATCTTGGAGGCCGCCCAGGTGGAAAAGATCAAACCGGCCAGCAGCCCGAAAAACAGCAGTGCGATAAGAATCTGGTCAATCATTCAGGCGTATCCAACCACCGCGGCCTCTCCGGCGCACAAGCATACGTGCTCGGCAGGCCGGGGAACAGGCCCGTTACTACTCATCAACCCAAGCACCTGCCTGCTCACAGCGTGGCGGGCTGATACCAGACAGGCGAGCTCCAGGCACGTTCCTGCACCACCGGCCGGTGTTCCGCTGCGCAGCACCCTTCGAAGCCTTCGCCAATGGTCTCGGGACGACTGCAATCGACACCCCCGGCAACACACAGGCGCTGGCTCCAGCGACAGCTGGGATTCTCAATCACCCGGCTGTAATAAAAGGCGCGCTGAGCCGGGTCGAAATCCGGGTCGCGCCAGACCGTGCACAAGCTCGCATGCCCCGTACCCGTCGTAGCACAGCTGCGCGTGTCAACGCTGCCCCGGGGCTCGGCGTCACCCACGACATCATAAACCTGTTCGTGGCGCTCACCCGCGGCGTCAAGCCACCCCTTCACGACCTGGATCTTCTGCAGGGGCAACCCGGGTTCCGCGTCCACACCCGCATCCTGCTGGGCTGCCAGCAACAGCGTCAGGCCGGCGCCGGCCGGTGCGGGCCCAAGCTCCGAACCCATCGGCACGCCCTGCGCGTATCCCTGCGCCGCCATGTCGGGCGCGGCGCAAAGCGCCGGTTGTAGATCAAAGCCCGCAAACAGGCGGCTGATGATACGTGGACCGCTGGTGCCGTAGGCCTCACGACGTTGCATGGCGGCAAACAGTGCGTCCCGGGTGTTCTGTTCTGCCCAGATCACCGCCAGACCACCCGGGTTGTATTCCAGTTTATCGGGCAGTCCGGGAGGAACCGCCTTGAGGGCAGGCACGCCATCCCCTCCGTGCCCCAGAAAACGCGATTCCGAGACTGCGCCGGGGGCGCCGAGGTGGGTATCCGTACTCGCAATCACGCCGAACTGGAAGGGATTGACTCCAAGCTGTTCCTCCTGGGACAGGCCCTGCTGCCAGGTATCGCGCAGGAAGCCGGTATCGGGCTGCGGCGGCGTGTTGAAGCGCGCGATATTGTCGCGCGGCAATTGCTCGAACGCACACAACTCGTCACGGGTGACGCCGGGGGCATAGAAACACTCGGACGCGCCCTTGTGCTGCATGATTTCAACCAGCGGTTCCATCCGTTGACGCTGCGCCGCGTAATCAGCGTCCAGCGGACTGCCATCAGGGCGCTGCAAGGCGAACATCTGGCCGGCGCTGAGATTGGAGTTATGCGGAATCACCAGCGCTTCACAGCCGCTCCCGCTGTCATTACACTCGGTTTCCAGCGCATCCCAGAGCAGGGTTTCCCCGGGCGTATCGATGTAGCTCACTGGCAGCTCGGGCACCTCACCACTGCGAAAGACGACATTGCGATGCAGATTGCCGCCGGTCGGCGGTGCCACACCGGTCCACTCGTAACCGATGAATGTAGTAAACGCGCAGGCGCTGCTGCGGTCATTGTAGCTCTCTGCCGCGTCGCGCATCTCCTGCCACGGTGCCAGGGCCGCCTCGCGACACAACTCGCCATCCTCGCCGCAGAGACCCAGGTGGGAGGCACGCATGGCGGCCATGTAATTGAACAGATAGAACGCGCCACGCGGCCACGCCCGGTAGAAACGGCACTGCCAGCTGTTATGGCCGCTAACATCCGGGTTATTACACATCTCCACTTCGCCAATCAGTTCCGCGTGGTCAGACACCATGGCAAAATCCAGCGGCCGCGCCAGTTGCAGGGAACGTTGTGCGGTGCCGTCTGCATGCCAGGGTTGCACACCGATGCGCTCACCCCGTGCGAACTGGTAGGCTTCAGCAGGCGTGGTCTGCGTCCCCTGAGTGCTGGCATCCAGCGAGTAGCGGGTATGCACATGCAGGTCGCCAAAAAAAGGCCGCTTCTCGGGCGTAAAATGGTCGCAGCGCTCGCCAGACTGCAGAGCGGAAAGCTGTGGACTGAGCCCAAGCAGGCCCACCACGGCCAAACCCTTTACAACACGACGCGCGATATGGATGTGCAGCACACTGTAGTCCCTTTGCGTTAACCGGGCCTCACGATAGAGCCTGAACGGCAGGCGGGCAAACGCCCTGTGCGCAGAATTTGAACCGACGTTGTCGTTTTCAGCCACAAAAAAACCCGCGACGTTGCCGGCGCGGGTTTTCTGCAGAACCGTGTCGGCGTTAGACGACGACGATGTTTTCTGCCTGCGGGCCTTTCTGGCCCTGAGTGATGTTGAATTCGACTTTCTGACCTTCGATCAGCGTCTTGAAGCCAGAGCCGGAGATTGCGCTGAAGTGCGCGAATACGTCCGGGCCAGATTCCTGCTCGATAAAGCCAAAGCCTTTCGTTTCGTTAAACCATTTTACGGTGCCGGTAGCCATGATGCGTTCCTGTATTTCAGGTAGAGATTAACCCTCGTGAGGGCGGTAAGGCTTGAGGTAGTGCAATTACTTATGAAAACAGGGACGAGGTACTAACTGCGGACTTCGAAATGGTATACATAAATAGGTGTAAAACGTTCAAGCAGAACCAAGTATACAGCAGTTGTTAACGCGGTCAACGGTTTATTCCCGGTCGTCGGCAAGGCCATCTGTGTCGCTGCCCCTGTGCCGGGTGCGCCAGGCGCCAGGCGTTGCGCCCTCCCAGCGCAGGAAGGCACGGCGGAACGTGGCCGCATCGGCGAAACCCAGCTGCTGGGCAATATCGACGACCGGGCGGTCCGACTCCCGCAGCGCATCGCAGGCGGCGGCGCGTACCGCCTCGGCCCGCAGCTGGCGATAGCCCGTTCCCGCCGCCCGCAGTCGCTGCCGGAACGTTGACAGACTCAACCCCAGGTCTTCCGCCAGGCGCGCCTGACCGGGCAGGGACACACCCTGACGCAGGGCGGCCGCAAGCAATGCACTGACCTGCTCAGCCAGTCCGCGCCCGCGCGGACCGAATACCTCGCAGGGAAAACAGGCAAAGAATGCGGGAAACTCGGCGGGGGTGCGGACCACAGGCATCGACAGCGCAGTGCGTGGAAAATCCAGTGCGTAGCCCTCCCCGCCCGCGAGCACCGGCGCCTTGAACAGGCGCAGAAACGGCAGTACGTCCTCCCGTCGTAACGGACCAATTCGCACCCTTTGCAGCGGCAGGGTGCGCCCCGCCAGCCACTGCAGGAGCTGAAAATAGGCAAACAAGCCGGTGATATCCACCAGGCTACTGGCGCTGCTGACCTGGGGGCGCAGTGAATCCAGTCGAAATGTGGCGTGTTCCGGGTGCAGTTCCAAGCCAATGCGTCCGGCACGCGGATACAGCAGGGCCGCGAATTGTGCGCAGAGCTGGATCGCCTCCTCGAGGTTGCGGGCGGACAACGCCAGGCGACACTGCAATTCGACTTCGCTGCGCGACATCGGGCCGTGGTTCTGCTCTTCGCTCAGGCGCTGCTCGAGGCGTTGCACGGCCGACAGGTACCAGGCGGTGAACTGCACGAGGTTGGTTGGGGGACGATGCTGTTCACGGGCATCACCTCCGCGCCGCAATTCGGCGGCCAGCAACGCCACCAGCGGCGCAAACGTATCACTGGTCAGGGCACCGGTACCCGCCTGAGAGGTGGGTATCGGTGCCGATCGGCTGGCGGTACGAGGTGGTCTGTTCATGGCGTTTCCGGAGGGGGATCATGCCACTTAACATTAATGCATTATTTAAAGACAATAAAGCACCCTTGCGACGCGCAGTGATCGCGTAAGCTGCTGCTCACACTTTGATGACGGATGACAGTACCATGCCTGAAAAACAGCCTCGCATAATCGTCCTTGGTGCCGGTATGGCCGGGATACTCGCCGGGATTCGCCTGCAGCAAATGGACTACCGGAACGTCACGCTCTACGAAAAGGCAGACAGGGTGGGCGGCACCTGGCGCGAGAACACCTACCCTGGCCTGACCTGCGATGTGCCCTCACACTTCTACACCTACAGCTTTGAGCGCAATCCGGACTGGACGAGACACCTGCCTCCAGGGCCGGAAATCCAGGCGTACTTTGAGCGCACGGCGCAGAAATACGGTATCAACGCGCTGACCCGCTTCGGTGAAGAATGTACCGAAGCCACCTACCGGGATGGTCGTTGGCACCTCCAGTTCGCCAGTGGTCATCGAGACAGCGCAGATATCCTGATTGCAGCCACCGGGGTTCTGCATCATCCCAAATACCCTGACATCTCCGGTGCCAGCACATTCCAGGGCGCTCTCTTCCACAGCGCACGCTGGGATCACAGCGTGCCCCTTGAAGGCAGACGTATCGGCATCATCGGCAACGGCTCTACCGGCGTGCAGATTGTCTCGGCGCTGGCCGGAAAAGCCGGCCTGCTGGAGCACTACCAGCGCACGCCGCAGTGGATCATGCCTGTTGAAAATGGACGTTTCAGCGCAGAGGAGCGCGCTGCATTTCGCGATCCCGCGGTGCTGGCCAAGGCGATGAATGTCGACGAGTACATGGCCTCCGTAGAGGCGTATACCCAGTCCATTACCGATATCGACTCAGAGGCCTCGCAAGCCATGGCACAGGCCTGTCGCGACAATCTCGAGCATTCCGTCGCCGACCCCGTGCTACGTGAACAACTGCGCCCCGACCACCTGCCGCTGTGCAAGCGCCTGGTGTTCTCCCCCGATTACTATCAGGCGATACAGCATCCACAATCCCGCCTGGTCAGCACCGGCATCCAACAGATTGAAGCCACCGGTATACGCACTGTCGATGGCGAACTGCACGAGCTGGACGTTATCGTTTTCGCTACCGGTTTCCACGCGGATGCCTTTATGCGGCCCATGGCCATCACTGGACGCGACGGTGTGTCGCTGGCCGACTTCTGGCATGACCGCCCCAAGGCCTACCTGGCGGTCACCATGCCAGGCTTTCCCAATCTGTTTATGCTGAACGGACCCAATGGTCCCGTGGGCAATTTTTCCCTGATCGACATCGCCGAGCACCAGTGGGGTTATATCGAGCGCCTGATGGCGCGGCTGGATGCCGGCGACTGTACTGAAGTGGAGCCCAGCCTGGCGGCGATGGAGGCTTTCGAAACCGAACGGGTGGAGGCGGCGAAGCGCACGGTGTGGTATCGCGGCGGTTGCGTAAGCTGGTACCTGGACGCCGAGGGCATACCCTCCAGCTGGCCCTGGAATTTCCAGCGCTTCGTCGACAGTATGGCGGAGCCCGACTGGGTGGCCTTCGGCCTGCCGGCACCCCTGGAAACGTGATATGAGTCGCTATCGGCAGGACTGGGAACCGCTGCTCACCGAACTTCGCGCGCGCAGCGAAGCGGCGACGGCCATGGGCGGTGAAGCACGTATCGCGCGACAGCACGCCCGCAATCGGCTCACGGCGCGGGAGCGCATTACGGCCCTGGTCGATGAAGACTCCTTCCGCGAATACGGCCTGCTCGCTGCCGGACATCACCCCCAGGGAGAACCGGCGATTGCTGCCGATGGACTCGTCGGCGGGGTGGCACGCCTGGACGGACGACCCGTGGTCCTGCTGGTGGAAGACTTTACGGTCCAGGGCGGCTCGATAGGCCACCCCAACGCCGCCAAGCGTGCGCGGCTGGTGCGCCTGGCACTCGAGAAGCGGCACCCGCTCCTGCTGCTCCTCGATGGTGCCGGCGAGCGGGCGAGCAACCAGGGAGAGCGCTATCCGCATGCGCCCGGCGATCTGCAGCTGCTGGCGGATATTCAGGGGACCATCCCGGTGGTGGCGCTGGTACTCGGCATGTCCGCCGGACACGGTGCGCTGGCCGCGATGTTTGCCGATATTGTCATCATGCAGCAGGACAGCGCCCTGTTCAGTGCAGGGCCACCGCTGGTCAAGGCCGCGATGGGTATCGACACCACCGCCGAGGAGCTCGGTTCCGCACACATGCACACACGTGACAGCGGTGTGGCTCACCTGTGCTGCGCCAACGAGGCTGAGTGTTTTGAGCGTGCCCGCCATTTCCTCCACATGGTCTGCGAGCCTGCTGCCGAAGCGGCAGCAGCTGGCGAGACCGCCGCCACAGGCGACAGCGATGCCCTGTTGGACATCATTCCCCCGGACGTCTCCCGCCCCTACGACATGCGCAAGGTGCTCGGTGAGCTGGTCGATCCGGGCAGCCTGCTGGAATTGCAGCCGGATTTCGGCCGCACGCTGATCACGGCGCTCGCCCGCATCGGTGACCAGCGCTGCCTGATTGTCGCCAACCAGCCGGCGGTTGAAGCCGGCGCGATCACCCGACACGCCGCAGAGAAAGCCTGCCACTTTATCGACATGGCGCACCGCTTCAGCCTGCCGCTGATCATGCTGGTCGACAACCCCGGCGTCATGCCCGGGCCAGCGGCTGAACGCTCTGGTGTATTGCGCGCCGCCGGGAACATGTTCAGTGCACAGCGACGCTTCCGCGGGCGCAAGATTGTGGTCACACTGCGCAAGGCCTTCGGCTTCGGCAGCTCGGTGATGGGCATGAACCCCTGGGACCGGCAAACGGTCAGCCTGGCACTGCCGGGGGTGAGTCTGGGCGGAGTGCCAGCCCTGGGGGCGGCGGCCGCCACAGGCGCCAGTGCCGTCGACGCCGCCGCACTGCGGGAGCGCCAGACAGGTGCCTGGGCCGGTGCCGACAATATGGCATTTGATCGCGTTATCGATCCCCGTCAGTTACGCGCCGAACTGATCCAGGCGCTGCTGGACTGATTCGACGGCAGGCAGAGGCACCCACCTGCGGTATACTGCCCGCAATGACCTCTTCCCTTTCCGTATTGCAATCCGTCTTCGGCTACCCGGCTTTCCGCCCGCTGCAGGAAAGTATCGTGGACCAGGTGGTGGGCGGCGGCGATGCCCTCGTTCTGATGCCGACCGGTGGCGGCAAGTCCCTCTGCTACCAGGTACCATCGCTGGTACGCCCGGGGTGTGGCATCGTCATATCGCCGCTGATCGCATTGATGCAGGATCAGGTCAACGCCCTGCGTGAACTGGGCGTGCGCGCCGCCTATCTCAATTCGACGCTGGTGCCGGACGACGCCGCAGCCGTCGAGACAGCCCTGCTGCGCGGCGAACTGGACCTGCTCTACATCGCTCCGGAACGCCTGGTGCAGGCCCGTATGCTGCGCCTGCTGGAACAGTCCACGATCGCGCTGTTCGCGATCGACGAAGCCCACTGCGTCTCCCAATGGGGCCACGACTTCCGCGCAGACTACCTGCATTTAAGCCTGCTGCACGAGCGCTTCCCCGAGGTGCCGCGTATCGCCCTGACCGCCACGGCCGACACCCGCACGCGCGAGGAAATTGTTACGCGCCTGGACCTGGCCCAGGCTGAACACTACATCGCCGGGTTTGATCGCCCCAATATCCGTTACCGCATCGCGCTCAAGCAGAGCCCCAAGCAGCAACTGCTGCGGTTCCTGAAGAACGAGCACCCCCGGGACGCCGGTATCGTGTATTGCCTGTCACGCAACAAGGTCGAGGAGACCGCCCTCGCCCTGCGGCAGGCGGGCTACGACGCACTGCCCTACCACGCCGGCTTGCCGGCTGCCCTGCGCAGCAGTCACCAGGCCCGCTTTCTGCGGGACGAAGCGGTGATCATGGTCGCCACCATCGCCTTCGGCATGGGCATCGACAAACCCGACGTACGCTTCGTTGCTCACCTGGACCTGCCAAAAACCATCGAGGCCTACTACCAGGAAACCGGCAGGGCCGGGCGCGACGGCCTGCCCGCGGACGCCTGGATGGTGTACGGCCTGCAGGACGTTCTGAAGCTGCGCCAGATGATGGACCAGTCCGAGGGCAGTGAGGAGCACAAGCGGGCGGAACAACAGCGCCTGAATGCCATGCTGGGCCTGTGTGAAATCACCACCTGTCGACGCCAGGCGCTGCTGCGCTACTTCGGCGACAGCCTTACGCAACCCTGCGGCAACTGCGATACCTGCCTGGAGCCAGTGCCCACCTGGGACGGCACCGAAGCCGCGCGCATGGCCCTGAGTGCCGTCTACCGCACCGGGCAACGGTTCGGCGTAAACCACCTGATCGACGTCTTGCGCGGTGCCGAGAACGACCGGATATTCCAGTACGATCATCACGTATTGCCCACCTTCGGCATAGGCAAGGCACTGGACAACAATCAATGGCGTTCGGTCTTCCGACAGCTGGTGGCGCGCGGCTACCTGCGCGCGGATCTTGACCATTTCGGCGCACTGCGTCTGGAGGACCAATGCCGTCCCCTGCTGCGCGGTGAGGAGACCCTGGAGCTGCGCCGCGACCTCGCGCGCCCGGCCACGCGCCAGCAGACACGCCAGCGGCTCCCCGACGACATCGACACGGAGCTCTGGGAAGCGCTGCGCGAATGCCGGCGGGGCCTCGCAGAAGCGCAGGGCATTCCGCCCTACATCATCTTCCACGACAAAACCCTGCAGGAAATGTGTGCCGAGCTGCCGCGGAGCATAGCGGCCTTCGGCGCCCTCAGCGGCGTCGGCGAACGCAAACGGGACAAGTACGGCGAGGACTTTCTGCAGGTCATCCAGCAACACCTGCAACGCAGGGACAACTGAGCGGCGCCGGCCGGTCTGGCCCGCGCTTGCACCCTACCCCCCTTTTTCCTACTCTGGCGCCTTTTGCCGAGGACAGCGCCATGAGCAGCAGAATTCCCCGTTCCAACGACAACGACTACAGTGCCGAGATCATCGCCCAGCGGCAGTCCTTCATCGAAGAAAAGACGGGGGCGCAGCTGAATCACACGCGGCAGTATTCATTTGATCCGCAGGACATGTCTGGCAACATTGAAAACCTGTTTGGTGTGGCCCAGGTACCCATCGGCCTCGCGGGGCCCCTGTTGATCGACGGCGAGCACGCCCAGGGGGAGTTCTATGTCCCGATGGCCACTGTGGAGGGTACCATGCTGGCCAGCTACAACCGGGGTATGAAAGTCATCCGTGAAAGCGGTGGTGTCAAGACCACGGTCTGCGGCGAGGCGATGCAGCGCGCGCCCTGCTTCGTGTTCCGCGATGCCCGCGACGCGCGGGATTTCAACCTCTGGCTGGATGAGCACTTTACCGCCATCAAAGCCGTTGCGGAAAGCACCACCTCCGTCGGCAAGCTCAACGAGATTGAACACTACATTGCACACAACATGGTCTTCACCCGGTTTGACTACAGTACGGGTGATGCAGCGGGCCAAAACATGACCAGCAAGGCCACCTTTGTCGCCTGTGAGTGGATACGCGAGCGCTTTCCGCAAATGCGTCACTACCTGCTCTCCGGCAATTTCGACACCGAGAAGCGCACCTCGTCAGTGAACTCCCTGAAGGGGCGCGGCCGCCGCGTGACCGCTGAAATCACCGTACCCCGCGATGTGCTGCAATCGCATCTGCGTATCACACCCGAGGCGATGCACTATGGTTGGGGCATTACCACCGTCGCTTCCTTTCTCACTCACTCTTCCAATAACGCTGCACACCCGGCCAACGGACTCGCCGCACTGTATCTGGCAACCGGGCAGGATATCGCCAACATCGGCGAGTCCAACCAGTGCAGCGTGTACACCCGCGTCACCCGCGAGGGGGATTACTTCTTCTCCATCACCCTGCCGGCACTGATTCTCGCCACCTACGGGGGCGGCACCAACCTGCCCACACAGCGTGAATGCCTGGAGATCATGGGCTGTCATGGCCAGGGCAAGGCCCTGAAGCTGGCGGAAATTGCCGCGGGACTGGTGGTCGCGGGAGAGCTGTCCCTGGGCGCAGCCACGCGGGTGGACAAGGAAACCCGGCAGAATGAGTGGGTGAACGCACACGAGCGACTGGGGCGCAATCGCTGACCGGCGCGACCATCCCCGTGAGCGGGCCCGATGGGCCCGCAGCGCTATCGAATAGTTGAACCAGAAACTCTCTCCTGACAACGCCCGGGCCCACTGGCTTGAAATGCTGTACCAGCGCTGTGGCGCCACAGGCGGGGCGCACTATGATGAAGTCAGTGACGCCAACCGGCGCGCGCCCCGACGAGACCACCGCATGACCACAGAGACCGATAACAAAGCCCGCGTGCGCCAGTTTCTCAGCGACCTGAGTGCCGGCAATGTCGATGCCGTCGTTGCGGCCTACGCCAAGAACGGGAGCGTGGAAACCATGGGCGCCACCCTGATCTCCGGCGTCACCGAGTGCGCCGACCTGCGGCCGGCGATCGCCAGCATCATGGATGTGTTTCCAGACGGCCTGACGTTCACCATTCGCGGCATGGTGGCGGAGGGTGAAAAGGTGGCCGTGGAGGCCTCCAGCGAAGGCGAACACATCTCCGGCCAGACCTACAGCAACGATTACCATTTCCTGTTCGAGTTCGACAAGGGACAGCTGGTCAAGCTCACCGAATATATGGATACCGAGCAGGTCACTGACGTACTCTGCGGCGGACAACGGCCGCCCTACCCCCTCGACTGAGCGCCGCGCCTGCACCCACTGTTTGTGTCCAGCGGAAGGGCGATTTACACTGGGCTTTTAGGGAGTCGCCGCCAGCATGAACCCACCTGCCCACCCCGTGACAGTGACCCAGCGGCTGCTGGCCGGTATTGAACGCGTCGGCAACCGCCTGCCGGACCCGGCCGTACTGTTCATCGCCCTGCTGTTCATCACCTGGGCGCTGTCCTTGCTTTTTTCACGGTTCGAATACGACCTGATTGATCCGCGGAGTGGCGAGGCACTGCAGGTTGTCAACCAGTTCTCGCCGACCGCCATGACGCAGTTCCTTGCAGATATGGTGACAACCTTCGCCCACTTCCACCCGATCGGAGTGGTGCTGGTGGCGATGCTGGGTATTGGTGTTGCTGAACACACCGGGTTCATCAACTCCACCCTGCGCGCCATGTTAGGGGTGACGGCACGCTGGCTGCTGACCCCCATGGTGATTGTGGTTGGGATCGTCAGCCACACCGCCGCAGATGCCGGCTACGTACTGGTGATACCGCTGGGAGGCATCATCTTCCACGCGGCGGGCCGCCACCCGCTGGCGGGCATTGCTGCGGCTTTTGCCGGTGTTTCGGGGGGCTACTCCGCAAACTTTGTGCCCTCCTCGGTCGACCCGATGCTGCAGGGTATCTCCCAGTCCGCCGCACAGATTATTGACCCCTCTGTGGTCCTCAACCCGCTGAACAACTATTTCTTCACCTCCGCCTCCTCATTACTGATCGTGCTGGTCGGCTGGCTGGTCACGGATCGCTTTGTCGAACCCCACCTGCGTCGCACGCCGATCGACGCGGATGTTGCTGCTGAAACCGGAATGCAGGCGCTCAGTACGACTGAGCGGCGCGCGCTGCGCTTCGCTCTGTGGAGCATGCTCGTGGCCATCATACTGCTGTGCCTGAGTGCAGTGCCCGAGGGTTCCGCCTGGCGTGGCCCGGGTGGCTCCCTGACCGAGAATGGTGCTCCGCTCATGGCGTCTATCGTGCCGTTGATCTTCCTGCTCTTCCTGCTGCCCGCCGTGGTTTACGGCATCAGCGCGGGCACGGTCACCAGCAGCCGGGACGTGATCGAGGGCATGACCAAAACCATGCAAACCATGGGCTACTACCTGGTCATCATGTTCTTTATCGCCCAGTTCATTTACGCCTTTGGCGCCTCAAACCTGGGCATACTGCTGGCGGTGAAGGGTGCGCAGGGGCTGCAGGCACTGGGCCTGCCCGGCGCGCTCACCATTTCCGGCATTGTCCTGCTCACAGGCTTTCTCAACCTGTTCGTGGGTTCGGCATCGGCCAAATGGGCGCTGCTCGCCCCCATCCTGGTACCCATGCTGATGAAACTCGGTGCGTCACCGGATCTGACTCAGGCGGCGTACCGTATCGGCGACTCCACCACCAATATCATCACACCGCTGATGCCCTACTTTCCGCTGGTGGTGGTCTATTGCCAGCGCTACGTTCGCAGCGCCGGGATCGGTACGGTCACCGCGCTGATGCTGCCCTACTCGGTGAGTTTCATCATTTTGTGGACGCTGTTTCTGCTCGGCTACTGGGCTCTGGGCCTACCGCTGGGCCTGCAGTCCAGTTATAGCTACTGAGAAGCCCCGGGCAGGGGTTGCTCCTGCTGAGCGGCCCACAGTGCCGCGTAGCGGCCACCGGAAGCCAATAATTCGCGGTGGCCACCCTGTTCGACGATCCGGCCCTGATCCAGCACCAGAATACGGTCTGCGTCGACAACGGTGGACAGGCGGTGAGCAATCACCAGGCTGGTGTGGTTCAGAGCAATCTCCCGCAGCGCCTTCAGAATCGCCTGCTCCGAGCGGCTGTCCAGGCTGGAGGTGGCCTCGTCAAACACCAGGATGGGCGGACGCTTGAGGATGGTGCGGGCAATGGAGACACGCTGCTTCTCCCCCCCGGAAAGCTTGAGTCCGCGCTCGCCCACCCGGGTCTGCCAACCATCGGGCAGCTGGGCAAGGAACTCGTCCAGGTGGGCCATGCTGGCGGCCTCGGCCACCTCGGCGTCCGGGGCACCAGGCTTGCCGTATCGCAGGTTCTCCAGCAGGGTGTCATTGAACAGCACGGTGTCCTGGGGCACGATACCAATCGCCCTGCGCAGCGATTCGCGGGTGACCTCTGCGATGTCCTGCCCGTCAATGAGTATCCGCCCCGCACTGGGGTCGTAAAAACGAAACAGCAGCTTGACCAGTGTAGACTTGCCAGCGCCACTGGCTCCCACCACCGCCACTTTCTTGCCTGGCGGCACCTCGAAACTGACCCGGTCGAGAATGCTGCGCCCGGCCGGGTAACGAAAGCTCACCTGCTCAAAACGGATACCGCCGCCGGCGACGCCCAGGGCCGGCGCTCCGGGCCGGTCGGCGAGCTCCGGGCGTACATCCAGCAGGCCAAACAGACGCTCGATATTGGCCATTGCCCCTTTCATTTCGCGGTAGACAAAACCGAGAAAACCGAGTGGCAGAAACAGCTGGATCATGTACTGACTGATCAGCACGAAGTCACCGAGCGTAAGCTGCCCCGTCCGCACCTGCAACACCGCGAGGCCGATGATGGCCGTTTGTGCCAGCGCAATGATCAGCGCCTGGCCGCCGTTGAGCCCGAACAGAGACAGGCGGTTGCGCCGTCGCGCCTGCTCCCAACGCGCCAGATCTTCGTCGTAGCGCTGCGCCTCGTAGGCTTCATTGCCAAAATACTTGACGGTTTCAAAATTGAGCAGACTGTCCACGGCGCGGGTGTTGGAGGCCGAATCGGCCTCGTTCATTTCCCGCACAAAGCGTGTGCGCCACTCCGTCGCGCCGAAGGAAAACCAGCCATAGGCGACGACGGAAACCAGGGTCACCAGCGCATAACTCAGCCCGTAACTGAACAGGAAAACCGAAACCACCACGGCGATCTCGAACAGTGTGGGCACAATATTGAAGACCATGAAACGCAGCAGAAAACTCACCCCGCTGGTGCCCCGCTCGATGTCGCGGGCCAGGCCACCGGTGCGCCGCTCCAGATGAAAACCGAGGTCCAGCTGATGTACATGGCGAAACACCGTCAGCCCAAGGGAACGCATGGCGCGCTCGGTGACGCGACCGAACAGGGTGTCACGTAACTCGGCAAACAGTACGCTGGACAGGCGCGCCACGCCGTAGGCGGCGATCAACCCCAGCGCCACCGACCCCGCGAGTTGCGCACCCGACTCCAGGTTCAAGCCATCCACGAGATGCTTCATGATGAAGGGAATGACGAGTATCGCGCCCTTGGCGAGCAACAGACAGGCCATCGCCAGGGCGATACGTCGACGATGATCGCGCAGGTAGGGCCAGAGACGGGGCAGAACCGACCAGTCGAGTACCTGCCCAGGCTCGGCGTCAGTGCGGGGTCGCATCGCGGCAATCAGTCCTCAAGCAGGTGCCGGAAATGCTCCGGCAGGAAACCGCGGTACTGCATAAAGCGCATACGCCGCGCCTTCTCCTTCAAGCGCTGCTGCTGTGCTTCGCGGCGGACGTGATAGGACGGCGACTCCCCGGGGTCCTCGGGCTGCAATTCTCGCGCCTGCCCGAACTTGCGCTGAAAGGCCACGGTGGCCGCCTCACACCAGTCTGGATCCACGGTCTCCAGGGCGGCGAGAATGCGCGCCTGCGCCACACCGCGTTCGCGCATTTCCTGACGGATACGCACCGGCCCGTAGCCTCGGTCCAGTCGCTGGCGCAGCAGGCTTTCAGCATAGCGTGCATCGCTCTGCAGGTTCTCCGCAGCAAGGTCGTCCAGCACACGGCTCACCAGCGCTGCGTCGTCGAAACGGCGCTGCAGCTTGGTTTGCAACTCGCTGCGGGCATGCTCACGCCGTGCCAACAGGTCCATGGCAGCAACGCGTATGTCACCCACTGAGGCCGTGGCCTCCACCCGAGTCGCCGGGTCCTGCGTGTCAGGATGGGTAGTTTGATCAGACATGGACGCCATGATACCGCGAGCCATCCGCAATGCGATGAGTCATAAAAGAGGTGCCGGGCACGCGAGAGTGGGGGTGAGTGGAGCCCGGCACCTGGAAAACAACCCCGGGTGCGCGGCACCCGGGTTTTGCCTTACTCGTCGTCCGGCAGATCGGCTTCAGCAGCCGGCGCAACCTTTTTTGCCGGGGGCGCTGCGGCGACCATGGTCTGACGACGGATTTCGGCTTCTATTTCCTCCGCGATGGGCAGGTTCTCCTCCAGGAAGCGCGCCGCATTGGCCTTGCCCTGCCCGATCTTGTCTCCTTTGTAGGCGTACCAGGCACCGGATTTGTCGATCAGATTGAGCTTCACACCCCAGTCGATGACTTCACCCATGTGATAGATGCCCTTGCCGTACATAATCTGGAATTCGGCCTGTTTGAAGGGTGGGGACACCTTGTTCTTCACCACTTTGACGCGGGTTTCGTTGCCGACCACCTCGTCGCCCTCCTTCACCGCACCGATGCGGCGGATGTCCAGACGCACCGATGAATAGAACTTCAGCGCGTTACCGCCCGTCGTCGTTTCCGGGTTGCCGAACATCACGCCGATCTTCATACGAATCTGGTTGATAAAGATCACCAGACAGTTGCTGTGCTTGATGGCTCCGGTGAGCTTGCGCATGGCCTGACTCAGCAACCGCGCCTGCAGACCAACGTGGGAATCCCCCATTTCACCTTCGATTTCCGCCTTCGGCGTCAACGCGGCAACTGAGTCGATGACCAGCACGTCCACCGCGCCGGACCGCACCAGCATCTCGGCGACCTCGAGTGCCTGTTCACCGGTATCTGGCTGTGACAGGATAAGGTCGTCTACGCAGACGCCGAGTTTTTCCGCGTAGCTGGGATCAAGCGCATGCTCGGCATCAATAAACGCCGCGGTGCCCCCGGCTTTCTGCGACTCGGCGATCACCTGCAGTGTGAGTGTCGTCTTGCCCGAAGACTCGGGGCCGTAGATCTCGCAGATACGCCCCTTGGGCAGGCCACCGATGCCGAGCGCAATATCCAGACCGAGTGAACCGGTCGAGATCGCGGGCATGGCCACGCGTTCGTTGTCGCCCATGCGCATCACCGTGCCCTTGCCGAACTGGCGTTCGATCTGGCTGAGGGCTGCGTCCAGTGCTTTCTGCTTGTTGGCGTCCATAATCGACGGCTCCTGTCTTTGATGGCCTGTGCGGCGGAGGTTGAGGGTGCCAGATTCCCGGACCCGAGTACTGTATATATACTCAGTGCATTGGCCGCGAATTGCAAGCCCCCTGAACCACCAAATCTGCCCGGCGATCAGGGATATGCCTGCCTGGGCGACAGGTCGGTGGGGTTCACGGTGACACGCGGGCCTGCGGGACCGCGTAGAACAGGCAATCACTGCGGGCGATGACGACATTCGTGGTGATCATGAACAGTGTTGTTGCGGTCGCCGGGTAAAGGCGCCCTCCGACGCAGCGCAGCAGACTGGAAAGCACACAGCGCCCCCCCGCGTCCTGTGCCCAGAACAGGCTACGCAGGTCTCCGCGTATCCAGCCCAGCGGTTCATCCGGACCTACCGTGGCGAAATTGAAATGCTCCATATCCTGCCGCAGGGTGACGTCGGCCGTGCTGTCCGGCACCTCGCCGTAGGCCAGTGTCACGCCGGGATTGAGATGCAGGCGCACCGGATCCTGCAGGACCTCCAGCGCCCAGACCGGCTCATCCCCCGCCAGCACGCGATCACGGTCAAAGTAGCGACAAAGGCCCTCCCAGGCCAGCTCGTGGGCGCGCTCGTCAAGCCGCCCCCCCACTTCAACCGTGACCGTGGGGTAACTGTGTTCGCTGATTTCCATCAAGGCACCGAGGTTCAACCGGGTCACGATCATGCGTTCGGTAAACAGTGAGACCAGCGCGTCATGCTCACGGTCGAGGTGTGTGCAGACCCCAAAGGCCGGCCCACTGCCGGAGGTATTGTGCAGATCGACGACCGCTTCCGGCTGGTGCACGCGCAGGATCTGCAGGATTTCCTCAGCGAGGATGCCCTCGGCGCCCTCAAAAGGCGGTTTGAAGCAGCGGTTCAGGTCGCGCACGCCGGGCAGCATGCGATGACTGAACAGCGGCGGACGCAGTGCCGCCGCCACGGAACCGATGATGCATACGCAGTTGACGGCGGGCTGGCGACCCGACTTGATCCAGCGGAACAGGGCCATCAGGCCGGACGGCTCGTTGCCATGCAGCAGTGTGACCAGCGCTCGCGTGCGACGGGTATCCCTGCCGTCCAGGAAGAGACTCGCGGGACCGCCGAGTACCTGCAGGAAATCCTCAACGGTGTCGCCGATTTCCGTCGCCAGCGGATTACGCAGAAAGCGCACCCGCCTCACTGCGGCCACTCCGCTACCGGTTCATTGGTCTCACTGCGCAACCGGTAAGCCTCGAGCATGTCGCTCAACTGCGCAGGATCCGGGCGTGTTCCGGACTGCGGCTGCCCGAGCTGCGCCAGCTGCCAGCGCGCCCCCGTTTGCCCATTGGCCAGCCGCCGCTCGATGATGCCCAGATAGCGGTCGGACTCTGTGCCGGCGATACCGATGGCATCCAGCCCACGGCGGGCCACCGGCAGCATGTCCGCGACCAGACTGGCTGCGGATTGCTCCTCGCATACCGTCTGCTGCGGACGCGGCCAGACCAGCCGGGCTGCCAGGCCCTCCTGCGCCGCACGGTAAAAGTTATGTTCAGCAATTGAAAACGGTAACGCCGGGAGCCAACGCTGCAGGCCCGGCTGCAGGCCCTCCGCCATACCGATGAGGAATGCCGCGTTGGCTACCATGTCCGCAGCGGTGGGCCCCGCCGGCAGTGCGCGCATCTCGACGCGCAGGTGACCGCCCGCGGCCGCGTCGTAGACCGGGCGATTCCACAGCCACACCGTGCTTTGATGCAGCTGTAACTCGCGCAGTTCCAGACTGGCAGGATCACCCGCCTCCTCGGCGCAAACCGGCAACAGGGGCTGGTAGAGACGAACCGCCTCGGCAAACAGCTCCAGCGCATCGCGGCGCACCCAGCCTTGGCCAAAGTTCACCCGGGCAGGCTCTTTCCAGGCGTAGCGGTCGGGTAGACGCGTGTCGATGGACTGCTTGAACAGCGGGATACGCGTCTCCTGCCACAGGCTGTGGCCGAACAGGGTGGGGGAATTGCCCGCCACCGCCAGCGCCAGCGGGGTGACCGCCTGGATCGCGTTGAACACATCCGCAAAGCGCTCCGGCGCCACCCGGTAGTGAACCTGGAACGAGGTATTGGCGCCCTCCAGGGTGATATCGTCCATGGCCAGCTGCAGCGGATGCTGCCCGTTGATATTGATGGTGAAGTGGCGCCCACGGCGGGCAATCAGTTGCTCCACCAGCGCCGCAAAGCGCCGTTTTGGCGTCATGCAGGCGGGCCCGAAGTCATCGCGCTGCAGCGTGGGCAGAATGCCGATGGGCACCACCAGCGCATCCCGCTGTGCCGCCAGCTGGCGCAGCGTTCCCAGCTTGCGGCAGATTTCCTCCTCCAGTGAGAGAAAAGGGCTGTCCGCCACTGCGACCGGGCTCAGGTTGTACTCGAGGTTGTAGCGATTGAGTTCCAGCGTCAGCTGCTCGTCGCCCGCCGCGGCTTGCAGCTCCTCATTGAGGTGTGCGGGCCTGCCCGCACCATCCACCACGTACAGCTCCAGTTCAGCGCCCAGTGACGCCGGACCCTCGCCGAAGCCGGGCACCGCCAGCAGTGCCTCCAGACGCTGCAGGTTCGCCTCGAGCCGCTGGCTGAAGCGCTGGTAGTCGGCCGTGGAAAACTGCACGGTGTGGATATCGGTGCCCATGTCAGCGTTATAGCACAGAAGCCGGTGGAGGATAGTCCGGGCATGACGTAAAATCGGGCTTCCCCAATTGCCACTGGTTGTCCCATGTCCACCCCCGTCACACCCGACCGCGCCCTGCTGGAACGCTGGCTGAACGCCAGCGCCGTACAGAATTACCTGTGCGAGCACTGCGACAACCTGCACATCAGCGAAATCAGGTCACAGGAGGGGGTGCTGGACAGCCGCCTGATTCCCGAGAGCTTTGGCCTGCTGTTCACCACAGAGCTGGAAATCCGCCCCATGGCCCTGCTTGCCCTGTCCGCCGACCTGGGGCGGTTGAACATGGAGTACCCGGTGCTGAAGCTGTTCCTCGACGTGGTGGACGACGCGACGCCGCAGCTGGTGGCCGCCGCCATTTTCCCCGGCAATGCCGGCATTACCGAGAGCCAGTTCAATCACTTCGTTGCCATGACCATGCAGGCCATGCTGCAGCTGGCGGAGGAATGCCTGCGGCTCGATTACCTCTTCTCCGAGGATGGCTCCACACGTCAGCGGCCACGCTCCGTGGTGCATTGAAGGGGCGGCCACTGCGGCCTGCATGCCCGCCACTGCGTTAACCCATCGATCCAAGGAACAGGCACCCCGCACACAATGACCAGCGAATCCGCAACCGTGCACACCCCCATGATGCAGCAGTACCTGAAAATCAAGGCGCAGCATCCACGTGACCTGGTGTTCTATCGCATGGGCGACTTTTATGAACTGTTCTTCGACGACGCCAGGCGTGCTGCGGAGCTCCTCGACATTACCCTGACCGCGCGGGGCAAATCCGCCGGCGAGCCCATCCCCATGGCGGGCGTGCCCTACCATGCGGCCGAAGGCTATCTCGCGCGGCTGGTCAAAAGCGGCGTTTCGGTGGCCATCTGTGAGCAGATCGGTGACCCGGCGACCAGCAAGGGCCCGGTGGAACGCCAGGTCGTGCGGGTCGTGACCCCCGGCACCCTGAGTGACGAGGCTCTGCTGGAGGAGCGCAGCGACAACCTGTTGCTCGCCGTGGCGGAGCACCGGGGCCGCTTCGGCCTGGCCTGGCTGGACCTCGCCAGCGGCCGTTTCCGCGTCCTCGAAGTCGAGGGTGATGAGGCACTCGCCAGTGAACTGCAGCGATTGAATCCGGCGGAGGTACTGTTCCAGGACACGCTTGGCCTGCCCCTGCTCAGCGCACGACGTGGCGCGCGGGCACAGCCGGCCTGGGAGTTCGACCAGGATAGTGCGCGTCGTGCCCTGAACCTGCAGTTCCAGACCCACGACCTGCAGGGGTTCGGCTGTGAGAGCCTGGGGCTGGCACTCGGGGCCGCAGGTTGTCTGCTGCAATACGTCAAGGATACCCAGCGCAGTAATCTGCCCCATATCCGCAGCATCGCGCATGAAAATCGTGCCGAAAGCGTGATTATGGATGCGGCCACGCGACGCAACCTGGAAATTGACCGCAACCTCGCCGGCGGCGAAACGCACACGCTGTTTTCCGTGATGGACCACTGCGTCACCGCCATGGGCAGCCGCCTGCTGCGCCGTTGGCTACATCGCCCGTTGACCGACACGGCGGTGCTCAGTCAACGTCAGGAAGCGGTGTGCGCGCTCTGCGATGACTACCGCTTCGAAGCGCTGCGCACCGCGCTGAAACCCATAGGCGATATGGAGCGTATTCTGAGCCGCGTCGCGCTGCGTTCCGCGCGACCGCGGGACCTGACCCGCCTGCGCAGTTCGCTGGCCGCACTGCCCACCCTGCGTGAGGCGCTCGCCCCCTGTCGCGCGGATCGTCTCGACGCGCTCTCCGTGCAGGCGGCGGAATACCCGCAGCTCTGCCAGCTGCTGGAACGCGCTGTGTGCGAGAATCCACCGGTGGTCATTCGTGAGGGCGGTGTGATCGCCACCGGCTACGATGCCGAACTCGACGAGCTGCGCCGCATCAGCAGCAACGCAGGCGACTATCTGCTGGAGATTGAAGCGCGGGAGCGTGCGGCGACCGGCATCAGCACCTTGAAAGTGGGCTACAACCGCGTCCACGGTTATTTTATCGAAATCAGTCGCGCGCAGTCGGCCCGCGCGCCAGACACCTACCAGCGTCGCCAGACGCTGAAGAATGCGGAACGCTTTATCACACCGGAACTCAAGGCCTTCGAGGACAAGGCGCTCTCGGCTCGCAGTCGCGCGCTGGCGCGGGAAAAAATGCTCTACGAGGCCCTGATTGAAACACTGAACGAACAGCTGGCGGCGCTGCAGGACACCGCATCTGCCGTCGCCGAGCTGGACGTGCTTGGCACACTGGCAGAACGCGCCGAACGGCTGCGCCTGTGCCAGCCAGAGTTCACGCAGGAACAGGTTTTTGAAGTGGAGGCTGGCCGCCACCTGGTGGTGGAACAGGTGCTGGAAGACCCCTTTATCGCCAATGACACACTGCTCAACGATCAGCGGCGCATGCTGCTGATCACCGGCCCCAATATGGGCGGCAAATCGACCTACATGCGCCAGAACGCCCTGATCGCCCTGCTCGCACATGTTGGCAGCTTCGTGCCGGCAGACCGTGTACGACTATCGCCCATGGACCGGATCTTCACCCGTATCGGCTCCTCGGATGACCTCGCCAGCGGGCGCTCGACCTTTATGGTGGAGATGACCGAGACCGCCAACATTCTGCACAACGCGACCGAGCGCAGCCTGGTGTTGATGGATGAAGTGGGCCGCGGCACAAGCACCTTCGATGGCCTCAGTCTCGCCTGGGCGGCTGCCGTCCAGCTGGCCCGCACCGTGCGGGCCTTCACGCTTTTCGCCACACATTATTTCGAGCTCACCGCCCTGCCGGAACAGTGCCCGACCATGGCCAACGTGCATCTGGACGCCACCGAGCACGAGGACCATGTGGTGTTTCTGCATAACATCCAGGAAGGGCCGGCAAACCGCAGCTTTGGCCTGCAGGTGGCAAAGCTGGCGGGCATACCGGATACGGTGCTGCGCGCCGCCCGCGAGAAGCTGCAGGCGCTGGAGCGCGCCCCCGGGCGCGGCGACCCGTTGCCGGCACCCACCCAGGCTGAGCTGTTCGCCAGCACTGAACCACACCCTGCGGTCTCCCTTCTGGAAAACACGGACCCGGATGCCCTGACCCCCCGGGAAGCACTGGAGCTGCTCTACCGCCTCCGTGAGACCCTGGGCTAGGGCAAGCCCGCTGGTGGCCGCCCTGCCCGCGGGAAAACAGCGCGGCGCGAACCCTTTAAAACTCCGGGCGCAGCGGTTAAACTTCCGACCCGAAACGGGCGCCCACGGGGCAGAGGCGCCCCTGCAAATGAGGCAAAACTGGCATGACTTTTGTTGTTGGCGAACAGTGTATCAAGTGCAAACACACAGACTGCGTGGAAGTGTGTCCAGTTGACTGCTTTTACGAGGGGCCCAATTTTCTGGTTATTCACCCGGACGAGTGCATCGATTGCGCGCTCTGCGAGCCCGAGTGCCCGGTAGACGCCATTTATTCCGAAGACGAACTGCCTGAGGATCAGGCGGTATTCCTTGAGCTCAATGCCGAGCTGGCCGAAGTGTGGCCCAACATCACAGAGATGAAAGACGCCCTTCCGGACGCCGAAGAGTGGGCCAACAAGCCCAACAAACTGGCACTGCTGGAGCGCTGAGGCCTCAGCGGAAAATCGCGTCGCCGGTCAGGCCCTGGGTCTCCATGATCTGGCGTAAGCGGCGCAGCGCCTCGACCTGAATCTGCCTGACCCGTTCACGTGTCAGGCCTATCTCCCGCCCTACCTCTTCCAGCGTGCTGCTTTCGTGCCCGCGCAGGCCGAAGCGCCGTGCAACCACTTCACGCTGCTTCTCGGAGAGCTGATCCAGCCACTGGCTGATGCTGTTGCGAATGTCATCCTCCTGCAACAGCTGCGAGGGGTCGCTGTCGTTGCTGTCCGCAATGGTTTCCAGCATCGCGCGATCAGAGTCTGAACTGATCGGCACATCAATGGAGGTCACCCGCTCGTTCAGACCCAGCATGCGTTTGACTTCGCCGGCAGGGCGATCAAGCATCTCCGCGATTTCCTCCGCGGTGGGCTCGTGATCAAGTTTCTGGGTGAGTTCCCGCGCGGCGCGCAGGTACACATTGAGTTCCTTGACCACATGGATAGGCAGACGAATGGTCCGGGTCTGGTTCATGATACCGCGCTCAATCGTCTGGCGAATCCACCAGGTCGCATAGGTGGAAAAACGGAAACCCCGCTCGGGGTCAAACTTTTCCACGGCCCGAATCAGTCCCAGGTTGCCCTCTTCAATCAGGTCGAGCAGCGTGAGGCCTCGATTGAGGTAACGGCGAGAAATCTTCACCACCAGCCGCAGGTTGCTCTCGATCATCCTGCGACGCGCTGCCTCGTCACCCTGCAACGCCAAACGCGCGAAGTGTTTTTCCTCGTCGGCGGTCAGCAGCGGGGAAAATCCGATCTCGTTGAGATACAACTGAGTCGCATCCAGCGACTTTTCGCCGGAACGAGCCGCCTTGGCGCGGTCGAAGGCGAGTTCCTCATCATCGTCGACCGCTGCCTCCTCCGCGTCCAGCCCTTCGAGCTCAGCCGCTTCGGCGCATTCTGCGTAGACCGGTTCTTCGGTTTCGCGCACTGCGTGGGTCGCGGCTCTCTGGCCTGTTTTTGTTATCTCGACTTCCATGCCACACCTCAATCTCACCCGCGTAAGGGAGCTTTCTGTCGCCGGTTGATCAGGTTACCCCATGCTTACAATTCATTACAAGACACCTAACGCCTGGGCAACAGTTGCAGGGGGTCGATGGGTTTACCCTCTTTGCGGATCTCGAAGTGCAACTTCACGACGTCGGTGCCGGTGCTGCCCTTCTCGGCAATCTGCTGGCCCGCAGCCACACGTGCGCCTTCAGCGACCAGCAAGCGGTCGTTGTGCCCGTAGGCGCTGAGGTAAACATCGTCGTGCTTGATAATCAGCAACTCACCAAAACCCACGATACCGGTACCCGCGTACACCACATCACCCGCAGCCACGGCCACCACCGGGTCACCCCGGCGTCCGCCAATATCGATGCCCTTGTGCACAGTGGCGGAATACCTGCGTGTCACCGGGCCCTGGGAGGGCCAGCGCCAGGCGCTGACCGGCGTCAGGCGCGGTGCCGGTGGCGTGCTGGCCGCGGCCAGCGGTGGCGCCGGCTTTTCGCTGCGCGGCGCGCCCGCTACGCTGCCCGGTGGCGGCGCCGCTGGCGGGCTGACAGGCCCGGGAACCACCGCCGGCGTCGCTGTGGCCTGGGTCGGGACGGGGCGGGGACTGCCCGGCGATGGCTGGGAGCTGCGCTGACTCGCGACCACATCGCGACCGGGCCGGATAATCAGGTTCTGCCCGGGGTAGATCGTGTAGGGTGCAGCAATCCCGTTGGCGGCGGCGACGCTGCGATAATCCATACCGAAGCGGAAAGCGATCGCGTAGAGGGTATCTCCCCGCCGCACAACGTAGCGTTCAGACGCCACTCCACCCACGGCGGCTGGGGATTGTCGATCTTCAATGGGCGCACGTCCACCGCTACCGCAGCCCGCCAGCAGCAACAGCGCGATCAGTCCCAGCAGCGGGGGCATTTGCCTACGACCCACCCCAGCGCCTCTCAATCACCCACACCAGCGCAAAGCCAAACACCATCAGAATCAGGCAGGTTAGCAGCCAGGGGTCGTCGGCAAACTGCCAGGGTAGTACCGGCACCTGCTGCGCGGGGCGCGGCACACCATCGCTGCCGAGCACCCAGTCCAGCGGATGTTTCCAGGGCCATACAACGAGCAGTGACCCGAACAGGAAACCGGTCAACAGCGCCATGGTCGCCGCGTGGTAGCGCCGCAACAGCCAGTGCAGCACGCGGGAAAAGCACATCAGGCCCAGGCCGGCACCCAGCGCAAACACCAGCATAACGGCCAGCTCAAGGTTCTTCACGGCATGCAGGACGGTCGAGTACATGCCCAGGAGGATGAGAATGAAACTGCCGGATATGCCCGGGAGTATCATCGCGCAGATGGCGATAAACCCGGCAATGAACACTGCGGGGAGTCCCGTGGGAAGCGCCACTACAGGACTCAGCGCGATCGCCGCCGCCACGCCGAGCCCAATGATCAGGCACAACACGCGGGCCGTGCTCCAATGCGGTACCTGCCGCAGCAGCACCAGTGCCGAGGCCAGTATCAGGCCGAAGAAAAACGCCCAGAGCGGCACCGGGTATGCCTCCAGCAACCAAGCGATGACCCGGGCCAGAGACAGGATGCTGGTTGCTATGCCCGCGACCAGCGTGAGCAGAAACGCGCCGTCAACATGCACCCAGGCGCGCCGCAGGTCACCGCGATGCAGCAGGCGCAGGAGCGGTAGATCAAAGGCGCGGATACTCCCCAGCAGGCGATCGTAGATGCCAGTGATGAATGCCATGGTGCCACCCGACACACCGGGCACAATATCCGCTGCGCCCATCAGGACCCCGCGAAGAAACACACCCAGTGGCGTCATGGGCTCATTTCACCGTACCCGAACGCAGAGGGACAAAGCGTACCGCTTCTACCAGTCGCGTCTCGTAGCCCTCACTGGTCCGGGTGATAACCTGCAGGTTCTGCAGCGATGCGCCTACCGGAATGACCAGACAACCACCGGGCGCCAGTTGCAAGAGGAGATCCTCGGGGATGCTTTCCGGGGCCGCGGTACTGAGGATGCCATCAAATGGCGCCGCCTCTTCCCAACCCAGTCCACCATCAGCGTGACTGAAGCGCACGTTGCGCAATTTCAGCTGGCGTAAGCGGGCACGTGCCTTGTCCAGCAGCGGCTTGATGCGCTCCACACTCCACACCTCATCGACCAACTGTGCCAGTACCGCGGTCTGGTATCCCGACCCCGTGCCAATTTCCAGCACGCGACTGCGGGGGCCCTGTTCCAGCAGCAGCTCAGTCATGCGCGCCACGATATAGGGCTGGGAAAGCGTCTGCTGGAACCCGATCGGCAGGGCCGTGTCCTCATACGCGCGGTGCGCCATCGCCTCATCGAGAAACAGGTGCCGGGGCGTGCGGCGCATGACGTCGAGCACACGCTCATCCTGAATGCCCTGCTCGGCAAGACGCCGCACAAGACGCTCACGCGTGCGCTGCGAGGTCATCCCGATGCCATTGAGATCGACGTTATTCACTGCGCCCCTCACGCTCCCTGTACCCTTCCCTGTAATTCAGTATTTCCGCCAGCAAGGCGGTCGCATAGCTGCCCGGCGGTAAATGAAACGTCAACAGCAACGACCCATCATCACAAAAGCGCCACGAAAAGTCATCCGGCAGAAGTCGCGCAGGGCGATATGCCAGGCTTAAACCCGCCTGCTCCAGAAACTCGCAGACACCCGCCTGGGGCGCCAGCAGGGCCTTCTGCGCCGCGACCAGCGCGGGGCTCTGCAGGCTCTCGCCGCCGCCCCAGAGTGGCAGCCCGGGATGGACATCGCCCGCCGCGGCGCGCTGCTGCAACGCGGCATCCAGTTCGGTACAGGGGAACAGGCTGCGACTGCCCTGCAGCTGGCAGACGTCGCCCTGCTGCAGGCGCTCCCAGGTGCCGTCTTGTACCCGCTGCGCCAACAGGCGGTTGAACAGGTCGCTGCGCAATGCCGACAGAAACAGGCCTCGCTTGCTGTGGCTCAACTTGCGCGCGCCGCGCAGCATCCACGCCTGGGCCTGTAACAGCGTCCCGCCGTCACGCCCGAAACGCTGCTCGCCAAAGTAGTTGGGGACGCCACGGTCGCGAATACGCTCCAGCGCTGACACCACGCCCTCCATATCCCCCTGCACATCCCGCAGGCGCAGTGCAAACGCGTTGCTCCGATGCACGCCGCGCTTGAGCTTGCGCGAATGACGCTGGCACTCCAGTACAGTGACCTCGTCGGTCACCTGGAGGCGCTGCCAGTCGGGCTCAGGCTTGCCGGCCATGCGCACGCTGAGCCACTGGCGGGTGACCGCGTTCCGGTCCTTCAGACCACTGAAGCCAATATCTCGGGGATGGATGCCCGCCAGGGATGACACACGCTGCACCAGATCCGCGGTATTCAGTCCCCGCTTCTCGATATAGAGGAACACGTGCTCGCCCTGCCCATCAGGAACGAAGCCCAACTGCTCGGACACCCGGAAGTCCTCGGGCACACTGCGTATGATCGCCGTCGCGTCAGCGATGGGCCCAACGCGACCGAGTTCGGGATTCATGCGTGAGCAATACCCTGCAGCAGCACCACCGCGTGCGCCGCTATCCCTTCGCCACGGCCGGTAAAGCCCAGTTTTTCGGTCGTGGTGGCCTTGACGTTGACCTGCCCCACAGCCACGCGCAGGTCGGCGGCCAGGTTCACCTGCATCGCGGGTATGTGGGCCGCCATGCGCGGCGCCTCCGCGACCAGCGTGGTGTCTGCGTTGACCAATTGCCAGCCCTGGGCAAACACCTGTTCAACCACGCGGCGCAGCAAGATACGGCTGTCGATCGCGGCAAACGCCGGGTCGCTGTCCGGGAAGTGCCGGCCGATATCTCCAGCACCCACCGCACCGAGCAAGGCATCACAGAGTGCGTGGATCAGTACGTCGCCGTCCGAGTGCGCCACAAGGCCCTGGGTATGGGGGATGCTGACACCGCCCAGCACCACACCACTGCCGGGGCCGAAACGATGCACATCAAAGCCGTGTCCGATTCGCATTGCGCTCACTCCCGCCCTCCGTCGGCGATACCCAGGTAAAAAGCCGCCAGTTCAAGATCGCCGGGGACCGTCACCTTGAAGTTGCGTGGCGACCCGGACACCACCCGTACCGGGTGCCCCCCCCACTCCATGGCGGAGGCTTCATCGGTCACAGCAACGCCGGCCGCCAGGGCCGCCAACAGCGCCTGCTGCAGCGGCAGCAGCGGGAACATCTGGGGTGTCTGGGCACGCCAGAGGCCGCGGCGATCGACGGTGGCCTGCACCAGGCCATCGGCACCCACGCGCTTCAGCGTGTCGACCAGCGGTTCCGCCAGAAGCCCACCGCCGCCGTGCGCCAGCACCTCGGACACCAGACGCTCCCCGTCTGCCGGGCTCAGGCAGGGACGCGCCGCATCGTGCACCAGCACCCAGTCATCTTCATATGCAATTTTTTGCAAAAAGTGCAACGCGGCCAGCACGGAATCGGCGCGCTGCACCCCACCGGCTACGACGTGTACGCGCTCATCCCTGTCGCGAAAGTCCGACGCTCTGGGGTCATCAGCCGCAAGGGCAATGACAACGCCCAGCATGCCCGGGAGCCGTAACAGGGCGTCAAGGCTGTGCTCCAGCAGGGTCTTGCCACCCAGCAGCCGATGCTGCTTGGGTTCGGACAGGCCCATGCGCGAGCCGCTTCCCGCCGCAGGGATCACCCCCCAACACCGAGCCACCTCGCTCACTCCCCTGGCTCAGAGCGCGGCGCCTGTGCTTGCCCCTGCTCTGCTGCAGCCTCAGGGACCACCTGATAAAACACCTCGCCTTCGCGCACCAGCCCCAGCTGCTCACGAGCGCGCTGTTCCAGGCCATCATTGCCCGATTGCAGATCCAGTACCTCGCGCTCGAGTACCGCGTTACGCGCGCGCAACTCGCTATTGACGGCCTCTTCGCGCTGCACCTGCTGCTGCAGACGGTGCCGTTCAGCGAGACTGCCCTCGGCGAACCACAACCTGTACTGCAGCGCGACCAGCAATAACAGCATACCGGCCAGCAGGTACTTCATGTTACCCGCGCCGACCGGCGATTTCGGCAAGCCCGCGGTAGGCGGCGCGGGCGCCCAGTTCCGCCTCGATGCGCAGCAAGCGGTTGTACTTGGCGACCCGGTCCGAGCGACACAGGGAGCCCGTTTTGATCTGCCCCGCCGCAGTAGCAACGGCCAGATCGGCAATGGTCGTATCCTCGGTTTCCCCGGAACGGTGCGAGATAACGGCGGTGTAGCCGGCCTTGCGTGCCATCGCGATCGCATCCAGGGTTTCCGACAGGCTGCCGATCTGGTTGAACTTGATCAGGATGGAATTGGCCACGCCGGTGTCGATACCACGCTTCAGAATGCGCGTGTTGGTCACGAACAGGTCATCACCCACCAGCTGTACACGATCGCCAATCTTGTCGGTCAGCATCTTCCAGCCATCCCAGTCAGACTCGTCGAGACCGTCTTCAATGGAGACGATAGGATGCGCGGATGCCAGATTGGCGAGGTAATCCGTGAACTCGGCGCTGCTGAAGCGCTTGCCCTCGCCGGCGAGATCGTACACCCCATCGCGGTAAAACTCCGATGCGGCGCAGTCCAGTGCCAGGGTGATATCGCTGCCAAGCCGGTAACCCGCGTTAGCGACCGCTTCCGCAATCACGTCCAGCGCCGCTTCATTGGATGGCAGATTGGGAGCAAAGCCACCCTCGTCACCCACCGCCGTACTCAGCCCACGCTCGGACAGCACTTTTTTCAGCGCGTGGAAGATCTCGGCGCCGGCGCGCAAAGCCTCGGCAAAGGTCGGGGCCGCGACCGGCTGCACCATGAACTCCTGGATGTCGACGTTGTTGTCCGCGTGCTCTCCCCCGTTGAGAATATTCATCATCGGCACCGGCATGCTCAAACGCTCGGTACCGTTGAGCTCTGCGATATGCTGGTAGAGTGGCAGCTTGCGTGCCTGCGCCGCCGCTTTGGCCGTCGCCAGTGAAACGGCGAGAATCGCATTGGCACCAAAGCGGGCCTTGTTCTCGGTGCCATCGGCATCAATCATCGCGGCGTCGACATCGCGCTGGCGACCGGGGTCCATGCCCAGCAGCAGTGCACGGATGTCGCTGTTGACGTGACCAACTGCCGTGAGCACACCCTTCCCCAGATAGCGTTGCTTGTCGCCATCGCGCAGCTCAAGCGCCTCGCGCGAGCCGGTGGATGCACCGGACGGTGCACAGGCAGACCCGACCTCACCGCTGTCCAGGGTGACCTCAGCCATGACCGTCGGGTTGCCCCGGGAATCCATGACCTCAAAGGCCTGTACATTGGCAATCTTGCTCATTGCGTCAACTCCAGAAGGCAAAGTTCAATCAATAATGAGGTTCGGCAGTTGCTTGACCAGCTTGTCCACGGCCTGCACCTGCTCAAGAAAGGGTTCCAGTTGGTGCAGTGCCAGCGCACTGGGGCCGTCGCACAGCGCCCGCGCGGGGTCCGGGTGCGCTTCCAGGAAAAGGCCCGCCAGCCCGAGCGCCATGCCTGCGCGCGCCAGCTCCAACACCTGCGACCGGCGCCCACCTGAGGCGGCACCCGCGGGATCCCGGCACTGCAGCGCATGGGTCACGTCGAAAATCAACGGGCGGTCGCCGCAGACACGCCTCATGACCCCGAAGCCGAGCATGTCCACCACCAGGTTGTCGTAGCCGAAGTTGCTGCCGCGCTCACAGATCAGCAGTCGCTCATTGCCACACTCCACGAACTTTTCAACCACGTTCGCCATTTGGGTCGGGCTGAGGAACTGGGGCTTCTTGATATTGATCATCGCACCGGTGGCCGCCATCGCCGCGACCAGATCAGTCTGGCGGGCGAGGAAGGCCGGCAGCTGGATAATGTCACACACTTCTGCGGCGGCCGCGGCCTGCTCCGGTGCATGCACATCGGTAATCAGCGGAACGCCGAACTCCGCCTTTACCGCCGCCAGTATTGCCAGGCCCTCGTCAAGCCCTGGACCGCGAAAGGAATGGATGGAGGAGCGGTTGGCCTTATCGTAGGAAGCCTTGAATACCAGGGGAATGGAAAGGCGTTCGCACACCGCCACATAGTGCTCCGCCACCCGCAGGGCGAAGTCGCGGCTTTCCAGCACATTCACGCCACCCAGTAGGACAAAGGGTTCCCGATTACCAATGGCGATGCCGCCGAGTTGCTCCACGCGCGCGCTCACGGCCTGCGCCCCGCTGCCTGATCAACCCCTGGCATGAGCCAGCGCGGCCTCAATGTAGCTGGTGAACAGCGGGTGTCCGCCCCGCGGGCGAGACGTGAATTCCGGGTGGAACTGGCAGGCAATAAACCAGGGGTGATCGGGCAGTTCAATCATCTCCACCAGCGCCTTGTCTGCCGACCAGCCACCAATTCGAACGCCCGCAGCGGTCAGCTGCTCCACGTAATTGTTGTTGATTTCATAGCGGTGACGATGGCGCTCCAGCACCGTGTCCTGGCCGTAAATTGCACGCACCTGGGAACCCGGTTCAAGGTAGCAGGTCTGGGCGCCGAGGCGCATGGTGCCACCGAGGTCAGAGCTGGCATCGCGCTGCTGGGTAGAGCCGTCCGCATTCTGCCACTCGGTGATCAGCGCGACGATCGGATGCGGGGTTGAGGCCTGCATCTCCGTGGAGTTGGCGCCCTCAAGGCCGATCACATTGCGCGCGTACTCAATCAGTGCCACGTGCATCCCCAGACAGATGCCCAGGAACGGTACCTTGTTCTCACGCGCATAGCGTACCGCAGTGATTTTCCCTTCCACGCCGCGGTCGCCAAAACCGCCGGGCACCAGTATGGCGTCAGCGCCGGCGAGCACTGACGTGCCGTCGCGTTCGATATCCTCGGCATCGATGTAGTCGATCTTCACTTCCGCCAGGGTTTGCAGGCCCGCGTGCTTCAGCGCCTCGTTGAGCGACTTGTAGGCGTCCAGCAGATCCATATATTTGCCGACCATGGCGATGCGCACCGTACCGCAGGTGTCGCTGAACTCACGGCGCAGCACATCGTCCCATTCGGCGAGATCCGCCGGCGGGCAATCCAGGTTGAAACGCTCTACCACGAATTCGTCGAGCCCATAGGCGTGCAACATGCCGGGAATGCGATAGATGGAGTCGGCATCGAGCAGCGGAATCACCGCCCGCTCTTCCACATTGGTAAACAGGGATATCTTCTTGCAGGCACTCTCCTCAATGGGCACGGAGCAGCGGCACAGCAGGATATCCGGCTGCAGGCCGATCGAGCGGAGCTCCTTGACGGAGTGCTGGGTAGGCTTGGTTTTGATTTCCCCGGCGGTCGCGATGTAGGGCACCAGCGTCAGGTGCATCAGCAACGCCCGGCTGGAACCGACCTCTACCCGCAGCTGCCGCGCGGCCTCCAGAAAGGGCAGGCTTTCGATGTCACCGACTGTGCCGCCGATTTCGACGATGGCGACATCGGCATCACCGGCACCGAGGATGACACGCCGTTTGATTTCGTCGGTGATATGCGGAATCACCTGCACGGTACCGCCCAGGTAATCGCCCCGTCGCTCCTTTTTCAACACCGTGTTGTAAACGCGCCCCGTGGTGAAGTTGTTGGTGCGTTTCATGGTGGCGCGGGTAAAGCGCTCGTAGTGGCCCAGATCCAGGTCGGTCTCGGCGCCGTCTTCGGTCACGAACACCTCGCCGTGCTGGAACGGGCTCATGGTGCCTGGGTCGACGTTGATATAGGGGTCGAGCTTCAGCAGGGTGACCTTGATGCCGCGCGCCTCGAGCACCGCCGCGAGGGATGCGGCTGCAATCCCCTTGCCCAAGGAAGAAACCACACCACCGGTGACGAAGACATAACGCGTCATGCAAAGCCTATCTGTACGCTGTGAACAAGGGCATCACGGGGCCGGCAGGCGGAGGCAAAACACAGCGTCCGGGGCCCGCAAGACCAGCAAAAAGATGGGAAATCAGGTTACCAGAAAGGCCCTCAGAGCTCAATCGCGCCAGCCGCTGTATTTCGTGTCCAGCAGACCCGCCAGGCGCCCTCTCCACCCTCGGGGGCAAACCAGGGGCCGTCGCACAGCCAGAGATCCGCCACGGCCACGAGCGCATCCCCAAGGAAGAGCAACGGGACCTGCTCGCGCCACCACGGGGGGATGCCGGCATCCTGCAGCAGGGTCTTCACGCGGCGGTTGCCGGCACGGCCAGGCAGCCGGCAGCGCTCGCCGCCCCGACGCCACTGCAGGGTCAGCGCGGCGCCTGGCGCCAGCCGAAAGCCCGACTGCCCACCCGCCTGGATCAGCCGCAACTCCCCGCCCCCCGCCAGTGTCAGTGTCCCACCGGGCATCAGCTGTGCACCCGCCGGACTGCGCTCTCCGGCAGCGGGCAGCAGAAACACGCCAGATCCGAAACGACACAGCCTGTGTTCCTGCCAGGCAAGTAGCGGGCCACCGGCTCCCGCGCGCAGCTGGCGCAGAAACTCGGCCAGGCTGGCGGCGGGGGGCAGCGGCAAGCCCAGACCGCCCAGCCAGCCGCGCAGCGCCATGCTGGCGGTCGCGTCCGGCAGTGCCAGCAGCTCCTGTACATCGATCCCGGGATCACCGAGTACGCTGACCAGCCGACGTGGCGCCGGTAACAGACCGTCCAGCACGCTTTCCGCTGCCCCCAACTGTCGCGCCGAACGCGCGATACTGCCGCGATAGGCAGGCCAGCGGCGTGCGATGGCGGGCAGGATCTCGTGCCGCAGGTAGTTGCGGTCCAGCGAGGTATCGGTATTGGATGGATCTTCAATCCAGTTCAGGGCGTGCTCTGCGGCATAAGCCTCCAGCGCACCACGCGGCTGCTCGAGCAGCGGTCTGGCCAACTGCCCTCGGCCCAATGGACGCTGCGCCGGCATGCCCTGCAGTCCACGCAAACCGGCGCCGCGCAGCCAGCGCAGCAAGACCGTTTCCACCTGGTCGTCCTGGTGGTGAGCAAAAAACATGACATCGCCCTCCCCGACCAGCGACTCCAGGGCGGCATAGCGTGCCTCGCGGGCCGCGGCCTCGAGACCGCCCCCGGTTCGCCGGACCCTGACGGTGCGGACCTCCAGTGGTACGCCCAGCGAGGCACAAAGCGCTTCTGCACAGGACTGCCAGCGCCCTGCATCCGCATGGAGCTGGTGATTGATATGCACCGCGATAATCGGCGGTGTTGACGCATGGACGCGTCGGGAACACAGCGCATGCAGCAACACCGTGGAATCCAGCCCGCCGCTGAAAGCCACCAGCCAGCGGCGGGCTCCTCGCCAGGCTGCCAGTGCTGCGCCCAGTGGGTCGTCGTCAGGCGGGGTCAGGGGCGCGGCCACAACACCGGGCTGCAGCGCACTCAGTTGCCGTAGGACATCAGGCGTTGGTAGCGGCGTTCAAGCATATCCTCCAGCGGGGACTGCTCGAGGCGATCCAGTTCCTTGATGAGGTGAGCCTGTATGCGCTCCGCCATCAGGTCGACATTGCGGTGCGCGCCCCCCATGGGCTCAGGAATGGTCGCGTCGACAATACCCAGATCCTGCAGGACCTTGGAGGTGACGCCCATCGCAGCCGCCGCCTCGGGCGCATTGGCGGTGCTTTTCCAGATGATGTTGGCACAACCCTCGGGAGAGATCACGAAATAGGTCGCATACTGCAGCATCGCCAGGTGATCGCCGACGCCGATCCCCAGCGCACCGCCAGAACTCCCTTCGCCGATCACCACACAGATGATCGGCGTGGCAAGCCGCGACATCACAGCGAGGTTCTGCGCTATCGCTTCACTGATGCCGCGTTCCTCGGAGTCGATTCCCGGATAGGCTCCCGGCGTGTCGATCAGCGTGATCACCGGCAATTTGAAGCGCTCAGCCATGGTCATGAGACGCAGCGCCTTGCGGTACCCCTCGGGCTTGGGCATGCCGAAGTTGCGCAGCACCTTGTCTTTGACCGTGCGGCCCTTTTCCTGCCCGATCACCATGACCGGGCGACCGTTAAGACGCGCAGTACCGCCAACAATGGCGCGATCGTCGCCGAAATGACGATCACCGTGCAGTTCGTCGAAGTCAGTAAACAGGCGTGAGATGTAATCCAGCGTGTACGGGCGTCGGGGGTGGCGCGCCACCTTGACGATATCCCAGGGGCTCAGATTGGCGTAGATCTTCTCGGTGAGCTTGGCGCTTTTTTCGCGCAGGGTGCGAATCTCTTCGCTGATGTTGATATCGGCATCGGTGCCCACGAGCTGCAGTTCTTCAATCTTGACCTCAAGCTCGGCGATGGGCTGTTCAAAATCAAGGTAATTGGGGTTCATGCGCTCTCAGACTCACCAGTTCACAAGCGCGCAGTGTACAAAATTAATCCTGCGCGCACCAATTCTCGGGCTGCCGCCGTGGCAACGGCAGGCCAGCCGACACAGCCTAGCCGCCAACCAGGCTGATCATCACGCCCGCCGCCACGGCCGAGCCGATGACACCGGCGACGTTGGGACCCATCGCATGCATCAGCAGATAGTTGCTGGGGTTGGCCTCCAGACCCAGGCGGTTGCTGACCCGGGCCGCCATCGGCACCGCAGAAACGCCGGCGGAACCGATCAGCGGATTGAGGGGATGACTGCCAAACCGGTTCATCAGCTTCGCGATCAGCACGCCGGAGGCCGTACCAATGGCGAACGCGAGCACGCCGAGCAACATGATGCCCAGGGTCTCGATATCCAGAAACTTGTCAGCGACCAGTTTGGACCCCACCGACAGACCGAGGAAGATGGTCGTGATGTTGATCAGCGCGTTCTGCGCAGCATCGCTCAGGCGCTTCACCACACCACACTCTTTCATCAGGTTGCCGAAACAGAACATGCCGAGCAGCGGCGCCGCCGCCGGCAGCAGAAGCGCAACCAGAATGAGCAGCATGAGGGGAAACACGATTTTCTCCCGCTGTGATACCTGGCGCAGCTGTGTCATGACGATTTCGCGCTCCGCCTGGGTGGTGAGCGCGCGCATGATCGGCGGCTGGATCAGGGGTACCAGTGCCATGTAGGAATAGGCTGCCACAGCGATCGGTCCGAGCAGATCCGGTGCCAGCAGGCTGGCGACGTAGATCGCCGTGGGACCATCAGCGCCGCCGATAATGCCGATGGCGGCGGCGTCCGCAAGCGTGAAATCCATCACTCCCAGGGTACTCAGGCCGACGGCCCCGAGCACGGTCGCGAAAATACCGAATTGCGCGGCAGCGCCCAGAAAGAGCGTGCGTGGATTGGCCAGCAGCGGACCGAAATCGGTCATCGCACCCACCCCCATGAAAATCACCAGGGGCGCTACGCCACTGGCAATCGCCACGCGGTAAAATGTGTACAACATGCCATCACTGAAACCCGCAGCTTCTGCCGCGCTCTGGGCTGCGAGTTGCAGCGCAGGCGCGGCGAGACCAAGCGCGCGCAGCAGTGATTCTGCGTCGACGGCTGCCGATTGCCCCAACAGCCGCGCCATCTCCGCGAGCACAACCGGGTCCGTGCTGTGCAGCGCATTTTCCGCCGCGGAATACGCGAGGCCGGCGCCGGGGATATTGGCGAGCACACCGCCAAAGCCGATCGGTACCAGCAACAGCGGCTCGAACTGCTTGCGAATGGCCAGGAACAGCAAGAGCAAGCCAATGCCTATCATCACCACCTGACCCACCTGGAAATGAGCCAGTCCGGTGGAGTCCCACAGACGCAACAGGTTCTCCATCGGCGTCAGGCCAGGGTGATCAGTGTGTCGCCAACCGCAACGACATCGCCGGCCTTGACGTCAACACTCGCGACCGTGCCGTCCTGCGGTGCACGCACTTCGGTCTCCATCTTCATGGCCTCCAGCAGCACGATGACCTGACCCGCGGTGACCCGGTCACCCACCTGCACACTCACCTTGAAGATGTTACCGGCCAACGGCGCCGGCACCGGGGCGCTGCCTGACGCGGCGGCTGGTTCGGCCGCAGGCCGGCCGGCGGATGCCGGCGTCGCTGATTCACGCACACGCTCCAGCTCGCCACCGGCACTGACTTCTACCACGTAGGATTGCCCATTGACACGCACCGTGTACACGCCCGCGTCTGCCGCAGCGGCACCAGAGGCTGATGGCTCTTTTCCCTTCTCCCTGGGTGACGGCTCTTCCCCCTGCGCCGGGGGCGCTGTGCCCGGCGCGGGTTCGAAGGCCGCAGGATCGCCGCGGTGTTCGAGGAAGCGCAGGCCAATCTGGGGAAACAGGGCATAGGTCAGAACGTCGTCAACGGCCTGCTCGCCGCTCGCGAGGGTGATGCCCTTCTCCTCCGCCAGGGCGCGCAACTCGGCAGACAATGCATCCAGTTCCGGCTCCAGCAGATCCGCAGGACGGCAGATGATCACCTCCTTGCCCTCAAGAACCCGCTGCTGCAGTGCAGCGTTGACCGCTGACGGGGTGGCGCCGTATTCGCCCTTGAGCACACCGGCCGTTTCGCGCGATATGGACTTGTAGCGCTCGCCGGTGAGGACATTGAGCACGGCCTGGGTGCCCACAATCTGCGAGGTGGGCGTGACCAGCGGAATGAAGCCCAGGTCCTCGCGCACTTTGGGTATCTCCTCCAGCACTTCGTCCATGCGATCCAGCGCGCCCTGTTCCCGCAGCTGGTTTTCCATGTTGGTCAGCATGCCACCCGGAACCTGGGCCACGAGAATGCGCGCATCCACGCCGCGCAGCGACCCCTCAAAAGCTGCGTACTTCTTGCGCACGCCGCGAAAGTAGTTGGCGATGTCCGCCAGCTTTTCCAGGTCGAGGCCGGTATCCCGCTCGGTACCCTGCAGTATCGCGACAACCGACTCGGTGGGCGAGTGCCCGTAGGTCATCGACATCGACGAGATCGAGGTATCCACGTTGTCGATGCCCGCCTCCACGCATTTCAATATGGTCGCAGTCGACAGCCCGGTGGTGGCGTGACACTGCATGTGAATGGGTATCGCGCAGCTTTCCTTGAGCCGGCGCACCAGTTCGTAGCCGGTGTAGGGGCGCAACAGCCCCGCCATGTCCTTGATGGCAATGGAGTCGGCGCCCATATCCTCGATGCGCTTGCCCTGGTCGACCCAGGCCTCCAGCGTGTGCACAGGGCTCAGCGTGTAGGAAATGGTGCCCTGGGCATGGCGTTCGACAGCCTTGACCGCCTTCAACGCCACCTCGATGTTGCGCATGTCATTCATGGCGTCGAACACGCGGAACACATCCACACCGTTGACGGCGGCCCGCTCCACGAAGCGCTCCACGACGTCATCGGCGTAGTGCCTGTAGCCGAGAATGTTCTGGCCACGCAGCAGCATTTGCTGGCGCGTGTTGGGCATGGCTTTTTTGAATTCGCGAATGCGCTCCCAGGGATCCTCTCCCAGGTAACGGATACAGGCATCGAACGTCGCCCCACCCCAGGTTTCCACAGACCAGAAACCGACGGTGTCCATCTCCGCTGCGACCGGCAACATGTCCTCCAGGCGTACCCGCGTCGCCAGCAGTGACTGGTTGCCATCGCGCAGAACCACGTCGGTGATGCCCAAAGGGCGTTTATTCTCAGCCATGCGGTGTCTCTCCTGGGAAAGCCTCAGCCGGTGCGGCGGCGTTGGCGGTGTTGATGCACAGCGGCAGTGATGACCGCAATCCGCTCTGCATCCAGTGGCTGTGCGTCAGACGCCACCGGGCCGGACACAGTTTGGCCCTGCCGGTCGGGCACTGACGGTGCGGGTTGCGGAAAAAAACGTAGAATCACGCGCGATGCGAGCCCGATGACCACAACCAGCAAGGAGAGAAAAATCACCACGGCGCTGACACCGAACAGCATCAACTCCACACCCTGCATAAAAAGCTCGTCTTCGCGCACACTCGCTTCCAGCGTTCAATGACGGTCGCATCATAAATCATCTTGCCGGTGAGGCGCCAACGTGCAATACGCCGGGTCGACACCACGAACGGGCTTAACCGTCGGTGGCGGCAGCGCTATACTACCCCGTTAACCGGAGACTTGATGTGCGACTGATTCTCGCCCCCATGGAAGGCGTTATCGACGCCGGCATGCGCGCCCTGCTGACGCAAATCGGTGGACTTGACCGCTGCGTCACTGAATTCGTGCGGGTCAGCGACCGCCTGCTGCCGCCCCGGGTCTTCCATCGCCTCTGCCCGGAACTGCGCCAGGGCGGCAGGACTCCGGCAGGAGTACCGGTTTTCCTGCAGTTGCTGGGTGGACAGGCGCAGCCGATGGCAGACAACGCGGTACGGGCCGCGGAACTCGGCGCTCCGGGTATCGACATCAACTTCGGCTGCCCGGCAAAAACCGTCAACCGCTCTGACGGCGGCGCCGTGCTACTGCGGGAACCGCTGCGCGTGGGCTCCATTGCAGCGGCCGTGCGCCGGGCGGTACCCGCCAACACCCCGGTCACGGCCAAGATTCGGCTGGGCTTCGAAGACCGGTCGCCGTTTCTCGATAATGTTCGCGCGCTGGCCGATGCGGGGGTGGACGAACTCGCCATTCACGCGCGCACCCGCAGCGATGGTTACAAACCGCCAGCCTGGTGGGACGAGATTGCACGGGCGGTTGAACTGGTGGATTTCCCGGTCATCGCCAACGGCGAAATCTGGAGCCCGGACGACAGCCATCGCGCGCGCGCGGCGAGCCGCTGCGAGGACCTCATGCTGGGTCGGGGCGTGCTCTGTCGACCCGATCTGCCTCGTCTGGTGCGTGCCGCCGCCAATGGCGTCGACACCCCGGCACTGGACTGGCTGGATATCGCCGAACTGCTGCAGGGCTTCGCTCAGCAGAAGCGCCTGGAGTGCGCGGAACGGCACGCTGCGGGGCCGGTCAAGCAATGGCTGGGTTACCTGCGTCACTATTACCCGCAGGCGGCGGCACTGTTTGCCGACATCAAACGGCTGAACGACCCGCAGACGATCTGCACCGTCATCCGCAACCACACGCCAGCCCGCGTCCAGGCGCGTGCCGTCGCCGCCTGAGGCGGCCTCATTCAGGAGCAGGTTTAACGTATGTCCAACACCGCTTTCATCACCGGCGCCACCTCCGGCTTTGGCCGCGCCTGTGCGCGTCGCTTCGCCGAGGCAGGCTGGAACCTTGTTCTCTGCGGCCGCCGTCTAGAGCGCCTGGACGCACTGCAGGCTGAACTCGAAACGCGGTGTGCCGTGCACAGCGTGTGCCTCGATGTTCGGGAGACCCCTGCGGTGCAGGCGGCGGTGGCGGCGCTGCCCGAGCCCTTCAGCGATGTGCATGTCCTGGTCAACAATGCGGGGCTTGCGTTGGGCACTGCGCCGGCCCAGGACTGCGATCTGGAGCAGTGGCACCGGATGATCGACACCAACATCAAGGGGCTGACTACGGTAACTCATGCCCTGCTGCCACGACTGGTAGCACGCGGCAGAGGCACCAGCATCATCAATATCGGCTCTGTCGCCGGTCACTGGCCCTACCCCGGTGGCAATGTGTATTGCGGCAGCAAGGCCTTCGTGGAACAGTTCTCACTGGCGTTGCGCAGCGACCTGCAGGGCAGCGGCGTGCGCGTCAGCTGCCTGGCACCGGGGCTCTCGGAGAGCGAATTCACACTGGTGCGCACCGGCGGCGACCAGGCTGCCTATGACGCGTTGTACGCGGGCGCCGACCCGATACAGCCGGAGGACATTGCCGAGACTGTGTTCTGGCTGGCAACACTCCCGCCGCACCTCAATGTCAACGCACTGGAACTGATGCCCGTGAGTCAGTCGTGGTCTCCATTTACGATCACGCGCCGCTGATTTGATCTGCATCAAGCTCGGGTGGCGATACACTTGCCCGCGCCCGCAGGTGCCCCCACTATGGTTCTCATACAGAACACAGTGAGGAACGACCATGCCGCCTGTATCCACCTACCGGGCAGTCCCTGCGACTGGACTCCTGCTCGCCGCACTCATGCTGATTCCCTGTGCCGGTGCGGAACCCCTGCGCGATCGTGCCAATGATCTGTTCAATCCGATTCCCGCAGTCGGGGATCCGGCCACCCGGTCGCTGAACGAGGATCAGGTTGAACTGGGCAAGATGCTGTTCTTCGAGCCCAGACTTTCAGCCAGTCACCTGATCAGCTGCAACACCTGCCACAATGTGGGCTTCGGCGGCCACGACTATCTACCCACATCCATTGGGCATGGCTGGCAGCGTGGGCCGCGCAACTCACCCACCGTATTCAATGCGGTCTTCAACGCCGCTCAGTTCTGGGATGGCCGCGCTGCCGATCTCGCAGAACAGGCCAAGGGCCCGGTGCAGGCGAGCGTCGAGATGAGCAGCACACCCGAGCGCGTAACCGCCACGCTGAACAGCATGCCGGCCTACGTTGAACGCTTCCGCAGGGCCTTTCCCGGCGAACCGAATCCGGTCAGCTTCGAGAACATGGCGCTGGCCATCGAGGCCTTTGAAACTACCCTGACCACACCCGGCTCGGCATTCGACAGGTATCTGCTGGGCGACGATACGGCCCTGAGCGAGGAGCAAAAAACCGGCCTGGCGCTGTTCATGGACAAGGGCTGTGCCGCCTGTCACACAGGAGTGAATCTCGGCGGACAACACTATTTCCCGTTTGGCCTCATCGCGAAGCCCGGCGCCGACATCCTGCCGGTGGGCGACAAGGGGCGCTTTGCTGTCACCCGCACCGCCTCGGATGAGTACGTATTCCGCGCGGCACCGCTGCGCAACGTCGCGCTGACCGCCCCCTACTTTCACTCCGGCGCGGTCTGGAGCCTGGAGGAAGCCGTTGCCATCATGGGCCGCTCGCAGCTGGGGGCGGAACTGAACACGCAGGAAATCCGTCAGATAACGGCCTTCCTCGCGTCGCTGACTGGCGAGCCGCCCCGGGTCAGCTACCCGCTGCTACCGCCCAGTACTGCGGAAACCCCGAAGCCGGACCTGCTGTGGCAACGCGGCAGCGGACGCTGACCTACTTTGCCAGGGACGCCTCGCGCGCCGCCTTGAACTCCACCCCATCGCGCCACTCGGGGAAATCGCGGTTGGAGACCAGCTCCCGGCCCATCTCCAGCAGCAACAGGACTTCCTGGGCGGCGCCGCTCAAATCCCAGGCGGGATCATACTCGTCGGAAGGCTTGTGGTAGTGATTGGCGACATAATCGCGCAACCGGGCATCACCCCAGGCCTTGCCGTGCTCAATGCTGTCCGTGGCATTGGTGAGATAGAGTGCCGGAATACCCACCTGCGCGAGTGAGAAATGATCGGAGCGGTAGTAGGAGCCCTTTTCCGGATAGGGCTCCTGCACCACAACCCGACCCTGCCGCTGGGCGGCGCGTAGCAGGTAATCCTCCAACTCGCTGTTGCCATAACCCACCACCGCGACATCGCGGGTACGCCCGAGGTTACCGGCGGCAATGTTGTCCATGTTGAAGTTGGCCACGGTTTTCTCTGGCGCAAACAGGGGATTCTGCGCGTAGTACTTTGACCCCAAGAGCCCCGACTCCTCTGCCGTCACCGCGAGGAACAGCAGGGACTGCTCAGGCCGGGCCCCGTCCTGCAGGAACTGCCGCGCCAGCGCGAGCAGCCCGGCAACGCCTGATGCGTTGTCACTGGCGCCGTTGTAGATATTGTCACCGTCATCCGCTGGGCGCACACCCAGATGATCCCAGTGGGCGGTGTAGATAATCACCTCATCGGGGTGGCTGGAACCGGGAATCAATGCCGCAACATTGTGGGATATACGATCTGCGAGGGTATTGCTCAGCGTGACGGAAGCCGTCAACGCGCCCAGGGGCAGCGCCCGGAAGCCAGCCCTGGCTGCCGCGGCCTTGTCTTGCATGTAGTCGCGACCCGCCGCCGCGAACAGTGCCTGCGCCTGCTGCAGGGGAATCCAGCCCTCCACTGCCAGCTTGTCGCGGTGACGATTCTCCGCCGTCAGGCCAATCTTGGCGCCCGACCAGCTGTTGCGCACCACCTCCCAGGGGTAGGCGGCGGCGTCGGTTTCATGCACGATCAGTGCAGCAGCAGCGCCCTGCCGCGCCGCTTCCGCGTATTTGTAGTCCCAGCGTCCGTAGTAGGTCATGGCGTTGCCGTTGAACAGCGCCGGGTCCTGGGTTGCGAATCCGGGGTCATTGATCAGGATGACCACTGTTTTGCCCCGCACATCAATACCGGCGTAATCGTTCCAGCCTCGCTCTGGCGCATTGATACCGTAGCCAACAAACACCAGCTCGGAGTTTTCGATACCGGTGGTGGCCACCTGCTGCTGCGTGGCCACCATCATCTGCTCGCCATAGGACCAGTCGGCGTTGAAATCGTCACCGCGTATCGCCAGTACCGCTGCAGGATCTGTGGTCACTGCCGTGATGGCGACCTCCTGCAGCCAGCTGTCACCGTTGCCCGGCATTGCCCCGAGCGCGGCAAAGTGCTCGACCAGCCAGTCGATGGTCATCTCCTCGCCGGGTGTACCGGGCTCTCGCCCGGCATAGGCATCCTGTGCCAGCTCAGCGATATGGAAGTGCAGGTCCTTCTGAACCTGCTCATCGACGGTGAGCGCTGCAGCGCTGTACGACCAGGCAAGACAGGCGCTCAAGCCACACACGGCGGCCACGGAAGCGAGTGGTGATGTCATGAAAGCTCCGGGAATTGACACAGAAAGCGGAAAGCATAGTCGCTTTGCGCAGAGCATGCACTAAGGTAGTCGCATCGGCACCAGCGACTGCGCTCGAGGGGCTGCGCAAACCACCAACAGGAGTGGTATTCTCCTGTCACACACGCAAGCCAATGCCTCTCGCCAGCAGGAACCCGTGGAATGACAATAACAGTGACGCCCACCTCCGCAGATGACACCGCCTTTTTCGGGCACCCCCGCGGGCTGTACGTCTGTTTCGCCACCGAGCTGTGGGAGCGCTTCTCGTTCTACGGCATGAAATATCTCCTGCTGCTCTACCTCACCAAGTATCATCTGTTCTCGGATGCCAACGGCCTTGAAGTACTTGGGGGCTATGCGGCGCTGGTCTATGCCATGCCAGTGATCGGCGGGCTGCTGGCCGACCGCTACCTGGGCATGCGCAAATCGGTGGTCTTCGGAGGCCTGTTACTGGTGCTCGGCCATCTAGGTATGGCCTTTGAGGGCGAACAGGCACGGCTGGTGGGTGAAACGGTCGTTCGCGACGACCGGGCGCTGCAGGTCTTTTACTTTTCCCTGGCCCTGATTGTGGTCGGTGTGGGTTTCCTCAAGCCGAACATTTCGACCCTTGTCGGCCGCCTCTACGCCATTGATGATCCGCGCCGGGACGCCGGTTTTACCATTTTTTACATGGGCATCAACCTCGGCGCACTCACGGCGACGCTCGTGTGTGGTTATCTGGGCGTAACCTATGGCTGGGGCTACGGATTCGGCGTCGCCGGTATCGGTATGCTGTTCGGTCTGGTGACTTTCCTGCACGGTCAGAAACACCTGCGAGGTTATGCCGAACCACCGGTGCCTGAACGTCTCCAGGAACGTGTTCTGCCCGGCGTGAACAAGGAGTGGGCCATCTACCTGGGCGCGGGCAGCGGCGTCGTTGCGGCCTGGCAGATGCTGCAGTTCCACGGCGCGGTGGGTGTGTTACTCAACGTGCTCGCGGTAATTGTGCTGCTGGGCCTGGCCTGGTTTATCGCGTATCGCTGCCAACCCGTAGAGCGCAGCCGCATGCTGGTACTGGTTGCGCTGACCATCTGCAGCGTCGTGTTCTGGTCACTGTTCGAGCAAAGCGCCGCCTCGATGACGCTGTACGCCGACCGTGTCATGGATCGCACTGTCTTCGGCATCAACTTCACCGCTTCCCAGTTCGGCTTTTTCAATTCGTTCTTTATTTTCATGCTGGCGCCGGTTTTCGCCTGGCTGTGGACTGTGATGGGACGGCGCGGCATTGAACCCTCTACGCCGGTGAAGTTCGGCCTCGGCGTCGGGTTCGCCGGCCTCGGATTTGGTGCCCTGGTGGTAGGCGCTGCTTCCCCGAATGAGGCCGGCCTGGTCATCGGTTACTGGATGGTGCTGGCCTATCTGCTGCACACTGCCGGCGAGCTCTGCCTGTCGCCGGTCGGCCTGTCGGCAGTGACCAAACTGTCGGTGCCCGGCGTTGTAGGTGTCATGATGGGCGCCTGGTTCCTCGCCACCGCTTACTCACAACACGTAGCAGCACAGCTTTCGAAACTCGCCGCTCTGGACCTGCAGGCGGGTGTGGGTGACGTGGCAACGGCGCTGGCGACCTACACGGAGCTGTTTACCACGCTGTTCTACGTTGGCATCGGCGTGGCGGTGGTGCAGTTTCTGCTGGCACCGCTGCTGAGAAAAATGATGCACGGCATTCACTGAGGCCTACACAGGACATGACCCCATGACAAACGCGCAACGCGAGTTCGACATCATTCTCTGGGGAGCGACGGGTTTTACGGGACAGCTGGTGGCGGAATACCTTGCCACCACCTGCGGCGGCGACGGAACCCTGCGCTGGGCACTGGGTGGTCGCAGCGAGGCGAAACTGCGAGCCGTACAACAGTCCCTGCTGGACTGCACCGGCGGCGCAGAAATCCCGCTGGTTGTGGCAGACAGCGGTGATGAGCGGAGCCTGAATGCGATGGTTGCCCGCAGCCGGGTCATCTGCAGTACCGTGGGGCCCTACGCCCGCTACGGGACAGCGCTGGTGGCCAGCTGCGCCGAAAGCGGCACACACTACTGTGACCTCACGGGTGAGGTTCAGTGGATGGCGCGCGTCATACCGACCTATCAGGCCGCGGCCGCTGCCAGTGGGGCACGCATTGTTCACAGTTGCGGCTTCGACTCGATACCCTCGGACATGGGCACTTGGTTCCTGCAACGCCAGATGCTTGCGCAGCACGGTGTGCCTGCATGCCACGTGAAGTCCCGCGTCGGCCGCAACCGCGGTACGGCCAGTGGCGGCACCGTGGCCAGCATGCTCACAGTGCTTGACGAAGCGCGCCGGGACAAAAGCGTGCGGGCCCTGTTGGCTGACCCCTACTCTCTCTGCCCTGCCGGCACCACGGGCCCGGATGAGCGCGACCAGACGGTGGCGCGCTATGACCCCGACTTCCAGCGCTGGACCTGCCCTTTCATCATGGCCGCCATTAATGGGCGCGTTGTGCGCCGCAGCCACTACCTGCTGGGCAAACCCTGGGGCGACGATTTCCGTTTTGACGAGGCACAGCTCTGCAGCTCGCGCGCGCAGGCTCTGCGCAACACCCTCGCCATGGGTGGCGTGATGCTCGGCCTGTCGACCGCGCCCGGCCGTAAACTGCTGCAGCGGTTCCTGCCGAAACCGGGAGAAGGCCCAGATCGGGCACAGCGCGAAGCCGGTCACTACGAGCTGTTCTTCCACGGTGTGCACCCGCAGGACAGCAACTGTGACCTGCGGGTTCGCGTCGCCGGCACGCTCGACCCGGGCTATGGCTCTACTGCCCGCATGCTCGCCGAGTCTGCGCTAAGCCTCGCGGAGGATCCCCTGACCTGTGCGGGCGGTTTCTGGACACCCGCCTCTGCGCTGGGCGAACATCTGCTGGAGCGGCTGACCTCACGCGCCGGACTCACCTTCGAAGAGGTGGCCATCGCCTAGCCCGCGCACCCCGAATCCTGTAGCAGGGCTGGAGACCAAACATTGCCTGAGAGACCTCAACCGCTGGGATCCAATACTGGTGTGAAGCGCTTTAACCTCACCTTCTCGGGGAAAATTCTACCCGGCACGGACCCCGCCACCGCGCGCAGGCACTTTGGCCAACTTTTCCAGATACGCGATCCGGCGCGTGTCGAGCGCTTCTTCAGCGGTGACACGGTCACTCTGCGGCGCAGCCTTGAGCAGAAGGCAGCGGCCGCGTGGTTCGTGCGGATGCGCGGTCTCGGCCTGCAGGCACACCTCGAAGCGGCCCCTCTGGCGCGCGCTGCCACCGCGGCCGCGCCGGGTCACCGTCGGCCGATACGGACCCCGGCCTCACCCGGCCATGCGCGCTGGGGCCCCAATCCCTATACACTCAAGCCCTATCGGGCACCCGCCCCCGCAGCAGAGCGTGCCCGGCAGGCGGCGCGGCGCGCACACGTCGCACTCGCCGTCGCACTGCTCACGCTCTGCCTGCTGTTTGCACTGGATGCCCTGGAACAACTGCTGCCACCGCCGCCGGCGCTGCCCACTCTGCAGGCCGCAGCCACCAGTGAATCCGGTGAGCTGATGCTGGCAACGTCCAGGCTGCTACTGCACCATGACCGGTCAGGTGCACAGCTGGGTGTTATCAGCGCCACGGAACTGGGTCTCACTGCACCCATTGAAAAACTGCTTTGGCTGAACAGCGAACGCTTGCTGGTTCGGGTTGCAACCACCGAGGGCGGCAACCTGTATCGCTGCACGATCGCGGACAAACAGTGTCGGGCCTTTGCGGGTGACCAGGGCCACTGGCGGGCGGATGCCATGGTACGCGTGCCCAACAGCCGTCACCTGGTGCTCGCCGACAGCGTCGGCGGCAGGCTTTGGCGGGTCGATGGCGTCGGCAATACCATCGCCGAAGGAAAGGCGTCGCTGCCGGCAAACCCGACCTTGCGTATTCACGACGGACTCCTGCTCAGCAGTAGCGCCGCCGGCCCCGCGCTGAGCGTGTTCCGCTACGAGCCCAGCGCATTCGCCCAGCAATTGGATGAACTTCTGCTGTTGCCGGAAGCCGCGCTGGCAGCAGAGCTCGACAGGGTTCAGGATTTCGCCCGCGCAGGCTCTTTCTGGTGGGTGGTACTGGAGAACGCCGGCAGCGGCCAGCGCGGCGTGTTCCGCTTCGACAGCCAGTGGAACGCACTACCCCCCGTCCTCCCACCCTCGGCGGCTGCATCGATGACGCTGGTGCCCTGGGGGGACCGCATGCTGCTTTTGCGCGCCGGCGACAACGCGCTGTTGCGCTTCGCTGCCGATGGCGCCGCAGGTAAGGCGCTGCAGTCTCAGGCGCTGACCGAGCGTGCGGCACAGCGCGGCCGGGCGTTGCAGCTGCGAGCCACGGCGCTGCACAGCGGGCGGGGCCTGTTGCTGGTGCTCAGCGCACTGGCGGCCTGTTTTGGCCTCTGGCAGTACGGCCGACAGCGGGTATTTGCTGCTGAGCGCGGCCGCCATGCGCCGCTGCTCGGGCCGCGCATCAACGAGGTAGAGTGGTTGAAACCCATGGACGCAGCGCAACGCGGCACGCTACGCCGCGCGCGGACCCGTGGGTACATCGGCCTGCTAGGGCCCCTGCTTGTACTCGTTGATCACCGCGGCGTCTACCATGCGGGCAACGGCATTCAGATTCAGCGACACCCCCGCTTCCTGCGCATCGAAGGGGTGCAGGTCGACATCGGCAGCCGCCATCGACCGGCATTCGATACTACGCGCTGGGGAGCGGTCGAGTCGCTACTCTCTGGCAGCAGCCGCAGTGACATGACTGCGGTGCTGATCACGATGCTGGAGTCTCGGCAGCCGCTGGCGCTGGCGGTCAGCGCCGCTCTGGTACTGTTGTTGACGGCGGGCATGCTGATGCTTCTGGCCTGATCAACCGATATCCCGCGCGGCGCCATAAGCACAAATTCGTTATACTCGGCGTTCGCCAACGCCCGGAACGACCGCCGCCCAAGGCGACAAGGAGCACGCGCCCCGAATGGACAAGCCACACCCGAAACGCAAGCGCAGCCGGCAGAGACGGGACGTCGCCTTGATGGTCACCTGCCTCGCGGATCTGATGCGCCCATCGGTCGGCTTCTCGGCAATACGACTGCTGGAACGCGCGGGCTGCCGCGTCACCGTGCCGGAGCAGCAAACCTGCTGTGGCCAACCTGCCTACAACAGCGGTGAAGTCGATGCGGCGGTGCCGGTTGCACGTGCCGTCATCGAAGCCTTCGAGCCTTTTGACTACGTCGTCGTACCCTCCGGCTCCTGCGCAGGCATGCTCAGCCACCACTACCCGGCGCTGTTTGAGGGGGAGTGGCACCAGCGCGCCCTGGCGCTGTCCGCAAAAACCTGGGAGCTGACGCGTTTCCTGACTGAAGTGGCGCGGCTGCCCGCGCCGCGGCACAAGCCACTGGAGAGTGCCGTCACCTACCACGACAGCTGCGCCGCTCTGCGCGAGCTCGGTGTGCACCAGCAACCGCGGCAGCTACTACAGGAGCAATGTGGTGTGCAGGTGAGTGAGCTGAGCCAGAACCAGGTCTGCTGCGGTTTTGGCGGCACCTTCTGCGCGCGCATGCCCGAAATTTCCGCGAAGATGGCCGATGACAAGCTGGACAATGCGGTCGCTTCCGGGGCGACTATAGTGGCCGCCGGCGATCTGGGCTGTCTGCTGCACCTTTCCGGCCGCGCCCGCCGTCGAGGCCTCAAGCTGGAGTTCCGGCATGTTGCCGAGTTGCTCGCCGGTGATCCTCGCGGCCCCGGCATCGGAGAGGGTCGGGAATGAAGCTCGCCAGCAATGAGTTCCTGCAGGCCTCAAGTGCTGCCCTGTTGGAGGAAGACAAAGCACAGCGGCGCTCGCTCATCGGTCAGTTCCTGCCCCTGGCGCGGGACGCAGCCGCCAGTGCCTATGGCGATTTCGACGCCCTGCGCGCACACATGAAACGGGTGCGGCGTCACACCATGACTCATCTCAGTCATTATCTGGAGCAGTTTGAGGAGGCAGCCGTACAGCACGGCAACCAGGTGCACTTTGTCGCCAACGCAGAGCAACTCAACAGCAAGGTGCTCTCGATCTGCCAGGCGCACAACGCCCGACGCGTGGCCAAAGGCAAATCGATGGTCACAGAGGAAACCGGCCTCAACGAACTCCTGCTCAAGGCAGGGCTGGACGTGCTGGAAACTGACCTGGGTGAGTACATCATCCAGCAGGCGGGCGAGACGCCCAGTCACATCGTCGGACCGGCACTGCACAAATCGCTGGCGGAAATCCGCCAGCTGTTCCTCGACAAACACAAGCTGGGAGACCGCGAACTCGAGACGGTAAGCGAAGTCGTTGAAGAAGCGCGGGGGGTGTTGCGCGAGCAGTTTCTCGCTGCAGACGTCGGCATTATCGGGGCCAACGCGCTGATCGCCGAGCACGGCACCAGCATGCTGGTCACCAACGAGGGTAACGGCGATCTCTGCGCCAACCTGCCGCCGGTGTTGATCGTCTGCACAACCTTCGAGCGCGTACTGCCTCGCGCCGAAGATGCCATGGCACTGCAGCGCCTGCTGGTGCGCTCCGCTACAGGACAGCCACAGACCTGTTATACCAGCTTTTACACGGGCCCGCGCCGAGAGGACGATGTGGATGGCCCTCTGGAAACCCATATCATCCTGCTGGACAACAGGCGCAGCGATATCCTCGCCAGCGACTACAGTGAAATGCTTGACTGCATTCGCTGTGGCGCCTGCCTCAACCACTGTCCCATTTACATTGGCGTCGGTGGACACGCTTACGGCTGGGTCTATCCAGGCCCGATGGGTTCGGTGTTGACGCCGCTGCTCACGTCACTGGAGCAGGCGCACCATCTGCCCAACGCCTGCACCAGCTGTGGCCGCTGCGCGGAGGTCTGTCCGGCGAATATTCCGCTGCCGGACCTGCTACGCGACCTGCGGCAGGACGAGAGCGTGCAGCAGTTGAAACCGGCCCGCTGGCGCAACGGGCTGCGGTTGCACGCGTGGTTGCTGCGCCATCCAGGCCTCTACCGCAGTCTCACCGGCTGGACTATAAGCGTGCTCGGCCTGCTGGGCAAACGCCGGGGCGCGTTTCGCCGCCTGCCCTTTGCGGGCGGCTGGACCGGCCAGCGCGACGTCCCGGCACCGGAAGGCGGAGGCACATTTATGCGTCAGTATGCGGCACGCCGACGCAGGGGAGGCAAACGTGGCTGAATCCGTCAGGGCTGAGCTGTTCGCCCGACTACGCGAACAGGAAACCGCCGTGGAGCCCGAGCAGATAGCGCTCGCGCTCGCTGCACTTGGCCACGCGGAGCCCGCGCGAACACCGCACGCTGACGTGCACACCGCGTTCCTGGCCAATGTGCTGGCCAACAAGGGCACCGTGGAACTGGCTCGGGATCGCGGTGCCGCGGTGCAGGCCATAGGGCGCTATCTCTACCAACGCTTTCGCACCCATAAACTCGTTGCAGGTAATGACCCGCGGCTGGCGGCGATGCCCTGGCGGGATGGTGGTGTACTGCCGCGATTCGGAGCGGCTGAAAACGGTGACTCGGCGGCATTGAGCTATGCCAGGTTGGGGGTTGCCGAGACCGGCGCCATCGTGACCTACACGGGCCGCGCCAACCCGGGGCGCAACAACCTGTTACCTGAAGATCACCTGGTCTTGATCAACCGGGAAGACGTTGTCGCGACCCTGGAAGATGCCTGGGCGAGAATACGTCATGACACGGCGGCAAGCGGCTGGCCACGCGGCATCCAGTTTATCGCCGGCCCTTCGAGCACTGCCGACGTGGAAGCGCAGCTGGTGATGGGCGCACACGGCCCCCGACGCTGGCATGTCATCCTTGTGGGCGACACACCAGCGGAAGTGTTGGCGCAAGCCAGTGAAGGTGTGCGGGCGCCTAGTTAGGCGTGAAGTTGAACTTCTGCCCACCCAGCGTGGCCTCGTACATCAAACCGCCTTTGGCAATGGTAAACACCGCCATACCCTTGCGATAGCCGAGGCTGGCAGTGGAGGCATCATTGCGACCGCCACTGACACCGGCGCTGACACCGCCACCGGTGCTCGCTTCCGCTGACACCCCTGCGGTAATGGCTACCGCCGTGGCCTGTGCACCGAATTCGAAGTTACCGCTGGTGAACTGCTCCAGAGCCGTGGCGTTCTCAAAGAAAATGATCTGGCTGAAGGCCTGTCCACCCAGCTGGAAGCCCACCGTGAGCTGGGTCATGGTCGCTTCACCGATCATTTCACCCTGCCGGTAGACCTGCCCCTTGCCGTGTGCGCCACCGATACCAATACCCCCCTTGCCGATGGTCGGAAACAGGGCGTAGCCGTAGGCTGCATCAAAGTAGGCGGCACTTTCGCCGGCACTGCGAAATGACGCCAGTGCCTCGGCGTAATTGTCGGCCCTGGCCAGAGGCGAGAGCGCCAGCGCAAGCAGAAGGTACAGGGCGGACACTACGTTGGTCTTATTCATGGACTGCCTCACATTTCTTGTTGGGAACCAGCCTGAACCATAGCACTGATTGCCAAATTTCCGTAGCGCATGCACGCAGAGGGCCACTATCCGGTATTGCGCATACCCGCCGCGATACCGGCGAAGGTGACCATGATCGCCTGTTCAAGCACCCCCTGGGGTTCACGCCGCTGACGCTGCAGCAATTCCGCCTGCAACACATTGAGGGGGTCGGTGTAGATGTTGCGCAACTGAATGGATTCGCGAATCCAGGGCGAATCCGCAAGCAGGGTTTCGCCGCCGCTGATTTCCAGAACCGTATCTGCATCACGCTGCAGGGCGGATCGCAGCGACTGCCCCAGCCAGTGCAGTTCCTGCGGTACCAGACACGCGTCGTAGTGCGCCGACAACCCGGCATCGGCCTTGGCGTAGACCATTTCCAGCATCGAGAGGCGCGTGGCAAAAAAGGGCCAGCCAGCCGCCATCTCACGCAAGCGCCCCGCGTGACCGGCATCCAGCGCCTGTCTAAGGGCGGCGCCGGCACCCAGCCACGCCGGCAACATCAGGCGGTTCTGGGACCAGGCAAAAATCCAGGGAATCGCGCGCAGGCTTTCGATACCACCGCCGCCGCGCCGCCGTGCCGGCCGTGAGCCGAGGGGCAGGCCAGCGAGTTCCTGCTCAGGCGTTGCATAGCGGAAGTAGGCAATGAAATCCGGCTCCTCCCGAATCACCCGCCGATACTCGGTGCAGGAGCCGGCAGCCAATTGCTCCATGAGATCACGCCACTCCTGGCGCGGCGTCGGTGGGGTTTGCAGGTTGGCGCGACAGATTGCGCTGGTGTAGAGCGCCAGGGTCTTCACCGCAAGTGAGGTCCAGCCCAGCTTGGTGCGAATCATTTCGCCCTGCTCGGTCACCCGCAGGCCCTGTTCCAGTGACCCTGGGGGCTGAGACAGCAGTGCCGCCTGTGCCGGCGCGCCGCCCCGCCCTATCGTACCGCCGCGGCCGTGAAACAACGTGAGGCGCACATCACTGGCGGCGCACACCGCCAGCAGCTCTTCCTGCGCCCGGTATTGCGCCCAGGCCGCCGCCAGTACACCTGCATCCTTCGCCGAGTCCGAGTAGCCAATCATCACCATCAGCTGCCCCTGGATGTGCCCGCGATACCAGGGATCCGCAAGCAGGGCCGTGACCACCTCGCGAGCCCGGGACAGGTCATCGAGGGTCTCAAACAGCGGCACCACCGGCAGGTCGAAGGGGCAGCCGGCCTCGCGCAGCAGCAGGTGCACCGCCAGCACATCGGAGGCCTGACGGGCCATGGAGATCACGTAGGCCCCGAGCGCCTCACGGGGCTGACGGGCCACCACCGCAAAGGTGGCCAGTACTTCGGCCACCGCCTCGCTGGGTGTCCAGCGGGGCGGCACCAGCGGGCGCCTGCTGGCGAGCTCCTGGCGCAGAAACGCGCAGCGCGCATCCTCGTCCCAGGCGGCGTAGTCACCCAACCCCAGCCAGGTGGTCAGCTCGGAGAGCGCTTCCGTATGCCGTGCACTGTCCTGGCGGATGTCGTGGCGCAGCAGATGCACCCCGAAACAGCGTACTCTACGCAGCAGATCCAGCAGGGCACCGTCCGCGATCACCTGCATCCCACAGGCCTGCAGAGAGTGGTAACAGAGGGAGAGCGGCTGCCACAGATCCTCCCGGGTCAACAGTGACGCACTGTCGGGGGACGCGCCGGCCAGAGCCGCCTCGATCGTCTGCAGGTCGCTTTTCAGCCGCTCGCGCAAGCGCCGCAGAACGGCGCGGTAGGGCTCGTGGGAACCATCGGCCGCCTCGGCGAGAGCCGGAACGCAGACAGTCATGGACAGCTCCTCCACCAGTCGCGTCACGTCCTGCAGGTAGAGCTGGATCGCCTGCCAGCGGCTCAGCCAGAGCACTTCAGAGGTCACTTCGGCGGTAACGTTGGGATTGCCGTCCCGGTCGCTGCCCATCCAGGAACCAAACGTCACCGGAGCCGCCTCCAGGGGGAGCCTGCTGCCGCAGCATTCCTGCAGCGCCGCATCAAGCCGGCGCATGTACTCCGGCACCGCACGCCACAGGGAGTCCTCGACCACAGCGAAGCCCCACTTCGCCTCATCGACCGGGGACGGCCGCTCGGTGCGGAAATCATCTCCGTACCAGATCTGGGCAATCAGCTCACGCAGACGGGTGTGCAGCTGTTCCTGTTCGCGCCGGGTGAGGCCGCCCAGTTCCAGTTGTGACAGGCAGCGACCGATCTCGGTCTGCTTGTGGATCAGGGTGCGCCGCATGATTTCTGTGGGGTGAGCGGTGAGCACCAGGTCGATGCGCAGGGCCGCGACGGCGTTGACGATAGACTCAGCCGGAACGCCCTCCTCCAGCAGGGCTTCGAAATTGCCGCTGAGGTTGCGGGACGCTGAGAACAGGGGGTCCATCTGCCGTGACACGGTGTGGTGCTGGTCGGCAATATTGGCGAGATTGAGGAACTGGCTGAATGCACGCGCTACCGGCACCAGCTGCTGGTTGTCCAGCGCGCGCAGCACCGCCAGCAGCTCGGCGTGAGCGGCATCCTCGCCGCCGGCCCGCGCCGACTTCGACAGGCGGCGGATTTTCTCCACGAGGTCCAGAAACTCGGGGCCGTTCGCCGCGGCGATCGTGTCGCCCAGCAGATGGCCGAGAAAGCTCACGTTGCTGCGCAACTCACTGTAATCGGAACGCTCACCGCTGCCAGCTTCCCGGGTGGCTACCACTGGCTGAACCTCCGCAACAGATCACACACGCGGGCCGAGTAGCCCCATTCATTGTCATACCAGTTAAGCACGCGCAGATAGCGCTCGTTGACAACCGCCGTGAAGCCCGCGTCGTAGATGGACGAGTGGGCGTTGCCAATGATATCCGTCGAAACAATCGGTCGTTCACTGAAGGCGAGGATACCTTGCAGGGCTGGGGAGGCGGCGGCCGTGCGCACCGCCTCGTGCACCGCATCCACCGTAACCGGGCGAGCCAGTGTGACGAACAGATCGACCACTGAACCGTCGGGAACCGGTACCCGCGAGGCGATGCCGTGCAGGCGCCCCTTGAGCTGCGGCAGCACCTCACCCACCGCTTTCGCCGCCCCGGTTGAGGTGGGGATGGTGTTCTCCGCGGCCGCCCGACTGCGCCGCCAGTCCGAGTGCGGCACATCGGCGAGTCGCTGGTCGTTGGTGTAGGCATGCACCGTGTTGATCACGCCCTCTTCGATCCCGAAGGCGCTATCCAATACGCTTGCCATGGGCGCGAGACAGTTCGTCGTGCAACTGGCATTGGAGACAATGCGATGCTCCGGCCGCAAGCCATCATCGTTGACACCCAATACCACTGTGTAATCGATCGGGTCAGACGCCGGCACAGTGAGCACCACCCGACCCGCGCCCGCCCGCAGATGCCCCTCGAGCTGGCTTCGCTTGCGAAAGGCGCCTGTCGCCTCCACCACAGCATCGATGCCCATCTCTCCCCAGGGCAGGGCTGCTGGATCGCGCTCGCTGATCAGCTTGCAGCGTCCACCCGGGGTGACCAACTCGTCACCTTCCAGCGCGAGCGACTTGCCAAACGGACCCATGACGGTGTCGTAGTTCAGCAGATAGCGCAGGGCCGCATGGTCAAACAGGTCGTTGATTACCACGACCTGTATATCGGGGTCGTTCTCCAGAATGCGGAATACCGAGCGGCCTATCCGGCCAAAGCCATTGATTGCTACACGCATCATGCCGCCTCCTCAGTGTGGTCCAGTGCCGCATACAGACGCGCCACATCAAGTAGGCGTGCTGCGTGGCCCAGGGTCTCATACCAGCCCAGGGCCTTGATGGTGTGCTTGCCGGCCTTGATGGTGCCGCAGGCATCGAATACCAGCGAGTGGGGATTGCCAATGACGTCCGAGGACACCACCGGGTCCTCCACGACGGTCACAATGTCCGCGTAATCCCCCGCGTGGCGACGCATGCAGTCGTTGACGGCGTCAGCCGTTACCGCCGTGTCGGCGAAGACCAGGTTGACGTCAAGCAGGCAGCCCTGATGGATCGGCACATTCAGGGCGGAGGTCAGCACTTTGCCGGCGAGCGCGGGCAGCACGTGCCCCAGCCACGCCCCTGCCTCGTGCTGGTTGGGAATGATGTTCTCTGCAGCGGAGCGGCTGCGACGGAAGTCGCTGCCCGCATAGTCCTGCAATACCTGGTCGGAGGTGTAGGCGTGGACCGTGGTCATGCTGCCGCACTCGATGTCAAACTCCCCGGACAACGCATGCAACAGGAGGCACAGCGCCGTCGTGGTGGCCGAGCCTGCGGATATCATACGATCAGCTGCCTGAATGCTGTCGCTGTTGATCCCCGGCATGACGAGGCGATCAATGTGATCGCTGGGCAGGGTGCGCAACAGCACTCGCGGCGCACCCGCCTGTAGGTGCTGGAGCATGGCGTCACGCTGGCGGAACTTGCCGGTAGCGTCAATCACGATGTCCACCCCGAACATGTCCCAGGGCATTTCGGCGGGCGTATCGGTGCGTAACAGGCGGGTACGGAAGCGGCTGTTGTGGAGAAAATTGCCGTCAAGCCGGTAGCTTGCCGCCTTCATCTCCGAGCAGAGCAGATAGTGCAGGATGGCCGGATCACCAATGTCGGCTATGGCCACGATCTCGACATCAGTGCCGCGGGCGGCAAGGTCGTAGACCTGGCGGCCGATCTGGCCAAAGCCCATCAGCCCCACCTTGATGGGTCGTGCGTGTGTCATAGTCCCCCTCCTCCTGGCGTTGCGCCAGATTTCTGACCAGGTTTTGTCCACATAATGTACGACAGCGCTCCGGCTTCGATCACGGACCGGTAATCCATCCGGTACAGCCCGCCGTAACTACCCCAAACGTACTGGAGATGCGACATGGAAACTGCACTGGCTGGAAACATTCCCTTCCCAAGCAAGATGTCAGCAGAGGCAGCCATCGTGCGCAATGCTCTGTTGGAACGCGGCCTGGAAACCCCGATGATACAAAACGGGCTCTCGCGTGACGAAAAGTATCGCCGCATCGTACAGTCCTTTACCGATATCACCCGCACGCTGGGCCTTGACCTGAATGACGACAGCCTGGCTGAGACCCCACACCGTATCGCGAAAATGTACGTGGATGAAATCTTTTCAGGGCTCGATTACTCACGCTTTCCGAAAATTTCCGTCATCGCCAATAAAATGCAGGTCGAAGAGATGGTGCAGGTGGATGACATTGATGTCGTCAGCACCTGCGAGCATCACTTTGTCACGATCGACGGCCGCGCCCGCGTTGCCTACATACCCAAGGACAAAGTGATCGGCCTCTCCAAAATCAACCGCATCGTGCGCTTCTTCGCCCAGCGCCCGCAAGTGCAGGAACGCCTGACCCAACAGATTCTCGTCGCCTTGCAGACGCTGCTGGATACTGACGACGTTGCCGTCACTATCGATGCTGTGCATTACTGCGTCAAGTCGCGCGGCGTGATGGACAGCAACTCCAGAACACGCACCACGTCGCTGGGTGGCGCGTTCAAATCCGACCCGAGCACCCGGGCCGAATTCCTCAACTGACCCCCCCCTGGGAATTCGGCTTTTTTCGCCCGGCACTGCCGGGCTTTTTTTTATCCCGGATTGCGGTTTTTCGTCTGCGGCAAAGCGTGTACCCTGCCCTCTCTACCACAGCACCATGCATCGACACCGGGCCTCCCATGAGAACACTGCTAACCCTCACCTCATTGCTGCTGTCGACAGCGCTGCTGCTGGTCGGCCAGGGGATGCAGTTGACGCTGCTGCCGCTGCGCGCCAGCAGTATCGGACTCTCAGACTTCCTGATCGGTGTCAGTGCATCGGCCTACTTTTTGGGTTTCGTCGCCGGCTGCCTGCTGATTCCGCGAATCATCGCCAAAGTCGGCCATATCCGCAGCTTCGCCGTGCTCACGGCTATCATGATGAGCGCCATCCTCGCCCTGGAGACGCTGGATGGCTGGCTGCCCTGGCTGCTGCTCCGCTTCCTCACCGGCGCCATGATCTGCGGCCTGTACACAGTGATCGAAAGCTGGCTCAACGACCAGACCAGCGCAGAGTCGCGGGGTCAGGTGCTGGCCATCTATACGTTCATCATTCTTGCGGCGATGGCCCTGGGCCAGGTACTGATCAACGTCGGCCCCGTCGACAGCGCGACGCCATTTATCCTCGCTGCCATCTTCATGGCGCTGGCCATAGTCCCGGTGGGCCTCACCAGCCGTCTGGCGCCGGCACCCATCGAATCCACACGCATTCGCTTTAATCTGCTCTATCGCCGCTCCCGCGCTGCGTTCGCAGGAACCTTGCTGTCCGGGTTGGTGGTGGGCAGTTTCTGGGCACTCGGCGCCGTGTTTGCCCGGCGCTATGGCGACAGCATGGCTGATGTCACCTGGTTTATCACCGCGGGCATCGCTGGGGGTGCGCTGTTCCAGTATCCCATCGGCTGGCTGTCCGACCGCATCGACCGGCGTTACGTGCTCGTCTTCCTGAGTCTGGGGGCGATCGCCGCCTCCGCCGCGGTTGCGCTCACCGTACAGCACAGCGCGCATCTGGCTGCGGTGTTTGTATTCGGAGCAATGACCATGCCGCTCTATGCAATTTCGCTCGCAACGGCGGCTGACAATTCGTCGGCTGAAGAGTTTGTGGAGATCGGTACATCGGTATTGCTGCTGAATGCCCTGGGTGCGGCCTCTGCCCCCATTCTGCTCGGGCAGTTGATGAGCCTGTACGATGCCACGGCGCTTTTCTGGTCTTTCGGTGCGCTGTGTGCGGTGTTTACCGTGTACCTTGCCATTCAAACGCGGGACAAGGACCAGGTGGTCGCCGCGAAAGACCAGGTGCCCTTCTCCGCCGCCGCTACCGAGGCGGCGCCGACCGGTTTTGGGCTTGACCCGCGGGGACCGGAGGACGCCGTGGGTGACCTGTTACCCACGGACACGCAGGGCCACGATGAGTTCCAGACTGAGCCAGAGGCGGACGCACAGCAGTCCACTCGCTAGCTGTGTGCCGCCCGCGAGGCTGAAACGTTCAGTCCGCCCAGTGCAGGATCACTTGGCGCTCTTCAGCTGCGCTGCGCGCGAGGCCCTCGGCAAGCTCACCGTAGCGCTCTTCTACCTTCTCACGACGTATTTTCAGCGTCGGCGTCAGCACCTCGTTGTCGATGGTCCACTCCTGTCGGGAGAGGATCACTGCGCCAATACGCGCGTGCTTTTCCACCGCTTCATTGATGCTCTGCACCGCCTCGTGTATTGCCTGTGCAATCTCCGCCTCCGCCTGCTCGCGTGACGCCTCCGCCAGCTGGCGGGCCGCCTCATTCAGCACGGCCACCATCACGGTCTTGGAAAAGCCGCGACCGAGCAGGCAGTGCTGTTCCGTGTGCGGATTCTTGGCAAATTCGCCTTCAATGGGCGGCGGCGCGACAAACTTGCCCTGAATGGTTTTGAAATACTCTTTGACGCGGCCCGTCAGGTAAATAAAGCCATCTTCATCAACCCGGGCCTTGTCGCCGGTGTGCAGCCATCCGTCCCGGATCAGCTCCGCCGTCTTGTCCGGTTGTTTGTAGTAACCCGGCGTGCAACCGTCGGCGCGCACCACCAGCTCACCCTCATCGGTGATCCGGTACTCAACCTCCCCTATGGGCTTGCCGATAGAGCCAACACGCCGTGAATCGTGGCCGCTGACGATCACTCCCATGGCCTCAGTCTGGCCGAAACCCTCCATCAGAATCAGCCCCAGGCGCTCCCACCATTCGATCAGCGACGGCGGCGTCGGCGCGGCGGCCACCAGGCAGTACTCCACCTGATCAAGGCCAAGACCCTCCAGCACCAGCTGCCCAATGCCCGCGCTGTCCTGGCTCAAGGCCTGCTCCAGCACCTCGTTACCGCCGAACTTGGCGATCACTGCCTGCTTCAACTGCTCCCAGACACGGGGCGGACCAAAGAACATGTGCGGCCGCGTGCGCTGCAGGTCTGCTGCCAGCGTCTCCAGACCCTGGTTAAAACTGACTTCGCCGCAACAGGTCAGGGAAGAAAACTCGACAATCTGTCGCTCGGCAATGTGGGACAGTGGCAGATAGGAAAAATAGCGGGCCTCGTCTCGCGTCCCAAACGTAGACCGGAAGCGCGTGATGGGCACGAGGTTACTGCGGTGCGTCTGGATGACGCCCTTGGGCAGGCCGGTAGTGCCCGATGTGAACACCAGCGAAATCACATCATCGGGCTGGCAGCGGTACTTCGGCAGCTGACCCCGCCATTCCGCCAGCAGATCTTCCCACCTCAGGTGCGGCTCCTCCAGCTCTACTCCGGGGAGTGTGATCAGCGTGATGCCCGCCGGAAGTACCCCCCTCACCGCGTTCCAGTTCGAGGTTTCGCCAACGATCAGCGCTTTGGTTTCGGTGAAATCCAGAATGTACTGGGCCGTGGATGCGGGCAGCGTGGTGAACATGCTCACCGTGACATTGCCGGACTGGATAATCGCCAGATCCGCCATAAACCAGTGCGCACAATTGCGCGATAACAGCCCGATACGCTCGCCGTGGCCGAAGTGATGCTCCAGCATGGCGGCCATAGCATTGACAGTGGCGTGGGCTTCCTTCCAGGTCACATCCCGGGACCCCTCTGGCAGCAGGTCCTTCAACCAGACTCTATCCGGCGTTTCCGCAGCCCAGTGGGCCAGCAGTTTATCGAGTGTGTCAGCCTGCATGGTATTGTCCTCTCTTATTGTAATTCGAGATGCCGGTAACCGGGGCCGGAGCACCCGTCCGATCCAGTGTACAAAACCCCGCGTGGCTTGCCACGCAAATTCGTCCTCAGCGCAGTTCCAGGGTCTGCTGCCCTGTGCCGGTCGGCGTTCCCCGCTGTGCGACACCGGCCTGCCCCATATCGGGACGCTGGGCCCGGTTCAGGCCAACGGGCAGCCGCTCCAGTGCCCCGCGGCCCCAATCGTGCTGGGGCAGCCGCGCGGTAATGTCGTCCACATCCACGACCGGCAGCAGCCCGACCAACGGCTGTACCGAACGCCCGCCGCCCACGCTGTCGTCGCGACCATGCCAGCTGCCACCCACCAGGCGGTGTTGCTCGCTGAAGGTCAGCAACAGGGCTTCATTGCGGGTGCTGGCCCGGCCGACATCGAGGGACAGGAAATCCACACCCAGCGCACCGAGGCTGACGCCCAGCACGTTCTCCGTCACCTGCCAGGATTCCCAGCCGAGCACGTAGCCCCCGGGTATGGCGGACACGCGCAATGGCGGCCCGAGCCTCGAGAGAATATCGCCGGTACTGAGGTCCGTGACGGGCGTATTGGCCAGCGCCGCGGCCCCGGGGGGGAGACTCTCGCCGAGGTTGTAGTGCCACTGCGTGCAGCCGCCGAGCAACAGCGCGAGTGCCAGCAGCGACACGCGCCGCGCATCAGCCATTGTCGGCTGCCGCAATGCGACTTGCCGCATCAGTCAGCAGGCCGTTTTCGTCGAAGAAAAAGATCGCGCGATCATACTGCGTATCGATCTGCATGCGGTTATACAGCACCAGCACGATACCCTCGCCGTCGGAGCGCTCGAACAGGTAATAGAGAATCGACTCACCTTCAAGCGCGATGACCTGGGACGGTGGTCCAAGCGCGGCCATTACCTCGGCCCGCGTGGTCACGCCCGGCTGGAGCGTGTGCATATAGGCGTCGGTCCAGCCGGCCTCTACGCCCCGGCGGTTTTCGTATTGGGCACAGCCCGCGACCAGCAACAACAGGAAGGGCACTAAACAGCGGGCTACAGGTGTCATCATTGATCTCGCACGGCTTGTATTGGGCGATTATACGCCCGGAAACGGCGAACGGACTGCCCGCTCGCCCCTGTCGACCTCAGCCCAGCAGAAGGTCACTGCGCTGCACCACCTCCTGCCGGAAGGCAGCCGTCTTTTCGCTGTACTCACGGGAGTCGATCGTGGACACATAGCGCCACTCAGCGGTGAGTGACTCCGGCGTAAAGCGGGTGACCAGATAACCGCGGTCGATCAGGTTGGCGTACACGAGATCATCGACCAGCGTCGCAATGAGGGGCGAAAACAGCCCGGCCACATCGCGGCCCAGCACGTCCTCCAGCCCCGGCGAGCTGACACTTGCGGTTGCCAGTTCCACGCCCACCACCTCACCCGTGCTGGCGAAGAGCTGTGACGCCCAGGCGTTGTGCGTATCTCCCGCCAACGCGACCAGCCGACTGTTCATCTGGCGTGCCACTTCCAGCACGCGGTCACGCTCGAAAGCATACCCGTCCCAGGCGTCGAGATTGTAGGGAACCGCCGAGTCCAGCAGCGCCTGTTCTTCCGGCGTGCGCTCCTCTGGTGCCTTGTTCTTCGCCGTCACTGCGGCGAGCACCGCGGCGGTGCCAGCTGCCAGCGCATCGCCACCGCTGATGCTGGGCTCCAGCGCTTCGAGAATGGGGGCCGGCAACAGGTAGCGCGCCATCAACACCTGCTGGCCAAGCACTTGCCAGCGGGCTGTGGATTCGATCAGCTGCGTCTCCAGCCAGGCCAGTTGCTCTGCACCGAGAAGCGTGCGATCGGACGCATTGCTGGCAGCCCGCGTTGCCTCGACGTCAATGCGACCACCACTGACAAAGTCCGGGTAGACATACTGCCGGTCACGGCCAATCACACGTGTGTCCAGCATAATCAGGTCCAGCAGATCCCCGTAGGGCAATCGCCGGTAGATGATTTCCTGCTCACTCGCAGGGGGGCGTACCGGTAGCCATTCGTACCAGGCCTGTATCGCGGCGGCGCGCCTCTCTGAATACTCGCCCTCGGTGGCCGGATCATGATTCTCCGCACCCTCCCGCCAGGCATCATTGGCAATCTCGTGATCGTCCCAGACAACGATGAAGGGGTGCGCGCTGTGTGCTGCCTGCAGGTCGGGGTCTGTGCGGTACTGCGCGTAGCGAGTCCGGTAATCCACCAGGCTGAACAACTCGCCAGCGGGCTGTACCACGCGCCCCAGGGCTTCGGCATTGGCGCTGGCGTAGCCACCTGGTGCGTACTCGTAGATATAGTCACCGAGGTGCAGCACGGCATCGACCGGCTGTGCAGCCACCTCGCGGTATACGTTGAAGTAGCCCGCGGGGTAGTTGGAGCAGGACACCACGGCAAACGCCGCCGACGCAGTCGCGCCTGCCGGTGCGGTGCGGGTGCGACCCACACTGGAAAGCACCTCACGCACGCGGAAGCGATAGAAATACGTGGTACCCGCCGCCAGCCCGGTAACGTCCGCCTTGAGCGTAAAATCCACAGTTTCGTCGGTATTCCCGCGACCGCTGGCGACAAGATTGGCAAAGCCCTCATCGCTCGCAACTTCCCAGTCGACGGTGACAAATCCGGGCTCACGCGGGGTCACGCGAGTCCAGATAATCACGCGATCCGTCAGGGGGTCGCCGGAGGCTATACCGTGATTGAAATCGGCAGCGACGCCCTCAGGCAACGGCAGGGCATCGCTGCTGTCCGAACAGCCAGCGAGATTACCGCCCAGCAGCGGCAAAAGAGAAGCAGCCGCAATGCCCTTCACCAGAGTACGGCGGCGCAAATGAGGATGATCGGTCATGGTGTGCTCCGTAAGCAACGCCGCGACTCGCGGCCGGTAGAGCACACAGAATTACAGCAATCGTGTTACCGGCGCAAGCGCGCCAGAGGGCCCGTCAACGGCCACGACCGCCGCGCGACGGCGTACGGCCATTGTCCTTGCGACGGGCCTGCGCGCCGCGGCCCCCGGTACCCGCGCGAGTTCGGCGACGTGCCTGCGCGGGCGCGCCGTCGCGTGCCGCTGACGGCCCGCTGGGTGGTTTTTGCCGTCCACGGGCCGATGCGGCCGGGCGCCCCTTTGCCGGGCCTCCCTTTGCGGACCGCCCCCGGGGCACCGCGTGCTGGGGTTCAAAGCCTTCAATCTCTTCCCGCGGCAGGGTTTTGCAAATCAGGCGCTCGATGTCATAGAGGTAATCAGCCTCGTCAGCGCTGACCAGTGAATAGGCCTGCCCGGCGGCACCCGCGCGCCCTGTGCGACCGATTCGGTGCACGTAGTCTTCCGCGACATTCGGCAGATCGAAATTCACCACCTGGGGCAGCTGCTCGATATCCAGCCCCCGCGCGGCGATATCCGTTGCGACTAGGGCCTGTACACGCCCCTGCTTGAAATCGGCCAGGGCGCGGGTGCGTGCGTTCTGGCTTTTATTCCCGTGAATGGCGACTGAACGGATACCGTTCTGTTCCAGCTGCTGGCTGAGTTTGTTGGCCCCGTGCTTGGTGCGGGTGAACACCAGCACCTGATCCCAGCCGTGCACTGCGACCAGATGGCTCAGCAGTTCCGGTTTGCGCTTCTTGTCTACCGGGTATACCCACTGCTGCACCGTCTCGGCGGTGGCATTGGGCAGACTGACTTCTACACGGACCGGTTGCCGCAGATACCCCTGCGCCAATTGCGTGATCGGCCCGGAGAACGTCGCCGAGAACATCAGGGTCTGGCGGCGGGTGGGCAGCAGCGTGACGATGCGGCGGATATCGTGGATGAAGCCCATATCCAGCATGCGGTCGGCCTCATCCAGAACCAGCACCTCCAGATCGCGGAAATCCACGAACCCCTGTCCGTGCAAATCGAGCAGCCGGCCCGGCGTGGCGACCAGCACATCGACGCCGCGGCGCAGCTGCGCAATCTGTGGGTTGATGTTCACACCGCCGAATACCACCGCAGAGCGAACGCCATCATGTCTCCCGTAATCGCGAACACTCTCCTGCACCTGCGCGGCCAGCTCACGGGTGGGCGTGAGCACCAGGGCACGGCAACGGTTTGGCTGCGCCCGCGGGCCGCCCGCAAGGCGCTGCAGCAACGGCAGCGTGAATGCGGCGGTCTTACCGGTTCCGGTCTGGGCAGCGGCCATGACGTCCCTGCCCGCAAGAATCAGCGGTATCGCCCGGGCCTGGATGGGAGAAGGTGTTTGATAGCCCTGCTCGGCAACGGCGCGAAGCAGGCTGGGCGACAGCCCCAATGTGTCAAAGGTCATCAGCAGCGACTCCGGTTTACACGGCTCAGGATGCCTGCAACACCGCCTGCGGCCGATGAAAACGCAGCTTGGCCTGCCGGATTCGGTCATCGTGATCCACCGCGGTGCGCGCGATTTCCGCCGCAACACCCAGACGGTGAATCAGACCCTCCTGATTGGCCACCTGAATCGCCAGGCCCGGCCGCGCGTTCAGCTCCAGCAGCATCGGGCCTCGCTGGCGGTCCAGCACGATGTCTGCACCCAGATAGCCCAGCCCGGTCATTTCAGCGCAGCTCGCGGCGAGGTCCAGAATGGCATCCCAGTCGGGAAGCCGCAGCGACTTGAAGCAGGCGCCTGTATCCGGATGGTGGGTTACCAGGCTGCCGCGCTGCACGGCCGCAACGCTGAAGCCCTCACCGATATCGAGGCCCACCCCCACTGCGCCCTGGTGCAGGTTCGCCTTGCCGTCCGAGGCGTGGGTGGCACAGCGCATCATCGCCATCACCGGCACCCCCCGAAAGACGATCACACGAATATCCGGCACCCCCTCGTAGCTGTATTCCGCAAGCAGCGGGTTGAAATCGATCAGCGCCTCGATCATCGCGGCATCGTTGCGCCCGCCCAGGCTGTGCAGACCGGCGAGAATATTGGAGGTATGGCGGCGCAGATCGCGCTCATCCAGCACACCACCGCTGGACTTGACGAAATGCTCACCGTCGCGCGACGTGATCACCAGGATGCCCTTGCCGCCACTGCCCTGCACCGGCTTGATCACAAACGCGTCACGGCCCTGCAGCAGCTCCAGCATGCGGTTGATCTGGAACTGGTGCTCAATCACGCCGTAGAGTTCAGGCACGACAATATTGCGCTCCAGGGCGGCCTTCTTGGTCAGCAGCTTGTTGTCGACAATCTGGTAGTTGCGCCGGGGATTATTGGCGCCGATGAACGTGAGATTGCGCTTGTTCATGCCGAGGATGCCCCGCTCCCGCAGGACAGAGGGTTTCACCAGCCGAATCATTGCATCTTCGCCATGTCGCGGAACCGGTACAGCTCGGAAAGCCGGTAGCCGGTGTATTTGCCGATCAGCAGGATCACGCCGAGAAGACTGATCAGCAGCTCGGGGAAATTGAACGTCAGATGTTCTACCACCGGCACCGACATGGTGAGGTAGGCGAGCACGGCCACCAGAAGACTGCCACCGCCCTGCATCATGACCTCACGTCCACCCTCTTCCTCCCACAGGATCGACATACGTTCGATGGTCCAGGACAGAATGATGGTGGGAAAGAAGGTGACTGTCAGTGCCTGGTCAACGCCGAGTTTATAACTGATCAGGGACAGCGCGGCCATCAGCAGCACCACCACAATCACCACCGCAGAGACGCGGGCCACCAGCAGCAGGTTGAGATGGCTGAGCCAGGACCGTATCCACAGCCCGACACTGACCAGCACCAGGAATATCGCCAACCCCACCCACAGCGTGGTTTGCAGGAAGGCCAGCGCAATCAGCACCGGCATGAAGGTCCCTGAGGTTTTGATGCCCACCAGTACCCGCATCATGACCACGACAAAGGCCGCAACCGGCAACAGCAGAATACCCTTGAAGATCCCCTGCTGCTCAACGGGCAAGGCGTAGATGGAAAAGTCCAGCAGGGCAAATTCGTCACTGCGCTCTTCCATGCTGACTACGGTCTTCGCCGACAGGCTGTTGCGTACCAGCGCGAACTCAAGTCTGGAGTCGCGGCCGCCCAACACGCGGAGCGCCGCGCCATTGCCCTGGCGCCAGACGAAAAAATCGTCGGGCAGGCCGGCTTGCCCGCTTTCCGGGTCAAAGACTTCCCAGTCACTGCCATCGTAGACCTGCAGCAGCGTGCTCAATGTCTGCCGCCGGCGACCGTCCTGCAGGGCAATGCCGCGCACGGGATAGGCGGGAATATCAACATAGGCCAGCACATCCAGCATGACGCGCAGCGGCGCATCGCTGTAGGTCCCCAGCAGGAACTCAGCGTCCTGGCTGGGCTCTGCACGGCGCAGCTCCTGGATCATCAGGGCGGTGAACGTGGCCGGGCTACTGGAGCGCTCCCGCAGGTCTGCCACGAAGCGCTCCATCGCCGCCTGCTGGTCGGCTTCGAGAAGGGGTGGATCAGGTGTTTCCACCGGCATATCGGGCAACTCGGCACGCCGCGCACGGTATACCTGTTGCTTGAAGTACAACGTTGTCGGGTGCTCCAGCAGTTGGCGCGACCAGCGTGCCACACGTCCATCCGCCTCCTCGAACACAGAGAAGCCGAAGCCGGAGGAGGCGAAATGCTCTTCCAGCGTTACCCAGCCGCCGAGCCCGGAGGGCAGCGCGAGGTCCACTTCGACCGGACCACTTGCCGGCTTGAAACTGACCTTGGTCTCGATGGTCCAGACCTCTCGCGACTCGCCCGGCCACAAGGGCAGGTCGAGCCCCACCACTTTGTACGCTGCTACAGCGATACCAAAAACAATCAGTGCGCCGGCGACAATGCCGACCTTTGCGCGGGATGCAATCATGGGGCTGCCGGGTGCTCCAGGGTGTGACGCCGGCTGACATCGACAATCGCCACGTCAGTCAGCAGGTTGCGCCCCACCACAACCGGGTAGGGCATCTCGGTATTCTCGGACAGATTGACTTCAACCCGGGCCCGGTTGTCGCCCAGGGTGAGCCACATGCTGACGATATAATTGCGGCTGCTGTTGCCGTAGGCATCGACCGCCGAGGTGCGCCGCAACAAGGGTGCTTCCAGCGCGTGCTGCTCATCACTGGCGGGATCGACCAGCACATAGCTCACGTAACGCTTGCCATCCTTTTCCAGTAGCCGTACATCCCGCGCCGCTATGATGGTGTGCTCACTCGCCGTGTCGATCACCGCCTCCAGGGTCAGGCCCGAAGGTTCCACGCGAACAAACTCCAGCACCCCGATAATCGGCAGTTCAAGCTCCCCCGCTGTCGACGGACGCGCGGGCACCGGCACCGGAGCTGCGGGACGCAACACGATTTTCTCCAGTACCCGAGGTTCGGGGCACTCCTGCAGTGGGCAGATCGGGCACATGACAACCGGGGCTTCCGGGCAGATGGGTGCCTGGTTAGCCTGTTCGGGTAACGCCTGGCAACCCGCCAGAAACCCGCACATCACCAGCGCTGTGACTTTGAATCGCAAAACCATGAAATCCCCTTATCGCGGCCATCGTCGGAGGCCGCCTTTGGCGACAGTATACTGTAGCGCCGCGCAGCAAAGCACCCGCACGGAAAGCGCAGTTTTTACATACCCGCGCAGCACTATGTCCCTCTTGATCTTGCCCCGGCTTGCCCCTACTGTGCGCCGAGCGGGCTCGCCGACGCGGGTGGACCCACCGATCACAGAGAGGATGCCGTCATGATCACCTGGAACGAAATCTGCCGTCTCGCCAACGAAGGCAATCCGGAGCCTGACACGACCCTGCAGCGCAGCGATGCGGAATGGGCCGCGCTGCTGACCCCTGAACAGTATCATGTCACCCGTCAGGCCGGCACTGAACGCGCGTTCAGCAATGACATGTGCTCGCGCTTCGAGCCCGGCAACTACGCCTGCGTCTGCTGCGGCACTCTGCTGTTTGATGGTGAGCAGAAATTTGAATCCGGGAGCGGCTGGCCCTCCTTTACCCAGCCGGTAAAGGCCAACGTCATCGCCTACCACAACGACCACAGCTTCGGTCGCTCGCGCATCGAGACGACCTGCAACACCTGTGGAGCGCACCTCGGACACGTATTCCCGGATGGGCCGCCGCCCAGCGGGCTGCGCTACTGCATGAACGCAGTCGCCCTGCACAAGCTTGAAGAGGACGGGGATGCCCCGGCATGAAGCGACTGCTGCTGATGTTCAGCCTCGCGGGATTGACGGCCTGCGGCAGTCAGGGACAGCGCGCGCAGGAGGCCGTCACGGCGGCCCTGCCCGCTGTCGAGACCATCGAATTTCGCGGGCTCGCAGACTATCCCGGGGCCGTTGTCTGCGGAGACTACCGGTCTATCCAGCGCTATGGCGACACGCCGGGCTTCAAACCGTTCATTTTCCGGGCCGGTCAGGCTGACGTCTTGCCGACAGCCCAGGACATCACCGTGTTCTGCAGCGAAGACCCCGCTGCCGCCCTGTACGCGCTGACCGGCATCCAGACGCGCCCAACAGCCGGCAATGCGCTGCGCAAGATCGCCGAGGACCTGGGTCGGCTGCAGGCTGCGCTGGACGACTACTACAACGACGTCGCCACCTATCCACAAACCGACCCGGGACTGGAGAGCCTGCTTCGGCCTATCGGCAGCCTGCGCCGCGCAGGTCGGTTCAGGGAAGGCGGCTATCTGGACACAATCCCCCTCGACCCCTGGCAACGGCCCTACCGCTACAGCGCGCCCGAGTTTGCGGGCTCACGCCAGCCACCCTCACTGCTCACCCTTGGCGCCGACGATGCGCCTGGCGGCGAGGGCGAAAATGCGGATGTATCCCTGAATGAACTGCACTACCTGCAGCACCTGCTGAAGATGTCCGGCCCGTGACCGACAACCCACTCACCTACGGCAGCGACATCCTTGTACGGTTCAGTGATACCGATGCCCAGGGGCACCTGTACTTCGCAAACTACCTGGTCTACGCCGATGAGGTTGCCGGCTTCTACATGGAAGAGCTCGGCCTGGGTGCCATGAACCCGCAAACCGCACCCTGCTTCATCTTCACCGTGAATATCAACTGCGACTATCTCGGCGAATGCCATGCGTATGAGACCGTGTCCGTGCGGGTGGGTTATACCCGCCTGGGTCGCAGCAGTGCCGAACTCGCATTCACGCTGCACGAGAAGCACAGTGGTCGGCCCCTCGCCCGCGGCAGTCTCACCCAGGTATTCACGGACAAGCAGACCCGCAAATCCATCGCCATCCCCGCCCGGTTTCGCGACGCCATCCTTGCCCGCCAACCCGAACTCGGTGCCGGGCAGCCGGCGCAAACCAGTTGACCACAGGAACACCCTGCGCAACCATCGCAGGGTGGACGCTCGCCACACCGGTGTGCGTCAAGGCGTCGTAGCAGGACATCGGCTCATGCCCCAGCGGCCGGATTACAAAACTGCCCTGAGCGTGATACGCGAGCAGGTGCAGAGCAAAGACTTCGCCCGCAGCCTGCGCGAGTCGGCTATGCTGCTCGAGCAGAACAGCAATATCGCCGAGCTTTGGAGCCTGCAGGGACAGTCACTGCAGGGGCTGGGTCGACTGGCGGAGGCAGAGGCCTGCTACCGCACCGGTCTGGAACTCTGCAGCGGCGCACCGCGCCTGCTGGTCCAGCTCGGGCACCTGCTGAGCCGGCAGAATCGCGGCGAGGAAGCCTGTGACTGCTTCGCGCAGGCAATGGCTGCGGACGCCACCTTGACCGATGCATACCGCGGGCTGCTCAATTTCCGTGCCATTCCGCTGGACAGCCCGGAAGTCGCCACCCTGCTGAAACTGGCGCTGGACACCGAGCGCAGTCACGCTGCCCGAGCACGAGCCCTGTTCCTGCTGGGGCAGATCTATACCGAATCCGGCCTCGACAATCCGGGCTTCGCCTTTTACGAGCAGGCAAACCGGTTTGCCGCGGCCGACCTGAAAGGCACGCGTGAGTACCAGGTATCCCCCAGCGCCGCAGGTATGGATCGGCCGTTTTTCAGCCGGTATCCCCGCAGGCAAGCCGCACCGCACTGCCCCCTGCTGGTGGTGGCGGGGCTGCCACGCTCGGGCAAGAGTCTCGTCGAAACGCTGCTCGCACAACATCCGGGTGTCGTCGCCGGTGGCGAACTCGCACTGGTGCGCAAACTGGCGGCGTCTTTACCGGCAGAGGGTAACCTGCACACCCAGGCCAAGAGACTCGTGGCACAGGCCGAGTCCCCGCTGCTGCAACTCTGCCCTCCCCTGGAGGGCGCTGGGGCGCGCTACCTCACCGACACGTCACCCGCGAACCTGAGCCGGCTGGGCTGGCTGGGGCTGTTGCACCCGGAAGTACCCGTAGTCCTGTGCAGGCGGGCTCCACTCGATCTGGGCCTGGCGCTGTTCTTCAAGAATTTCCGTAGCGGCCACCGCTACAGCTACCAACTCGCTACCATAGGCCGCGCCATGGCGTTGGCGGAGAAGCTCATCGACCACTGGCAGGCGGCCCTGCCGAACCCACTGTTGCAGGTGCAGTACGAGACCCTGGTACGTGAGCCCGACGTGGTGCGCAAAGCGCTGACGACGCTGCTGGCGCTCGACGATACAGGCAGAGCCGAGCAGCAGGCCCCTGGAACAGCCCGGACCTGGCGCATTTTCCCAAGCCGTTCGCTGGACTCCGTCGGGGAGATCAGTCCCGCGCTGGTCGGATTTGCGCACCGCTTTCGGCATCAACTGGCGCCAATGATGCAGGCCTACACAGACGAACTCGCCCGACCGCGCCTGAGCAGCCCCCCGGAACCCCGGAGCTACCGGGAGCGTCGTCGCAAACGCAGCAGGGCGTGACGGGCGCGCGTTGCACACGAGGCAATAGTCGACTAAAATACTCGGGTATTCACCGGCATCCTGGTCGAGCGTGTCGCCATCGGGGTGCAGCGCGTGCGAAAATACACGGAACCACGAGCCACCACTGTCACGCCCGCCAGCACAGGTCACTGATTATGTCGCAGGAACACATCGAACACGCCATACGCAAGGAATATGCGGCGGGCTTCACCACCGACATCGAGTCAGACACTTTGCCGCCGGGCCTGAACGAAGACACCATCCGCTTCATTTCCGGTCGCAAGAACGAGCCTGAGTGGTTGCTTGAATGGCGACTTGAAGCCTATCGCGACTGGCTGAAGATGGCTGAGCCGTCTTGGGCACACGTGAACTACCCACCGGTCAAGTTCAACGAAATCTCGTATTTTTCCTCGCCGAAGGCGATGAAGGACCGCCCCCAGAGCCTGGACGAAGTCGACCCCCAGCTCATCGAGACCTACAACAAGCTGGGCATACCGCTGCACGAGCAAGCCGCCCTCGCCGGTGTCGCCGTCGATGCGGTGTTCGACTCGGTCTCCGTCACAACGACCTTCCGCGAAAAGCTCTGGGAGGCAGGCGTCATATTCTGTTCCATCTCGGAGGCGGTTCACGACTACCCTGAGCTGATCAAGAAGTACCTGGGCAGTGTGGTGCCGCGCAAGGACAACTTCTACGCGGCGCTCAACAGCGCGGTGTTCAGCGATGGTTCCTTCGTCTACATCCCCAAGGGTGTGCGCTGCCCCATGGAACTGTCCACCTACTTCCGCATCAATGAAGCCAACACCGGCCAGTTTGAGCGCACGCTGATCGTTGCCGACGAAGGTAGTCACGTCAGCTACCTTGAGGGTTGCACCGCTCCCATGCGCGACGAGAACCAGCTGCATGCCGCCGTGGTTGAGCTGGTGGCGCTGGATGGCGCGGAGATCAAATACTCCACGGTGCAAAACTGGTACCCGGGGGACGCCGACGGCAAAGGCGGCATCTACAACTTCGTGACCAAACGCGGCGTGGCGCACCGGGACTCGAAGATCTCCTGGACGCAGGTGGAAACCGGTTCGGCCATCACCTGGAAGTACCCGAGTTGCATACTGCGCGGTGACAACAGCGTCGGCGAATTTTACTCGGTTGCCCTGACCAACAATGCGCAACAGGCCGACACCGGCACCAAGATGATTCACCTCGGCAAAAATACGCGCTCAACCATCATCTCCAAAGGCATATCGGCGGGCAAGAGTTCCAACGCCTATCGCGGCCTGGTGCGCATGAGCCCGCGGGCGGAGGGTGCGCGCAACTACACCCAGTGCGACTCACTGCTAATTGGTGATCGTTGCGCGGCGCACACCTTCCCCTACATCGAAAGCCGCAACCCCTCGGCTGTGGTTGAACACGAGGCAACGACCTCCAAGGTGAGCGATGACCAGCTGTACCTGTGCCAGCAGCGCGGCCTCGACGCAGAGAAAGCGGTCTCCATGATCGTCAATGGCTTCTGCAAGGAAGTCTTCAGGGAACTGCCCATGGAGTTTGCCATGGAAGCAGGCAAGCTGCTGGAAGTGAGCCTCGAAGGTTCTGTCGGTTAAACCCATGACTAGTGTGCGGCGCCGCTGCCGCACTTCGGAGCAAGAAGACCATGTTGAAGATCGACAACCTGCACGCCAGTGTAGAGAACAAAGCCATTCTGAAGGGCCTCGACCTCACCGTCGGCGCGGGCGAGGTCCATGCGATCATGGGGCCCAACGGTTCGGGCAAGAGCACGCTGGGTCACGTGCTGGCGGGTCGCCCCGGCTACACGGTCACGGCGGGCAGCGCACAGCTGCTGGGCCAGGATCTGTTAACACTCGACACTGAGGAGCGCGCGCACCTCGGACTGTTCCTCGCCTACCAGTACCCGGTGGAGATTCCGGGCGTCAGCAACATGGAATTTCTCAAGGCCTCCGTCGATGCCGTGCGTGAACACCGCAACGTGCCGGCGCTGGACAGTGTGTCTTTCATGAAGCAGGCCCGCGAGGCCTGCAAGGCCGTGAACCTGGACCAGGCATTCCTCAAGCGCGGCGTCAACGAGGGCTTTTCCGGCGGCGAGAAGAAACGCAACGAACTGATGCAGATGATGCTGCTGGCGCCAAAGCTCTGCATCATGGACGAAACCGACAGCGGACTGGATATCGACGCGCTGCAGGTGGTCGCCGATGGCATCAACGCCATGCGCAGCGCGGACCGCAGCTTTATTCTGGTGACGCATTACCAGCGCCTGCTCAATTTCATCAAGCCGGATCGGGTGCACGTGCTCTCTGGCGGTCGTATCGTGAAGTCCGGCGATCATTCACTGGCGCTGGAACTCGAGGAGCGTGGCTACGCCTGGCTGGAGGATGTCGCCTGATGAATGACTTCATGCAGCAGGCGCTGGCGGCTGCCGCGCGCTCAGCGCCACCCTGGCTGGAGCCACTGCAGGCGCAGGGTCGTGAAGCCTGGAGCAAGACATCATTGCCCACGCGCAAGACCGAGGCGTGGAAGTACACCAGCCTACAGGCGCTGCAGAAAACCTTTAGCGCAGCGCCCACACAGGCCGCCGGCTCGCCGCTTGGAGACGTGCCGCTGCCGAAACTGACGGGGCCCACGCTGGTGTTCACCGACGGCCACTATCGGTCAGACCTGTCCACCACAGAACTCCCTGCCGGTTTAAGACTGGTGCGCTTTGCCGATGCCACCAGCGATCAGGCCGAGCGCATTGCCGCGGCACTGGGCAGCGCCATCCTCCCCGGGCGTCACGTGTTTGCACCGTTGAATGACGCCACACTGACCGATGGCGTATTCATGGACGTGCCGGCAAACACCCACATCGAGACTCCCGTGCATATTGCCTGGCTGACCACGGGGCAGAACGAGTCCATCAGTGTGACCCAGCGCCTGCTGGTCTGCCTTGGGGAAAACAGTGGCGCCACGCTTGTCGAGTCCTTCGCCAACACTGCCACCGGCGGCACCGCCTTCACCAACGGACTGACCGAGTTGCTGATCGGCCGCGGGGCGCAGCTGAATCACTACCGTCTGCATCTTGAGCAGGGCGACGTGGTACATATCGGCGGTGTGCACGCCCGCCAGGATGCGGACAGCGTGCTGAACGGTTTCCATCTGGCACTGGGCAGCGCGCTGAAACGTATTGATCTGGTCGTCGATCAGCAAGGGCCTGGGGCGCATTCTTCCCTGGACGGCCTGTACCTGCCGCGGGGCACCGAAACCGTGGATTACCACACCTGCATCGAACACGCCGTGCCCCACTGCACCAGCCAGGAGCGCTTCCGTGGCATTATCGCTGATGAAGCCAGCGCTGTGTTCAACGGGCGCATTCACATTCATCCACAGGCGCAGAAAACCCGCGCGGAGTTGAGTAACAAAAACCTGCTTACCAGCAACAAGGCGGAGATCAACACCAAGCCGGAGCTGGAAATCTACGCCGATGACGTACAGTGCGCCCACGGCGCTACTGTGGCTCAGTTGGATCCGTTAACACTGCACTATCTGCGCACGCGGGGCGTGCCGCGCGATGAGGCCGAGGTGATGCTCAGCTACGGCTTTATCAACGAACTGGTGGAGGCAGTGGCACAGGCCGAACTGCAGGCCTTCCTGAAGCCCCTGCTGGCCCGTCGCTTTGCGCGGGATTCACGCCTGACGAGGCATATCCTGTGAGCTCTCCTGCTACGATCACGCCCGTAAAATTCAATCCCGAGGCATTGCGCCAGGATTTTCCGATCCTGCAGCAGTCTGTCAATGGCGCTCCACTGGTCTACCTCGACAACGCCGCAACCACGCAAAAACCGGAAGCGGTGATCGAGGCGATCTGCAATTACTACCGCCACGACAACGCCAATGTACACCGCGGTGTACACACCCTGAGCGACCGGGCCACAGTGGCCTTCGAAGGCGCGCGCGAAACGGTGGCCCGATTTATCAACAGCCCCGGCAGCCACCAGGTCATCTGGACACGAGGCGCCACCGAGGCGATCAACCTGGTCGCCTACAGTTGGGGTCGCAGCCAGCTGCGCGGCGGTGACCGTATCCTCGTTTCCTACCTCGAACACCACTCGAACATCGTACCCTGGCAGCTGGTAGCCGCCGCCACCGGCGCCGAGGTAGTGCCCATCCCCATCACCGAGGCCGGCGATATCGACCTCCAGGCACTCGCAGGCCTGCTGGATGAGCGCGTGAAACTGGTTGCGATCAACCACGTCTCCAATGCATTGGGCACCATCAACCCCGTGGCGGAGATCAGCCGCATGGCGCACGCCGCCGGGGCGAAGATCCTGGTGGATGGCGCCCAGGCGATTGCCCACATGGCGGTCGACGTGCAGTCCATCGGCTGCGACTTTTACGTCTTCTCGGCGCACAAGCTGTTTGGCCCTACCGGCATCGGCGTCCTTTGGGGTCGGGAGGCCCTGCTGGAAGACATGCCGCCCTTCCTCGGTGGCGGCGAGATGATCGAAACCGTCAGTTTCAGCGGCAGCACCTGGAACACACTGCCTTTCAAGTTCGAGGCGGGCACGCCCAATATTGCCGGTGCGATTGGTCTGGCCGCCGCCATCGATTATCTCGCAGGCATTGACATCGAAGCCGCTGCAGCGCACGAGGAGAGCCTGCTGCAACAATCGGTCACACTCGCCGCGCAAGTCGATGGCCTGCGCCGCATCGGCTGCCCAGCACACGCTGTTGGCATCTTCAGCTTCGTACTCGAGGGCGTGCATCCCTCCGACCTCGGGATGCTGCTGGATGAACAGGGGATCGCCGTGCGCACCGGCCACCACTGCACGCAGCCGCTGATGGCCCACTATCAGCTGCCGGGCACGGTACGCGCGTCCTATTCACTGTACAATACCGCGGATGATGTCGAGCGACTGTTCGCCGGTATCCACAAGGCAAAACGGCTCTTTGGCTAGAAGGTTATTTATGAGCGTTGAAACGTTTGACGTGAACACCGATGCCCTGCAGGTTACGCCGGCGGCGGCTGCCTACCTGAAGAAACAGCTGGGTCAGTCGGGCAAGCGGGCGCTGCGCATCAGCGTTCGGGAGAGTGGCTGCACCGGCTTCATGTACGTCATGGACGAAGTGGACAGCGGTCAGGAGGGCGACCTCGCCCTGCATCCGGATGCGGAGCTGGCGATTTTCGTGGACCGCGCCTCCCTGCCCGTTTTGCAGGGCACCCGGCTGGATTTCGAAAAGGAAGGCCTGAACCGCACCATCAAGTTCCACAACCCCAACGTCACTGCTGCCTGCGGCTGCGGCGAAAGCTTCAGCATCAGCTGATCCGCGGAGTCTGCATGAGCGCCCAGGAAAGAACACTGTTGACCACCCAGCGTGACTGCCCGGGCAGGCTGGTACCCGTTGGCGATCCGGTGACCATCCCGGCGCACACCTTCGTGACGCTGACTCAAGCGCTGGGTGGCAATTACACTGTCATTCACAACGGCAATATGGTGCGTGTCGACGGTACCGATGCCGACGCGCTGGGGCTGACACCACAGCGGCTGGACTTTACCCCGCCGGCAGACGGCCGCATAGACGAGACGCAGGTGTGGGAGGCACTGGGTACCGTATATGACCCGGAGGTCCCGGTCGACCTGGTCAACCTGGGACTGATCTACAGCGTCGAGATCGACCAGGCCAGTGGCCGTGTCGCAATCAGCATGACCCTGACAGCGCCCGGCTGCGGTATGGGCCCGGTGCTGGTGGGGGACGTCAAGTACCGCGTGTCACAGGTGCCGCATGTCAAAGAAGTCGACGTGGATCTGGTTTTCGATCCGCCCTGGAGCCGCGACATGATGTCAGAGGAAGCCCAGCTCGAAACCGGCATGTTCTACTAGGGAGACTTCATCGTGCCAGACCCGGCGCCCGCCAATCCGTTTGGCCACAGCATCACGAGCGACGACATCATAGACACCCTCGCGTTCTTTGATGACTGGGAGGACCGCTACAAATACATCATCGACCTGGGCCGCGAACTCCCGGACATGCCGCCGGAACTGCGCACCGAGGAACGCAAGATCCGTGGCTGTCAGAGCCAGGTGTGGATCGATGCACAGTTGCAGCAGGGTCGCCTGCAGCTGTCAGTGGACAGTGACGCGTTTATCGTCAAGGGCCTGCTCGGCGTCGTGCTCGCGGCCTACAACAACAAGACGCCCGAGGAAGTGCGGGCGTTCGATATCGACGCGTATTTCGAACAACTTGACCTGTTGCGTCACCTGTCTCCCACGCGTGGCAATGGGCTGCGGGCAATGGTCGCCCGGATCCGCCAGATCGCCGGCGCAGGTTGAGATCGACGCAAGCGCCCTGCAAACGGGCGCTCGCGCAGACCGTACCGCCTTAGTCGTCCTCTTCGGTAAGATCGTCTTCCTCGAGCTCATCCTCAGGCGTTAGGTCATCGTCTTCAGACTCATCGGGATCATCATCGTCTTCCGTGACATCATCGTCGTCCGTCAGGTCGTCATCGTCCGTCAGGTCATCCTCGTCGCTGTCGTCATCACCGGAGGTGAGGGGGTCGTCGTCCAGGAAATCGTCACAGCCCTCACTGGAGTCATCTGTGGCATCGCCATCCTCAGAGTCATCATCACCGAAGCAGGCGAACTCTCGCTCACCCGCCAGGGCCACCAGGTCTTCAAACTCCACTTCATCGGCGATCCCATCGGCGACGGGGTCATCGCTGACCTTGACCAGATCACCGGGCTGCACATTGGCGAAGAACAGGTCGGCATCAATATCGACGTCATCCCTGCCTTCAAACTCGGCACCTGAGGTGCTGTAGGTCAGGCCCAGAATGGTGATGCTCTCGCCCGCCACAAAGCTGTCTACCGGCCCCTGCAGCGACTGCTCGTTCTCATCATCATCCCGCTCCACCGTTGTCGCTACCAGCCGGTCACCATCGAGATAGGCCTCCACCTCCAGGTAATCACCCGGCACGAGGTCGCCGATACGCAGGATACTGGCACGATCCGAGTCGTCGTCCAGCCGGGTGCTCTGCGACAGGGTCACGGCAATCGAGCCGGGTACCAGCTGCAGGGTGAGGGTGCCGGCGTCAACGTCAACCGCACCCAGCGGGCCCTCCACCTTGATGCGTCCACGGCGTGACTCGATACGGCTTGCCACCAGCCTGCCCTGCTCCCAGACCCCGTTTATCTGCACCACTGCGCCATTGCCCAGCACCAGACCCGCGGGTTGCAGGGTCGCGGCGCTGGCGTCGACGTCAACGCCTCCCACACGGAAGCTGGCGGGGCTCTGGTATCCCGTGATGGCACCCTGCACCTGCACCGCCGCACCCTCCGCGAAGCGGTTGCTGACGCCTTCATCCAACTCGATGCGCACAGCAGTGAGCACGCCTTCGGCGAGTGTGCCGCGCACTTCCACCAACTGTCCTTCGCTCAATATGGCGCCGCCAAAGTCTTCCAGAGCGGCCTCACTGGCATCCACGGTCACATCACCGAGCATGAACTGGTTTTCGGTGAGCGCCGTGACGCGGCCGCGCAGCTCCACCTGGGATTGACCGGCAACGAACCGCCCTTCCCGCTCAACCCGGGTTGCCCGCAGACTCTCGCCGCGGCCAGTGAATCCGGAAACTTCTACGACATCGTCAAGCGCCAGCGTATCGAACGTGACGTCATCAAACACGGTACCCAGGCGCTCAACGATCACGTTGATGCCAAGAATGGTCAGCAGTTTTGCATCGCCGTCGGCAGAGACTTCAATGCCGGATATCGGGCCCTTCAGTTCATTGTCATAAATCACGCGCTCCGCAGTGCCGTTGGTGCCGCTGTCATCCACTTCCCCGGTCACCAGCACCACCATCCCCAGGCGCAGGGCATCATCATCGCGCACTTCGCCATTGACGATGACTTCAGCGTCGTCGGTCTCGAAGCGCACACCATTGACAAAGATGCTGCCGAAGCCATCAATCGACCCACTACTGGTTGTGCTCGACCCGGAGCCACCTATGCCACCACCCGATGTGGGTGGGACACTGACGGCTGCACTGAGGAGATCGCCACCGCCACCTCCACCGCAGGCAGAGAGCACCAGGGCCAAAGCGCTGGACGTGACGAGGGGACGCGGTACGAAGGTGTGTTTCATGGCAACTGCTCCTGTTCAGGGAGTTCAATGTAGTAGATGCCAACAGCGACATAGCGGGGTGACTCTGCCCCCTCTTCTGCCGTGTCGTCAACTTGGTGCTGGTTCAGCCAGGCGTTGTACTCTTCGAGCAGTGCCTGGGACTTGCGGTTGGACAGCGCACGAAACTCCGCGGCCGCCGCGCCGCCGATGGAGGCGTTGGACACCTTGCGCTGGAAAAAGCGGTCTGCAGGAGGGGCTTCCAGGTTGTGGCCAATGGTGAAGACCAGTTCACCCACATCCCTGCCGAGGATGTTGAGTTTTTCCAGCGATGTCGCCATCGGAATGTAGGCACGTTCAACAAGAAGTGCCCTGCCCTCGTGGACCTGGACGTTAGCACTGGCTTCCAGAATAGCCAGCATGGCCGCCGCCGGAACGTCACCGCTGTAACGGCGTGTGAGCTCGGCGAAGCTCGCCTCGGCACCCTCGAGCGGCAACGCCGCGGGCTGACCAGCGGCATCGTGAAAATCGGCGTCGTTGACCCAGCCGCTGATCACCCGGATTGCCCGGTTATAGCGCTGGCTCGCTCCCGCACTGACGGGCGCATCGTCTTCACGCAGCCGGCTGATTTCCTTGCGGGTCATACCCGTGAGGGCCGACACACTGGAGACCGTTGCGCGTTTGCCGCTGCGGGCGGCGAGCGCAAAGCCCTCATCGGCAAAGGCACGCCTGGCCAACTCGGCAAAGGCGCCGTAGGCCATGCCGTGTGAAAGCAGCACGCGGGCAAGGGGGCGCAAGATACGCAGTACCGCCGCCGCCAGAATGTCATGTATTGGCATATCCATATTTGGGAATTTATTCCCAAATATGGATAAGGTCAAGCCTGTTTTTGCATTTCTTCTGAAATCGCCTGCCGATACCCGGACAGGCCCTGCAGCACCAGCGCTATCGCCAGCGGACAAACCAGTACCGGCAACAGTGCCAGGGCATAGCGCAGGTCGAGATCATTCCCGAACAGAAAGTCGGTGAGCATCGCCACCGCACTGGGACCAAAGGCGAGCCCGAACAGATTGGTGAAGAACAGCATCAGCGCCGATACCTGTGCCCGCATGCGATTGGGCGTCATGAACTGGACGGCAGCCACGCCGACGCCAAAGTGCGCATTGAGGAAAAACACGATAGGTGCCGCCCACCAGATTGCCTGCTCGGGAGTGGTGCTCAACGGCCCCGCGATCGCCGGCACCATCCACAGTGCAGCGACCAGCAGCACAATGCGCAACGGTGCGTCTGCGTAACCCCGGCGCCGCAGCGGCTCCACGGACCATCCCCCCGCCAACGCGCCCAGGCTCCCCGCAATCAGAAACATCAGGCCAAACTGGCTGCCCGCTTCGGCCCGGGGCATGGCGAAGCTGCGCATCAGGAATTCCGGATACCACGCCATGGTGCCGTAGCCGAGGATGCTGAGCACGGACGCAGCCCCGATGGGCGCAAGATAGCCCCGCGCGTGCGCCCGCAGGTGGCGGAAGATGGCACCCAGCTCCGGTGTAGAGGGCTCCACCACCGCCGAGCCTGCAACGGCGACAGCCCCACCGCGGCGCGCCGGCTCCGGGAGAAAGCCCAGCAACACGGCGAGCAACAGGCCCGGTGCGCCCACCGCGATAAAGGTCATCTGCCAGGGGCGCATCTCGCCCAGCAGTGGCAGGGTCACCGGCCCACTCTGCGCAAACCACGCGTAGACTGCGCCGCCGACGACGTAGGCGAGCCCCCCTCCCAGGGTGATCCCCAGGCTGTAGACCGCGAGGGCACGCGCCAGTTTTTCCCGGGGAAAGAGATCCCCCAGCATGGAATAGGCGGAAGGCGACAAGGTGGCTTCGCCGACACCCACCCCCACTCGCGCCAGGAACAGGCCACCAAAGCTGCGTGCAGCACCGCAGAGGCAGGTCATCACGCTCCACGCGACCAGGCCCGAGGTGATGATCCACTTGCGGCTGTGACGATCGGCGAGTCGTGCAATCGGCAGGCCCATGACGATATAGAACATGGAAAACGCAAAACCGTGCAGCAGACTGTACTGGAAATCACTGATGGCGAAATCGGCGCGAATCGGCCCGATCAGCACAGCCATGACATTGCGATCAATGAAGGACAGGATATAGGCCAGCAACAGCAGCATGAGGGCGTAGTTGGCGGTGCCCGCGGCCGGATAGTCGGCTGCGGCGCCCTCGCCCGTCGGCTGCGGCGCCGTCACAGTGCGGGTGACCCGTCGCAGAGCAGCCAGCTGATGTAACGCTTACAGCAGTCCACGCCCGGGAATCGCCTGCAGCAGCTGACGGGTGTATTCCTCCCGCGGACTATTGAACAGGGCATCACCGGTACCCTGCTCTACCACACGCCCCTTGTACAGCACGAGTATGCGGTCGGCGATGTGGCGCACCACCGCAAGGTCGTGCGAAACAAACAGCATGGTCAGGCCGTACTCACGACCCAGCTCCAGCATGAGTTCAAGGATCTGCGCCTGTATGGTCACATCCAGTGCAGACACCGGCTCATCGGCCACCACGAACTCGGGGCGGGTTGCCAGCGCTCGACCGATCGCGATGCGCTGCCGCTGTCCGCCAGAAAACTCGTGCGGGTACTTGCGCACAAAAGCGCGGGCCAGGCCAACATCATCCATCAGGCGCAGGACACCCTGCTCCACCGTCTTGCGTGATTCAATACCGTGCAGGAGCAAGGGTTCGGCCAGGGTGTCATAAACCGACATGCGCGGGTTCAGAGACGCATACGGGTCCTGGAATATCATCTGCATGCGCCGCCGCATCTGTTTCAGGGCGGTACCCTGCAGGCTGGTCACATCGGTGCCGTCAAACAGCACTTCACCGCGAGTCACCGGCACCAGCCGCAGCAGCGAGCGGCCGATGGTGGACTTGCCGCTGCCCGACTCCCCGACCAGACCCAGCACCTCACCGCGCTGTATGGTGAAGCTGACATCATCGACGGCACGTAACGGCTCCGCCCCGCGCCCCTGGGAAAACCAGGTGCACAGGTTGCGCACCTGGATCAGATCGTCACGGGGCACCTCGCCAGGTGCCTTGCTACCCGCGGGAATCGCCGCCAGCAGTTTCTGTGTGTAGGGATGCTCGGCGGCCTCAAAAATCGCCTGGCGGTCGCCCCGCTCCACCACGTGGCCCTTTTCCATCACCACGATTTCATCGGCGATGTCGGCGACCACCGACAGGTCGTGGCTGATGAAGATAACGCCGATGTCGCGCTTGCGCTGCAACTCGGCTATCAGCCCAAGGATCTGCGCCTGTATGGTGACATCCAGTGCGGTGGTGGGCTCGTCGGCTATCAGCAGTTTGGGTTCATTGATCAACGCCATGGCAATCATCACCCGCTGGCGCATGCCCCCGGAGAACTGGTGGGGGTACTGGTCTATCGTCGACTCGGGGTCGCGCAGGCCCACCTCTGCCAGCAGTTCCAGCGCTCGCGCGCGCGCCTGCTGCCGCGTCACCTTACGGTGATACAGCAACGGCTCCATCAACTGGTTGCCCACGGTCATGTAGGGGTTGAGGCAGGTCATCGGGTCCTGAAAGATCATCGCGATATCGCGGCCACGGATCTGCCGCAATTCCCGCTCACTCAACTGCAGCAGATCGCGCCCGTCAAACAGGGCGCTGCCGCTTTCGATACTGGCGGGGGGCACTGGCAGAAGACCCAGCAGGCTGTAACAGGCCACGGACTTGCCCGAACCCGACTCGCCAATAATGGCGGTGATCTTGCCGGCCTCAACATCAAAGCCAATGCGGTTGACCGCCGTGACACGCCCGTTGCGTGTCGTGAAATCCACCTGCAGGTCGCGGACACTGAGCAAAGGCATAAGCGATCAGTCTCCAGAGCCGCGCACGTCCAGCGCATCACGCAGGCCGTCGCCAAGGAAGTTCAAAGCAAACAGGGTGAGCGTCAGCGCGGCACCCGGGAAAATCAGCAACCAGGGGTACTCCTCCATGGTCTCGGCGCCGTAGGATATCAGCAGGCCCCAGGAAGTCGCTGGCGGTTGCACACCAAGCCCGAGAAAGCTGAGGAAGGCTTCCAGCAGCATGACGCTGGGTATCGTCAGGGTGGTGTAGACGATAATCGGCCCCAGCGCATTCGGTACCAGGTGGCGGCGCACAATGGTGGCGGGCGACAGCCCCAGGGATACCGCAGCCTCCACAAACTCCTGCTGCCGCAATGACTGCACCTGGCCGCGCATGATGCGCGCCATGGTCAACCACTCCACCGCACCGATGGCCAGAAACAGCAAGAGCAGGTTGCGACCGAAGACCACCATCAACAACACGATGAAAATCATGAAAGGCAATGCGTACAGGATGTCCACCAGACGCATCATGACCGCATCCACGCGCCCGCCCACATAACCGGCGACCGCGCCCCAGGTGACGCCGATGACCAGCGCGACAGCGGTGGCGACGAAACCCACGGCCAGGGAAATACGCCCGCCGTACATGATCTGGGTAAGCAGGTCACGGCCGAAGATATCTGTTCCCAGCCAGTGCTCCGCCGAGGGCGGGGAGGCTCCGAGATCCAGGTTCTGCGAATCGTAGGCATAGGGTGCCAGCCACGGTGTTAACAGCGCGATCAGGATGAATGCCGTGAGCACGGCAAGCCCGAATAATGCCAGCCGGTTCTTGCGCAACCTGCGCCAGGCATCCTTCCACAGGGACGTGCCCTGCTCTGCCTGTGCCACGCTGGTGAGGTTCGCCGCCGTCATTCAGGCCTCCCCGTACTGCGCACGCAAGCGGGGGTTCAGCCACGCAGCGAGAATGTCAGACAGCAGATTAAACAATACGATCAGCGTCGACAGAAACACCGTGGTACCAAGAATCATGGTGTAGTCACGGTTGAACGCGGCCTGCACGTAGAAGCGGCCCAGCCCGGGAATCTGGAATATGGTCTCCACCACAAAGGATCCGGCCAGCAAGCCGGCGAAGGCGGGGCCGAGAAAGGCGACGACGGGAATCAGGCCACCGCGCAGCGCATGACGTGTCACCACCTGCCACTCGGGCAACCCCTTGGCGCGTGCCGTGCGAATATAGTCCTGTGACATCACCTCCAGCATGCCCGCGCGGCTCAGCCGCGCGATATAGGCCGCGTAGGCGGCCCCCAGCGTGAGACTTGGCAGAATCTTGTCGCCCGGGATATCACCCCAACCCGCCACCGGCAACCATTCCAGGTGGATGCCAAATAACAGCACCAGCAGCGGCCCGAGCAGGAACGTCGGCATGCAGATGCCGATCATGGCGACAGACATGGGTATGTAGTCCTGGGCGCTATTCGGCTTCAGCGAAGCAACCACACCCGCCAGCCCACCCAGCACAACTGCAACCAGCAAGGCATACGCGCCAAGTTCGGCTGTCGCCGGCAGTCCCGCCGCAATCAGTTCATTCACACTGCGCCCCGGGTATTTGAAGGAGGGGCCCAGCTCACCTTGGGCGAGATCCCCGAGGTAGGCCAGATACTGCTGGCCAAGAGGGAGGTCGAGCCGGTACTGCGCCTCCAGCGCCGCCTTCACTTCGGGTATGACCGCTTTTTCACTGTCGAAGGGGCCGCCGGGTGCGATACGTACCAGAAAAAACGTGACGGTGATTACCGCAAGAATCACGGGTATTGCCTGCAACAGGCGCCCCACCACAAACCGCCACATAGGCTACTCCAGTTTGAACTCGGTCAGCGGTACATCCTCGAGATAAATGTACTTTACGTTGATGAAATCCATCAGGTTGGCAGGCAGCCCTTTTACCGACGGGTGCACCAGGTGTTTGCTGGCGTAGGTGTAGATGGGAATGATCGGCATCTGCTCCATGAGGCGCGTCTCCGCTTCATGGAACAGTGCGAAGCGCTCCTCCTGGGTGGCGGCGCGCGGCGCGCGCTGCAGAATCAGGTCGTCGTAGACCGGGTCCGCAAAGCCCGTGTTGTTGTTGCCACCCTCGGTGATGTACAGGTCGAGAAAGTTGTTGGGATCCACGTAATCACCAATCCAGCCGCGCCGCGCCACCTGGAAATTCATTTCGGACACTGAATCGAGGTATACCTTCCACTCCTGGTTGGAGAGCGTGACCTTGATGTTGAGCACATCCTTCCACATCTGCTGCAGGGCTACGGCGATCTTGCGGTGACTTTCGCTGGTGTTGTAGATGAGCTCCAGACCGGGCCAGCCGTCACCGTCCGGGTACCCGGCTTCGGCGAGCAGACGGCGCGCCTCCGTCGGATCGTAGGTGAACAACTGCGGTGGCTGGTAGCCCAGTGTGCCCGGGGGCGTGATGGAGTACGCCGGGTTGTTGCTGCCGTACAACACGTTGCGGGTTATCGCCTCGCGATCAACCGCCATCGACAGGGCCTTGCGCACCCGCACGTCATCCAGCGGCGGTCGCTCGGTATTCAGCAGGTAAAAATAGGTGCCCAGATAGGGCGCTTCGACAAACGGGGTGTTGGGCAGGCTGCGGTAGGCGGGAATCTTGTTCAGCGGCACATCGCCCGTGTAGTGCAACTGGTTGACGCGGAACATGCGTTCCTCGCTGACAGCGTTCTCCGTCGGGTAGAACACAATGCCGTTCAGCCGCACCGTGTCATTGTCCCAGTACTGCGGATTGCGCTCCACAACAATGCGCCGGTTGAGCTCCCAGCCCTTGAGCTGGAACGGGCCATTGCTCACGATGTTGCCGACGCGGGTCCAACGGGTAAAGCGGTCTGTCGCCTTGCCAAAGCGTTCGACCGTCTCGCGGTGCACGGCAAAGCTCGAATAGTGGTCCATGAGCTGCAGAAAATACGGCGTTGGCGCGTTGAGCGTCACCTCCAGGGTCATGTCATCCAGCGCGCGTACGCCGAGCAGCTCCGGGTCGTCAATCTTGCCGGTCGCGTAGGCCTCGGCATTTTTCACCGGGTACAGCATGTAGGCGTACAGGTTGCCCATCGCCGGGTCCAGCGCGCGCCGCCAGGACCAGACAAAATCGTGCGCGGTGACCGGGTCGCCATTCGACCAGCGGCCTTCGGGCTGCATATGGAACGTAATGACCCGGCGATCCTCACTGAACTCCCAACTCGCGGCCGCGCCGGGCTCGGGTTCCAGTGTCCAGGGGTTTTTTCGGGTGAGCCCCTCAAAGAGCGCGTCGATGATCTTGCTCTCGGGCACGCCGGTCACCACATGGGGATCCAGACCCTGGGGTTCAGAGCCATTACCAAAGTGGAGGATCCCGTCGCGGTTACCCTGAGCCACGTTGGACTCCCCGGCACTGCAGGCAAGCAGAAGCACGGCCAGCAGGCAGCAGGTAACGATACGGGCACAGGTTTGCATAGAGGCGAACATAGCCTGTTTACGCGGTGAACGCCATCAGTAACCGGCCGTACCCTGGACGATCTGCGCGTGGAAAGCGGCGTCCAGTGGCTCGTAGCGCGATGACCCCGGTTTCAGCACACACAGCGTGTCGGCGACCAGCGCCGGGTCATAACCCTGCTTGCGCAGTTCGCCCTTGAGCAGTTTGAAGGTGCCGGTGGTATCAATCTCACGCTGGATGCGCAGGAACAGCGGCCGCGCAAAGTGCGGGAGTTCCCCGTGCACATGTGTCGAGAAACTGTCCAGGTCCAGGTTCTCCACACCCTCCTCCAGGCGCAACGATGCCATGCCGGCGCGGCCGTCAGTGCCGGGGACCTGAACCCCATACACATTGCTCAACGCGACCTGGGGGTGCAGATTGAGAATTTCCCCTACCTCGTTGGTCGAGACGTTCTCCCCTTTCCAGCGGAAGGTATCCCCGATACGGTCCACAAACTGGTAGTGCGGCAAGCCGAGGGCGAAACCTACATCCACCGTACGCATGAGGTCACCCGTGTTGAACCAGGCATCCCCCGGTTGCAGCACATCGCGCAGTATCTTCTTTTCCGTGGCCTCGGCACTGGTGTAGCCCTCAAACCGGGTATGCGGGGTGATTTTTCCCAACAGCAGGCCCGGCTCACCCGCGGCCACCGGCTGGCAGCGACCCGCGGCATTGCGCACCACCTCGTCGCGGTCCACGTCGTATTTGATCAGCGCCGTTGGCAACGCCGAGGTGCCGACCGTGCAATCCTTGTTCAACAGGTTGAAAAAGCCCACGTTGCCTTCACTGGAGCCGTAGAACTCAGCCACCCGCTGAATCCCGAAGCGCCGCTTGAAGTTGTGCCAGATATCCGGCCGCAGGCCGTTGCCCACCACGGCACGCAGCGGGCTATCCGCATCATCCGCCTGTGCCGGCACGTGAAGCAGGTAGCGGCACAACTCACCGATGTACACGAAGGCCGTAGTGCGATACTGACGAACCTCAGGCAGAAACTGACTGGCAGAGAACTTGCGCCGGACAAACATGCTGGCCCCAGCCAGAAATGCAGCGCCCGCGCCCACCATCAACCCGGTACCGTGAAACAGCGGCAGACACAGGTACAAGCGGTCATCTTCAGTGAGCTGCAGGCCGCCCACCTGGACAACGCTGGCGGTCAGGAGATAGCGCCGGTTGGACAGCACGGCAGCCTTGGGCAGGCCGGTGGTGCCGGAGGTGAAAATGTAGAACGCGGTGTCGTCAATCACGATATCCGCCGTTTCCACCGGATTCTCCGCGTCCGCCTCTGCAGCCGCAGCCGCCATGTCCAGCGCCCAGGGTGGCGCGGCGCGTGAACCCGCGTCCGGCACGAACAGGTAGTCGCCGTCTGCCAGCGAAAGCGTATCGCGCACATCGCTCACGGCGTCCAAGCACTCCTCGCCAAACAGGAACTTGCGGGCGTTGGTGATCTCCGCGCAGTGGGTCAGGGGGCGCCCGGTCAGACTGGTGTTGATCAGGGAGGCAATGACACCCAGCTTATTGAGCGCGATAACTACCAACATAAAGGCGATGCGATTCTCCATGAGCACGCTCACCGCATCGCCGCGCTTCAGGCCCTGGGCGCGAAACACAGCAGCATAGCGATTTGCTTCCGCGTTGAATTGCTGCCAGTCCAGCGCCTGGCCCTCACAGACAAAGGCCGAGCGTCGCGGAATGCGCGCCGCATTGGCCGCAACACGGGCACCCAGACAATCGCGCGTGTCGCCGGGGCGGGGACGCAACAATTTCTTCACCTTGATCAAATTGGGAAGTTCGGCGAGAGTGGTCAACACGTCTTTTTTTATCACTACAGGGCTCCACGCTGTTACGCACGCAGTATGATACCTTGAACCGGAAAAATTGAAACCAAAACCGCCTGCGACAACCACGGGACTACCGTCATGACACCCTACGACATGCTGCACAAACACTTTGCTCGACTCAATGATCTTTACCACGTGGGCGCGATTGCGCAGTGGGATGAAGCCGCCATGATGCCGACCGGTGGCGGCGACGCGCGCGGACAGGCGCTGGCGACGCTGGATGGCATCACACACCAGATGCTCACTGACCCACAATTGGGCGAATGGCTTGCAGCTGCCGAGACCGAAACACTGGCACCCTGGCAGGCCGCGAACCTGCGGGAAATGCATCGCAGCTACCGCGATGCCACCTGTGTCCCGGAAAGCCTCGTGGAACGGCGGGCACTCGCCAACAGCCGCTGTGAGCAGGCCTGGCGTGTTCATCGAACAGAAAATAACTGGCAAGCCATGGCGCCGCTGTTGGAAGAGGTTGTCGCGCTGGCCCGAGAGGAGGCCGCCGCGCGCTCAGCCGTGAACGGCATGTCCCTCTACGACAGCCTGCTGGACAGCTACGAACCCGGTATGACCTGCGCACAGCTGGACCCACTGTTTGCCGAACTGAAAGCCTTCCTGCCCGGCCTGCTGGACGCCGTGATAGAAAAACAGGCGCAGCATCCGGCTGTGCCGCCAGAAGGCCCCTTCCCGGTCGAGGAACAGCGCGCGCTCGGCCTTGAGATGATGCGCACGCTGGGCTTCGACTTTGAACACGGGCGGCTCGATGTCAGCCATCACCCCTTCTGTGGCGGCGTGCCCAGTGATGTGCGCATCACCACCCGTTACGAAACCGAGGGCTTTACCCAGGCCTTGATGGGCGTCATCCACGAGACGGGGCACGCTTTGTACGAACAGGGGCTGCCGGCGCAATGGCGATCCCAACCCGTGGGGCAGGCCCTCAGCACGGCCATGCACGAAAGCCAGTCGCTGCTGATGGAGATGCAGGCCTGTCGCAGCCGGGAATTCCTGCACTTTCTCACACCGCACCTGGAGCGCTGTTTTTCGACGGCCAGCACAGGTAGCACAGCGTGGCAGGAGGACAATCTGTACCGGCTGTTCACACGGGTAAACCGCGGTTACATCCGCGTGTACGCCGACGAAGTGAGCTACCCGCTGCACGTGATTCTGCGCTATGAGATCGAGCGCGAGCTGATTGAGGGCACGCTGGATGTCGCCGGCATACCGGATGCATGGGACACACGCATGCAGGCCTACTTGGGACTGTCCACCGCCGGTAACTACAGGGATGGGTGCCTGCAGGATGTGCACTGGCCGGCCGGCCTGTTTGGCTATTTTCCCACCTACACGCTGGGGGCGATGAGTGCAGCACAACTGTTTGCCGCAGCACGCCGGTCGCTGCCCGAGTTGCCCGCGCAGCTGGCTGAAGGCAACTTCTGCGCCCTGCTGGGCTGGCTGCGTGAACAGGTCCACAGCCAGGGTAAATTCCTCGACTACAACGCGCTCATGCAGCGAGCGACCGGCAGCCCGTTGCAGTCATCCTGGTTTCGCGCGCATCTGGAGGCGCGCTACCTGGCAGGAGGCTGAGCACGCCAATGACCCGATTAAGCGCCCAGGACGCCGGTTTTCTTCGCATCGAAACGCCGCGCTGCCCTTTCCACGTTGCTGCCTTGATGGTGCTGCGCCCCCCGGAAGGCGCTGCCGGGAACTTCCTGCGCAAACTGGCCCGGGACTGTGGCCGGCTCAACGAGATCCTGCCCGCGTTCAACAGGCAGCTGTCGGACCCTGAGAATATCTCTGGCGCACACTGGGAGGAAGCCACGAACTACTGCCCCGAAAACCACGTGTTCCACTATGCCCTGCCGCAACCCGGGCGCATGCAGGACCTGCTGCAGTTGGTGACCCGCGCACATGAGAGGCGCCTGGACCGTCACCGCCCGCTGTGGGAACTGCACATCATCGAGGGGCTTCCCGGCGGTCGCTTTGCAATGTACTGCAAGACCCATCATGCGCTGGTTGATGGCATCGGCGCCATGCGCATGATCCAGAGCCTGTTCAGCACGGATCCGGCGGGCCGTATCGACTTCCGTCAGGTGCGGCGTGAACAGGGCCACCGGCATAGTCACCACAGCCTGTTCGAACAGCTGGGCCGCGTTGCCAGAAGCACCCTCAAGCAGTATCGCGCCCTGCCGCAGCTGTCGCGGCTGCTGCTGCACATGGGGGAAGATATCCTCAGGGGCAACGCGGAGGGCATGCGACTGCCCTTCACCGCCCCCCGCACCCTGTTCAATACCGAGTTGGAGGCCCGGCGCAGCCTGACCATCTGTGATCTGCCACTGGGCACCGTGCGTCGTCTGGCAAAGCAGAGTGGCGGCACCGTCAACGATGTGTTGCTGGCGATCTGCGGTGGTGCCCTGCGCCGGTATCTCAAGGCGCAAAATGCGTTACCGAAGAGCTCGCTGATTGTGGGCATGCCGGTGTCGCTGAAGTCTGCGCAGGGCGAAGACGGCAATCGCCTGAGCTACATCCTGAGCCCGTTCTTCACCAGCGAGAGCAACGACGCCAAACGCCTGCAGCGGGTTGTCCGCTCGACCCGCGCTGCCAAACGGGAGATGGCGGCGATGTCGGTGACAGCGGCAGAAGACTTTTACGCGCTGCTGATGTTACCTGCGGTGTTGCTCACATTAAGCGGCAACGCCGAACGCGTGCGGCCGGCAATCAACGCCATCTTTTCCAATGTTCCCGGGGCCCGGACACCACTCTACCTGAACGGCGCACGCCTCGAGGCACTCTACCCGCTGTCGATCATCACCCACGGCATGGGCCTGAACATCACGGTGGTGAGCCATGCCGGGAAGCTGTGTTTCGGTATCGCCGGCTGCCCGGAGCGGCAGGCGGCCATTGATGAGCTGCCCGGACATATCCGCGCCAGCTATAACGCGCTGCGAAAGGAGATGGCAGGGCGGTAGCTGTTCGAGAAAAAACTTGCGGCCGCCCGCGCCCCTTTTGCTATAATCGCGGCCCCGCCGGTGTAGCTCAGTTGGTAGAGCAGCGCATTCGTAATGCGAAGGTCGTAGGTTCGACTCCTATCTCCGGCACCACTATAGCAATAAAATCAATTACTTAGACGTTATTTGTGATTTATCCCTATATAGATCCCCACTAAGCGAAAGTGGTGCATCAACGCTCCCAGTAACCGCGTTGCCGCCCTCACCCCAAACTCCACCGACGGAATCAATAGCGCGGATCGGCTCGTCAGCTGAACTACCTGCGGCCGCCGACAGGCCCACTACACCCCCTTACCCGCTCTCAAGCCACACCACCTCCCCGACTGGCTCCAGCAATGCCGCATTCTTGTTCCGGGAATTGCCAATACTCGACGCCAGCGGGTGTAGGGCCAACGGGAATTTCAGTTCCGCTTGAAATAGCGGATCAGCGGGAAGTATCTCCTCGGCGTTGTGCAGCCAACGGACGCACTCCTCCTGCGACAGCATCACTGGCATGCGCGAATGCCAGGGCTGGAACTCTGGGGCAGCTTTTGTGGTGACCAGGGTGCAGGACAGCAAGGGCCCCGGCTGGCCTCGCCAGACATCCCACAGTGCCGCAACGGCCAGGGTGCTGTCTTTGTTGGTGATCAACCACGGCTGCTTGTGGCCTTGATCTGTACGCCACTCAATAAAGCTACTCATGGGGACGATGCCGCGCTGACTCTTGAAAGGACCGCGGAATGCCGGGCTCTGGGTCAGCGACTCGGCGCGGACATTGAACATGCTGTATTTCGTGCTGACCTCTTTGGCCCATGAGGGGGTGAGCCACCAGCGGGCTAATTCCCCCCGCCCATCGTGAACCAGCAGCACATCTTCGGTGGGCGCGACATTGTAGCGTGGCGGCGGTAAGCGTACATCGATGCCCAGAGAATCCAGCAGGTTCTGGAGGCCGGGCTGACACTTCGTTAGCCTTGGTCAAATAGGCGTTGACGTAAATTGGCGCGTACACGTTGCAACTGTCCGATCAAACTGTCGCGCTCTTCGATCGGGATGCCGTCCAGTAGAATCTCCTCAATCTGTTCAACGACATTTTCCAGTTCGGGCAGCAAAGGTCGGATCCTGCCCGTGAGCACAACGCGTTTCACGCGTTTGTCACTTGCGTCTGGCATGCGTTCAACCCAGCTTGCGTCTTCCAGACGATCAACGATTTTGCCCAGCGGCGGCTTCGCCATCAACAGTCTTTCGGCTATCTGTGTCTGGGTTAGTGGCCCCTCTGTATAGAGTAGGTAGAGAACCTGCCACTGACTGCGAGTCAGTTCGAAGTCTCGAACCTCGCGATTGAAAATCTTGGCAACCATTAAACTCACTTCGTGCATCAATGTACTCACGTGATGGTGCGTAAACCGCTTGCCCTGAATTTCTTGACTTTTCACTGAAATATTGATTACCTTAGTTATAGAAACTACAGTTACTTTTTAGCTGACATGCAGACACTAGTCAACTCTCTGAGCGCTTATTGAAAGAATGGACACAGTTTCACCGCCCCGTAAATTCCTGCTGGCCGGCTGTCTCTTGACAGTACTTGCGGCCTGTGACCATTCAACCACGGAACCTGCAGCGGGCCTAGAGTCCAACGAAACCGCTCCCCTGGCCCAAATCCAGATCGGGAGGCCAGAACAGGTCCATATCAGCGAACCCATACTGACAACCGGTTCCGTATTTGCGCACAAGACAACCAATGTTGTGCCCCTTGTTGGCGGGCTGATTGAGGAAATCCGTGTGAACGTTGGTGATCGTGTTGACCAGGGTGACCCCCTCATAATGCTGCGACAAACGGAGTTCGAACTCGCGGTGAAGCGGCTGGCACATGCGCGAGATCTGGCCAAATCGGAACTTGAAGATGCCCTGCGCAATTTGGACAACGCCAACAGGCTCAGAGAACGGGAGGTAATTTCCCAGGAAACCCTTGACGCCCTGGAGACGCGCGTTGCGGTGTCCACGTCCAAATTGGGCATGGCTGAAGTCAACTTGTCTCTCGCGCAACAGGAGTTGACCGACTCAATTGTAAAGGCGCCTTTTCGCGGTGTCATCACCAAGCGTTTTGTCGATGAAGGCGCATTCGTGCCCTCGGTAATGCGCTCGGAAAGTCCGGTCGTTCAATTACAGAAGATTGACATTGTTATCGTTCAGATCTTTGTGCCAGAAACATATCTCACATCAGTGAGTCCTGGCATGCGGGCAATTGTCCATATTCCCAGCCTGGGTCAAACCTTCGAATCACGTGTGGCCTTGATCAACGATAATCACGAACTGAATACACGCAATATCGAATTGCGTATCGGTATCGCCAATCCTGACTATGTCATAAAGCCCGGGCTGTTTGCGGTGGTCAAGCTTTACCCTGAAGCCCGAGAGATTCGGATTCTGCCACCGGAATCACTTTTAGGCGCGGGGCAAGACAGGCACGTGTTGACAGTAGAAGATGGCAAAGTCCAACGGATGAATGTGGCGGTAAAAGCCTTGACTGATGGCAGCTTGGAACTGCTTTCTGAACTAGATCCTGATACCAACATTATTGTCGGCACGCAACGTCACACTCTGGAACCGGGCAACCCGGTCACAGTCGACCAACTGCTCTGATGTGGATCGCTGACCTCTCGATTCGCCGTCCTGTCATGACCGTCATGTTCGTCGGCGCATTGGTATTGCTGGGCGCCATATCAATGCCGCGCGTCAATATGAGTCTGTTCCCCCATGTTGACATTCCCATTGTCACTGTTGAAACAACTCTGGAAGGTGCCTCTCCCGCGACAATGGAATCAGAGGTAACAGACCGACTTGAGGAGGAACTGTTTGCGATCGCGGGACTGGACAGTCTTCGCTCGGCAAGTGCCGACGGGTACTCCCAGATCATCCTGGAGTTCGAACTGGAAACGGACGTGAATTTGAAAGCACAGGAGGTTCGAGACAAGGCAGCCAGGGCTTTCCCGTTTTTACCAGAGGGGACAAAACAACCACTGATTACAATCCTCGATCCGGATTCCGAGCCGATAGTCTCCATCATCATGTCTGGGCCTCTGCCGACAGGCGAGTTAACCAAACTGTCCAAAAGCACAGTGAAGGAACGCTTACAGAGGGTTCCGGGTGTCGGTAGCGTACAACTTGTGGGAGATCGTGAAAGGGAAGTCCGGGTTTGGCTCAATGCAAGCCGGATGCGCGGCTATGGCACTACTGTTGACGATATATCTGCAGCCATAAGACGAGAGCACGTGGACATCGCCGGTGGACGACTGGAATACCAAAACGGCAACTCTGAGTTCACCGTCAAGACACTTGGAGAGGTGACAAGCATCGAAGAGTTGAAAGATATTGCGATATTCCGCGTCAACCAGGCACTGGTCCGATTGAGAGATGTGGCAAGATTGGAAGATGGGCTTGAAGATGAACGAAGTTATGCCGAACTCGACGGAATAAATGGCATTAGTCTTGAGATACGCAAGCAAAGCGGTGCAAACACCGTCAACGTGGCTCGAGCCATTAGAGCAGAGCTCGAAAAGATAAGGGACGAAATACGATCCGACATTTCCCTGACCCCGGTCAGGGATAATTCCAGATTCATTGAATCCACGGTACGAGACGTTTCATTCGACATTATATTGGGTGTCGTGCTCGTTGTTGCGGTGACACTGTTTTTCCTTCTGAGCATTCGTGCCACTATCATTGTTGCTACGGCCATTCCTACGGCACTCATAGCCACCTTCTTTGCCTTTTACGTCCTGGATTTCTCAATAAACATGATGTCGCTTATTGCGATTTCTTTGTGCGTTGGCCTACTGGTCGACGATGCCGTCGTAGTGTTGGAGTCGATATACAGGGAAATCGAGGAAGGTCAAGAACCCGCTGTTGCCGCGTCGGTAGGCACAGGAAAGGTCGCTATGGCAGTGGTTGCCTCGACGTTCGCAGTCATGGCTGTTTTCCTGCCCATTTCGTTCACGGATGGACTGATCGGCGTATTCATGTACCAGTATGGCGTTACCGTCGCAGTTGCTGTCGGAATCTCTTTGATAATATCACTGACTTTGACTCCCATGCTCTGCTCCAGACTGCTGCAGCGCAGTACCACGAAAAGCTCAGCAGTACACGCATTGGAACGCGCACACTCCAGGCTGGAATCCAGCTACGTGTCCTTGGTACGAGCGGCATTGTCCGCAAGGTGGCTGGTTCTGATTTTTGCCGGAATAGCCGTCGCCATTGGTGTCCATTACGCGGGCAAGGTTCCGCTGTCATTCACGTCCAAAGCTGATCGGAGCGAGTTTATCGCTGCGGTTGAACTGCCGCTGGGCACCGGAATAGCTGAGTCAAAGCGAGTGGCTTCCAGGTTGAGTGCAAGGGTCAAGGAGTTCGAGCATGTTCAGCTGGTCTTCGCCGTTATCGGCTCAGGCGCACAGACAAAGACCAATGAGATCAGCTTTTATGTCGGCTTGACCCCCAAACAGGAACGCAATATTCATCAAAACCTGATTATGGATGAAATCCGTCTCGCCTTGACTAAAGCAGCGCCTCAGGCTCAGCACATCACCATGGCTCAGGTACCCTGGATCTCCGGCGGCGGCTTCTTCGGCGCGGACCTCGATTTGGCGCTTAGTGGGCCGGATCTCGACAAGCTTCAGCGCTATTCCGAACATATAATGCAGGCGATGCAGGCCTCGGGACTGTTTCGCGACGTCAAATCCAGCTACGAATCCGGCAAGCCCGAGATTCAGGTAAGCATCAACCGCGACCGTGCGGCCAAGCTTGGTATATCCGTGCACAATATCGCCAGTGCTGTTGGTACAACTATGGGCGGCAAGGATATCGCCAGCTTTCAAGAGCACGGTGATCGCTACGACGTCAGGCTCAGATTCGATCAGGAGTATCGCGATCACATTGGCACATTTGACCTGATTCAATTGCGATCCTCGGACGACAGCCTGGTCGACTTCCGAAGTGTTGCTGACGTAGCAATCAAGGATGGGCCGGTACAGATCGACAGGTATAACCGTGCCAGAAAAATTTCTGTATCAGGTAATGCGCCGGCGGGTACTGCCGCTGGAGAGCTACTGGTAGCAATGGACAGAATTCTGACCGATATGGAATTTGAGCCAGGTTATGAGGCAACCTATCTTGGAACCTCCGAGCAGGTGCGCGAGGTTGCCAACTCCTTGTTGTTCGCTTTCATGCTGGCCCTGCTGATTCTGTACATGATTCTCGCAAGTCAATTCGAAAGCTTCGCCCAACCTGTCGCCATAATGCTCACCGCGCCTCTGTCTTTTGTTGGCGCATTCACTTTACTGGCTCTGACCAACTCCGAGCTTTCCGCGACGACACAGATTGCCATGGTAGCCTTAATGGGCCTGGTGATGAAGAATGGTATTTTGCTGGTGGATCAGGCCAATCAGTCCATGTCGCGAGGCTTGGCGGCAAAAGACGCGATGATAGAATCGGCAAAGTTACGGCTACGTCCAGTTCTGATGACGGCATTCTCCACTATATTCGGCATGATCCCCATCGCTCTGGCGACAAGCGACGGAGCAGAACTACGGACATCTACCGGTATTATCGTGATTGGCGGTTTGGGTTCTTCAACTCTCCTGACTCTGTTTGTGGTGCCGGTGGTATTCACCCTGATTGTAGACTCGAAAATCAGGCTTAATCGCTTCTTGGCAGAACGGAAGGAATCCGTGAAATGACTTCAGATCACATAAAGCAGTTGTATGGGCTGTTTTCCAGCCGAGTTGGGGCGCATCTTGATCTAGGCCTGAAACTGGTCGACATAGAGGGCGACACGGTAAGGCTTCTCCTGCCTTTTCAGCAAAAACACGCCAATGCATTGGAAAACGGAGCGATCCATACCAGCGCACTGGCGACGGCCATTGACAGCGCTTGCGGGTTCGCCGTCATGCTCAGACTGAAAGAGCCAACAGCGATAGCCACGGTCAATTTGAGAATAGATCATATTCGGCAACCCGAATCGGGACAGAACGTGACAGTCGAGGCGCAGTGTTATCAACAGTCGGGAGATTTTGCCTACGTTCGTGCCAGGGCCATATCAACGAAAACTCTCTTCACCTACTCTAGTGCCATCAGCATTTTTAAAGTTGGCACGCCAGGCCCAGCTCTGAACTCAGCCCTTTGATTCGGTACAGGATATGAACACAACCTCACTTGCCTTGTTTATTGAACAATCCCCTTATGCGCTCAATTACGGTACAGAGATCCTCTCTGCAGAGGAGTACGTTGAGTGCGTGACACAGTGGCGGGAGATATTCACCGGAAACCCGCTATTGCGCGCTTGGCACGGCGGTATTGTATCAGGCGTTCTTGAATTAACTGGCACCCTGGCCGCCATCAGAGCTGCAAACAATCAGAATTGTGGCCTGATCTCCATCAATACAAGCTATTTGCGCCCTACCAGCGGTGACAAAGCGATGTTCAGCAGAGCGAATATCGTCAGAAGTGGCAAGCAGATTCAAACAATCAATGCCGTCGCCTGGCAAAACTCACTCGAAGAACCTACGGCGATCGCCTCATTGACATTTGTTAACGCGCGGTAGTTCAGGCTTGCCCTGACAGTAATTGCCGACATCGAACCGTGAAGTGGTTAAATGGATGTTACCAACCCAGTTAAGGATAATACCCTGAAACTGGAGATGGGATATGACCACAAGAAAGCAGTACTCGAAGGAATTCAAGCTGGATGCTATCAGCCTAGTGGTGGAGCAGGGCTATTCACGGGCCGAGGCAGCGCACGGCTTGGAGATTAATGCAAACATGCTGGGGCGCTGGCTCAGAGAGCACGAGGCACCGGAGGGGCACGCTGAGCCTGATCGTTCACAAACTGAAACACTGTGTCGACTCTCGGAGCGCTTGCTGAAAGAATGGACACAGTTTCACCGCCCCGTAAATTCCTGCTGGCCGGCTGTCTCTTGACAGTAGTTGCGGCCTGAGACCATTCAACCACGAAACCTGCAGCGGGCCCAGAGTCCAACGACACCGCTCGCCTGCCCCAAATCCAGATCGGGAGGCCAGAACAGGTCCATATCAGCGAACCCATACTGGCAACCGGTTCCGTATTTGCGCACAAGACAACCAATACCGTGCCCCTTGTTGGCGGGCTGATTGAGGAGATCCGGGTGAACTTTGGTGATCGTGTTGACCAGGGTGCCCCCTCATTCGGCTGCGACAAGCAGAGTTCGACCTCTCGGTGAAGCGGCTGGCATAGACTGGGGCTTGATGAAACTGAACGCCGAGAACAGGCGTGATCTGCTGGAAGTGCTGGAGGATCGCCACGGCAGGCGCTCGACCATCGCCACCAACCAACTGCCCATCGAGGAGTGGCACGCACGCCGTGATCGGCGATCCGACACTCGCTGACGCCATCCTGGATCGCCTGGTTCACAACGCCTACAAGATCAACCTCAGGGGAGAATCCATGCGAAAACGGGGACTGGACCCATTATAGATGAACATCGGAATTAATCAGAGTAGCCCTAAGGCACATCTGAACAATGGTAATTGTTCCCATCGGAACCAAAATGGCCTCACTGAAGGCGCGGAATCGCCTGTCGTTACGGGCAAACGAAACCAAATTGCAAAAGAAACGCACTGAAATCGAACACAGTTTCGGAAATTCCTCTCCTTCTTCAAAGACCCGAATGTTGTGTATATATTTCGTTCGTTCTGCACAAATTGTCGATATGCCATCTAGGGCGTACAGCTCCTAGCCCCATCGACTCCAGCGCTGGCTATGCAAGTGTCCGCAAAAAAACCTGGATTGACAGATGAAAGCATTTTGGCGACGTTCCCAAATGTGAATTTCCTGAACTCATCAGAATTGAACAATCCTTTTTCAACCAATTTCCACGCTTCATTAAGTACGTACTTCATATCCGGCACATCCCAATGCCCTATATCAGACGCAAACATGGCATTGAGGGAAAGTGAATAAGGCAACAACGTGTTGTTAAAGGCGAGTGCATTAAGGGGGTCATCCGCCTCACAGCCGAAGAACAGTTGTTCCGTGAAAACCTCTACAATGTCCTCGGGCCTATCTATCCCAGATAAATGGAAGTCGTCGTGAGAGGCTTTATCCTCCCGTGAGCGAGCTTTCTGCAACCTTGCAATATCAAGATACGCCGGCTTAGCTTCACGCATCTCGCTCGGTCCATATGCATCGATGAGCTTACTGCACAGGTCTATATCAAAATGTTCGGGATTGCATTTTTGCACCGAGTCCTTGTTTCTTTTCTCGTAGTGACCCAGTAAATCAGCGTACAACTGTGCAGCCCAGCTGACGCCGCCCTCAAGAAAGTTGAATTTGAGTGTGGGGAAACGTCTGCACACCCCACCCATAATGAGGGATCTGCATACGGCTTCCTGCGCGGCAGCAAAACTGCCGAGATGGTTATACACATAATTTTCAGGAGATTGCCTGGTGCCCCATCCATAACCGACGCCATGAAAGGATGGCACCACCTGGTAAGCTGCGCATTTTGCCCATACCGGGTCATAATCGTAAGCGCTATCGATGCCCAGAGTGTCTATCCATTCGCGGTCATCATGATTTTTCCTGTGAATAACACCACTGGAAACTATCGCCTTTAAACCCAAGGTGCCGACAGCGTAATCCAGCTCTTCCAGCGCCTCATCGACACTGTTCAGAGGAATGAGCGCAACCGGCTCCAGGCGGTCCCGCATACCTTCGTAGGACCGCGCATAGTAAGTATTTAGTGCCCGGGTACACACCTGTCTCAATTCATGGTCCTGGTAACTCAGTACGGTCAGCCCAAAACTGGGATACAGGAGCGCAAAATCCACGCCCATTTCCGGCAGCCTCTCGTAGGTTAGCTGCGGGAGCGTAACAGTCATGCGATCGAGTGTATGTGCCTCCGGAATAGCCCAGTAGACCCGTGTGCGACCGAGCACATGTCCGCTGGCGTTCAAGGTTTCCGCAAGGTATTTTTCAAATTTCAACTGTGTATCTTTCCCGCCAATTTCGCACACGGTCTCTACAATTACAGGGATAAATTCCATCAGATGGCCGTCGGCATCAATGATGGGATGCGCGATCTTGCTTCTTAGGGTTCTTGCGTCCACATCGTATTTCCTGCGTGAAATTCGCTGCGGCGACACCTTGCTTCTAATTTGATGCTTTGAGCCTGTCCTCGTCCACCCGGCCAAATGTGTCTGTCGCCGCCAACGTAGTCCTGTGCATTTTCCGCCGGAACTTACGCTTGTGCCCGGTGGCAGTGTGGCAGGTACGCCAATTGTCCCAGATTAGAATATCGCCCATTTGCCAATGGTGGGTATACGTGTATTTAGTATCGACCGCGATTGCCTTGAGCTTTGCTAGCAAGGCCTGGGCCTGCTCTTCTTCGTAGCCAACAACGTCACAGCTGAACATGGGGCTTATATTCAAAGCCTTGTAGCCACTTTCCGGATGAGTGATTACCAGTGGGTGGGCAACATCCGGGAAAGTGGGGAATTTGGTCAGCTTCGGATTTTGCGCCTCCCTGAGCCTGGTCTGCTTTATGGCGTCGGAGTAGTCGAACTGGTGGATAACCTCCAAATTCTCGATTTCCTTCTTCAAGCCTGCGGGGTAACAACGCAGACTTTACCTTCGACTCGACCTGCCATTGTTCACCTCACTGTGTCTTATTTAGCATTTGCCAGCAGGTGGTTTTCCACCATCTGCAGTAGAGAGTCCAAGAACTGGTTCAACGTGGATTCAACTTCATCCGAAGGCGCATCTGTACTTCGTCCCTTACTGATCCATCGTATGCTGCAGCTCGATGTGCCGACTGGCGTGACTGAAACGCTGGCGGAATAGTCTTCGATTGGCATTGGCATACCCTCCACTACACTGTTGGTGAACTCCATGTTCTCGTGATCCCTGGAATCAAGCCTCTCAATGGTCGGAGAACCGGGTACCACATACATTCGCCGAATCATACCGACGCCCTTACCTTCGTATTCGACCCGCCCCAAGTCGCTCGCCCAGCCGATATCATCGAACTTGGATAATAAGTTCCAAGCATTTCTGGCCGGTACCTTGATGTCTCTTTCGGCTGATACTATAATCATATTTGCCTCCGGTTCGGTGCTCTGGCTTTGAAGCTGAGATACTTGTCTAGGGTTTCTCGCATATGACGAATTCGGGATTCTTGATACGCAGACAATGTGTAAGTTTGCTTTTGACTAGAATAAAGACCTCGCTGAACCCGCGGCATCATATCCACATCCTGATCAATGATCCCGCCGTAATAAGTCAGGGCTTCAATATCACCAAATTTTTCGTTATCTTCAAGCCTTTGATAGGCTGCGTCATCGGGCCGGTCGCCAGAAAAAGGAAGCAGCAGATAGACCTCGAACAGGCACTTTTCGGGGCCCCCAGCGGGCGTTACCCGGTATGCCAAGGGGGATCCGTAGGCCGCAAACACTATCAGGTTAGGAAATATGTCGTACTGTACAACGTCAAGGATTTCACTGATATGTAGATCGGATATGTCTACGCCGCTGATAACCTTGAATCTCTGTGCAATCGTCTCGGCAATCAGATGACGTGGTGTGTTCGATTGATCGAGAGTGGCTGCTGGGTCACACAATCCAAATTCCTTTGCCGCGGTTAGAACGGTTTCGTCATTGGCGCGATTCTTTAAATGCGGGCTAGTGATCCCCGAGGGGTTAATCATCCGGGAGAAATATTCTTCGTCTTCCCACACATCGTACTGAGAATTGATGTCGCCAAAGAACTTAAGTGATTCAGGATGCAGGCCGATCACGTGCAAGGTCTCGAGGAATGCCTCGATAACAACCTTCCAGTTACAATCTATATATTTTCCAACGTGGCTTGCCACATATCGGTCTTCCATAGGCCAGCGCTGAAAATGTTCTGGCAATCTCCCGAGGTATTCAGACAAGGGTTTGGCATCCGGGTCCAGATTGATGAAAACGAACCCGCCCCACGTGCCGACCAGGGCCTCAGGTAATCCGAAGTTGTCTGAATCAACTTGTGGAAAATCCCAGGAACATGGGACCTCTTTAAGCGTACCCTCCAACTCCCAGCTAAAGCCATGGAATGCGCAGCGAATTCTCTGCAAGTTTCCCCATCCGTCGCATAGACGTGTCCCCCGATGAGGGCAACTATTGATGAAGCCACGCAGCTTCTTGTCATTGCCACGCACGACAATCACACTGTATTTACCAATGTCGTAAACAGAATAGGTCCCGGGTTCGGCTACGGCGTGTTCCCGGCATGCCATCTGCCAAGTATGGTTCCACATGGTCTCAAACTCTAGATCATGAATTTCCCTGGACGTGTACACATCAGTGCTGAGATCGGCACTGCCCATTTCGCTCTGTGAGCACTGTATGAACTCAGCAGGAGGCTTGCCGCCATCTCGGGCCAGGATATCTTGATAAATGAGGTCTACGTTATTTCGGTAACGCTTAAAGGCTTGATTATCAGTCATAACAATTGCCTATGTCCTATTTACAGCCTTGAAACTTACGCGGGAACCATTGGCAGTTTTAGCCATCCTCTCAGAACAGGGACCGGAATGCGCAGTCCTTCTTCAGGCAGTAGCTTATACTTCGGCAGAAACTCCACCAAGTATTCGAAAGCGACTTCAGCTTCAAGCCGGGCCAACGCGTGGCCCATGCAGAAATGAATGCCCTTGCCCAGCGCCAGGTGGTCGTTTGGGTCGCGCCTTAAGTCGAACTCATCGGGATTTGAAAAGACCTCCGTATCGCGGTTTGCTGATGCAAATAATAGGTTCATCGCGGGTTAGCGGGAATTTGGTAGAGGCGAACGGTCAATCGGTTTAG
>CAJXUQ010000004.1 GCA_913061145.1 uncultured Haliea sp.
GAGATTTCTGCCTGTCTCGTGGGCTCGGAGATGTGTATAAGAGACAGGCCACATGGCTTGCAGCAGCTTTTCACCCAACCGCCACTGGTGCCAGGCCACGGCCAGCAGGTGCACCGCGACCATCGCCAGCAAGGCATTGAAGGCCCATTCATGCACCACACCGAGAAAATCCCGGGTGCTGCTATCCACCGCATAATACAGCGGTCCGTCAAACAGAATCCGGTCACTGTTGAAAAGCCCGCTAACGGCCTGGGCCAGTAACAGCGTGAGCAGCACCACGACCGACCATCCACCCAGTGGGTTGTGACCCGGGCCCGCCGGCACCTGTCCACGGAGATACCCCAGCACCGTGCGTGGCCCGCGCAGGAAATCCGTGAAGCGGGAGTGACGGCTGCCTATCAGGCCCCAGCCAATGCGAAACACCACCAGCACCAGCAGGGTATACCCTACCCACTGATGCCGCTCCATCTGGCCTTCTTCCGCGGTCCACCACGCCAGTGGCAGGAGCACGGGGAGCGACCAGTGAAACAGGCGCGTGGGCCAGTCCCAGAGCGGGAATCCCGCGCCGCCACGTTTGCCGTTGTCCAGGGGCTCACTCACGACGATTCAGGGACCAATCAGGCAGGGAAACTCGGCCGCCACGTCCTCATAGACGTAGCGCCAGCACTTGTTTTCAAGCACTGCACGGTGACGGGCGCCGGGGCAGCTGCCATCGCCGCTTTCGTAGCCGGCGTCGCCGCGGAACATGACAAAAACCTGCCCATCGGCATGGCAGAAGCGCGGAAACACCGACTGTGGTGGCCGCGAGCGCTCAATGCGCAACAGTTCCTCCACACTGGCATAGCGCGCCAGGTCACAGAGGGTGATGTAGGTTGGCGGCAATACGCCGAGTTCACCGGCATCGTGCTCCCGCACTGCCTGCGCTACCGCCACCCAGCGCGCCGCGTGAATTTCGCTGCCATCGATTCTGGCCTCGGCGTCGGCCGCCACCGGCGCGGCGTAGATCCAGGTGGAAAACCGTTTGGGCTCGATCACCGGGGTGGTCCAGTGGCTGATGAGTACCATATCCTCCGGCGACGGTCGCAGACCCGCCTCTTCCTCCGCTTCCCGCGCCGCCGCGATGCGTGTGGCACGCTCTTCGTCGCCAGCCGCCTGCTCCAGGTCACCGGCTTCCAATGCCCCGCCGGGAAACACCCAGTAACCACCGGCAAACAACAGGGCCTTGTTGCGCTTGAGCAGCAGTGTTTCGAGCCCGTCAGGGCCGTCGCGCAGCAGCACCACGGTGCTCGCGGGGCGAGCGGGCGCCACAGCTGCTTGCGACGCCTGCTCGTGACCGGTGTTCACAGCGTTCAGCGCTGCCCGACCATGGACAGGTCGTAGCCGAGGCTGCGGGCGCGCTGCACCGCCTGCGGAAAATCCTCCGCAGGGCGAGTCGCCAGCCACAGGTTGATGGAACGGGTGCCACTGCGGCAGAACGCCAGCACAGGACCACTGCCGCTGTTGAAGGTCGCCGCCAGACGCGCCAGATCGGGGCCCGGGAAGTTCATCCCGTTAACCGGGTAATACACGTAGTCGAGGCCACTCGCCGCGGCAGCGGCGGCAAATTCGGCCGAGCTTGGCTGACCGGGGGCCTCACCGTCGGGACGATTATTCACCAGCACCCGGTACCCCGCTGCCGCGATCGCCGGCACATCGTCCAGGTTGAGCTGCTCGGACACCGCGACCTGTGGCGTCACCTCAATAATTCTCATGGTCTCTACCCCTTATCCAGCCGCAGCGGACCCGTCGCGCACGCGGTCGAAGCCGTCACGCAGCAGATCGGCCCAGCGCCGCAGAATGCGGTTGAATTCCGCCCGGTTGGTTACGCTGCTGGTCCATTGCAGCGTCCCTTGATCGATACCCCGGCGACGGTCGACAACACGCGCCTGCACTTCTCCGGTGACGCCGTCGACCATCTCAAGCACCAGCGTCATTTCGCCGGCGGAGGTGGTATAGCTGCGCGTCCGGGCAGCGGACTGCACATCCGGCGCATTGATATCCAGATTCACAATGGCTGGCTTCAGCACCAGGGTATCCTCGCCTTCCGGCGGCGTCTCGACCAGCGAGTAGGCCGGCGGCTTGCTCAAAGCAGCACGAAACTCCTCGTCACAGGCGGCGGCGACGTCGCCGCGAATGCGGTCGGCATCTTCCTGGCTGATGCGCGTGGTCACGCTGCGGCTGCTCTGGTTCTGGTCACGCAGCCAGTTCCTGCGAAAGGCCACTTCACAATCGTCCACTTCCACATGCTGGTAGTGCGCAAGGTCGGCTCCCGGGCGCACATACACATCGGCAAACCGGTAGCCGTCCACACGGGCCAGGCCATCGTCGGTCACCTCAGGCGACGTCGCACAGCCGGCAAACACAGCGCAGGCCAACAGGATCACAGAGGTCATACGTTGAGACATGGATATCTCCTTTTCAGTCATCGAACCCTGCACGCACTATAGGCAATCGAAAAGCGGTATACCACCGTTTCGTCGCTCAGGCGAGCAGCCCGAACACCCCATCCCACAGGAGCTTCACCCCCAGTACCACGAGGAAAAAACTGATCACCCGGTAGTAGAATTTCGCGGGGGAGCGCTTCACCAGCGCGTGCCCCAACCGGACTCCCAGGGGAGCCAGTGGGACCAGTATGAGTGAATACAGCAGATTATCCAGCGTGAACTGCCCTAACCAGTAATAGGGCAGCAGTTTGACCAGATTGACGACGGCGAAAAACAGGCCGGCCGTACCGGCGAACACCAACGGTGGCAAGCCCTTGGGCAGCAGGTACATGGTCAGCGGCGGTCCACCTGCGTGGATGCTGAAGCTGGTGAAACCCGCGAGGGTACCGAACACCGCGGCGGGAGCGGCGCGATGACGCTGGCTGGCGCGCCCGGCAAAACCCAGCAGCTGCTGCACACCGAACAGCGTGGAGATCAGTCCCACCAACACCCGCATATAATTGTCGTCCATAGCACCGGCGGTGAGAAAACCCAGGCCAATTCCCACCAATGCACCCGGCAGCAGCAACTGCAGCGCGCGGCGATCGAACACGCCCCAGTACGTCCGCACCACCACCGCGTCCATCACCACCAGGATGGGCAGCAGAATCGCCGCCGCCTGGGTCGGCGACATGACCAGCGCCATCAGCGGTACTGCGAGGATCGCCACTGCACCGCCAAAACCGCCCTTGGCGATGCCGTAGAGCATCACCGCGGGAACACTGACGAGATAAAACGCAGGATCGGTGAGCACGGGGTCGGCTCAGGCCAACAGCCCGAACTCACCACCGAGAATGTCCAGGATCTCGCGGCGGGGATCATCACTACGGGGTAAAGGCTGGCCGGTGATTTTCTCCGCGAGCCCGGTATAGGTGGCCGAAACCTGCTGGAACACGTCGGCAGGCAGGTGCGTATCGCGGGCCAGTGCCAGGCGCTCCGGCATGCGGTCCTTGTTCAACAGGATGTCGGGGTCGGGGAAGTGGTTCAGCAACAGCTGGCGAAACCCTTCCTTGGAATTCTCCACAACACGCCCCTCGCGCCAGGCAGGGCCGTCCCAGATGCGCGAGGAATCGGGGGTTCCCACCTCATCCATGTAAATCATCTGCTGCTCGCCGGCGGCGTTGGTCACATAACCGAACTCGAATTTTGTATCGACGAAAATCTGGTCAAGCGCAGCCAGCTCGCTGCTGATGACGTTAAAACCGGCACGCAACAGCGATTCGTAGTGGCTGACATCCGCCGCTGAACGAAATCCGAACGCGCTGAAGTGGTCTATCAGTGCGGCCCTGGCGATGTTCACATCGTCCTGTTCGGGCACACCGGGGATGCCGCGCAGAATACCCTTGGTGGACGGCGTCACCAGCAGATCGGGCAGTTTCTGGTCGCGCTGCAGACCATCGGGCAGGCGGAGGCCGCAGAATTCGCGCTCGCCTTTGCTGTAGGCGCGCCACATGGATCCGGTGATGTACTGCCGGGCAATGGCCTCGATCATCACCGGCCGCGCCTTCTGCACGATCCAGACCAGTGGATGCGGCGTTTCGAGAATATGGCTGGGCGCCAGCCCCCGCTCTCGGAAGCGCTGAAACCAGTGGTTGGAGATCGCGTTGAGCGCCGCACCCTTGCCCGGTACGCCGGCGAGACCCTCTTCTCCTTCCCAGATACACTCGAAGGCCGAGATACGGTCACTGATGATCATCACCGCCAACGGCGTGTCCGCGGCAACAGGGTAAGCCCGCTCGCGGATCAGCCGTGCGCTGTCTGTGGCGGTAAGCCAGTACACGGAACGCACCTTGCCGGAGTGCACAGGGGCACCCACTCGCAGTGGAAGGTCGTTGTTCACCGCCAGCACAGTGTGGGCAAGGCTCATGGCAGATTCCCGTGTTGCGCTCCTACACAGAGCGATCCATTGCCAGGGCCGCCGTGCAGGCGACCCGAAGTGAGCGGCGATTCTAGCAGAGCTGGGCGGGGCGGGGCACCTTGCCTGTCACTGCGGAAACGGTTCCGTTACACTACACGACGATGAACAGTCCGCCCCGAAACTGATGAAGAAGCATTGCCCACCTCTCCTTCTGCTGCTCAGCCTGTCGGCCGCGCCTTCCGCACTGGCGGAAAATTGCGTCAGCATCAGCGACGATCAGGCTCGCCTCGCCTGTTACGACACTGCGGCCGGACGCAGCGCCCCGGGCACGCCCAACACACCCGAGTCGTCACTGGGATGGGGAGCGGACGAAGACGACATCCTGGGTGAAGAAGCCGTGGAACCGGTCAACCTGGCCGAGGAGGAACTGCTGTTCGGCAAACGCATCGCCGAGGAAGCTGAGCTCACGGGCAACGCCTGGGTGATTACCCCCCATCACCGCAACTATCTGCTGCCACTCACCTACGCCGACACACTGAACCGTGACGCCTGGGCCCAGCAGCAGCCCGACGAGGCGATGGACCGGCTGGAAGCCAAATTCCAGCTGAGCCTGAAAACCATCGCCTGGGAGAACATCCTGGGGCGCAACAACCACCTGTGGGTGGGGTACACGCAACGCAACTGGTGGCAGGTCTACAACGAGTCCTCACCGTTTCGCGAAACCAACTACCAGCCGGAAGTATCGCTGTCCTTCGCCAACAACTGGCGCTTCTGGGGTTTTACCAACACCCTCTGGGACGTCGGCTTCGTACACGAGTCCAACGGCCAGGGCGGTGATCTCTCGCGCAGCTGGAACCGCATCGTGGCTGGGGCTGCCTTTGAGCGTCGCCGCATGACATTGAACGTGCGCGGCTGGTACCGGATCCCCGAAAGCAGCGGCAGCGACGACAACCCCGATATCGAGGACTACCTCGGCTACGGCGACCTCACCGGCATCTGGAAGTGGGAGCAGCACGAGTTCGCGGTTCAGGTACGCAACAACCTGCAGGCAGATAATCGTGGCTCGGTGCAGTTGGAGTGGACTTTTCCGGTCAATCGCCGTTTCAAAGGCTACGTGCAGTATTTCAACGGCTACGGCGAGAGCCTGATCGACTACAACCTGCACCAGAGTCGCATCGGCTTCGGCGTATCGATGACCGATTTGTTATAATCCCGAACGTTTATGGCGCAGCCAGCCGCCCGTGCGGGGAGGACTTTCAGCGCCCCGACGCGTACACTGCGTCCCTCACAAAGCCACTATCCACATCGCGACTATGAGCACACCCAACACACCCTATGCGATCCTCGGCGACGCCGGCATACGACGCCTGTGTGAGGATTTCTACCGGATTATGGACAGCCGACCCGAGGTGCGGGAGCTCCGCGCCATGCACGCCGACGACCTCGGCCCGGTCACCGAGCGGCTCACCGACTACCTGACAGGCTGGATGGGAGGCCCCCCGCGCTATGCCGAAAAGCACGGCGGTGTCTGCCTGACCGAGCCCCACGCCCCCTTCCATATCGGCCCGAAGATGACCGCGCAATGGCTCTGGTGCATGGAACAGGCGCTGGAGGAAGGCGGTGCCAGCGATGAGCTGAAAACCATGCTGCGCGTGCCCTTCCAGCGCATTGCGCAGGCAGTGCAGAACCGCGACAACGACGACTCACCGCGCAACAACCCCAACATTATCGCCGCAGGATAAACCATGCAGGTCAACAGAACACTGGCGGGCGCCCTGGCCGCCGCCCTCTATGCTGCAACAGCCAGCAGCGAGCCCGTCCTGGAACAGGTCATCGTCAGCGCCAAACGCATCAGCGAAGAGGCCAGCCGGTTGCCACTGGCCTGGTCGGTCATCAACGATGAAGCGCTGACCCTGATTGGACACACGCACCCCGCTGAAATCATGCAGCAGGTGCCCGGCGCCTGGATCAGCCGCGGCAATGGCCAGGAAAGCCTCACTGCCCTGCGCTCTCCGGTGCTGACGGGGGCCGGCGGCTGTGGCTCTTTCTTCATGGCCGCAGATGGCATCAGCCTGCGCGCGCCCGGCTTCTGCAACGTCAACCAGTTGTTCGATGCGAACATTGAGCAGGCCGGCCGTATCGAGGTGATCAAAGGGCCAGCGGGCGCCAGCTACGGCTCCAACGCGATGCACGGTGTCATTAACGTACTCAGTGCGGCACCCAACCCTGCGGCAGGACAGCAACTTGCCGTGGAAGCCGGGCCGGATGATTACTACCGGACAAAGCTCAGCCTCAACCACGCCGCGGGGCGACACGCCTTCAGCCTGCGCGGCAACGTCTCTACCGACGGTGGTTATCAGGACGATTCGGGTTACGACCAGGAGAAACTCACGCTGCGCCACGACTACGCGGGTGACATCTGGAACTTCCGTACGGTGCTGGATGGGGCCAACCTGAACCAGGAGACGGCGGGGTTCATCCAGGGCTTCGAGGCCTACAAGGACGATGATCTGCGCCGCAGCAACCCCAACCCGGAAGCCTACCGGGACGCCTGGTCTCTGCGCCTCTACAGTGAGGCCAGCAGAGACATCGGGCCAGACATGCAGCTCAGCATCACCCCCTACCTGCGCCGCAACCGGATGGAGTTCCTGCAGCATTTCCTCCCCTGGCAGCCCGTGGAGACCAACGCTCACGAATCACTCGGCCTGAGAACCGCGCTGCACGGCGAGCAGGGTAACCTGAGGTGGGTGGGCGGCGTGGACCTGGAGATCACCGAGGGCTCCCTGCAGGAGGTGCAGGAACAGCCCTTCAGCCCCAACCAGCCGCAGGGCGTGCATTACGACTACACCGTGGACGCCAGTGTCGGGGCGGCCTGGAGCCAGCTGAACTATGCGCTGTCCGAGCGCTGGACACTGGATGGTGGCCTGCGCGTGGAGTACACGCATTACGACTACGACAATCGCGGCCCCGCAGGCTCCGTCTGTGCGCCGGAAGCGACCGCGTGCCGGTTCTTCAGGGTTGCCGACCGCACCGACAGCTTCACTGACTGGTCCGTCAACGCGGGCGCCAGCTACCTCCTGCGCCCCGGCCACAGCGTTTACCTGCGCGCCGCTAACGGCTTCCGGGCACCGGATACCAGCGAGCTGTACCGCCTGCAGTCAGGCCAATCGGTCGCCGATCTTGACTCGGAGGTGATGGACAACATCGAAATCGGTCTGCGCGGCGACAACGGCGCCGGTTTCGGCTACGACCTGTCGCTGTACCATATGAACAAGGACGAGGTCATTTTCCAGGACGCAGACCGCCGTAATGTCAGCGGTGCTCGCACCGAGCACACGGGGCTGGAAATCAGCCTCGACTACCGCAGCCAGGATGCGTGGTATGCACGCCTCGACGCCACAGCCGCACGGCACCGCTACGCCAACGATGCACTGCCGCTGGGCGTGAATGAATCGATTGACGGCAACGACATCGACACCGCGCCGCGCCTGTTCGGCAGCGCACGAGTTGGCTGGGAGTTCGCCGCGCGACACGGCAGCACACCGGTGGCGGAACTGGAATGGGTGTACATGGACGAGTATTACCTCGAGCCGGAAAACGCGTTCGAATACGAGGGGCACTCACTGCTTAACGTGCGCCTGAGCGCGCCCCTGACCCGCAACCTCGGCGCCACATTGCGGGTGACCAACCTGCTGGATGAAGAGTATGCGGAGCGTGCGGATGTCGGTTTTGGCAACTACCGCTACTTCGTCGGCCGGCCACGCGGGGTATTCATGGAGCTGCGCTACAACTGGGGCGTATGACCGGCATCAGCGCATCGCGCTAATGCCAACGGCCTCGCGCACCTGCGCCAGCAACGGTACGCTGAAGGCCCGCGCGCGCTCGGCACCCCGCTGCAGTACAGACTCAATATGGCCGGGGTCGCTGAGCAGGGCTTCGTAGCGCTCGCGCGCCGGCGCCAGAGTTGCATTCACCAGTTCGAACAGCTGTCGCTTGGCCTCGCCCCAGGCGATACCTTCCTCGAAGTCGGCCCGCATACGCGCGGTCTCCTCAGCTGAGGCAAAAGCGGACCAAATCTGGAACACGGTTGAATCGTCAGGGTCCTTCGGCTCGCCGGGCTCCAGCAGGTTGGTCTTGATCTTGTTGATCGCCTTGCGCAGCTGCTTTTCCGGGAGAAACAGCGGAATCGTATTCTGGTAGCTCTTGCTCATCTTGCGACCGTCCAGGCCCTGCAGGACAGCGACATGGTCTTCAACCACGGCTTCGGGAAGCGTGAACAGTGGGGCAAAATGGTGGTTAAAGCGCTGGGCGATGTCCCGCGCCATCTCCACGTGCTGGATCTGGTCGCGACCGACCGGCACCCGATGTGCGCCGAACATGAGGATATCCGCCGCCATCAATACCGGGTAGCTGAACAGCCCCATGGTAACGCCGAAATCCGGGTCCTCACCCGCCTCCTCGTTGGCCTGGATCGCGGCTTTGTAGGCATGCGCGCGGTTCATCAGCCCTTTGGCTGCGTTGCAGCACAGAATCCAGGTCAGCTCGGTAATTTCCGGGATATCTGACTGGCGATAGAACACAGCCCGCTCGGTATCAAGCCCCAGGGCCAGCCAGGTGGCGGCAATTTCCTTGCTGGACTGACGCACCTGGGCCGGGTCCTGACACTTGATCAGGGCATGGTAGTCGGCCAGGAACAGAAAGGACTCTGTCGCCGGGTCCTTTGAGGCTGCAATCGCCGGGCGTATAGCTCCGACAAAATTGCCCAGATGCGGCGTACCGGTGGTGGTGATGCCGGTGAGAACTCGTTGTGTTGTCATGAATATCCTGTCCATTGACGGCCAAACAGCTGCGGCCGCCAGTTTATCCTGTGCACCCGGCAGTGGCTACGCGTGCGCGCCGGATGGGAGGCGGGCTCACGCTGGCGTCAGCCTGCCGGAGTGATTGTAGAAGCGCTGCAAAACCCGACACAGATGTGCGGCGTCGTCGCGCCCGGCCAGTTCACGAACCGAGTGCATGGCGAACGTGGGGACACCGATATCCAGCGTGCGGATACCCGTGCCACCGGCGGTAATCGGGCCAATGGTACTGCCGCAGCCCATGTCAGAGCGGACCACAAAACTCTGCACCGCCACGCCCTCCTCCTTCGCCAGCAGGCGAAACAGGCCCGCCGTCTCCGCATTGGTGGCGTAGCGCTGATTGGCGTTGATCTTGATGACCGGGCCGGCATTCAGCAGCGGGCCGTGGTTATCGTCGTGCTTGTCGGCATAATTCGGGTGAATGCCGTGGGCGTTGTCTGCGGAAATCATCAGCGAGTTTGCCACCAGTTGCGCCAGCGTCACCTCATCCGGCACCAGCCGCCGCAGGGTGGAGAGCAACAGAGGGCCCTGGGCTCCCGAGGTGGACAGGCTGCCCACCTCCTCATGATCATTGCAAACCAGGAGACAGCTCTGCCGTCCGTCTGCAGCGAGCAGTGATTGCAGCCCGGTGAAACAACTCAGCAGATTATCGAGGCGGGCCGAGGCGATGAACTCCTCATGCAATCCCACCAGCGCCGGGGGCTGCGTATCGTAAAAGCAGAGCTCGTAGTCCAGCACCTCCCGAACACCGCAGTCCGGATGCTCCACCAGCAGGCGATCGCGCAGCAGTTCGCGGAATGACGGCGTGCCCGGCTCCGCCCGCAGGGCCAGTACCGGCAGGATATCTGTCTGCGGGTTGATGCTGCGCGACTGGTTGGCCTCGCGGTCGAGGTGGATGGCGAGACTGGGGATCACCGCCAGCGGGCGACGAAAGTCCACCGTCGCCGTGCGCAGTGCACCGGCCTGATCGGCATAGCTGACGCGCCCAGCGAGCGACAGATCACGATCGAACCAGGGATTGAGCAGCGCACCACCGTAGACCTCCACGCCCAGCTGGAAATACCCCGCGCGCCGCTTCTCCGGTGCAGGCTTGACCATCAGGCAGGGACTGTCGGTGTGCGCACCGACCATACGCATGCCGCGCTCGGGAGCAGCCTCGGCACCGATGGTAAATGCAACAATAGAGCTGTCGTTGCGCGTCAGGTAGTAGCGCCCGCCCGGCTCCAGCGACCAGGCCTGGTCTGACCGTAGCGGACTGAAGCCCGCGGACTGCAGGCGGCTCGCCAACGCGCTAACCGCATGGAATGGTGTACTGGCGGCGGCGAGAAAGGCCAGCAACTCGCGGTTGAACTGATCGACATCCATGGATGCTGCGTCTCCTTGATACAACGTTAAAACAGCCACAGTGCATACAACACCGCAGCCAGGGCAATGCGGTAGTACACGAAGGGCATCAGGCCAACCCGTTCCAGCAGACGCAGGAACAGGCCGATACAGGCATAGGCAGTGACCGCCGCCAACAGGGCAGCAGAGAGCATCAGCGCCCAGTCCACCGGAGCACTCGCCTGCACCAGTTGTACGCCCTTCAATAACCCTGCACCAGCAATAACGGGTATCGACAGGAGGAAGGCAAAGCGAGCCGCCGTGCTGCGATCCAGACCCAGGAGCAGGCCCGCCGTCAACGTCACGCCCGAGCGCGATACACCGGGCACGGGCGCCAGCGCCTGTGCCAGCCCGATGGCCAGGGCGACACCCAGGGTGAGCGTCGCGAAGGACGCGGCATGCCGGGCATGTCGATCCGCCAGCCCCAGAAGCAGGCCAAACAGCAGCGTGGTCGTCGCAATGACAGGCAAAGTGCGCATCTGCGATTCGATGAATTCGTCTGCGAGGAAGCCAACCACACAAACCGGCACGGTGGCCAGAGCCAGATACAGCACCAGGCGCGTGTCCGCATTCGTTCCCCGACCCCGCAGCAGTCCGAGACAGCTGCCCGCCATGGCGTACAGATCACGCCGGTAATACAGCACCACGGCAAGCAGGGTGCCCACGTGTACCGCAACGTCAAAGGTCAGGCCCTCATCCTGCCAGCCCAGGACCAGTGAGGGGATGACCAGGTGTGCGGAACTGGATATGGGCAGGAACTCGGTTACGCCCTGCAGGAAAGCGAGAAACATGGCCTGTAAGACATCCATCAGCTGCGCGGCCCCTGTTCGGCGAGCTTCTTCCAGCGCACCTCATCGCGTACATAGACCGGGCAAACCGCCTCGGCAGGCTGCCATTCCCCGGCCAGAAAGGCGTGCTGGGCAAGTGGCAGGATGTCCTCTGCACTCGGCAGCAACTCCGTGTGGACGGCGCTGAAACGGGCCCGGCAGGTGTCTGGTATCTGGTCGGCATAGTGCAGGCCACTGCCCACCGCGACCAGCGACTCATTCACCGGAAGAGCCAATTCGCCGGGGTGGCAGGCTGACGCCGCAGACGCCGCCTGGGGCAAGCCATCAACGACCCGATACAGGCCCCAGTAGAGCTCGCCGATATGCGCGTCCAGGGTGCTCAACACCCAGTCACCCTCGCCTGCCAGCCCGAGGCGAATCGCAGACTGAACCTGCGCGGCGAGCGTGGACACGGGCAGGGCGGGCAACTGTGCTGCGTAGCAAATGCCCTGCGCGGCGCTGGCGGTAATGCGCAGGCCGGTGAAGGAACCGGGGCCACAACCATAGGCCACGGCGTCGAGATTACCGGGGCCTTGCGGCAACAGTTCACGCAGCATGCCCAGCAGGAGCTGATTGTGGCGGCGCGGCGCATGCTCCAGCAAAACACGCACGGTGTTGCTGTCCCACAGTGCAACGGAGCAGGCGTCGGTAGAGGTATCAATCGCGAGAATACTTGTCATGGGTTCGCTACACGAGACAGGTGACAGCACAGGCCGCGCGCGCGCGAAGCCACTGTGATGTAGGATTATCTCACAGCAAGCGAGTGGCCTGAACCTGGGAGGGGGTGAAACCGTTGAATAATGTGCAGGGCGATACGCGTCTCACCGGTGTGATACTGGCCGGTGGTGCAGGACTGCGCCTGGGCGGCCGGGACAAGGGACTGCTGCACTGGCGCGGACAGCCGCTGGTTGCACAGGTCGCCGCACGCCTTCGCCCGCAGGTGGGTGAGCTATTGATCAACTGTAATCGCAACAGGGATGACTACAAACGCTATGCAGACCGGGTTTTCAGCGACCTTACAGACGTGTCCGGTCCCCTCGCCGGGTTGCACTCACTGCCTGAGACCAGGTCATCGCTGCTACTGGTGACACCCTGCGACACACCCTTACTGCCCCTGAACCTGGGCGAGCGTCTGCGGCTTGCGCTGGACGCCTCGCCTGAGGCTGATATCGCCTACGCTTCAGCAGCGGGGTGCGCGCACTACCTGCATGCCGTCCTGCGGCGACGTGTACTGGCCGGGCTCCCCGACTATCTGGGGTCAGGAGGTCGCTCGGTGCAGGGCTGGTACGCGTCACAGCATGCTGTCACGGTTGAATTCAGCGGCCCTGACTTTCTCAACTGCAACACCCCCGACGCCTTCGACTGAGGCGGGCATGTTGCAAGCAAAAAAAAACCCGCAGCGGGCTACCGCTGCGGGTCTGGTGTGCGGAGATTACCTCAGGCCGGCTTTTTGGCCGTTGCCTTACGCTTTGCGGGAGCCGCCTTTTTGGGGGCAGCCTTGGCCTTGGCTTTCGCCTTGGTCTGGGCTTTGGCGGCCTTTGGCTTGCTCGCCGCGGCCTTGGTTTTCTTGGGTTTGGCGCTGGTGGCGGCAGACTTTTTCGCGCCGGACTTTGCCGCCGCCTTTCTACCGCTGGACTTACCGGCGCGAGACAGCGCTGAGTCCACGCTGGTTGCTACGGACTTGCGCCCGCTGCGGGCTTTGCCAAACGCAGCCTTGGCAGCAGCTTCGGCCTTTTTCTCCGCTGCGCGCAACTGCGCCAGCACTTTCTTTTCCAATGCCGACAGCTTCTCGGCATCGGCCTTGGCGCGCTCTTTGCTCCACTGACGGGCGTGCTTGGCCAGCGCGCGCGCCTTGTCGGCTTCCGCCTTGGCGGCGAGCTCTGCCTTCTTCGCCAGAACACGCTCCTCGGCTGCTACGCGGTGCGCAGCCAACTGCGCTTCAGCAATCAGTTCCTTCACGCGCTGGCGCATGCCATCAAGCTTGGCGCGCGCACTGTCGAGGCGGGAGTTCACCCGGTCCACCGTTTTGCTTGCCGCTTTATGTGCCCGTGCGTCCGCCTCGCTGCGCGCAGCTTTCAATTTTGCGCGCGCCTCGGCAAGGGCTTTTTTCTCCGACTCAACAGTCGCCTGCAGCTTGGCCAGTGCGTCACGTGCGCGCTTTTCTGCAGCGGCTGCGGTTGATGACTTCTTTGCGGAGGCAGCAGCCGCCGTCTTGCGTGGCGCTTTCTTCGCCGGCGCCTTACGTGTGCCGGTTGTTGCTTTCGCCTTGCCTTTGGCCGTTGCCATACGCGATCTCTCCAACTGTTGGTGTTCCCAATGTTGCTCGCAAAATAGCAACATTCAACTGCGCTGACAACTGCACATTTATAACGCAGGAACACCCCGGCAAGCGCGACGCTGCCAGGGCCTACAGAAAAAGCACTTTCAAGCGCGCTTAAGTTGCGCCTGGGGTAAGAGAGCGGCGGTTGAAAATACTCAGCGGCCCAATGCCGCGAACACTTTGCGACGAATGTCTTCCACGCTACCGACACCCTCTACACGATGGCAGGCAGGTGCGCGCGGCCCCGTCATGGACTGGTAGAACTGCACCAACGGACGTGTCTGTTCCTGATAAACCTGCAAACGCTTACGGATAGTGTCTTCTTTGTCATCATCACGCTGCACCAGCGGCTCACCACTTTCATCATCCAGGCCTTCGCGCTGAGGTGGATTGTGCAGCACGTGATACACACGACCGGATGCGGGATGCACGCGGCGCCCGCTCAGGCGCGCCACAATTTCCTCGTCTTCCACTGCGATTTCCACCACGTGATCGATATCAACGCCGGCGTCGACCATGGCCTCTGCCTGCGGGATGGTGCGCGGGAAGCCATCAAACAGGAAACCGTTCGCGCAATCCGCCTGTTTGATGCGTTCCTTGACCAGGCCGATGATGATGTCGTCCGACACCAGTCCACCTGCATCCATCACTTCCTTCGCCGCAATTCCCAGTTCGGTTTGGGCTTTAACCGCAGCTCGCAGCATATCCCCTGTGGAGATTTGGGGGATGCCCCAGGTTTCAGTGATGAACTGTGCCTGGGTGCCTTTACCGGCGCCGGGAGCGCCAAGGAGTATTAATCGCATGCAGGTGAATCCTCGAGGTTATCGTGCAGCTCTGGCCCGTGCCGCTGCGGAGCGTAGCAATATGGCCATACAAACGGGGGGCCTAACTATACACAGGGGCGGGTTTTTGCACAAGCCCCGCCCAGACAGCGCCGCTTGGGCAGCCTCGCTTAGGCAGCCCCGCTTAGGCAGCCCCGCTTATTCGCGAGCCTTGGCCGCCACCCACAGCGCCTCGAGCTCTTTGGCCGTCAAGGCCGCAAGACCGCGCCCATCTGCTTCGGCCAGTGCAGCCTCCATCACGCGAAAGCGCCGTTCGAATTTAGCGGATGCATGGCGCAGCGTGCTCTCGGCGTCAAGGCCGAGCTGGCGTGCCAGGTTCACGCAGGTAAACAGCAGGTCGCCCATCTCGTCCGCAATCGCTGCAGCGTCACCTGTCGCCATAGCCTCCTGCAGTTCGTTGCGCTCCTCCTCGAGCTTTACCAGCACCGCACGAGCATCCGGCCAGTCGAAGCCCACCAGCGCAGCGCGCTTCTGTAGCTTCTGTGCGCGCGGCAACGCCGGCAGCGCCACCGGGACATCATCCAGTACACCGCGCTGTGAGCGTGCGGCGCGCTCCTCACGCTTGATCGCTTCCCAGCTGCGTTTCACGTCGGCAACCTCACACTGCGCGTCCACGCGGCCTTCGATATTGCCGTCGGCAAAGACATGCGGGTGTCGCCGCAACAGCTTGTCTACCAAGGTATGCACAATCTCCTCGAAAGAGAACAGGTCCTGCTCACGACCCAATTGCGCATAAAAAACCACCTGAAACAGCACGTCGCCCAGTTCTTCCGCAACGTGAGGATAGTCGCCGTGCTCGATGGCGGCGGCGAGTTCGTAACACTCCTCCAGCGTCGAGGGGACGATACTGCGAAAATCCTGCCGCAAATCCCAGGGGCAGCCACCGTCGGGATCCCGCAGGCGCTGCATCACACGCAGCAGGTCAGCAATGGTGTAATGCGTATCGGGCATGGCGTGACTCACTCGGACACCCTGGCAACGGACACCACGTTGCTCAGGCGGCTGATGCGCTCGAGCAGCTTGGACAGGGCACCAAGGTCGGGCACTTCCACGGTGAGGCGCATGGTCGCGGTGTGTTTTTTCTTGTTGGTCTGGGTGGAGATGGCGAGGACATTGATCCGCGCATTGGCGAAGAGGTTGGTGATATCGCGCAGCAGGCCCTGCCGATCATAGGCCTCGATGGCGACATCCACTTCGTAGTTTTCGCGTGGCGACTCACCCCATGCGACCTCGATCACCCGCTCGGGTGCGCTCTCCTGCAGACCGAGCAGGCGCGCACAGTCGCTGCGATGGATGCTGACGCCGCGAATGCGTGTGATAAAACCGGTGATGGCATCCCCGGGCAGCGGTTTACAGCAGCCCGCCATGTGCGTCAGCAGATTGCCAACACCCTGCACACGAATCTGTCCGCGGGAGAGCGGATCGCTGCCCGGCCGCGCCACTTGCAACTGCGGCTCAGCGCGTTTTTCCACCAGCGACTGCGCCGCATTCAACACAGTGGAATAGGCGAGGTCGCCGGCACCCACCGCCGCGTACATATCATCAACGGTGGGCATATGCACTTTGTCGGCCACGCGACGGTAATCCACACTGGTCAGGGCCAGGCGACGAAACTCGCGTTCCAGCAGGTGCCTGCCGGCATCCACGTTGTCCTCGCGGGCTTGCGCCTTGAACCACTGCTGTACCTTGGCCCGCGCCCGCGAGGTGCGCAGATAGCCCAAACCCGACTGCAGCCAGTCCCGCTTGGGTACCCCCTGACGGCTGGTGAGAATCTCTACCCGCTCCCCGGTTTGCAGCGTGTAAGTCAGGGGCACAATGGTGCCGTTCACCTTGGCACCTCGACAGCGGTGGCCGATTTCAGTGTGCACATGATAGGCGAAATCCAGCGGTGTGGCTCCGTGCGCGAGGTTTACCACGTCGCCATTAGGCGTGAATACGTAGACGCGGTCCTGTGCCAGGTCCGAGCTGAACTGCTCAACCATGTCGCCGCTGTCGCCGATAACCTCGTTCCAGTCCAGGACCTGACGCAGCCAGGCAATTTTCTCTTCATAGCTGCTTGCAAGGTTAGTCGGCACATCCGACTTCTTGTAGCGCCAGTGCGCACAGACGCCCAATTCGGACTCTTCATGCATCTGGGTAGTGCGAATCTGCACTTCCAGTATCTTCCCTTCGGGCCCGATAACGGCGGTGTGCAGGGAGCGATAGCCGTTTTCCTTGGGGTTTGCGATGTAGTCATCAAACTCGTTGGGAATATTGCGCCACAGCCCGTGCACCAGCCCCAAAGTCGCATAACAATCCTTGATTTCCGGCACCAGAATGCGCACGGCCCGAATGTCGTAGACCTGTGAGAAGCCAATACCCTTGCGCTGCATTTTGCGCCAGATGCTGTAGATGTGTTTGGCGCGGCCGCTGATATTGAACTGCAGCCCGGCCTCGCCAAGCACGCGCGTCAGCTCCTCCGTCACCCGGGCGATATAGCGATCCCGCTCGAGGCGCTTGCCGTCCAGCAGGCGAGCAATCTTGCGGTAGGCGTCTCCGTAGATGTAGCGAAAGGACAGATCCTCCAGTTCCCACTTGAGGTGGCCGATACCCAGCCGATGTGCCAACGGGGCATAGACATCGAACACTTCGCGCGCGATCGGCCAGCGCCGCTCTTCGTCATCGTTCTTCACTGCGCGGATAGCACAGGTACGCTCTGCCAGCTTGATCAACGCCACGCGAAAATCGTCCACAAGCGCCACCAGCATCTTGCGGATATTGTCTTTCTGGCCGTGCGGCTGACCGAGTACCGGCGAGTCAATCTGTGTTTTCAGGTCGCTGATGGCCGCCATACGCAACACACCGCTGAGCAGGTGGCTGACAGCGGCCCCGAAACGCTGTTCGACATCCTCAAGCGCGAGGCGCTCTTCCCGCACTGCGCGGTACAGGATGCCGGCCACCAGACAATCAGTACCCACATGCAGTTCCGCGAGAATCAGCGCAATATCCAGGCCTGCGGCAAAACAGTCCGGGTCGTGGGCCCAATCCGGCAGATCGCGCCCAGGCCGGCTACTGGCGCTGCGTACCAGGCGACAGGCCTCGAGCAAGCGGTTCTCGTCATCCTCGCGATGCAGTATCGGCAGCTGTGCCAGCCAGCGCTCGAGATCTATCTCGCCGGTCGGTGTAAGGTGAGATTGCTCCCGGACTCGAACCATACTGCAGCGTGCCTCAGGAAGCGGCGAAAACGCCTGTGGACAGGTAGCGGTCACCGCGGTCGCAGACGATGGCGACGATGACCGCGTTATCGACTTCCGCGGAGACTTTCAGTGCTGCAGCGATGGCACCGCCGGAAGATACGCCGCAGAATATGCCCTCCTCCCGCGCCATGAGGCGCATGTGGTGCTCGGATTCCTGCTGCGAAATATCCATCACCCGGTCGACACGCGCCGCATCAAAAATTGCAGGCAGGTAAGCCTGCGGCCAGCGACGGATGCCGGGGATGCTCGACCCTTCGACAGGCTGCAAGCCGATAATCTGGATGTTCGGGTTCTGCGCCTTCAGAAAAGCGGACACGCCCATGATGGTGCCGGTGGTGCCCATGGATGCGATAAAGTGCGTGACCGTGCCCGCGGTCTGCTGCCAGATTTCCGGGCCGGTGCCACGATAGTGCGCCAGGGGATTGTCCGGGTTGCCAAACTGGTTCAGCACGCGCCCCTTGCCCTCTGCTTCCAGCTTCAGGGCGAGGTCACGCGCACCCTCCATGCCCTCGGCCTGGGTCACCTCGATCAGCTCCGCGCCGTAGGCGGACATGGCCTGCTTGCGCTCGCTGCTCATGTGCGCAGGCATGATCAGCAGCAATCGGTAACCGCGAATGGCGGCCGCCATGGCCAGCGCAATGCCGGTGTTGCCGCTGGTTGCTTCAATCAGCGTATCACCGGGGCGTATGTCGCCGCGGGCCTCGGCCTCGGCGATCATGCTCAATGCCGGACGGTCTTTCACCGAACCCGCAGGGTTATTGCCCTCCAGCTTGGCTAAGAGGGTATTCGACGTCGCACCTGGGAGACGCTGCAGCCGTACCAGGGGCGTGTTGCCGATGCACTGTTCTATTGTGGGATAGTCGGACATGATTCACCGTAGCCCGGGTGGCGGGCCAGTATAGCGATTTTCCCGGCCGCGGGCATGTCCTGCGGCGGATCGGCCTGCCATGTCACTGCAGTGCGGCAAACGCCACCACATAGGCCTGCTCGTCCGCCAGCGAGAGCAACACCCCTTGGCCACCGCGACGCTCGACGACCTCGGCCGCGCCGCCATTGAGCACCACCAGCGGAGCGCCCTGTGCATCGTGTTGTATCTCGATGTCCTGCCAGCTGACGCCGCGACCGATTCCCGTGCCCAGCGCCTTGGCTATCGCCTCCTTCGCCGCAAACCGCTTGGCCAGCAGGCGCACCGGCTGCTGGCTGGCGTGGTACTCGGCGCGCTCAGAGGGGGTGAGGATACGCTGTACGAAACGCTCTCCGAGCCGCTCCACCACGGCAGCAATGCGCTCGATTTCGAGAATGTCCGTGCCCAGGGCAATCACTGTTGACGCCCCGCGTAGCGAAACTGGCGGAACAGCTCGCGGCTGTGCAAAGGCCGCTCACCCAAATGGCTGGCCAGGGCGTGCCGCAGGAGACGCTTGGCCGCCATACTGTATTCACCATCGTACTGCCCTGCGGCAATACCCAGCAGATCGGCCCCGGCAAAACGGGCCCCCGGCGCCGTGACTGCATCGCTACAGGCCACCAGGCCAAATTCAGCCTGATACTGGTACCAGCCCCCCGGCTCTACCGGCAAGCCGCTATGACCGTCATGGGCGGGATCGAAACCGTAACCCAGTGCATCCAGCAGGCCAAACTCGAAGCGGCGCAGGTCGGCTTCCGTTGAAGGGTTGCAGGCCAGGCCGCCGAGGGTCGTGCCATAGAGCGCGAACAGCTCGGGTTGCGGATCGTGTCGCTGCAGCAGCCGCACCAGTAATTCATTGAGATACAGACCGCTGAACAGGCGTTCAGCGCGCAGCGCCGGCAGGGCGCCGGCGGCCTCCACTGCCAGCAACGGTTTCTGCTCGGCGCGACCGGAAAAACTGACCAGCAATGGCCTGAAGGGCTGCAGCAGGGAGGCCTGGCTGCCCCCGCGGCTGCGGCGTTGGGCTCCGCGTCCGATCAGCGCCACACGGCCATATTCTGCGGTGAACATATCCAGCAGGAGGCTGCTGTCACGGTACGGGCGACTGTGCAACAGGTAGGCAGGCTGAAGAGAGACGCGCATAGGGCTGGCAGCGCCTGTCAGCGGTCGTCGTAACCGAGGCTGCGCAAGGCGCGCTCATCGTCGGACCAGCCCGACTTCACCTTCACCCACAGCCGCAGCATCACTTTGCTGTCGAAGAGGCGTTCCATGTCACGACGCGCATCGGTGCCAATACTGCGCAGGCGACTGCCGCCTTCACCGATCAGAATGCGCTTCTGCCCGTCGCGTTCGACCAGGATCAGGGCCGAGATGTTGAGAATTGCACCCTCCTGCCGAAACTCCTCGATCTCGACTGCAACGGCATAGGGCAATTCGTCACCCAGCTGACGCATGATCTTCTCGCGCACCATCTCGGCCGCCAGAAAGCGCTGGCTGCGGTCGGTAATCTGGTCCTCGGGGAAAAAGTGCGTCGCGTGCGGCAGGCGCTGGCGGATTTCGCCTTCCAGCGCATCGAGGTTCTGCCCGCGCAAGGCAGACAGTGGCACAATCGTGGCCTCCGGCATTTTTTCCGCGAGGGCCTGCAGGTGCGGCAACAGCACCTGCTTGTTCTCCAGCAGGTCAACCTTGTTCACCACCAGCAGGGTGGGCACCGCTGCCTGCCTGACACGCTGCAGTACCCACTCGTCCTCGTCTGTCCACGCCGTGCGGTCTACCACCATGACAATCACGTCGACATCGCGGATGGCGCTGCTCGCCGCTCTGTTCATGTAGCGGTTGATCGCCCTCGCCTCGGCCTGGTGCAGGCCCGGGGTATCGACAAAAATGATCTGGCAGTCGTCTTCTGTCTTGATCCCCAACACCTGGTTGCGGGTTGTCTGGGGTTTGCGCGAGGTAATGCTGATCTTCTGCCCCAGGAGATGATTCAACAGCGTGGATTTGCCCACATTGGGTCGCCCCACAATCGCCACATAGCCACAGCGCAAGGCCGTCTGCGTTGCATCAGACATCAGACAGCGCCTCCAGCGCGGCTTGTGCGGCGGCCTGCTCGGCCTTGCGGCGGCTGCTCCCGGTACCCGGGAATGCGCCAGCGGGCACCGACAGCCGACATTGAATGTGAAACCGCTGGTTGTGATCTTCGCCTTCGACGGCCACCAGTTCGTAGGTAGGCAATGCCAACCCCCGACCCTGCAGAAACTCCTGCAGCCGCGTTTTGTGGTCCTTGCGCGCCGCCCCCGGCTGCACGCCCTGCAGGCGGCTGTCAAACCAGCGCAACAGGCATTCGCGACAGGCGTCCACCCCACCGTCAAGCAGAATGGCGCCGGTGACCGCCTCCAGTACGTCCGCGATGATGGAGCCGCGCTGGTGCCCACCGCTTTTACGCTCACCCAGCCCCAGTCGAAGGTATTCGCCCAGCTCCAGTTCCCGGCCCACCTCGGCCAGTGTGTCGCCTTTCACCAGACTGGCGCGCAACCGGCTCAGGTCTCCCTCCCGGGCCTTGGGCAGACGCCGATACAGCGCTTCGGCGATGACGTGGTTGAGGATGGAGTCGCCGAGAAATTCCAGGCGCTCGTTGTTGGTGCCGGATGCGCTCCGGTGGGTGAGAGCCAGCTGTAACAGCGCCGGATCGCTGAAGGTATACCCCAGCAGGCGTTGCAGGTGAGCCAGCTTATCCATGCAAGGTCAGGAGCCGTCCCCGGCGCCCGCCTGCATTTCCAGGTCATCAAAGCGGATAACCGCATCGATTTTGCCAAACAGGGGTATACGTGCTTCGTAGTTGGCGTCTATCCAGGTCTTGCCGTCCTTGCGAAACACATCGATTTCACTCGGCTTGAGCCCGTAGATCTGGTTGGTGTTGAACAGGTTATCGAGCTTGCGACGTATGTCGGCTATGGTGTCGACATCGGGGTTATGTTCATTTGCCACCCGCGTCACAACGTCCTTGACCGTCATGTATTCAAAGTAACTCGGCCCCATCTTCAGGCCGCACATAACGAAGAACCCCACCATGATGGCAACCGTGAGCATTCCCAGAAACGACATTCCCGATTGCTTGTGACGCAATTTCATACCCACCCCCGCGAGCTGGCTGACTTATTGGATAGACCCTACGCGGCTGAAACTGGGAACACTGAACAGGGAGTCCCAATGCATCCAGATCGCGAAGGCCTTGCCTACTATATCCCGTTCCGGGACCTGACCCCAGACCCGGCTGTCACTGCTGTTGTCACGATTGTCACCCATCATGAAATAGTGGCCCGGTTTGACGACCACGCTGAAGTCACGCGCGGGACGCAACTGGTCTACCTGCATCAGGTGCGCAGTCTCGCCCAGTGATTCCTGGCTGACCTGAAAGCGCGCTCCGGCACCCGGCAACACGGCGAGATTCTCCGTCGCGACGGGCTCACCGTTGACCGAGAGACGCTTGTTGCGATAGCTGACGGTATCCCCGGGCAGGCCGATCACGCGCTTGATGTAGTAGGTGTCATTCATGTGCGGCGGGAAAAACACCATGACGTCCCCACGCTGGGGCTCGTTCAGATCCATGACCTTGGTTCTGATCACCGGCAGCCGCAGGCCATAGGTGAACTTGTTGACCAGGATATAGTCGCCCACTTCCAGTGTCGGCACCATTGAGGAGGACGGGATCTGAAACGGCTCGACAATGAATGAGCGCAGCACAAAGACCACGAAGAGTACCGGAAAGAAAGAGCGGGAGTACTCCACCAGCGCCGGTTCCGCAGCCGTACTGGCAAGTTGCGCGTCATAGGCCAGGGCGTCGCGGCTGCCCTCCTGCGCCCATCCGGGAAAAGTGGTACGCAGCGTATCCCGCTGCCGTCGGCGCTTGGGTGCAAAAAGCAACGCGTCCAGCAGCCAGATACCGCCACTGCCAAACACCAGGATCACGAGGATCAGTGGGAAATCTATGGTCATCGTGCTATCCGTCCACCTTGAGCACAGCCAGGAACGCTGACTGCGGTATCTCTACGTTACCCACCTGCTTCATGCGTTTTTTACCCGCCTTCTGCTTCTCCAGCAGCTTTTTCTTGCGACTGGCATCCCCGCCATAGCACTTGGCCGTGACGTTCTTGCGCAGCGCTTTCACGGTCTGTCGGGCGACCACCTTGCCGCCAACCGCCGCCTGTATGGCCACATCGAACATCTGCCGTGGGATCAGTTCCTTCATTTTTTCTGTCAGTACCCGGCCTCGGTGCAGGATATGGTCACGGTGCACAATGACAGCGAGGGCATCCACACGCTCGCCGTTGATCAGCACATCCAGTCGCGACAGGCTGGCCGCCTCGAAGCGGTCAAAGCTGTAGTCGAGTGAAGCGTATCCGCGGCTTACCGACTTCAGCCGGTCAAAGAAGTCCAGCACCACCTCCGCCAACGGAATGTCATAGACCACCGACACCTGGCTTCCCAGGAACAGCATGTCCTTCTGTGTACCCCGCTTCTCGACACAGAGGGTAATGACGTTGCCGAGGTAATCCTGGGGTACGAGGATGTTACAGCGCGCGATAGGCTCGCGCATTTCCTGGATTTCACCCGCTTCGGGCAGCCGCGAGGGGTTGTCCACTTGCACGACTTCGCCGTTCTTCTTGATCACCTCGTAGATCACCGTCGGTGCCGTGGTAATCAGGTCGAGGTCGTATTCCCGCTCCAGCCGCTCCTGGATGATTTCCATGTGCAGCATGCCCAGAAAGCCGCAGCGAAAGCCAAAACCCAGGGCGTCGGAGGTCTCTGGCTCATAAAACAACGAGGCGTCATTCAGGGTCAGCTTGGCCAGCGCGTCGCGGAAATCCTCATAGTCATCAGAGGAGATGGTGAAGATGCCGGCATAAACCTGCGGCTTGATTTTCTTGAAGCCGGGCAAGGCAGGCACATCGGGATGCTGGGCGTTGACCAGTGTGTCACCGACCGGTGCGCCCTGGATCTCCTTGATACCGGCCACCACAAAGCCCACTTCACCCGCCTGCAGGATATCCGTCTCCAGCCGCTTGGGCGTGAATATGCCGACCCCATCCACCTGATGTACCTTGCGGGTGGACTTGGGCATGATCTTGTCGCGCTTGCGCAGCACACCCTGCTTGACCCGAACCAGAGACACCACGCCGAGGTAGTTGTCGAACCAGGAGTCAATGATCAACGCCTGCAGCGGCGCCTCCCGGTCACCCTCCGGCGGCGGGATTTTTTCCACCAGATATTCCAGCGCGTCTTCGATACCCATACCGGATTTGGCGCTGACCAGGCAGGCTTCGGTGGCGTCTATACCGATGATTTCCTCGATTTCCTTGCGCACCTTGTCCGGGTCCGCCTGGGGGAGATCCATCTTGTTGAGAATCGGCAGAACCTCAAGGCCCTGCTCAATCGCGGTGTAGCAGTTCGCCACCGACTGCGCTTCCACCCCCTGCCCGGCGTCGACAACCAGCAATGCGCCCTCGCAGGCAGACAGGGAGCGGGACACTTCATAGGAAAAATCCACATGCCCGGGCGTGTCGATGAAATTGAGCTGATACACCTGGCCGTCGCGCGCGGTGTAATTCAGGGTGACGCTCTGCGCCTTGATGGTAATCCCGCGTTCGCGCTCGATATCCATGGAGTCGAGCACCTGAGCACCCATTTCACGGGCACTCAACCCGCCGCAGTGCTGGATAAAGCGGTCTGCGAGGGTGGATTTGCCGTGGTCGATGTGGGCAATAATGGAAAAATTGCGGATGTGGCTGAGTTCACTCACTCACGTTGCTCGGTCAGGGTCATTGGGTGCTGGCGAAAAGACGCGAGATTGTAACCCAATGCCCTCCCTGCCGCCATGCCGTCGGCGGAAAGCCGGGGGCATGGCGGGAGTGGCCTCAGTCGCGCAGTTTCAGACCGATGAACAGCGGTGAGCCACGACGGATGAGCCGCAGGGGGACAGAATCGCCAGCGGAGAGCCGCTTCTCTGCGCGCTGAAAACTGTCCACGTCCTTCACCGGGCTGGCGCCGAGCATGGTGATCACGTCACCGGGGATCACGCCGGCGTCCGCCGCCACCGAATCGGGCGCCACCTGGCGCACCACCACGCCCCCGGAAAGTCCCAACCGCTCCAGCGCTTCCGGACTGGCATCATCCACCACCAGCCCCAGCCGCCCTGCCCCGGCGTCGCCGCTGCGCTCGCTGCGCAGGGCGAAACTGTCATCGGCGTCCAGACCCCCTACAGTCACCCGCAGCGTCTTGCGTTTGCGGTCGCGCATCACTTCTACCGGCACTTTCTCGCCCGGCGCGACCAGCCCAACCACGTGCGGCAGGTCCGATGACGTAGGGATATCCTTGCCGTCAAAACGCAATATCACATCACCCGGCTGCAAACCGGACTTGGCGGCGGGGCCATCCTCGGCGATCTGCGCTACAAGGGCACCCTGCGGCCGATCAAGGCCAAACGACTCAGCCAGCGTTTTGTCCACATCCTGTATCGTTACGCCCAGCCAGCCGCGCGTCACTCGGCCTTTCTCCTGGAGTTGGGCAACCACGTTACGCACAACACTGGAGGGAATGGCGAAGGAGAGGCCAATGGACCCACCGCTGCGGGTGAAAATCTGCGAATTCACGCCGACCACCTCGCCCTTCAGGTTAAACAAAGGGCCGCCGGAGTTGCCCGGATTGATGGCCACATCGGTCTGTATGAAGGGGACGTAGTTCTCGCCTTCCTCGGTGGGTAGGCTGCGCCCCATGGCACTGACGATGCCCGCCGTGACCGAGTAGTCCAGGCCAAAGGGAGAGCCGATTGCCAGCACCCACTCGCCCACTTTCAGGGAATCGCCCGCTTCCAGGCGCAGGAAAGGTAAACCCTCGGCCGCCACGCGAAGCAGAGCGAGATCGGACCTTGGGTCGGTGCCAACCACCTCGGCCTCGAACTCCCGGCGGTCAATCATGCGCACCAGAACACTCTCCGCCCCGTCGACCACGTGGTTGTTGGTAACAATGAAGCCATCCTCGGAAATGATGAAGCCTGACCCCATCGACATCCGCTGGCGTTGCGGGGGAACGTCGCCGCGGTACTCGAAAAAACGCCGCAAATACTCGGGAATCTGCTCCATATCGGGTTGCCCACTGGCTGCACGGCCAGCGGAGTGCTCGACGATGATCTTGACGACGGCCGGGGAACCGGTGTCCACGATGCGGCTGAAGTCCGGCAGTGACTGCGCAGACACCCCCGGTGCCAGCAGCGCGAGGCACAGAAAAAAGGCGGTCGACAAGCTTCTACTTGAGATCATTCGTTCAATCCTTGGTCAGTAAAAACGCTTTTCAGGTTACATGCAGCGCTTGCGCAACACCGGTGCGGCGCAGCGGAGCGCCCATCAGTACCGGCTGCAGGCGGTGGTCGTTACGATGGCGCCAGGCATGCCACCGAACGACCAGAAGGCCGATGGCAAAGCCAGCCAGCATGCCCAGTGCGGCGGCCGGGTCGGGGGCCAGGGGCAGCCAGCGTGCGGCCAGCGCGGCCCCCGCCAGCAGGGTCAGCAGCGGCAACAGGTAAACCACCAGGGAGCCCCGCACAATGACTTCATCGGGGATACCGATCTCGACTTCATCGTCAATCTGGTACTCCGCGGGAGAAAACTCGCCGGGCAGCACACGCACCAGGCCACGCTGACCGTCACGGATACGGTTCAGCAGCCCATGGCCGCAGCCCTTTTGCGCCGCACAGCTGCCACAGGTGCTGCGGCGGATGGTCTCCACCCACAGGCTGTCTGCCTCCAGCGCGACGACGCGGCCAGTTTCGGTCAACATTCAGCGCACCACCCGGATTGAGTCGGCCACCATACGTGCGGTGTTCACCGGCACCTCGCCAATGACCGTCACCAGCACCGGCTGCTCGGCCAGGTGCATACCACGCGTGTAGGACAGCGAGCTGCCGAGTCTCGCCAGGCCTTCGCCGGGGCGCAACTCCCGGGGCAGCTGCTCGAGAAACACGGAAAACACCGCGAGTCCGTCAGTGTAGGTACGGCGGGAGCCGGCGGGATCGACATTGTCCGTGGCGGTAAATCCGCCGGGCAGCCAGCTTACGGTCCAGGGCACCGTGAGTCGCGCGCCAGCGGCCGGATAATCGGGATGTGGATGCGCAGCGGGGTGAACCGTCTCCATGCCCTGCCGCGGCTCAAGGGGCTCACCGTAACTCAAATCCGCGAACTGAAAGCGTTCCAGCACCTTGTCACCACGACCCAGGGTACTGGCGCGCAGCATCAATGCTGTTTCCTTGTCCAACTCAAGCAGGAACCCGTAGCGGTACATATCGCGCGGCTGGATTTCCAGCTTGACCGACTGGCGCCCCGCGATGCGCTCCCCGGGGCTGAGCTGAAAGCGGTAATACCCGGCGAGGCCACAATCACCCGGGTCTACCCGATCTCCCAGGTTCAGCAGCCGCTCCCCCGGGTGCGTGCAGTTGATCGGGTGATGGGAGCGGATAACCTGGGCACCCTGGCCGGTGAGCCGCGTCAGATGTTCAGATGAATACCCGTCGGCAAGTGAGCGGGCCACCTGCACCACCTGCATATCGTCGCCGCGCTGCAGCGTGACAACGCCGTGATAGGCCACCTCGCTGTGGCTCCGGGCCATACGGGCCAGCCAGTCAAGGGCTTCGGCATCTGCCTCAGAGCAGGCCGCGCGCTGCGCGGCGGCACTGGACGCACCAAGCGCGAGGCCACACACAAGACTGGAAGCAAGCAACCAGCTCAGGCACTTCACGCGGGTTTACTCCTCGATCTGGGGAACGCGCGCAAACGGAATAAGACCCTGCGGGGAATTGAGCGCTGCGTGCTCCGCGTGCTCCTGCATGTACTGGTACATGCGTTGACGCGCCAGCTCGCGATAGGCTGTGCGTGCCGCAGGCTCCAACTGCGGAACCGCCTGCGCGCCGTAGCTCGCGCGCATTGGCACGGCGCCAAGGCTGTTGACAAAACCCACGGCCGAAACGCCACTGGCTGCGACCGGCGCGCTGACGGCGTCCGGGCTTCCCGCCTGGTACAGTTGCTGCCCCCCCAGCACAACCACCGCCGTGACGGAGGCGGCTACCGCGAGACTGGCCAGCGGCCGCAGCCAGCGCTCGCGCAGACCGGGACGGCGCTCTCCTGCGCCCGCTTCGGCCGCGAGGGCAGCGCTGACACTGCGGGAAATATCCAGCCCGGCGTGGCTGACTGGCTGTCCTGCCATGACCGACCGGGCGACCTGATAGCGCACCCAGGTCTGGCGCAAATCAGTGTTGTGCTCAAGTTCACCCAGTACGCGATGCAGTTCCAGTTCCGTCGCTTCGTCGTCCATCAATGCCGAGAGAGACTCACGCAGTTGTTCTGTCATTACCCACATCCTCTGCCTGTTGTACCGGCGTTGTCAGTTGCTTCAAATACGCGGGGCAGTTCACACATTGCGCTGCCCGACTTGCCTGTATTGCTCTGGCGCCACTTGCCGTCACGCCACACCATCGATCTGCTGGCGGACCTGCCGGTCTATCGCCTCCCGGGCACGGAAGATGCGTGATCGCACCGTACCGACTGGACAGCCCATGATCTCCGCGATGTCCTCATAGCTGAGACCATCAAACTCGCGCAAAGTTACCGCGGTGCGCAAATCATCCGGCAATTCCGCAATGGCCCGATCGACAACCTGCTTGAGCTCTTCACCGAAAAGTGCGCTCTCGGGTGTCTCAATCTCACGCAGCGCGGCGCCGCCTTCAAAATATTCCGCATCATCGATCTCGACATCGGAACCTGGTGGCCGCCTCGAGCGAGCCACAAGATGATTCTTCGCCGTGTTGATCGCTATCCTGTACAACCAGGTATAAAACGCGCTGTCGCCACGAAACCGCGGCAGCGCCCTGTAGGCCTTGATAAACGCTTCCTGCGCCACGTCCTGCACCTCATCGGCGTCATGCACATAACGGCTGATCAGGCTGAAAATCTTGTGCTGGTATTTCAGCACCAGCACATCGAATGCCCGCAAATCGCCCTTCTGTACACGCGCCACGAGTTGCTGGTCGGTCTCTGCCGCTGTCACTCCGTGACTCCTTTCCTGCTCAATGCCAGCATTTCACTGCTGCGAACCGGCGGCCCGGTAGCGACCACAATTTGGACAATCACACTCACGCCACGATGCCTGTAAGAGGGGCTGTTGCCCAAAAAGTTCCACAATGGTGTATTTCCTTAATCCGGGATACCTCGTTTATACTCGCCATCCCGGTGACCTGCTCTAAACTGTGTTACGTAAGTTATTGAGCAACATAATATATTTCACATCCTGAGGCAGCAAGCACCCACTTATGTCCGCCACGTCCCTGCAACACGATGTCCTGATCATTGGCGGCGGCGCTGCCGGACTCAGTGCCGCACTGCGCCTGCCTGACCACCTGCGGGTCGCCCTGGTCTGCAAGGGAGACCTCAATGAGGGCTCGACCTACTGGGCTCAGGGCGGGATGGCCGCCGTACTGGATTCGTCGGATACCGTGGATTCCCACGTCGCCGACACCCTGGTTGCGGGCGCCGGCCTGTGCAACCCCGAGGCCGTGCACTTCACCGTCAGCCACAGTCGCCGCTGTGTCGAGTGGCTGGTGGAGCAGGGTGTGGACTTCGACCTGCGACACGGGGCGTCAAGCGAGTTCCACCTCGCCATGGAAGGCGGACACAGTCACCGCCGCATTATCCACGCAGCCGATCGCACCGGTCGAGCAATTTCTGAGGTCCTCACCGAGCGCGTGCTTGCCGCGGCCAACATCGACGTGTTCCCGCACCGGGTCGCCGTCGACCTGGTCACCCATGAGGGGCGCTGCGAAGGAGCCTATATCCTCGACCGCGAGCGCGACCGTGTCGACCTGTTCCAGGCTCGTGCCGTGGTGCTGGCCACCGGTGGTGCAAGCAAGGCCTACCTGTATACAAGTAATCCCGACGGCGCCAGCGGGGATGGCATCGCCATGGCATGGCGCGCGGGTTGTCGCGTTGCAAATCTGGAATTCAACCAGTTCCACCCCACCTGCCTCTACCATCCCAAAGCGAAGTCGTTTCTGATTACCGAGGCGATTCGCGGCGAGGGCGGAAAACTGCGGCTGCCGGACGGCAGCCAGTTCATGCACAATTTCGATCCCCGGGCGGAGCTGGCGCCACGGGATATTGTTGCCCGCGCCATTGACCACGAGATGAAGCGACTGGGCGTGGACTGTGTGTTTCTCGACATATCGCACAAGCCGCGCGCCTTCCTTGAAGAACACTTCCCGACCATCACCAGCCGCTGCATGGAGCTGGGCATCGACATCGCACGCGAGCCCATTCCGGTGGTACCGGCGGCCCACTACACCTGTGGTGGTGTCATCGTGGACACCGCGGGCCGCAGCGATGTGAGCGGGCTCTACGTGATTGGCGAGGCCTCCTGTACAGGTCTGCACGGTGCTAACCGGATGGCCAGTAATTCATTGCTGGAGTGCATTGTCTTTGCCGAGTCCGCCGCCGCGGATATCGCCGCCACCATTGCACAGTGTCCGCCACCCCAGCCCGCCCCACCGTGGGACGAGAGCCAGGTAACGGATTCCGACGAGGACGTGGTGATCTCACACAACTGGGACGAACTGCGGCGGTTCATGTGGGATTACGTGGGCATCGTGCGCACGAACAAACGCCTGGCCCGGGCCGAGCATCGCATCCGGCTGCTGCAGGATGAAATCAACGAGTATTACAGCAACTACAAGGTCAGCAATGACCTGCTCGAACTGCGCAATCTGGCGATGGTCGCGGAACTGATGATCCGTTGCGCGCAGGCACGCAAAGAAAGCCGAGGCCTGCACTACACCCTCGACTACCCCGAACTGCTCGAGCGGGCAGAGGACACCGTACTCACGCCGGAGGCACCGGGCGCTGACACGCCGTCCATCGCCCGCTGAAGCGCGCTGCGCCAACCGTCCACCGCGCGGAGAAACCTGTATTAATACCGTAATTCCCGCTGCGGGCACGCTCGCCATCGGGTGTAACGTTTTGTCGGTAGCTGAGGGGTGTTGGCCGATGCAGGGCGTTCACAGAGCAAACAGGTGGTGGCTGAAGGGCTTGGCTCCCCTGCTTTTCCTGCTCGCCTGCGCTCTCGGTAGCGCCCTGAGTTCAGTGGCTGCGGCGAGCGACCCCGGAGCCGGCCTGGCAAGCTACGGCGATGTCATCGATACCTCGCTGTTCGAGGACAGCAAAAGCGAGCCGGCACTGCCCGGTCGCGCACTGGCCGAGTCGCTCGATACCGGATACCACGTTGCTGCCTGCGGTGCCCTGCGCCGACCGGCGAGTGCACTCCCCTATCCCCCCCACAACCCCAGGGCGCCCCCCGTTCGTTGAATCTCTCCGTCACCCTTTTTTCTGACACAACAAGGTCCACGCATCGCGTGTGCCTAGGGAGATATTCCATGGACGCTTACAAATCACTGCACACTCTGCCGCTGACCGAGGTCAAACGCATTCACCAGCCCGAACTGCCGCGCGATCTGCAGCTTTCCAGCCCGGCCAGTAAAGCCCTGCTGGATTTTGACTTTACCGCGCCTCCATTGCTGGAAAGCAATACCGGCATTGCCGAAGCCCTGATGCTGCTGGACCGCGAGCACGCCAGCCTGAAACTGGTCATCAACATGGATGAACAGTTGAAAGGCATTATCACCCGCCGTGACCTGGTCTCATCGCGGCTCATGCAGGTGGCTGTCGCCACCGGCAAGGTGCGCCAGGACCTGACGGTGGGCGATGTGATGACACCGTGCTCAGCACTGCAGGGCGTACGTCACGACCAGGTCTTGCACGCCAACGTCGGCAGGATTCTGCAGACCATGCAGCACCTTGGCCAGGACTACCTGATGGTGATTGCCAACGACGGCGTGAGCCTGCGCGGCCTGCTGGATGCGCGACAGATTGCCCGTCGCCTGCAGGTTGACTACCAGGATCGTATCCAGGCACGCACCTTCGCCGACATCTGCGAAGCCCTGCTGCACTAGCTACGGGCAGGGCGGGCCCGAAACGCAAGCGCGGCTCGGGCTCGCCGCAGGGGATAGCGCTCAGGCAGGCCCGAGTTAAGCGCCTGCTCAGCCGCCGGCCGCCTGCGCGGCGGTGGCGCGCATCTGCTGCATTTGCTGCATCTGCTGCATGATGCGGTCAATCGTGAAACTCGCCGTCGGCTGCCGCGGCGGGAATTCGCGGAACGTGGCCAGCCACTTGCCGACTTCCTGCTGCACCGGCACAAACAACCACAGCTGATCGGCAAAGAAGCGCGAGTACAGGCCGGAATCGATGGACGTTTCGTAGGGGTCGCTGCGCAGGTTGATGATGCGCGGGAAGTTCAGCGCCTCGCGCGGGCCGCTCCAGCCCTGCATTGCCCAGGCGAAATGCAGCTTCCAGTCGCCCCAGCGCAAGGCGTTGAAGTTGGCGTTGTCGTCAAAGTAGAACAGATTGTTGCGCTTGCCGGGGCTCCTGCCAGCCAGCAGTTCAGTCTGGTCATAGCCATCGAGATACACCTTGAAGGTCTTGTTGCCTACACGATGTCCGCGCAGCAATTTATCTTTGATATCCGGTTCACCCACCGCTGTCAGCAGCGTGGGCAGCCAGTCGAGGTGGGAAAAAATGTCGTTGATGATGGTTCCCGGCTCGACCACACCGGGCCAGCGGATCATCGCCGGCACCCGGAAGCCCCCCTCCCAGGTAGAACCCTTCTCACCACGAAACGGCTCAACGCCCCCGTCCGGGTAGGTATTGGTTTGCGCACCGTTATCAGTCGAGTAGATCACGATTGTGTTGTCAGCAATACCCATAGCGTCCAACGTGTCCAGCAGTTGCCCGACGTGGTCGTCGTGTTCCATCAGGCCATCCGCGTACAGACCGTAGCCCGACGCGCCGTCCCACTTCGGTGCCAGCCGCGTCCAGTTGTGCATGCGCGTGGCATTGAACCAGACAAAAAACGGCTTCTCGTCGCGCTGCGCACGGCTCATGAAATCAATCGCCGCATCGGTAAACTCCTGGTCCACCGTTTCCATGCGCTTGCGGCTCAAAGGACCTGTGTCCTCGATGCGGCCATCGGCATAGGACCGAATCACACCGCGCGGGGCAAAGCGTTTACGGAACTCCGGATCCTTCGGATAGAAATAGGTTTCCGGTTCCTCCTCGGCATTAAGGTGATAGAGGTTGCCGAAGAACTCGTCGAAGCCGTGATTGCTGGGGAGGAACTCGTCTTTGTCTCCGAGGTGGTTCTTGCCAAACTGACCGGTTGCATAGCCGTGGGGCTTGAGCAGTTCAGCAATGGTGGGGTCCTCAGGCCGCAGGCCGATTTCTGCGCCCGGCATCCCCACCTTGAGCAGCCCCGTACGCAGGGGGTGCTGGCCGGTGATGAACGCGGATCGTCCGGCGGTGCAGCTCTGCTCGCCGTAGTAGTCAGTGAAGCGCGCACCCTGCTGCGCAATCCGGTCAATATTCGGCGTGCTGCCACCGAGCATACCCTGGTGGTAGGCACTGAGATTGGACCAGCCGATATCGTCCCCCCAGATCACAAGGATGTTGGGTTTTTGGCCGGCCGCGCCCACCGAGTCTGCCCCCAGCAGGAACAGTATCGCAAGCAGATGCCGCCAGGCGCGAGTCGGATTACGCGTTATCATGTTATTGCCCTATCAAAAACTGGGCCCGTATTAGCGCACGACAGCACCTCGCGATGCCACTACACCAGCGCAATGACCCCGGCCAGGCACAAATACCCAAACCCGCAGCGCCCCCGGCTGTCCGCTCACGCAGCGGCCTCGAGGCCAGCGGGGTCACCCTTGCGTGCGGTACAGGACTTGATACCCTACGCCCGCCCATTTCCGAGGAAGACCACATGCCCTCCAGTTACATGACGCTGCGATCGCTGCTGGCACCGCTGTGCTTTGGTGCCGTCCTGCTGCTGACCCCACCGCCTGTCACCGCCGATGACAGCGACGACACGGCCGAAGCAGCACTGCCTGTCCCGCCACCGCTGCACGCCGAAAGCAGCGGACGGGTGCGAATCGACGGCAAGCACATCGATTATCGCGCGACTGCCGGCACGCTGGAGATGAAAAATGATGACAGCGAGGTGATCGCCCATTACGGCTACACCGCCTACGTGAGGGCAGACACAGACAAACGCAGCCGCCCGCTGCTTTTCGCCTACAACGGCGGGCCCGGCTCCGCCTCAATGTGGCTGCACATGGGCATACTCGGGCCACAGCGCACCGTGGTTGAGGACACCGCATTCAGCACCCGAGGCCCCTTTCGCTACACCAACAATGAATACAGCATTCTCGACAAGGCCGACCTGGTCATGATCGACCCCGTCGGCACCGGATTCTCACGCGCCGTCGGCAAAGGCAAAGGTGAAGACTTCTGGGGCGTCAGCAAGGATATCCAGACAGTCTCAGATTTTATCGCGCGCTACATTACGGCAAACGGCCGCTGGACGTCTCCCAAGTATCTGCTTGGGGAGAGCTACGGCGGCATACGCAGCGGCGGTGTGGCATGGGACCTGCTGAACCGCCACAGTATTGCGCTGGACGGGGTGGTGCTGGTCTCACCCTACATGGACTACATCGCCGGCAGCGCGGGCACCCCGAACGACCTGCCCTATGTGAACTACCTGTCCACGTTTGCCGCCACGGCCTGGTACCACGGCGTCAGCGAATTCCGTCCCGAGTCGCTGGACACGATGGTTGAAGAGGCCGAGCGCTTCGCGCTGGAGCAGTACGCCCCGCTGCTGTTGCAGGGCAGCGCCGCCAGCGCCGCGGCGCGCCAGGAGGTGCTGCGTGGCCTGCAGCGACTCACCGGCATCAGCGCGGATTACTGGGAGCGCGCCAACCTGCGAATCGATGAAGCGCGCTTCGCCAAGGAGTTGCTGCGCAACCAGCGCAAAACAGTTGGTCGCATCGACTCCCGCTTTGTCGGCGACGGGATCAATCATGTAGCCGAGGACTTCATGTATGACCCCTTCTTCCCTGCCGTCGGCCCGGCCTTTGTCGCCACGTTCAACGACTATTATCGCGAGGTGATCGGGGTGAAGACCGACCTCACCTACATCACGTCGGCAGGACTCTGGGAAGCGTGGAGCCAGGAACACACCCACCCCGGCCCCGTGGGCACGCAGCCCGTGGCCAACACGGCTGTGGACCTGGCTTTTGCAATGACCCAGAACCCCAATATGCGCGTTCTGGTGCAGCAGGGCTACTACGATCTGGCCACCCCACTCGGCGCCACCCGCCACTTCCTGCGGCATATGGATCTGCCGGAGAAACTGCGCGGCAATATCAGCGAAGCGTACTACGAAGCGGGTCACATGATGTACCTGCACCCTCCCTCCATGGCCAGCTTCAAGGCCGATCTCGCACACTTCATCCGTTAGCGGAAACGCTCCTCGCGAGGGCGGTAGACAAGCCACCAGCGGCGCAGTGCGCGGTAGTCGGCGTCATCAAAATCTGTCGCCCAGAGCCACAGGTAGTGCCGCCGGCGGCTGCCCAGGGGCACCCAGGCCAGTACGCAGACACGCGGCAGCAGGACGGCATCAGGTTCAAAGGCCACCGGTGCCAAACGACTGGAAGTGGGGCCGCTCAGCCAACACTGGTGCGCATGGATCTCCAGATGCCAGCGGTCCTTGGGTCGCGGCATGCCCACCCGGGCAATGAGCACCCAGGCGGGTAATGCGGCCAGTGCATACCCCGGGTAGCCGCGCGCGGCCACCTCGGTGATGGCCAGCAGAAGCAGCAGACAGAACAGACACCAGCAGGGTTGTGGGCGACAGTCAGTCCAGGTCAGGACGAGTGAAGGTGAGTATGTTGCGAACAATGGCAGCCAGCTCCGGGTTCTCGGGCATCTCCCGGCGCAGGAACCAGCCAAACAACTCCTGATCCTCACAGAGCATCAGCTGACGATAGCGTTCCCGATCGACGGCATCGAGCTGCGGGTAGCACTGGTCGACGAACGGTTCCAGCACAAGGTCGAGCTCCAGCATTCCGCGACGGCTGGCCCAGCGCATGCGATTGTGGTCTTCTGTGTCGAGCATGACAGCTCCCATTGGGTACGCAAACGTCAAAAGCCGCTATTATAGCCTGTCGTCGCCACGCACGGCCAAACCGCGGCCGCACTACACAGACAGGAGGTGCAAAGCATACTGTGACAGACCACCAGAGCCCCGACTGCCCACACACCAAGCTGCTGCTGACGCCGCTGGTTTCCGAAGCACTGCTGGAAGTCAGCGGCCCCGATGCCGTGAGTTTCCTGCACAACCAGGCCAGCAGCGACATTCGGCAGCTCGCATCGGACGCCGCCTGTTACGGTACCTTCTGCAACCCACAGGGGCGCGTGCTCGCCGATTTCGTCGCTCTCGCCGTGGCAACCGACACGCTGCTGCTGCGCCTGCGCGGGGAGATACTCGAGCGCACACTGGACAACCTGCGTCGGTTCGCCGTGTTCTCCAAGGTACAGCTGCGCAATGCGAGCGAGGACTGGCAGCTGCTGGGGATTCAGGGGCGGGAGCTGACCGGCGCGCTGGGCGAGGGGCTTCCGGAGGTTCCCGCAGCCCCGCTGGCCTGGACGCACACAGCAGACGCCATCGCCTTGCGCACCACTGGAGATACAGACGCAGTGGAACTCTGGGTGCGCAGCACCGCCGCGAGCGACCTGCTCAGCTCACTCAGGGCACAGTCGGCCCTGCAGGCGGATGAAACTGCCTGGCAGGCCGCCACCTTGCGACAGGGTGTTGCGCGGCTGTCCGCGGCAACCAGCGGCGAGTTCCTGCCGCAACAGCTGAATTACGACCTCATCGGCCACATCAACTTTCGCAAGGGTTGCTACCCCGGGCAGGAGGTGATCGCACGCATGCATTACAAGGGCAAGGCGAAACGCCGCATGCTGCTTATGACAGCGCCTGCTGGCACCGAGCTGCACGCCGGTGATGCACTGTTCCGGGCTGGCCAGGCGCAGCCCGCCGGCACGGTCATCAATGCCGCACATGCAGACAGTGGTGCGCAGCTGGCCCTGGTATCCACGACCGAGACTGCAGTGGAGGAAGGGCTGCTCACCGCAGCCGAAAGGGGCACCGCACTGGCGGTTCTGCAACTTCCCTATGCAGTGCCGTTTGGCTGAGGTGGCAGCTCCCAGTCGATGGGAGGCTGTCCTTGCCGGGCCAGCCAGGTGTTGGCCGCGCTGAAATGTCCGCAGCCGATAAAGCCACGGTGCGCACTGAGTGGCGAGGGATGGGGCGCGGTCAGTACGCAGTGGCGATCGCGGTCAATCGCCGCGCCCTTGCGCTGGGCATAACTGCCCCAGAGCATGAACACAACGCCACGGCATTCGCGGTTGACCAGTTCCACCACGCAGTCGGTAAAGGTCTCCCAGCCCTTGCCCTGATGTGAGGCCGCACGGCCCGCAGCGACGGTCAACACGCTGTTCAGCAGCAGGACTCCCTGATCCGCCCAGGGGATGAGGCACCCCTGCTGCGGGCGGGGCATGCCCAGGTCTCGCTCCAGTTCCTTGAAAATATTCTGCAGGGACGGTGGCAGCGCAACGCCCGGGCGCACAGAAAAGCACAGGCCGTGAGCCTGGCCGGGGCCGTGGTAGGGATCCTGCCCCAATATCACGACCCGCGTGCGCTCCAGCGGGGTGTGCGCAAAGGCGTTGAATATCTCGGCGCCCGGCGGGAACACCTGTACACCGGCAGCCTTTTCCGCCTGCAGAAAGGCACGGAGTTCGCGCATGTAGGGCTTTTCAAACTCCGGGGCCAGATGCCTGAGCCAGCTCGCTTCAAGCTGTACGCGCGCAGCCACGACTCAGTTGCAGGCTGCCATCAGTACCACCTGCTCTGGCGGCGTGACAACGGGCAGATCAGCATGCGGCAACAGCCGTTTGTCACGGGCCAATTTCCCGGCATCGGCGTTTTCTATCGCCACCAGGGGAATCGCTGCATCCGCCGCGATGCGACGCTCCACGGCTGCATCACCATACAGGGTGGTGCGTAACCGTGGGTTGCGGCCGAGTGCATGGATTCGCGCCTCCATCACTGCGGGTGCCCACTCCTGGCCGTGGGCCGCGCCGGCAGCCCGGGTGATGCTCTCGTTCATCAGGGTGCCACCGAGATCATTGGCCCCGGCGTTCAGGCAGACGTCCACGCCCGCCTCGCCCATCTTGACCCATGAGGTCTGGATGTTGTCGATAAAGCCGTTCAGCACCAGCCGCGATACCGCGTGCATCAGCACCGCCTCGCGGAAGGTTGGGCCCCGCCGGGCCTTGCCGCGCAGAAACATCGGGGCTTCCATGTGCACGAAGGGCAAGGGCACCAGTTCAGTAAAACCGCCGGTGCGCGCCTGCAGTGCGCGCAGCTGCAGCAGGTGTCGCGCCCAGTGCTGCGGCTGTTCGATATGCCCGTACATGATGGTTGCGGTGGTACGGAAACCGATGCTGTGGGCCGTTTCCATCACCTCCAGCCACTCCGCCGTGTTCAGTTTGTCCGGGCACAGCGTGGCTCGCACCTCGTCATCGAGGATTTCAGCCGCGGTTCCCGGCAACGTTCCGAGACCTGCGGCCTTGAGTTGCCGCAGGTAATCCACCAGCGGCAGACCCAGTGTTGCGGCGCCCTGCCACACTTCCAGCGGGGAGAATGCATGAATATGCATATCGGGAGTCGCTGCCCGCACTGTGGCCAGAATGTCCAGATAGGTCTGGCCCGTGTAATCCGGGTGAATACCACCCTGCATGCAGACCTCTGTGGCACCGCGCGCCCAGGCTTCGCGGCAGCGCCGCGCGATCTCGGTGGCACTGATATCGTAGGGCCTGCCACGCAGTTCCTCGCTGTGCTTACCCTTGGAAAATGCACAGAACTGGCATTTGAAGTAGCACACATTGGTGTAGTTGATATTGCGGTTGATGACATAGCTCACAGCATCACCACAGCGCACCCGGCGCAGGCGATCCGCTGCCTCAACGACAAAGCGGAATTCGGGGCCACGAGCCGCAAACAGCCGCACCACATCGGCTTCGCCAAGGGGCTCGGCGCGTTCGCATCGCTCCACCACGGCGCGCAGTTCGGATGCAACCGCAAAGGCGTTCAGGGGCGAAGAGAGCAGTGCTGCCTCAACTGCCGGAACGGGCGCCTCCTCTCCCGGAACCCAACTGTCGCGTCGCGCAAACCCGGCGGCATCCTGCAGTCTGAGCACCGGGGTGCGCAGGGCGGGGTCAAGCCACCGTGATGCCTGCTGCACATAGCCGGGGTAGATCGTCAGGCGCTGCTCCAGGAATTTACCGGCCGCTGCCGTCTCCCGGGCGAGATGGTCCAGATGCGGCCACGGAGCCTCGGGATTGACGTGGTCTGGCGTCACCGGTGACACGCCACCCCAATCGTTGATGCCTGCTGCAAGCAATTGCGGCAGAACACCAGGACTGAGATTAGGGGGGGCCTGTAAATTCATCTCGGGGCCAAAGATGATGCGTGCTACGGCCAGAGTCCAGAGCAGGTCCTCCAGGTCGGGTTCCGGCGCACCGGCCATCAGGGTACCGGGCTTGGCACGGAAGTTCTGCACAATCACTTCCTGCAAATGCCCGTGCTGCTGGTGCAGCCGGCGCAGCGCCAGCAGGGACTCTATACGTTCACGCCGGGTCTCACCAATACCAATGAGAATACCGGAGGTGAAGGGCACTGAGGCCTCGCCGGCCAACTGCAGGGTGCGCAGGCGCTCTGCAGGCTGTTTATCCGGTGACCCATAGTGCGGCATGCCCTTTGCACACAGGCGCTCGGAGGCAGACTCCAGCATGATGCCCATGGACGCACTGACCGGTCGCAGCGCGGCAATTTCTTCTGCCGTCATGCAGCCCGCGTTGATATGCGGCAGAAGGCCGGTCTCTTCGAGAATACGTCCAGCGACATGCGCCACGTACTCGAGCGTCGTGGCAAAACCCATGTCGGCGAGTGCCTCACGCGCAGCCCGGTAGCGCAACTCGGGCTTCTCACCCAGCGTCAGCAGCGCTTCCTGGCACCCCTGTGCCGCACCGGCGCGGCACAGCGCCAGCACCTCGTCAACACTCAGGTAAGGCGCCGCGACCTGCCTGGGGGTCGTAGCGAAGGTGCAGTAATGACAGACATCCCGGCACAGGCGCGTGAGTGGCACAAATACCTTGCGCGAATAGGTCACCACCTGGCCGTGACCACGGTCGCGCAGCTCACCGGCGAGTGCTACCAGACCGGGCGTGTCGGTGCACTCCGCGAGGGACAGGCAGACCGCCTCAGAGGGCAGTACACCGCCCATCAATTCGGCACGTAGCGCGGCCAGACCGGAGCGCGGTGGCGCTGCCACCGTCGCACCCGCCAGTTGTTGCGCGCGGGCAAACTGCCCTGCCCAGGCACGGGTCAAAGGCCCAGAAATGGTCTCCGGTGCTGCCCAAAGGCGCTCCAGGTCACGCGGGGTGTCGATGTCGCGAGCCAGCCCGGGGCGCAACAGTGAACCCGCCGCAAGCCCCTGCCGGCGGGCCCACTCGAGGTGTCGCACACAGGAGTCACCGCCAAACGAAAAAGCTGGCCGCAGGTCGGCTCTGAACAGCAACAGGTTGGTTCCAGTGCCCGCCTCATCACAGGCCACCAGCAAGCCACTCCCCACTTCTTTTCGGGCGAGTGCAGCGTCAATATCTTCGGGCGTGAGAAATGGCAGGTCGGCATGCATGACCATGAGCAGGGCATCTGCCGGCACAACGTCGGCACGCAACCGCTCGCAGGCCGCCCCCAGCGCCTGGTTGAGCGCCTGCAGCGGCGCCTCTGCCGCAGCGGGGGTCGCGAGCATGGAGGATTCCGACCAGAGGCGGACTTTGCCGCCGATGACCAGGGTATCTGCCTCCGGGGCGTCTGAAATGAGGGTGATCGAGGCCACGCCCGGATGGGATGACAGCACACCCACGACATCGTCGGCCATCGCCAGCACCAGCGCCCGTCGCTGTGGCGGTGGCAGCGCATCGGCCAGTCGGGTCTTTGCCGCCTCCAGCTGCTTCAATGGCAGCACCACATGCAGCGGCGACGTCACAGCAGCTCCAGGCAGGACTTCGCCAGCGCCTGTTTGCTCGCGCGCTCCTGCATGACTGTTGATCTCACCTGCACCTCCATTCCAAGCGCCGCAATCTCCGGCGCCAGTGTAGCGTCACTGTGGTCGATAACAAACGTCGTGACGAGGCCGGGGTAATGACGCGCGTAGTGTTCTGCCACGCCGCAGGCGGTTACCGGCATCCCGAGTTCCGCCATCATCTTCGCCGCGGGCCCTTTCAGCGCCTGCCCGGCAACGATAGGAGCAACCGCCACGACACGGGTGTTGCACTGTCTCAGGGTCTGCCAGAAATTGTCCAGCCGCAGTATCGGGTCGATACTCACAAAGGGATTGGAAGGACAAATAATCACGCCAGCCAGATCGGCCGACCTGCAGAGTGCGGCCAGTGAGGGCTGCAATCGAGCCGCATCAATGCCACGAAAGCGGAAACCGCTGACCCGCGGACGACACTGTTCACGCACGAAATACTCCTGGAATGCCAGTTCCCCCGCATCAGTGTGCACCAGGGTAGGCACCGGATCATCGCTCATGGGGTAGACCTGCGCCCGCACACCCAGGCGGCGGGCCAGCTCTGCCGTCACGGCGGACAGTGAGCCACCGCGCGCCAGTTCACCGGCGCGCCAGAGGTGTGTCGCCAGATCCCGGTCGCCCAGGCGAAACCAGGTGTCAGCCTCCAGCGCCTGCAGGGCCTGCAGCACTTCCCAGGTTTCCCCGGCCAGCCCCCAGCCCCGGGCCGAGTCGTTGCGCCCGGACAGGGTGTACAGCACCGTGTCGATATCCGGGCAGATGGTCAAACCGAGGTGCTGAAAATCGTCCCCGGTATTGCAGGCGATATGCAGACGCTCCGCCGGCAGGCAATCACTCAGGCCCAGGCACAGCTTCGCACCGCCTACTCCACCGGACAGCGCCAGCACTGAACCCGCCGCAGCCGTCGTCACCGGAACATGTCCTGCTCGCGGGGGCGCAGCAGCACTCGCGCGTCCCGCGGAGACGCGCGCAGGCGCGCGCCGCGGGCCAGAACCACCGGCAGGCCCTCAGCCGCCTGGCCTTGCACCAGCGAGGCCGCTGCGGCCAGCTCATCAGCCACAGCCGGCTCCGTCACTTCCAGCCGGTTACCAAACCGGTCGCAATCCCCTATCTGGTTGAACAAGGGGTCGAGGCCCGCGGTGCCGAGCGCCAGCCCCACCGTACCAACCCGCCAGGCCCGGCCAGCGCTGTCGTTGATGATCACCTGGGGAAGCAGCCCGCAGAGCGCACCCAGGTTCTCGCGCAGGCGCGCCGCAGAGGCATTGCTGTCCTCCGGAAGCAGCAGCACGCGGGGGTCGTCGGCGGCGTTCTGGATGTTGGAGCGATCGATGCCGGCATTGGCATGCACATACCCCTCGCGATGCTCGACAATGATGACGCCCTTGCGCACGCGCAGCACGTCTCGAGATTCATCGAGAATCAACTGTACCAGCCGCGGATCCTTGTCCGCCTCGCGGGCAAGGTCGAGGGCACGCTCACCGGGTACGACCTCGGCGAGCCGGCGGTAGCGGTTCTCCGCCTTGGAGACAATTTTTTGCGCCAGCACAAGCACATCACCGTCCTGCAACTGCAGGCGGTTGTGCTGGAGGCTGGCGTAAATCAGTGCGGCAAGGTCATCCCCCGGTGCGACTTCGGGAAAGCCCTCCAGGGGAATCAGTTCAAGCCGTGCACTCATCCATGGCTATCCAGGCCGGAGATGCGGATGCCGGCGTGGCAGCTGTACTGTTTGTTGATCGTGATCAGTACCGAGGTGAGCGCTTCGGCCGCAGCGGCATTGGCGATCATTCCGGCGTGGAAGCCGCGCAAACCCGCCGCCTCGACCAGGGTAATGACCGCGGCGCGGGCTTCCTTTTTATTGCCACACACCAGCACATCGCAATCCACCGCGCCTTCATCCTGCAGGTGCGCTGCGGCCACGTTCTGGAACGCGGACACCACATCCACACCCTCGCCCAGAAGATCCTGGGCAATCTGGCCCGCGCTGCCCTCTGGGGGCAGCTGTACGCGGGCCACGCGCGGCGGCACCAGCGGCACGGTGACGTCGATCAGTATTTTACCCTGCAGGGCCGGTGCGACCAGTTCCAGGGTGCTCTTCTGGTGGCTGAAGGGCACCGTGATCGCGACGATATCCGCAGCCTCGGCAGCCGCCAGGTTCTCCATGGACTCCACGTTGACCGTGGCACCGCGCGCAGCCATCACCTGACGCAGGTCGCTGGCGGCCTGCTCCGCTTTTTCCTGGGTGCGGGAGCCGATGATGACCCGATATCCCGCCTGCGCCCAACGCCGCGCCAAACCTGTGCCGAGATCGCCGGTACCGCCCAGAATGGCGAGTACAGGAAGAGATTCTGTTGTCATAACTGTCTACGTCCTGATTGCTTGATGGAGAGGCAAGCAGTTCAGCAAAGTCTACCGACCGCGTCTCTGTTCGCCCGAAAATGACCGCTTGACCCTCGCTGTTTCCGGTTTTCTGTGGACCGGGTTAGGATGCGCGAGGCCGAGGCATATTAGGCAATTCATACGCCGATCACAAGTTGCCCGCCATCCCTGACAAGGAGCAAGACATTATGCACAACCCGATGGATTTCAGCGGCCGCGTGGTCCTGGTGACAGGTGGCGGCAAAGGCGTTGGCCGCGGCATCAGCGAGCGATTCCTCGCGGCGGGCGCCGAGGTTGCCATCTGTGGCCGCAATCCTCCGGAACAGCTGCCCGCCGCTGGCGGCCGCGAGGCCTTTTTCGTCGCCTGCGACGTGCGCAAATACGACGAACTGGAGGCGCTGATCGATACTGTGGTCGCGCGTTGCGGACGGCTGGACGTGCTGGTCAATAACGCCGGCGGTGCACCACATGCGGATGCGGCGACCGTCTCGCCGCGCTTCCACGAATCCATCATTGCCCTCAATCTTACCTCGGCGCTGCACGCCGCCCAACTGGCCAACCGGGTCATGCAGGGGCAGGCGTCGGGTGGCAGCATCATCAATATCGCCAGCGTCAGCACGATCAGGCCCTCTCCCGGCACGGCCGCCTATGGCGCAGCCAAGGCGGGGCTGGTCAACCTGGGCCACTCGCTGGCCGTGGAATGGGGGCCCCTGGTGCGCATCAATGCCATCATCGCCGGCCTGGTAGAAACCGAACAATCCCACCTGCATTACGGCGATGCAGCCGGGGTGGCCGCCGTGGGCCGTACCATACCACTGGGCCGCATGGCGGTACCGGAGGATATCGGCGATGCCTGCCTGTTCCTGGCATCACCCCTTGCCTCCTACATCAGCGGCACCAGTATTGCCGTGCACGGCGGCGGGGAGAAACCCGCCTTCCTGCAGGCCGCCAACACCTCGGCCGGCTCGTGAACCGTTATCGCGGCCTCGCTGCCCTGCTCGCGGCCCTTGCTATGGCCGCTGGCTGTCATGCCGCCACCGACGCCGACACCGTGCCGGCACACGCTGCGGCAGCCGGTGCTGCGGCCCAGGGCTGGCCGCATTACGGCGGGAGGGAGGCAGCACAGTATGCCGACCTGACCGACATTACGCCGGAGAACGTCGACCAACTGGAGCTCGCGTGGAGCCACCGCTCCGGCGATTTCAGCGACGGCAGCGGGGACTGGGGACTGACCTCGCTGCAGGTGACGCCGATCGTTGATGGCGACAGCCTGTATTACTGCACGCCCTTTGGGCGAGTCTTTGCGCTGGATGCAGAGACCGGCGAGGAGCGCTGGGTGTTTGATCCCGATGTGCAGAACCGGCGCAGTGGCCTCTACCCCGCCGTCTGTCGCGGCGTGGCACTGTGGCGGTCCGCGGAGCCCGAGGAGGCTGCCGCCCACTGCGGGACACGCATTCTCTATGGCACCCGGGACGCCGAGTTGATCGCCCTGGATGCGCGCAGTGGGCAACCCTGCGAGGAGTTTGGCACTGCAGGTCGGGTCTCGCTGAAGGAGGATATCCAGGGCGGCGAACCGCTGGTTTACTATCCCACGTCACCGCCCTGGATACAGAACGACCTGGCGATTATCGGCGCGCTGGTACCGGACAATGAACGCAAGGATGTGCCCTCCGGTGTGGTGCGCGCCTTCAGCGTGCGTAGCGGCGAGCTGGTCTGGGCCTGGGAACCTGTCACCGAGGCCTACCGGGCGCGGCATCGCGACAGCCTGGGCCGCGCACGCTACCACCAGGGCAGCCCCAACGTGTGGGCGCCGATTGCCGGGGACCCGGAGCGCGGTCTGATCTATGTCCCGACCGGCAACCCCGCCCCGGACCTGTTTGGTGGGGAGCGCGATGGCATTGACGCCTACGGGTCCTCCGTCGTCGCGCTGGACGCCAGCACCGGCGAGGTGCGCTGGCATTTCCAGACCGTGCATCACGACGTCTGGGATTACGACGTTGCCTCCCAGCCCACGCTGTTTCGCATTCCCGGCGTGGGTGCCGGCCGCGCGGGGCTGGCGCAGGCCACCAAGATGGGCCATGTGTTCCTGCTTGATCGGGAAACCGGCGAGCCGCTGTACCCGGTCGAGGAGCGGCCGGTGCCGCAGGGCGGTGTACCCGGCGAGACCCTCTCCCCAACCCAGCCGTTCCCGACACACCCGGCGCCGCTGCACCTGCCCGCCAGACTGGGGCCGGAAGACATGGACGGGCTGGTCTGGCTCGACAAACTCGCCTGCCGCAGAACCCTCGCACGCTACCGGTCGGAGGGGATGTTCACGCCGCCGAGCCTGGAGGGCAGCGTGCTCTACCCCAGCACCACCGGCGGCATTAACTGGGGCGGCGCCAGCATCGACCCCAAACGGGGCCTGCTTATTGTCAACCAGATGCACCTGGCGACGGTGGTGCAGCTCATACCGCGGGCCGAGTACGATGCACTCAACCCGACGGCGGGCTACCCGATTGAGCACTACCCCATGCAGGGCAGTCCCTATGGCGTGCGCCGGTTTCCGCTCTTCTCCCCGCTGGGCGCACCCTGCAACCCGCGTCCCTGGGGCAGCCTGACAGCCGTGGATCTGCTCTCCGGGGAGGTCGCCTGGACACGCCCGCTGGGCACGACCCGCGGGCAGGCACCCTGGCCGTTCTGGTTCGAGGCGGGCTCCCCCAATGCGGGCGGTCCGCTGAGCACCGCGTCCGGCCTGATTTTCATCGCCGCCACCACCGATGCCTACCTGCGCGCGTTTTCCAGCGCCAGCGGTGAGTTGCTGTGGCAATACGATCTGCCGTACACCGGGAACGCCACGCCACTGAGCTACCGGGCCAAAGCCGGTGGCAGGCAGTTCGTCGTGCTGGCAGCCGGGGGTCACGGTTGGTCCACTGCCGGTGACGCGATCCTGGCCTTTGCGCTACCGGGAAAAAACCCCGCAGCGCTCTAGATGCCGCGGCCTGCACACCACACCAGCGCTTGTCGCTGGATTTGGTGCAGGTATACTGCGTGCATTCGTTCGCCGCGGCGGGAGCTTCCCCATCCGATACAGAGCTGACATGTCACCTGCCCCCCTTTCCGCGATCCACCTCCGCTCGTCCGCCCGGGACTGCCGCTGCATGGCGCGGCGCGGTTGCCCAGTCGTCGCGGAGAAACCGGCGTGAACACGTTTGACACCTACCGCCAGATCAGCGAACGGGAACTTGAGCGCCGCTTTGCGCGCTTCCTGGAAGAGCTCACAGAAAACCTGCTGCGCTCTGCGCCCTCGCCGCGACAGGGCCAGATATCGCGCACCCAGGTCACAGACGCCATCGGCATTCTGCAAATCCACCAGCGCGGCATGGTCGGCAGTTTCCTGGGGCACTACCGCAGCTTCCACGACAAGCTGACACCGCCCGCTGCCGAGCTGAACCACTGGTGGGACGTTATGGACGAGAGTGGCACCATGGATCTGGTGGATCTCCACACCTTCGAAAACTACCTGGCCGTCGACCGCCTCGCGCACGTCGGCGAGGACCTGCACCGCATCGGCATGGAAGCCCTGCAGATTCGCGTGGCAGAACTGGTGCGGGTCGATCCGCTGACCCTGCGACTGCCGGAGCACGTCGCCCAGCTGGCACGTGCGCTGCAACTGGTGCTGGAGGAGTACCGCATACCGCAGCAGCTCACCCAGCGCATCTATGATCTCTTTGCCCGCCTGTTTGTCCGCAATCTCGACAGCCTGTACCGGCACCTGAACGAGATTCTGGAGCAGGCCGGGATACGACCGGACCTCGAAGGCCAGATACTGGCCAACGGCTCCCTGCTGCGCAAGGCCGATGAGCGGCCCGATCGCAGCCGACGGCGGCAACCTCCAGGCGACGCCACGGCTGGCACGGGAGGCGGTGGCAGGGCTGAACAGCGTCCAGAAAAACTGTATTCCTCTGTGATCAATGCCCTGAACTTCAAGCGCAAGGTTGAGCAGCCGCCGGCACAGACCGGTGCCGTCATCGACACCGAGAAATTGATCAACGCACTGGCCCTGCTGCAGCAGCGTGGTGAATCGCCACAGGTGGCGCGGGGTGAAACCGCCGTCGCGGATTTCCTGCTGGGCCAGACACCGGAACTTGCAGGCGATGTCGCGCTGAGCGCGGACAACCGCAACCAGCTGGAGATGATCGACAGCCTGTTCGAGACCATCCGCTCACAGCTGGACGTCAGCAGTGAATTGCAGCCTGTGCTGAGCAACCTGCAGTTGCCCCTCGCACGGCTGGCGCTGACCGAACCGCAGTTTTTCCTGCAACCGGACCACCCGGCACGTACGCTGGTGGACAAGCTGGCGGCGCTGGGCAGTTCAGCGAACTTCCCGAACCGTATGCTGGAGAGCCGCGTCGCCGAAATTGTCGCGACGATTGTCCGCGACTATGACGGCGACTCCGCGGTGTTCGCTGCAGCCCTGGAGCATGTTGAACGGCTGTCCCGACAGCAGTCACAGGCGCATGCGCGCAATATCGAACGGGTGGTCAAAACCCAGGAGGGCAAAGAGAAACTGCGCCGCGCGCGTGACGCGGTGGAAACCGTGGTGCGGGATTGCCTCCCGCCCGGGCAGATTCCCCGGATACTGCAGGACCTGATCGATCAGGGCTGGCGCGACCTGATGGTGCTGACGCACGTCAAACAGGGCGTGGACAGCGACGAGTGGGAGGAGCAGCGACGCACCCTGCAGTTGCTGACCACCTGGTTGCTGGAGCAGCAACGCGGCGAGGTCAGCGAGGACCAGTGCGTCGAACGCAGCCTCGAAGCAGAACCCTTCATCGACCTGATGGAGCAGCAGATCAGCAGCGCGCTGCCCGGCAACGTGTCGATTCAGGCCGTATTCGATGAACTGCGCGGCGTACTCGCCGGCGACATCCCCGTCGAACTGCTGCAACGTGAAGGCGAGGGAGATTCCGGGGCTGGCGATGAACCGGAACCCACGCGCGAGGAGCGCCTGGCGAAAACCCGGCGCCTGCGCCGCTGGGTGCAGCGGGTGGACAGCCTCGGCAAGGGCATGTGGCTGAACTATCGCGACAAAGCCGGCGTCAAGCACCGCATTCAGCTGGCCTGGATCAGCGACGATCGGGAACGCTTCCTATTCGTCAACGATCGCGGCCAGAAGGTCGCCGAGCTCAACCAGGTGCAACTGGCACGCCAGCTCAGTCGCGGGGCGCAGCCTCCCGCGCCGGCCGACCGCCTGTCCGTCGTCGACCAGAGCATGTACAACACACTGGAGGACGTGCAGCGCACCCTGAGTTTCGCCCGCAACCACGACCCCCTCACCCGCCTGATCAACCGTGACACCTTTCTTGACCAGGTGGGTCGCGCGCTGCGCCATGCCCATGCGCATCACTCGCAGCACGCCATCCTGCTGCTCAATATCGACCGCTTCGGTCTGGTAAACGAGATCTACGATCGCATCAGCGGCGACCAGGTACTGCTTGAGTTTTCGCGCCTGCTGGCGCAGCTGCATGGGCGCAAGACCTCCTCCGCCCGGCTGGAGGAGGACACTTTCGCGATTCTGCTTGTCGATGGCGACACCGAAAAGGCCAAGGCGCTGGCAGAACAGGTGCGCAGCGATATTGCCAATGGCAGTGTGGACATCGACGGCGAAAAGGTGAGTTTCACCGTCTCCGTGGGCATCGCCCCGATTCAGGACTACAGCCCGGACGTCGATGCGGTGATGACCAATGCCCAGGCGGCGGTCACGCAGGCGAAGCAGCTGGGCCGCAACTGTGTACACCTCTACCAGCCCAGCGAGGATACAGTGCGCAACCTGCGCAGCGAGCAGCGCCGCTCGCGCAAGGCGTTGGAGGACGAACTCTCCAGCGAGCGCTTCATGTTGCGCGCCCAGCCGATTGTAAAGACGGCAATGACCGGCGAGAGCCCCACAACGCGCCACTACGAACTGTTGCTGGCCATGCGTGACAAGAGCGGCAAGCTCAGCTCGCCCCAGAACTTCATCACCTCGGCCGAACGCCACGGCATCATGACCCTGGTGGATCGCTGGGTGGTGCGCGAAGCGTTCATGTGGATAAACTCATTGATGGATGCCCAGAAGGTCGTCCCCAGTGTAGCGATCAACCTGTCTGGGGCCAGCGTTACCGACGATGCCTTCCTGGACTTCCTGTTCGAGCAGATATCGGAGTTCGGTGTAGGCACCAACCGCCTGTGCTTCGAAATCACCGAAACCGGCACCATTTCCAACCTGGTGAAAGCGGCGGATTTCGTGCGGGCTTTCCGCAATATCGGCTGCAAGTTCTCCATCGATGACTTTGGCACCGGGCTGGCGAGCCACAATTACCTGCGCGAGCTGCCGGTGGACTACGTCAAGATCGACGGCAGCTTCATCACCAGCATCGACCAGGACAGCAACGATTACGCCATGGCGCGCTCGATCAACGACCTCGCCCACTTCCTCGGACAGGAAACCATTGCCGAATCCGTAGAGAATGAGAACATCATTCGCAAACTCCAGGAAATTGGTGTTGACTACCTGCAGGGCTGGGGTATTGGACGACCAAAACCGCTTGCGGAGGTCACCATGGATCTGTCGAGTATCGAAAAATGAGCCCGCGGAGCGATCCGCTTGACGTCGCATCGATCGGCGGTGTGCCCGCTGCCTATGATGACCTGGTGGCGGCCCTGTACCGCGGCCCACTGGAAAACCCGCCCTGGTCCTCAGCGCTCCCCCTGCTACGCGGCCTCGTTGAGTGTCAGGTGGTCTCACTGGTCCTGCGGCCACCCGCAGAAGACGATCGCGGCGTCATCCTGAACAGTGTGCGGCCAGCGGCGGACGGCACCGCCGCCCGGCCGCTTTCCGACCCGGCAGATTGGGAGGTCACCGCCTACCGCGAACAGTTTTTCGCGCTGGACCCGTTCGTCAATCTGCCGCCCGACAAGGTGGTGGCACTGGAGGACATTCTCAGCGACGATGAGCTGGTCGCCTCGGAGTATTACGAGCACTACCTGAAGTCCGCGGGGCTGTTTCGCATTCTCGGCCTGGACACGGTGGAGCCCGGAGGGATGCTGGCACGCCTGCGATTTTCCCGGCGCCACACTGAGCCGCCCTTCAACGACGACGAGCGCGCTGCCATTGCCCGCATCGCGCCCCACCTGCGTCTCTCCATCCAGCTGTATGCCACCCTGGGGCGCACCGCCTCGGAGCGCAACCTGTACGCCGGCGCCGTGGAACAGCTGGCGGTGGCCACCATCGTGCTCGACGAGCAGGGCCGCGTACTCAGCGCCAACACCGTCGCACGCGCGCTGCTGGAGGGCGACAACGGCCTCAGCGTACGTGGACAACACCTGGTCATTGAAGGGCGGGACAAGAATCGCGAGCTGCAGACCGCACTGGACACCATCATCAAGGCCCTGCACCGGGGCGAGGCGTCGGTCATCCGTGCCCTGCGCGTACCGCGCGGCGGTGATCGGGCGCAGCTGGGGCTGGTACTGCGCCCGGTCCCGGTTTCAGAGTGGGGTGAGGGCCAGTCCAGCCCCTGCGTTGCCGTGTTCATTTCCGACCCGGACCTGAATGAGCCCAGTTCTCAGGGCACCCTTGGCCAGCTGTTTGACCTCACCCCTGCCGAAGCCAACCTTGCCATCCTGCTGTCGCGGGGACTGAGCCTCGCTGAGGTGTCTGAGGCACAGAATATCTCGCAGCACACCGCCCGTGCCCAGCTCAAGTCCATTTTCGCCAAAACCGGCGTTTCGCGGCAGGCGGAACTGGTGCGACTGGTGCTGAAAAGTGTGGCCTCGCTGGGCTAGAAAATCGTTTTGCAAGCTGGCCCACAGAGGTTCAGTAGCCCTGTCAAATACACTATACTGCGCGTTACAAACCAGGGGAGTCACGCATGTCCATGCGCCTGCAAGATGTCAGTGAAACCGCGCCCTTGCGCTCGTGCACCCACGAGTACAAGGTCAACTGCGAAACCTGCCGCCTCAGCAAAGTCTGCCTGCCACTGGCCATTAACCACCAGGACCTGGAACAGCTGGAAAACATCATCCAGCGCAGCAAGCCGCTGCAGAAGAACGAACTGCTCTACCACGAAGGTACTCCGTTCCAGTCCATCTACGCCGTGCGCTCGGGTGCCGTAAAGGGCTATCGCACCACCAGCGACGGTCGCGAGCAGGTTACCGGCTTCTATTTCCCCGGCGAAATCCTCGGTATGGACGGCATCAGCAACAACAGCCACGCCTCCTCGGCGCGGGCGCTGGAGACCTCGGCCATCTGCGCCATACCTTTTGATTCCCTGGAGCGCCTGAGCGCCTCCATGCCCAGCCTGCAGCGCCACCTGTTCCAGCTCATGAGCCGTGAAATCACCGAGGATCAGCTGCTGATCACACTGCTCAGCAAAAACTCCGCTGACGAGCGCGTCGCCACCCTGTTGCTCAGCATTGCCAGCCGCAACGCGCGGCGCAACCTGAGCGCCAGCCAGTTCCGCCTGCCCATGTCGCGGGTGGATATCGGCAACTACCTGGGCCTGACCGTGGAAACCATCAGCCGGGTCTTCAGCAGGATGCAGAAAAACGGCATCCTCTGCGTCGACAACAAGGAAATCGAAATCCTGGATCAGGAAGCCCTGCAGCTGGCAGCCAACATCGCCAACTGACACCTCGAGCGGGACGACCCCGCCGATTCTTGATCTGCATCATGGCCGCGGGCGTGCGGCCCGGTACACTTCGCCTGTGCCCGGCACCAGTCATTCTTTGGGGAGAAAAAAAACACATGATCCAGCACACGATCGGTCTTCTGACCAAACCCGGCGCCCAGTGGCGCAGCGTTGCCGGCCTGCCGACCAGCAGCCAGAACATCCTGGTGCTCTACCCCTGGGTGCTCGCCCTGATTCCTGCGGTTGCCTGGTATTTCGGCACCACCGACGTGGGCTGGACAGTGGGCAACGGGCCCGCCATACGCCTGACCTATGACAGCGCGCTACAACTCTGCATCCTGTTCTACTTCGCCATGGTCGGCTGCGTCGTCGCGGTGGGTTACTTCATCCACTGGATGGCGGGCACCTATGGGGCGGAAACATCCTTCGCCAAGGGCATCGTGGTCGCGGGTCTCACCGCTACACCGATGTTTGTCTTCGGCGCGGCGGGGTTCTACCCCCTGCTCTGGGTCGACCTGCTGATTGGGGTGGTAGCGGTGAGCTGGTCTGTGTATCTGCTCTACCTGGGCATCCCCATCATGATGAATATTCCGGAGGAGCGGGGTTTCCTGTTCTCTACCGCCGTGGTCGGTGTCGGCCTGGTTATCCTGGTATCGCTGCTGGTGACCACGGTGTTCCTCTGGGATCTCGGCGCCGGGCCAGCATTTACCGATGTGTAAAGGCATTTATCGAGCGGGCGATCTGCCTGACATTACTGACAGTGGAAACAAGACATGAGTGAACTCAACGCTGCACTGGAGCACTCGACCTACAACTACAAGGTCGTTCGCCAGTTTGCCATCATGACGGTCGTGTGGGGTATCGTGGGGATGCTGGTTGGCGTCCTGATCGCCGCCCAGCTCGCCTTCCCCATCCTCAACTTCGACCTGCCCTGGACCAGCTTCGGGCGCCTGCGCCCGCTGCACACCAACGCGGTGATCTTCGCGTTTGGCGGCAGCGCGCTGTTCGCGACATCGTACTACGTGGTTCAGCGCACCACCCAGGCGCGGCTGATTTCCGACAAGCTGGCGGCCTTCACGTTCTGGGGCTGGCAGGCGGTGATCGTGCTGGCGGCGGTGACGCTGCCACTGGGGATGACCTCTTCCAAGGAATACGCCGAGCTGGAATGGCCCATCGACCTGCTGATCGCCGTGGTCTGGGTCAGCTACGCCATCGTGTTCTTCGGTACCATCGCCAAGCGCAAGGTGAGCCACATCTACGTCGCCAACTGGTTCTTCGGCGGGTTCATCCTCACCGTGGCGGTCCTGCACATCATCAACAGTGCGGCGATTCCGGTCGGCCTTACCAAGTCCTACTCGGCCTACTCCGGCACCGTGGATGCCATGGTACAGTGGTGGTACGGGCACAACGCGGTGGGCTTTTTCCTGACCGCCGGCTTCCTGGGCATGATGTACTACTTCGTCCCCAAGCAGGCTGAACGCCCCGTATACTCCTACCGCCTGAGTATCGTGCACTTCTGGGCCCTGGTCGCCGTCTACATCTGGGCCGGCCCTCACCACCTTCACTACACCGCCCTGCCCGACTGGGCCCAGAGCCTGGGCATGGTCATGTCCATCATCCTGCTCGCTCCCTCCTGGGGCGGCATGATCAACGGCATGATGACTCTGTCGGGCGCCTGGCACAAACTGCGCACCGATCCGATCCTGCGCTTCATGGTGGTCAGCCTGTCCTTCTACGGCATGTCTACCTTTGAAGGCCCGATGATGTCGATCAAGACGGTAAACGCCCTGTCCCACTATACCGACTGGACCATCGGCCACGTGCACTCCGGTGCCCTGGGCTGGGTTGCCATGATCTCGATCGGCTGTATCTATCACCTTATCCCGGTCCTGTTCGGCAAGGAGCGCATGTATAGCACGACCCTGATCAACACCCATTTCTGGATGTCGACCATCGGTACGGTACTGTATATCGCCTCCATGTGGGTCAACGGCATCCTGCAGGGCCTGATGTGGCGCGCCTACAACGATGACGGCACGCTGACCTACACCTTTGTCGAGTCAGTCGCCGCGAGCTACCCGGGCTACCTGGTTCGCCTCGCCGGTGGAGCCATCTTCTTCGGCGGTATGTTGATCATGGCCTACAACGTCTACATGACCACGCGCAAGGATGTCGCCGCACAGCCCCTGCCCGCTGGTGCCGCACAGGGGAGTCACGCATGAAGCATGAAGTCGTAGAGAAGAACGTTGGCCTGATGATGATCCTGATCATCGTGGCCATCAGCTTCGGCACCTTGGTCGAGTTGGTCCCGCTGATGTTCATCAAGCAGACCAACGAGCCGATCGCGGGCCTCAAGCCGCTGCCTGCCCTGGAACTGGAGGGGCGTGACATCTACATTCGCGAGGGCTGCAATAACTGCCACTCGCAGATGATTCGCCCATTGCGTGCAGAAACGGAGCGCTACGGTCACTACTCGGTTGCCGGTGAGTTCGTGTATGACCACCCCTTCCTCTGGGGCTCCAAGCGCACAGGACCGGATCTGGCTCGGGTCGGCCAGCGTTACAGTGACGACTGGCACCGCGCCCACTTCTACAACCCCCGTGACGTGGTACCGGAATCCAATATGCCTGCCTACCCCTGGCTGTTCGAACGTGAAGTCGACGGCACGGTCACCGGCAAGAAGATGAACGCCCTGCGCACCGTGGGTGTGCCCTACACCGATGAAGACATCGCCGGTGCGGAGGCGGCTGTTGCGGGCAAGCTGGAAATTGATGCCCTGATTGCCTATGTGCAACAGCTCGGCACGCTGCTGCAGACGAGGCGCTAGGGATTATGGATATCAACGACCTTCGGGGTCTTAGCACTGCCATGCTGCTGTTCGCCTTTATTGGCCTGTGTATCTGGGCCTGGAGCAGCAAACGCAAGAAATCTTTTGACGAGGCTGCCAACCTGCCCTTCGCAGATGAGGAACTGAGTCAACGTAGCACGCAGGAGGAAGCAAGGAATGGCTAGTTTCTGGCACTGGTGGATCATCATCCTGACCACCGTCACCATCGTCGGCATTACCTGGATCCTGCTTGCCAACCGCAAGCGCGGTGAAGGCACTACTGAACAGACCACAGGCCACGCGCACGACGGCATCGAGGAGTATGACAATCCGCTCCCGGCCTGGTGGTTCTATATGTTCGTGATCACCATCGTCTGGGCTATCGGCTACCTCATCGTTTACCCCGGCATGGGCAACTACCCCGGGCTGATCGGCTGGACCCAGCTTGAGCAGCACCGTGAGGAAGTCGCCGCTGCGGATGAACGCTACAGTGAAATGCGCAGCCGCTACCTGGCCATGTCCGTTGAGGAGATTGCCAAGGATCCCGCGGTGGTGAAAATGGGTTCCCGCCTGTTCGGCAACAACTGTGCACAGTGTCACGGTGCAGACGGCAAGGGGCGCTATGGCTTCCCCAACCTGACCGACGACGACTGGCTCTGGGGCGGGTCACCGGACGCCATCAAGACCGCCCTGCTCCAGGGGCGTCGTGCCGCCATGCCCGCCTGGGCCAGCGTGCTGGGTGATGAAGGCATTGCGGCGGCCGCCGAATACGTGGTCTCGCTGAACGGGCGCACTACCGATCCAGAACTGACAGCGCAAGGCGAGAAGCACTTCCAGATGTACTGTGCGGCCTGCCACGGCCCCGATGGCAAGGGTAACGCCATTTTTGGCGCCCCGAACCTGACCAATGGCATCTGGCTGTACGGTGGCACGCGAGAGCAAATAGCGCACACGCTGCGTGCCGGTCGCAACGGCGTGATGCCCGCCTTCGGCGACAGCCTCACCGAGGACAAGATCCACATCCTCACGGCGTACGTCTACAGCCTCAGCAATTAATCACCCTCGCCGGCCTCCCATCCGGAAGGCCGGCATCACGACGCCTCGCGTCATGTCTCTTCGGTAAAGCGGTATGAACGACAAACAGCTTATTGACGTGCAGGAAGTCGCGCCGGCAGAAGTCAGCGAGATCGACCTCTACCAGCGCCGTGAAAAAATCTACACACGAAAGATTGAGGGCTTTTTCCAGCGCATCCGGCTGTACACCGGCTGGCCCCTGCTGCTGGGTTATTTTTTGCTGCCCTGGCTGTCCTGGGATGGCCGCCAGGCTGTATGGTTCGACCTGCCGGAACGCAAATTCCATATTCTGGGCCTGGTTTTCTGGCCCCAGGACTTCCCCCTGCTCGCTTTCATGCTGATTATTGCCGCTTTCGGGCTGTTCGCCGTGACCGTATTTGCCGGCCGCGTCTGGTGCGGTTATACCTGCCCGCAGACCGTATGGACCAGCATTTTCATGTGGATCGAGCAGCGCTTCGAGGGCAGTCGCAACCAGCGCATGCGCCTCGACAAGGCGCCGTGGTCGCTGGAGAAAGTGGTTCGCAAGATCCTCAAGCACGGCGGCTGGCTGTTTATGGCATTTCTGACCGGCATGACCTTTGTCGGCTACTTCTATCCGATTCGCGAACTGCTTCCGGATCTGCTGACCCTGTCGGCCGGGCAGTGGGGCGTGCTCTGGACGATTTTCTTCACCTGCGCCACCTACATCAACGCGGGCTGGATGCGCGAACAGGTCTGCAAGTACATGTGTCCCTATGCGCGGTTCCAGTCCGTCATGTTCGACCAGGATACCCTGATCGTCTCTTATGATCCGGGCCGCGGCGAGCCCCGTGGCTCACGCAAGCGCGATGCCGACCACAGGGCGCAGGGACTGGGCGACTGTATCGACTGTAATCTCTGCGTGCAGGTCTGCCCCACCGGTATCGATATCCGCAACGGGCTGCAGTATGAATGCATTGGCTGCGCCCTGTGCATAGACGCCTGCAACTCTGTGATGGACAAGATGTCCTACCCCCGAGGGTTGATCAGCTACACCAGCGAACATCAGTTGCAGGGTGGCAAGACACACTGGCTGCGCCCACGTATGATCGGCTACGTGCTGGTATTGACGGTGATGGTCAGCCTGTTCAGCTACCGCGTCATCAGCCGCGTGCCGTTGGAAATGACGGTGATCCGCGATCGCAACGAGCTGTACGTGACCACCATGGACGGTAACATCGAGAACATCTACACGCTGAGCCTGGTGAATATGGAACAGTCGATGCATGAATTTGAGATTGTTGTCACTGGTATCGATGGTGCCGAAATTATCGGTGATACATTGCACACGCTGGACGGCGGGGAAGTACGCAGTATCAATCTGCGGGTACGTGTAGCGCCGGAGCGGCTGTCTCGCCCCAGCACCGAAATCGAATTCACGGCACGCGCGACGGACCGCGAGTCCCTGCAGGTCAGCTCCGAATCCCGCTTCATGAGACCCTTATGAACAGACCCCGGTACGCCGACGACGACACCCAGCCCTGGTACCGCCAGTTCTGGCCCTGGTTCCTGATTGCACTGCCGGCGGCTGTGGTTGTGGTCAGCATGCACCTGATCTACACCGCCTATAACCACGCCGACGACCTGGTCGTGGACGAGTACTACAAGGTCGGCCTGGCAATCAACCAGCAACTGGGGCGGCAGGAACGGGCCAGGGCGCTGGGCATCAGCGCAAACCTGATGCTGACACCGGGACAGGTGACCGTACACACGCCCGAGGGTGCGGTGTCCGATGCAACACTCGAACTGGTGCTCTCGCATCCTATCGAGTCCGACCGTGATTTCAGCGTCAGCCTGCAACGGGTTGGCCCGGGCGTCTATAACGCTGCCCTGCCCGCGCCGGTGGCCGAACGCTGGCACTGGATACTCCGGGACGGTGCCGAGGGCACATGGCGACTGGACGGTATCGTGGAAGCCTCCGACCTGCTGCAACAGGGCGCCCAGGATACGCTGTGAGCCTGTCATGACGGGCGCACAACCCTGCTTTCACTGCGGCGAGCCGGTACCACCGGGCGCCGACTTTGCCGTGGCGATCGACGGCATCCGCCAACCGATGTGCTGTCCGGGCTGCAGCGCCGTTGCCAGCCTGATAGCCGGCAGTGGCATGGGCGGTTTCTACCGCCAGCGCACCGCCTACAGTGAAAAGCCCGCCAGCGATGCCCCGGCAGCGACACCTGATGAATACCTGCTCTACGATGACCCCGCGCTGCGCGCGCAGTACTGCCAGCGTGAAAACGAGCACAGCGAATACGCCAGCCTGCTGCTCGGCGGCGTAACCTGCGCCGCCTGTACCTGGCTGATCGAACAAACCCTGCAGCGCGAAGCCGGACTGCTGGACGCGCAGGTGAACCTGCAGCAGCAGCGTCTCAGCGTGCGCTATGATCCACAGCAGCTGCAACCCAGCCGGCTGTTCGCTGTATTGGAATCGCTCGGCTACCGCGTGCGTCCCTTCCAGGCCAGTGCACAGCGTGCGCAACTGGAACAGGAGTACCGTGCCGACCTGCGCCGAGTTGCCGTCGCCGGTATTGGCATGATGCAGGTGGGCATGTTTGGCATTGCCCTGCACGCAGGCGACCTGCAGGGTATCGCGCAGGAATACCAGATGCTCTTGCGCAGCGTCAGCCTGCTGGTCGCCAGCTTTGTCGTCGCCTACTCTGCCCGCCCTTTCTTTGTGACCGCGTGGCGACACCTGCGACAGGGCGCCCTGGTGATGGATCTCCCGGTCGCCCTGGCCATCGGCCTGGCGTTCGTTGCCAGCGTATGGGCGACATTCACCGGCAGTGGTGAGGTGTATTTCGATTCCGTCGTGATGTTCACGTTTTTCCTGCTGCTCGGTCGCTTCTTTGAAAAGCGCGTCCGGCGTCGCCATGCGATCGCCTGCCAGGACGCAGAGAGCCACCTGCCGCTGGCGGTACTGGTACAGCAGGAGGACGGCCGCTGGCTGCGCCAGTCGCGACGGCAGCTACAGCGCGGCGCTACGGTGAGAGTGCGCGCCGGTGAAATCATCGCGGTCGACGGCACAGTGATAACAGGCAGCAGCGCGGTACGCGAAGACACGTTCAATGGCGAACATGTACCGCGCACTGTTGAGCCCGGGGATTCGGTGTTTGCCGGCACCCTGAACCTCGAGGGAAGCATCGACCTGCGCGTCGACCAGCTCTATGAAAACAGCCGCCTGGCAGCACTGCAGAACAGCGTGGACCGGGCACAGCGTGCCAAGCCGGCACTCGCCCGCATGGCAGACCGGCTCTCCGCCTGGTTCGTGGGCGCCATCCTCATAATCACCGCATTGACCGGCGTGGTCTGGAGCCAGATAGCCCCCGACCAGGTGCTGTGGATCTGCCTTGCGGTGCTGGTGGTCAGCTGTCCCTGCGCCCTGGCACTGGCGACACCCGCCGCACTCACCGCTGCAGCCAGTGCACTGCGGGCACAGGGCATCATTGTGCACGGCGAAAACGCCATTGAAGCGCTGGCACACGCACAGCGTCTGGTCTTCGATAAAACCGGCACACTCACCCAGGGCAGGTTGCAGCTGGAGTCGGTCAATCCCTGCACAGCGGGCGAGAGCGAACCCGACCTGATTGCTGTGGCCACGGCCTTGCAACAGTACTCCAACCACCCTATCGCCAACGCGTTCAGTGGGGACGCTGTTGCGGGGCTCAGCGCGCCACGCTACGTGACAGGTGCCGGCGTGGAGGCCCTGTGGCGTGGTGCGCGCTATCGCATGGGCAGTGAACGTTTCTGTCGGGAACTGGCACCTGGACTGCCGCCACCGCCCGACGAAGAGCTGTATTGGGTCGCGCTCTGTGCCGGTGACAGGCCGCTGGCCTGGTTCGGTCTATCCGATCCGTTGCGACCCGAGGCCGCTACGGTCGTAGTGGCCGCGCGCGAGGCCGGCCTGTCACTGGCGCTCCTGACCGGCGACAGCTCCGCCGCGGGTCGCCGCCTGGGCAGCCAGCTCGGGTTCGACTTCGTTGCTACAGGGCTGTCGCCCGAGGACAAAATGCAGCAAGTGCGGCGCTGGCAGGAGGCCGGTGAGGTGGTCATGGCCGTCGGCGATGGGCTCAATGATGCACCACTGCTGAGCCTCGCCGATGCCTCGTTTGCGGTGGCCAGCGCCACGGATCTGGCGCGCGCGCAAGCCGACTTTGTTGTCGACGATGACAATCTCCACGCCGTTACCCGCAGCCTGGCCAAGGCCCGGAAGTGTGTCGGGGTCATCCGCCAGAATTTTATCTGGGCACTGAGCTACAATGGCCTCGGTATACCCCTGGCTGCACTCGGCTATATTCCACCCTGGGCGGCAGCGCTGGGTATGTCGCTCAGCTCGCTGATTGTGGTCATGAACTCGCTGCGCCTGAACCGGGTACAGCGCTGAGGTAGCGTCGTCTATGGAAAGCCTGTATCTGCTGATTCCAGTTGCGCTGGTGTTTTGCGTCATCGTGATCCGTCTCCTTATCTGGGCCATCGACAGCGGGCAATATGAGGACCTCGACAAGGAAGCTTCACGCATCCTGATGGATGAGGAACAGAACCATCGCAAGAAAGAGGATGCCGATGATCGCTGAACTGGGCAGCGCTTTCGCGCTGGGACTGGCGGGTGCCGGACATTGCCTCGGCATGTGTGGTGGCATTGCCGCAGCTCTACAACTCGGTGGTGTAAAAAGCACCGGCATGACCCTGGCCTACCACGGTGGCCGTATTGCCAGCTACACGGCACTGGGGGCAGCGCTGGGCTTTGCTGCGGGCAGTATCGATATCGCCGGCTGGACGCTGGCGCTGCGCTACCTCGCCGGCATGCTGCTGATCGCCATGGGGCTCTATATCGCCGACTGGTGGCGTGTGCTCACCTGGCTGGAGCGTGGTGGAGCGGTCCTGTGGCGGCCAGTGCAACGCTGGTCACAGTCACTGTTGCCACTGCGCCACTGGTACCAGGGCGCTGCCTTGGGGCTGTGCTGGGGTCTGATGCCCTGCGGACTGATCTACAGCAGCCTGGCCTGGGCAGCCACGGCGCAGGATGCCGGGCAGTCGGCATTGATGATGCTGTTTTTTGGCCTCGGCACGCTGCCGGCCATGCTCGCCACCAGCTTCGGGGCAGGAGCCGTGCAAACGGCGCTGCGGCGCAAGGGCTTGAAACTGGCGCTGGCGTTGCTGCTGATCGCCTCGGGATGCTGGACGGTCTACCTGACCGCGGCACATGCAGGGCACGGCGCCCACGCCATGCAGCAGGAGACAGGCCCTGACGCCATGGATCACAGCCACCATCGCTGAATACGGGCCCGCAGCGGAAACTCGATCGGGAAGAAACGGGAAACTGGATCGGCAGAAAGCGGAAACTGCGGGACAGCCGCATTAGCGGAGGTGCACCGGACGCGCACCTCCGCTGCGTCCACCTAGAAGCGGTAGGCGATACCGACGTTGTAAACCCAGGGATCGATATCGACATCAAACGCAACCGTACCAACATCGGTGCGGATCTTCGCCGTGGTGTCGATGTCGATGTACCAGACGGCAGCGTTGATGGCCCAGTTGTCCGACAGCGGGATGTCCACACCGACCTGCGCCGCCAAGCCGAAGGAATCATCCAGCGACAAATCAGCCTCGGTAGCGCCGATCAGGCCATTCAATGCACCCGCCAGTGCCGGATCAACCTTCTCGTCGAAAATTATGGTGTAGTTCACGCCCGCGCCCACGTAGGGCTGCCAGCCTTTTTGTCCACCGCGTGGATACCACTGCATGCTGACCGTGGGCGGCAGGTGCTTGATTGAACCCGCGGGAATACCGACACCGTCGACCGTGATATCGTGCTCAAAGGGCGTCGCCGCCAGCACTTCAATCGCCCAGTTGTCCGTGACCATGTAAACCGGGATGATACTCAGCTGGGTGTCGTTATCGACAGAGACACCGGGCAGCACGGTGGGTGGAGCTGTGGGCAACACGATGCTGTCACTGTCTTCGTCCGGCGCCACCGTCACGGCACCTGCGCGCAGTATCCAATCACCTTGCTCGTAGGCGGCCGCATTCACAGCCATGCCCGCGACAACCGCCGCCAGGGCGAGTTTTGTTACCTGTTTCATCATTCACTCCTCAATATGGACCAGGGTGTCCATCACCCTGTGTGCAGGTTAAGGCAGCTACGGATTACAGGCATTGATGTCGGTCAACGCCGCGCGCATTGCGCGCGGCTGTCAGGGGGGGGGGAGTCAGGAGGCCAGACAGATGGCGCGACCGTGGTCGTGCGGCTCCACCAGTGTGGCGTGCAGGCCGCGAATTGCCTGCTCGTAGTCATCGTCGTTGACGATAAACTGAATGTCCACCTGGCGCATGGACTGGTGAATTGCCAGTACACTGATGTCGTGCTTGGACAGGGCGGCGACGGTCCGTGCCAGCAGGCCGGGCACCTGCATGTCGCTGCCGATGGCCGAGACGATCGCCACCTTCTGCTCGCGGATTTCAGCCTCTGGAAACATCTCCTGCAGGGCTTTCTTGATGCGTTTCACCGTCTTCAGGTTGACGTCCAGGTAGTGGGTGACCGTGTTGGCATTGATGTCCTTGCCCACGATGTGCCCCTTGAACCGCTGCACGTAGCGCAATATCTCGGTGTCATAGTGGGCAATGATCCCCGCCATGTCCTGGTCGAAAAGCTCCAGGGCATACACGCCGCGACAGCCGGCAATGATCTCCACGCAGGCGGTGTCACTGACATAATCGCCGGTAATCAGGGTGCCTGTGTGCTCTGGCTCAAAGGTATTCTTGACCCGCAGCGGAATGCCGTTCTGGCGCAGCCCCTTGGCCGCCTTGGGATGAATGGCCTCCATCCCGAGATTGGCAAGCTGGTCCGCCACATCATAATTGGTGCGTCCGATAGGTACCGCGTTGTCCTCCCCAACCAGCCGCGGATCCGCACTGCTCAGGTGGAACTCCTTGTGAATGACCGCCTCACGGGCGCCGGTCAATACCGCGATACGGCTGAAGGTCATTTCGCTGTAACCGCGGTCAAACTGCGTGATCAAGCCCTCGCTGCAGTGCGCATAGCCCGTCACGACGGGCAGTTCAGTGTCCAGATCGATGTCTGCAAAGGCCTGCTGAACACAGGCGTCCAACGGCTGACTACCGGCCGCCTGCCAGCCGCTCAGGTCGACAAACCGTGTGTTGAGACCGTCACGACGCAACAGCGTTGCCATGTTCCAGGCGCTGTGCACCTCCCCCACACTGGAGAGCATCTCGCGCACCGTCACCAGATGATCTTCCACCGAGAAGTGCCCGTGACCGCAAAGGCTGTGCAGATCCTCCAGGCACTTGCGCGCATTCTCGAGCCGTTCGCCAATGAAGTCGTTGGCTTCCTGCAGGGCCTGCGCGTCACGAAACAGCTCCGCGTTGATGGAAAACATGCTGTCACGCACGGCGTCCAGCGCCTCTTCCCAGCTGCGGTCCTGGAAGCTGCTGGCAAACAGGCCGTAGACGCCGGGCTTGCCATCTTTCTTGTGCTCCAGCAACTTGTTGGTGATGCCGCCATAGGCGGACACCACGAAAATGCGCTGATACGGCGTGTTGCCATTGCGCTGGCCGAAAACAATACTGTCACGAACGGCGGCGTAGTCACTCATGGACGTGCCGCCAATCTTTTCCACGGTATGCGTGTTCACGGATCCCCCCGTCTTGCACCCGGAGCGCAGTTCCGCACTGCCCTCACCGGGACCGGCCGCTTGGACTATGTTTGCTACCTCACCCATGGGACTCACGCCCCCACGCGGTCAGCGTGCAACTCGTAGGCGCCCTCTGCGTTGTGCACTTCGGTGCCGTGCAGCGGCGGGTTGAACACGCAGGCCATCTTCATTTCAGTGGTCGCTCGCAGCTTGTGTTCATCGTGCTTGTCGAGCACATACAGCGTGCCCGGCGCAATGGGGTACACCCTGCCATCGGCCAGCGTTTCCACTTCACCCTTGCCGGAGATGCAATACACCGACTCGAGGTGGTTCTTATAGTGCATGCGGAAATCCGCACCCGCGTAAATGGTCGTGATATGAAAGGAAAAGCCCATGTTGTCATCCTTCAACAACAGGCGCGTGCTATCCCAATTGCCCGCGGGGTCCTTGATCATGCGGCCTTCCCGGGCCGCCGTATCCAGATCTCTTACAATCATCCTGTAATTCTCCAACTCCTGTACATGTCTATCACCGCTCTTCGCGGCAGCGAGGATCGCGGGCGATCAACTTGCCTTGCGAAAGCGATCGTCGTCCGAGACGCTGTAATCGTCTTCGAAAAAGTCCACGACTTCAGGGATCTCTCCTTCGGAAGCACACACCTCGGCGATCGCCTGCTCGACAATATCAATGCCTCGCTTGAGGTTCTCCCTGGAGATGGTCAGCGGGCACAGAAACTTCACGACCTGATCGTCTGCGCCGCTGGTCTCGATCATCAGACCCTTGGCAAAGGCCTTGCGGGTGATGCGTCCGGCGATCTCACCGTTCACACAGTTGATACCCTGGAACATGCCGCGGCCGTGCGTGCTGAAATTGCCCTCCCCATACCGGGCCACAATGGCTTCCAACCGCTCCGAGACGTAGCGCCCTTTGGCCTGCACCGCTTTGGCAAAGGTGTCGTCGGACCAGAAGTGATCAATAGCAGCCTTGGCGGTGACAAACGCAAGATTGTTGCCGCGGAACGTGCCGTTGTGCTCGCCCGGTTTCCACTGATCCAGCTCCGGCTTGATCAGTACGACCGCGAAAGGCAATCCGTAGCCACTGAGCGATTTCGACAGAGTGACGATATCCGGCTTGATACCGGCTTCCTCAAAGCTGAAGAAGGTGCCGGTGCGCCCGCAGCCAGCCTGGATGTCGTCCACAATCAATAACATGTCGTGCTTGCGGCATACGACCTCCAGGTTGCGCAGCCACTCAAAGCTCGCGGCGTTGATGCCACCCTCGCCCTGCACGGTTTCTACCAGGACGGCGGCCGGCGCATCAATGCCGCTGCTTGAATCCGAGAGCACCTTGTCCAGATACGCTGTGGTGTCAATGCCATCGCCAAGATAGCCGTCAAACGGCATCCGGCTGCTGCCACTGAGGCTCACGCCAGAAGCGCCGCGGTGGTGCGAATTACCGGTGGCCGCCAGTGACCCCAGGCTGACGCCGTGGAAACCGTTGGTGAAGGAGATGACGTTCTCGCGGCCGGCAATGTTGCGCGCCAGCTTCAGTGCGGCTTCCACCGCGTTGGTGCCCGTGGGACCGGTGAACTGGACCACGAACTCGAGATCACGCGGCTTGAGGATTTTCTCGTTGAAAGTCTCAAGGAACTCCGCCTTTGCCTTGGTGTGCAGGTCGAGACCATGGCTGATACCGTCGGCCTCAATGTAATCCAGCAGCGCTTTCTTGAAGGCCGGGTTGTTATGGCCATAGTTCAGTGTGCCGGCGCCGGCCAGGAAGTCGAGGTACTGCGTACCGTCCTCATCGTACAGGTACTCGCCCTGGGCCCGGTTGAACACGCGGGGGAAGGAACGGGCGTAGCTGCGAACTTCGGATTCAATCTCTTCAAAAATCTTCATGTGTCATCCTCTCGTTAAATCTGTGTACTGTGACTGCGAAAAAGGTGATGTGGGGTAGACGCCTCGCGGCGCGACCAGGTCAGCGCCCTACAGCGCGCAGAACCGGCCTGGACAGCGGGCCAATGCGCGCGCGGATCTCGCTGTCATGGCTGCCTTTGAAATGGCGATTCCGGTCGAACCAGACCGCCCGCTCCAGCGTTGCGCACCGACGCCCGGCAAAGCTTTCAAACAGCTTCCAGGAGGCGGCGTTGTCTTCGGTGATGGTCGTCTCCATATGCTGGATCCACTCGTTTCCGGGGCGGTCCACGATGGCGTCGAGCATGCGCCCGGCCAGTCCGCGACCTCGGCCACTCTCGCCCACTGCTACCTGCCATACAAACAGGGTGTCAGGCCGCTCGGGAATACGGTGCCCGGAAATGAAGCCCGCGACTTCGCCGTCGGCCTCCGCGACCACTGATGTCGCTGCGAAGTGCGAGCACTGAACCAGGTTGCAGTAGGCGGAGTTGGTGTCCAGCGGCGGACAGGCTGCGATGAGTTCGTGCACTGCCATGCCGTCTGCCGCGGTGGGCACGCGTAATCTCAGGTCGTTGGCCATGATCTATTTGCCCTCTAATATTTAGTGCGCTAAACATTATAACCAAAATTGGCGCATAACGAAAATACCGTTAGTTTCTTTTTACATCTTTTAGCCGCTTTTTATGGCATTTTGATGAATTATTTGTTTTTTGTTTACTAAATATTTACAGTGTGCGGGCACGTTTGCCATTTTTCCCAGAGTCGAGGTGGCCGCTACTAACATCGCAGCGGCTTCCGGAGGTACACTATGTGGATTCACGCAACGGAGAGGAGCCTCCTGTTGGCCCGTATCGATGATGTCCTGGTCGCGCTGCGACGTGTAATCCGAGCCACTGACCTGCATTCGAGACATCTGGCCAAGACCACGGGACTCACTGCGCCACAGATTCTGCTGTTGCAGACCATCCGCCAACGCGGTGAAGTCACCATCGGCGAGTTGGCCACCGACATCAGCCTGAGTCAGGCGACCGTGACCACAATACTCGACCGGCTGGAGAAGCGCGGTCTGGTCTATCGCAAGCGCTCGGATACTGACAAGCGCAAGGTGCACGCTCACCTGACACCCCGGGCCATGGAAGTACTGATCAGCGCACCCATTCCGCTGCAGGAACAGTTCAAGCGCCAGTTCGACGAACTGCAGGAGTGGGAGCAAACCATGATCATCTCCTCCCTGCAGCGTATCGCCAGGATGATGGATGCCGAGCACATCGACGCGGCACCAGTGCTGGACGTCGGCACACTGGACCGACAGGACAACCACTGCAACTCCGAGGCCGGCGAGCCGGGTGACAAAACCCACTAACCCCGCCACCGGCGGAATTTACCTGAACCCACGCCCGGGCTAGAATGCTCGACCTTCACGGCCCGGTGTGGCCGCTGGGAGTGAGGGCAGAGGGTATGGGGAAAAACAACACATTTGACGTACTGGTGATTGGCTCCGGGCCGGCGGGCGAGAGCGCCGCGCTGAACGCCGCTAAGCACGACAAGCGCGCGGCAGTCATCGAGGATCGCCCGCTGGTCGGCGGCGGCTGCGTGCATCGCGGCACCATTCCTTCAAAGGCCCTGCGCCATGCCGTGAAACAACTGATTCGCTTCAATACCGGAAAGCTGTTTCGCGAAATCGGCCACAGCCGCCAGATACCTTACCCTACGGCCCTCTCCGTCGCTACCGGCGTGATCGAGCGGCAGGTTGATATGCGCAGCAAGTTCTACGCGCGCAACGCGATCGAACTGCACCTGGGCAAAGCCAGCTTCATCGACGCACACACGCTTGCCGTGCGCCGCCCCGATGGCATCACCGAGCGCCTCACCGGAACCGATATCGTCATTGCCAGCGGCTCTCGACCCTACCAGCCAGACAACGTGGACTTCAGCCACCCGCGCATCTATGACAGCGACACCATACTCGACCTGCAACACACCCCGCGCAAATTGCTCATTTATGGCGCCGGCGTCATCGGCTGTGAATACGCGTCGATTTTCAGTGGTCTGGGGGTCAAGGTCGAACTCATCAACAGCTTCGATAACCTGCTGGCCTTCCTGGACGATGAGATTTCCGTCGCCCTGAATTACCACCTGCGCGATATGGGCGTGATGGTCAGGCATCGTGAAGAGTATGAATCCGTGGAAGCGAGCGACCGCGGCGTGGTGTTACACCTGAAATCGGGGAAGCACCTGCGCGGTGATGCCCTGCTGTGGTGTAACGGGCGCACAGGCAACACGGATGCACTGAACCTGGAGGCAGTTGGACTTGCCGCGGACCAGCGCGGGCAATTGCAGGTGAACAAGCATTACCAGACCGCGGTGCCCAACATCTACGCCGTGGGCGACGTGATTGGTTGGCCCAGCCTGGCCAGCGCTGCCTACGACCAGGGACGTTCCGCCGCCGCCGTGTCCCGCGGCAAGGCGAGCACGCGGTACGTGGATGACGTGCCCACGGGCATTTACACCATCCCCGAGATCAGTTCCGTGGGCAAAACAGAGCGGGAGCTCACGGACAGCCGAGTCCCCTTCGAAGTGGGGCGCGCCTTCTTCAAGGACACCGCGCGCGGGCAGATTTCGGGGGAGGACGTAGGCATGCTGAAAATTCTGTTCTGCCCAGACACCCTGAAAATTCTCGGCATACACTGTTTTGGCGCAGAGGCGACCGAGATCATTCACATCGGGCAGGCCATCATGAAACAGACGGGGGACGGCAACACTCTGCGCTACTTTATCTCCACCACCTTCAATTACCCCACCATGGCAGAGGCCTATCGCATTGCGGCCCTGAACGGGTTGAACCGGCTGACGGGTTGACCCGCGGGCAGCGGCTGTCTCACGCCGCCGCCCTGGGTACGATGTGTCAGGCGCTGTCGCGGGCCCGGGCCATGTCCATGGCCAGATCTTCGATCATGTCTTCCTGGCCACCCACCGTACGGCGGCGGCCCAGTTCCACCAGAATATCCCTCGCAGAGAGACCGTACTTGGCGGCGCTGCGCTTGGCGAACAGCAGGAAGCTGGAGTACACCCCCGCCCAGCCCAGGGTCAGGGAATCGCGGTCCACACGCACCATGTGATCCATCAGCGGGACAATCAGGTCTTCCGCCACATCCATGGCCTTGAACAGGTCGACACCCGTCTCCACGCCCATGCGGTCGCACACCGCCAGGAACACTTCCAATGGCGTGTTGCCCGCCCCTGCGCCCAGCCCGGCAAGGGAGCCATCAATGCGCGTGGCACCGGCCTCCACCGCGGCAAGGGAGTTGGCAATCCCCATGCCCAGGTTGTGGTGGCCGTGGAAACCCAGTTCGGTCTCGGGCTTCAGCTCCTTGCGGGCCAGCGCAACACGCGAGGTGACGTCATCAGGCAGCATGTAGCCCGCGGAGTCGGTGATGTACACACAGTTGGCACCGTAGGACTCCATCAGCTTCAACTGCACGACCAGTTCTTCCGCGGGAATCATGTGGGCCATCATCAGAAACCCCACCGTGTCGAGGCCGCTGATCTGGGACGCCATGCTGATGTGCTGCTCGGAGACATCGGCCTCCGTGCAGTGTGTGGCCACGCGAATCGTCGAAATACCGCAGTCCACCGCCATCTTCAGGTGGTCCACAGTGCCGATGCCCGGCAGCAGCAGTGCGGACACGCGGGTCTTCTTCACCGCCTTGCACACCGCAGTGAGGTACTCCTGGTCGCTGGCCGCGGGGAAACCGTAGTTCACCGACGCGCCCCCCAGCCCGTCACCATGGGTCACCTCGATCAGCGGAATCCCCGCCTCGTCCATGGCCACCGCGATCTCCACCATCTGCTCTACGGTGATCTGGTGTTGCTTGGGGTGCATGCCATCGCGCAGCGACATATCATGCACCTGGATTTTCCTGCCCTGTAAATTCATCGCGTCTCTCCCCCTCAGGCCGCTGCCGGCACAAAGCGACCGGCCAGTATTTCTTCGGCATACATTTCTGCCGTGCGCAAGCCGGCCGCTGTCATGATGTCGAGGTTGCCTGCATAGCGCGGCAGGAAGTCACCGAGGCCGGCCACTTCCATATAGATGCTGACCCGCTTGCCATCGAAGGTGGGCCCGTTCTTCAGGGTGTAACCGGGCACGTACTTCTGCACCTCTGCCACCATCTCATGCACCGAGCGGGTGATCGCATCCTGGTCGGGCTCATCCACCGTCAGGCAGTGGATGGTATCGCGCATGATCAGCGGCGGCTCTGCAGGGTTGATGATAATGATCGCCTTGCCCTGCTGCGCGCCGCCGATCAACTCAACACCCTTGGCGGTGGTGCGGGTAAATTCATCGATGTTCTTGCGCGTTCCGGGGCCCACGGAGCGCGAGCTGACGGTTGCCACGATCTCACCATAGCTTACTGCCTGCACACGGCTCACCGCAGCGACCATAGGAATGGTCGCCTGCCCGCCGCAGGTCACCATATTGACGTTCATGGCCCGCTCGGCCACGGCGTTCTTGAGATTGACCGGGGGCACACAGAACGGGCCGATGGCCGCCGGGGTCAGGTCGATCATCACCGCGCCCTGGGCATTCACCTTGCGGCTGTTGTCCGCATGGACATAGGCGCTGGTGGCGTCGAAACAGATCTGGATATTGTCTTCGCGCATATGGGGTACCAGGCCGTCCACCCCTTCACAGGTGGTCTTGATACCCATATCACGGGCGCGCGCCAGCCCGGGCGATTCCGGGTCCACACCCACCATCCAGACCGGTTCGATAACGTCACTGCGCATCGCTTTCATCAACAGATCCGTGCCGATATTGCCGGGGCCGATAATGGCCGCCCTGATTTTCTTACTCATTGCTCATCTTCCACATCAGTGTTCAGTTGGTCACACAAACCGGCAGCTGCATTCACCGATTCCCTCGAGTTCCAGGCGCATGCTGTCACCGGCCACGACAGGGATCAGCGGTGCCAGGGAGCCGGACAGAATCACTTCACCGGCCTTGAACGGGATACCGAACTCGCCCAGCGTGTTGGCCAGCCAGGCCACCGCCGTCAGCGGATTCCCCTGTACTGCACTACCGAGCCCCTCGGAGTGGAACTCGCCGTTCTTCCAGATGCGCATCTTCAGGTTGGGCAGGTCGAAATCCCGCGGGTCCACCGCGTTCTGGCCGAGCACATAAACCCCACAGGAGGCGTTGTCCGCGACCGTGTCCTGAATCTTGATTTCCCAGTTGCGAATGCGCGAATCGACGATCTCGAAACAGGGCATGATCGCTTCGGTGGCGTCCAGGACATCCTGTTCTGTCACCCCGGGGCCCTGCAGGTCCTTCTTCAGGCGAAAGGCGATCTCACCTTCCGCGCGGGGCTGAATCAGGTGCCCCGCCACCGGAATGTCCGCGCCATCCGGAAACTCCATGACATTGGTGAGAAAGCCGAAATCGGGCTGGAACACCCCCAGCATATCCTGCACAGGCTTGCTGGTGACGCCGATTTTTTTGCCGACGACGCGCTCCCCGTCGCGCTCCAGGCGCAGATTCAGCATGTGCAGGCTGATGTGGTAGGCATCGTCGATGGTGATGTCGGGAGCGCGCTCGGTGAGCGGCGCCAGGGTACGGAATTCGCGCAGTGCGCGATAGAGCTCATCGCCCAGAGCCATGCGGCCGGCCTCATCCATGACGCAGGAACTCCACACATTCGCGATTGAACAGATCCTCGTGTTCCACCATCACCCAGTGTCCACACTCGGAAATCAGGATGAGCCGCATATGCTTGAGGTTCTTGGCCATCGCCAGAATCCCGTTCTCCGGCATCATTTTCTCATTCATGCCCCAGAAGCCCAGCACCGGGCACTGGATTTCCGCCAGGCGCGAGGTGAGCACCGGGATCTTCATGCTTGCCATCACATGGCCGTTCATGATCTGCATGATCTGCATACGTTCTTTCACCAACTCGTCGGTGGCATGACGCGGATCGTACATCAGTCCCGTCGCGAACAGGTCCTTCATGACCTCGTGAGTTACCGGCTCGCCAGAACCGAACACCTTGAACACTTTCTGCATGCCAGGCATTTGCTGGTATTCATGCAATTCACTCAGGCCACCCGGCGCCATCAGGATCAGCTTTTCCACCAGCTGCGGGTGCTGCAGCGCGAGCCCCAGGGCCACCGCACCACCCAGCGAGTTGCCGACCACGGTGCAGCGCTCTACGCACACGGTATCCAGCGTCTGTTTGATGCACTCCACGAAAAAGTCGAGCGTGTGATCGACATCGTCGGGCTTGTCGGAGAAACCGTAGCCGATATGGTCGGGGACGATGCAACGATAGCCTGCCTCGACCAGAGCCGGGTAGTTGCCCTTGAAATTGCTGTGGCCGCTAGCGCCTGGGCCGGAGCCGTGTAGAAACACGACCACATCGCCCTGCCCCTCATCGAGGTAGTGTATGCGATAGCCGTTGGCGCAGTCCGCGTAATTGCCCTCGGGTAGCAGTCCCTTGTATGCCATGTTGTTCACCCCTGTCACAGATCAGATCGCGTAGTCGCGGTTTTCCTCGCCAAACAGCACGCCGCCCATATTGTCGGCGAAAGGCAGTGAATTGTTGGCCACATGCGCCTGGCTCGCCAGTATATCCAGGTGTCGCGCGAGCAGTTCGCTCCCCAGGCGGATACCGCCGCTACCCGCCGCCTTCAACATGCGCCCCGAGAGCTCAAGACAGCGGTCGGCCACGACGGCGGAATCGTAGCGATAACGAACGCGATCTTCCACCGGAATCGGTTCACCGGCGCGTGTGCAGGCCATCATGGCATCAAAATTCCGCAACATCGTGAGCTTCATTTCCTCGATGGACGCTTTGACCTCCGCTGCCAGGCGGCGCACGGCGGGATCCGCACTCATGATATTGGGGCCGATACGCCGCGTTTTGGCCACGTCCACAAAATCGTCAAGTGAGCCCTGCAAGGCACCGAGGCTCGCTGTGCACACGGCGCGCACGAACACCTGCATGAACGGGAGCCGGTACAACGGCGCGTCGTTGACCGCGTTGCCCGGATTGTCGCAGAGGTAGCCGTCAATGGAGCGGTGAGTGCGGTGCTCTGGCACGAAGGCGTCCTCCACCACCACATCGTGGCTGCCGGTTCCCTGCAATCCCACCACGTCCCAGTTATCCACAATCCGGTAGTCGCTCACCGGCACCAGGAAAGTGCGGTAATTCATCATGTCGAAGGGCGCTTCTGCTGTGGGCACCACCGCCCCGAGAAACGCCCACTGGCAGTGCTCGCTGCCCGAGGAGAAACTCCAGCGACCGCTGAGCCGGTAGCCCCCCTCGACCGGTGTCACCTTGCCTACCGGTGCGTAGGACGAGGAGATGAGTACCGACGGATCGTCACCCCAGACATCAGCGGCGGCACGGTCATCAAACACGGCAAGTTGCCAATTATGCACCGCAACCACGCCCAACACCCAGGCGCTGGACATGCAGTGCCGGGCAATCTCCAGCCCCACGCAATAAAACACCTGCGGGTCCATGGCATAGCCACCCCACTGCTCGGGCTGCAACATCTTGAAAAAGCCCGCGGCGTGGAAATCGGCGATAGTTGCTGCCGGCACCTTGCGTTCGGCGCGGCACTGGGCAGAGCGCTCCCGGAGCACGGGCCCGAGCGCGCGGGCAGCTTCGAGAAGGGCTTCGGCGCGCGCCGAACCCAGACTGTGGGTATCCGCCGCGGATATCGCGCCGGCTGGTGAAGTGGCCATGAAAACCTCCTGCTACCTGTTATTGCTATTGTAAGTGACGACTGTACGCCCGAACGGCCATTAAACGCGAGGTACAGGCGAGCAGCATCCTCTATTTAAGGTATGGCTACTCGACCACCGCGTCACCAAAAGTCGTCGGCGGCCCGAAGAATGCGCGGTGTGATGGCGGCTGATTGCCGTTGATGTCCTGCACACCATAAGCCTCCCCGAGTTCGGCACCGATGCACACCGTGCCGCTGTGAACCATTCGCTCCGGGTCAGCCCACAGGGCTGCGATCACACGACCACTGAATTCCGGGTGCTCTGCGGTCGCCATCAGATCCGCGTACTTGTCCGGTTCGGCGTCGAATACCTGCTGCGTGCGCTCGGTCAGCAACAACCCCATCCACAGGGAAATCACGGCTACCTTATGCGGACGAAAGTCCACCGCCATATCGTGCGCCATCTTGTCAATCGCAGCCTTGCCGGCACCATAGGCCGGCCCGTGCATGTAGATGCGTCCACCGAAGGACGACGTATTGACAATCAACCCCTCACCGTTGGCGAGCAGCAGGGGGGCAGCATACCAGCTTGCGGTGTAGTGCGAGCGCATGCCCACGTCCCAGAGCGTGGTCAGATCCAGCGGCTTCTCCCAGAACGGCCCGGTCTCGGTGAGCGCCGGGTGCAGGCTGGTCGCGTTATTCACGAGAATGTCCAGCCGTCCATGCTCCTGCTGCACGCGTGCGAACAGCGCTGCAACGTCGGCATCCACGCTGTGGTCGCAGCGGACCGGGACAGCAACCCCGCCCGCCGCCTCAATGGCCTGCGCCGTCTCTGTCAGTGAACCGGGTAGCGCGGCCTCACCCGCGGCCCAGCTGCGGCCGGTGATGTACACGGTGGCACCGGTACCACCCAGGGCCAGTGCAATCCCCTTGCCAGCGCCCCGGCTGGCCCCTGTCACCACCGCAATACACTGTTTGCTCTGCTGCATACTCACCTCTGCTTGCTTGCTCGACCGCATTCGCCGACCATGCTACTGACCCCGATAGCGATGACCAAGCATGCACCGCACAAGGCTGACCAACATGTTGAGCCATTCTGGAAAAAAAGCCCTGGTTCGCACGCTCGCCCTGCAACTGCTCCTGCCCATCTTCGCCAGTGCAGCGGGCGAAGACCCTCGGCAGCAACTGTCCGGACAGTCACCGCGCTGGCTATCTGCCATAGGCCAACTCAGCGTGCCCGGCCTGAAAACCGAACAGGGCCACGCCACGCACCACACCGAACGGTGCAGTGCCACGCTGATCGCGGCTGACGAGGCACCTGAGGCTGACCTTATTGTGACCGCCTGGCACTGCCTGGAGGCGTACCGCGACCTCAGCAAGCGCATTACCTTCACCCTCCTGCCCGGGTCCCCGGCGCCGCGCATCATCAGCGCGCGTCCGGTCGCAGACGGCGGCAGCATGGCAGCTGACTGGGCGCTGCTGCGATTGACGGAAGCGGTAGCGCGCGCGGATATTCCAGCACTGGCACTACACCCGGGGCTGGCCGACACGGAGAAAACTGTGCTGATGGCGGGTTATTCGAGGGATACCGGCGTCGGCGCCGGGGGCCGTATTCTGAGTTACGACCCCGCCTGCCGCATCACGCACAGGACTGCTGCGCTGGGCTACAGTGACTGCCGGGCACACAAAGGCGCCTCCGGCGGCGCCGTGATACAGCTGAACGATGACGGAGAGCCGCTCCTGAGCGGTATTATTTCGGAAGGTGACGGACTGCAGGACAGCCGCTTCGTCCCCATAGCGGCGGTGCGCAACGCGCTGCCGTCCCGGCTTTCACCACCGCCCCCACCACGCCGCTGAGGCACCGCGAATGCCGGATCAGGACTCCCCGGCAGTCGCGGCACGGCGTCGCTGCCGCAGTGGCGGCGCCGCACCCACATGCTGCTCACCCCGCTGCGCCGCCAGCTCTATCTGCCGCTGACGCTCCGCAAATCGGGCCTTCTGGTCTTCCGTCAGGCTGTCGTAGCACTGCGGGCAGCACACCCCGCGCTGATAACGCCCGGAAGCCTTGTCGGCTTCCGTGATCGGGTGGCGACAGCCGTGGCACTGGTCATACTGTCCCTTTTCCAGCCTGTGATTGACGGCCACCCGGTTATCGAAAACGAAACACTCACCTTCCCAGGTGCTCTCGGCCTCTGGCACTTCCTCGAGGTATTTGAGGATACCGCCCTGCAGGTGGTAGACCTCCTCGAATCCCTCCTGCAGCATAAAGGCAGAGGCCTTCTCACAGCGGATCCCGCCAGTGCAGAACATCGCCACCTTGCGGTGCTTTGCAGGGTCAAGGTTTTCACGCACAAAAGTGGGAAACTCGCGAAAAGACGTGGTTTGCGGGTCTATGGCACCGCGAAAGGAGCCGATACCGTATTCATAGCGGTTGCGCGTATCCAGCAGCAGCACGTCAGGGTCGTTGACCAGGTCATTCCAGTCGTGGGGCGCCACGTAGGTGCCCACCACACGATTGGGGTCGATACCGTCAATGCCCATGGTGACGATTTCCCGTTTCAGCTTGACCTTCATGCGGTAGAACGGCATGGCGGTATCCAGCGACTCCTTGTGCTCCAGCAAGGCAAGTCGGGGGTCGCTACGCAACCAGCCAAGCACGCGGTCAATGCCCTCCCGGGAGCCCGCAATCGTGCCGTTGATGCCCTCTGCGGCGAGCAGCAGTGTGCCCTTGACGCCAGCATCCAGACACACATCCAGCAGGGGTTCACGCAGCGCCCGGTAGTCGTCCAGGGTGACGAAACGGTAGAGCGCGGCAACCACCGTGTCCGTCATGCCTGCGCCCCCTGTGACTCCGCCTTGCTGCCGCCCAGGCAATCCGGTGAAGCCGGTGCCGGCTGCTCCCGCGCCTGCCACTCCGGGGGCGAGTAGGTGTGCAGGGCCAGCGCATGCACGGGCCCCTGTATCTGTGCCTCCAGCAGACCATACACCTGCTGGTGTCGGGCTACCTGGCGTTTGCCGGTAAAGGCATCGCTGACCAGGACCACACGGAAATGGGTCTCTGAATTGGGCGGCACGCTGTGCAGGTGGCTTTCATTCACCACCTCAAGGTGCACAGGCGCCAGACCGGCGATCAACTGTTCCCGAATCTGCTCTTCGACGGACATAAAACCTCCAGAATTGTGGGGTCAATTTTACCCGAGATCGACGCACGGCGGTACTCGCTTGCGGCAGCGCGTGGGTGGCGGCCCACCGGGTGGCGGCCCACCGGGTGGCGCTTGGTCTGCCCGCCGTCAACGCCTATACTCGAATCAGGCAAGGGCAGGCAGGACGATTCATGGATACCCGTTACGATGTCATGTTCGCAGGAGAACTTCTCGACGGTCAGGATGAGGCCACCGTGCGTCGCAACCTGGGGCGCCTGTTCAAGGCCGGCGAACAGACCCTCGACAAGCTGTTCAGCGGCAAACCGCAACTGTTGAAACGGGATTGTGATGCCGATGTAGCGCGTAAATACCGGGAAGCGATCGAGAGTGCCGGCGGCAAACCGATCATCCGGCAAGTACCCCGGGATACCCCCTCGAGCCTGAGCCTGGCACCACCGGGCAGCGATGTCCTGCGCCCCGAAGAGCGGGCAGCGCAAACCAGTGCGATTCCCGAGCCACCCCCGCTCGATGTGGCCGAGGTGGGTGCGCGTCTTGCGGCGCCGAGTGCGCCCGCGCCACCACCGCCGGACACCAGCCACCTCACACTGGGCGACGTTGGCGAGACAATTCCCACGCTGGAGCGCAACACAGCAGCGGCGCCGATCCCCGACTCAGGGCTGTCGCTGGCAGAACCCGGCAGCGATCTGCTTGAAACGCCCTCGCGACCCGCGGCACGCGACGTGGACGTATCCGGAATCAGCCTCGCGCCGCCCGGCGCCGACGTACTGGAATCGCAGTACCGCAAACGAGACACCGCCGCGGCACCGGATACCAGCGCTATCAGTCTGGCTGATCCACCGCCGGCAGAATAACCTCGACACGCAGCCCCGGCTCATTGTCATCGAGCACAATCCTCCCGGCATGATAATGCACGATCGCCTGCACCAGACTCAGGCCCAAACCGTGCCCGGGCTGCTCGCCACGGCTGGATTCAACACGGAAGAAGCGTCGGAACACGTTCTTGCGGTCCAGCGGGTCGATACCCGGCCCGGAATCGGCCACCACGATCTCGTTGCCCTCGGGCTGTCGCGACAGCCCGACCTCGATCTGTCCGCCGTTGGGTGTGTACTTGATGGCGTTGTCCAGCAGGTTGGCGCACATCTGGAACAGCAGGTCGGTGTCGCCCGGGCAGGAAATGCCTGCCGCAAGCGACAGTCGCAGCTGGATATCGCGCTCGTTGGCCACCGGCTCATACAGCTCAACCACATCCGCCAGCACATTGGACAGGTCCACACGGGCATGCACCGGCGGACGACTGCCTGACTCCAGCGCTGAGATGCGCAGCAGCGCATTGAAGGATGACAGCAGGCTGTCGCAGTCCTCGATAATACGATCAACCTCGTCCTGCCCCGTGGCGTCCAACCGCTGCCGCAGCTGGCTCAACTGATTGCGAATGCGTGTCAGGGGCGTGCGCAGATCGTGCGCGATGTTGTCGGAGACCAGGCGCACGCCCTGCATCAATGATCCGATCTGATCCAGCATCTGGTTCATCGCCCGTGCCAGCTCCCGCGGGTAACCGTGCTTTCCCGCCACCGTAAGGCGTTGGGAAAAGTTCCCGCGCACAATACTAGAGAGCTCACTGTTCAGGCGTTCAAACCGGTGCAGGGTCGTAGCGGCGCTGAAAAATCCGCCCACAATGCCCAGCAGCAGGGTGGCAATCATGGCCCTGAACAGGGTGTTGAAGACCAGACCACCGCTGGCGATCGCATCGGCATAATTACGCGCGACCAGCGCGTCGACTCCGCCACCGAGCTGCGCCCGCCGGGCGAGAAAATCGACATCTACCGGCTCCCCCCAGTTGAGCAGCGCCAGCTGGAAGCCGAGCCAGCCACCGGAAAATTCACGGTAGCGCGGCGTCTGCGCCAGATCGCCGGCAATCTTGTTGCCATTCCCGTCGACAATCAGGTAGTTGAAGCGCCCGATCGTCGGCAGGTTGCGCTGATCCTCCAGATACTGCTCAACGCCCGGCAGCTGTTGCCCCGCATACACAACTTGCAGGGTCTCCAGTTCATCCAGAATGGACGACCGGAGCTCGCTGAAATAGCCGTAACTGAAATAGGCGTAAAGAACCGCCAGGAGCAGAAACACCGTGGCGCTGAGCGCGGTGACATACTTGGCGATATAGCGGAACGTCAGGCTCTTGACGACATCCAGGAAGCGCATGATGGCCTAGCCCGCGCCCAGGGTGTATCCGGCACCCCGTACCGTGGTCAGCAGCTGGGGCGAAAAATCGCGGTCGATTTTCTGCCGCAGGCGGGACACGTGCACATCGATAACATTGGTCTGCGGATCGAAGTGATACCCCCATACGTGCTCCAGCAACATGGCACGGGTGACCACCTGCCCTTCGTGACGCATGAGATACTCCAGTAACTTGTACTCGCGCGGCTGCAGACTGATCACTTCGCCCTGACGCCGCACCTCCTGGCTGAGCAGGTCCATTTCCAGATCGGCGACCTGCAGGCGCGTTGCCACCTCGGCACCCAACTCCCGCGCGTGTCGCGCCAGGATTTCCAGACGCGCCAGCAGCTCGGCCATGGCGAAGGGCTTTACGAGATAGTCGTCGGCGCCGCAGTGCAACCCCTGCACCCGGTCGTCGACACTGCCCAGGGCACTCAAGAGCAGCACCGGCGTACGCTGACCCCCCTCGCGGAGCCTGCGCAGCAGGGCCAGTCCGTCGAGCCGCGGTAGCATGCGGTCGACCACCAGCACATCGTGCTGGCCGCTGCGCGCAGCCGCGAGGCCTGACTCACCGTCAGCACAGTGGGTACAGGCATGCCCGGCTTCCTGCAGTTCCGACACAATAAAATCGGCCACCGCGCGGTCATCCTCCACCAGCAGCACGTTCATCCGCCTTTCCCCTGCCTGATTGATGCGGCAATGTAGCACTGCCGGGCGCGGCAGAACAATTTACAATCCGGTAATGCGCACGCGGTGCTAGACTCTCCGCGCCTTCAATCCAGCAGGAGCCATCATGCCCGAACAGGAACCGATCGCCCCCCCTTCGCTACTGCGCAGGCTCGCCGCCCTGCTGTACGACACCCTGCTGGTCATACCGCTGATCGGCGTCACCGTTGCCGTGGCCAGTGCAGTGGAAATGTGGGTGCTTGGCATTGAGGAGGGCGTCGACTACTACCAGATGAATCCGCACATCGTGCAGTTGCTGAGCGTCTGCTGTGTGGCGATCTTCTTTACCCTGTTCTGGCGCAAGGGGGGACAAACCCTGGGTATGCAGGCGTGGCGGATCAAACTGGTCGATGAGCAGGGCCAGCCTCCTGGTACCGGGCGCTGCCTGCTGCGCTGCGCGGCCACACTGGTCTCCCTGCTGCCCGCGGGTCTGGGCTACTGGTGGTGCCTGTTCGACAAACAGGGGCGCTACTGGCATGACACCCTGAGCGGCACCCGGCTCCAGCTGCTGCCCAAGGCAAAAAAGTAGTCCGCCAGTACAGGCTCAACGGGTGCGCAGGAGCAGTGCCACACCCGCGCCAATGCACAGCAATACAGGCGCCAGCGCCGCGTACAGCGGCGGAAAGCCAAATACCAGACTCGCCGGGCCCAGCAGGTCTTCGCCGATCTGGAAGGCCACGCCGACGAGCACGCCGGCAAATATGCGCAAGCCCAGGGTGCCATCGCGCAGCGGGCCGAAAATAAACGCGATCGCGACCAGCACCAACCCTGCAATGGAGGCAGGCTGCAACAACTTGCGCCACATGGCGAGTTCGAAGTCGTCGGCATCCAGGCCCTGCTGCTGCAGATAGTGGCTGTACCGCTGCAGATCAAGCAGGGGCAGTCGTTCCGGGGAAACGACTTCCATGGTCAGTAACTGCGGTGTAATGCCGGTGTCCCAACGCAGGGTCTCGGCACGCACGCAGGTCGTCTCCCAACTGCTGAAATCCGTTTTCACCACGTCCTCCAGCACCCAGTGGTCACCGGCGAAGCGGGCACGCTGCGCGGCAAGTGACGACACCATGCGCCGACGCTCATCCAGTTGTACCAGCACCACCCCGCGCAGGGCGGTTTCACTCTCTACCGCATTGAAGTACAGGTAGGAATCGCCTTCGCGATTCCAGATGCCGTAACGGCCAGCGAGCCCGCCAGGCGCACTTTGCGCCAAGGCGCGGCGACTCTCGGCCAGTTGCTCGGCTGGCGGCGCCACCACCTCCCCCAGTGTGAATCCTGCCAACGCCACCAACAGGGCGTACTTCATGACCACCACAACGAGACGCGCGATAGATACACCTGCACCACGCATGACAGTGAGCTCGCTGGCTGTTGCCAGTTGCCCGAGACCGACCAGGCTGCCAATCAGTGCTGCGGAGGGTATGAACTCATAGAGGCGACCGGGGATCGTCAATACGACATAGCGGGACATTTCCAGAAAGGTGTAGGTTTCACTGAGGCTGCCGGATTCATCGATGAACACGGAAACCACGTCGATACCCACAATGACCAGCAGCACCATAAAAATGGAGGCGAGCAGTGTCCGCCCGATGTACCAGTCAAGCAGGCGCATCGACGCCTCCCCGGGATCGACCGCTGCGCAGGCGTCGGCGCAGGGTGTCACCGTAGAGCAGCACCAGGGCGAGCGTAGCGTAGAGCAGGTGCACCGCCCAGAACACCAGCGGGCCCGCGCCCTCCTCCATGGCCGAGCGCGCTTTGGTCAACAAAACCAGGTAGATGAGGTACAGGGCGAAGGCGGGTGCCATCTTGATGTAGCGACCGCGCCGGTGGTCTGTACGACTGAGGGCGAGGGCGATAATGGCCACGATGGGCACGGTAACCGGCAGTGACAGACGCCAGTGCAACGCAGCACGCTCTTCCGCGACCGGCGATTCGAGCAGCGCCCGGGTGGGGCGCGCATCGACCCGCGGTACACTGCGAATACCGCCTTCCGGTTCGGGAATGCGCTCGCCGAAGCGCTTGAACTCCACGACCTCATAGTCAAGCTCGCCTGGCTGCCCGCTATAGCGGTAACCGTCGCGTAATTCCAGGTAACGCGCGCCGGTCTCGGCATCGAGGACAATTTCGCCCTCGGAGGCCACGGTGATCGTCAACCGGGTGCCCCCACCCGGTACCGCGGACTGCTGCGACAGGAAGACAGCGTGCATCACACCACTGTCCGGGTCTATGCGCTCGGCATAGCTGACCACGCCGCTTGATTTACGGTTCTGGAAGCGACCCGCAGCGAGAGTTTGCAGGCCCTGTGATGTTTCCGGGTCATCCAGCAGCGCCGACGAGCGCGCCGCTCCCAGCGGCGTCACCAACAGGCTGAGCAGGGCTACCAGGGTCATCACCAGCAGGGCCGACACCAGCGTGTAGCCGGCCAGCCGGGTGGGGCTGACGCCACAGGCCGAAAGCACGACCATTTCGCTTTCCACATACAGCCTGCCATAGGCCATCAATATGCCGAGAAAGAGACCCAGCGGGAGAATGAGTTCAAGGAAGCCAGGCAGGCGAAAGAACATGACCGGCAGCAGAATATCGCCGGCGAGGTTGCCCACCGCGGCCTCGGCAAGGTACTTGACGAAGCGTCCACTGAAAATGATTACCAGCAATGTAAAACTCACCGCAACGGTGTGTTGCAGGACGTCGCGGGTCAGATACGCCAGGATTTTCATGCAGGCCCAGATTGCAACGTGGCAGGCACCTGATCGGGGCCACCGCCAAAGGTTCAGTTTCTTCGCTGTACATCATACACTAGCGCTCTTTTCCCCGCCCACGAAAACTAGCAGGCACCGATAATGAGCACACTCACCTTTAACACCGCCCGCGCCAGCGCGGACCCGGCCAAGAGCAAAACCCGCTGCGCCATTGTCGCGGTGTTCGGCAATGAGCTGTCCGCCACCGCGGAGGCCCTGGACAGCGCCGGCACGCTGCGCGCCGCACTCAAACTCGGGGACTTCAAAGGCAAGCCGGGGGAGACCCAGCTGTTGCCCGGAATCGGCAATGCCGACCGCGTGATGCTGCTGGGCTGCGGCGAGCGCGCAAAGTTCAACCCGGCCGTCGCGCGTGAAACCGTGCAGGGGCTGAGCACCGCACTGAACGCCTGCAGCACAACCGAGGCGCTACTGCACGCTGCCGATTTGCTGAACGATGATGTGGAGGGCGCCTGGCTGCTGGAACTGGTCGCGCGCACTGTCACCGTTGGCAGTTACCGCTACACGCGCACCCTCTCCAAACCCAAGGATCCCCTTGCACTGAAGAAACTGGCGGTCAATCCCGGCAAGGGCCTGTCCAGCCAGCAGGCGCAGGCGGCGCTGGACCAGGGCGCCGCACTGGGCAGGGGAATCAACTATACCCGTGAACTGGGCAACCTTCCGGGCAACATCTGTACGCCCACCTATCTGGCCAGCGAGGCGCGCAAGCTGTCCCGCGGCAACAGCAAAGTGCGCACCCAGGTGCTGGAGGAGAAGAAAATGCGCGAGCTGGGCATGGGCTCATTGCTCTCGGTGTCGGCCGGCAGCGACGAGCCCGCCAAGCTGATTGTCATCGAGTATCGTGGCGGCAAGTCGGGCAGCGCACCCCAGGTTCTGGTGGGTAAGGGAATCACTTTCGACTCAGGCGGCATTTCCATCAAACCCGGGGCAAAGATGGATGAGATGAAGTACGACATGTGCGGGGCGTCAAGTGTGCTCGGCACCCTGCAGGCGGTGATCGATATGGCACTGCCGCTGAACGTCACCGGCATTATCGCCGCTGCGGAAAATATGCCCAGCGGCCGGGCCACCAAACCCGGTGATGTGGTCAAGAGCATGTCGGGCACTACCATCGAGATTCTCAATACCGATGCCGAAGGCCGCCTGGTCCTGTGCGACGCGCTCACCTTTGCCCGCCGTCTCAAGCCCGCCGCCGTCATCGACATCGCGACACTGACCGGCGCCTGCGTCGTCGCGCTGGGCTCGCACGCCTCGGCTGTCTATGCCAACAACGACGCGTTGGCCGAGCAGCTGCTGCAAGCGGGGACCGTCACCCACGACCGCGGCTGGCGCATGCCACTGTGGGAGGACTACCGCAAGCAACTCAACAGCAACTTCGCGGACCTCGCCAACATCGGCGGACCCGAGGGCGGTTCGATAACCGCTGCCTGCTTCCTCGCTGCGTTTGCCGAGGGTTACCCCTGGGCGCACCTGGACATCGCTGGCTCCGCCTGGAACAGCGCGCCCAAGGGTGCTACCGGGCGTCCTGTCGCGATGCTCACCCGCTATCTGCAGGACCGGGCCGCAGGCTGACATGACCCGGGTCGGGTTCTACGTGATCCAGCAGGCTGGCGAGGCACGTCGCCTGCAGGTCGCCGCCCGCCTCGCCGACAAGGCGTTTCAGCGCGGACACCGCATCTATATTCACGCCCGGGACCAGGATCAGGCGCGCGCGCTGGACACCCTGCTCTGGGCCTTTCGCCCGGGCAGTTTCCTGCCACATGGACTGGCCGGAGACCCCGGCTCCGACCTCGTGGCGATCGGCTGGGGCGAAGAGCCTGCCGGGCACGATGACCTGTTGATCAACCTGCAGCTACAGGTGCCGGCATTTTTCGCCCGTTTCCACCGGGTCGCCGAGGTGGTGACCCAGGACGAAGCCAGTCTCGCGGCACTGCGGGAATCCTGGCGCTTTTACAAAGCCCGAGGTTACCAATTGGAAAAGCACGACCTCAGCGGCGTATAATCCCGCGCTTTTCGCACCCGGACAGCTGACGCGATGGACAAGACCTTCCAACCTGCCGCAATAGAATCCCGTTGGTACGACCACTGGGAGCAACAGGGGTATTTCAAGCCCAGTGGCGGCGACCGCAGCTACAGCATCATGATCCCACCGCCGAATGTCACCGGCAGCCTGCACATGGGTCACGGCTTCAACAACGCCATCATGGACTGTCTCGTGCGCTACCACCGCATGTGCGGCGACAATACACTGTGGCAGGTGGGCACCGACCACGCAGGTATCGCAACGCAAATGGTCGTGGAGCGGCAGCTGGCAGCGAACGGCGTCTCGCGCCACGATCTGGGCCGTGAAGCCTTCCTGAGCAAAGTCTGGGAGTGGAAGGGGGAATCCGGCGGCAACATTACCCGCCAGATCCGCCGCCTCGGCTCCTCGGTTGACTGGAGCCGCGAACGGTTCACGATGGATCCGGGCCTTTCCGCAGCGGTCGGTGAAGTCTTTGTACAGCTGTATGACCAGGGCCTCATCTACCGGGGCAAGCGCCTGGTGAACTGGGATCCGGTTTTCAACACGGCCATCTCCGACCTGGAGGTGCTGAATGAAGAAGAACAGGGTTCGCTCTGGCATTTCCGCTATCCCCTGGAGGGCGAGGCAGGGCATCTGGTCGTCGCCACCACACGACCTGAAACCATGCTCGGCGACAGCGCGGTTGCCGTGCATCCGGAGGACCCTCGCTACCAGCACCTGATCGGTAAACAAGTACGCCTGCCCGTGACCGGCCGCCTGGTGCCGATTATTGCCGACGACTATGTGGATCCGGCATTCGGTTCCGGGTGCGTCAAAATCACGCCCGCACACGACTTCAACGACTATGAAGTGGGCAAACGCCACAACCTGCCGCTGATCAATATTTTCGACCGCAACGCGCACGTTCTCGGCGAATTCACCGTACTCACCTTTGAGGGCTACGCCGCCCAACACGGGGAGCAGGCACCCGCAGCGTACGCTGGCATGGAGCGTTTCGAGGCGCGAAAGGCCATCGTCGCCGAATTCGACGCACTGGGACTGCTCGAGAAAATCGAGCCTCATACCCTCAAGGTACCTCGCGGTGACCGCTCCGGTGCCGTGGTGGAGCCGTGGCTTACCGACCAGTGGTACGTCAAGGTGGCAGACCTGGCGAAGCCCGCCATCGCCGCTGTTGAAGACGGCCGTATCCAGTTTGTGCCGAAACAATACGAGAACATGTATTTCGCCTGGATGCGCGACATCCAGGACTGGTGTATCAGCCGGCAGCTCTGGTGGGGGCACCGCATTCCGGCCTGGTACGACACACACGGCAAGGTCTACGTTGGACGCAATGAAGCCGAAGTCCGGGAAAAATACGCCCTGGACGCAGGCACCGAACTACTGCAGGACGAGGACGTGCTGGACACCTGGTTCAGCTCGGCGCTGTGGACCTTCTCCACGCTGGGCTGGCCGGACGATACCGAGGAACTGCGCACCTTCCACCCCACCAATGTGCTGGTGACCGGATTCGATATCATCTTTTTCTGGGTGGCGCGGATGATCATGCTCACCCTGCATTTTCTCAAACACACGGATGGCAGCCCCCAGGTGCCCTTCAGGACCGTGTATGTACACGGCCTGGTGCGCGACTCCCAGGGCCAGAAAATGTCCAAGTCCAAGGGCAACGTGCTGGACCCGATTGACCTCATCGATGGCATAGCACTCGAGCCGCTGGTGGCCAAGCGCACCCAGGGCATGATGCAACCGCAGCTGGCGAAAAAGATCGAGCAGCAGACACGCGCCGAGTTCCCCGAGGGTCTGGCCGCCTACGGCACTGATGCGCTGCGCTTCACCTTCTGCTCGCTGGCCTCCACCGGCCGGGACATCAAGTTCGACATAGGCCGCATTGAGGGCTATCGCAACTTCTGCAACAAGATCTGGAACGCGGCGCGCTATGTGCTGATGAACTGCGAGCAGCAGGACTGCGGCACTGACGCGAGCCTGCCTCTGCAACTCAGCCTCGCAGACCGCTGGATTCTCTCACGCCTGCAGGAGACGGCGGATGCGGTAGCGAATGCAATCAACCAGTACCGCTTCGATCTCGCAAGCCAGGCACTCTACGAGTTCATCTGGAACGAGTACTGCGACTGGTATCTGGAACTGTCGAAACCGGTGCTCTGGGACGAGCAGGCGGCGCCCGAGCAGCTGCGCGGAACGCGCCACACCCTGATCACCGTGCTGGAAACCTGGCTACGATTGCTGCACCCCATCATGCCGTTTATCACCGAAGAGATATGGCAACGTGCCGCGCCACTGGCAGGCATTACCGGTCCCAGTATCATGCTGCAGCCCTGGCCGGAGAGCGATGCCGGCGCCGTGGACAGTGCCGCGAATGCGGAGATAGAATGGCTCAAAGCGGTGATTGTCGGCATTCGGAACATCCGTGGAGAAATGAACGTGCCGCCGGGCCGGGGTCTGGACCTGATGTGTCGCAACGGGAGCGATCTGGATCGCGAGCGGCTGCGGAACAACGCCGGTTTCCTGAAGAAGCTCGCCCGGCTGGACAGCATTGAATGGCTGGATACCGATGCCCAGGCACCGGTTGCCGCCACGGGACTGGTGGGAGAGCTGGAACTGCTGGTACCGCTTGCCGGGCTTATTGACCGCGATGCCGAGCTGGCCAGGCTGGGCCGTGAGGTGGAGAAACTGGAGAAGGAGCGCGGCCGTCTGCAGGGCAAACTGGGCAACAGCAACTTTGTTGATCGGGCGCCGCAGGATGTGGTCGACAAGGAACGGGAAAAACTGGCGGCGCTGGATCAGGCGCTGCACAAGCTGCGCGGGCAGGCGGATTATATCGCGCAGCTGTAACGCACACACTCGGTGCAAGCATTCAGAACCCGTCGCAGACATGCGCCGGGAATAATAAAAAGTGGCAGGAAATACCGAGGAAAGGGGTATGAATGAACGTGTAAGTGGCACAGTGAAGTGGTTTAACAACGCCAAGGGGTTCGGCTTTATAACCCGCGAGGAAGGCAGCGAGGACGTGTTCGTGCACTTCCGCTCGATTCAGGGCGAGGGGTACCGCACTCTCAATGAGGGTCAGACTGTAGAGTTCAGCCTGGTTGAGGGCCCCAAGGGCCTGCAGGCGGAGGACGTACAGAAGCTCTGAATTGCAAAGGCGGTCGCTCACGGCCCCACGCCATGCTTTAGGTTTAACCTGTCTCACACTGACTGCCCGCGGCGACAGCCGCCGCAGGGCTGCTCAATTGCGCCTGGCTCTCCATCACAGGCGTCAACCCATTAACTGACGAGGAACACCATGCGCTTAATGTCCCAATTGATCATCACACTGCTCATTGCACTGGCGCTCTCCGCGCTGGCGGGCTCCATGCTTGACCTACCCTTCCCCGATCCCACCCTGCTGGTGTTGTTCGCGGTGGCCACCACCAGTTCTGCGCTGCTGGGCGCACTGTGGCCGGTGTCGGCAACACAAGGCCCGCGGGCCGCAAACGACAGACAGGAAAAACCAGCGCGGGCTGCCCGGCAATCTGCCGGCAACCGGGAACAGGGCACTGTCAAATGGTTCAACAGCGCCAAGGGTTTCGGCTTCATCACCTGCGACGACGGTCGGGAGGTGTTTGTGCACTTCCGGTCAATTCGCGGCGAGGGCCGCCGCAGCCTGCGCGACGGCGAGCGCGTGGCCTTCCACACCGCCGCTAGCGACAAGGGCCCTCAGGCTGAGGATGTAGAGCTGCTGGAACGGTCGCACTGAGGTGGCGGCAAACAGCAGGGGCCCGCGCACCGAACGCCGCTTCCGCGGCATGATTATGCCGACCGCAGCACATCCGGCGATACGCCGCGTCCGCCGCCGCGGCAACCTGCCAAGCATTCATGGCAACAAGCTGTGGAAGTCGAGCTGCCTGCTGCTGGATTACCTACAGAAACACCCGCCGGCGCACGCCGCCCGGGTGCTGGACGTCGGCTGCGGCTGGGGCATTGCCGGCATCTGGTGCGCTTCCAGGCTGGGCAGTGACGTCACATCGCTGGATGCCGACCCGGACGTCTTCCCCTACCTCGAGGCAGTTGCCGCCCTGAACGGGGTCAGCACGCGTCACCAGGTGAAACGTTTCGAGCAGATCAGCACCCGGGAGCTGGCGAGCTATGACCTGTTGCTGGCTGCTGATGTGTGTTTCTGGGATGAACTGGTGCGCCCGGTTACCAACCTCGTCAATCGCGCCGTGAAGGCCGGCGTGAAGACCATTGTCATTGCCGACCCTGAGCGTTCGACGTTCCTCGACATGGCGCAGAGTTGCGTGGATCGGCACTGTGCCGAGCTTCTGCCCTGGCGCTGCCGCGGCAGTGTTGAAGCGCGCGGTGCGCTCATGGTGATCGAAAACGCCTGATGGCTTCCGGGTCGAGGTAGCGGTAGGTCCGCTCGACACCGGTACTGGCAATCGGCGCACCGTCCTCCAGGCGCGGGCGAAATCGGGTTCTCAGCAGGCCGCGGTAGAGCCGCATGGCGAAGCCCTTGTCGCCCTCGTCGTAGGCTTCGGTTTCGACATCCCGTGCCACGCCCCGCTCGTTGATGCTGAAACGGGCGCTGACCAGCACGCCGCCCTCGCCCGGGTCGCGGAGAAACGCGCCATTATCCGGCAATTCCACCGGGCTGCCGAACCACTCATCGAGCAAGGTCCGCTGACCGGTCGCCTGCAGGTGCGCTGCTACCGCGCGGTAATCCTGCAGTGCATCGCCCTGTGCACCGTTCCAATGACGCCAGTCAGCGAGTGCGAGCCAGGCGCGGGCACGCAGCGCCTCGTCGCGCACATCCTGTGCTGCAATGAACTCAACCAGCAGTTCCGTGCCACGGCCCTCCGCAAGACGCTGTAGGGTGACCAGCCGCTGCTCGTAGACATCCAGCTCCTGCACCGGCTCCTGACGAAAGCCGAAGCCCAGCGCGCTGTCACTGCGCGAAGAAAAAGCGTCAGGACGGGCCTGGGCCTGTATCATGTACAGATTGCGCAACTGACTGTCGACCAGTGGCCAGCGCTGCTCCGCGGGCAGTGTGTCGCGGGCAGCGGTCAACAGCTGTTCGTTGCTCTCATAGAGTTGCACCAGACGCCGGTGGTCGCTGGCATCCAGCCCGCGCCGCAGTGCCTCGCGCTGCCAGCGAAAGTACTCCGCCGCAGCGCGCGCGTCGGGCTGCCGGCCCGCGCCGCCCAGCAAGCGGAAGTAATAGTCGTAGCGCGCATCCAGCGCGCGCCAGTCGCCCAGGCTGCGATGCACCGAAAACAGCTCGCGAATCAGCGGCAACTGGTTGTCACTGTAGAGGCCCTCATTCACGCGCAGCACGTGCAGGGCGCGGTTGTAGGCGCGCGCCGCGCCGACGATATCCCCGGACCGGGACAGGCTGCGTCCCAGATCGGCGAGTGGCTCAGTCAGGCCGGGGGCATAAGGCCCCTGCTGCATCTCCAGTTCATCGAGCCGCTGACGCTGCAATGCGGCCGACTCCGGGCGGGTGGTCGGGTCAACATCCACACGGCGCGCAACCGGTGCCTCATCGGGCCATGCCTTGCCGGCGCGGATGAAATCATGGCCATAGCTTGCGCCGGGAGCGGCATTGACCACAGCGAACGGCGCTGCCCCCAGCAGCACGACACAAAGCATGGCCAACCACTCCCGGCCCACTGCAGACTCCTCCTGCCTCATCGCCTACCTCGCTGCCACGTACGTCATACGGCGCTCGCTAGAGCATCCGAACCAATGATGATATAACGGCTTCCACGCAGACACATCTTCCATCCGTCATCAGCCGGCAAACCGGAGCCCACGATGAAACAGCTAGGTATTCTGGACGCGGCCTTCATCAACCTTGAACGGGGCAACACGCCGCAGCACATTGCCAGCCTGGGTATCTACGACCCTTCGACAGCGCCGGGTGGCAAGGTTCGCTTCAAGCAGGTCATTGCCACATTTGAGCGACGGCTGGACAACCAGCCGCTGTTTCGTACCCGGCTGGTGCAGGTACCCGGTGGCCTGGATCGTCCCTACTGGGTCAAGGACGAGCGCTTCGACGTGGAGTTCCACCTGCGGCATATCGCCCTGCCCAGCCCGGGAGACTGGCGCCAGCTCTGCATCCAGGTTGCCCGCCTGCACTCCCGTCCGCTGGACATGTCCAAGCCGCTGTGGGAAGCGTACATCATCGAGGGGCTGGATCGCATTCCCGGACTCCCGAGGGGCAGCTTCGCGGTCATGATCAAGATCCATCACTCGCTGGTTGACGGCATGGGCGGCAACAGCATCGCCGCGCTGATACACGACCTGGTGCCATCCCCGGACCATGCCGCCAGCCCCGAGCCGCTGCCACGCCTGGTGGACATCACACCCGGCATGGCGGAGTTGCTGTCCCGCGCTACCGTCAACGGTATCAAGAATGTCGCCGGCGTGGTCAGTGGCGCCGCGAGCAACTCGTTGAAGCTGGCGCGCTATGCGGCAGGGGTGGTCAAGGGCGATTATCCCGGCCTGGACATGCAGGCCCCCAAGACCCGCTTTAACGCACCGGTGAGTCCGCACCGGGTATTCACCGCCGCTGAATTCAAGCTGCAGGACTTCAAGGCGATCAAGGATGCAGCCGGAGTCAAGCTCAACGATGTTGCGCTGGCCGTGGTCGGCGGTGCACTGCAACGCTATCTCGAGCAGTGTGGAGAAGCCCCCGACGCCGCGCTATCCGCCGCGATTCCCATCAACATGCGCGCCCGTCGGGCGTCGAGCGAAGATCATAACCAGGTCGGTTCGGTCTTCACATGCCTGCACACCGACATCGCCGACCCCGCAGCCCAGTTACAGGCCATTCACCACAGCTCCTTGGATGCACAGAAAGCCGGCAACGTCAGCCCGCTGGTCGACATGCTGAAACTGGCTGGGGTGTTCACCCCGGCCCTGACCCGCCCGGTAGCGAATTTCTGGGCGCGCAATCATCTCTCCAGCTACCTGCCGCTTAACGTGTCGACCGTCGTCTCCAACGTCGCCGGGCCAGACCAGCCGCTGTACTGTGCGGGAGCGCGCCTGATGGACTACTACGGGCTGGGGGTACTTACACCCGGTATGGGCATCTTTCACATGGTGTTCAGCTATTGCGGCAAAGTCACCGTCTCGGTGCTCGCTGACCGCGCCATGCTGCCAGACCCGGAACGCTATCGGGACTGCCTTGAGGAGGCCTACCAGGCACTGGCCGTCGCCGTAGTGCCCGCAACGAAACGTCAATCGGCGCCGCGCAGGCAAAAAAAACCCGCCAGACGGCGGGTTTGAAACTGTCACTTGCTGGACCTGGATGGGCGCTTCCGTCACTGAGGACGCAAACGCTCATGAGATGGACAAAGGATAGATAGCCTCTCGATATATATCCAATGTATTTTTCTTATGTTTGCCATGAAAATGATTCATAATTGAGCGGTGGACACCCTCAATCTGCACAAAACCGACCTGAACCTGCTGGTGGCCCTGCATGCACTGCTCGAGGAACGCAGTGTATCGCGGGCGGCAGAACGCCTGCACATCACGCAACCGGCCATGAGCAAAACCCTGAGTCGCCTGCGCACCCTGTTTGGCGACCCCCTGTTCACGCGCAGCCAGCGCGGCATGCAGCCCACGCCGCGCGCGCTGGAGCTTGCGGCAGAACTGGGCGGGGTACTGGACGATATCAACCGACTGGTCTCCGGCTCACGCTTTGACCCCTACACCTACACGGGCGAAATCACCGTGGCCCTCTCCGAGTACGTGGGTATCGCGCTGCTTCCCGAATTCATCCAGCGGCTGCATCGACTGGCACCGCGACTCTCCATACGCACGATCACGCGCCTTGAGCACCAGCTTGAGGCACTGGCGACCGGCAGTCTGGATTTTGCAATTCATATCGCCCAATCCCATTACCCCGCTGACTATCGGGTGCAGCAACTGGTGAGCGCGCCCACCGCGATTCTGGTGCGCGCAGGGCACCCGCTGACCCAGGGTGAGATCAGCTGGGACCGGCTGGCCAGCTTTCCGCTGATCCGTGTCTATATCCCCGACCTGGAGCAGGCCGAGCTGGCGCGCAGCTCAGATGCGTTCATGCGCGTGCGCAGCCCCCTGCAGGGATCGCTGGAAACCTCGCACCTGATGACGGCGATGGAAGTGCTGCGCAGTACCGACTATTTCCTGCCCGGCCCGGCCTATGTTCTGCAAAACACCCATATCACCAGTGGCATCGTTGCCCTGCCGACGCCGCCGGGCAGCGATTACACGCTGAATTACATGCTGGTAGCGCACCGCCGCACGGATCAGTCACCCCTGCACCAATGGCTATGGGAACAGATCACAGACACCATCACCGAACTGGAGACACGCGCGCCGGACGGCAGCGGCGGCGGTCCCGCACTCTCCAGGCGGCCCGCACGGGCGCCGCAAACCCGCACTCGGAGGCCGCATGAGTAACAGCAAACGCCGCGACATACCGCTATTCGCCACGCCGCTGATCGAGACCCACTGCCATCTCGACTACCTGGAACCGGAGGCACTGCAGGACACCCTGCTGCGCGCTCGCAGTGTCGGCGTTGAGCGCATCGTGACCATTGCCGTGTCCGCCGCCAACCTCGACCGCGTGCTCGCGTTAACCCGCACGGCCCCCGATATCTGGGGCACCCAGGGTATTCATCCGCACGAAGCCGAGGGCTTCAATGCCAACGTAGCAGCCAGGATTCGCGAGCAGGCACAGGACGCCAGAATCGTGGCGATTGGGGAAATCGGCCTGGATTATTACTACGACCACGCCGACCGGAGCGTGCAGCGACAGGTGTTTGCCGCGCAGCTGGCACTGGCCGCGGACCTGAACCTGCCGGTCGTTATACATACCCGTGACGCCGATGAGGATACTCGTGACATTCTCGCTGAGTACGCACCGCAGCTGCGGCGCAAAGGCGTGATCCACAGTTTTACCTCGGGTCTGCCACTGGGCGAGTTCTGCCTGGAGGCCGGTTTCATGCTGGGATTTAACGGGATCACCACCTTCAACAGTGCCGACAACGTGCGCGCCGTGGTCGCCGCAACGCCGCTGGAGCAACTGGTGCTGGAAACCGACGCACCCTACCTGACCCCGGTGCCTTACCGGGGCAGGCCCAACGCCCCGTTCTACCTGCCCTTCATCGCTGAACGCGTGGCCAGCGTGCTGGATGTGCCCGTCGAGACCCTGCTCCAGGCCGCCTATCGCAACAGTCTGGCGCTGTTTTTCCCCGAAGAGCGGGCATAAACACGGCAATTTCGGCGCAGAAGCGCCGCAAGCCTCAACCCGGCTGCCCGTCAATGGTAGACTAGGCGTCTTTTGCGGGCCGTAACCTGGGGCCCGGCAGCAAACGGGACACCATGGAATACATCGTAGGTCAACGCTGGGTCAGCCATGCCGATGCGCAGCTGGGTTTGGGGATCATCGTCGAGGTCGAGCCGCGACGCGTTACACTGAGCTTTCCGGCGGTGGGTGAAGAACGCACCTACGCCGCTGACAGCGCACCGCTGACCCGGTTGCGCTTCAAGGTGGGCGACCACATTTCGACTGTGCACGGCAGCGAGCTGGCAGTGACGGCAGTCACCGAGAGCGCTGGACTGCTGCTCTACACCGGTACCGATCACCACGATGCAAGCGTGACGGTTTCCGAGCTGGAGCTGGACCCTTTCGTACAGATTACAACACCGCAGCAGCGCCTGTTGAACGGCCACTTCGATAAAACCAGTGACTTTGCCCTGCGGGTTGCCACCCTCTCGCATATAGACCGGCTACAGCGCTCCCGTGCACGGGGGCTGATGGGCTCTCGCACGAGCCTGCTGCCGCACCAGGTGTATATCGCGAACGAAGTGGGGCAGCGCTACTCGCCGCGGGTCCTGCTGGCCGATGAAGTCGGCCTGGGCAAAACGATTGAAGCCGGCATGATCCTGCACCAGCAGCTGCTTACGGGCAGAGCTTCGCGGGTGCTGGTGCTGGTGCCACAAACGCTGCTGCACCAGTGGCTGGTAGAGATGCTGCGCCGCTTCAACCTGCACTTTTCACTGTTCGATGCCCAGCGCCTGGACACCTCGGATCCACTCGAACTGCTGGACGAAGACCCGCTCGCGGAAGTCGATGGCGAGAATCCCTTCGAGGCGGAGCAGCTCGTGCTGTGCAGCCTCGACCTGTTCCGGGACTCGCAAGCGCGACAACTGCAGGCGTTGCAGGCGGACTGGGACCTGGTGGTCGTGGACGAGGCGCATCACCTGCACTGGTCCCCGGAGCAACCCGGTGAGGACTACCGTTTCGTGGCCGCACTGGCACGCCAGAATCCGGGGCTTCTTCTGCTCACCGCCACCCCTGAGCAGGTCGGTCTGGAGAGCCATTTCGCGCGCCTGCAACTGCTGGATCCGGAGCGCTTTCACTCGCTCGAGGCCTTCCGCGAGGAAGAGCAGCAGTACCGCCGCTGGAGCGACCTCACCCTGAGCCTGGAACGCGGCGAGCGGCCGGCTGACCTGCCCGCAGGGCTGGACCCGGATGCACCCACCGACACCCTGATCGCACAGATTCTCGATCGTCACGGCACCGGGCGGGTGATGTTCCGCAACACACGCGCTGCCATCAGCGGCTTTCCCCAACGCGTGCTGCACCGCTACCCACTGCAGCAACCCGACCCGTACCGTCATGCCAACAGCGACCTTGCCGAGGCACTGCACCCCGAAGCCCCCTACCACGATGACAGCTGGCTGGGGTTCGACCCCCGCGTGGCCTGGCTGGAGCAAACCCTGAAAGCCCTGCGCCCGGCAAAAGTGCTGGTGATTTGCGCCCGGGCCCAAACAGCCGTGACGCTGGAGCATTATCTGCACCTGCGCGCGGGCATCCGCTCCGCGGCGTTCTACGAGGGCCTGTCCATCATCGAGCGGGACCGGGCCGCAGCCTACTTCGCCGACGAATCTGCCGGGGCACAGACCTTGGTCTGTTCCGAAATTGGCAGCGAGGGGCGCAACTTCCAGTTTGCCCACCACCTGATCCTGTTCGACCTACCGCTCAATCCTGACCTGCTGGAACAGCGTATCGGCCGTCTCGACCGCATCGGCCAGGCCCAGGATGTACAGATTCACGTGCCGTATCTGGCTGACAGCGCACAGGAGGTGCTGCTGGAGTGGTACGACCGGGGCCTGAACCTGTTCCAGGAGAGCTGCTCCGCGGGCACCATGATTTTCGACCGCTTCGCATCGCGCCTGCTGCCGCTGTTGCAGAAACCGGACGACAGCCTGGAAACGCTGATCGCCGATACCGCGGCCTTCACCCGGGATACACGACGGGAGCTGCGGGAGGGACGCGACCGGCTGCTTGAGCGCAACTCCTGCAAGGCCGAGGTGGCTGGGGAATTGATTGCGGAAATCAGCAGTCAGGAGGCCGGCGACGAGCTGCAACACTACCTCGAACTTCTGTGTGAGGCCTATGGAGTGGAACATGAGCATCACTCAGACCACACACTGGTGCTGCGCCCAACAGACCATATGCTGACAGGCCACTTCCCGCACCTGCAGGAGGACGGCACCACCGTCACTTTCTCGCGGAGCAAGGCCCTCGCACGCGAGGATATGGCCTTCCTCACCTGGGAGCACCCAATGCTGGTTGAGGCCATGGACATGGTCCGCTCCACCGAACTGGGCAACGCCGCCCTCGGCACCATAAAGCTCAAGGGCATCGCCCCGGGCACCATGCTGCTGGAGTGTGTATTTACCGTCAATTGTGTCGCGCCCCGCAATCTGCAGCTGGAGCGCTTTCTGTCGCTATCGCCCCTGCGCCTGCTGGTCGATGCACGCGGCAAGGACCTCGCAGCACTGGTGCCGCACGAGCGGCTCAACGGCCTGGTCGAACGCGTCAACAAGAGCACGGCCCTTGCCATCATCAAGCAGGTACAGCAGGAGGTGGACAACAAGATGCTGCTCGCCAGCCGCCTGGCGACAGAGCGCCTTGCGCCGCTGCTTGCCGATGCCGAGCAAAACATGCGTGCAGAGCTGGGTGCCGAGCTGGAGCGCCTGCAGGCCCTGCGTGCGGTGAACCCGTCCATACGACAGGAGGAGCTGGACCATCTCGCTTACCGGATTGACGAGTCCGCACTGCACATCGCCCATGCCAGCCTGCAACTGCAGGCGTTGCGCCTGATCATCACCACCTGAAACCAAGGAGAACTCTCCCACCATGAAGACTATGCTTCGCTACTGCGCAGCCGTCGGTCTGCTGCTCGCCACCAGCCTTACACAAGCCGACTACCTGGAAACACAGAACCTGTTCAGCGAAACATCACCTGCCGAGGCAGATACAGTGGTGGTGCTGGTGCCACTGTTTGCAGACGGCACTCCCGCTGCACCCGCTGCATGGCCGGAAGAGACGGTGGCCCAGTTTCAGCGGGCGATAGATGCCCAGGCGTTTACCGGTGCCCTCGGCGAACAGTTCGAAGTGCTTGCTCCCGCGGGAATGCATGCGAAACGACTGGTCGCGCTGGGGATGGGCGACGGCGCGACGCTGCAACGGGCAGATGCAGAGTCTGTGGGCGCGGCCCTGGCACTGCATCTGGCGACGCGACCTTCGCGCATTGTCGCGGTCAACACCGGACTGTTGCCGCAGAATGCCAGTCACAGCGCCCTGGTCGCAGCCGTGGCACACGGCGCTGACCTGGCGAACTACCGCTTTGACCGCTACAAGTCTGCCCCGGAGCCGCGTCCGGCACAAACCTATCATTGGCTGGTCTCCGACCCGAAGACGACCGAGGCGCGCTATACACAGCTGCGTGCCCTCGCGGAGGGCGTCTTTACCGCCCGGGAACTGACCAACCTCCCGGGCAGTGACGGCTACCCCGCCGCCTTCGCAGACCATGTCAGGCAGCGTCTGGAGCCCCTCGGGATAAAAATCACCGTGCTGACACCCAAGCAGGTTCTTCAGGAGGGCATGGCGGCATTGTACGGCGTCAGCCGCGGCAGCCAGCACGGCTCGCACCTGCTGATCGCGCAGTGGCGCGGCAGCAAGGACGCGCCCATCGCGCTGGTCGGCAAGGGCATCACCTTCGACAGCGGCGGCTACAACCTGAAGCTGGATGCCGAATCCCTGCTTGCCATGACCGGTGACAAGGCCGGTGCCGCGGCAGTGGCGGGCACGCTGGAGGCACTGGCGCGCCAACGCGCACCGGTCAACGTGGTCGGCGTTATGCCGCTGTCACAGAACGCCGTCTCGGGCACAGCACAGTTGCCAGGAGACATCGTGAAATCGGCGAGCGGTATCACCATCGAAATCGCCAACACCGACGCCGAGGGGCGTCTCGTACTCGCGGATGGCATCTGGTACGCACGGGAGAAATTCAAACCACGGGTCATTGCCGATATCGCCACCCTGACCGGCTCCAAGGTGCGCGCCCTGGGCCGCGACTATGCCGCCGTGTTCAGTGCCGACGATGCACTGGTCGACAGTGTGACCCAGGCTGGAGAGCTGACCCGGGAGCGGGTGTGGCGCCTGCCCCTGGGCCCCTATGAAGAAATCATTGACAGCACGGTAGCTGACATCCGCAACACGGGCGCCCCTGGCGCGCAGGCGGGCGCTGTTTTCCTGCAGCAATTTGCCGGCGATACGCCCTGGGTGCATGTCGACATGGCCGGAAACGGCCGTTATGAAACCACCAGCAAACCGCCGCTGACCGGCGCGACCGGCTATGGCGTACGACTGCTGACCGAGTGGGTGACGCTCTACGCGAACACGACGACGGAGTGAGCCCAGGCTCCAGATCCTGCCGCCGGAACGCGCTGCGGACCGGCGGCGGGCACCTCAGGCTTCGGCAACCAGGCCACCATCCAGCACCAGTACGTGCCCGGTCACCCAGGCAGCGGCGCGTGAACTGAGGTAGATCGCAGTGCCCGCCGCATCCTCAGGGGACCCCATACGGCTGATTGGAAAGCTCTTCACCAGTTCCGCCTCATGCGGTAGCAGATGCGACGTCATCTTGCTCGGGAAGAGCCCGGGGGCAATGGCATTGACGTTGACGCCCTCCTTGGCCAGGTCAGCACCCAGTTGCCGGGTCAGCTGGTGTACCGCCGCCTTGCTTGCACTGTAGCCGTAGTTATTGCCGTGGGCATTGGTAATACCGTTCACCGAGCCAATATTGATCACGCGGGCCGGGTCGTCTTCGCGGCGCGCGGCGCGCAGCAATGGCAGCATCTGCTGGGTGAGGAAGAAGATTGATTTGACGTTCAGGTCCATCACCTTGTCCCAACCACTCTCCGGAAATTCGTCGATAGCTGCGCCCCAGGTTGCCCCGGCGTTATTGACCAGAATGTGTAGTGCAGACTCACGCTCATGCAGCGCCGCAGCAAACGCGGTAATCCCCGACAGGGTGGAGAGGTCCGAGGAGATCGCAATACACTCCCCGTACGCGGAAAGACGCTCCGCGGTGGCTTCAAGCTCCTCGACCTTGCGCGCTGTGATGTAGGTTTTAACACCGTTGGCCACGAAACCCTCGGCAATCATCGCCCCAATACCGCGCGAACCGCCGGTTACTACGGCCACTTTCCCACTGACGTTAAACAGGTTCTGCATGGTATTTCTCCAACTTGTGTGAAAACAGGGTTTATGGCGCCGCTGGCCCTGGGGCGGCAGGCTGCGAACAGATGCCCGCAGCCCGCAGGGCACGCAACACTTCGGCCCGGGTATCCGCCGGGTCAATAACCGCGTCAATCTCCAGAAAGGATGCGGCCTCCGTGGCTTTGCCGGCCTCGTACATTTTCGCCAGCAGTTGCTCGAACAGCTGCTCGCGCTCAGCGGGATCTTCCACCGCCTCCAGTTCCTTCCGGTAGCCCAGGCGCACTGCGCCTTCGAGTCCCATGCCACCGAACTCCCCCGTGGGCCAGGCAGCGGCGTAGACCGGCGCAAGGAAGCTGCCCCCGGTCATGGCCATGGCACCCAGCCCGTAGCCCTTGCGCAGGAAAACCGCCACCACCGGCACCTGCAAACGGGCCCCGGTGGTAAACAGCGAGGACATGCGGCGCACCGCTGCCTGCCGTTCGCTTGCCGGCCCCACCATGAACCCCGGGGTATCCGTCAGCGACAATACCGGCAGGCCAAAGGCATCGCACACGCTCAGAAAACGAGCCGCTTTTTCCGCCGATTCGGCATCCACCGCCCCACCCAGCTGCTGACAGTCGTTGGCAATCAGCGCGACCGGCAGACCCTCGAGCCGGATGAATCCGGTGATGATGCTGCGCCCGTAGACGCGACGCAATTCGAGGAACGACCCACTGTCCGCCAGCGTCTCGATGACCTTGCGCACCGGGTAGGCCCAGCGCCGGTCTTCCGGCACGGCAGCGCGCAACGCGCTCTGGTCGACGCAGGACCACTCGCGCACTGGCCCCTGGAAATACCCCAACAGCTGCCGGGCCAGGGCGGTGGCATGCGCCTCGTTCTCGGCGGGAATATCCACGACGCCGTTTTTTAACTGCTCTTCCAGCGGGCCGATGTCGGTGGCGGCGACCTTGCCCAGCCCACCGCCCTCGATCATGGCCGGACCGGCCATGCCTATCCACGAAGCCCGCGTGGCGATGGTGAAGTCGGCACAGCCAAAAAGCGCCGCGTTACCGGCAAAGCAATAACCGTTGTTGACTGCAATACGCGGCACCCGGCCGGCCAGTCGAGCCCAGGTTGCAAAGGACTCCACATGTAGCCCGGCAATGTGTGTCAGCACATCGGTGTCACCGGGACGGCCACCCCCTCCCTCGGTAAACATGACCACCGGCAGGCGGTGCTGCTCCGCAAGCTCACACAGGCGGTCCAGCTTGCGATGATGAAAGAAACCCTGGGTACCTGCCAGGACCGCGTAGTCGTTGATCACCACCGCAGCGCGAGCTGCCTGCACCCCGACCTGATCTGCGTTGATGGTTGCGGTACCGGTGATAATGCCATCGCCAGCGGTGCTGCTTTGCAGCTCCAGATAGTCGCGCCGCGTGCGCTGCGCCGCCACCGCCAGCTGCCCATATTCCTGGAAGCTGTCTTCGTCGACCAGGTCGTAGAGGTTTTCGCGAGCCGTGCGATACCCGGCGGCATGCCGTCGGGTCCGCGCCTCGGCGCGATTATCGTCCTGGGTGCGTTGCAGTCGCTCACGCAGCGCCAGTAGCTCAGGGCGCAGCTTTTCCGTCATGCGGTGACGGCGGGCACGGGGCCCCGCCTACTTGCCCTGCCAGACAGGTGCACGCTTGCCAATGAAGGCTTCGACACCCTCTTTTGCGTCAGCACTGCCAATGCAGATTTTCTGCAGTCGGGCCTCCTGGGATATCGTCGCCGACAGATCCTGCTCCAGGGCAAAATTCAGGGATTCCTTGGCATATCGCAGGGCCAGTGGCGCCTTGGCAGCGAGTTCCTGCGCCCAGGCGAGTGACTCCGCGACCAGCGCATCCGCAGCAACCACCCGGTTACACAGCCCGAGTTCCTGACAGCGCTGCGCAGGCAGCTTCTCACCGGTGACAATCAGCTCGTAGGCACGTTTGCGCCCCAGCGTCCTGGCCAGGTGCCAGGTGGCACCGCCATCGGGGACCAGACTGATCGCCGCGAAGGCCTGGTACACGTAGGCATTGTCGGCCATCACGGTGAGGTCGCAGCCCATGGCGAACGCGCTGCCCACGCCTGCCGCAGCGCCATTGACCGCGCTGATCCAGGGTATCGGCGCCTCGTGGATGGCCAGCAGCACCGGCTTGTATTCGCTGTTGAGCTGGTGCTCTACATCGAAATCTGCACCGGTCACTTCGCCCAGGTCTGCGCCCGCCGAGAACGCCCGCCCGGCGCCGGTCAGCACGGCGACGCGGATACCGGGGTCCGCATTCACGTCATTGATCGCCAGCAGTATGTCGCGCCGCAGTGCCGCGTTGAACGCATTCAGGTTATCCGGCCGGTTCAGGCTGACCAGAGCCACCTGGTCGAAGCGTTCTACTGTCACCGTTTCGTAATTCGCCATGGTTCCTTTCCTCGTTGCGCTCAGGTTCAGCCAATCGTGCCCGCGTCGCGTAATGCGTGAATCTCACTCTCGGCGAACCCCATGGCAGCCAGTGTAGCAGCCGTATCCTCGCCCAGGGCACGCGGCCCGTGCGCCACGCTCGACGGGGTGCGGCTGAAACGCGGCGCGGGAGCCGGCTGCGTGACGCCGTCCACCTCGATGTAGGTGTTTCGGGCGACGTTGGCCGGGTGGCTGGGCGCCTCGGTGAAGGACAGTACCGGCGCAAAGCACACGTCAGTGCCCTCCATGAGTTCGCACCATTCGGCCTGTGTCTTCTGCTTGATGATCGCCGCCAGCTTTTCCGTCAGCTCGGGCCAGCGCGCTACATCATGCTGGTTCGCGAAGTCCGCTTCAGGAAGCTCCGCGAGTTGCATCAGCAATGCATAAAACTGCGGCTCAATCGAACCCAGGGAAATGTAGCGACCATCGGCACACTCGTAGGTGTCATAGAAATGGGCTGCGCCATCCAGCAGGTTGGCCTCACGCTGGGAGGCATCCCAGGCACCAACGGCCTCAAAGCCATGGAACATCCACATCAGCTGCGCCGCACCGTCGACCATTGCCACGTCAATCACCTGGCCCTTGCCCGAGTTGGCCGCTTCCAGCAAGGCCGCCAGCACACCGTTTACCAACAGCATGCCGCCGCCACCCATGTCGCCGACCAGATTCAGCGGCGGCACCGGCTTTTCGTTGCGTCGCCCAGTAGCAAATAGCGCGCCGGTGAGAGAGATGTAATTGATGTCGTGTCCTGCGGCGCGCGCCAGTGGCCCGTCCTGGCCCCAGCCAGTCATGCGTGCAAACACCAGGCGGGGATTGCGCGCCATGCAGGCATCAGGCCCGATGCCGAGTTTTTCGCAGACTCCAGGGCGATAGGGATCAATGAGGACATCCGCATTCTCAACCATGCGCAACAGCGTCTCGACGCCTTCAGGATGCTTGAGGTTCAGCACGACGGACTTCTTGCCCCGCGCACTGACGTCTTTCAACTGTTTCAGATCGGCACCATTGGCACGCTCAATGCGAATCACCTCGGCACCCATGTCTGCCAGCATCATGCCCCCCATTGGAGCAGGCCCGATGCCGGCCAGTTCGATTACGGTAAATCCGTTCAAAGGTCCCATGGTGACGCCCTCCTAGCGCGGCTGCATGCGAATGGCGCCATCCAGCCGGATGCATTCGCCATTCACATAGTCGTTCTCGGCGATGAAAACCGACAGATGCGCAATTTCCTCCGGGCGACCAAGCCGACGCGGGTAACAGACACTGCTGGCCAGAGAATTGTAGGCCGCCTCCGGCAGGCTTTCGAACAACGGTGTGTGAATCAGGCCCGGTACGATGGTGTTCACGCGGATGCCGTAGCTTGCCAGGTCACGCGCCATGGGCAGCGTCATACCGACAATACCGCCTTTGCTGGCGCTGTAGGCCAGCTGGCCAACCTGGCCCTCCATCGCCGCGATGGACGCCGTGTTGATGATCACACCCCGGCCGTCGTCGCCGTTTACCGGCGCGTTTTTCGCCATCTGCTCGGCGGCATAGCGGGCGACATTGAAGGTGCCCACCAGGTTCACATTGATCACCGGCAGGAACTGATCCAGCGGGAACGGCCCATTCTTGCCCAGGGTCTTGCAGGCGCTGCCGATACCGGCGTAATTGTTGCAGATGTGCACCGCGCCGAAGGTGTCGACGACGCCCGCCACCGCCTCGCGCACAGAGTCTTCGTCGGCCACGTTGACACTCCAGAAGGCAACGTTGTCAGCGCCCAGCTTGCTGATCACCTCCTGCGCGTTGGCTTCATTCAGGTCGAAAATGGCGACCTTGACGCCCTTTGCCACGTAGGCTTCTACCGTGGCACGGCCCAGGCCGGAAGCCCCCCCGGTAACAATGGCTACTTTTCCTTTCAAATCCATGATGTTCTCCTGCTTGAAATAGTCAGTGTTGCTGTGATCAGAAATTCCGCGTGTTGAACGGCGTATAGTTGTCCGAAAGACAATCACGGCTGATGATGATCTTCATCACCTCGGAGCTGCCCGCGTAAATCGTCGCGATCTTGGCGTCTGTGCACTGGCGGCTGATCGGGTATTCATCCATATACCCGGCACCGCCGTGCAGTTGGACACCGAGGTCCGCAGCGGCAATCTGTAACTCACTGGTGACCAGCTTGGCCTTGGCGGCGTCCACAGCCGTCAGCGCGCCATTATTAAACGCGCGCACGCACTGGTCGACAAAAATCTGTGCAATATCGAGCTGGGTACGCATTTCCGCCAGCTTGAACTGGGTATTCTGGAACGCCGCCAGCGGTTTGCCAAAGGCCTTCCGCTCGCGCACGAACTCTGCGGTCAGATCCCAGGAGAGCTGCGCCGCCGACAGGTAGCCGCAGGCCCCGATCAAGCGCTCTTCCGCCAGCCCCTCCATCAGGTAGATGAACCCCTTGCCAGGCTCGCCCAGGACATTGGCCTTCGGCACCTTGACATCGTTGAAGAACAGCTCGGCGGTATCCTGGGCCTTGAGGCCCATCTTTTTCAGGTTGCGCCCGCGCTCAAAGCCCTCCATGCCCCGTTCAACCAGAAACAGGGTCATATGATGGGGGTTGTTTTCGGGGTCAGTCTTTGCCGCAACAATCACCACATCGGCGTTGATACCATTGGAGATGTAGGTCTTGGAACCGTTCAGCACCCAGTGATCACCCTGCTCTACGGCGGTAGAGCGCATACCGGCCAGGTCGCTGCCGGCGTCTGGCTCGGTCATGGCGACGGCAAGAATGCACTCTCCACTCACACAGCGCGGCAGGAAACGCTGGCACTGCTCCTCATTGCCGAAACGGGTGAAGTAGGGGCCGACCAACCGGCTGTGCAGCGTGCTGTACCAGTCACCGACGCGCGCATAGGCCGCTTCTTCGATGATGATCTGCTCGAAGCGGAAATCCGGGTCTCCCATACCGCCATACTTCTCTTCCGGCCACACCATCAGGAAGCCCTTTTCACCGGCCTTGCGGAAAGCGGAACGATCGACAATACCTGCCTCTCGCCACGCCTCCATATGTGGCACAATCTCCGCAGCGAGAAATTTGCGGTAGGCATCACGGAACATGATCTGTTCGTCCGTAAAGTCGCGTTGCAACATGATCAATTGCCTCTGGTAGCTACAGGAATAACACCACAGTATGGTGAGCAGGGGACAGAGCAACAATGACCCCTGCAAACAATTTTATTGACTTAAACTGACAGCCCTTGGCGGCCGAGCCCTAGCCCGACATGACGAGTAGCCTGTTCGATACGATCAACTCCCTGCACTACGGCGCACTGTTTGCGCTCGTCGGGTCTCAGCTGTTCATTCTGCACGTGCTGAGTGGCGTGCGGCCACCCCCCGGAGGGCTGGGCCTGTTCACCCTGTACTTCCTGCTGGCACTGTTCGCGGGTGCAACTGCCGCAGTGACCGGTCTCACGGAGTTCTCTGTGCCGCCGTCCGTACCCTTCATCGCATCACTGCTGAGCAGCAGCCTGTTGCTCCTCGCCGGCATGTCGCGCAGCGCTGTGGCTGGGGGCCGTGTGCTGCTCGGGCTGCTGTTAGCGGCCAGCAGCCTCGGCGTCCTGACGCTGGAGCCACCGCACTCCGCGCAGGTCTATGCGGCAGGCAGCACCCTCCTCGGCGGTGCACTGGCGGTGCTGCACGCGCAGCGCAGCTGGCGCGAACATAATGCGGGGGATGCATTGGTCGCAGTGGCCGGGCTCATCCTGTGCCTGGCGATGCTCGAGTCCTTGCGCCAGCTGCACACGGGAACACCGCAGCCCTTTGGCGGCGCTGCGGCGGCACTGCTCGGGGCCGCGCACGTACTCATTGTCCTGGGCTATCTCGCTGCAGTGATGCTCGAACAGCAAGCGCAACTGCGGCGCATGAATACACTGGACCCATTGACCCGCCTGCTCAATCGACGCGGCCTGGAAAGCGCATTGCACGTCACCCTGGCCAACGCCGCCCGGCACGGCCAGCCCACCGCAGCGATCATGCTGAACATCGATCACATGCGCCAACTGAACAACAATTTCGGTGACGGCGCAGGTGACCGGGCACTGCAGCAGGTGGCGCGCTGTCTGGAAGCGGAGTGCCGCGCCAGCGACGCCATTGCCCGTTACGACGACGATACCTTCCTCGCTGTACTGCCCAACTCCACCCTGGACTCGGCCCGCAAACTCGCCGAGCGCATCCAGCAGCACCTTGCCACCTCGGGTCTGCACATCGATGACCACCCCATTCCCCTCACGGTGAGTCTGGGCGTCGCCGACACGCGGGCCGACGGCTCGCTGGAACAGCTCTGCGCCGACGCTCGACGGGCACTGACGCTGGCCAAGCACACCGGGCGGAATCGCGTGGCGGCTGTCGAGCACAAGCCCGTGCAGATATCGCGCAATGGCAGACCCGCCTGATGCGTGAGCTGTCGATCTCGGTGTACTTTGCGCGTGCGGTGCTGCGTAACGCGGTCGCGATTGGCCTCGACCCGATGGAGCTGCTGCGCAAGAACCGCATTTCCCCGCGACTGCTGCTGGAGGACGGAGCGCGCATTTCCATTGAGCGTTACGCCGACTTGCAGGTGAGCACCATGCTCGCCATGCAGGACGAATCCCTCGGCTATGCCTCACGCCGGCTGCCCATCGGCACATGGTCCATGATGTGCCACGCGGTGATCGGCTGCGAAACGCTGGGGCAGGCACTGAATCGCTACTGCCGCTTCTTTCAGCTGTTCGACTCGTCGCCCTGGCCCGGTTTGATTGAAGAGGCTGACCAGGTTCGGCTGCGCCTCCACGCGCAAAGCCTGACATCGCTGGAGGCCTGGCCCGTGGAACTCATGCTGTTCAATGCCCACCGGTTTTGCAGCTGGCTGGTGCAAGAGCACCTGCCGATACAGGCGGTCAACCTGAGTTACGCGCCCGCCGCGCGGCCAGAGGACTATCGGCACATGTTCCTCGCCAATCCGGTTCACTTTGAGGCCGACCACTGTGAACTGGTGTTCTCGGCGGCCCTGATGGACAAGCGCATCACCCAGTCGGAACAGGGACTGCGCCACTACCTGCGCCACCCCGTCCTGATGATGCTGACCCAGGACTTCCCGCGCAACAGCTGGACGGCGCGGGTTCGCGACCAGATCCGCCACAGCCTGCACGAAATGCCAGAGTTGAGTACCGTTGCCGAAACCCTGGACATTCACCCGCAGACACTGCGGCGCCGACTCTCTGCAGAGGGCACTACCTTCAAGGACATCAAGAACCAGCTGCGACGCGACACCGCACTGCACTTCCTCGGCAAACAGGGCATTTCGATTGAGGAAATTGCCCACCGCTCGGGTTTCTCGGAAGCCAGCGCGTTTATCCGCGCGTTCAAGGGCTGGACCGGCCTGACACCCTACACCTACCGCAAGGGCCTCTAGACACGCCCTGCGATCGCAGCGGCAATTGCCGTATAGTAGGCAGCTGACCATGACTTCTGGAGGTCAATCCGTGTACCGCGTCGTGAAAGGGCTGTTGATTGCCTATGCCGTGTATCTTGCCTGCAGCGTACTGATTGTGCTGCCGGCACTGAACATCCTGCCCCACCGCTTCCTGCAGGATCACTACGGTCGGCAACTGGGTACCGAACTGATTCTCTTCAACCCCTTCACACTCGCTGTCGAGGTACGCGAGGCAACGCTCAGCGAGCCAGACGGCAGTCCGTTTCTGGCCTTCAACCACGCCGAGGTGAATCTGTCACTGACCTCACTGGCCGGGAATGGCGTGGTACTGGATAGCATCACCCTGGAGGGCCTTGAGGTACACCTGAGACGGCAGGCAGGTGGCGAGCTTAACATCGCCGACTTCCTGTCACAGAACGACGAGAGCGAGCCGGCGGAAGAGGACGCTGCGCTGCCCGGCATCACTATCGGCGAACTGTCGCTAGACGCCACACGCATCGCGGTAACCGATCACCTGCATCCCGATGCGTACAGCACGCACCTGGACGGATTCAGCCTCACGATAACGGATCTGTCGACGGTAAAGCCGGAGGGGCAGCCCTACCAACTGCGCGCCGGCACCGAGGGTGGCGGGCAACTGCGTTGGGAGGGCGAGCTGTCTATTCCCACCGGCCGTAGCAGCGGCCACCTGCAACTGCACCGTATCGACCTGCAGCCCGCGCTGCGTTTCGCCAGACCCTGGGTGGCCTTCGAGCTGCTGAGCGGCCAGCTTGACCTGGGGCTCGATTACACAGTGGACTGGTCAAAGGCCCTGCACTACACCGTGGCAGACGGCACATTGACGCTCAAGGACATCACTCTCGCACCCGAGCAGGTGGCGCAACTGCCAGATACCGGAGTGGCGTTAAAAGCCCTGCAAGTGACCGGAGTTAAGCTGGACAGCGCAACGAAGGCGGTCACCCTGGACAGGCTGGGCATCAACGGTCTGGCGGTCGAGGGCTGGAGCGAAGGCAAGCGCGTGAGCCTGACCGAGATGCTGCTGCCCGCTGTCGCGCAACAGCCGACAGCCGACACGCCGCAAACCTCCAGTGAACCCGCGGGTAACGGGTGGGCACTGCGCCTCAACCTCGCCGCCCTGGAACACAGCGAACTGCGCTGGCGCAGTGAGTTCACCGACCCGGCGCTGCTGCGCATCGCGCCAGTGACCGCCGAGTTACGGGACTTGCATTGGCCCGCAACGGCGCCTTCGGCGCTCTCCTTGTCGCTCACGGTCAATGATGCGGCCCGTTTGGACCTTGCGGGTGCGCTGCACGCAGGAGACGGCTCGGGGAATATCGCCTTCGCCCTGGACGCACTCCCCCTGGCCTGGTTCGCCCCCAACCTACCCACCGTTTTGCAGGCCCGGATCAGCAGCGGCGAGGCGCGCACCAGCGGCACCGTACAGCTGCTGAACTTCTTCCCCCTAAGCGTTGCTGCAGACGGGGCTGTGAGCGATTTTTCCATGCGCCTGCTCGGTGCGGAGAATGCGCTGACCCGCTGGGACAGCGTCTCATGGACTGGTCTGGCGGTGCAGCCTGAGGCACGCAGCGTCAGTCTCGCCGAACTCCACATCGAAGGCTACGAGGGCCGCCTGCACATTGAGGAGGATGGGCAGATCAACGCCCAGCGGATACTCGCTGAAGATGCCGCGAAGAGTGTGGAGGCGCCGGATCAGGGCGCGCCGCAAGGCGAGACCGACGACGTCGCCGCGGACCTGCCCGAAGCAGCCTGGACAGCTGACCTGCCCGCGATCTTTGTATCCGACAGCACGCTGGACTTCCTCGACGAGTCGCTGCCCATTCGCTTCCGTGCGGTGATCGGCGACCTGGATGGCACCCTCAGCAACCTCAGTACGCGCCCCGGTCAGGCGCTGGCGGTGGACCTCAAGGGCTCAGTGGACGGCTATGCGCCGGTAACACTCAGGGGCACCGCGAGCCCGTTACAGAGCCCGCCCGCACTCGACCTCACCCTGCACTTCCGGGGCCTGGATATGTCGCGTCTGACACCCTATTCAGGCACCTATGCAGGTTATGCGATCGAAGATGGCGTAATGACCGCCGATCTGCAGTACGCTCTGGAAAATGACCGTCTGCAGGGGAACAACCAGATCGTCATCAAGCAATTGCAGCTGGGTGAACGGGTAGATAGCAGCAAGGCAATGGATCTGCCCCTGCGGCTTGGCATTGCCCTGCTCACCGACAGCAACGGGGTTATCGATATTGCCGTCCCCGTCAGCGGCGACGTGAACAACCCTCAGTTCAGCCTGGGCAGCGTGATTGCCGGCGCTTTCGTCAACCTGTTGACCAAGGCAGTTACCGCGCCCTTTGCCCTGCTCGCCAAGCTCGTGGGCAGTAGCGAGGATCTGGACACCGTGGATTTTGCGGCTGGCAGCAGCGAGCTGGACGCCCACGGCCAGGGCAAGCTGCGTGACCTCGCCGCCGCCATGCAGCAAAGGCCGGACCTGCGGCTGCAGATCACCGGCCGCGTGGAACGGGACAGCGACCGCACGCAGTTGCAGCGCCAGCTGTTTGAAGCCGCCCTGCTTGAGGCCGGCCTGGCTGCCGAGGATATTCGCGATCGCACCCGGGCCTGGGAAGATGTCATAAGCGACCTGTACGGCGGGCTTGCACCGCCCCCACCGACCGGTCAGGAGACAGAGCCGGCGAGCGAGGCACCTTCCGTGTTACAACAGGCGCGCATCATCCGTGACCAATGGCCAGTGCCTGAGGCAGCGCTGGCGCAACTCGCGCAGCAGCGCGCCGCCACTGCACGGGATATTTTACTGCAGGCAGGTATCGCTGAGCTACGACTGGAAATCACCCCGGTAGACAATGATGAGGCCGCGGAACCGTTCAGCGGCGTGGAACTCGCCGTTACGGTGAACTAGTGCAACACTACTGGTCAAACGGCACCAGGGCGCCCTTGCAGTAACGACACAGGTAGCGGGCTCGACCCTCCCGCATCCGGTTGTGGCGCACGGTTGATACCGCATGCTCACGACAGCCGCAGTGATAGGGGTGGCGCTGCTGGCGACGCATCGGCACCCCGTCCAGCGCCAGGTCGAAAGTCACCTTCGGCGGCACGCCGAACAGCTGCATCATGCGCCGCCATTGCGGCCCATGCGGTTTCAGGCGCCGGTTCGGGTAATGCACATGCACCGCGTAATGCGCCACCTCGTGAGGCACCGTGTGTTGGAGGTTCTCCTGAAAATGCCTGGCAAAGATCCACGGGTTGTAGCGGATGCTGCACAGCCCACGCTGCACCCGGAACATGCCGGCCGTGCCGCCACGCAGGTCGAACAGGACCGCAGGCTGCGGCAGCGAACGCTGTAGCAGTAGCGCGGCCTGCTCCACCCAATGCTGTGTTGCCTGCACCACCTGCGCGCGCTGCACCGCATCAATCGGTTCAATGGGCGCCTGCCCGCTGTTATCCGTATTCAACATGTGGTTAGTGTACCCGCCTTCGCGACGAGTGTTCACTGCGCCTGTTCATGGCACAGTGCCAGCCACTGGCGCAGGGCAGCGGTGTGAAACTTCTGCCGGTGCAGGACGATCTGCAGGCGCCGCGTGAAATCGCGCCCGGGGACGCGCAACGGGACCAGGGAACCCCGGGCAAAAGCCTCCACCAGACTGATGCGCGACAGGCACCCCACCCCGAGACCTGCTTCAACGGCGCGTTTGATAGCCTCGGTATGCTGTAGCTCCAGAACAACGCGCAGTGCGGGCAAAATGCCGTGCATGGCGCGGTCGAATGTTTGTCGGGTACCTGAGCCAGGCTCACGCACAATCCAGTCCAGCCCCAGCAGATCGTCATCCGTGAGCGCCTGTTTTCGCGCCAGTGGGTGGCCCGGAGCGGCGAACACCGTCAGTTCATCCATCTGCCAGGGTTCACAGCTCAGGTCAGGGTGGCTCAGTTCCCCCTCGACCAGACCGATATCCAGCGCATAGTGCGCCACCCTGTCGGCAATCGCTGCCGTATTCGCAACGCTGAGAGCCACATCGGCTGCTGGGTAGCGGGCGCGGAAGGCGGCGATCATCGGCACGGCGAGGTAATTGCCAATAGTGAGCGTGGCCCCCACCTGCAAACGACCACTGACCTCCTCGCCTGACAGCGCCTGTTCCAGAGCCCGCGCGCGTGCCAGCAATTCCTCTGCCGCCGGACGCAACTGGCGACCCAGTTCGCTCAGGCGCAGCCGTTTGCCCACCCTGTCGAACAACTGCACATCAAATTGCTGCTCGAACTCGCGCAGTGAACCACTGGCTGCGGACTGGGACATTGCCAACGCCGAGGCCGCGCGGCTGATGTTTTCATGTTGTGCCGTGGCCACAAAGACCTCGAGCTGCCTCAGGGTGTAGCGCATGCCGGGCACCTATATTGGTAAATTCGATATTTTATATTTATAAAACCCGTTTTACCAATATATAACTGACGCCTACAGTAGGGCTGTTACTTCACCTCTGGCAGGAGATCAGCAATGGCCACGCTACTGCGGGAACGGGTCACCGATGTACATCACTGGACGGACCGCCTGTTCAGCTTCAAGACCACGCGCAACCCCGGATTTCGCTTCGAGAACGGCCACTTCACCATGATTGGGCTGGAGCGGGAGGGGCGCCCCCTGCTGCGCGCCTACAGCATGGCCAGCGCCAACTATGAGGAGCAGTTGGAGTTCTTCAGTATCAAGGTCGCAGATGGCCCACTCACCTCGCACTTGCAGAACATCCGTGTTGGTGACGAACTGCTGGTCAACAGCAAGGCGACAGGGACACTGGTGCTGGACAACCTCCTCCCTGGACGCAACCTGTACCTGCTGGGTACCGGCACAGGGCTGGCCCCCTTTCTCAGCATCATCAAGGACCCGGCCATTTACGAGCGTTTTGATCGTGTCATTCTGGCCCACGGCTGTCGTAGCGCCAGCGAGCTCGCCTACCAGGACACCATCACCCGGGAGTTGCCCGAGCACGAGTACCTCGGCGAGGAGATTCGCAGCAAGCTGACCTACTACCCTACCGTGACCCGGGAACCCTACCGCAACACCGGGCGCCTGACCGACCTCTTGAGCAACGGTACATTACCCGCGGGTGTCGGCCTGCAGGACATTGATCCGGAACACGACCGCTTCATGCTGTGTGGCAGCCCGAGCATGCTGAAAGACATGGGGGCGCTGCTCAACGCACGAGGCTTCCACGAGTCGCGCCACGGCAAGGCGGCACACTACGTGATTGAGCGCGCCTTTGTGGAGAGCTGATCACTGCGCGTCCTCCAGTCGCAGTGTCTCGCGGAGCTCCCGCTTGAGAAACTTGCCATTGGCGTTTCTCGGCAGCGGCTCCGGCAGAAACCAGATGTAACGTGGAACCTTGTACGGGGCGAGCTGACCGGCACAGTGGGCACGCAGCTGCGTGGCGTCGAGCACTGCACCCGGGTGTAGATACACGGCGGCTCCCACCTCCTCGCCAAGTCGTTCATCGGCGACGGCAAACACCACACACTCTGCCACTGCATCGTGGGCGAAGAGGGCATTTTCAACCTCCGCACAGTAGACGTTTTCGCCGCCACGCAGCACCATATCCTTGGCGCGGTCGACCAGGAAAATAAAGCCATCTTCATCAATCCGCGCGATATCGCCGGTATGCAGCCAGCCCTCCGTGATGGTTTCCGCTGTCGCCTCCGGTCGATTCAGATACCCCTTGATCACCGGTGCGCCGCGTACCCACAGCTCGCCAATGGCATTGACACCCAGGTCCTCACCGGAAGGCCCCACACACCTGGCCTCGAGGGTAGGCATGGCTGGCCCGACACTGGCCGGCTTGTCGACGAAGAAATCGGCGGAAACCGCGGCGATGATGCCGGAGGTTTCTGTCATGCCATAGCCGGTATTGGGGCGGGCGGCGCGCGACCGGGTCTGGATTTTCTCGACCAGGTCAGGCTGCAACGCTGCGCCTCCGCCGCCCAACACGAGCAGCGACGAGGTATCCCGATGGGCGAAATCCGGGTGCATGAGGATTTCTCGGGCCATCATCGGCACCCCATTGAAGGTGGTTATCGCCTCCTCCTCGATCAGGCGCAGCGCCTCGGCCGCATCCCACTTGTACATGTGCACCAGCTTGCCGCCAGCCAGCGTGGTGGCATGGGCAACACAGTTGTTGGCGGTCACGTGAAACAGCGGGGTTGCCAGCAGGGAATTGGGCGCGGGCGTGGAGCCGGGCGCCGGCGGTGGCTTGCCATTGGCCAGCGCCACCGCCATGGGCTGTACCGTGTTGATAAACGCCACGTTCATGACATTGGCGACACAGCCCCGGTGCGTCAGGCGAGCCCCCTTCGGTCGCCCGGTGGTGCCGGAGGTATAGAAAATACAGGCGTCATCATCCGGATCAATGCTCACAGCGGGCAGTTCCGGTGCCGCATTGATCACCTCGGTCCAGTCAGTGGCCCAGGCCGGCGCCTCATCCTGCAGGCGCACGGCGACCACCTTGAGCGCGGGGAAGTGCTCACGGATTTCGGAGAAGCGCTGCAGCCGCTCACGGTCACAGATGAGCAGCGTCGGCGCCGAGTCCTCCAACGCAAATGCCATTTCCTGCCCCACCCACCAGGCATTCATGCCAACGACCACCGCCCCCATCGAGGTCACGGCCCAGTAGGCGAGCATCCATTCGGGAAAATTGCGCATGGCAATCGCCACTCGATCACCCGGGCGCACCCCGGCATCGTGCATCCAGCGCGCGATGCTCGCGGTAAAAGTGTGTGCTTCGCTGTACGTGCAGCGCTCGCCGCCGTACACCAGATACTCCCGGTCCGCATGGCCTGCGGTGCTCAACCAGATTTCCCGCAGCGAGGGTGGCGCATGGCGGTAGTTGCGGATTGGTACCCCACAAACCGTCACGGTCTCGACTTCAAACGGCTGCCCGGGTGCTGTCAGCTGTTGCCATGCCTGTTTCAAATGCTCGTACACGCGTAAACCTCTGTTAGACTTGTTTGCGGGAGGAAGCGGCAGCATACCCGGACGGGAACGCGCGCTCAACGCTCCCGGCCGGGTGTCGGCGCGGGTCAAGATTTTTGTCGCCCCGCGTCATTGTAGCTGTGGCCACCCCTCGCCAGACTAGCCGGTTAACCGATCACAACAGGGAATATCATGAGCTCGCAGCAACTCGACACCAAACGCCTCGCCGCTTATCTGGCTGATTACCTGCCCGGCATGAAGAACGGCCTGACCGCGGAGAAGTTCCCCGGCGGACAGTCGAACCCCACGTTCAAACTGACCGCTGACGGCCGTTCCTACGTCTTGCGCCGCAAGCCCCCGGGTGAGTTGCTGCCGTCAGCGCACGCAGTCGACCGCGAGTTTCGTGTGATCCGCGCGCTGCAGGATACCGACGTGCCGGTGCCCCGAACCCATGTACTCTGTGAGGATGAATCCGTCATTGGCTCCATGTTTTACGTCATGGAGTTCATGGAGGGCCGCATCCTCTGGGACCCGCTGCTGCCGGAGGCTGCCAGCAATGAAGAGCGCGGTGCCATCTACGATGCCATGAACAAGACCATGGCAGCCCTGCACTCAGTGGATGTGGATGCCGTAGGACTCTCCGACTACGGCAAGCCGGGCAACTATTTTGAACGTCAACTGGCACGCTGGACCCGCCAGTACCGCGCCTCGGAAACCGGAACCGTGCCCAACATGGAGATGCTGATGAGCTGGCTGTCTGCAAACATGCCGGAGGATGACGGCACGGTGAGCCTGGTACACGGCGACTACCGGCTGGACAACATGATGTTCCACGCGACCGAGCCGCGCGTCATCGCCCTGCTGGACTGGGAGCTCTCCACCCTGGGCCACCCCCTGGCCGATCTCGCCAACCAGTGCATGGCCTGGATGCTGCCGCGCGACAGCGCAATGAAAGGCCTGAGCGGTGTGGACCGTGCCGCACTGGGGATACCCAGCGACGAGGAATACATTGCACGCTACTGCGAGCGCACCGGACGTGCAGGCATCGAAAACTGGAATTTCTACCTGGTATTCTCACTCTTCCGCCTGGCTGCGATTGTACAGGGCATCAAGAAGCGGGCGCTGATAGGTACCGCCTCCAGTCAGGAGGCGGACGCCAGGGGCAACCTGGTGGAACCGCTGTCCCAACTGGCCGTCGACCTGATCCACTAGGGTAAGCCGTGCCGCGCGCTGGCGCCTCGGTGTCGAGGCATCCAGCAGCGCCAAACAGACGTATTGTCCGGCATACGTTTTCAATACGGTGAGTGCCCTGCATGCCTGACATACTCTACTACGATGGCCAATGCCCGCTGTGCAACCGGGAAATGGCGAAACTCGGGCAACTGTGCGATGCCGACCTGCAGCTCACGGACATCCACAGCCTGAACGACGGAGAGGACCTGCCGGACCGGGAAACGCTGCTGAGAACGCTGCACCTGAAAACAGCGAACGGTGAATTGCTGACGGGTATCGATGCCAACGTCATGGCCTGGCAGCACACCCGACTGGGACCCTTCTGGCGCTGGCTGCGCTGGCCATTGATTCGCCCGCTGGCCGACAGCATCTACCGCCTCTGGGCAGAGCGCCGCTACCGGCGCCTGTACCTCAACTAGGACATTCACATGCACTTCACTGCAAGCGACATCGCCGCCATGGCGTCGCGCTACCGCGCCGCCCTGATCAACTCCCTCAGCGGCTTCAAACCGGCCAACCTGGTGGGCACCGCTGACGCTGCCGGCAGCAGCAATCTCGCCATTATCAGCTCGGTCGTGCACCTCGGCTCTCATCCGCCCCTGCTGGCGATGATCATGCGACCCAGCCCGGTTGAGCGTCACACGCTGGAAAACATACTCGACACGCGGTGTTACACGATCAACCACGTCGCCCAGCACTTCATCGAAGCCGCACACCAGACGGCGGCGCGTTATCCTCGGGAGCAATCGGAATTTACAGCGACGGGGTTAGGCGAGCACTGGATGGAGGGGTTTGCCGCACCCTTCGTGCAGGAAGCCAGCGTGCGCATGGGCCTGCAGCTGCGGGAGCATCAGCAGCTGCGCATCAACGATACGCACCTGCTGATCGGGGAAGTGGTGCTGGTGGAGGTGCCTGATGACTGCGTGGCCGATGACGGCTCGGTAGATATCAGCGCAGCGGGCACCGTCGCACTCAGCGGACTGGACAGCTACTACAGCACCCAACGCCTGCGACGCATGGCCTACGCAAAACCCGACCTGCCGCCGCGCGCCGTCGACTGAGGTTTCAGTCTTCGGCCTGGGCAAGCTCCTGCACCTGATAATCGAGTTCGCCCATCTTTTCGGTAAACAGGCTCATGGCGTCAGACAGACCGCGATTGTAGAAATACGGGCCCAACTCTTCGGCGATGAAATCGACCAGGAACTCGGCATCGAAACTGCCGATGTCCTGCTGCAGTTCCTCGTTGAGGTAGCGCTTGACCTTGCCCGCCATGCGCTCTTTCTGCTCCCGGGAGAAATCCAGGGGTTTCACGCAGCGGCCCGCATCATGACGGGGAAATCAAGCCACCGCACGCCCAGGCTCTCCCGTCGCGTCCTTCTTGCCGGACGCTGAAGGGCTCTTACGCCGCGACTTGACCCGCGCCTTGGCGGCTTTCCGCGGTGGCTTCGACGCAGCAGCCTCCAGCGTCGTGAAGTGTTCCCGCTGGGCTTCCCGATCGGCCCGGGTCGGCGGCGGCCGGCGCCGCGACGCCCGGGGTCGCCGGTACTGACCACTGTCCGGCCGCAGATCACCGTACTCAAAGCGATTCAGTATCTCTTCCATGACCCGGCTGATCTTGGTACAGATGCGGATTGCCTCGATGTTGGGAAATGCCGAGTGCGCGCCCCCCTCCATCAGTGCCACCAGTTCCTTTTCAGACAGGTGGGAAAGAATCTTTGCCGGGTTGTACCAGCGGAAGCTGGGCACGATATTGATGTCGCCGCTGTACTCCTGATCGATCAGGGAGTGGATACCGTTCATCAGCAGGTTGAAACGCGGCCAGTTGTCACCGTTTTTCTGGACCATGCCGCGGTAGAAGTTCAGCACTTCACGGCCGATACCCACACCCAGGCTGCCCAGGGCGGCACTCAGGCCATTACTCTTACGATTGCCGCGCAGAAACGGGGTGGCTATCGGGTTCACCATGCTCACGATGTAGTGGTTGGTGCTGTACAGTCGCGACAGTCGTTTTGCCGGCAGATCATCGGCAATGGACCCATCCACCCACTTGCGCGTAGGCAGGTAGGGCTGAGCCTCTCCGTGCACGTTCTTCGCCATCAGCATCACGGGCGGGAACACCCCTGGCACGGCGCAGGACGCCATCACCGCTGAACGCACATAGACGTTGGGCGATGTGATGGCATTCAGCAACCGGGAGCGCTGGTGAGTTTCTGCCGGCGCAACGGTGATACTGATCTGACGCCCGGTTTTTTCATAGGCTTCCTGGAAGGTAATCTCCGGGATAAGCCGGGCGATGATGTTCTCCAGATCCCGCACGTCAATTTGCGGGTTGCGACCGAGAAACATGCGTGAGAACACGCTGGCTTCACGCTCCGCCTCGAAATGGACGTTGCTGGGGTCAAAAAAGTGCCGCAGCTCCTCATCCGTATGCGAACCGACCACGCCCGCGACCAGCGAACCGGCACTGGAGCCGGAGATCACCCGCGGCAACAGGCCCTGTTCGAGCAGCGTCTTGACCACGCCGAGATGATAGAACCCAAGCACACCGCCGCCGCTCAACATCAGCGCCGAGCGGCCAAAACAGATATTGGCACGGTAAAAAAAGTCGAGCTTTTGCTGCAGCGTGACATCGTCACTCTCCAGTTCGGCGAGGTAACGCAGCGAATCCGCAACCTCGTCGATATACTGCTCAATCAGGTGTTTCGTGCCGAATTTGGCATTCTGGTACAGCGAGCTGCGGCCCATGCCGCCCATATTCCCGTGGATCCCTTCGTTCAGGGTGAACAGCAGACCCTGATAGTCATGCCGGGAACGCAGACTGCGCAGACGGTCGAGGCGGAGGCGGATCTGGCTGTAATCGTACTGCGTGGTCTGGTCTACCTCACGCCAGCGGCGCTTGCCGGAGAGCTCATCGTGGGCAATGGCGGCCTCGCGCCACTCTTCATACGTTGAACAACTCGCCATCTGGCGTTCCAGTTGGGCAAGTTTACGTGATGTTCTCATTGGCTACCTCGTTGCCGGAGACCTTGCTCCAAGCATACTGCAAAGACCACACGCATTACAGGTTAATTCTGGCCACCCCACCCATCACGAAGGCGGGTCGTTTTCCCCGGTTTTGGGCAGATCACGGTGCGCCCCGCGGTATTCCTCGACCAGGTGCCGCTTGTAGAGCTTACCGTTGTCCATGCGCGGCAGCTGCTGGTGAAAGTCCAGCGAGCGCGGCAGCTTGATATGGGATATGCGCTCACGCAGCCACTCCATGATTTCGATAGCCACCTCGTCCGTGGCATCCGCCCAGTTCACTGGCTGTACAACCGCTTTCACCTCTTCACCGAACTCCTCATTGGGAATGCCAAACACCGCAACGTCCGCGACCTTATCGTGGGTGATCAGCAGATTTTCGATCTCCTGCGGGTAAATGTTTACCCCACCGCTGATGATCATGAAATGCTTGCGGTCCGTGAGGTAGAGGAAGCCCTCTTTGTCGACATATCCCACGTCGCCCGTTGTCGCCCAGCCGCGCTCATTGAAGGCTTCTGCAGTCTTGCCCGGCTCCTTGTGATAATTGAACTGGGCCTGGTCGCCGCTGAAATACACGGTACCGATTTCCCCGGGGGGCAATTCGTTACCCTCATCATCCACAATGTGTACCGCGCCCACCAGTGCGGGCCCCACAGAACCCTTGTGCGTAAGCCAGTTCGCAGAATCGATGATGGTGATGCCAATGCCCTCGCTGGCCGCGTAGTACTCGACAATGACCTCGCCCCACCAGGCGATCATCTGTTCCTTGACCTCCACCGGACAGGGCGCCGCGGCGTGGATTGCAAACTGCATGCTGCTCACGTCATAGCGCTTGCGCACCTCCTCGGGCAGTTTCAGCATGCGCACGAACATGATCGGCACCCACTGGCTGTGGGTGGCGCGGTGCTCTTCGATGAGCGCCAGCGCGGCTTCTGCATCAAATTTTTCCATGACCACCGTGGTGCCGCCCTGGTACAGCGTCATCATGTTGTAGTGTAACGGTGCGGCGTGATACAGGGGTGCCGGCGACAGGTAGACAGTTTCCTCGCCAAAGCCGAACACGGCGCCGAGAGTGCCCGCCAGGGGGTGCGGCGCATTGACATCGTCACTGGGCGGCGGCAGGAATACGCCTTTGGGTTTGCCGGTTGTGCCCGATGAGTAGAGCATGGGCACCCCGTTGGCCTCGTCCGCGATGCGCTCTGTCGGCTGCAGGCCAATGCTGTCATCCCATGACTCATAGCCATCGGCAAGGCCATCCACCATGTAAAAGTGGCGGATCGCCGATGAGCCCAGTGCGAGAATTTCACCGGCCACCGCTGCCAGCGAGTGGGACGCGATGAACAGTTTTGCCCCGCAGTTCTCCAGGATATAGGCGGTTTCGTCCCGCTTCAGGTGGGTGCTGATCGGCGTGAAGATCAGGCCGGCTCGCTGCGCGCCCCAGCAGATCTCCAGAAACTGGCGACAGTTCACCAGCATCATGCCGATGTGGTCGCCTTTCTTCAGCCCCAGGGAGCGGAACAACTGGGCCGCCTGATTGCTGCGCTCGTCGAGGTCGGCATAGGTGACCACCTCGCCGGAGCCACCCATGATGATGGCAGGCTTGTGGGGATAGGTTTCGGCAGTGATGGCGGGGTGTGGCATGTCACGATCCTTGCTGCTGTCTACGCGATGTGGCGGGCCATCATAAGATGCCCCATGCAACGTGGCAACGTATCAGCGCTGCCGCATCAGGCCTTGCTGGGACACGGATGCCACCAGTACACCGTCGCGGTTGAAGAAGCGTCCGTGCGCAAGGCCGCGACCCGCCGTCACGCGCTCCGCCTCGACCGTATGCAGCAGCCATTCATCGGCACGCACCGGCGCATGGAACCAGAGGGCATGGTCGAGGCTGGCCACTTGCAGGTCCTTCTGCAGGAAGGAGCGGCCGGTCGCGGCGAGGCACACATCAATCATCAGCGTATCGGAGAAATACGCGAGCAGGCTCGCATGCACCGAATCCGGGTGGTCTACCCGACCATTGGCCCTGACCCAAAGCGACAATGACGGCGGCAGCGGGCGCGGATTGTGCCAGTCCACGGGCGTCAGCATGCGCACATCGAGGTCCTCCCCGGTCACCAGCGGAAACGCGTCGTCCATGTCACCGGATTCCAGGGCTCGTTGCCGTTCGCTGGGCAGGCTTTCCGGCGGCGGCACCTCAGGTGCCGAGCGCTGGAAGTCTTCGCCGGCACCGGGGGTCTGGAAGGATACCGAAGACACCAGTATCGGCTTGCCACGCTGCAGTGCCACGACACGCCGCGAGCTCAGGCTGCCCCCATCGAGCGCCCGATCCACCTCCAGTCGTATATCCTCAGCGGGGTCACCCGGGCGCAGAAAATAGGCGTGTTGCGAATGCACGGCGCGTTCGGCACGCACCGTGGCGGCCGCCGCCTGCAGTGCCTGTGCCAACACTTGCCCGCCAAAGACGCGGGGCGCCCTGGGATGCATGTTGTCAGCGACAAAGACATCTTCACTGACGTATCGCGGGGTCAATACCTGTAACAGCTGGTCGAGCATGAGGCGAATCCACTATGATGTTACCAACGGGATGAACATTATCCGGGATACAGCGCGCCGGCTCCACACGCCTATCCTGTTTGACAACCGAGGACTTCAATGCATTCGTCACTGACCCCTGCGGCACTGCGTCGGCGCATTCGCGCCGGGGAGCACACGGGCAACACGTCGGGCTGTGCGCCCGGCTTCGTGCAGTGCAACATCGTCATTCTGCCGCAGGAATGGGCGCATGATTTCCTCCGGTTCTGCCAGGCCAATCCCAAGCCCTGTCCCCTGCTGGCGGTCAGCGCAGCGGCGGGCGACACAGCGTTGCCGCTGCTGGGCGATATTGACATCCGCAGCGACGTACCCCGTTACCGCGTGTTCCGCAACGGTGCCTTCGAGGAGGAACGTGCCGACCTGCATGCACTGTGGCAACCGGACCTGGTGACCTTCGCCCTTGGCTGCTCCTTCTCCTTTGAGGAGGCCCTGCTCGCAGACGGACTGGACGTGCGCAATGTCTCGGAGGGCGTCAACGTGCCAATGTACCGCAGCAGCCTGCCCTGTACAGCGGCCGGCCCCTTTGCCGGCAACATGGTGGTGAGCATGCGCCCGATGCGGGCTGCGGACGCGATTCGCGCAATCCAGATCTGCACCCGGTTTCCCGCCGTGCACGGTGCTCCGGTTCACCTGGGCGATCCGTCCCTGATCGGCATCGCCGACCTGCACCACCCCGACTACGGCGACGCGGTGACTATTGCCGAGGACGAGCTTCCGGTATTCTGGGCCTGTGGGGTAACCCCGCAGGTGGCGCTGGAACAGGCGAAACCACCTCTGGCCATCACCCACAGCCCCGGCTGCATGCTGGTTACCGACCTGCGCAACAGCCAGCTGGCCGAACTCTGATTGACCAGCCCCCCGACAGGAGTCGCTTGCATGTTGCTCAACTGTGATCTCGGCGAAAGTTATGGCAGCTGGCGCATGGGCCTGGACGACGCGGTCATGCCACATATCGACCAGGCCAACATCGCCTGCGGCTTCCACGCCGGCGACCCACTGACGATCGACCGCACCCTGGCTCTGGCAGCGCGTCACGGGGTCAGCGTGGGCGCTCACCCGGCCTACCCGGATCTGGTCGGCTTCGGCCGGCGCAGCATGGCACTCAGCGAAGACGAGTTGGCCAGCAGCCTGCGCTACCAGATCGCCGCACTGGACGGCATGGCTGCCTGCCACGGCCTGCAGATCACCTATGTAAAGCCACACGGTGCCCTGTACAACGACATGATGGCCGACGATGCCGTGCGCACAGCGGTCATGCGCAGCGTGGCCGGCTATCACAGACCGCTGGCATTGATGCTGCAGGCAACGCCCGAGGCGGACAGCCATCGCGAGGAGGCCAGGAAATACGCCCTGACCCTGCTCTTTGAGGCGTTCGCCGACCGCTGCTACGCCGACGACGGACGCCTGCGGTCCCGGCGCCTGCCCGACGCCGTGCACGCGCGAGAGCGCATGCTGGATCAGGTGAGGCAGATCCTCGAACACAGCACCGTCACCACCCACGGCGGCAAATCACTGGCACTGGCCATAGACTCGCTCTGCGTACATGGCGACAATCCGGACGGTGTAAATGCCATTCAGGAGATCAGGCAGCTGATTGCAGGGGGCGCATGACAGCCATGCAGCTGCGGCACGCCGGTGAGAATGCGATCCTGATCTCCTTTGCGAATGAGGCGGGGGACGAACCTGCCGGCCCGCGCGAGGCGGCACAGGTACGAGCGGCCGCGGAGGCTGCACGCGGCACTCTGGGCGATGACCTGATTGACCTCGTCCCATCCTACGCATCATTGCTGGTGATTTACGATGCCCTGCGCACAGACCATTTCAGCGTCTTGCGGCGGCTGCAGGCCCTGCAGCCGACAATCGCCAAAGCCATCGCCGCCGAGGGCGGCCGGGAAATCGTATTGCCGGTGTATTACAGTACCGAGAGCGGCGCAGACCTGGAGCGACTGGCGAGGGAGTGCGGGCTCGCCATCGAGGAGGTGATTGCGCTGCATAGCGCCGCCGCGTACACCGTGTATGCCATTGGCTTTGCCCCCGGCTTCGCCTACCTCGGCCACGTCGACTCCCGGATCGCCGCACCACGACTGGCTACACCCCGAAAGCGTGTGCCCCGCGGTGCCGTGGCCATCGCCGACCGCCAGACCGCCGTCTATCCCGCCGTGTCGCCGGGCGGCTGGAACCTGATTGGCAACTGCCCGCAACGCCTGTTCGATCCGGAACACAACCCGCCCATGCCGGTTGCCGTAGGCGACCGGGTGCGCTTCGAGCCGATTGATCGGCAGCGTTTTCTGGCACTGGGCGGCGAACTGTCATGAGCCTGCGCGTCCGCCAACCCGGCGTGCTCAGCCTGCTGCAGGATCGCGGGCGCTTTGGCCAGCATCACCTGGGCCTCACCACAGGCGGGCCCATGGATCTGGAAGCCTTTCTGCTCTGCCAGCGGCTGCTCGGCAACAGCGCCGACTGCACGCTGCTCGAGTGCAGTTTTGGCGGCCTCGAGGTGGAGGTGGACACGGACACCCTGCTCTGCGTAACCGGCGCTGACGCCCCCCTCCTTGTCAACGGAAAGCCCGCAGACCTGTGGACCACCCACCGGGTACACAAGGGCGACCGGGTGCAATTGGGCCATCCGCAGCGGGGTTGCCGAAATTACCTCGGTGTGGTCGATGGCTTTCAGGTTACCCCGCAGTTCGGTAGCACCGCCACCGTACTGCGCGAGGGCATCGGGGGGCTGCGCGGAGAGAAACTGGCACCCGACGACGTCCTGCCCTGCCGCAGCGATACCCGGCGTCCACGCCTGTGTGTACCGCCGGCCGAGAGACCCCATTACGCGGGACAACTGACTGTTCGCGTAGTGCCGGGTTACCAGCAGCAGCATTTTGACCGCCTGCAACAGCGACGCTTTTACAGCGCGACCTGGTCCGTATCGCAACGTGCTGATCGCATGGGCTATCGTCTGGAGGGCCCGGTGATTCGCTGCGACATCGCAGGCATCGTCTCCGAGGGTATCTGCCTCGGCGCCATTCAGGTGCCGGCAGACGGCCAACCGATTGTGCTGCTGAACGACCGGCAGACCATCGGCGGCTATCCCAAGCTGGGCTCGGCGATCTCCATCGATGCATCCCGCATGAGCCAATTGAGCCCCGGGGGCACGGTGCACTTTGCGGCAATCAGTCCCCATGCGGCGCACAATGCCTTGCATATGCATCACTGGCGTTTACAACACCTGCCCCTGCAGCCCCTGCCCGAGGAGTGAGAACCGTGGATGAACAGGCCCTGAGTGAAGCCATTGAAAGCCTGCTGGTGGCGCGCAATCCACGGCAGATGCAGGTTGCCCGCGCGGCACTCCCGCCGGGCTATTACCTGCGCGCCGCACGCCGGCTGCACGATATCCGCGGCACGGTATTGATTGGCACCGGCTTTCCCGTAGCAGGCACTTTCGAGACCGATGGTCCCGTCGGCGCCATCGCCCTGTATAACGGCCTGCAGGCACTCGGTGCACGGCCAGTGATTGCCTGCGCCACACCACTGGCACAGGTGCTGGCCGGCAGCTATCGTATCCTGCCCCTGGAGCGGGACCCCGCGGATGATGGCTCGGCCAGCGCCGCCCGCTGGCTGGCAGATAACCAGCCCAGCGCCATTATCAGCATCGAGCGACCGGGACTCGCCGCTGATGGCCGCTACTACAATATGCGCGGGGAGGATATCAGCGCCCAGTGCGGTGTATTCGACCCTTTTCTGACCCTTGCACACTGCCCCACCATTGCCATCGGCGACGGGGGCAACGAAATCGGCATGGGCAATATTGCCGAGGCCATCGCCGGTCTCGATATTCGCGTGGCCGTTACGCCCTGCGACGAATTGCTGGTGGCGGACGTCTCCAACTGGGGCGCCTACGGGCTGCTGGCCTTTCTGGGACTCTGGGCAGAGCGCGACCTGCTGTCAGAATTCTCAGCCCTGGAGACGCTGCGCTACCTGTCAGAGCGCGGCAGCGTAGACGGCGTGACGCGAGCGAACACGCTCACTGAAGACGGGCTGCCCCCCTCCGAAGGCGAGGCGGTGATTCGTGAGCTGCGCACGCTAACAGGGTTCCTTGAGGCGGCGGCATGAAGGTATTTTTCTTTAACCCGGCTAAGGTACGACTATGAGTATCGTGTATCTGAATGGCACTTATCTGCCCATGAGCGAAGCCCGTATTTCTCCCATGGACAGGGGCTTTCTCTTCGGCGACGGTATCTACGAGGTGGTGCCCTCCTACGCTGGAAAGCTGGTGGGTTTTGGCCCGCACATGCAGCGCATGCAGCAGGGCCTTGACGCCATCGAGTTGAAAGTCTCGCTGGACGAGGCGGAATGGCGGACCATTGCCGATGAGCTCGTGCAACGCAATGGCGGTGGCAACCTCGGCCTCTACTTCCATATCAGCCGCGGTGCAGACCTGCGGCGCAATCACGCCTACCCGGAGGACATCACAGCGACTCGCTACGCCTTCGCTTTCGACATTGCCCCACCCCCAGCACCGGACAAGGCGGCGGCACGCTGCTTTCACGTCTCCACGGCGGAAGATCTGCGCTGGCGACGCTGTAACATCAAATCCACCGCCCTGCTGGGCAACGTCATGCATTACCAGCATGGACACAGCCGGGGCCACGGTGAGACGCTGCTCTACAATCAGGCGGGTGAGCTGACAGAAGCTGCCGCCTGCAACGTCTTCATTGTCGCCAACGGTGCCGTGGCAACACCACCGCTGGATCACCAGAAATTGCCCGGCATTACCCGCCTCATGCTGCTCGACATGCTGCGTCGACACAGCAGCATCCCGGTTGCCGAGCGGGTAATCACCATGGATGAGGTGCGTAGCGCGGACGAAGTCTGGCTCACCAGTTCGAGCAAGGAGGTGGCACCGGTGCTGTCCATCGACAACCAGCCCGTCGGCGACGGACAGGTGGGTGATGTCTGGCTGGCTGCCCAAACCCTGTTTGCCCGGCATCGGTACGACTACTGATGGCCAGACCCTGCGAGGCACGGCTGGACCTGTCAGCGCTGCGCCACAACCTTGCCCTCGCACGCCGGCTGGCACCACGTTCCCGGGTGATGGCGGTGGTGAAGGCAAATGCATATGGGCACGGTGCCACCACCATGGCCAGGGCACTGGAGCCGCTGGTTGACGCGCTGGCGGTCGCCTGCATCGAAGAGGCACTGGAGCTGCGCGATGCGGGCATTCGCGCGCCCGTCCTGCTATTACAGGGCGCCTTTCATCCCGATGAGGTGCCTCTCGCCGCGCAACACAAGCTGTGGCTGACCATAGAGAACGCCACACAGCTGGTCTGGCTGGAGCGGGCGACACTGCCGGCGCCGCTGCACTGCTGGCTCAAAGTGGATACCGGCATGCACCGTCTGGGCGTGGCGCCGGAGCGGGTCGCCGAATTTCATCAGCGACTGCTGGCCTGCGGCAAGCTTGCGGGGCCACCGGTACTGACCACGCACTTCGCCTGTGCCGACCAGTTGGATCACCCCGCAACCCTGCAGCAAATCGCACGCTTCGAGCAGCTGACGCAGGCACTCCCGGGAGAGCGCAGCGCCGCAAACTCGCCGGCGACCCTGGCCTGGCCCGACAGCCACTACGACTGGATCCGGCCCGGCTTCATGCTTTGGGGCAACTCACCCTTCGCTGCCCCCCACACCGCGGCGGATACGCTGCGTCCGGTCATGACCCTGGTCTCGCGGGTCACCTCGCTCCGCGACATCGCGCCTGGCGAGGCGGTAGGTTACGGTGCCACCTGGCAGGCGACACGGACCTCACGTATAGCCACCGTGACTGTCGGCTATGGGGATGGCTACCCGCGCGGCGCAGGCAACGGCACGCCGGTACTGGTCAACGGCCAACGCGCGCCCCTGGCGGGCCGCGTCTCCATGGATATGATCAGCGTAGACGTGACCGACCTGCCGGGCGTCGCCCTGGGCGACCCCGTGGTTCTGTGGGGCGCCGGCCTGCCGGTTGCCGAAGTGGCCGAGAAAGCACACACGATAGGCTATGAACTGCTGACCCGTATGCCAGCGCGCGTGCCGCGCCGGGTGGTGATCGGGTAGCCCGGAGCATCTGCGCGCCAGCTGTGGTACACTGTTCGACCGTCCAGCTTAAAGAGACCCGGTTATGTCTGCCAAGCCCCAACGCGCACCCGCCAAGAAAAAGCAGCCCGCGGCGGTGGAGACCTCCAACTCCATAGAAGAACAAACGCGCGCTTTCCTGAAGACCGGCGGCAAGATCCAGAACATCCAGTCAGGCATCAGCGGTCAACCGGGCGGGTACGCCGCACGGCCCTCGGGCGCAGGGCGTAAATAGCACCCCCCGGGGAGCGGATCCAGACGCCGCTGAGGCGCGTACAATCTCCATCGGTCTTACCTGAGCGGGAAGCACCATGGACAACACGCTAGACACCACCGTCGCCGCCAAGGGCGGCATACACCCCCGAAACGTGGCGCTTGCGCATGCCGCGACCGCCGCACTGCTGCTGGCAATATTCGCGGCAGCCAATGACTGGTTCCGCAGCTCCGCACTCCCTATTGCCGCAGTACTGGGTGTACTCAGCGGTGCAGCTGCCGGTGCCATCATCTGCACCCTGGTTCATGAATGGTTCCACTACCTGGGCGCTATCGCCACGCGGGGGCGCTACCGGCGTCCGTCCCGCCTGGCCCTGTTCGCTTTCGAATGGGATTTCAAGCACAACAGCCCGCGCCAGTTCCTCGTTATGAGCTATGCGGGCACGCTGGGGTCCCTCGCAGCCATTGCCCTGTTCATGCTCAGCATTCCGGCAGAGACACCCTGCAGCATTGCACTGTTGGCGGCCAGCGTTGGCAGCCTGGCCTTCGCCGGTGCCATTGAGTGGCCGGTCATTGCCCGGGTGCAGCGCGGCGGGGATCCGTTAGTCGAGCTCTCGAAAACAACGCCAAGAGTGGTGCTGGCCAGCGCCGGCATCGGCTTCGTCACCCTGCTCATCGTGGCCTACGCACTCACCTGATCACGCCGTTCTCCGTGCGCCAGCAGAGGGCATCCGCTATCATGGAGGCCTCCGAACACGAGCACGGGACATCACTGCCTTGTCGCACCCTGTACAACCGCCTCTCGCCGACGGCAGCCTGCTGGCAGCCGTCGACCTGGGAAGCAACTCCTTTCACCTCATCGTCGCCCGCGTCGAGCATGGCGAAATGCGCCCGGTCGAGGCACTGGCAGAGAAAGTCCAGTTAGGGGCGGGGCTGGTGGATGGAAGACTGTCCGCGGACGCCATCGCACGTGGCCTCGACTGCCTGGCTCGCTTTGCACAAATGCTCGGCAGTGTCGATCCGGAGCGCATCCGCGTGGTAGGCACCAACGCCCTGCGCATGGCTGACAACCGCCGGGAGTTCACCCTGCCCGCCCAGCGGATTCTCGGGGCGCCGGTCGATGTGGTGTACGGCGGAGAAGAAGCTCGCCTGGTTTACCTGGGGGTGGCCCACACGCTGGCCGACGACGCCCAGTCACGGCTGGTCATTGATATCGGCGGCGGCAGCACCGAGCTGATCATCGGCCAGCGGTTTGAACCCCAGCGGCTGGAAAGCCTGCAAATGGGTTGTGTCTCCTATTCGGACAGCTGCTTTCCCGCGGGCAAAGTGAGCCGTAGTCACTACCGCGCCGCGTACGAGCGGGCCCGGCTTGAGGTTTCCCACATCCGCTATCACTTTCACTCACGCCACTGGGCAGAATGTGTGGGCTCCTCCGGCACATTGCAGGCCATTGAATCGGTGCTGGTCAGCCAGGGCTGGAGTGAGGGAGGGATTACACGCAAGGCACTGGCGAAGCTGGAAAAGCGCCTGTTGCAGTTCAAGCACTTCGATGCCATTGAGCTGGAGGGGTTGAGCAGCCAGAGACGCAACGTCATCGCGGCCGGTGTCGCCATTACCAGCGCCCTGTTCGATGAGCTGGGCATCACGCAGCTGCGAACTTCACGGGGTGCACTTCGCGAAGGTGTGATCTACGACCTGATGGGGCGCCTTGGGCACGAAGATGTGCGTGAACGCACCATCAATGCGCTGATGCAACGCTACGGCGTGGACACGGTCATGGGGGAGTTGATGGCCCGTCGAGCGCGCACCCTGTTCAACGCCAGTCGCGATGGCTGGTCACTGCGCAGAACCGACCGCGACCTCCTGGAACGGACGGCATTGACGCACGAGATCGGCATGGCCATCTCACACAAACACTACCAGCGCCATACCGCCTACCTGCTGCAAAATGCCGACCTGCCCGGGTTCTCCCAGGAAGAGCAGGAGCAGATGGCGCTTCTCGCCGCCACACAGCGTGGCAAACTGGACCATCCGCTCTGGGCTGGCGTGGCCGAGAGCGATCGCCCCCGTCTGCTGCGCCTGGTCACCTTGTTCCGGCTGGCGCTGCTGTTCAAGTACGTCGAACAGCTGGAGGCCCTGCCCGACTTTGCCGTGCATGCGCACGAGGACAGTATCAGCCTGGAGTTTCCGCCGGCGTGGCTACAGCGCCACCCGCTTACGGCGCGGGAACTCGAGCAGGAGGTGACGTTGCTCGGCAAGGAAGGCCTGCACCTCGCTATCCACTGACGTAGACGGCCTCGTGGCCGCTCACGGCGACAGTTGGGCGTCCTGACTGACGATATCAGCGAGGTAGTCGAGGAGGATCTCGTTTACCGCATCCGAGGCCTCCAGCTGGACCATGTGTCCAGCACCCGGAATCATGCGCACCGCACGCAGCTGTGGAAAGATGGCCCGCATCTGGCCGATCGGGTCTTCACCGTGAAAGCCCTCGAGATCGACATCGTGCTCGCTGCCCAGGAAGTAGGCAGGCACCGCACTTTGCACCCCTTCAAACGGCTTGCGCTGCGCCCACTTGAGGTCAAACGCACGGTACCAGTTGAGTCCCCCGGTAAAGCCAGTACGACTGTATTCGGCGACGAAGAACTCCAGCTCGAGCTCCGACAACCACGGCCAGGGCAGCGGTGGCGGCTCCTCCATGGCATCAATATAGGACGTGCCCGGCGGGTGACGGAACATGTCAAAGTAATTGCAGGCCCCGCTCAGCGTATGGAACACCTTGTGTAAAAACCGCCGGGGCTGCGCCGCCAGTTCCCGATCTGCGCGCGGCGGTTCACGGAAATACTCGATATGCAGGAAGTGCTGTTCGCCCATGCGCCGGTATTCCGTGAGCGGCGGCTCATCCGGGTTGTGCGGCGCGGCCGGGTTCTCCAGGCCAATCACGGCAATCACCCGCTCCGGGTGACGCAGGGCAAGGTCGTAGACGGCAAAGGCCCCGAAATCCAGCCCAGCGAACACGGCCCGAGGCTCGCCGATATGCTCCAGCAGGCCGACCAGGTCCGCCGTGATGTGATCGATATCATAGGCCTGCAGCGGCAGCGGCGCCTCGGTCTGCCCCATACCGCGCATATCCGGCGCAATTACCCGATAACCGGCCTGCGCCAGTGCACTGATCTGGCGATGCCAGCTGAACCAGAGGTGGGGAAAACCGTGGCAGAGCACCACCGGCACGCCGGCTCCCTGCTCCACATAGTGCATGCGGATGCCGTTGATGGTGGCATGGTGGTGTGTCCATTTCATGGCAGAGAGGCCCTCCCGGTCGCTGATGCCCGCCAGCAGCCGATTGTCTGTCAGTATTATCCGTCGCTTCGTGTTGCAAACCGGGAACCGGGCCCTGCAGTATGGCGAAAAGCAGATCCTGACCCTCTATGCAGTGTACTCTCCATCAAGGAGTGCTGTGAATCGTGTCGACAACGGCGATCACAGGGGACGGATAACACACATGGGGGTGGGGCACATGCGGTTGACAAAGCGTTGGCAATGGCTGCAGCGCAAGGTTTCGCGTAAGCTGTGGCTGATCGCCCTGCTCTACACGGTCGCCGGCTTTATTTCAGTGTTGCTGGGCATCTGGCTGACGCCGGTAATCCCTCCCGGCATGTCCGATCTGGTGACAGCGGATGCGGTCGGCAGAATCCTGAACATTCTCGCATCCAGCATGCTTGCGGTCGCCACATTTTCGCTGGCCACCCTGGTGACCGCCCATGGCTCCGTGACGGTAAGCACGTCGCCGCGTGCGACCGCGCTGGTGATGGACAACGAAGTCTCCAGGCACGCCCTGAGCGTGTTCATCGGCACCTTTCTGTTCAGCCTTGTCGGGCTTGTGGCGCTGAATGCCGGCGTATACGGAGAGCGCGGACACGTGGTCCTATTTCTGACCACCGTGCTGATCATCATGTTGATTGTCATTGCGCTGATACGCTGGATCGAGCACCTCTCCGAGCTGGCCAAGGTGACGGAAACCGTCGAGCGGGTGGAGGACGTCGCCACCCGGGCGCTGGTGGGGCGGGCGCGCTTTCCCGGAATCGGCGCACGCCCCTGTGAGTCAGTGCAACAACGTATCCCGGTCGGTGCAGGCAGGGTTCTGGCGAACAGAGTAGGCTACGTGGAGCACATCGATATGGCAGCGCTGCTGCAGTGCAGTGCGGAGCACGGGCTGGAGATCTTCGTCTTGGTGGAACCCGGCACCCTGACCAACCTGCAGACACCGCTGGCCTGCGTGGCGGGGGGCGACTGCCCGGAGACAGTGCTCGAGAACATCCAGGCAGCGTTTTCCCTCGGCCGCGCACGCACCTTCGACTATGACCCCCGCTTCGGCCTGATTGTGCTGGGGGAAATCGCCTCACGCGCACTCTCACCGGGGGTGAACGACGCCGGCACCGCCATCGATGTGATCGGGCGTGCCACACGCGCACTGTCAATCTGGGCCACGACGGAGGCGGAAACGGACGCCGAGGGCGAAGCGCCGAAGGCACAGGTCTGGTTCCAGACACTTGCAGTGCACGATCTGCTGGACGATGTATTCACGCCGATTGCCCGCGACGGGGCGGGCAATATCGCGGTGCAAATCAGGCTGCAAAAAGCCTTCGCCGCTCTTTCACAACTCGACCACCGGGCGCTGCAGCAGGCGGCCCGCGACCACTCACAGCTTGCCTGGGAGCGCGCTCGCGATGCGCTGCCCATGGATTTCGAGCGCGCTGCACTGCTCCCTCTGGTGTTATAGCGCCGCGACTGAAGCAGCGTTTCCGGTTACAGGTTGACCCAGCTGTTCAGTGCCCGCAAGCGGAACTGCTCGCCCTCGTGGCTGAGCACGACGGAGTCGGGCAACACCTCATCCACCCGCACGCCGCGGCCGACCGACTGCCCGGCCGACGCCTGCTGACCGTTGATGGTCACACTGGAGCCGCCTTCCGCGCGGTAATCATGTTGCAGGTACATCAGGGTGGGTACCGCGTCCTTGCGCTGCTGGGAAAGCTCGGCAAGAAAAGGCGCAGGGTGCTCGGCAAGTCGCACATCCTCCAGCGCCTGCTCCGCGGCGGCCGCCAGGGCGGCGATATCCACACTGTTCTCGGCTCTGGGCTGCGGGTCTTCGGCGCCTGCAACACTGTCCTCCGCGGCGGGTGCTGGTTGCACCTCGGGCACTTCGGTTGCGGGCTGGGCGGCACCGGCATACAGGGCGGCCACATCCGGGCTGGCCTCGCGTTCTTCGGGCATTGCCGATGCGGTCGCAGGCGCAGCCGTCTCCACCGGGGTAGGCATGACCGGCGCTATCGCCTCAACAGCCACTGGGGGTGCTGTTGCCTCAGCCGTGGGTGCGACCTCTGTCGATGCGCTGGGCGGCGGCAACAGCGGCGTCGCAGGCTGCACCGGAAACTGCACGGCGGGCCCGGCAAACCGTGTGACATATCCGCCGAGCAGTATGCCGACCACCAGAACCCCTCCTGCGGCCGGCAGGAACCAGGCCCAGCGCTGTCGGTGCTGCTGCGGTTCAGCCTCGAAATGTATGCTGTCTACACCGGGCACCGGCGCGGCATTCTGCTGCTCGCGACGCGCCCGGTTGAGCGCTTCCAGAATCAGCGACACGCTAGGCGCTCCTGTACTGTCGGGGTAAGAATCATTGCGCCTCAGCCCCCGCTGTCAATCGCTGCAACGCCGCCGCCGCGGTCAGATCGCGCCCCGCGGCGATGTTCAGCCGCAGCAGGGTCTGTTCGCCAACCACCCCATCCGCACTGAGCTGCTGGCTGGCCTGAAACAGGCGCACGCGCTCCGCCAGCAGCGGAGAGTAATCCTCCAGAGCCAGCGGCTCGGCCTGCCCGTCCAATTCGGCAAAAAGTCCCGCGATATCTGCGACGACCGGCCCCGAGTCCGAGCGTCCTACGGGCCCCGAGAAGCCCTCAGGCGGGCGCCAGAGCAGTCGGTAGCCGCCGCGCCAGCGCTCTGCCAACTGCACAAACGGCACACGCATCAGGCCCTTGTCGGACCACAGCAGGGCATTGCCCGATGACTCACCGAGGAACACGGCAGCGGCCGCAAATCGATCAGCAGTCACCAGATCCAGCAAGACGGGCCGGTTGAGCGCTATCACCTCCTGCCAGGTATCGGCGCTGTCGCGCAGGCAGCTCAGGGGAAAGCGAATGCTGTTGTCACACAGCACGTCGAGTGGTGGCGCCGGACCCGGCGCCTGCAACTGCCACAGGGTTTGCAGCGCTTCCGCCGGCGACAGCTCCCAGGCAGGCGCCTCGGTCTGCACCGGTGCGGCCACTGCCTGTGTTGGCGGTGGTGCTGCCAGAGCCGGCTGTGTGGCGGCTGCCGCAACCGGAAGCGTGGCTGCCGGTGCTGAGGCCGCCGATGGCGCCGGCGCTGCGAGCCGACTCACTCCCGCCAGCCACCACACGCCGACCAGCAGCACCAGTGCCGCCGCAGCCAGCGGCCACAGCTGCAGCCAGCGGCGTGCACCAGTGACCGGCTCACCCAGCACCTCCTCAATGGCCTGGGCCAGCACCTGCCGATCCGCCACCGTGCGATTGCGGCCGTAGGTACCCAGCAGTACGCGGTCGCACACCACGTTGATCAACCGGGGTATCCCGCGGGTCGCGCGGTGAATACCGCGCACCACCTCGGGCGGAAACAACTCGCGCCCGGCAGGAAGCCCGGCGACCTGAAGCCGGTGGCGGATATAGGCCGCCGTCTCAGCCTGATTGAGGGGCGCAAGGGTATATCGCGCTGTGATGCGCTGATTCAGCTGACGCAGCTCCGGACGCTGCAGCAGTTGCGCCAGCTCAGGCTGGCCTATCAGCACAATCTGCAAGAGTTTTTCGCTGTGTGTTTCCAGGTTGGTGAGCAGGCGGATCTGCTCCAGCACCTCAAAATCCAGGTGCTGGGCCTCATCGATCAACAGCACCGTCTTGCGTCCCTGGGCATGGTTCCGCAGCAGAAAGGCGTGCAGGCTGTCGGTCAACGCCTTCAACGACAGCTGGTTGGCGTCATACTCGATGCCGAGTTCATCGCAGACGGTGGCGAGTAGCTCCTGCGCATTCAAGGCCGGGTTCAACACGATGGCGATATCAGTGTCGGGGGGCAGCTGCTCCAGCAGGCAGCGGTTGATCGTGGTCTTGCCGGTGCCCACCTCCCCGGTGAGCAGTATGAAGCCACCGCCGCTGCCCACGCCGTAAAGCAGATGCGCCAGCGCATCGCGGTGACGCGGACTCATAAACAGATAGCGTGGGTTTACCGCAATGGAGAACGGCGTTTCACTGAGGCCGAAATACTGAAGGTACATAATTGCCTGCGCTGCCCCGGGACCTGGGCACTGTCATCCTGTGGACACCTCCGGCAGCGTCAGCGACGCCCCGTGGGGACGTGGATCAGGGACAGAGCCAGGCGGTGTAATCGCCCGTTCCCTCGTGGATGGATTCACGCACGACCGCGTTGCCGCCCATACTGAGCGCGCGCTCACGCGCCAGATTGTCGAGTTCAACACGAATCTTGTTTTCACCGCGCTCAATGCCGGCCACTTTCCAGGCGACGTTGGTGGTGATGTTGCCCAGGCGCTTGCACTGCGCAACCTCGGACGCCTCCACCAGCGGCAGGGCACGCGCTTCATCCGGGATCTTGACCCAGGTGCAGCCCGCGACCAGTGCCGTCAGCGCACCCAGCGCCACCGCGCGAAAAAGACTCTGCCGTTTCATGTCCCATCCTCTGCTGTACACCGCGGCAGGTTAGCACAGGGCTGCCGCCGCCGGTACCACCACGCACGCGCTGCGGGGCCGGTTCACGGCCAACCCGCCCCTGGAACACTGACACGCATGCTGGCTACCTGCCCTCCGATCTGCTCGGGATCCCCGAACACCTCCAGAGACGCCGCGGTGAGACAAAACAATGTGCGGCGGTCATCACCGCCCAGCATGCAGGCAATCGCAAACCGTTCGCCCGTGTCCACACGCTGCAGCAACTCACCGCCGGGGCGGATGTGCAAAAACTCATGGGTCATCGGCGAGGCAACCCAGACACAGCCCTCAGCATCCATACACAGGCCATCACAGACCCGCCCCTCCGTCAGAGCCGCATAAACCCGCCGGTTGGAAAGATTGCCAGCGTCGTCCAGATCGAAAGCCAGCAGGTCGGACGACGCACTCTGACCCACGACCAGGGTGCTGCCGTCCGGCGTAATCGCCATACCGTTGGGACAGGCAAGATCGTCAGCGACCACCGCCACCCTGCCTCGAACGTCAACCCGAAGCAGCACAGTGGAGCGCATGGCCTCACCCTCACTGAAGTCAAAACCCAGGTTGCCCACAAAGGCGTTGCCGAATTGGTCCACCACCATGTCGTTCGCGGGGCCGCCGCACCAGGGCGACAGGTCGGCGAGGGTCTCCAGCCTACTCCCGGTCCAACGCAACAGCCGGTGATCGCGCATGGAAACCACCAGCAGACTCCCGTCGGGCAACCAGCCCAGCCCGGAAGGGTCGCCTTCCAGCCTGAGCACGGTCTCCTGCGTACCGCAGGGGCGTACACGCTTCACCGCGCTGTCCCGCATATCGGAGAACCACAACCAGCCATCGCGCCAGCGCGGCCCTTCACCAAACCTGAGTGCCCTGCTCACGATCTCCATCTGCTCCCTCCCCGGTGATTTTCTTCGTTTACCCGTCCAGCATCGGCGGGTCGGCGCCGGGCGCGACTCGCGATGCGTCGAACCGGGCCTGCGGGGCGACGTGCCGACCGCAAAATTGCCTGTCGCCAGGCTTCGATAGTATATTCCTGCGACTCGCAGCAGAGGAAGTTGACATGCACACACCTGAAGTGGTCATCATCACCGGCGCCGGCGGCGGTATTGGCGAGGGCCTGGCTCGCGTCTTCGCCCGCAATGGCTGGACGGTAGTCGTCGCCGAAATCGACCGCGACAGAGGCCAGGCTGTCGCCGACGCGCTACCCGCCCTGGGCGGCAAGGGGCTCTTCATCGAAACCGATATACGCGATCTGGCCAGCGTACGCGCGATGGTCAATCAGGCGCTGGACGCTTTCGGTCGCGTGGATGTACTGGTCAACAACGCCTACCCCACCGGCAGCGCGGGCACCACGGTGAGCGGCATCAGCGATGAGCGCCTGCAGGGTTCAATGATGGCGGGGTTTCATGCCGTCGCGGCCGCGATGCAGGCGGTGTATCCGGTGATGGCAGCGCAGCGCTGGGGACGTGTCATCAACATGTGCTCGCTCAACGGTGTCAATGCCCACGCCGGTACGGTTGACTACAACTGCGCCAAGGAAGCGGTTCGCACCCTGACCCGCACCGCCGCCGTCGAATGGGGGAAGGACGGCATCACCTGCAACGCGGTGTGCCCGGGCGCAGCGACCCCGGCGTTCCGTGCGCGCATGGCGGAGATGCCGGAAATGATGGCCGGCATCCAGAAGATGATCCCCATGGGCTACAGCGGAGACCCGGAGGAAGACATTGCGCCGGTGGTGCTGTTCCTCGCCAGCGAAGGGTCGCGTTACCTCACCGGCAACACCCTCTACGTGGACGGTGGCGGGCATATCAACGGCGTGCCCTGGAAACCCTGACGCGGCGCGCCGCCGCTACAGAATCACCGTGCGTTGACCATTCAGCTGCACGCGCTCCTCGCAGTGCAGTCGCACGGCGTGGGAAAGGGCGATGGCCTCGGTGTCGTGACCGAGATGAATCATCTGCTCAACCGACACCTGGTGGTCAATCGCCTTGACCTCCTGGGCAATGATCGGCCCTTCATCGAGGTCACGGGTGACGTAGTGAGCCGTGGCGCCGATGACCTTTACTCCGCGGTCATAGGCCTGGTGATAAGGCCGGGCGCCCTTGAAACCGGGCAGGAATGAATGGTGGATGTTGATCGCGCGGCCCGCGAGCTCGGCACACAGCGCATCGGAAAGAATCTGCATGTAGCGCGCCAGCACCAGCAGGTCCGCCCCCTCCTCGCGGAACACCTGGAGCAGCTTCGCTTCCTGCTCAGCCTTATATTCCGGGGTCACCGGCAGGTAGTGGTAGGGCAGGCCGTACCACTCGACCAGTTCACGGCAGTCCTCGTGGTTGCTCACCACACCCACCAGGGTCGCGGGTAACGCACCTGCGCGCCACTTCGTGAGCAGGGCCACCAGGCAGTGGTCGTAACGGGACACGGCAAGCAGCACACGTGGCAGGTCGTCGGCGGGGCGCAACCGGTACTGCATACCCATATCGTCCGCCAGCAGCGCAAAGCGGCGGCAGAACTCGGTATAGGGCACCGTCATGGCGCGGTCGTCGAAGACGCAACGCAAATGGAAAGTGTTGCTGACCGGGTCGCTGAAATTGGAAATCTCCGTGATGAAGGCACCGGCCTCAAGAAACAGCTGGGAGTAGCGAGCCACAACGCCCAGCCGGTCTGGACACTGGAACGACAGGATATAGGCGCGCGGCGCGGCGCCCGGTGTTGAATCAGTCACGGAAGTCCTCGTTGTCTATCGAATGTACGCTCTGGACCCGACAGTCAGAAATTGAAACCGTTGCCAGACACCACCGGCACATTGGTCCACAGATCATTGGGGTCACGATACCAGCCCGCCGCCGCGAGCGCACCGCCATCGAGATTTATCGTCGTGCCCGTCACCCAGGCAGACAGTTCGGAGGCGAGGAACAATGCACAGCCTGCGGCATCCTGTGGCCTGCCGAAGCGCTCCAGCGGTATCCAGCGCCGGATGTGCGCCTGATGCTCAGGCGCGATCAGTTCGGATGGACGCACCTGGTCGGTCTCAGTGGTTTCAGGTGCAATAGCGTTGACGCGAATTCCGTCCGGTCCCAGCTCCAGCGCCAGGCTGCGGGTGAACCCGGTAATCGCGTGTTTAAAGGCACAATAGGTGGTTACCATGGGGATGCCGCGAAAGGCCTCAATGGACGAGATACTGATGATGCTGCCGCCCCGTCCACGCGACTGCAATAGCGGTATGGCAGCACGCGTCACGGTGAAGATATGCTTCAGGTTAACAGCATAAAGCCGCTCGAGATCCTCGTCGGTACAGGCCGCGAAGGGCTTGATGAGACCGAGGAAGTCGCCAACGTTATTGACCAGCACATCGAGCCCGCCGAAACGCGCCTGCACCTCGGCCATCAGGGCGTCGACTGCCGCGCGGTCGCAGACGTCGGTATTGGAGACCAGTGCATCGGTTGCGCTGGCGGCCAGGGCCTCCCGCAAATCGGCACAGCGCTCGGCATTGATCTCCGCCACCACCAGTCGCGCGCCGCGCGTCGCAAACGCCTCAACGATGGCGCGACCAATGCCAGCACCGCCGCCGGTAACCAGTACGATCTTGCCTGTGAAATCGAGATCCTGCATGGCCCACTCCTGTTCGTCTGTGTTGGTATTCTTACACCCGATATAACAGAAGCCTCCGCGCAATGCATGCCGACGCACTGCCCCACCCCCGACCATCCCAACCGGGTTTATGTAGTTAGGCCGGGCCGCGTAGGCCGGGCCGCGTAGGCCGGGCCGCGCAGGCCGGGCCGCTACTTGTAGGTCACGACCAGGTAGCCGCGCAGGGGCTCATCGCCCAGTGACCGGATGCTGTGCTCCACATCCGCGCGGTAGTGGGCCGAATCACCGCTGTCCAGGCGACACTCGGTGGTTCCCGCCACAACCCGCGCCGCGCCCGCCGAAAGTGTCAGCAACTCCCGCGTGCCGCTGAAGTGTGCCGAACTGTCCAGACTGGCACCCGGCTGCAGCTGCAGTTCATAGAACTCCACGTGCTTTTCCATGTGCAGGGGCGACAGTGTGCGAATCTGGCACTCGCTGTCGGCGCGAAACAGGCTGGAGGGGTCGTTGGCGCGCACCACTTCAATCAAACCGCTGGCCAGGGGATCATCCACCAGTTCGCCTATACTCAGACCAAAGGCCTGTGCAATGCGGAAGGTCACTGCCAGCGTCGGGTTGGCCTGCCCGCGCTCGATCTGGCTCAACATGGAGCGGCTGACCCCGGAGGCGGCGGCCAACTGCTCGAGGGTGAATCCGTGCGCCTGGCGAAGCTCCGTCACGCGTTCGCAAAGCACCTTGCTGGCCGGATCGAGAGAGGATTTCGACATACGATTTCCAGTTTAGTAGAGAATATTCTTGTATCGAGGATTCCAGATCTCTACTATACCGGATAATTTCCATTATGGTGTAGATGCCCATGAAAGCACTGGTCAAGAAAGAAGCCCGTCCCGGCCTCTGGCTGGAAGAGGTTCCCGAGCCCGCGTTCGGCATCAACGATGTGCTGATCAAGGTTAAACGCACTGCCATCTGCGGCACCGACATGCACATTTACCACTGGGACGCCTGGGCCCAGAAGACGGTGCCGGTGCCAATGATCGTCGGCCATGAATTCGTGGGCGAGATTGTTGCTGTCGGCTCGAATGTCGTCGATTTCCGCCCCGGCCAGATCGTCTCTGGCGAGGGCCATGTGGTCTGCGGTCGCTGCCGCAACTGCATGGCGGGCAGACGCCACCTGTGTGCAAAGACCAGCGGCATCGGCGTCGACCGCTCCGGCGCGTTTGCCGAGTACATGGCGCTCCCCATGTCCAACGTGTGGGAGCATTCCGCCGGTATTGATCTCGATGTAGCCGCCCTCTTCGACCCTTTCGGCAATGCGGCACACACCGCGCTGCAGTTCGACCTGCTCGGCGAAGACGTACTCATTACCGGTGCCGGACCCATCGGCGCCATGGCGGCAGCCGTCTGCAAACACGCCGGCGCGCGCCACGTGGTGATCACCGATGTCATCGACAAGCGCCTGCAGCTGGCGGCAACCCTGGGCGCCACCCGCACGGTGAACGTGAGCCGGGAGAGCATTGCCGAGGTCCAGAAGTCACTGGGCATGGACGAGGGGTTCGATGTGGGCCTGGAAATGTCCGGCAACCCCCAGGCCTTCCGCGACCTGCTGGCCAACATGTGCCACGGCGGCAAGGTGGCCATGCTCGGCATCCCCAGTGAAAACACCGCCATCGACTGGAACACGGTGATTTTCAACATGCTCACCCTGAAGGGGATTTACGGTCGCGAGATGTACGAAACCTGGTACAAGATGTCGGTGATGATCGAGTCCGGGCTGGATATCTCTCCGGTTATCACCCACCGCATGAGCTTCCGCGACTTTCAACAGGGCTTTGATGTCATGAGCTCGGGCGAAGCGAGCAAAGTCGTATTGAACTGGGAGGACTGAACCACCATGTACAGCGCATTTCGCGAACACCTGGCCGGGCAGCTGGCGGAGATTGATGCCGCCGGCCTGACCAAGCACGAGCGACTCATCACCACACCCCAGGGTGCCCATGTCGGCGTGGCGCAAAGGGAGCTGCTGAACCTCTGCGCCAACAACTACCTGGGGCTGGCACAGCACCCGGCGGTGAACGCGGCTGCAGCGGAGGGCCTGCGGGACTGGGGCTATGGCATGGCCTCAGTGCGCTTTATCTGTGGCACCCAAACCCTGCACAAGCAGCTGGAGCAGCGGCTGTCGACATTTCTCGGCATGGACGACACCATACTCTATCCCTCCTGCTTCGACGCCAATGGCGGGCTCTTCGAAACACTGCTGGGCGAGGAGGACGCGGTCATCTCCGACGAACTCAACCACGCCAGCATTATCGACGGCATCCGCCTGTGCAAGGCCAGGCGCTTCCGTTACCGCAACAACGACATGGCGGACCTGGAAGCGCAGTTGCAGGCCGCGGATGCGGCGGGCGCACGCTTCAAGCTGATCACCACCGACGGGGTGTTCTCCATGGACGGCTATATTGCGCGTCTCGACGAGGTGTGCGACCTGGCGGATCGGTACGGTGCCCTGGTGCATTTCGACGACTGCCACGCCACCGGCTTCCTGGGTGCTACCGGCAAGGGCACACACGAGTACCGCGGTTGCATGGACCGGGTGGATATCATCACGGGAACCCTGGGCAAGGCGCTGGGCGGCGCCAGCGGCGGCTATACGGCGGCACGCCAGGAAGTGGTCGACCTGCTGCGACAGCGCTCGCGCCCCTACCTGTTCTCCAACACCGTGGCGCCGCCGGTGGTGGCCGGCGCGATCAAGGCACTGGAGCTGGTGGAGTCCGAGCCGACCCTGCGTACCCGGCTGGCCGACAACACCACACGCTTCCGCGAGGGCTTGCAGGCACTGGGCTTTGAGCTGCTGCCCGGGGAACACCCGATTGTGCCCGTGATGCTGCACGATGCTGGCGCCGCAGCGCGGTTTGCCGAGGCGATGCTCACCCGGGGCGTGTACGTGGTGGCTTTCTCGTTTCCCGTGGTACCGAAAGGCAGGGCGCGCATCCGCACCCAGATGTCCGCAGCATTGAGCACTGGGGATATCGACGCGGCGCTGCACGCATTTGCAGAGACAAAAGCAAGCCTCTGAGAGGAGGCATGCCCCAGGCTGCAGGCTACCCGATATCCCCCAACATCGCCTGTGCCTCATCACACCAGGCGAGAAAGTGCTCGCCCTGGCGGATACCCGCCAGCAGCGCCAGATAAACGCCCTTGCGCCGCACGGGCAGTGCGTCCGGATCCGCGTAGTGACGCCGGCGGATTTTTTCATAAAGATACAGCCGCTGCATCATCTGCTCCCGCCGCTGCCCGATCTCGACCGCCAGATGCGCGGCGTTGGCCTCTGACAGGTTGTACAGTTTGACGTACAGATCATCCTTGCCCTCCTGCACCCGCGAGTTGCCCAGCACCCACTCCGCCATGGCATCGCGGCCGGCCTGGGTCAGCGCATAGACGATCTTGTCCGGCTTGCCGGCCTGGGCGACGGTCTCGCACTGCAGCCAGCCGCGGTCTGCCAGTTTGTGCAGCTCCTGGTAGATCTGCTGGTGACTGGCGCGCCAGAAAAGGCCCAGTGAAATATCAAAGGCCTTGGCGAGCTCGTAGCCCGACATGTCATCTTCCAGGAGAGCAGTCATGATTGCGTGAGAGAGAGCCATGGCTGCGACTGTTAACCTTGTGTGACGGTCTGACCGGAGTTCGTCAGCTTACTCCTGGTGCGCGCTCCATGCAAAAGGTTGCATATTGACCAAATATGCAATAAATTGCATAAATTCATCGGTCAACCGGAGCCCCTTCCCATGGCACTACCCGCAATTCTAAAGGATAAACTGCGCTTGCCGGCCGTTGCCGCGCCCATGTTCATCGTCTCCAACCCGGACCTGGTCATCGCCCAGTGCAAGGCGGGAATTGTCGGCTCTTTCCCCGCACTGAATGCGCGGCCTGCCGAGCAGCTGGACGTCTGGCTGGAGAAAATCACCCGCGAACTGGCGGCCTGGGACGCCGAACACCCGGACACCCCGGCGGCACCCTTTGCCGTCAACCAGATCGTGCACGGCTCCAACGACCGCCTGCAGCACGACCTCGAGATGTGCGTAAAGTACAAGGTACCCATCGTGATCACCTCGCTGGGAGCAAAGGAGATGGTCAATGAGGCGGTGCACAGCTACGGCGGCATTGTCCTGCACGACATCATCAACAACCGCTTCGCGCGCAAGGCAATCGAGAAAGGCGCGGACGGCCTTATCGCGGTGGCCGCCGGCGCCGGCGGTCACGCAGGCCCTCTGTCACCGATTGCGCTGATTCAGGAAATTCGCGAGTGGTTCGATGGCCCGCTGCTGTTGTCCGGCTCCATCGCCACCGGCGATGCCATACTCGCCGCACAGGCAATGGGCGCCGACCTCGGCTACATCGGCTCGGCGTTTATCGCCACACAGGAAGCCAACGCCGAACAGGCCTACAAGCAGGCCGTCGTCGACCACGGCGCGGCGGACATCGTCTACAGCAACCTGTTCACCGGTGTACATGGCAACTACCTGCGTCCCTCCATCGAAGCCGCCGGGCTGGACCCGGACAACCTGCCCGAGAGCGATCCTTCGGCGATGAACTTTGGCTCGGGCGGCAACAGCGATGCCAAGGCCTGGAAGGATATCTGGGGTTGCGGCCAGGGCATCGGGGCGGTCAAAGAGATCCTGCCTGCAGGCGAGCTTGTCGCCCGCCTGCAGCGGGAGTACGCGGCTGCCCGGGAGCGCCTGCTGGGCAGCTAGCGCCGGCGGCCGGGCAGTGTTCCCAACTCGCTGAACTTGACCACGCGAGCGTGCACCGGCGGGTGCTCGCTGGCGCCGATCCAGCGCCAGCACAGGGTCCCGCTCTGATGGCCCGCAGTTTCCACCCAGTTTGCCTGCGGTGGCTGCTCGTGGGCCACCACGATCACCACACCACCGTCGTCTTCATAGGTCGCGGTGTGCTTGTTGAAGTGGATCTGGTGGTAGCGGAAATCCAGTGATTCCATCCACCAGTTCTGCAGTACGAAGTTCCAGGTCTGGCAGGTGGGTACGACTGGCGCCTCAATCAACAGTGCTTCGTCCGGCGCCAGGGCCCAGGCGCTGTGGAAGTAATAAATGTTCGGGTCGCCGCCAATGGCCTGGCAAAATGCCTGATCCGCCGGCGCCACCTGATTCAGCGTGGGCAGGAAACTCGCAGCCCAGCCTTCAAACAGCCCCGTCGTACTGCGTATGAACTGCACCGCGCCCTGCAGCGCGCGATCCAGCTTCTCCGGCGACAGGGGGTCAGGACGTTCGTGCTCCGCGCCCAGGCGCTCTATGCGGATCTCGGCGCGGGTCTCGTTGCGGCGATCCTGAAAGGTCTGGCGCACATTCAGCGAATTGGTCTCCGGCCCCATCGGCAGCCAGTTGCCGGGCTGTTGCCGCTGGCTGACAATAATCTCCAGCGTGCCGTCCGGGTTGATTTCCATGTCCCGCGAATCCAGCCAGCCGTCGGTCTTCATGCCGCCGCCACTGCTGTAGCGATTGATCACCGTGCCAAAACCCAGGTAGTTCACAGTGCCGCGCGTACCCGTGATGCGATAGTCATACTGCGGATCAATGGTCGCCGTCTGGTAGTGATTGTCGGGATTGTCCGCACCCAGTTTGATGGTTTCGTGGGCCGGGCAGCGCAGCTCTGGAAACCGCGGGTCACCCGCCTCCAGAAAACTCTCCAGCCCGGCGCGCAACATGCGCGAAAGGTAGCGGTAGCCCTCGGCCCGGGTAAACGCATCCTGGGGCGCTTTCTCGGCGTCGACCAGCGCGCCCGCGGCTTTCAGCGCATCGCAGAAATCGCTCCAAGTGCTGCCGTCCATGACGCGCTGTTCAGCGTTTACAGATTCATTCATACCGTTACCTCTTCATCCAGTCTCAGGTGATAGCGCCGCATATAGTCGGCAAAGAGCGCGGCCACTTCATCGCGACTGATGGCGTAGTCCTCCAGCCGGTAGCGGTGCACGCCGTGCTTGCCACGCGGGTGGGCATCCAGCCACGCCTGCATGCGCGCACGCGCTGTCTCATCCAGCGGCATGTCGCGCAACGCATACAGCTGTTCGATGAGCTGCCAGGGGTTGGCGACAAAATCATCGTGGTAAACATCGAGAAACTGGCCCGGGTGAGTCGGCTCCAGCGCTGCACGATCGGCCTCGAAGGTGCGCGTGTAGGCGGTGAGCATGGTCATCCAGTCACGCCCGATTTCTGCCCGGTCAATGACATCGCTGCTGCTGCGCCGCAGCACCTCGCTGAAGCTGCAACCGGAGCCAACGAACGCCAACGGTGCACGGTGCGTCTGCACGATGATCGCGTCGGGATAGACGCGCAGTATCTCGCGCAGGCCAAGCTGGTGAAACGGTGCTTTGAGCACCCACTGCCCGGGGTGGCGGGACTGCAGCAGCTGCAGCTGCCGACGGTGGTAGTCATAGCTGTCGGAGCGACACAGGTTGGTATACAGCCAGTTGGCATAGCTCGGCACGTGAAACAGCGCCGAGTATTCCACCGACATGAAATTGCGATTGAGCAGCATATAGCACTCGTCCGGCTCTTCTGCGTCAATCAGGTGTGTCTGTTTGAAACCCGGCAGGAAGGTCTCGGTGAGCGCCACCCCTTCGGCACGCGCGGCAATGCGCGGGTCGCTGGTGTACGTTGCGGTTTCCGGCGGCGGCACGGGCTGCTGGGCTTCCCAGAGACGCAGGGTGCGATTGCGCGGATCCTGGTTCAGCAGATGGTGTAATGCGGTGGTGCCAGTGCGCGGCAGGCCCAGAATGAACACCGGCCGCAGCACGGTTTCCTCCGCCACCTGCGGATGGCGCGCCAGATAATCTTCTATCTCCAGACGGCGGGAGAGCCCTTCCAGAATGGTCATTTCGGCGCGCAATCTGCCGAAGTCGTTCAGACGGGCCTCGCTGTGCAGCGCTTCCAGCAAGCGCTCCAACGCCTCGTAAAACGCCGGGTCGCCAAAATCCTCCAGCCCGGTATCCAGCATCGCCTGCTGGCGTAGTGCTTCCAGTTCCAGCACAGGAACATCCTTTCCATCGTTATTATTATGGCGTTACTGCCTGCGCCCACTCTACAAAGCCGTGAGCCGGCAGGCATCCCCGAGGCTGCGACTGCCGGCTGCTGGTATAACAAGCGAGACCAGCGCCCGCACTGGGGCCTCAGATGGGAGAGCCCGGCGGGGCCTCGAGGGTACGCAAACCTTCGATGGCGCCCGGCGTGTCCAACAGCTGCGCGATCTGCAGTAACGCAAAACGGTAGTGCGCCCGCCACGCGGGAGGGACCACCGACACACGCTGCTCCAGCCAGCCGCGCAGGGCCAGCAGGGCATCCAGGCTCTCCGCACGCACCTGCGGCTCAATCTCGCCGCTGCCCACAAGACGCAGCAAGCGCTGCAGTGTCTCCATATTCACCACCCGCTGCAGTGCGCCTGCGTTGCCCTGCTCGGTGTCCGCATACCAGCTGCGTTTAAGCAGGGCGTCCAGCAGCTCCGCATAACCCGGCTGGGCGGCAGAGCGCGCCTGGTTGTTGTTCATGCGCACGGCCCGGGTCGGGTTCAGCAACAGGTCCAGCGTCAGGCCCGCTGCCGTTGCCGCCGCCGCGAGGGGATCAAACACGTAGCCGGTGTCACGCGGGAACAGTTCACGACTGTCGCTGTAGCCCGGCGGACGCGGCGGTATCTGCGCCAACAGGGCGGGAGGCAGGGCCAGCGCCTCCGGGGCCAGCGTCGCAAGCAACGCCTCCAGCGCAGCGCGCTGTTGCGCGGGCAGCACCGCAGCCACAGGCACCTGTCCGTCACCGCGCAGGGCATAGGTAAACACCTGCCCACCCAGGAGGGTGGCGGCCGCCTGCAGTTGGTAGCGGTGCAACAGGTACATGGGCACCAGCACATCCTCCAGCTGAGCCAGGGGGCGCCCCAACCGCACCGTGCGCTCGGAAAAGCGTGCCAACACCGTCGCACGCAGGGTCATCAGCCGATTCAGCTCGGCCACCGGGTCACTGCCGTTATCCCAGAGGCTGCCCAACGGGTGCGCCGGGCCCGCCGTGACGGCAAAGGCATCACCACGGGCATGTGCGTCCGCCACGTAGTGCAGCCCGGCAGCGTAGGTATCCCGGATAATCTGCTCACGTGCGTCGTTCGCGTCTACCGCTGCGGGGAAATGCTGGTAACCGTAGATGATGGCGCGTTTATCCCACTCGCCGATCCCCGTTGCATAAGCTGCAGAGAGGTTCGGCTCGCCAGACGCTGTGAGCGTCACATACGGATGCGGGTAGTCCATCACCGATGCCCGGTTGTCTGCACTGGCGGCAAAATTGTGCTCCAGTCCGAGGGTGTGGCCCACTTCGTGAGCGGCCAGCTGGCGTATACGCGCCAGCGCGAACTCCAGCATGTCTGCAGGTACATGACCGTCTTCCCCGTAAGGCGCCAGTAAACCCTCGGCCAGCAGGTAGTCCTGACGCACCCGCAGTGAGCCCAGCGTCACATGTCCCTTGATGATTTCCTGGGTGCGCGGGTCGCGCACGCTGGACCCGTAAGACCAGCCGCGGGTTGAGCGGTGTACCCACTGAATAACGTTGTAGCGCACATCCATCGGGTCTGCGCCCTCTGGTAGCAGCTTGACCTGAAAGGCATTGTCGTACCCTGCCGCCGTAAACGCCTCGTTCCACCAGGATGCACCCTCCATCAGGGCACTGCGCACCGGCTCCGGCGCGCCGCGGTCCAGGTAATAGATTATGGGTTCCACGGCTTCGCTGCGCTCTGCCTCGGGGTCCTTCTTCTGCAGCCGGTGCCGCCAGGCGTAGGGCTGACGCACGGGTTCACCGATGGGAACAGCGTAGTCAGCAAGTTGCTGATCGTAGTCCGGGTCGATAAACCCGGAGCGCGGGTCATAAGGCAGCGGCTCGTATCCCGGCTCGGGAAGGCGCACAAAGGAGTGATGCTGGTGCACAGTCAACAACCGCGGGTCCGGGGTTACCGTGGCCAGCTGCTCGCCGGCAGGCTCGCCGGCCAGCGTCACCAGCGCATCCACCTCGGTATTGTCTGGAAACGTGCGGGTACGCGGCAGGTAGACCGCCGAACGCGCCGGGTCTGTGCGGTATTCGCCCTCATCCCGGTCGCGCAGGCGGCGCGCGACGCCATGCACATCGCTGAGGAAGTAATCTGTGCCGTCGACAAGCACGCGCCCGGCACTGCCTGCCACAATCGGGAAACTGGCCAGCGCAGAGCGGGCGAAGGCCTCATCAACCGCGCGGCGCTCGTCCGCATTGTTGCTACGGGCGGTGTAGAGCGGGTTATCGGCCATCAACAGCACCTTGTCCCCTACCCGGGTGAAGCGCGCCAGACGGGTGCTGCCCAGCTGACCGCGATCCAGGCCGAGATCATTGGAGCCAACCCCGCTGGACAAACTGCTGACGTAAATGAAGGGCTGTTCGAACTCGCCAATCTCGAGGTACAGGCGTCCCCGCTCCTCATCCCAGTACAGGCTCTGGAAGCCCTCCATGTACTGCATGCCAGCGGTGTGCTCACTGATCGCTGGCAGCCCGGGGCCAGCCTCCTCGCGCGCACCTTCACCGCAGGCCGCCAGCAGGACCATGGCGAGTAGCCAACACAGACGTCTGAACATGGTTCCTCCCGTTGGGCGTGGTGGGCCCGGTTACTGTGCCCGCCGGGCGCGCACAGCGGCGGCCAGCTCGACCAACAGATCTTCTGTATGGGGCCAGTCGATGCAAGGGTCGGTAATGCTCTGGCCGTAAACCAGCGGCTCCCCCGCCACCACGTCCTGGCGGCCCGCCACGAGGTTGCTTTCGATCATCAGTCCGAAAATGGCACGATTGCCCCGCGCCACCTGCGCGCCGATATCACGAATCACGTCCACCTGCCGCGCGGGGATCTTGCGACTGTTGGCGTGGCTTGCATCTACCATGATGCGGGTTGGCAGGCCGGCCTTGCGCAGCATGGCAGCGGCATCATCCACGGAGAACATGTCGTAATTCGGGTGCTTACCCCCGCGCAGGATAACGTGGCAATCCTCGTTGCCGGCAGTCTGGAAAATCGCCGAGTGCCCCTGCTTGGTCACCGAGAGGAAGTGGTGCGGCTGGGAGGCGGATTTGATCGCGTCTATCGCCACCTGGATGTCGCCATCCGTGGCATTTTTGAACCCGACCGGGCAGGACAGTCCCGACGCCAGTTCGCGGTGCGTTTGACTTTCGGTGGTACGCGCACCAATGGCACCCCACGCCACCAGGTCCGCCACATACTGCGGGCTGATAAGGTCCAGGTACTCGGTGCCCGAGGGCAGACCCATGGCGGCCAGATCTGCCAGCAACTTGCGAGCAAGGTGCAGGCCCTTGTTGATCTGAAAGGTGTTGTTCAGGTCCGGGTCGTTGATCAACCCCTTCCAGCCTACCGTTGTGCGCGGCTTCTCAAAGTACACCCGCATCACCACCTGCAGGTCAGCCTGCAGTACCTCGGCGACACGCTTCAGGCGCGCCGCGTAATCACGCGCCGCGTCCGGGTCGTGAATGGAACAGGGGCCCACCACGACCAGCAGGCGGTCATCTTCTTCGACGAGAATGTTGTGGATCGCCTGCCGCGCGGCGGTCACGGTCTGGGCCGCCGTGTCACTCACCGCGATGTCGCTGATCAGCTGCTGCGGTGCGATAAGTTCATTGGTGCGCCGAATGCGCAAATCATCAGTATTGGTTGTCATGGATGTCCCGGTGGCAAATGCAAAGCCGGGTACTATAGCACCGGCGAACCGGCGCTTGCAGCTTATGCAGGGCCCGTAGACCAGCCGCCGAGATCGTCCGGATAGTCAATGTCGCGCAGGATACCCGCATCAGTCACTGCGAGCCTGTCGCACAAGCCTCCCGCCTCCTGAACCAGCGCCCGCGCACCGGCGTCGCCGGTCGACTGCCGCAACCGGGGAAACCAGTCACGGCCGAAACCGACCGGGTGCCCGGGACGCCCGCGGAATTCCGGCACGACAATACGCTCAGGGGTCAGCGCGGCGGCTGCCTGACAAAATGTGTCCACCCGAATCCCGGGCATGTCTGCCAGCGCAACAAGCACGCCTGCCCAGGACGGCAGCTGTGCCACGCCTTCTGCAAGTGTGTGGCCCATACCGCCTGCAGCCTGCGTGCAGACGAGCACCTCACCTGACTCCAGCCCGGACTCCTCCGCGAGGCTTGCCTCCCCGGGGCGAAGGCAGACGCGCAGCGGCAAACCTGTCCGGCGCACCGTGTCGACCACGACGGTCAGCAACCGGGGGCCGTGCGGCAGCCGGGCACGGCGCTTGTCGCTGCCAAAACGCCGACTTTCCCCGGCGGCCAGCAGCAAGACCCCGACAGTCACGCGACGACGCTCTGGCGGCGCAGGCTGACCAGCTCAGCCATGATAGACACCGCGATTTCCAACGGTGTCTTGCTGCCGATATCCAGCCCGACAGGGGCATGCAAGCGCGCCAGTTGCGCAGCGTCCAGACCCAGCTGCCGCAGCCGTTGCAAACGCTTCTCGGTGGTTTTCCGCGATCCCAGGGCACCCACGTACCAGGCCTCGGTAGTGAGGGCTTCCATCAGCGCCATGTCATCAATGCGCGGATCGTGCGTCAGGGTAATAACGATGCTGTGGCGGTCACTGGCGTATGCGCGTACGGCGTCGTCCGGCATCCCACCCAGCAGCGAGACAGCCGGGCCCTGCCACTGCGCACGCAATCCCTCACGCGGATCGACGACCAGCACATCGTAATCCATCGCCAGTGCCAGCTCGGCGAGGGACTGGCTGAGTTGCCCCGCACCCACCAGCAGCATGCGCATTTGCGGACCAAAGGTCTGGCACAATTCGCCGGGCTGCAATTGCAGTGGCACGTGGGACACCACGGAGCACCACTGCGTGCTGCCAGCGGGAATGGCGACGCTCCGCTGCAAGCACTGCCGCGCCGCGATCGCCTCCAGGGCTGCAGCCAGCCAGGGCAGGTCCCGGGCCGGTTCGAGCCGCTGCAGCAACACCTGCAACAAGCCTCCACAGGGCAAACCCAGGCGCTCATTCTGTTCCGCCGTGACGCCATAGGGCACCAGCTCGGCACCTGCCACCGGCAGCGCTTCGGAGCGCAGGCGCTCCAACAGATCCTCTTCAATGCAGCCGCCAGACAGCGACCCCAATTGATCGCCGCGGGCATTGCACACCAGGAGCGCCCCCGGCGGTCGCGGCGCAGAGCCCTGCACCGAGGCCACCGTGCATAACCACACCGGGATCTCCGGCATCTCCTGCAGCCAGGCGAAGGCCGCCTGCAGAACGGCCTGGTTGGCACTCTGCATGCGCTAGGTCTCCCCCGAGGCGAGGGCCCCGGCCGCCCAATGCGCGTCCAGCAGGCCACCGATGGTATTGGGCACCACCAGATGGGCCGCATACCAGGTGTGCAGGCAGCGTATGCGCTGGAAATCGGCGATACCGCCGATCCCGCGCTGGCGCAGCACCTCGACAAACCCCAGGCGCTGCAGGGATGCCCGCTCCTCAGCACTCAGGTAGGCATCGCGGAGTCGGATGTGGGCGGCGTGGTCAGCGGCCATACCCTCCTGCAGCGCGCTATCACCATCGACCTGCTGCTGCAGGCGCGCAATCAGTCCGCTCGCCTCTTCCCGGTCGATGCGGTAGTTCAGTGCCGGATCCACCAGCCAGAACAGGGTAGGAAACGGCGTGCTCTCGACCAGGGACGCCACGCGAATCACCTGCGGCTGGCCCTGCGTATCCGCCACGGCGACCTCCCGCAGCCCGCGGGGCTTTCTACCCAGTAGCTCCGCTACCAGCGCTTCCTGTTTTGCTGACACTGTCATGAACGCTCTCTTTTCGCCTCTGGCTCGTCATTCTACGCGATGCGCGCCCGGGGAACGACGCCTGCATCATGTCGACATAATCTGGACAATTGACAGTCCACGCCGCGCGCTCTACAGTGCGCGACGTACCAGGTGCCTGCCGCCGGTGTCACTCGACACGGCTGGGCAGGTTAAATGGGAAGTGAGGTAAGGCACCGCGCCGATCCCTCCGCTGCCCCCGCAACGGTAAACAGAGCACTCTGTGAGCCCGATACCTGCCTGTTACGAGCAACGATGGAGCGGAGGGCTTCATTGAAGGTTGCATGATGCCTCTCCCGCATTGCGTTCCCTGATTCCCTCCCTCAATCGCCACCTGTGTCACGGCATTGAGGACTACCTATGAAAGCAGTAAAACTCGCCGGCGCCGTTGCGTTGGCTACCACTCTGCCCGCCCTGGGCAATACCACCAATCCGGCCCTGGAAGAGATTGTCATCAGCTCTTCGCGCGTCGCCATGCCCCTGCGCGAAGTCGCCACTTCGGTATCGGTCATCAGCGCCGAGGATATTCAACGCCTCGGCTTTGCCAGCCTGCAGGACATCCTGCGCACGGCACCATCCGTGGCGGTGACCAACAACGGGGGTGCCGGTAAAGTGTCCTCGCTGCGGATACGCGGTGAGGAGGCGTATCGCACCCTGCTGTTGATTGACGGGATCAATGTGTCCGACACCACCGCACCGCAGTTCGGCCCGCGCCTGGAGCATCTGCTGAGCAGCGGTGTGCAGCGCGTGGAAATCCTGCGCGGCCCCCAGGGGCTGATGTACGGCGCCGATGCCGGTGGCGTCATCGACATCAGCACCCGCGCCACGCAACCCGGTGCGGGTGGGCAGCTCGCCGCTGAAGCCGGGCGCTATGGCACCTCGCAATACAGCGCGGAGTTCCACGCCGGCAACGAGCAACTCGATGGCAACCTGTCAATCGCTGACTACAGCACCGACGGCTTCAATTCACGCACGACCGACACAGATCCGGCAGACGACGACGGCTACGACAACCGCACCCTGCATACCCGGGCGGGCTGGAATGTCAGCGACCAACTGCGTCTGGAACTGGTCGGCCGCGATGTCGACAGTGACAATGCGTACGACAACTGCTTTACCGTGGATACCTTCGCACCCAGTAATCGCTGTGCAGACAGCTACCAGCAGCAGGCGCTGCGCGCCGCTGCCAGCTTCCGCGGCGAACAGTTCCAGCATGAGCTCGCCTACAATCGCAGCGAAACGGAGCGGCAGCTGTTTACCGCTGGCCTGCCCGGTTTTGGCACCGAGGGCGATCTGACCCGTGTGACCTATCTCGGCAGTTACGCATCCGGAGACAGCCTGCAACTGGTGTACGGCGTCGACCACGAGACGCAGTCACTGAACGATGGCACTTTCGACACCGAGCGCGACCAGACCGGCTATTACCTGGAGTACCAGGGCCGCGTCGCCGACCAGCTGTTCTTTACCGCCGGTGCACGGTACGACGACAATGAAGACTTCGGCAGTCACGACTCCTATCGCGTCAGTGCCGCCTACCTGCTGCCGGCCCTGAATGCCGGTGAAGTGAAGCTCAAAGCCGCCTGGAGCACCGGATTTCGCGCGCCCAGCCTGTACGAAATCGCCTATAACAAGAGCTTTTTTGCCAGCCCGCCCGCCACAGGCAGCGTGCTGCAGGAAGAACGCAGCGAGGGCTATGACCTCGGTGTCGGCTGGTACGATAACAGCGGGCTGGTACTGGAGGCGGTGTATTTCAGACAACAGGTGGAGGACGAAATCTACTTCGACCTGGAGAGCTTCTCGGGCTATCTCCAGGACAGCGACAACAGCGATTCCAGCGGCGTTGAGCTGATGGCTGACGTCCCGCTGCCCATGGGGCTGAGCCTGCAGGGTAACTACACGTACAACGACACCGAAACCGCGGCCGGTGGCCAACGGGTGTATCGCCCCCGACATCTCGCCAATCTGGGATTGCAATGGCATTCGCTCGGGGAGCAGCTGTTACTCAGCCTGAATCTGCGCGCATCCCGTGATGCCCAGGAGTTCGACGGCTCGAAGCTCGACGACTACGACGTGGTCGATATGAACGTGCGCTACCGTTTCACGCCGCGCCTCGAAGTGTATGGCCGGGTGGAAAACCTGCTGGATGCGAGCTATGAGGAAATCCCCAGCTATCGCAGCAGCGAACGCGCCGCCTACACGGGCTTGCGCTACAGTTTCTAGGAGCACCACCATGACAGATGACCGCAAGAACGAACGACACAAGAAGGCCATGCAGAAGCAGAAGGCGAATGTTGATGCCAGCATCAATGCTGCCAGCACCGAACGTGGCGTAGGCATACTGCTCACCGGCAATGGCAAGGGCAAATCCAGTTCCGCCTTCGGCATGGTCATGCGCGCCCTCGGCTACGGCTACAAAGTCGGCGTTGTGCAGTTTATCAAGGGCGAGCAGCTCTCCGGCGAGGAGATCTACCTGCGGGAGCACTGTCCGCAGGTAGACTTCTATCAGATGGGCACGGGGTTCACCTGGGACACCCAGGATCGCAGCGCAGATATCGCGGCCGCCAAGCGCACATGGGAGCAGGCCGCAGCGATGCTGGCCAACCCTGCCTACCACCTTGTCGTACTGGACGAACTCACCTACATGCTGGCCTTTGACTACCTGCCCGAAGAGACGGTGCTCGCGGCCCTTGCCGGCAGGCCGGCCGAACAGAGCGTGGTGGTCACGGGCCGGGGTGGCGGCAAGGCGCTACAGGACATCATGGACACCGTGTCCGAGGTCAAGGAAATCAAACACGCCTATAATGCCGGCATCAAGGCCCGGCTCGGCGTTGATTACTAACGTCATCGATCGACGGCGTCGGGCGCAGCGGCTGCTGTTGCTCCTCGCTGTCACATTGCCTCTGGCCATGTTGCTGGCACTCGGCACGGGCGCCGTACACATTGCGCCCTCGGATACGCTGGCGGTCCTGCTCGGAGGCGACCGCGGCCAGGCCACTCTGATCGTGCAGCAGATTCGCCTGCCGCGGGTCCTGCTGGCCGGCATTATCGGTGCCACTCTGGCCATGAGCGGCGCGGCCATGCAGGGGCTGTTTCGCAACCCCCTCGCGGACCCATCGCTGATTGGCGTCACCGCTGGCGCATCACTGGGCGCCTCTGTGCTGATTGTGGCCGGGGGCAGCAGCCTGTCCGGCCTTGCCGGCCTGAGCCTGGTATCACTGGGCGCCTTCGCCGGTGGTGTCCTGGCGGTGTTGCTCGTCTATCGACTGGCCAGTTCGGAGAACGGCACCTCTGTCGCCACCATGTTGCTGGCCGGTATCGCTATTACCGCGCTGGCCGGCGCTGCCGGCAGTCTGCTGGAGTTTTTCACCGACAACGAGCGCCTGCGCCAGATCAGCCTGTGGAAAATGGGCGGGCTGGACGGTGCCAACCTGCCGCGCCTGTTGCTGGCCTCGGTAGTCGCCGGGGCCGTGCTGTTGGCGCTACCGCAATACGCCCTGCCGCTCAACACGCTTTTGCTGGGTGAGTCGGAAGCGCGCCATCTGGGTATACCGGTCAACCGCACCAAGTTGGCACTGATCGCCTGGGTGGCTGTGGGCGTGGGGACATCGGTCGCGCTGGTGGGCACCATCGCGTTTGTCGGCCTGGTGGTGCCGCATATCGTGCGCCTGCTGATCGGGCCCGATCACCGCACCCTGCTTCCCGCCAGCGCACTCGCCGGGGCCATCCTGCTGGTCTGCGCCGATGCACTGTCGCGTATCGTGCTGGCACCCACAGAGCTGCCGGTGGGCATCATCACCGCGCTGATCGGCGTGCCGTTCTTCATCTCCCTGCTACGTCAGCGCCACCAGTACGGGATGCAGACATGAGCCTGCTAGCGTTGCAGAGCGTGGATGCCGCGCCCTGGGGTGACCCCGTACTCACGGACATCAGCCTGAGTCTTGCGCCGGGAGAAGTGATGGGCCTGATCGGCACCAATGGCGCCGGCAAGTCCAGCCTGCTGCGGCTGCTCGCGGGGGACTTTGCCGCCACCAGCGGCAGCGTGCTGTTTGCCGGTCGCGCGCTGGAGAGCTGGCCGCGGCAGCAACTGGCTCAACAGCGCGCGTTTCTGCCCCAGCTCTCACTGCTGAATTTTCCCTACACCGTCGAAGAAGTGGTGCTGCTGGGACGCACGCCACACAGCACCGGGTTACGCGTCGACCAGGACATTGTGCGCCAGGTGCTGCGGGCCACGGATACACTCTCCCTGCGCAACCGGTTGTATACGCAGCTTTCCGGTGGCGAGCGGCAGCGTGTGCAACTGGCCAGGGTACTGGCGCAGCTGTGGCACCCCGACGACATGCGCGGCACCCTGCTGTTGCTGGATGAGCCGACCGCGGCACTGGACCTGGCGCACCAACAGCAGCTCGCCGCAACCATCGCCGGTATCGCGGTGCGCGGCTGTGCGGTGATACTGGTGGTGCATGATGTCAACCTGGCCGCCAGCGTGAGCCATCGCCTGCTGGTGCTGGACCGCGGGCAGGCGGTGGCCAGCGGGAGCCCGGAAACGGTGCTTACCCCGGCCTTGTTTCGCGAGTTGTTTCATGCCGAAGTGCTGGTACAGCCACACCCAAACGGGCGCCAACCCCTGGTGATCGGCCTGTGATGCGCAGCCTCACCCTGTGCTGGCTGCTCGCCCTGTACGCCGCCGCGAGTGCGGGCCAACCGGTAACGGTGGTCGATTTCGCCGGGCGCACCGTGACTCTGTCGCAACCTGCGCAGCGTATCGTAGCCCTGGCACCACACATCGTGGAGAACCTGTACAGCGCCGGTGCGGGTGACCGCCTGGTCGGCGTTGTCAGCCACAGCGATTTTCCTGAAACGGCGCGCGCACTGCCTGTTGTGGGCTCCTTCAATGCATTCAGCCTGGAGCAGATTGTCGCCAGCCAACCGGACCTCATCCTGATGTGGGGCTCGGGAAACGGCGCCGGCGCACTGGAGAAACTGGAGCGTTTGGGCGTTCCGGTGTATGTCAGTGAATTGCGCTCGCTCGAGGATATCGCTGCCAGTATCCGCCGCCTGGGACAGTTGGCGGGCACTCAGGCGGTCAGTGAAGCCGAAGCACAGCGCGTAGAAACCGGATTCGCGGACCTCGCTGGCGCTTACACCTCAGCCGAACCGCTTTCCGTGTTTTACCAGATCTGGCACCGGCCTCTGCAGACAGTCAACGGAGACCACATGATCAGCCAGATCATCACGCTCTGCGGCGGCAGCAATATTTTTGCGGATGCCGCCACATTGGCACCGCGCGTCAATCTGGAATCGGTGCTGGCGCGCAACCCTCGCGTGATTGTCGCCGGCGGCATGGCCACTGCGCACCCGGAGTGGTTGCAGCACTGGGAAGCCTACCCGGGTCTCCGGGCGCTCGAGGGCGGCCTGGTGTCGGTCAACCCGGACCTGATCCAGCGCCCCACTGCACGCGCTCTGGAGGGCGCGCAGGAACTCTGCGGCAAACTGGCCTGGGTGCGTGCACAGCCCTAGGCTGGCGGTCTCTTCACTGATCTCTGTCCGACTGGGCGCCCTCTTCCAGGCCTTTGAGAAACTCACCCATTTTTCGGCCGGCCTCCTCGGGTGACAGGTCTTCCAGATCCTCGAACTGGCCGCCCATGGCTTCCATGCGCGCCTCCATCTCACGGGAAGCGCGCTCGCTGCCCAGGCTGGTGAAGATGAACAGCACGGCCAGCACACCGAAGACAATCTGTGCGGTTTTCCGCTGTCGCCCATGCACGGCGACGCTGGCCTCCACCAGCAACCAGGCCGCCCAGGCGATCGTCACGATACTGCCGATGTAGGGGATAATCCCCAGCAGGGCGCTGACGGGGTACAGTGCGGCAAGCGCAGCCTGGCAGCGAAATGCCGCTTCGTAATCTTCCGTGGACCCCATCAGCTTCCAAATGACGTACAGCACGGCTGCGCCAATGAACGCCCCCAGAACAGCCATCAGCGGGCCAAAAATCAGGGCACCGAACACACCCACCAGCAGGCCACCCGCAGAGCCGAACAGCGCAAACAGCGCGGCAATGACACCTGCGACGGCACCCATGACCGCGACAAACACCACGGGATCGCCAAACCCGCCTGCCCTGGGCATCGACTGAAAATAACTGACCGGCTGGGTGATTATCGCCCGAACCTGCTCTATGATCTGCTGGATATCGAAACTGCTTTTCTCGTTCATGACGCCCCCTGTCGGTTATTGCCTTATTGTTGAGACCGCAGGGAAATAGTACGTCCGGCCTGGCACAATTGCCACCGGTATGGCTTTTGCCAGCGCCACTGGTATCCTCAGCGCCTCTCCTCACCGATGTCAGGTTGCCATGTCTGCTTTGACGAAAACCCTCCTTACCGCCCTGCTCTGGCTGCCGCTCGCCGCCACACGCGTGCAGGCGGCCGATTATGGCATTCTCTACCAGGCTAAAATTGCACCGGACAGCGACGTTGCCCGGGTGGAAATACGCCTGAGCGGCGAGCGGCTACCGAGCCAGCTGACCCTGACACTGGACCCGGAGCGTCACCGCTCGCTGCGGGCAGCGCATGGTTTGACCGTAGAGGGCAACACGGCCGTATGGAAACCGCGCGAGCCGGAAGACAGCCTGCACTATGAGTTTGTGATTGACGAACAGAAAGCCAGTGGCAGCTATGATTCGCTGCTGACAGATGACTGGGCGATTCTGCGCAGTGACAAACTGGTCCCGCCCATCGCCGCGCGCGCGCCCAAGGGCCTGGAGGGCAAAGCCGAATTGCAGTTTATGCTGCCGGAAGAATGGTCGGTTGCCGCCCCCTACCCTACTCGTGAAGATTCCTCCTCGCGCTACCTGATCACCGACCCCGGGCGGATATTTCCCCGCCCCAAAGGCTGGCTGATCGTTGGAGACATCACCAGCCGGCAGGACATCATCGCCGGCACGGATGTGCGTGTCGCCGCACCTGCTGGCCAGGGAGACCGACTGCAGGACACGCTCGCGTTCATTGCCTGGAACCTGCCCGAAGTCAAACGGGTGCTGCCCGACTTTCCCGAGCACCTGCTGATCGTAACCGCTGGCAAGCCGATGTGGCGCGGCGGACTGTCCGGCACACGCTCCCTGTTTATGCACGCAGATCGCCCGTTGATCAGCGGCAACCGCACCAGTAGCCTGATTCATGAGCTTATCCACGTCGGGACGGGCATCAGCGGAGGAGAGCGCGCAGACTGGATCGTTGAAGGGCTGGCAGAGTACTATGCGGCCGCCATCCTGGTGCGCACCGGGGGTATCAGTGACTGGCGCTATGCACAGGTCATCGAGTGGAAAACGGCGTGGGCGGAAGCGGCTGACACTCTGTTCACACGACGCTCCTCCGGGCCGGTCACTGCGCGCGCCGCCGTGTTCATGCACCGGCTGGATCAGGCACTTGGCCAGGCGACCGATGGCCAGGCGGGCATTGACGATGTCACCCGTGCCCTGGCGCGTGAGCGGGGCCGCGTTTCGCTGACGCAACTCAAGGACATTGTCGCCGGGTTGGCCGGTGAGGCGGTTGATGTCGACGCGCTGATCAAAACCCTCGAAGAGGCCGACTGAGGCCGGCGTCGGGCGTGACTTTTTGCCGAAGATATTTGCTGCCCACCGTCTGTCGCGGAGCATCTGCTGTGCGTATCATCCGTCCTGGTTTTCCTTGCATACCGGTCGCTGCACCCCATGCGTCAACACTCTGCTCTCCTCGACCTGCGCGGCGCACTCTGTGCCGCGCTGCTGCTGGCCTGTGCGCTGCCCACGGCGGCCACCGACATAGAGCTGCCCCTCGAGCTGGATCTTGCCATTGTTGAAGAGGCACTGGCCGCACAGTTGTTCAACGGTGCTGACCGCAAGGCTGAGCTGTTCCACGATTCCAAGTCCTGCAATGCGCTGACACTCTCCGACCCCAGGGTGGAGGGCACCGAGCAGGGCCAGCTACGCCTGACCAGCCGCATTGATGCGCGGGTCGGACTGCTGCTGGGTGGGCGCTGCCGCCTGCCCGTCGCCTGGAGTGGGCTGATTGAAACCTTTGAGGATGTCCGCGTTACACCTGGCAGCGACCGGGTATCTTTTCGGGTCACGGATTCCAACATGCTCAGCAGTGAGGATGGCAGCCGGAAACTGCCGGGGATGCTCTGGGACTGGATCAAGGATCAGGTACACCCGCGGCTCGGCGCCATCACACTGGACTTCGGCCCCGCACTCACGGAGTTGCGCTCACTGATTCATGATGCCTTGCCGGCGAAGTTGGAGGAGCGCAGCGCGGTCGCCAGTTCGCTGCAATTGCGCGGGGCGCACGCTAGGCCGGGCGCCCTCACCGTGGTGATGTCGATGCGCGCGCCCAGCGTCGTGGTCGCCGACCTGCCCGCAGGAGATCCGGCACCCCTGACCGACGCTGAGCTGGCGGCCTGGGACGCTGCCTGGCAGGCCTGGGATGCCTTCGCCACCTGGCTGATCAAAGACCTTGCAGCACCGGCAGACCCGGAACTGCGCGCGGAATTGCTCGCCTTGCTGATGGAGGCACGCTACGAACTGCGCCATGCCCTGGCCACTGACCCCGCCGGACGCGACCCGGTGCGTGGACTCTTCCTCTCCACCTGGACACGCCTCGCACCCCTGCTACGAGAGAACGCCCTTGCTGTGCCGGGTGGCCGCAGCCTGGAGCTTGCTGCATTTATCAGTGCCGGCAACGCGCTGCAGGCACTGGATGACATGGCGCCGCAACTCGGCTTTACGCTCGACAGCCAGACCCTGCGCCGCCTGGCCCGCCTGCTGGCCCCCAGCGTCAGTGACGATGAGTTGGCTTACAGCACAGCGGTTGATCCCGAACTGCGGGAGCTGCTGGGCTTGCCGCCTGAACTGGACATTGAAAGCCCGGAGGAGACCGCCGCGTCCGGCCCTTTTGCCTGGCTGATACCGAATGTGCACGCCAGCACGGTGAGCAAGAGTCTGGTGCAACTATTAACCGGCTGGGTACCGGCAACCGCTGACCTCGACCGCTACCTGCTGGCCATGGAGCAACTGCTGGACGAGAGCATTGCGGCCGAACGCGCCCGCGGCACTGTGCCCGCCGAGTTTTTCCCGCTGTACCAGGATCTGGTGCGTGCAACTGCATGGCAGGAATCCTGCTGGCGCCAGTTCGTTGCGGAGAACGGCACGGTAGTGCCAATTCGCTCCTCTGCGGGCTCGGTGGGCCTGATGCAGATCAACCAGCACGTCTGGCGCAACATCTACGACCTCGAGGCGCTGCAGAACAATGTTGGCTACAACGCCCGTGCAGGCAGTGAGATTCTCTCGCACTACCTGGTGGACTACGCGATCAAGCGCGGTGAGCACACGGTGAATGGCAACGTGGACGACCTGGCCCGGGCCACCTATGGGGTTTACAACGGCGGGCCACGCCACCTTACCCGCTACCGCCAGGGCAACCGGAGCGCCTACCTGCGCAGCGTGGACGCCGGCTTCTGGGAGAAATACCAGGCGCTACGCACGACGGGAGCCAGTGCCGTCAAACAGTGCTACGGCGCTGCCTGAAGCCGCACACCATGCAGTTCACCCACCAGGAACAGCACCGCACTGCCGGTAAACTGCACGCGGCTTCCCTGCAGCTCGATGCCCAGCTCGCCGCCACGGGATGACACCTGACGGGCCGACAAACGCTCCTTCCCGAGGCGCCCCGCCCAGTAAGGGGCGAGCCGGCAATGGGCGGAACCGGTGACCGGATCCTCCGGCACACCCAGTCTGGGCGCAAAGAAACGGCTGACAAAATCGTGCCGCTGGCCGGGCGCGGTCACGATGACACCCTGCGCAGGCTGCTCGCTGAGCAGCGTAAAGTTGGGCCGCAAGCCACGGACGTCCGCTTCACTGGCATACACGGCAAGCAGATAGTCCCCACCGCGGTGCACCTCTACCGGCGCGCTGCCAAGTGCCGCCACCAAACCCGAGGGCGTGGGGCAGGACACGACGGGCACTGCCGGTAGGTCCATCAGGTAACGCTCTCCCTGACGACGCACCTGCAACTCACCGCTGCGGGTGAAAAACCGCGCGCAGGCCTGATCGTAGCCCAGTTGTGTGTAGAGCACGTGCGCGGCGGCGAGGGTGGCATGCCCGCACAGGTCGACTTCCGCAGCCGGTGTGAACCAGCGCAGTGCGTAGCCCTCCCCGCCGGGAACAAAAAACGCAGTCTCCGCGAGGTTGTTCTCCTCCGCGATCGCCTGCAGCACACTGTCATCCGGCCACGCCTCGAGCGGCACCACGGCGGCGGGATTTCCCTCGAATACCCGCTCGGCAAACGCATCCACCTGATACTGGCGCAGGGTCATGCTGCGGTACTCCTGGACACCGGCGCAAAGAGTCGCGACTGGTCCGCCGCGTAGGTATACACCACGTCCGTACTTGAATTCAGCGCGGTTTCCGCGGAATCCTGTATCACACTGATCACGAAGCCAACCGCCACCACCTGCATAGCCACATCAAGGGGGATGCCGAACAGCGAGCACGCCAGCGGGACCAGCAACAAGCTCCCCGAGGGCACGCCGCTGGCGCCACAGGCGGACAGCGCTGCAATCATGCACAGCAGTAACGCCCCCCCCAGAGACACCTCGATATTCAGCGTGTTGGCTGCGGCGAGCGTGAGCACAGTGATCGTGATGGCGGCTCCCGCCATATTGACCGTGGCACCGATCGGTATGGTCACAGTGTACAACTCCTCGCTGATGCCCAGCTTCTTCGCCAGATTCAGGTTAACCGGAATGTTCGCCGCCGAACTGCGGGTGAAGAATGCCGTGATTCCAGACTCCTCGAGACATTTGAAGACAATCGGATAAGGGTTGCGTTGCAGGACGAGAAACACGAGCAGCGGGTTGACCAACAGTGCCATGACCAGCATACAGCACACCAGCAGCAGGGCGAGGCCGGCGTAGCCGGCCAGGGCCTGCAGGCCGGTGCTGGCGACCGTTGCGCACACCAGGCCGAAAATACCCAGCGGTGCGAGGCGAATGATATGGCGCACGATATCAGCAACGCCGGTGGCCAGGGTCTGCAGGTGCTCGCGAAAACTGGCACTGGCACGCCGGAAGCTTATACCCAGCAGAATCGCCCAGGTCAGGCACCCGAGAAAGTTTCCGGTGAGCAGCGCGTTGACCGGGTTGTCGATCAGCTTGAACAGGACATCGCTCAGCACCGCAGTGACAGCGACCGGCGGACTGCCACTGGCTGCAGCAGACAGCGCGATATGCTGGGGAAAGGCAAAACTCATGCCGACGGCCACCACCGCTGCGCTGACGGTCCCCACGAGGTACAGCAGCAGGGTGAAGGCCGACTTGCGCCCGTCGCTGCCGCTTTCATGTCGATTGGCAATGGCCGACATAACCAGCAACATGACCAGCAGGGGCGCGACCGCCTTGAGCATCCCCACGAAGAGGTCGCCCAGGAGACCGAGCGGCGCGGCAACTCCCGGGGCCGCTGCGCCCAGCACCGAACCCAGCGCGACACCGATCAGAATCTGGGGCACCAGGCCAAGGGACATCAATCGCATGCGGCGGCTCCCCGGTAGCAAACAGACACACCGCGGGATGATGGCCTATACATTAAAATGCCTGCCCAACGGCAGCTCCCGTATACGTTGGCCACACGCGGCAAAAACGGCATTGGCAATGCTCGGTGCGACGGGTGGCGTAGGCGGCTCGCCCACACCGCTGGGCGGCGCCTCGCTGGGCAGGATGTAGGTCCTGATAAGCGGCGGCACCTGCAGCATTCGGGCAACGGGATAGTCATGAAAGTTGGACTGCTGTGCCTCGCCTCCTCCGAAGGTGATTTCGCCATTCAAGGCCAGACTCAGGCCAAAAATCATGCCGCCTTCCATCTGTGCATGGACACGATCGGGGTTGACGATGCGGCCCGCATCCAGTGCACCGTGCATTTCCAGCACGCGAAGTCGGCCGTCGCGCACCTCCACCTTGCTTGCCACGGCCATATTACTGAGGAAACTGTTCGCCACCGAGAACCCCCAGCCCTGACCCGCAGGCAAGGGTGTTTTCCAGGGTATACGGTCCGCGAGTGCGCGAATCACCGCCGCAAGGCGCGCGGTATCGTAGGGGTAGTCCTCGAGTGACCGGCCGTAATTACTGTAAGAGAAGCCTTCCCCGCTGAAGTCGAGCAGTCGGTCGTCACCGATGAGCGCCAGCCAGAATTCGATCGGATCGCGCCTCGCTGCGTGGGCCAACTCGTCGACAAAGCAGCCGACGCCGAAGGCATAGGGAATGTTATAGACGGAACGCAGCCAACCTATGCGCACGTGAGCGGGCGCCGGATGACTTTCAATCTGCAGATTGGGCACAGCGAAGGGGACACTGGCGAAGGTTTGTGACAGTCCGCCCTCGCTGTTCATGCTGACCGTTGTATCAAAGGTGGCGCCGATGGGTGGTGAGGCTTCCCGCGCAAGCCACGCGGTAACGCGACCTCCGACATCCAGCGCGCCCCGAAAATGCTGCGCGCTGCAGGCGTGGAAGTAATCGTGGCGGATGTCGTCCTCGCGACTCCAGACCACCTGTACCGGGCGCCCGGCATGTGCGGCCAGGCGAGCCGCCTCCACGGCAAAATCCGGCTTGGACTTGCGACCAAAACCGCCGCCGAGCAGGGTCACGTGAACAACGACGGCGTCGACGTCCAGGCCGAGGGCATCTGCGACGGCCTGCCGGGTTGCCTGGGGTGTCTGCGTGCAGGCCCAGACCTCACAGCCGTTGTCGCTGAAACGTGCTGTAGCCACCGGGGGCTCCATGGGGGCATGCGCGAGGTAAGGGGTGCGATAGGTCGCGGTCACTACCTGCTGCGCCGAAGCCAACGCGGCCTCAACATCGCCGCGCCGACGACGCACCTCGCCCGGGCCGCCTTCCACACGGGCCACCAGCTCGTCGAGATAGGCCGCTGAGTCATGCTCGCTGTGCTCGCTTCTCGTCCAGTCAATCTGCAGTGCGCCACGACCACGCAGCGCGCTCCAGGTGTTGCTTGCCAGCACCGCGACGCCTTCAATGGGGTTGAAACCGGGCGGGCCCTCCACTGCCCTCAGTTCCACGATTTCGCTCACACCGGCCACCGTGCGCGCAGCGTCGGCATCCAGTGCCTTTATTCTCCCCTGGAGCCAGGGGCTGCGCTCAATGCTCGCGTACAGCATTTCGGGCAGATGCACGTCAATGCCATAAGTGGCTTTGCCTACAGTCATGTCCTGCAGGTCGACAATGGGCAGGCCGTGGCCCACATAGCGAAAGTCGGACTCCGGTTTCATGCGCAGCGTAGACGGCTCGGGCATGGGCAGCGTTGCGGCGCGCGCAGCGAGCTCGCCAAAACCCAGCGTTCGGCCGTCCGGGCCAACGACCGAGTGGTTACGCGCTGCGCACTGTGCCGCCGGCACGCCCCAGGCATCTGCCGCCGCGCGCTCCAGCAGAGTGCGCGCGGCCGCACCCATCTGCCGCATAACCGGGTAAAAATCGCGCACCGAGCGAGAGCCGTCAGTGTTCTGGCTCCCGTAAGCAGGGTTCGCCTGCGCCTGAATCACGCGCACGCGCTGCCAGTCGGCCTCCATCTCGTCCGCGACGATCTGCGGCAGGCTGGTGCGAATACCCGTGCCCATTTCCGAGCGGTGCGCAACGATTTCCACCGTCCCGTCCTCCCGGATACTGACGAAGACGTTCAACGCGGCACCGCTGGACTGCTCCAGAACACCGGCCAGCGCGGCGCGGCCTGGCAGCGCCGCCCCCAGTACCAGACCGCCGGCAGCAACGCCGGTCAGCTGCAGGAAACGTCGGCGGGATACGCGAGTCAGTACAGTCATGGTCAATCCCCCGCCTGGTCGGCGAGGGGAACCTTGCCCTGCGCGCTTTTTATCGCGGCATGAATACGCGGGTAGGTGCCACAGCGGCAGAGGTTGCCGGACATGCCGCTGCGGATCTCATCGTCCGATGCCGTCGGACTCGCCGTCAACAGCGCACTGGCAGCCATCAGCTGGCCGGGCTGACAATACCCACACTGCGGTACATTGTGCTCCCGCCAGGCTTGCTGCAGTGGATGCGTACCATCGGCGGACAGCCCTTCAATGGTGGTCACCGCCGCCGCGCCGGCCTCCGCCACGGTTACCTGGCAGCTGCGCCGGGCCTTGCCGTCAAGATGCACGGTACAGGCCCCGCACAGGCCCTTGCCACAGCCGTACTTGGTACCGCGCAGCTGCAGCAGGTCGCGCAGCGCCCAGAGCAGAGGCATCTCCGGGTCACAATCCAGCTCCCGCAGCGTTCCGTTGACCGTAAGCTTCATCTGCTGCCTCCTTCCGAACCGAAACCGCTACTGTATACACTTCAGTTTGCAGGGCAAGTTGACCCAGGTCACCGATGCCCGCGGGGCTTGCCAAGCATCCTGCGTCTGCTAACCTCCTGCCCAACAAAAATTCGACAGCGAGTGAGCATGCCACGATGAAACCAGCAACCATTGCACTGCACGCAGGCTACGATGGCGATCCAGCCACAAACGCGGCAACCACGCCCATCTACCAGACAACCTCCTACACCTTCAACGACACGCAGCACGGGGCTGACCTGTTCGACCTCAAGGTCCCCGGCAACATCTACAGCCGGATCATGAACCCCACCAACGCCGTGCTGGAAGCGCGGGTGGCGGCGCTCGAAGGTGGCATCGGCGCACTGGCGGTGGCCTCCGGGATGGCCGCCATTCGCTATGGCATTGAGGCCATCGCCGAAGTCGGCAGCAACATCGTCAGCACGTCCCAGCTGTACGGTGGCACCTACAACCTGTTTGCGCACACGTTTCCCCGCCAGGGCATCGAAACGCGCTTTGCCAAAGCCGATGACTTCGACACGGTCGCCGCACTGATTGACGAAAACACCAAGGCCCTGTTCTGCGAGTCCATCGGCAACCCGGCCGGCAATGTTGTGGATATCGCGCGCTGGGCGGAAATCGCCCACGCTGCGGGCGCGCCCCTGATCGTCGATAACACCGTGGCCACGCCGGCGCTGTGCCGCCCCTTTGAACATGGCGCGGACATCGTCGTGCACTCGCTGACCAAGTACATTGGCGGCCACGGCACAACCATCGGCGGCGCCATTGTCGACTCGGGCAAGTTCGACTGGGCCGCACATCCTGAGCGCTTCGCGATCATGAACACACCGGACCCCTCCTACCACGGTGTGGTGTATACGGAAGCCATGGGGCCCGCCGCGTTTATCGGCCGTTGCCGCGTTGTGCCGCTGCGCAACACCGGCGCAGCGCTGTCACCCAACAGCGCTTTCCTGCTGATGCAGGGTCTGGAAACACTGGACCTGCGCATGCAGCGTCACTGCCACAATGCGAAAAAGGTCGCCAAATACCTGCGCAAGCACCCGCAGGTGAGCTGGGTCAATTACGCGGGCTTGAAGGACAGCCCCTACCGTGAAACCTGCAAGAAAATCTGCGGCGGCAAGGCCTCAGGCATCCTGAGTTTCGGTATCAAAGGCGGCAAGGACGCCGGTGCACGCTTCATAGATGCGCTGCAGTTGATTCTGCGCCTGGTGAACATCGGCGATGCAAAATCACTGGCCTGCCATCCCGCGAGCACGACCCACCGCCAGCTGAACCCCGCTGAGCTTGCCTCTGCCGGTGTCAGTGAGGATATGGTGCGGATCTCGGTCGGTATCGAGCACGTGGACGACATCATCGCCGACATCGAGCAGGCCCTGGCAGCCAGCCAGGGCTAAGCCTCCGTCGACACCCTCCCCGCGGGACGCGTCCGCTCATGGCGATAGCCCCGCGCCGCGGGGCTGCGCCATCCCCTGGACGGTCATTCGATCTTCACAGCAAGGCCTCGAAATGGTCAGTGAGCACGCAGTCCCGGCGGCGCGCGTCATACTCACGCACCCGCTCAACATCCTCCGCCGGGATCAGTTGCTTGCTCACGGCATCCTGCAGGGCCTCGTCCAGCGTTGCGGCGTCCAGTTCACCCTTGCTCCAGGCTTTCTGCAGCGCAACGAAGGGCTTCTCCACGGCCAACAGCATCTGGTAGGTGCTTTCCACCCGCCCCACCGCATCCTCGGGATCAACACTCAGGTGGACCCGCTCGGCAAGCATGCTGCGCACCGGGTTGGGCGCCATCACCAGGTCACCCAGGTTGCGTATGCTGTTGTCGTCTGGCGCCGGGTAGATGCGGCCCAGGGGCAGACACAGGGCACGCAGCGCAAGTCCCAGAGCGCGAGGCTGGAAGTTTGCGCAGTAGGCAACCAGCGCTTCCTGGGCGAGGTGCAGCGCGCGTTGCAGCGCATAGGCCGCGTGCGCATCAGCCTCCTCGCTGCGCGGCTGGGTGGCATGGAACTTCAACAGGCTGCTGGCGATAAGCAACTGGCTGTGCACATCACCCAGTCGGGCGGACAGCAATTCGCGGCGTTTGAGGTCGCCACCGAGCACGCCCAGTGCCACATCGGCGCAGATGGCCAGGGCGGCACTCAGATGATTGATGCGCTGGTACCAGCGCTTGCTGAAGTCATCGGCCCCGGCAGGCACCGCGCTGAAGTACGCGCCGCTCAGGCCCAGCGTGACGAGGCGGGCAAAATTACTCCCCGCGTGACCAAGGTGCCCCATCAGCAACGGTTCAAACTCGCGCAGGCCTTCGTGGATCTCCTCCGCTTCAAGGGTCTGCATCTCATCAAACAGATAAGGATGGCAGCGCATCGCACCCTGACCAAAGATCATCAGGGACCGGGTCAGGATATTGGCGCCCTCTACCGTTATCGCAACGGGCAGCGCGTGGTAGCCCGCGGCCAGGAAGTTGCGCGGCCCCAACTGGATGCCGCGACCGCCCACAACATCCATACCGTGGTTGACCAGCGTGCGCATCAACTCGGTTGCGTGGTATTTCGCCATGGCGGTCATGACCGAAGGCGTGCCATCTTCCAGGGAGCGCGTGACCAGTTCCCGCATTGCCTCCAGCGTGTAGGCTCCCGCCGCTATTTCAGCCGTGGCCTCCTGTACGCCCTCGAACTTGCCCACTTCCATGTTGAACTGCCTGCGTATACGTGCGTAGGCGCCAACCATGAGGTAACACATCGCACCGCTCGCGGTGGACAGCGCTGGCAGGGACACGCCCCGTCCGGCGCCGAGGCACTCAATGAGCATGCGCCAGCCCTTGCCGGCCATTGCGGGCCCACCGATAATCCAGTCGACGGGAATGAACACGTCCTCGCCCATGATGGGGCCGTTCATGAACGGCGCGCCCGGGTTGTGCCGGCGGCCGATTTCAACACCGGGGTGATTCGCCGGCAACAGGGCACAGGTGATGCCATAATCTGACTTGTCCGGGTCACCCAGCAGGCCCTCCGGATCCTGCAGTTTGAAGGCCAGCCCCACCACAGTCGCCACCGGCGCCAGGGTAATCCAGCGCTTGTGAAAATTGAGGCGCAGGCCGATCACCTCCTGGCCTTCGAACTCGCCCTTGCAGACCACACCGACATCCGGGATCGCGCCGGCGTCCGAACCCACCTCCGGACCGGTCAGCCCGAAGCAGGGCAGTTCGCTACCGTCTGCAAGGCCGGGCAGCCAGCGCTGCTTCTGCGCTTCGGTACCGTACTTGACCAGCAGCTCGCCCGGCCCAAGCGAATTCGGCACCATAGCCGTGACAGCGGCGGTGATGGAACGGCTGGCGATCTTCGCCATGATGCGGCTCTGGGCATAGGGACTGAAATCACGCCCACCGAATTCCTCGGGAATGATCAATCCAAAGAACCCCTTGTCACGCAGATACTCCCAGACGTCCGGGGAGAGATCCTGCCGCTGGTGAACATCCCACTCCGAAATCATCCCGCACAGGGTTTCAACTTCGTTGTCCAGAAACGCCTGCTCGCTCTCGGTCAGCGCCGGCGGCTGCAGGGCGCTGAAGGCCTGCCAGTCGGGCTGCCCGCTGAACAGCGCCTTGTCCCAGCCGGTGGTGCCCGCCTCCAGAGCCTCACGTTCGGTGCTGCTCATCGGCGGCATGGCCTTGCGCAGCAGCCGGTATACCGGGGCAACCAGGTACTCCCTGCGCCAGGATGCAACATTCAGCAGCAGGAGCACGGCCAGCGTGGGCAGGAAAACCAGCCACATCCCGCCCTCGCCCAGCGACAGGACGAAAGCCCCAAGGCCGACCAGCAGCGAGCCCGCGGCCAGCGAGGGACGCAACAGCAACACGGTCAACAGGAGCAGGATAAACAGGACAATCGACAGCAACATGGCAGGACACCTCATGCAAGCGCACCGGGCCGGTGCGAGAAGTTCAGGCCCTCGACCTACCATAATGCATTCGGGCAACCACGCACAATGACCGCGCCTGCGCCGTGGCGACGCGCTGCTCGCCGCAAACTGGCCAGCAGCAGGGCAAAAACGCTATAATCGCGCACCTCGCTGGACCTCCTCCAATAACAGCGGCGGCGTTTCAGTGATGCGCCGACGACACAAAACACCGTCTGGACGATGGACAACCCACGACTTCTGAACATTCCGGAGGCAACAACATGGCTTTTGAACTTCCCGCTTTGCCCTACGCACGCGACGCTCTCGCACCCCATATCTCAGCCGAGACGCTCGATTACCACTATGGCAAACACCACAACACCTATGTCGAAAAGCTCAATGGCATGGTTCCCGGCACTGAGTTTGAAGGCAAGTCGCTGGAGGAAGTGATCCGGACCAGTTCCGGCGGCATTTTCAATAACGCTGCTCAAGTCTGGAACCACAGTTTTTACTGGGAGTGCCTGAGCCCGAATGGCGGCGGTGAAGCCACAGGCGCGGTCGCGTCTGCAATCAACGCCGCTTTCGGCTCCTTTGCCGAGTTCAAGAAGGCCTTCACCGATGCCGCCGTCGGCAATTTCGGCTCCGGCTGGACCTGGCTGGTGAAAAACAGCGATGGCACCGTCGCAATTGTCAACACGAGCAACGCCGAAACACCGCTCACCGACAGCAGCGTGACACCGCTGCTCACTGTTGACGTGTGGGAGCACGCCTACTACATCGATTACCGCAACGCGCGCCCGAAGTACCTGGACGCCTTCTGGGCCCTGGTTAACTGGGACTTCGTGAACAAGAACTTTGCCTGACCCCGGGGCCGCCGGTCAGCGACCGGCGGCCTCTTACCCCAGCGGCAACGCCGTGGTCGCCTTGATTTCCTCCATGACAAAACTTGCCGAGACGTCAAACAGGTCGGCAGCGATCAGGCGCTGGTACAACCTGTCGTAGCCGGGCATATCCGCAACCACCGCTTTCAACAGGTAATCGAGCTGCCCGCCCAGCCGGTAAACCTCCAGCACGCCCTCCACTTCCTGCACAATCTGTCGGAACTGCTCCACCCAGGCCGCATTGTGCTGGTTGGTGCGAATGGTGATAAATACCGTGAGCCCAAGGCCGATACTGGCCGGATCGAGCAGCGTGACGCGCTGCCGTATCACACCTGCCTCCTCAAGCTTCTGCAACCGGCGCCAACATGCCGACTTGGACAGCGCCACACGCTCGGCGAGGTCACCGACCGACAGCGATGCATCCCCCTGCAGCAGTCGCAGCAGCTGTTTATCCTGGTTATCGAGAACAACCATGGCCAACTCCAATACAGAACAATATTGTCGAATTATGCCTTATTTCCGGAACAATGTTTCTTGATACCGGTTATTTTACGGACATTTTCGGACAATGTACCGGCGCATCGCGCGTACACTGGTGGCCTTGATCGGGACCATCCACCCCCTGCGAGGAGCAACCCCATGTCGTCTCTCATCGACCGCATACGCGACGCCGTCATCGGCAGACAGTGCAGCATTGCCACACCTTTCGGTGAAAAGCCTCTGGTGTATGCCGACTATACCGCCTCGGGCCGCAGCCTGACCTTCATTGAAGATTACATCCGCAACGATGTATTGCCCTTCTACGCCAACACGCATACGGAAACCGCATTCACAGGCGCGCGCACCACGGCACTGCGGGAGGCGGCGCGCAGCACGATTCGCGACGCGGTCAACGCAGGCGCTGAGGACAGTGTGATTTTTTGTGGGTCCGGCGCCACCGCTGCCATCAACAAGATTATCGACATCATGAACCTGCGGCTGCCGGCTGACCTCGCCGACCGTTACGCGCTTGCGCAGGGTATCCCACAGGAAGACCGGCCGGTGGTGTTCATTGGCCCCTATGAGCACCACTCCAACGAACTGCCCTGGCGCGAGAGCCTGTGCACCGTCGAGGTGATTCCGCTCGACGCCGCAGGGGGCATCGACCAGGCCCACCTCGCCGCAGCCCTGCAGAAATACGGCACACGCAGACGCAAGATTGGCAGCTTTTCTGCAGCCTCCAACGTCACCGGCATCAAGAGCGATGTCACCGGCATTACTCGCCTGCTGAAGGAGCACGGCGCACTCGCCTTCTGGGACTACGCCGCTGCCGGACCCTACGTGGCCATCGACATGAACGGCGCAGACCCGCTGGATGCCATTTTCCTGTCGCCCCACAAATTCGTCGGCGGGCCGGGCACACCGGGCATACTGGTTGCCAAACGCGCGCTGTTCCAGAACCGCGTGCCGGCTACTGTGGGTGGCGGCACCGTGAGCTGGGTCAACGCCACGGCGCACGTCTACACAGGGGACACCGAGCGCCGTGAGGAAGGCGGCACGCCGGCCATCGTCGAGTCCATCCGCGCCGGCCTCGTGTTTTCCCTGCAGCAGGCCGTCGGGACGGATACCATTGCCGCCCGCGAGGCGGACCTCGCTGCCCGCGCACTGGCACGCTTTAGCCGCTGCGCAAACATTGAAGTGCTCGGTCCGACATCCGCCGCACGCCTGCCCATTTTCTCCCTGCGATTTCGTCACGGCGAACACGATTTGCACCACGGCTTCGTGGTGGCACTGCTCAACGACCTGTTCGGTATCCAGGTGCGCGGTGGCTGCTCCTGCGCCGGGCCATACGCCCATAGCCTGCTGAGCATCGACAGCGAACGCAGCCAGCGGTTCGAGACCGCAATCCGCGATGGCGACAGCCTGATGCGACCGGGCTGGGTGCGCGTCAACTTCAATTACTTTATTGACGAAGCCGAGCTCGAATACCTGCTGCGCGCCTTCGAACTGGTGGCGGAGCACGGATGGCGTATGCTGCCCCAGTACGCGTGGCACGCGAGCCACGGGGTCTGGCGCCACCACCGCGCGCAGCAGCAGACGCCGCCGCCCTTCACTGGTCTCAGCTGGCTGAACACGCAACCGCGGCCGCCCGAAACAGCCGCCAGGCCACTGGATACCCACTTGCAGCAGGCAGAACGCCTACTGCAGGAACCACTCGCCAATCCAACAGCTGCGCCGCTGATCTTGAGCGACAGCAACGAAGCACTGCGCTGGTTCGTGTTACCGCAGGAAATTCAACCCGGCGAGCGGCGCAGCCGGTGGAACACTGCCAGCGAAGCCTGATTGGCGGGAATCGCCACACTGCGGGCACAAGCCTCGCGAATGTGTGAAAAATTTACAATCGCATTGCGTCAACGCCGTGACAAACCGTCTGATTAGAGGGTTGCTTACCCGAGCTGCTGGCATGCAGGTGCCAGAACCCGGTATTCGCGAAGCACAGGTGCATGCCATGCCAATAACAATGAAAAGCACACTACTCCCGGTGCTGGTCATCGCTGCCGCCCTCGCGGGCTACGCAGCGCTGCACGCCGCCGCGCCGGAGCCCGAACAGGACACAACACCGGTGCGTCCGATCAGCGTTTTCACCGCTACGGTGCGTGCCGAGCAGACGCAGCTGAGTGTCCGGACACAGGGTGAAGTGCGGGCTGCAACCGAACTCGACCTGGTGACACAGGTAGGCGGGCGGATTGTCGCGGTATCTCCGGAGTTTACCGAGGGCGGCCGCGTCGCCGCCGGCGAGACTCTGCTGCAGATCGAAGATACCGACTACCGACTCGCGCTGAGCGAGGCCCGTGCCGCCGTGGCCGAGGCCGAGGTGAGGGTGCAGCAGGCCCTGGCCGATGCCGATGTGGCGCGCAAGCAACTGCGCAACGAACCGAACGCCTCCCCGCTGGCCCTGAAGCAACCACAGCTCACAGAGGCCCGGGCCATGCTGGAAGCGGCGAGCGCCCGCCTTGAGCAGGCTGAACTCGATCTCCAGCGCACCCGGGTTCACCTGCCATTCGACGGGCGCCTGCTGAGCACCCTGGTCAATGTCGGCCAGTACGTCACCCCGGGCACACCGCTGGGCCGGGCATTTGCCACCAACCGCGTGGAGATCCGGTTGCCACTCAGTGACGATCAGCTCGCAGCCCTCGACCTGCCCATCGGCTACACCGCAGCGCCAGGGCAGGAGCCTCCGGTGATCCTCAGCGCTATCGTGGCCGGTCGACAGCATCAGTGGCAGGGGCAACTACGGCGACTCGATGCCGCCATCGATCCCGGTTCTCGCATGCTGTACGCCATGGCCGAAGTCCAGGAACCCTACGGGCGTGGGGCGTCGGCAGAGGGCATGCCGCTGGCCGCCGGGCTGTTCGTAGAGGCGACCATCCCCGGCCGCACACTGGACGCCGCCCTGCTGATTCCCCCCGCCGCCCTGCGACCGGGAAACAAAGTGCATGTGCTGGATAGCAGTGGCCTGCTGGCTACCCGGGATGTCGAGGTGCTGTCGCGCAGCGCCACGCGCGTGGTGATCGGCAATGGTCTGCAACCCGGCGAACAGGTGATTACCTCGGCCATCCGCAACCCGGTGCAGGGCATGGCACTGTCGGCAATCGCCGAATCGGGGAACGGCTGAATGCGCGCGTTTATCGGCTGGTGGGTACACAATCCGGTCGCTGCCAACCTGCTGATGGTGGGCATCCTGCTCGCTGGCGCCCTCGGTTTCGTGAGTATGGAGCGCGAGGCCTTTCCCCGCTTTGAGATCAACCAGGTCGAGATTGAGGTCACCTGGCCGGGGGCAGCCCCGCAGGAGGTCGAGGAGCAGGTCGTACTGCGTATCGAGGAGTCTCTCGATGACCTCGACAATGTCAAACGCGTCTCCTCTACGGCCTCCGAGGGTCTTGCCAGGCTGGAGGTCAGCACCTGGCCCGGCGTGGACCTCGAGCAATTCCTGAACGATGTAAAGAATCGTGTGGATGCAGTGACTGCGCTGCCGCGGGACATCGAGCCCCCGCGGGTGAAACGCAGCGACTTCCGCGAAGAGATGATCCGCGTGGCCGTGCACGGCGAGGTCAGCGAACGTGAGCTCACGCGACTGGCCGAGGACCTGCGCGACGAGGTGGCCGCACTCCCCTGGATCTCACTGGTCGAGCTGTTCGGCACGCGCCGCGAGGAAGTCACTATCGAGCTGTCCCAGGCCGCCATGTTGCGCTTCGGCGTCAGTTTCGATGAGGTCGCCAGCGCGATCCGTGGCAGCTCCATCAACCTCTCCTCTGGCCAGGTCAGGACCGCTACGGGTGATGTGCGGCTGCGCGTGCGCAATCTTGCCGACAACAGCGAGGACTTCAGCCAGATCGTGCTGCGCCAGAATGCAGAGGGCGCCACCGTGCGCATCGGCGATGTCGCCCGGGTGATTGACGGCTACGAAGAAAATGAAATTCTGGCCACATTGAACGGCGAGCCCGCGGTCCTCATACAGATCCTGTCAACCGACAACATGCAGGTCGTGAAGGCCAGCGCGGCGGTCAAGGCGTGGATGGAGAAAACGCGCCCCACGCTCCCCGCGGGAATCAGCCTTACCCTCTGGTTTGATACTGCAGACATCTATGAAAGCCGCATGGACCTGATAGGCAGTTCGGCCTGGCTGGGGCTGATGCTGGTATTTCTCGTCCTGATCATGTCACTGCGCCCCAAGGTTGCCCTGTGGGTAACTGCCGGTATTGCAGTCGCCTTTGTGGGCACCTTCGCGGTCCTGCCAGCCAACGATGTCTCGCTCAATGTCATGTCCACGTTCGCCTTCCTGCTGGTACTGGGCATTGTGGTGGACGATGCCATTGTCGTGGGCGAGAGCATTCACCAGCATGCCCACGCCGGCGGCGGCATCGACGCGGCGATTGACGGCGCCTATGCCGTCGCGCGCCCCGTGGTGTTCGCGGTGCTCACCACCATGATCGCCTTCGCGCCCTGGTTTTTCGTGGACATCGAAGGCGGCAACATGACGCGCCAGTTCTCCATCGTCATTACCGCGGCGCTGACCATCTCCCTGATCGAGGCATTCTGCATACTGCCGGCCCACCTGCGCCACCTGGAACACCGTGAACACCTCGGCCCCTGGCGGCTGCGCCAGCGACGCTTCGAAGAGGGTATCGTCGCTTTTGCCAACACCCGCTATCGCCGCCTGCTTGCGCTGGGGACCGACTACCGTTACCTGACCGCCAGCCTGTTCACCGCAGCCTTCATCCTCAGCCTTGGCGTGTTCGGTGCCGGCTGGGTCAAGTTCACCTTTTTCCCCGAGGTGCAGAACGAACAGGTTCACATCAATGTGGTGATGCCCAGCGGTGCCCCCTACTCCCGCTCACTGGCCGTCCTGGCGCGGCTGCAGGAAGCCGAGAAGCAGCTGATTGCCGAAGTGGAGTCACAGGCCGCCGCCGAGGGTGGCAGCGGCTCCCTGGTGGAGGGCTGGTATACGCGCTCCCGACGCGACAGTGTCATCGCCATCGTCAGCCTGTCGCCACCGGAAGAACGGGCGTTGTCTGCCCGCGAGACCGCCGAGCGTTTCCGCGAGTTGGTGGGCGACATCCCGGATGCGGAAGAGATCGAAGTCAGCTACACCCTTAACGACCAGGGCGCGGCCATCACCTGGGTGCTGCGGCACCGGGACCTGGACGTCCTGCGCGCTGCGAGCAACGACCTGCAGGCCCAACTGCGCAGCTATCAGGGCAGTTACTACGTGCGCGACAGCCTGCGGGCCGGGAGTGAGGAAATACACCTGAGCCTGCGTCCGGGCGCCGAGAAACTGGGCATCAGCCTTGCCGATGTATCGCGCCAGGTACGCCAGGCCTATTATGGCGAGGAAATTCAACGCCTGCCCAGGGAGCACGGTGATGTCCGGGTGATGCTGCGCTACCCTGCGGAACTGCGCGCACAGCTTGCAAGCCTTGACAGCTTCCGGGTGAGGACCGCGGACGGACGTGAAATCCCCCTGCTCGCCGTGGTAGATGTGGAGGTCAACAACGCTGTGGACCGGATCCAGCGCCAGGACGGCGAGCGCATGGTGCGCATCTCAGCGGAGGCCGCGCCGGAGCTGGCCAGCGACATGAACAAGGACCTCAAGGAGAACTTCCTGCCCGTACTGCAGGAGCGTTATCCGGACCTGGTGATCCTGCGCGGTGGTGAGCAGGAAACCGAACAGGCGTTCTTTGACGAAATCATCGCCCTCTACGCAGTAGCGCTCTTCGCCATGTATGCGCTGATCGCCGTGGCCTTCCGCTCCTACGCGCTGCCCCTGCTGATCATGACGGCGATTCCCTTCGGCTTCATGGGCGCCGTCTACGGACACCTGCTGTTCGCAACCCCCATGGCGCTGTTCTCGTACTTCGGCATCGGCGCCGCGGCGGGTGTGGTGGTGAATGACAACCTGGTGCTGGTGGACTACATCCGCCGCTTGCGTGAGCGCGGCGCATCCGCGGCTGACGCTGTGCTGGAGGCAGGGGTCGCCCGTTTCCGGCCCATTCTGCTGACCACAGTGACTACCTTCGTGGGCCTGCTGCCCATCATGGCGGAGCGCTCCACCGACGCACAATTCCTCAAACCCGCAGTCCTGTCGCTGGCCTTCGGCGTGCTGTTTGCGCTGTTGGTCACGCTGCTCATGGTGCCCGCGCTTTACCTGATCGGGGAAGACTGTGCAGGGCTCGCCCGACGCCTGCTGCCCGGGTTGGGCGAGCGACCCCAGGCACCGCAGAACGTCGCCACCCAGCCAGAGCGGTAAAAATCCCGGCTTCGTACATTGCTTTGTCACACTATGCCGCTATGCTGCGCTCCGCCAGCTGGCACAGACTTTGCTGCAATCCGGAGACGGTGGGCCTTTCGGGCCTCCACAGGGTGCTGAAGGGCTGGCAACGCACGGCGATGGTGCATCGGCGCACCGCAACAGGGCTTGAGCTTTCAGGGAGATCCGCAGAATGAACAGCGAATTTAACGCAGAAGAACGCTTTCGGCGCACCGTGGGCGACGTTGTAGTCGCGGAGATGCTGTTTATTCAGGCTACGGTGGAAAGCGCCTCGGTGATCGGCTCCGGACTGCAGGAGCTCGGGCACCACCTGCTCGCCGCGCCCAGCGATCCCCGCCAGCCCATTGGCTCCATCGCCAGCCTGCTGCAGGCCACTGCCGATCGCGCGCTGGAACCCTACAGCACCCGGTTCGGTTACTTCCGCCAGCTCCGGGAGCTCTAGCAGCCTGTCGGACTTAGGGCATCGTCGCGAGGCGTGTGGGAATCGAGGACAGAATGTCGATCGTTTGAGGCGAATAGTGGTGACTATTTAACGAAAACGAGCGGGATTCTGGACCGATTCCCATCAGCCGCAGCAGATGAGCCTAGGTCCGACAGGCTGCTAGGCAGGCTTCAGTCGCGGCGAACGGCCTGCAGCGCTGCCAGTTGCTCCGGCGTCGCCTCGGTCTGGTAGCGCGACTTCCACTCGTCATAGGGCATGCCGTAGATACGCGCCCGCGCCTCGTCGCGGCTGAGGGCCACACCCTCCTCTGCCGCCGCTTCGGCATACCAGTTGGCGAGGCAATTGCGGCAGAACCCGGCAAGGTTCATCAAATCGATGTTCTGCACATCCTTGCGCTGATCCAGATGGGATAGCAGGCGACGAAAAGCCGCCGCCTCGATAGCGTGTTCCTGTGACATAAAAAAGTAGCCTCCAGAATGACCTAGTCGCCCATTGGGGCGACACTGCTCAGAATCAGTTGTACCAGACGCGTCTGCCGGGTGACACCCGTCTTCGAAAAGATGGCGCTGAGATGGGATTTCCCGGTGTTGCGGGAAATGTGCAGGCGCACGCAGGCTTCGTCCAGCGTTGCGCCCCCCGCCAGTAGCAGGCTCAGGGTGGCCTCGGCACGGGTCAGCCCGAACAGGGTCATCAACACATCCACCGGTGCTTCGCGCTGATATTCCGGATCCGACACAAAAACGGCCACGGACGGATTGCGGCTGCCATCCGGTGCTGCCACCAACGGCAGTGGCCGCATCAGCAGGCCGGGGCCCGGACTGCTGCCACTGTCCAGCCGGAGGGCCTTGACCAGGCCTGGCTCCCCACGCAGGTGCGCCTGCATGACATCATCCAGGCACTCCCGGAATGCCTGCTGGTCGCTACGATGCACCAGGCGCAGCTGCCCCTCGTGCTGCGTCAGCCAGCGGCCTTCAGCCAGCAGGCGCTCGCCGGCGCTGTTGCTGTGTCGAATCCGCGCCCGCCGGTCCAGAATGAACGCACCCAGCGCCATGCGGTCCACCGCTGCCGCGAACAGCGTACGCTCGCTCTCCACCCGCGCGATGCGCGCGTGCAGACGGATCGTCTGCTGAATATGGGGCAACAGGCAGCGGGCGAGCTCGCGCTCCGGTGCCGCGAAATTGGTCCGTCCTGCGACCCGGGCAAAGCGCAGGCGTGCGGTATTGCCGAGTTCATCACCCAGATCTGCACCCATAATATGCCTGATACCGGTGGGCTCCACGTATTGCCGGAAATAGGCTGACTGGTAGTACTCGCCGGGGGGCATAAAGGCATCCACGGTGAAGACCTCACCCGGCGGCAGGTTCACGAAGGGGTCCAGGGCAAAGTAGCTCTCGTTATAGGCGTTCACCGCGTCCGGGGAGAGCACCACGGAATTGATGACCAGCCCGCTATCCCCCTCGCGCGGTGCGCGCAGGATCAGCGTGACGTAGTCGGCATCCAGCGCCTCCCCCAGCAGGCGCAGAAACGCCTGCCAGGGAGGGTCTGCTAGCGGGCCTCGCGAAAGCGCCAGCAGCAGCTCATTCATGGGGGCCGAAATCAGATATTCGCGCATGGTGGGTTCCAGCCGGGTCTGCGCGCATTGTCCCGCCCGCGAGCGAGGCGGTCAAACAGCCCCCAAAACCTCAAGCTCGCAATCTGGCAATGGCGGCGGCGGCCTGTGTATCCTGGGCAGTGTCCTGCGGCATCGGGAAAGTGATGCTGTCGGCAAGCCCGGCATAGCGTGCGCGCAGCACCTCCGCGATTTCCGCGTAAGAACCCCGTGGCACGAAGGCACTGAGCATCTCGTCGGTGACGACGGCGGGGAGATCCTGCCAGCGCCCCTCCCGGGTCAGTGCCTGCAGTTCGGCACCGCGCGCCTGCCAGCCAAACAGCTCGAGGCTCGGCCAGTAGGCCGGGGTTGAATACAGGAACCCCAGCAAACGGCGCTGTTGTTCCCACTGCTGCGCCACCGCCTGCTCATCGACGCCGGTGGCCACCAGCGGCCCCAGAATCAGCCGCAGCGCTGCGGGATCACGTCCGGCGCGCTCCAGACCGTCGCGCAGGCGGGGCAAGCACACTGTCCGGAGGTACTCAGGGGGCGTATTCGTGGGGTGGGTGATCATACCATCCGCGATCCTGCCCACCATGCGCGTCATGGCGGGCCCCACCGCGCCACAAAGCAGTGGGATGTCCGGATGCGCGATAGGGCCTGGATTGAAGAAGGGCTGCAAGCGGGTAAACCGGTAATGCTCACCCTCGAAGCGCAGGGGTGTACCGTGCTGGAAACTGTCGAAGATAGCGCGCAATGACTGCACATACTCGCGCAACTGTGGCACGGGTGAATCCCAACGCGCCGAATACCGCTGTTCGATGTTCTGCTTAATTTGGGTGCCGAGACCCAGCTCGAAGCGTCCACCAGAGAGTTGCTGCAAATCCCAGGCGGCCACCGCGACGGTCATCGGGCTGCGCGGAAACGCCACCAGCACCGAGGTGCCCACACGCAGACGTCGCGTCGCCTGCAGCGCCAGCGCTGCCAGCAACAGACCGTCGTGGATGGCATCGGGGACATGCAACCCATCAAACCCCATGGCCTCAGCCCGGGCCGCATGCGCGGCAATGCCACAGGGGCCCATGGATTCCGGTGTCGTTGCATAAACCTTGAACACGGTGCTGCGCTCAGGCGCTGTGATCGCCAGCCGCAGGCAGGCGAATCAGGGGCAGCAGCGCGAGTCCGATGAGCAGAGCGCCGATAAACCCGACAAATGCACCTGCATAGCTGCCACTGGTGTCGTAGATCAGCCCCGCCAGAGGCGGGCCCACCAGCGTCAATGGCATGATCACCGGGTTCATGAGGCCCATGACGCGCCCGTAATTGGCCGCCCCGAACAACACCGCCAGCAGCGAACCCCAGACCGGCAGCATCCCGCCGGCGGCGAGGCCAAGACTGACGCTGCCTGCCAGTAGCAACGTGTAGGTGTCACCCAACAGGTAGCAGGCCACGCCCACCATCACCAGCATCATGGATGCACCCAGTGCCACGCGCAGGTCGAGACGGTCGGCGATGGTGCCGAAGCCAAGCTTGCCCACAATGCCCGCCAGGGCGATGGCGGACACCAGAAATGCCGCCCGCTCGGCCGGAGAGCCCACACCCAACGCGAACGGTACCAGATTTGCCAGCACCGCCGAATACACGCCGAACAGCAGGCCCATCGCCATCGCCACCAGCCAGAAATTCCGCTCGCGCAGCAGCGCTGCCGTGGACAAAGGCGGCGGCGCAAATGCGGGGCCGGAGGGCGGCGCATCACCGTCGGGGTGCAGGCCACGATCGCCGGGACGGTTGGCCACCATCCACACCGCTGGCAGGGTCACCAGCAGCGTGCCCACGCCGAGGATACGCAGCGCGTTGCGCCACTCGTAGGTATCGATCAGCCACTGCACCAACGGCGGGAATACGAAACCACCGACCGAGGTGCCGACTGCGGCAACACCCAGGGCCATGCCGCGACGACGCGTAAACCAGCGCGCCAGCAGGGTTGAGGTCGTCAACGGGCCGAGCAGGTTGATGCCCAGCACCATCAGCCCGGCATAGACCAGCGGCACCTGCCAGCTGGCGGTGGTGAAGGATAACAACAGATAGCCCGACGCAAGACCCAGCGCACCGATGAACATCATCCCGCGCAGTGATCCGCGGTCGATCATACCGCCCAGAAACGGCGAGATCAGACCACCGGCCAGCGTCATCCCCGTCATACCCAGCATCATGGTCATCCGGCTGGCCTGGAAAGCCTCGCCCACGGGCACCGCAACCACACTGTAGGAATACATGATGCTGCCGTTGCTGACCATGAGCACCAGGAACGCAACGCCGACCAACCACCAACCGTAAAACACCAGCCCGTTCTCCCTGTCAGATCGGCATGAACTCACCGCCATTGACATCCAGCGCAGCTCCCGTCACCACGCGCGCGTAGTCAGAGCCGAGGAATACCGCGGCTTTGGCGCAGTCGCCGTCGTCGGGGATATGGCCCAGCGGAATGCTGCGCGTGACCTCGGCGATCAACTCGTCCTTGCTGCGACCCGACGCCTGGGACTGCCAGTCGAAGTACCCCTCGACAGCGGGCCCCCACATCCAGCCCATGTGGCAGCTGTTGACGCGGATATTGTCGCCCCCCAGTTCCAGCGCCAGGTGCTTGGTGGCCGCGCGCAGGGCGGACTTGGAGGCACCGTAGCCACCCTGGGTCGCCAGCGGCTTGTGCTCGACCATAGTGGCAATCATGACAATCGCACCACCCCCCGCCGCACGCAGGGCGGGAATGCAGGCCTGTGTCAGCTGCATGGTGCCAAAGAAATTGACCTCCATACTGCGGCGCCAGCCATTCAGGTCGGCCTCCGCAATGGGTTCGAAACTGCCGGGATCGTAGGCGCTGTTGAACAGCACATCGATGCGACCAAACTCCGCCACCGTTGCCTCGGCGAGCGCCTGGCACTGTGCATTGTCGGCGATGTCGGTGACCACCTTGAGCACCCGGGTACCCAGGCCCAGCGCCTGGATTTCCGCCTCTGCGGTATCCAGCTTGGCGGGCGTGCGGGCCGCGAGTACCACCGCGCTGGCACCCTCCTTTGCGGCCAACGTAGACAATTCCTGACCCAGTCCGGGGCCAATACCTGAGACGATGACAACCTTATCCTGCAGCAGCATGGACCTGTTCCTCTGTTGTTATGTGGGAAGTGCTTGTTCAGCAACTGGGTCATTCTGGGCAGGCAGCGAAGCCAGAGCAAACGAAACCGGTGAGAGACTGCCGGGCAGTGCAGCAGTTCGAACCGGCTTCCACTGCCACGCGGACAGCGGGATCAGCCGTATTGCAGCGCCACCTGTTCCTGGCCCACACAGTCGCGCAGCTGTTGCAGGAGCTCGTCGCTGGGCGTGACCGACCAGCGCTCACCCAGTCGAATGCGCGCGCGACCAGCGGGCTGTTCATACCACACCGAGACCGGACAGCGCCCTCCCCCGGCTGCGGCAAGCGCCTGCGCCAGCCGGTCTGCCAGGGCGTCATCGAGGGCCGCCTGGCTGACCTCGATGGTCAGCTCCGCTGCGTGGGACTCGCGCACCGCCTGCAGGCTGTGTACGTCCTTGGCCCGCACCGACAGACCGCCAGAATAGTCATCGTGTGCCACGTTGCCCTCGACAATCACGATCTGGTCTTTAACCAGCAGCTCGCGTTTTTCGCTGAGGGTTTCCGGGTAGACCGTCACCTCGATGCGCGCGCTGCGATCGTCCAGCTGCAGAATCGCCATGGTGTCGCCGCGCTTGGTCTTCATGGTGCGGCTGGCGACGATGAGTCCGGCCAGCATCTGGCTGCCCTGCTTGTCGGCGCGCAAATCCGCGATCAGCGTTGGTGCGAAGCGTCGCACCTCCTCCGCGTACTCATCGATGGGATGACCTGTGACGTACAGCCCCAACGTGTCCTTTTCCCCAGTGAGTCGCTCACGCACCGACCAGGGCCGCACGGCGTGGAACGCGGCATAGACATCGCCCGCTGTGCGGGTCGTATCGGACACGACCTCGCCAAACAGGTCCGCGATACCACACTCGCGATTGCTGGCACTCTGCTCGGCGGTTTTCAGTGCATCGTCCAACGCCGCGAGCAACACCCAGCGGTCTGTGCCGAGCCGGTCAAAGGCACCGGCACGGATCAGGGCCTCGATCGCCCGCCGGTTGACTTTGCGCGGGTCGGTGCGCGCGCAGAAGTCGAACAGGTCGCGAAAGGGGCCGCCCTCCTCGCGCGCGCGCAGCAGGTTCTCCACCGGACCCTCACCGAGCCCCTTGATCGCACCGAGCCCGTAGATAATCTCGTTGCTGCTGTCCACCGTGAACATGTACTGGCCCTCGTTCACATCGGGCAGCCGGAGCGCCAGTTGCATGGCCCGGCATTCCTCGACAAACACCACGATCTTGTCCGTGTTCTGCAGTTCCGAGCTCATGACCGCCGCCATGAAGTGAGCGGGGTAATGGGTTTTCAACCAGGCGGTCTGGTAGGACACCAGGGCGTAGGCCGCGGAGTGCGACTTGTTGAAGCCGTAGCCGGCAAATTTCTCCACCAGATCAAAAATACGAATGGCCAGCTCGCCGTCAATGCCCTTGCTGCGCGCCCCCTCCTCAAACACGGCACGCTGCTTGGCCATTTCTTCCGGCTTCTTCTTGCCCATGGCGCGGCGCAGCAGATCGGCTTCACCGAGACTGTAGCCCGCGAGCTCCTGGGCAATCTGCATGACCTGTTCCTGGTACAGGATGATGCCGTAGGTGGGCTCCAGGATGGGCTTGAGTAACAAATGCTGGTATTCAGGGTCCGGGTAGGAGATTGTCTCCCGCCCGTGTTTACGGTTGATGAAGTTGTCCACCATGCCCGATTGCAATGGCCCGGGGCGGAACAGCGCGACCAGGGCGATGATGTCCTCGAAACAGTCCGGCTTCAGGCGCTTGATCAGGTCTTTCATGCCGCGCGATTCCAGCTGGAATACCGCCGTGGTCTCCGCCGCCTGCAGCAGCCTGAAGCTCGCGGCATCGTCCAGGGGAATTGCACTGATGTCCAGCGGCTCCTCACCCTGCTGCGCCCGCACGGCGTTGATCATGCGCACCGCCCAGTCGATGATGGTCAGGGTGCGCAGGCCAAGGAAGTCGAATTTGACCAGGCCGGCATCTTCCACATCGCCCTTGTCGTACTGGGTGACCAGACCTCCCCCGGCTTCATCGCAGTACAGCGGGGAAAAGTCGGTCAGGCGGGAGGGGGCAATCACCACGCCGCCGGCATGCTTGCCCACGTTGCGCGTGATGCCCTCCAGCTGTACCGCCATATCCCAGATTTCCAGCGCCTGATTGTCCTCGGCGAGAAAGTCGCGCAGCACCTCCTCCTGCTCCAGCGCCTTTTCCAGCGTCATGCCGACTTCGAAAGGAATCATCTTCGACAGCTTGTCGCCGAGGCTGTAGGGCTTGTTCTGCACCCGCGCCACATCGCGCACCACGGCCTTGGCCGCCATGGTGCCGAAGGTAATGATCTGCGACACGGCTTCACGGCCGTAGGTGTCAGCCACGTAGTCGATAACCCGGTCGCGCCGGTCCATACAGAAATCGACATCGAAGTCGGGCATCGACACCCGCTCGGGATTGAGGAAGCGCTCGAACAGCAGGTCGTACTGCAACGGATCGAGGTCGGTAATTTCCAATGCGTAGGCCACCAGTGAGCCGGCACCGGAACCCCGCCCCGGACCGACGGGGATTTCATGCTGCTTGGCCCAGCGGATGAAATCCATAACGATCAGGAAATAGCCGGGGAAACCCATCTGGATGATGGTATCCAGCTCGAAGTCGAGGCGCGCCCGGTAGCTTGCCTGGTGTTCGGGGAAATCGGGGCTGGCGGTGTCAAAGAGGCGCGCCAGGCGACGATCCAGGCCCTCGTGGGAGAGCTGCCTGAAATAGGCATCCATGGTCAGGCCAGCGGGCACCGGGTAGTCGGGCAGATAGGGCTTGCCCAGCTCCAGTACCAGGTTACAGCGCCGCGCGATCTCCACGGAATTCTGCAGTGCTTCTGGCAGGTCGGAGAACAGCGCCGCCATTTCTTCGGGCGAACGCAGGTACTGCTGGTCGGTGTAGGCCCGCACCCGCCGCGGGTCGTCGAGGGTACGCCCCTCGCGGATGGACACCCGCGCCTCGTGCGCCTCGAACTCGCTGGCATCCAGGAAACGTACATCGTTGGTTGCGACCACCGGGCAGGCAAGGCGCCCGGCCAGTTCCACGGCAGCGTGCAGGTGCGTCTCGTCGCCCTCACGCCCTGTGCGATGCACTTCCAGGTAATAGCGACCGGGATACAGCCCCATCCAGTAGGCCGCGCGTGACTCGGCCTGCGCGGCCCGCTCTGCCAGTAGTGCCTGCCCGACATCACCGGCTGCACCGCAGGAGAGGGCGATGATGCCGTCACTGCGCTCCGCCAGCCAGGCCTTGTGCACATAGGGCTCCCCGAGATACTGACCTTCGGTGTAGGCGCGCGAGATGAGCACGGTGAGGTTGCGGTAGCCGGTATCGTTCATGGCGAGCAGGCAAAGCGGGTAGGCGCGCTCGGGATCGTCCTCATCGAGCACGCGCAAATCCACGCCGAAAATCGGTTTGACGCCGGCTGCCAGGGCGGCCTTGTACACCTTGATCAGTGCGTAGAAATTGCTGCAGTCAGTGACCGCTACCGCGGCCATGCCAAGCGCTGCAACGCGCTCGACCAGCGGCTTGACGCGCACCATGCCGTCTATCAGTGAATACTCGGTATGCAGCCTGAGATGTACAAAATCGGTCATAGGGTCAGTTTACCCCTGGTGCGTCTCCGGCAACAGTTTTTTGACCGGCGCAAAGCTGCGACGGTGTGCCGGCGTCACCCCGAGACGCTGCAAAGCCTGCAAATGCTGGGCCGTGGGGTAACCCTTGTGGCTCGCGAATCCGTAGCCGGGATAGCGCTGGTCCAGTTCAACCAGTTCAGCATCCCGCTGTACCTTGGCCAGAATGGAGGCCGCCGCGATGCAGGCCACCCGGTCGTCCCCACCAATCACCGCATCTGCCCGGTAGGACCAGACCGGCAAGCGGTTGCCATCGACCAGCACGCTGACCGGTTGCGGGTCCAGCGCCTCCACCGCGCGACGCATGGCGAGCAGCGACGCCTGCAGCACGTTCAGGGTATCGATCTCAGCCACCGAGGCACGCCCCAGCGCCCATGCCACCGAATGATCGCGTATCTGTTGCGCGAGGGCCTCGCGGCGTCGCGGGCTGAGCTTCTTGGAGTCGCGCAGGCCGGGAATCGGTAGCGCTGGATCCAGGATCACGGCGGCCGCCACGACGTCACCTGCCAGCGGTCCGCGACCGACTTCGTCCACGCCGGCTACGCCGGGCGCATCGACGTCAATCGCCAGCAGGTCGTTCATCGCGCACGGTCGTCCAGCACCGCCTCAATGCCATCGGCGCAGCGCTCGCCGAAGCCCAGCGCCAGTGACTGGTGAATAGCGGCAAAGGCCTGTCGCTGCTCTGCGGCCACCTTCGCGTTATACAGCAGCGGCTGTACCGCTGCGACCAGCCTGGCGGGGGTCGCATCCTGCTGAATCAGTTCCGGCACCAGCGCGCGCCCCGCCAGGATATTGGGCAATGCCGCAAAGGGAATGCGCACCAGCCGCGATACCAGCGCCCAGCTCAGGGGCGCCATACGGTAGGCCACGGCCATGGGTCGCTGCACCAGTAGCGCCTCCAGCGTCGCCGTGCCGGACGCCAGCAGGACGGCATCCGCCGCCGCCATCACCTCCCGCGAGCGTCCGTGAACCAGCGTTAACGGAAGCCCCCCGGAGGGCTCCAGCAAGCCGCGTATCTGCGCCTCACGCTCAGCGTTGGCGGCGGGCAGAGCAAACTGCAGTTCCGGGTCTGCTGCGGCGAGACGGCGCGCGACCTCCAGGAACAGGGGCGTCAGCGCCGCCACTTCCCCGCCTCGGCTGCCCGGCAGCAGGGCGAGCAGGCGGCCCTCCTGCGCAAGCCCCAGGCTGGCACGGGCGTTGTCCCGATCGGTGAATAGCGGTATCTCGTCCGCCAGCGGGTGTCCGACAAAGTCGGCCGCTATACCGTGCTGATGGTAGATCGCCGTTTCGAAGGGGAACAGGCACAACATCCGGTCTACGGCACGACGGATCTTGCGAATACGCCCCTGGCGCCAGGCCCAGACCGAGGGGCTGACCAGATGCACGGTCTTGATACCCGCCCGACGCAGCTTCGACTCCAGGCGCAGGCAGAAGTCCGGTGAATCAATGCCAATGAACACATCGGGAGGATTGGCGAGAAAATGCCGGTATACGCTGCGCCGGATGCGCAATAGCTCCGGCAGGCGCTTCAGCGGCTCGACAAAGCCCATGACCGACAGGCGGTCCATGGGAAACAGGCTGTTCAGGCCCTCCGCCTGCATCAGCGGCCCGCCAATTCCCTCCACCTCGAGGTCGCGGTAGCGACGGCGCAGCGCCGACAACAGCCGCGAGCCCAGGATATCACCGGAGGCCTCGCCAGCAAGAATGCCAACACGCAGGCGCTTGCCTGGCACTAGCGGACGATGCCGCGCTCCGAGGCGCGTATGGAGTCGATCATCACCTGCACCTCGGGGGTATCGCGCAACATGGTTTCCAGCCGCTGGATGGCCAGTTCCAGTGTCAACCCCTGCCGGTAGACGATCTTGAAAGCGCGCCGGAGCTGGCTGATCGCCTCGGAGGAGAATCCGCGCCGGCGCAGCCCCTCGATGTTGATGGTCTTGGCCTCGGCGGGCGCTCCACTCACAGTGACGTAAGCGGGCACATCCTTGCCGATGGCGGTACCCATACCACTGAAGCTGTGTGCACCGATCTTGCAGAACTGATGCACCAGGGTATAACCGCTGAGTATCGCCCAGTCACCCACCTTCACGTGGCCAGCCAGCGCGGTGTTGTTGACCAGAATGGTGTGGTTGCCGATGCAGGAGTCATGACCGATGTGCACGTAGGCCATGATCAGATTATTGTTGCCGATGGTTGTTTCCGCCCGGTCCTGCACGGTGCCGCGATGGATCGTCACATTTTCGCGGATGATGTTGTTGTCGCCGATCACCAGATAGGTGGGCTCGTCGCGGTACTTCAGGTCCGGGGTCGCCTCGCCAATCGTCGAGAACTGATAGATGTGGTTACCCGCACCGATGCGCGTTGGGCCTTTGATCACCACGTGTGACTCAATCTTGCACCCCGGGCCTATCTCGACATCCGGGCCTATCAGTGTCCACGGACCTACTTCAACATCGTCGGCGACGCGGGCTGAGGGGTCTACAATGGCCTGACTGTGAATCATGGGTCAGCGGTCGGCGCAGAGAATGGTGGCGGAGGCGCAGAGGGCACCATCAACATCGGAACTGACCGCAAATTTCCAGATGCCGCGCCGGTCCGACAGAATCTTTGCGCGCAACATCACCTGATCCCCCGGCACACAGGGGCGCTTGAAACGCAGATCATCGGCACCGACAAAGTAGTACATGGAACCGTCGGCCGGTGTCTTGTTCATCGACTTGAAACCCAGGATGCCCGCCGCCTGCGCCATGGCCTCAAGCAGCATCACGCCCGGAAAAACCGGCTTCTCCGGAAAGTGGCCGTTGAAAAAGGGCTCATTGATAGTCAGGTTCTTGCACGCGACGATGGACTCGCCCAGGTTCAGCTCCAGCACCCTGTCCACCAGCAGAAACGGATAGCGGTGCGGTAGGTGGTTGCGAATTTCGGAAATATCCATGATCAAGCTGCGGGTCCCCCACGATCACTGTTGTTGCTGTTTTTCCAGTCCCGCAAGGCGCTTCTGGATGCTGTCCAACTGCGCAAACCGCACAGCGCTGCGCTTCCAGTCCCGGGTGGAGGCCATTGGCGTTCCCGAGGAATAGGAACCCGGCTCGGTGATCGACTTGGTGACCATGGTCATGCCTGTGATATGCACGTTGTCGCAGATCTCAACGTGACCGACAACACCAACACCACCCGCGAGCGTGCAGTTCGCCCCTATAATCGTGCTTCCCGCCAATCCGGTGCAACCCGCTATCGCGGTATTTTTGCCGATGTGACAGTTGTGAGCGATCTGTACCAGATTGTCGATGATGGCACCGTCCTCGACGACGGTATCCTCCAGTGCACCGCGATCGATGGTCGTGCAGGCGCCGATCTCGACGCGGTTGCCGATGCGCACACCCCCAAGCTGGTGGATTTTCTGCCAACCCTCGGGGCTCGGCGCAAAGCCGAAACCATCGGCCCCCAGCACCGCATTGGCGTGCAGCGTGCAGTGCTCACCAATCGTCACGTCCCGATAGAGCACCACGCTGGCGTGCAGGCGGGTGCCCGCACCGATCCGGCAGCGTTCACCGATCACGCAATTGGCACCCAGCACCACGTTGGGCCCGATGTCCGCGCCGGCGTCAATCACCACATTCGCACCCACCGAAACGCCGGGTGCCAGCCTTGCCTGTGCTGACACTGTCGCGCTGGGATGCACACCGGCTTCAGCGGGCGTTTCGTCTACGAACAGTGCCGTGGCACGAGCGAACGCCAGGTAGGGGTTGTCGGCCAGCAAACAGGCGACGGGGCAGCGCTCAGCCTGGTCGGGACGCAGGATGACCGCCGCAGCACGGGTCTGCTGCAACTGGCCCAGGTAGCGCGCGCTGGCCAGAAACGACAGCTGGGACGCACTGGCACGTCCCAGCGGCGCTATGCCCGTCACTGACAGCGACGGATCACCGCGCAGCTCGGCCCCCAGGAATGCAGCCAGCTCTCCCAGGGTGCGCATGCTGGCTTACTCGGTGAAGGCCTGGTTAAGCTTGTCTGTCACCTTGGCGGTGATGCTGTAGCCGGCATCCGCATGGATAACGGAACCGCGCTGCAGAAGAAGGCCAATACCTTCCGTGGTGATGAGTTCCTGCAGAACCTCCTGCACCTTGGGCGACATCTCCTGCAGCAGTTGCTGGCCGACCTGTTGCTCGGTCTGCTGCAACTTGCCCGCTACGTGCTCCAGGTCCGCCTGCTTGCTGGCCAGGTTACGGCGTGCGGAGAGCTGCTGATCCTGGCTCATCACCGCGGAGTCTTTCTGGTAATCCTTGACCATCTTGTCCAACTCGTCCTTCAGGCGGTCGAACTCGGCCTTGTCCGACTTGTAGGCTTCGTTGTTGCGCTCGGCGGTCAGGCGCTTCTGTGCGTGGTCGGTTTGCAGAATAGCCTGCTCCAGATTGACCACGGCGATCTTGCCCTGCGCCCAACCGAAAGTCGGCAGCAGCAGAGCAGCAGTGAAACATACGGTTTTAAAGACTCTAGACACAATACACTCCAACGTCAGAAAAAATGATCAGAAACCCCGACCCAGTGTGAACTGGAAAATTTCGCGCTCATCTTCGGGGGACTCGTTGAGCGGCTTGGCAAGGCTGAAACTCATGGGGCCGAAACCGGTTATCCACGTTACACCGACACCGACTGAATAGCGGAGTTCACCCGCATCGATGTCGAAGCAGTTCAGCTGGTTGCTGGAGCACTTGGTGTTGAACACGTTGCCCACGTCAAAGAAGAAGGCCGAGCGCAGCTTGCTACGATCTTTCAGGAACGGGAGCGGGAACAACAGCTCCACACTACCCTCGATCAGGGCGTTACCGCCGAACGGGTCCGGGGTAGTATCCGGCACGCTGAAGGTCAGCTTGCCCGTATCCGGGTCGATGCGGTAGCCAAACTGGGTGCCGTCAGGGCCGCCCACTTCCGTGGGGTTACCGTTCTCATCAATACCGGTGACCGGCTGATTGATGTCGTAAAGGGCGGCCGGGGTACCGCGCGGACCGAGTGTATTGCTTTCAAAGCCGCGCACCGAGCCAAAACCGCCCGAAAAGAAGTGCTCGAAGAAGGGCAGGTTGGTGGTGTCGCCGTAGCCATCACCGTAGCCGAGCTCCGTGCGGAAGCGCACGATCCACTCCTCGGTAATGGGCAGGAATTTCTCGCCGCGGTAGACCAGTTTGTAGAACTGGGCATCCGAGCCCGGCACCGCCACCTCGAAGACCAGCGACTGTGACGCACCGCGGGTTGCCAGGATGCCGCGGTTGAGGGTGGACTGATTCCAGCTCAGTGAGGTGGTCCAGTTGAGGTACTCGTCACCGTTCAGGTCGAGGAAGCCAGGCTCCTCCGGAATCGTGAGGGCGCCATCGGGCAGTTCCTCCAGCGGACGGAACACCTCCGGGGCCGAGAACGTGCCGTCGGGCAGGAGGTTGCTTTCAAAGAAACCCTCAACGCCCTCTACCAGGCGCGGGCTGGCCTTGATTTCCTGCACCGCGAAACGGCCGGCGGTGATGTCCGTATTGGCGACGCCGAAGCTGAACCCGAGGCGCTGGGTCTCCTTGATCGGGTAGCCGAAGTTGAGCGCCGCACCGAGGGTATCGGTGGTGTAGCGTGCCACGTTGATCTCAGACAGGTCGGTCGAACGGTAGAAGACGTTGAAGCCGCGGCTGACACCGTCTTCGGTAAAGTACGGGTTGGTGTAGCTGAAGTTGTACAGATCCTGGTAGCGCGAGGAGTTAAGGCCGATGCCGATGCGCCGTCCTGTGCCCAGGAAGTTGTCCTGTTGCAGGTTCAGGCCGAATATCAGCCCCGCATCCTGCGCGTAACCGAAGCTGGCGCCGATGCTGCCCGACGACTGCTCTTCCACCGTGAAGTCGACGTCGATGAGGTCGTCATGACCGGCGACCTCAGGGGTCTCTACGGTCGCCTTGCTGAAGTAGCCGAGACGTTCCAGACGAATGCGCGACTGCTCGATGGCGGAAGCCGAGGCCGGGGCGCTCTCCATCTGGCGCATTTCGCGGCGCAGCACTTCATCTGCCGTTTTCTGGTTGCCTTCGAAACTGATTCGCCGCACGTAGGTGCGCTTGCCCGGATCGACGAAGAACTTGAGGCCGACCGTGTTGTCCTCTTCGTTGATCTCCGGGATGCCGGTGACCTTGGCGAAGTTATACCCCTCGTTGCCCAGCCGCCGCGTGATGAATTCTTCGGTCGACGTCACCATCTGCTGGGAGAAGGTCTGGCCCTCTCCCACCAGGATGAAGCGCCGCAGATCGCTCTCGGGCAGTACCAGGTCACCGGACAGGTCGACACTGCTGACGGTAAACTTCTCACCCTCGGTCACGTTGGCAGTGATGTACACCGAACGCTTGTCGGGAGACACCGACACCTGTGTCGAGTTGATTGTGAACTGCAAATAGCCCCTGTCGAGGTAGTAGGAGCTCAGCTTTTCCAGGTCTCCCGTGAGTTTTTCGCGGGAATACTTGTCGTCGTTGGTAAAGAACGAAAACCATCCGGTCGTCTGCAACTCCAGCAGATCGGTGAGTTCCTCGTCGCTGAAGACCTCGTTGCCCACCACATTGATGTGCTTGATGGCAGCAACGGTGCCTTCATCGACGTCAATGTTGATCGCGACGCGGTTGCGCGGCTCCGGCAACACCTCGGTTTCGATGTTGGCGTCATAGCGGCCCTGCTGCACGTACTGGCGCTGCAACTCAAGCTGCATGCCCTCCAGGGTAGAGCGCTGGAACACCTGGCCGATGGCCAGTCCGGCGCCGCGCAAGCCGTCAAGCAGCGCCTCCGTCTCGATCGCCTTGTTCCCCTCGATGTTGATCTCGCTGATACTCGGGCGCTCGGCAACGATGACCACCAGCACGTTGCCGTCACGGCCGATGCGGATATCGTCGAAATTTCCCGTGGCAAACAGGCTGCGAGAGGCGGCGCGGATAGCCTCGGCGTTTACCAGGTCGCCCACCGCGAGCGGCATGGCAGCGAAGACCGACCCAGCCGAGATTCGCTGCAGCCCCTCCACGCGGATATCCGCAACGATAAAGGAGGCGTCCTGCGCCTGGCCCAGGGGAGCCAGCAGCAGCAAGGCGAGTGCCAGTAGCAGATTAATGCGTCTTTTCAAAATAGTCCCAACCACTGGTGAGGCCCGACCCCAAGGTCCTTGATGTGTCAATGCCCGGGTTGCCCAACCCTACAGGCGCGCGAAATCGTTATAGAGAGCCAGTGCCATGACCCCGAGAATCAGAAACAGGCCCAGCTGGTAACCCAGCATCTGCACTTTTTCGGGCACTGGCCGCCCCGCCAGGAGCTCCACCGTGTAATACAGCAGATGGCCACCATCAAGCACCGGAATGGGCAACAGATTCAAAACTCCGAGGCTGACACTAAGCAGGGCCAGAAAGCCGATGTAGGACTCCAACCCCGACTTCGCCGAGGCGGACGCCACTTTAGCAATGGTGATGGGGCCACTCAAGTTTTTTGGCGAGATCAAACCCTGGATCATCTTCTTGATCGAGCTCAGAGTAAAGCCCACCAGATCCCCCGTGCGCAAAAATGCCGCTCCCAGAGACGCTACGGGGCCACGCTCAAACTCGCGCAGCATGCCTTCGGGCAACGCCGGCATTGACACGGCGATACCCACACGACCGATCGTTTCGCCAGCGCTGTCAGTTTCCGCGTCCGGCACAATCTGCATTGCTACTGTGTCATTGCCCCGCTGCACCTCCAGGGCAATCGGCTGGCCCGGCCGGTCGCGCACGTAGGCGACCCACTCCAGCCACTCGGCCATGGGCGTACCGTCGGCGCTCAGCACGCGGTCCCCCGGCAGCAGACCGGCGCGCTCCGCCGGACTGTCGGCGACCACCTCGCTGACCACCGGCGGCACGGAGGGAGCATAGGGTGTGATACCAAGACCGGTCAGTAAATCGGGGGACTCGTCGCCTCCCAGCCACTGCTGCAGCTGGCCCTCGGACTCGTAGATCATGCCCGAGTCCGGATACTTCACGCTGAACTGCACCGTCCCGGTATCGCCGATGCGATCCAGCAGGCGGAAGCTCAAGGCCTGCCAGGTCGGCGTTTCCTTGCCGTCAACAGCGACGATTTCCTGCCCCGCCTCCAGCCCGGCGATATCCGCCACAGAGCCGGGTTTGACCGCGCCGATAACCGGCGCATAGCCGCTTTCGCCGGCCATGAACAGGAACCAGTAGGCGACGATAGCCAGCAGGAAGTTGGCGATGGGGCCCGCCGCGACAACCGCGATCCGCTGCAGCACCGGCTTGCGGTTGAAGGCCAGCTCCCGCTCGCCAGCGGCGACTTCCCCTTCCCGCTCGTCCAGCATCTTCACATAGCCGCCGAGGGGAATCAGGGCGATGCAGAATTCGGTGCCGTGCCGATCCTGCCAGGTGTAGATGGACTTGCCAAACCCTATCGAGAAGCGCAGCACTTTCACACCGCAACGTCGCGCCACCCAGAAATGGCCGAACTCATGCACCGCCACCAGCGCGCCGAGTGTCAGCAGGGTGATACCGATGGTGTAGGCCAGATCCATTAATTCTCTCCGCCGGCGAGGGGTCGACTACTATAGCGTGCGACATGCAATGCCGCGATCTCGCGGGCTTCACGGTCCGCAGCTTCGACCACGCTGAGCGAAGTGGGTTCAACCACCGGCATGGCCGCGAGCGCCGCCTCGATGACCGCCGGTATGGCGTTGAAACCGATACCCCCGGCGAGAAAGGCCTGCACTGCGACTTCGTTGGCCGCGTTGCACACGGCCATTGCGGTGCCTCCCGCGGCGGCGGCCTCCCGCGCCAGGCGCAGACAGGGAAAGCGGCCCTCATCCGGGGCCTCAAAATGCAGCCGGGAAAGCGCCACCAGATCCAGGGGCGCCACGCCGGCGTCAATTCGCTGCGGCCAACCCAGTCCGTAGGCGATTGGCGTCCGCATATCGGGGTTACCCAGCTGGGCCAGCACGGACCCATCCACATACTGCACCAGAGAGTGCACGATGCTCTCCGGGTGTACCACGATCTCGACACGCGACGGCGCAACATCAAACAGCCAGCAGGCTTCAATCAGCTCCAGCCCCTTGTTCATCAGCGTCGCGGAGTCCACGGATATCTTGCGTCCCATGGACCAGTTGGGGTGCTGTCTCTTATACACATCTCCGAGCCCACGAGACAGGCAGAAATCTCGTA
>CAJXUQ010000005.1 GCA_913061145.1 uncultured Haliea sp.
CTACACGTAAGGAGTCGTCGGCAGCGTCAGATGTGTATAAGAGACAGCATCTGCAGTTCATGCACGGCGAACGGCAGCAGTCCGAAGACGGCGAGGCACCGGACATCAATGGCAGCGCGGCGTCCCCCGAGCACATCCTCGGCGCGCGGGAAAAACTCGGCCTGATCATGGCGGCCGTGGAGGAATTGCCGGTCAATGTGCGCCAGGCCTTCCTGCTGCACCGGCGCAACGGACTCTCCTACGGGGAAATCGCCGATGCCATGCAGGTTTCCGTGTCCAGCGTGGAGAAATACATCCTGCAGGCGCTGCAGCACTGTCGCAAGCGCCTGGCCGCGTTGTATCCGCCGGGCGAGAATGGTTGATTGAGACAAATTTACTTGAGGGAACTTTGTGTTTCCTCGTTACACTAACAGGACATAAGACAGGCAAGCGCCCCTGAGGGGCAGCGCCGCACCCCGGGAAGCAACAACCGGCGGGCGTTGGGGACACGATGAGCCAGACCTTGACACAAGAATTCGAGCGACATTGCGACACCGCACTGGCGTGGATCGCTCGTTTCCGTGGCGAGGCGACCGACCAGGATCACCGTGAATTCGCCCTGTGGCTGGCTGCCGATGCGGGTCACCGCCAGGCCATGGACCTGATGCTGGAGCTCTGGGATGACCTGGGCAGTGTGCAGCACCTGCCGCTCGAGGTGGAGCAGCCGGAGCCCACGGCCCTGCACAGCGGGCCAACCCGCCGCCAGTGGCTGGCCGGGGCCACAGCGCTCGCCGCCAGCCTGGCCCTGGCTGTCGTGTTGCTGCCTCTGGATCGCGGCCCGGACGTCGTTGAGTCACTGCGCACGGCCCAGGGGGAGCGGACCACCTACACACTCAGCGACACCTCGCGCGTCACCCTGAACACCGACAGTCAGCTGGATGTGGCGTTCAGCCGCGGCAACCGCCAGCTGACCCTGGTGAAAGGCGAGGCCTATTTCGACGTCGCCCACGATCCGCAGCGACCCTTTGCGGTCAGCACCGGTGACGCGACAGTGACCGCCATCGGAACGGCCTTCAATGTGTACCGCCGCGCCGGATCCACCGAAATCACGGTAACCGAGGGCAGGGTGCGGGTGAGCAACCCGGCCGCCAGCGGCAGCGCAGTGGCCAGCGTACTGCTGGATGCCAACGAGCATCTGGAGACCTCACGCAGCAGTGGCATCGGCACCCGCCAGACCGTGGATACCGCACACTACACCGCGTGGCAGCGCGGAGAGATCGTCGCCGACGCCCTGACCCTCGCAGAGCTCGCCAGCGAACTGGCCCGCTATTCGGATACCCGCATTCTTATCAGCGAGCGCGAGGTCGCCAACCTCACCGTGTCCGGCGTCTTCAGTCTCGACCACCCGGACACTGTCATCCAGGCCCTTGAACGCAGCCTGGGGTTGCGTGTTGTACGCCTGAACAACGGCTCCGTGCAGTTGCTGAAAGCCCCGCAGTAGGATATAACACCTTCTTGCCTGGCCAGCTCCCCTGGCCGACAAACTCTCCTGAATTATCAGTGCGTTGCGACCATCAATCTGGCAGGGTGAGAACATGCTTGCCGCGTCCCGGGCGACAGGGTTTTTCGCGCAGGGGATCGTTTCGGCGTGGCTGGCGATCTTCATCGTCTTCGGCTGGACTGCGAAAACCGCCGCGGCGGAACCCCTCACGCATTACGACATCCGCGAGAGCTCGCTGTCTGCCGCGCTGATCCAGTTCAGCCGCCAGAGCAATACCCCGATTGTGTTCTCCGACCGGCTTACCGGACACCTCTCGGCACCCGCCCTGGTCGGCGACATGGGCCGGGACGACGCCCTCAGCCGCCTGCTGGCAGAGAGCGGACTGGGCTGGGAGCTCATCGATGACCGCATCGTGGCGATCTACGCCGAAAACTGCCCGCGCGAACGCTGCGATGATCCGCTGCAGACGGAGGCTTTACTGCCCGTCTATGAGCCGGGCATGGAGCAAACCTACGTCTATGGCAGCCGGATGACCGGCTCGCGCATACGCCGGGACCCGAATCGCTTCAGCGCCCCGGTGGAGGTGTATGCGCGCTCCGACATCGAGCGCAGCGGTGCCCAAACGCTTGGCGAACTGCTGCGCTTCGTCCCGGCGGTCATCGGCAACTCGACCAGCACCGCCATCTCCAACGGCGGTGATGGCACAGCCACTGTCACCCTGCGCGGACTCCCGGCCAGCAACACGCTCATCCTGATCAACGGGCGCCGCATCGCCAACGACGGGCTGGCTGGCGAGTCCGTGGACCTGAACAGCATTTCCCCGGCCGCCGTGGAGCGGGTGGAGATACTCAAGGACGGCGCATCCGCGATCTACGGCTCGGATGCAATCGCGGGCGTGGTCAATATCATCATGAAGCGCGATTTCCACGGATTTCTGGCGGAATCGTACGTCGGTGAAAGCAGCCGCGGCGACCTCACCACCACGACACAGACGCTGCAGTACGGCACCAGTTTCCGGGACGGCGGACTGTTTATCAGCGCCTCGCACTACGAGCAGGAACCGCTGTTCAGCCGCGACCGGGTGGTATCACGCAGCGCAGATACGCGGACGCTGGGCGGTACCGATCTGCGCTCCAGCGCCACCCCCGATGCGCGCGTGGTGCTCCCGGATGGCCGCTCGCTGATCGCCGACGGCGCCGGCTACCGACCCGCAGGCAGTGAGGATCTGTTCGACTACGCGGCATTTACCTCCGCTGTTGTCCCGCTGCGCCGCAGCAGTGTTTATGCGAGTGTCACCCGGGACCTCAGCGAACAGGTGACCGCCCTGCTCGAAGCAACCTACCTGCGGACCAACGCCCGTGCCAACCTGGCACCCACCCCATTGTTCACCGGCTTTGAGCAGGAGCCGATCAGCGTTGCCGCAGACAACATCTACAACGACTTTGCCCAGGAAATAACCGACGTCAGGCGCAGATTAATCGAATTTCCCGGAAGATTGCAGCTGAACGAGTCTGAAGTCGGCCGCCTGAGCGCCATCGTGGAAGGCCTTTACGCCGATTGGCACTGGGATATCGGGGTGAACTGGAGCCGCAGCCAGGCCCGGGAAACCGCCACCAACCTGGTCGATGCCAACCGCCTGCGGCGGGCACTGGGGCCGGCCGCCGGTTGCCAGGGGGCCGATGTCGACGGCTGTGTACCCGTGGATATCATGGGGCCGGCGGGCAGCATCAGTGCCGAGCAGGTGGACTACCTGCGCCTCGACGGGCGCACCCGGGGCGATACCACCCTCTCCAGCGCGGCGCTGAACCTCAGCAACGCGCTGCTGAACCTGCCGGCGGGGCGGGGTGACCTTGCGCTGGGCCTGGAATTCCGCCACGAATCGACGTCCAAAGTGCCCGACGAGCGGCTGGCCTCAATCGGCACCATCGGCGCCACCAATTTCCAGCCCACCCGCGGGGAGCGCAAGATTCTGGAACTGTATGCCGAGAGCCGCGTGCCGCTGTGGAGTAACGCCAGCGGTGGCCGCAACCTGCAACTGGAAGCTGCCATCCGCCACTCCGCCTACAGCGACTTCGGCAGCAGCACCAACCCCAAGGTCGGGTTGAAATGGCAGCTCGGCCCCTCGCTGACGCTGCGCGGCGGCTATGCCTTCGGCTTCCGTGCCCCCAGCCTGAGCGAGCTCTACGAGGGCAGCAGCGAGCAACAGGCCTTTATCGCTGACCCCTGCACCATCGCCGCCAATGTGGGCCAGTTGCCGGGCTGCACGCAACTGGCTGACGCCACCCGCAATCAGTTTCTCACCGTGAAGGGCGGCAACCCGGATCTGGACCCGGAAACCTCCGAATCCGTGAGTGCCGGGGCCATCTGGACGCCGGTCGTGATACCCGGCCTGCGGGTGTCACTCGACTACTTCGAAATCCGCCAGGAAGACGTGGTCAGCTCCAGCGCGCAGTCCCTTGTCGACCGCAACGCGGCCACCGGTGCCTTCGCCGACCAGGTCAGCCGCGACGCGCTGGGCAATCTCGTCCGGGTCACCGCGAACAATATCAACTTCGGCAAGCGCCGGGTGCGCGGTGCCGACCTCAGCCTCGCCTATTACTTCCCGGATCAGCCCTGGGGCCAGGTCTCGGTTACCGGCAGCGGAGCCTGGATTCACGAGTACCTCTCCCAGCCCGGCGATGGCGGGCCGCAGATAGACCTGGCCGGCACCTTCCGCGACGAGGCCTCCGAAGGCCTCGGCGGCATACCCGAGTGGAAGGGCCAGCTCGGCCTGCGCTGGAAACGCGATCGCTGGCTCGCCAGCTACGAGATGCACCACGTGAGCGCCATGGACGAAGTCCTCCCCGGAACCACACAGACCCGGGAAATTGACAGCTGGACCGTGCACGACATGCAGGTCAGCTACGTGTTCGATGTGCTGTCGGGGCTGCGGTTGACCCTCGGTATCGACAACCTGTTCGATGCCGCGGCGCCTTTGGCGGCGTCCGCATTTAACGATAACATCGACGCCCGTACCCACGAACTGAGGGGGCGCTTCTGGTACACCCGTATCAGCCAGCGCTTCTGAACCCGGAGTAGACCATGCGCAGTACCCTGCTTTCCCTGCTGTTCCTCACCGTTGCCGGCAGCATGCCTGCCCTGGCTGCCGGGCCGGAAGGCGAGTTTCCCGGTGTCGAGAAACTGATGTCCAGCGAGGAGTACCGGGCCGCCGGCCTCGACAAACTCAGTGACGTCGAGCGCGCAGCGTTGAACCGCTGGCTGGTCACCTACACCGCCGCGGAAGCCCCCACCCTGCTGCGCAGCAACCCGGAAGTGATCGCGGCCGACGAGTCCATCCGTATCGAGGCCAACATCAAGCCGCCCTTCGAAGGCTGGTCGGGAGAGACCCTCTTTTACCTGGACAACGGGCAGGTCTGGCGGCAGCGGCTGCCCGGGCGCTACCTGCACCGCGGCGACGACACCGCGGTGGTCATCGACAAGAACTTCCTCGGCTTCTACCGGATGACGGTAACGGCCACCGACAAGACCGTGGGGGTGAGCCGCGTACGCTAGCACATCGCTCCGCCACCGCCGCTGAAAGTACTTGGATTTCAGCTACCTGCTCGTGTTAGGTCAGGTAATTTCTGGTAATTTGCCGAGTTCCCCGCGTTTTTTGTGAATAAGTCACAAAAGTGGCAGGGAACTCTGAGGAACCTGCCGCTGAATTCGTTTAATGTTCGTCTCCAGTGGCATTGGCCACCGGATTAGCATGCTTACAGTCAAGTACAGGGGTATTGATATGTTAAGGAAAAATCGTCTGACCATGGCAGTTTCAGCTGCCCTGGGCATGAGCGCAGCGGCGGTAATGCCGACTGTAGCAAACGCCCAGGACGACCAGCTGATGCTGGAAGAAGTGGTTGTTACCGGTTCGCGTATCCAGCGGGCAAACCTGGTTTCCGCCAGCCCGGTCACGCAGGTCGATGCCGAGGAATTCAAGTTCCAGGGCACCACCCGCGTTGAAGACCTGATGAAGAACCTGCCACAGGTTTACTCCAACCAGAACTCATCCACCTCCAACGGCGCCACGGGTACGGCTACCCTGAACCTGCGCAACCTGGGTGACGAGCGTACCCTGGTACTGGTCAACGGCCGTCGCCTGCCCGCGGGCTCTCCGCTGCAGGGCGGTACCGGCGCCGACATCAACCAGATCCCGGCAGCCCTGATCCAGCGTGTTGAAGTACTGACCGGTGGTGCTTCCGCGACCTACGGTTCCGACGCGGTTGCGGGTGTTGTCAACTTCGTGATGGTTGACGACTTCGAAGGCGTGCAGTTCGACTACCAGTTCAGCCAGTACCAGCACGACAACGACAACGGTGGCATCCAGCAGATCGTTGGCGATGCGGGCTTCCCCTTCCCCGACGGTAGCAACACCGACGGCGAGATCCAGAACTGGTCGCTGGTCATGGGCGGCAACTTCGACAACGGCCGCGGCAACGTGACGGCCTACGCCACCTACCGTGAAATCGACCCCGTTCTGCAGAGCGAGCGTGACTACAGCGCCTGCGCCCTGAACAACGACGCCACGGGCTGCTTCGGCTCCGGCACCAGCGCTGCGGGCACCATCATCCCCGGCGACGGCAGCCAGGGTGTATACCGTGTCTCCGGCAACCAGCTGGTCACCCCCACCGAGGTCTACAACTACGGCCCCCTGAACTACTACCAGCGTCCCGACGAGCGTTACACCGCTGGTGCCTTTGGTCGTTACCAGATCAACGAGCACGTAGAGACCTACACCGAACTGATGTTCATGGACAACCAGACCAACGCGCAGATCGCGCCGTCTGGCTCGTTCTTCCTGACCGTACCCATCGCCTGTGACAACCCGCTGCTGTCTGACCAGCAGGTCGGCGCCATCTGTGGCGACTACGGCCTGGGTGCCGACGACACGCAAACTGTCACGGTTGGTCGCCGCAACGTAGAAGGCGGCCCGCGTAACCAGGACCTGCGTCACACCTCCTTCCGCGGTGTGCTGGGCTTCCGTGGTGACATCAACGACACCTGGCGTTACGACGTGTCTGGCCTGTACTCAGAAGTCAGCATGGAAAACACCTACAACAACGACCTGTCCAACGCCAAAATCCAGAACGCGCTGAACGCCGTACTGGACGACGAGGGCAACATCACCTGTCAGTCCGTTGTTGACGGCAGCGACCCGAACTGTGTGCCCTGGAACATCTGGGAAACCGGTGGTGTAACACCCGAAGCCGCCGAATACCTGACCCTGCCCCTGTTCGCACGCGGTACCACCACGCAGAAAGTGTTCAACGCCTTCGTTGCGGGTAGCCTGGGCGACTACGGCTTCAAGCTGCCTTCCGCCAACAACGGCGTGGAAGTGGTTATCGGTACTGAATACCGCAAGGAAACGCTGGACTTCAACCCGGACGAAGGCTTCCGCCTCGGCCTGGGCGCTGGCCAGGGCGGTGCCACTGGTGCGGTTTCCGGTGACTACGACGTGACTGAATACTTCATGGAAGCCAGCATCCCGCTGGTGGAAGGCGCTGCCTTCGCTGAAGAAATCACGCTGGACCTGGGCTACCGCTACTCCGATTACTCCACTGACGTGACCACCGATACCTACGGTGTGCGCGGCGGCTGGGCAATCAACCAGGACGTGAAGCTGCGTGCCAGCTACCAGCGCGCTGTCCGCGCTGCCAACATCCGCGAACTGTTCCTGCCCCAGGGCTTCAACCTGTTTGACATGGATGTGGACCCCTGTGGTGGCCCTACCCCCGAGCGTAGCCTGGAAGATTGCGCCCGCACCGGAGTCACTGCTGCCCAGTACGGCAACATCCTGAACTCCTTCGCAGGTCAGTACAACTTCCTCCAGGGCGGTAACACCGAACTGGCACCGGAAGAGTCGGATACCTACTCCGTGGGCTTCATCTGGTCGCCGGCGTTCGTGGAAGGCCTGGTGCTGAGCGTTGACTACTACTCGATCGAAATCGAGAAAGGCATCTCCAACCTTGGCCCCGAGTTCATCCTCAACCAGTGTCTGGACGGCAACGACGCCCTGTGTGAAAACGTCCGTCGCGGCCCGCTGGGTGACCTGTGGATCGGTTCTGATGTGAACACCAGTGGCCGTGTATCCGCCCTGCTGGACAACCTCGCCATCGAGGAAGTGACTGGTTGGGACGTGATCGCCGACTACGACCTGACCATCGGCGACATGGGCAGCCTGGCCTTCAACAACACCATGTCCATCATCGACACCTGGGACCAGCAGGAACTCGAAGGTGCACCGGTTGTTGACTGCAAGGGCAACTGGGGCGGTGAGTGCGGTTACCCCACACCGGATTTCCGCAACAACCTGCGCGCTACCTGGATGACTCCCTGGGACGTGAGCGTGAGCGCCTACTGGCGTCACATCAGCTCAGTGACTGACCTGAACGGTAACCGTGACCTGCCTTCCGTCAACTACCTTGACCTGGCCGGTTCCTGGGATGTCACCGAGAACGCCTCTGTGCGCCTTGGTGTGAACAACATCACTGACAAAGAGCCGCCGATCGCGGGCAACGCAGCCGGTCCGTCTATCAACGGTAACGGTAACGTGTTCCCCGGCATGTACGACGCACTGGGTCGCTACATGTTCGTCGGCGTCAGCGTCAGCTTCTAAGCTACCCCCATCAGGCGGCCGGTACCGGCCGCCTGATGGTGCAGGACCCAGCCCGGCCTCGTGCCGGGCTTTTTATTTCATCGTTTTCAGGCAAGTCCACAAACAGCGGATTGACCTGCAGAACGTCACAGTGGAGACTGAACAGTCACTCAGGAGACAGCTATGAAACGTTACCTTACCGTTTGCGCGGCCGGCGCCGCACTGGCCATGCTCGCGGCCTGCTCAAGCACCAGCCCCTCAGCGACCGCCGATGCCAGCGCGCCGGCCCAGGCCGTTGCAAGCACCGACAACCTGACCTGCCGCAACATCATCAAGACCGGAACGCGGCTGGGCACGCGGGTGTGCAAGACCGAAGCGCAATGGAAACAGGAATCCATGGACAGCCGCGACGCGGCCACCGGAATCCAGAACAACAGTGCGCAAAGTGCCGGCCCCAGCGGCGGTTGAGAGGCCGCCGCGGCGTATTTGACAACGCCGGTGAACGCGCCAGTGCTCAGCGGCGTTGCGCCACCAGCACCCAGGCTGCTGCCTGCGCCTGCTTCGACACCCGCAGCTGCGATAGCTCGCGCAGGCTGAAACCGGTTGCGCCCAGCCGCTCCGCCACGGCATCCATGCCGGCACGGCTAAAGCCGGCGTCCAGCATTGATTGCATCCTGCCGATATAGGCGGTGAGTTCCCGGTCCATCCCGTCCAGCCAGTTGCGCACATCGTCGGGCGCATAGGCCGACATGCGCCGGTACATGTGCGCAATATCGGTGTACAGCTGCTGCAAAAGGCCCCCGGCCGCCTGCGGGCCGCGTGTCTGCAACAGCTGTTCCAGCCCCCTCACGGCGGGCGTAAACGCCCGTTCCGCCGCCTTGAAGGCCTCGGGCGTGCCGATCCCCGCATTCAGTGCAAAGCCGGCGTCAAATGCCGCCTGCGCCAGGCCGAGAATGTTCAGCTCCCGCAGCGCCATTACCGTATCGCGGTTATCCGCGCACTCGCGGTAAATCGCCCCGCCCTCCACATGCACCAGCAGGGCCAGCGTGCCGCCGGTAGCGACCAGCCGCGCCGCCTCGTACGGCGCTTCCGGCCCGGCGTACTCGACGCCAAACTGGCTGACCACCAGATCGAAGCTGGCGTCCGCAAAGGGTGTATGACCGGCATCGGCCACCACACAGCGCGCCCTGGGGTAGCGCTGTTGCAGCCCCTGCAGGGCACTGAGCGAGTAGTCACTGCAACAGGGCGCCAGGGACGGTGACACCTGCAGCGCATGGCCGGTCACCGCGCCGTGGCCGCAGGCGAGGTCGAGCAGGGCCGGCGGATTGCCGGTGGCCAATGCCGTCTGGAAAAAACTGGCCCAGAAAGCCGCAAGCACCGGTTCCTGGGGGCCGCCTTCGCGATGGGCTGCATTCTCCCGGGTGCCGCGCCAGTAGGTATCCCAGGCACCGGCGTGGCTGGCAGGGCCCCGCGCCGTCACAGGGCTTCGTAGGCCTTCACGGCCTGCAGCATGGCCGACACCCAGTGCCGCTCGGCTTCGCTGAGCTCGGGTCGCCAGATGTCGAACAACAGGACCACTCGCTCATCGCGACTCTCATTCCAGGCCTCGTGCTCCATGCTGTCATCAAACACCAGCAGCTCGCCCTCCCGCCAGCTGCGCCGGTCGTTGCCCACCCGCAGTTCGCCGCACTGTGGCGGCACCACCAGCGGCAAGTGACAGATCAGCCGTGTGTTGACGGCGCCGTGGTGGGGCTCAATACGCGCACCCGGCGCCAGACGCGAAAACAGCGCCGAGGGCATCTGCCCCGGCACACGGCACAGGGGCACGGCCTCCAGTGCGGCAAAGGTCGCCGGGCAGCGCTCTGCCAGTGCCTCGACACGCACGCCGTCGCGCCACAGGTAGCAGGCACTCCAGTCCATCCTGTCCAGATTGCGGCTGATATTCAGTTGCGGCTGGTCGGGGCTGGACTCCAGGTAGGGCTGAAAGTGACCGTCATCGCGCATGACGGCCAGCAGCTCGTCGCGGATCTGCGCCGTCTGCGCTTCCAGCGCCGCCGCCCAGGGGAACATCTCGCGAGGATAGAAGGTGCGCTGCGGCAGGCCGGGGAAATAGTAGCGGGTGGGCTGCTGCAGCTGCACAGGCGCTTTGCCACAGGCAATATCCAGGGATTCCGCAAAGCGCGGGAACTCGGCGCGGGTAAACCCCGCCTGCTCCAGATTCTCCAGCAGGTAGTTCTCGTAGTGCGCAGCCCAGCGATCGCAGACCTCTTCCGCGCGCGCCAGCCCGCGCCGCACATCCTCGGGTATCTGCGCCATGCTGGCGGCAACGCGCAGGGCACCCTGGTAGAAGCCCAGCGCCGTGCGTTCACGCCCCAGCCGGTCGAGATGATCGGCCTTGAACAACAGGGCGCGAATATTGCGCGGCTCCAGCTGCAGCGCGCGGTCCACGGCCAGCAGTGCGTCCTCTGCCCGATCCAGATTGACGCGGGCAAAGGCCAGTGCCAGCCAGGTCGAGGCCACCGCGTTGCCGCCACGGGTCAGCTCATCAAGCAGCGCTTCCGCCTCAGCCGCACGCCCGGCTCGCAGTGCTTCCAGTGCCGACTGCAGGCGTTGTTGGGGTGCACCGCTCATGCGCAGGCACCGGCGCGTGGAGGCACCGCGCTGCCGCAGACCCCCGATTGCAATAGCTTCATTGACTCCCCCAAGACCGACCCGACTCCAGAAGCGTCCAGTTTACCAGAGGGTCCTGTGCAATTCTGCGCAACCGGCGCAGATCACTGCCCTGCCAGCAGCTCCAGCTTGTGCCGGTAACGCGCCCCGGCCTCGGCATCGGCGTGCGCGAGTGCTGCAGTGAAATGATCAGCCGCGGCACGCAAATCGCCCTGCTGCAGGTCAGTGAGACCCAGCAGACGATAGAACTCATGCTCGTCGGGCTGTTTGCGAATGGCCCGCTGCAACAGACGCTGTGCCGCGGGATAGTCCGCTGACGCATAGGCCTCCCGCGCAAGGTGCAGCAGATAATAGGGGTTCTGCTGACGGAACAGCTGCACGCGGTTCCGATACCAGTCACTCAATGCCTGCTCACCGAGCTGGGCGTAAAGGCGCGCAAGGTTGCTGTTGGCGGCGGCATCATCGGCAAGGTCGACGGCACGCAGATAGCTCGACTCCGCCGCGGCCAGATCGCCGGCACGCCGGTAGAGGGTGCCTAGATTGGTCCACACGTGAGCAGTGCGAGGGCGCAGTGAGAGCGCCTCCCGAAAGTGCAGGAAGGCGCGCTGCCCCTCGTCCTCGGTCATCCAGTGCACACCCATGTTGTTGTGATAGCGCACCAGCGCCTCTTCGTCACTCAGGACGCGCCGGTGCAGACCGGGATCGTAATCCCCGAGGTTGAAGTCCACCACCTGCTCGGCCCCCGGCAGTTTGACCAACGCGTTGATGTGCAGGTTATAGCGCCAGGTGTCGCCCTCCGCAGTCCACGAGGGCGGTATCTCCACCTCCTGGTAATGCACCTTGACGCCCGCCTCGCGTGCCAGGGCGACAAACAGGTTGGTGAAGGACATGCAGTTCCCCTCGCGGCTATAGAACGCCTCCTGCGCCGTGAGGGTGCGGAAATTATCGTAGCGCAGCTGCAGTCCGTCATCCAGAATCGCCTGCAGTATCAACTCGATGGTCCGGGTGGGTCCGAGCCCGGCAGGAACATGCTGGCGCAGAAACTCGCGCATATCGTCGTTTACCGCCGTGAGCGCGGCGGTCGACGGGCGGGCGTTCGCCGCCACGCCCAGCCGCGCGCCGGACAGCAGTTCGGCCTGCGTTACCGCCACGGCACGCTCCACAGGTGGCTGCGCCGCACAGGCGCTGAGCAGCGCAGCAGCGGCGAGCACCGTGCCGCGCAAAAACGCGTTTATCGACTGTGTCACGTTACGTTCCTCCCACAGTGCATGCCTTCAGCATAGCACCGGGACCCGCATGATGCGCCCCTACTGCCGGACGCCCCCCGCGGGTTACACTGGGTGCTGCTGCTTCGGAGTTCACATGGATACCATTTCCGCTTTTGTCACCCTCGCCTTCGTGATGGATCCGCTGGGCAACGTGCCCATCTTCCTCTCGGTACTGAAGGATGTAGAGCCGCGACGTCGTCAGTGGGTGATCTTCCGCGAACTGGTCATCGCCCTGATCGTGCTGCTGCTTTTCCTCTATGCGGGCTCCGCCATGCTCGACGTGCTGAACCTGCGACAGGAGTCGATCAGCATTGCCGGCGCCATCATCCTGTTCCTGATAGCACTGCGCATGATTTTCCCCTCGCCCTATGGCCTGATGGGGGACACGCCGGATGGCGAACCCTTTATCGTGCCGCTGGCCATTCCCATGGTTGCCGGGCCGTCGGCGCTGGCCATTACCATGCTGTTGGTGCACAAGGATCCGGACCGGATGATGGACTGGACCATTGCAGTTGTCGGGGCCTGGGGCGTGTGCGCGGCGCTGCTGATGATGGCGCCGCTACTGCTCAAGGCCCTGGGCGCCCGCGGCCTGCTCGCCATGGAGCGCTTGATGGGGATGATCCTGGTGATCATTTCGGTGCAGATGTTCTTTGACGGTGTGCAGAAGTTTCTCAACCTGACGGGGGGTTGACGAGGTATCGCGTAGCCGTGAGGGGCGCTTCGTAGCGCGGGGCGCGAGGCGGGGTGTACGGCGTGCCCTCGAGAGCGCCAACACCCCCAGAGCCGACTTCAGGGCACGCATAATTACAGGCCACAGAACTCAACCCCACCCCAGATACCGATCCACCTGCCGCAGATAGCGCGCACGCAACGGCTCGGACTCGTTCGCCAGCTGGTGCCCGGCACCGTGCAGCAGTTCGATACGCAGCCCGGGAAACAGCTGGCCGTAACGCGGCAGGTTGAAGCGCCAGTCCACCGTACCGTCCGCATCGCCCTGTACCAGCAGCGCCGGCCCCACGCCGAGATCGGCAATGGGCAGCTCCGCCAGCCAGCGGCGCAGGGCACCGACCCAGCTCACATGAATGCGCCGCGACTGCAGTGGATCGGCGCGCACAAAGGCAAGAAAATCCGCGTCAGAGGAATTCTGTGCAAAGCCGCGCGGCACGCTGTCAACAAAGCGGTGGATGAGCGCGTGGGCCGCGCGCACGCGCTGCCAGCCGGCAGGACGCAACAGCGGTGCCAGCAGTACCGTGCCGGTGAAGGGCCAGGCGGCGCACTGCCGGGCATAGGCGACCAGCGCCGCGCCCCCGGTGCTCTGGCCCACCACCTGCAACGGCAGCGGTGGCAGGTCGACGGCATGGAGTACAGCCTGGATGGCATCGGCGTATTCGCTGAAATCATTGATCGCCGTCGGAGTCCCCGTCGACAGGCCATGCCCGGGCAGGTCAAAGGCGATGACATTGCACTGGCGCGCCAGGGCATGCCCGATGATATGACGGTACAGGCCAACGTGGTCGAGAAAGCCGTGCACCAGCAACAGGGTGTGGCGTGCACCGGGCAGCTCCCAGCACTGGGTGGCGAGTGCGTAGGGGCCGGAGGCAACATGCCCTATCCGGTGTCGGCAGGCGACGTACTCACGGCTGAATGCCAGCCCGTAGAAGGCCAGGTAGCGGTCCAGCCCGGGAACCCGGGCCTCGTCCCCGAAGCGCGGCAAGGCAGCGCGCAGGGCCTGCAGGCTTGCGGCATCCGGCGCCACGTCGCTGAGGGGCATCTACCGCGGCTGCGGCCCCAACTTCCCGGCGTCGTACGCCTCCTGCATGGCAATCAGTGAACGCACCTTGATCTTGTCGGCGTGGCCGGCGGTACCGAAGGCTTCGTAGCGCGCCACGCAGATCTCTTTCATGGCCGTGGTGGTCACCGCGAGGAATTTACGCGGGTCGAATTCAGCGGGGTTCTGGGCCAGGAAACGGCGCACGGCGCCGGTCGATGCCAGCCGCAGGTCGGTGTCGATGTTGATCTTGCGCACGCCGTGGCGGATGCCTTCCTGAATCTGCTCCACGGGAACGCCATAGGTTTCCGGGATATTGCCGCCGAACTCATTGATGATTGCCAGCCACTCCTGCGGTACCGAAGACGAGCCGTGCATCACCAGGTGGGTGTTGGGTATACGTGCATTGATTTCCTTGATCCGGTCGATGGCGAGGATATCGCCGGTGGGCGGCCGGCTGAACTTGTAGGCACCGTGGCTGGTGCCGCAGGCGATCGCCAGTGCATCGACGCTGGTGGCGGCAACAAAGGCCGCCGCTTCTTCGGGATCAGTGAGCATCTGATCATGGCTCAGGGTGCCCTCTGCGCCGACACCGTCTTCCTCACCGGCCTGCCCCGTTTCCAGCGAACCGAGGCAGCCCAGCTCACCCTCGACCGATACGCCGCAGGCGTGGGCCATTTCGACCACGCGACGGGTTACGTCGACATTGTAGTCGTAATCCATGGGCGTCTTGCCGTCCGTGCCCAGCGAGCCGTCCATCATCACCGAGCTGAAACCCAGCTGGATGGAGCGCTGGCAAACGGCGGGAGACACTCCGTGATCCTGGTGCATCACCACGGGAATGTGGGGAAACTCCTCAATGGCCGCCTGGATGAGGTGGCGCAGGAACGGCGCGCCGGCATATTTGCGCGCGCCCGCACTGGCCTGCATGATCACCGGCGAGTTGGTGGCGTCAGCGGCCTCCATGATGGCGCGGGTCTGCTCCAGGTTATTGACGTTGAACGCGGGCACGCCATAGCCATACTCTGCGGCGTGGTCCAGCAGTTGACGCATACTGATAAGTGCCATAGCTCTATCCTCAATGGGTTCTGGTGCAGGTGCGCCCTCAGGCCTCTTCCCCGCGCTGTTGTAAAATGGCCACCGCCGGCAGCGTTTTGCCCTCGACATACTCGAGGAACGCACCGCCACCGGTAGAAATATAGGACACCTGGTCGGCGATGCCGTATTTGTCGATTGCCGCCAGCGTGTCGCCACCACCGGCCAGGGAAAATGCCGGGCTTGCGGCGATGGCGCGGGCCAGTGCTTCTGTGCCCCCACCGAACTGGTCGAATTCGAACACACCCACCGGACCGTTCCACAGGATGGTACCCGCCTGGGCCAGAATGTCACTGATGGCTGCCGCGGCCAACGGGCCGATATCGAAAATCATGTCATCGTCGACCACGGCACTGGCCAGCTTGGTTTCGGCGACAGCGGATTCGGAGAAGGCTTTGCCGGTAACGACGTCTGCAGGCAGGGGAATATGCGTCTTGCGCATCAGCGCCTGTGCCGCGGGGATCAGGTCGTGTTCGCACAGCGACTTGCCCACCGGTTGACCGCTGGCGGCGAGGAAGGTGTTGGCAATACCGCCGCCCACCACCAGTTGATCCACCTTGTCGGCCAGGGTTTCCAGGACCGTCAGCTTGGTAGACACCTTGGAGCCCCCGACAATCGCCACGAGGGGACGGGCCGGGTTGGCCAGGGCCTTGTCCAGTGCTTCCAGTTCCGCAGCGAGCAGGGGGCCAGCACAGGCGACGGGGGCAAAACGGGCCACTCCGTGTGTTGAGGCCTGGGCGCGGTGGGCCGTACCAAATGCGTCCATGACAAACACATCACACAGGGCCGCGTAGGCGCGCGACAGCGTTTCGTCGTCTTTTTTCTCGCCGGCATTGAAGCGTACGTTTTCCAACAGTGCGATCTCGCCATCAGCGAGGGTCACGCCCTGCTGCCAGTCCTGCAGCAGAGACACCGGCTGACCCAGCAGTTGCGACAGACGCCGCGCGACCGGAGCCAGGGAGAATTCCTCGGCAAATACGCCTTCCTCCGGACGCCCCAGATGCGACATCACCAGCACCTGCGCCCCCGCCGCCTGTGCCTGCTGCAGTGTCGGCAGGGCCGCGCGTATGCGCGCATCGCTGCTCACTTCGCCGGCTTTCAGCGGCACATTGAGGTCCTCGCGAATCAGCACGCGCTTGCCGGCGAGGTCGATATCGGTCATCCGCTTCATGTCTGCTCTCCTGCGCAATCAGTCAATTCGCAGCCGCCCCAGCAGGCAGCCACATCCAGCATGCGGTTGGCATAGGCCCATTCATTGTCGAACCAGGTGAGCACCTTCACCAGGCGCCGACCGCTGACCCGGGTCTGGCTGGCGTCTACGATACTTGAGCGCGGGTCGTGGTTGAAGTCGCAGGACGCCAGCGGCTCCATGGTGAAGCCCAACACCCCGTGGTAGGCATTCGCCGCAGCATCGCGCAGGATCCGGTTCACCTCCTGCTCGGTGGTATCGCGCATGACCTGCACGGTCAGGTCCATCGCCGACACGTTCTGTGTGGGCACGCGCAGGGCCTGCGCCGTGAAGCGCCCGGCCAGCTCCGGCAGTATCCGCTCGATGCCCCGCGCCAGTGCGGTATCCACGGGAATAATCGACTGCGACGCGGCGCGGGTTTTACGCAGGTCAGTATGGTGGTAGGCATCCAGTACGGGCTGATCGTTCATCGCCGAGTGGATGGTGGTGATGGTGCCGCTTTCCACGCCAAGGGCCCGGTGCAACGCATCGATCACCGGCACAATGCCGTTGGTGGTACAGGATGCCGCCGAGGCGATGCGATGCTCCGGCAGCAGGGTCTCGTGGTTGACACCGAAGACCACGGTGGCGTCCACATCCATCTGCGCGGGCTGCGAAAACAACACCCGACCCGCGCCGCCCTGCAGGTGCAGCTCCGCCGTTGCCCGGTCGCTGAAGGCGCCGGTGCATTCGAGCACCAGGTCCACGCCCTGTTGCGCCCAGGGCAGGCGAGCGACATCCGGTTGGCTGAGCAGGGCGATGCGATCGCCGTCGATATTCATTTCGCCCACAGCGCCGGTCAGCGGCAGGGTGAAGCGACCGTGTGTGCTGTCGTAGCGCGTCAGGTGCAGCACCGTGCGCGCGTCGGCCAGCTCATTGATGGCGACGATCTGCATGTGCTGCCGCTGCCGCCCCTCATACAGCGCGCGCAGGATACTGCGCCCGATGCGGCCATAGCCATTGATGGCGAGACGCAGCACGGCCTCAGTCTCTCGACAGGACCTCGTCTGCGGCAGCCACAACGGCATCCACCGTGAAACCGAAATACGCCATGAGATCCGCGGCCGGCGCAGACTCGCCAAAACTGGTCATGCCGACGATGCGCCCATCGAGGCCGACAAACTTGTACCAGTAGTCGGCGTGGGCGGCCTCTACGGCGACCCGTGCCAGCACATCGCTGGGCAGTACCGCCTCGCGGTAGGCCGCGTCCTGCTCCATGAACAGCTCCGCACAGGGCAGCGACACCACGCGCACACGACGCCCTGCCGCAGCGAGGCGCTCGGCGGCCTCCACCGCGAGCTGCACTTCCGATCCGGTGCCGATGAGGATCAGCTCGGGGTGCCCCTCACAGTCCACCAGGGTGTAGCCTCCACGGGCGATATCCGCCACCTGGGCCGGGGTGCGCGCCTGGTGGGCCAGGTTCTGGCGAGAGAAGACCAGGGCAGTGGGGCCCACTGTGCGCTGCAGGGCAGCGCTCCAGGACACCGCGGATTCCACAGTATCGCAGGGCCGCCAGGTGTGCAGGTTGGGTGTCGCGCGCAGCGCGGTAAGCTGCTCCACTGGCTGGTGCGTCGGGCCATCCTCGCCGAGTCCGATGGAGTCGTGGGTGTACACGAAGATGCTGCGCAGCTTCATCAGGGCCGCCATGCGCACGGCGTTGCGCGCGTATTCCATGAACATGAGGAAGGTCGCGCCGTAGGGCACAAACCCGCCGTGCAGGGCGATGCCGTTCATGATGGCGGACATGCCGAACTCGCGCACGCCGTAATACACGTAATTGCCGGACGCGTCCTCCCGGGTGATGCCCTGCGCGCCTTGCCACAGGGTCAGATTGGAGCCGGCGAGATCCGCCGAACCGCCGAGCAGCTCCGGCAGCAGCGGGCCGAACGCGCTCAGGCAATTCTGTGACGCCTTGCGCGAGGCGATGCTCTGGCCCTCGGCCTGGCACTGGTCTATCCAGGCCTGGGCACGGGTCTGGAAATCCGCCGGCAGCTCTCCTGCCAGTCGGCGGCGGAGTTCCGCGGCCTCTTCGGGGAACGCCGCTGCATAGGCGTCCATGCTCGCCTCCCAGGCCTGCTCCCGCGTTGCACCCGCGGCCCGCGCGTCCCAGCCGCCGTAGATCGCCTCGGGGATCTCGAAGGGGGCATGCGTCCAACCCAGGGCCTCGCGCGCCGCGGCAATTTCGTCCGCGCCCAGGGGAGCGCCGTGACAGGATTCCTTGCCCTGCTTGTTCGGCGCACCCTTGCCGATAATGGTTTTGCAGCAGATCAGTGTGGGCATACCCTGTTCGGCGCGCGCGGTCTCGATCGCCTGGCGCACCTCCTCCGGGTCGTGGCCGTCCACACGGGGGATCACCTGCCAGCCGTAGGCCCGGAACCGTGCCGGTGTGTCATCGGTGAACCAGCCCTCGACCTCGCCGTCAATGGAGATGCCATTGTCGTCATAAAACGCAATCAGTTTGCCCAGGCCCAGCGTGCCGGCGAGGGAGCAGGCCTCATGGGAAATACCCTCCATCAGGCAGCCGTCACCCAGAAACGCATAGGTGTAGTGATCAACCACGGTGTGTCCGGGGCGGTTGAACTGCGCCGCCAGCACTTTCTCGGCAAGCGCCATGCCGACCGCGTTGCTGATGCCCTGGCCCAGCGGCCCGGTGGTCGTTTCCACCCCCGGGGCATAACCGTACTCGGGATGCCCGGGCGTGCGGCTGTGCAGCTGGCGGAACTTCTGTAACTCCTCCATGGGCAGCTCGTATCCACTCAGGTGCAGCAGCGAGTAGATCAGCATGGAGCCGTGGCCGTTGGACAACACAAAGCGGTCGCGGTTGGGCCAGTGTGGATTCGCCGGGTTGTGCTGCAGGAAGTCGTTCCAGAGGACCTCGGCGATATCTGCCATGCCCATCGGCGCACCGGGGTGACCACTGTTGGCGCGCTGGACAGCATCCATACTGAGGGCACGAATGGCGTTGGCGAGTTCAAGGCGGGATGGCATTGGCATGCTCCGTGGGCTGGGCGCTGGGGCCGGTGAACAAAGGGGCGCTATTTTCGCGTAAGCGGCGGCCCACGGCAAACAAATCGCCAACATATTGCGCGCCTGGGCGGCCTGCCGGAAGGGATTGGCATCTATATCAATTTTTTTTGATATAGATTGCAGGGCCTGCTACACTCCGCTGCCATGCTACTTGCCAGCCCACAATCCAGTCCGCGCGATACCAGCCCCGATGCGCGCATCGAATCCCTGGCCAACCTGTGCAAGGCCAGCGCAGACCCTCTGCGCCTGCAGATCCTGCGTGTACTGCGCAACGACTCCTTCGCCGTGTCCGAACTCTGTGCCCTGTTCGCGACCCGGCAGCCCGCGCTGAGCCATCACCTCAAGGTACTCGCCGGCATGGGGCTGGTGGCGTCACGACGCGAGGGCAACTCCATTTTCTACCGGCGCAGCGAGCTCGGCCAGCAACCCGGCCTGGAGGCCCTGCAGCAGCAGCTCTTCGACGCCCTGGACGCCGTGCCCCTGCCGCCATTGCTGGAACAGCGGCTGCAGCAGGTACAGTGCCAGCGGGAGGCCAATTCACGCCATTTCTTCCGCGACAACGCCCATAAATTCCGCCAGCAGCAGGACCTCATCGCCAGCTATGAGCAGTATGCCGACACCGTCGCCCAGGTGTTGCGGGACGCCCCGCTGCCCCGTTTCGACACGGCACTGGAAGTGGGCCCCGGTGACGGCAGTTTCCTGCTCACCCTGGCCCCCCGGTTCCGCCATGTCGTCGCGCTGGACAATGCCGCCGCCATGCTCGAGCGGGCTCGCGCCACCACGCAGGGGCTGGACAACATCGAATTTGTGCATGGCGACACCGGCCACGAGCGGCTGGCCAGCCTGCAGGCGGACTGCGTCGTCATCAACATGGTGCTGCACCACACCCCGCAGCCCCGGCAGATCCTGCGCGACATCGCCACCTGCCTGGCGCCCGGCGGCGTGGTGCTGGTCACCGATCTCTGCCGCCACGACCAGGCCTGGGCGCGGGAAAACTGCGGTGATCTGTGGCTGGGCTTCGCCCCCGAAGACCTCGCGGCATGGGCCAGCGATGCCGGCCTGAACGACATTGCCAGTGTCTACCTGGCCCAGCGCAACGGATTTCAGATACAGGTGCGCCTCTTCGGCCACCCACACACAGCAACAGGAACCACGGTATGAGCGAGTACGCGATTTTCACCTCCGAATCAGTGTCCGAAGGGCACCCCGACAAAATGGCCGACCAGATCTCCGACGCCATTCTGGACAAAATACTCGCCGACGATGCCGACGCGCGTGTCGCCGTGGAGACCCTGGTCAAGACCGGCATGGTCGTGATTGCCGGCGAAGTGACCACCAAGACCTACGTTGACCTGGAAGATGTGGTGCGCAACGTGGTGCTGGATATTGGCTACAACAGCTCAAAGGTGGGCTTCGACGGTGCCTCCTGCGCGGTGCTCAACGCCATCGGCAAACAGAGCCCGGACATCGCCCAGGGCGTTGATGCCAGCGACGAAAAGGAACAGGGCGCGGGTGACCAGGGCCTGATGTTCGGCTACGCCACCAACGAAACCGACACGCTGATGCCCGCTCCAATCTACTACGCACACCGCCTCGTCGAGCGCCAGGCCGAATTGCGCAAACATGGAACACTGCCCTGGCTGCGCCCGGACGCCAAGAGCCAGGTGACCCTGCGCTACGAGAATGGCAAGCCCGTCGGCATCGACGCGGTGGTACTGTCCACCCAGCACGATGAAAGCATCAGCCAGGCCGATATTCACCAGGCGGTCATGGACCTGATCATCAAGGAAGTGCTGCCCGCAGAGTGGCTCAGCGCCGACACCCGCTACCACATCAATCCCACCGGTGTGTTTATCATCGGCGGTCCGGTTGGCGACTGTGGGCTGACCGGGCGCAAGATCATTGTCGACACCTACGGCGGCATGGCGCGCCACGGCGGCGGCGCCTTCTCTGGCAAGGACCCATCAAAAGTCGACCGCTCCGCCGCCTATGCCGGTCGCTACGTGGCCAAGAATATCGTCGCCGCCGGCCTGGCAGACCGCTGCGAGATCCAGGTGTCCTACGCGATCGGGGTGGCTGAGCCGACGTCGATTTCGATCAACACCTTCGGCACGGGCAAGCTGTCTGATGCCAGCATTGTGAAGCTGGTGCGCGAGCATTTCGACCTGCGCCCGAAGGGCATTATCGACATGCTGGATCTGAAGCGGCCGATTTACCGTAAAACCGCTGCATATGGCCATTTTGGCCGCGAGGATGCGGATTTTACCTGGGAGAAAACCGACAAGGCGGAGGTGTTGCGCAGGGCGATGTGACTCGGGCGGGTCAGACGCTCCCGCAGGCGTGAGTCGATGGGACTCTGTGAGGCCGGCGCGGCAGGCGGGCAGGGTTTGCGGGACACGCCGTGAATACGTCCCTGTAGGCTTGGCTGAAACATCCATGTTTCAGACAGTCCCGCCCCGCCGCGCCTCGACTGGTTGCCGCATGGGGTCCGGTGGTGTCGTCCTGGCCAAGACGTCGACCTGGCAGTAACCCGAGGCCCCGCCTGCCCTCCGCCGCGAGAGGACCGTAGAGGGCGCCGAACGAAGGCCCCTGCGCAGGGCCTGGAGGCACAGGGATGTGCCGGAAAGCCCCGTCGCGCAGGAAGCGCGTCGGGGCGGGGCCCGGAGCAGGGGCCGCAGTGAGGGCAGCCAACGGCCGCCCGACCGGGCCGCCCGCGGCGGAGGGCAGGCGAGGCCGCACGACAGCGCGCCCAAACCAGAAACACGAAACACAAACAGTAGCAATCGAATCAACCAGCAAGAAGGACATGACCATGAGCACAGTGACCAAACTCGACAACAAGCCCGACTACAAAGTCGCCGATATTTCCCTCGCCGACTGGGGCCGCCGCGAGCTCGAGATCGCCGAGACCGAAATGCCGGCCCTCATGGCCATGCGCGAAAAATACCGCGCCAGCCAGCCGCTGGCCGGTGCCAAGATCCTCGGCTGCATCCACATGACCATCCAGACCGGGGTGCTTATCGAAACCCTGATCGAACTGGGTGCCGAAGTGCGCTGGTCATCCTGCAACATCTTCTCTACCCAGGACCACGCCGCTGCTGCGATCGCCGCGGCCGGCATACCGGTCTTCGCCTGGAAAGGCGAAACCGAGGAAGAGTATGAATGGTGCCTCGAACAGACGATCCTCAAGGACGGCAAGCCCTGGGACGCCAACATGGTGCTGGACGATGGCGGCGACCTGACCGCCATGCTGCACCAGAAATACCCCGCGATGCTGGACCATATCCACGGGGTCACCGAGGAAACCACGACCGGCGTGCATCGCCTGCAGGAAATGCTGGCGCGCGGCGAGCTGAAGATTCCAGCGGTAAACGTCAACGACTCCATCACCAAGTCCAAGAACGACAACAAGTACGGCTGCCGCCACAGCCTGAACGATGCCGTGAAGCGCGGCACCGACCACCTGCTGGCCGGCAAAAAGGCACTGGTCATCGGTTACGGCGACGTGGGCAAGGGTTCCGCGCAGTCGCTGCGCCAGGAGGGCATGATCGTGCGCGTCACGGAGATCGATCCGATCTGTGCCATGCAGGCCTGCATGGATGGCTACGAAGTGGTGTCGCCTTTCATCGACGGCGTCAACACCGGCGCCGCTGACTGCATCGACACGAATGTGCTGGGCAACGTGGATCTGCTGGTCACCACCACCGGCAACTACAACGTCTGCGACGAAAACATGCTGCGCGCCCTGAAGAGCGGCACGGTGGTGTGCAACATCGGCCACTTCGACAACGAAATCGACACCGCTTTCATGCGCCGTAACTGGCAGTGGGAAGAAGTGAAGCCGCAGGTACACAAGGTCTATCGGGACGACAGCCGCAGCGACTACCTGATTCTGCTGTCTGAGGGCCGCCTGGTGAACCTGGGTAATGCGACCGGCCACCCCTCGCGCATCATGGATGGCTCCTTCGCCAACCAGGTACTGGCGCAGATTTATCTCTACGAACGCCGCTTCGCCAACCTGGAGCCGGAAATGAAACCCGCGGCGCTGCGTGTGGAAGTCCTGCCGAAAAAACTCGACGAGGAAGTGGCTGCGCACATGGTGGCCGGCTTTGGTGGCGTCATCACCAGACTGACCAAGGCGCAGGCGGAGTACATCAACGTCAAGCAGGAAGGCCCCTTCAAGCCTGACAGCTACAAGTACTAGGCGCGCCATGCCCACCATCAGCTTCGAGTACTTCCCGCCCAAGACGGCGGACGGAAAAACAGCCCTGCTGGAGCGGACCACCCCCGCTCTGCAGGCGCTGGACCCCGGTTTCTTTTCGGTCACCTACGGCGCCGGCGGGTCGACACGCGACAGCACCTTCGGCGTGGTATCGGCACTGCGCGAGCGCGACATCGACGTTGCGCCGCACCTGAGCTTTGGTGGCGACGGTGAAGACACCATCCGCGACCTGCTGCAGCGCTATCGGGAGATGGGTGTGCGTCGTCTGGTGGCCCTGCGCGGCGACATGCCCTCCGGCATGGGGGGTGCGAGCCAGCTGGTGTATGCCAGCCAGCTGGTGTCGTTTATCCGGGAACACACGGGGGATCATTTCCATATCGAGGTGGCTGCGTATCCGGAAATCCACCCGCAGGCCGAAAGTTACGACAGCGACCTGCGGTTTCTCAAGGAAAAGCTGGATGCCGGTGCCGACAGCGCCATCACCCAGTATTTCTATAATGTCGAGTCCTACTTCTACTTCCTCGACCAGTGCGCCGCCATCGGTATCGACAAGCCCATCGTCGCGGGGATCATGCCCATCACCAACTTTGCCAACCTGGCGCGTTTTTCACGCAACTGTGGCGCCGAAATCCCGCGCTGGATATGCCAGCGCATAGAGGGCTTCGGCAACGACCAGGAGAGCATTCGGCAGTTCGGCATCGACGTGGTGACCCAGCTGTGCCAGACACTGCTCGAAAGCGGTGCGCCGGGCCTGCACTTCTACACCATGAACCAGATAGAACCGACGCGGCAGATTCGCAACAACCTGGGGCTGTAAGGCGCAGCGATGCGGATCCCACGCATTTTTACGGCCCAGGCGCTTGCCGGCGGCAGCAGCCTGACGCTGGAGGCCGGCCCCAGCCAGCACCTGGCCAAAGTGCTGCGTATGGGCCCCGGCGCGGCGGTCTGCCTGTTCGACGGCAGCGGCAGCGATTTTCCAGCCACCATCCTGACAGCGGACAAGCGCGCCGTGACGGTGGCGCTGGAACAGGGCCAGCCCGGTCTGGCCGAGTCGCCGCTGCGCATTCATCTGGGCATCGGTGTCTCGCGCGGAGAGCGCATGGACTGGGTGGTACAGAAGGCCACTGAACTGGGCGTGGCCGCCATCACTCCCCTGTATACCGAGCGTACCGAGGTGCGCCTGCGGGGGGAGCGGGAGGCACGCAAGCTGCAACACTGGCAGCAGATCACCGTAAGTGCCTGCGAACAGTCCGGCCGCAGTTGCCTGCCTCAGGTATTCGCGCCAGAGACACTGCCCTCCTGGCTGGACAACTGCACAGACGACCAGCGACTGGTGCTGCACCACCGCGCCGTAGCACTGCCCTCCGCCGCAGCCCCACCCGCTTCACTGAGCCTGCTGGTCGGGCCCGAAGGCGGGCTCAGTGCGGCCGAAATCGACGCCGCGGAAGGCGCCGGCTTCCTGCCCCTGGCACTGGGACCGCGCGTACTGCGCACGGAGACGGCGCCGCTGGCAGCACTGGCCATACTGCAGGCCCACTGGGGCGATATGCCGCTGCACGGCTAGCAGCGCCGGCAGCGCGGGCCGCTGCTGCGCTTGCGCAGGACACACCCATTGCGTACTTTACGGCAACACTAATTGCGGACAGCAGTGATGACCACCAAGATCGGCGTTGTAATGGATCCCATCTCCCGGGTGCAGTTCAAGAAGGACAGCACCCTGGCCATGCTCTGGGCCGCACAGGCCCGTGACTGGCAGCTCTACTACATGGAGCCCGGCGACCTGTTCCTGGAACAGGGCAAGGCCCGCGCCAGCGTCTCGCACCTGACGGTGTTCCGCGATCCGGACAGCTGGTACACCCTGGGCGACGCACATGTCCAGGACCTTACCGAACTCGATGCCATCCTCATGCGCAAGGATCCGCCCTTCGACAACGAGTACGTGTACGCCACGTACATACTTGAGGCCGCAGAGCGGGAAGGTACGCTCATCGTCAACCGCTGCCACAGTCTGCGCGACTGCAACGAGAAGGTGTTCGCCACCCAGTTCCCCCAGTGCTGTCCGCCCGTGCTGGTGAGCAGCAATACACGACGCCTGAAGGCCTTCCAGACCGAGCATGGCGATGTGATCTTCAAGCCGCTGGACGGCATGGGCGGATCGTCCATTTTCCGGGTGAAACCCGGCGACCCCAACCTGAACGTGATTCTGGAAACGCTGACGGATTTCGGCAGGCGCACGATCATGGCCCAGCGCTTCATTCCCGAAATCACAGAGGGGGACAAGCGCATACTCATGATCAATGGTGAGCCGATACCCTACTGCCTGGCGCGGGTTCCCTCGGTCGGTGAAACCCGTGGCAACCTTGCGGCCGGGGGCACCGGGCGGCCGCAACCGCTGTCCGCGCGGGATCGCTGGATTGCCGAGCAGGTGGGTCCCAGCCTGCGCCAGCGCGGCCTGTATTTTGTCGGCCTGGACGTCATTGGCGACTACCTGACCGAAATCAACGTGACCAGCCCCACCGGTATCCAGGAAATCGAGCGCGCCTACGATGTCGATATCGGCGGCCAGCTCATGGACTGCATTGCCGCGGAGCTGGCCTCCCGCTAGGGCACGCTGCAGATGTCCGCAACAACCGCTCCGCCGGTGGACAACCGTTTCAGCATAGCGCTGTTCCTGGCGGGGGCCCTGCATCTCATTCTGCTGCTCGGTCTCGGCTTCGACTTCGAACCACCGACGCCACCGGCGCCCCAACTGGCGATCACCCTCGCCCAGCAGCGCAGTGCACTGACCCCGGAGGACATCACCCACCTCGCCCAGTTCAGCCAGGTGGGCAGCGGCGATGCGGCCAACGAGGACCGCATGGGGGGGCGCACCTCCGGTGCACCGGAACAGGCGCAGGCGCGGGAAGCGAGCGACACGTCGGAAGCGACCCGCGCCGATACCGCGCTGAGCGCGCGCAGCAGTCGTGAGCAGACCGCTGAAGAGCGCGAGCGGCAACGCGAAGCCACGCCGATGGCGGCCCCCCAACCCGTTGGCCTGACCGCCCGCCTGCAGGACGAGCGCGCCGAACTGGATATCGATGAGGACCTGGACACCCGGTCCAGCGCGCCCCGTGTGCGTCGCCTCAGTGCTGTTTCGGCCAAAGAGGCCATCGACGCCGCCTACCTGCACGACTGGCGCCGGCGCGTGGAAGCGGTGGGCAACCAGTATTACCCGGAGGCCTCTATCCGCTACGGGCTGTATGGCAGCCTGCAGTTGCTGGTCGTGATCAACTACGAGGGGCAGCTGGAGGACATTCGTATCCTCAGCTCCTCGGGCTACGCCGTGCTCGATGAAGCGGCGATGAAAATCGTCCGCATGGCGGCGCCGTTCGCGCCGTTTCCTGCCGCGTTAAAGGCGACCACCGACAAGCTGGAGATCGTCCGGACGTGGCAATTTGAAGAAAACCGGCTAAGCTCAGGGTGAGCGTACCGCCACAACGGCGGTACGGGTTGTCATGAGGTCAACACCCACTCACATGCCGGTTTCCAGCAACGTCAGCAACAGCGGCGCCTGCCTTCGTGATCACTTCCTGCTGGCCATGCCCAGCCTCAACGAGGGCCTGTTCTCGCACAGCGTCACCTACCTCTGCGAGCACGGTGAGAGTGGCGCCATGGGCCTGGTGATCAACCAGCCCCTCGACCTGAGCGTCGCCGAGATCTTCGAGCACCTGAAAATCCGGCCCAGCCGCGACTTCAGTGACGAACCGGTCATGGCCGGGGGGCCCGTGCAGCTGGATCACGGTTTTGTGCTGCACCGCGGCGCCAACAAGCACTGGGACGCCAGTCTCAAGGTCACCGACGACATCACCCTCACCACATCGCGCGATATTCTCGTGGCGATCGCGGACGGCAGCGGCCCGCAGGAGTACCTGATCGCACTGGGTTACGCAGGCTGGTCTGCGGGTCAGCTGGAAGACGAGCTGTCGCGCAACAGCTGGCTCACCGTCCCCGCCAACAGCGATATCCTGTTTGCGACGCCCTGGCAACGCCGCATGTCGGCGGCGGCGGGCGCGCTGGGCATCGACATGAACCTGATCAGTGCCCAGGCCGGGCATGCCTGAGCCACCGCCCGACGCCCGGGCGGGCAGCAGCACCCTGCTGGCCTTCGACTATGGCCTGCGCCAGATCGGCGTGGCGGTGGGCAACTCCCTGCTCGGCACCTGCCAGCCGCTCTGCGTGCTGCGGGCCCGCGATGGCATACCGGACTGGGAACAGGTCAACGCGCTGGTGGCCGAGTGGCAGCCCGGGTTGATCGTGGTAGGTGATCCGCTGAACATGGACGGTAGCGTGAGCCCACTGGCACTGCGGGCACGCAAATTCGCCCGGCGCCTGCACGGACGCCTGGGAATACCTGTGGAAATGAGTGACGAGCGTCTGACAAGCTACGCAGTGAAAGCCGAACAGCGCGAGCGGGGACACCGGGGCGACTACCGCGCGGTGCCCGTTGACAGTCACGCAGCAGAATTGATCCTGCAGGCCTGGCTCAACCGGCAGAGCGCCTGAACAGCCCTGCAGGCGCTACTTGCGACCCATATGCTTGCCGCGATCCGATTCGTCGAAGCTCAGGTCGAGGTCGTCACCGACCGTCGCCTGCCCCTTGTCGAACATCTTGATCATCAGCCGCACATCGTTGGCCGAGTCGGCATAGCGAATCGCGTCCTCGCGGCTGATCAGGTTGTTCTTGTAGGCGTGAATCAACGACTGGTCCATGGTCTGCATGCCCTGCTCCGTGGACTTCGCCATCACATCCTTGATCAGGTGCACGTCGCCCTTGCGGATGTAGTCCTGGATCAGCGGTGAGTTCAGGAGCACCTCCACCACTGGCGTTCGCCCCTTGCCCTCTTTGTGCGGCAGCAGTTGCTGGGCCACCATGGCTTTCAGGTTCAGTGACAGGTCCATCCACACCTGGGAGTGCAGGTCGGCAGGGAAAAAACTCTGGATACGATCCAGCGCCTGGTTGGCGTTGTTGGCGTGCAGGGTGCAGAGGCACAGGTGGCCGGTTTCGGCGAAAGTCAGCGCCTGGGCCATGGTATCGGCGGAGCGCACCTCGCCGATCATGATGACGTCCGGCGCCTGGCGCAGTGTATTCTTCAGCGCCACGTCGAAGGACTCGGTGTCGATACCCACCTCACGCTGGGTGACCAGGCAGTTGCCGTGATCGTGCATGAATTCGATCGGATCTTCGATGCTGATGATATGGCCGCGGCTGTTCTGGTTGCGGTAGCCCACCATCGCGGCGAGGGAGGTGGACTTACCAGTGCCTGTGGCACCGACAAAGATCACCAGGCCACGCTTGGTCATGGCCAGTTCCTTGATAATCGGTGGCAGACCCAGCGCCTCGATCTCGGGGATTTCTGTATGGATGCGGCGAACGACGAGGCCCATGCTGCCGCGCTGCACCAGGGCATTGACCCGGAAACGGCCGAGCTCCGGCACGGCCAGCGCAAAGTTGCACTCGTGAGTGCGCAGGAACTCTTCCTGCTGCCGCTCACTCATGGTCGACAGCACGATCTCGCGGGTCTGCTCATCGGTATAGCGGGTCTTGCTGATCGGGTAGATCTGGCCGTCAATCTTGATACTCGGCGGCGCACCCGCCGTGATGAAGCCGTCGGAAGCCTGTTCCTTGACGACCCGTCGCAACAACTCATCAATCAACATGATCCGTTCTCCAATCCGTGAGTTCTAGAAGTTTTCCGGCATGCGCGCCTTTTCCCGGGCCACATCACGGGTAATGACACGGCGTTCCACAAGGTCCTTGAGGCACTGGTCCATGGTCTGCATGCCCAGCGCGTGCCCGGTCTGGATCGCCGAATACATCTGGGCCACTTTGTCCTCACGGATCAGGTTGCGGATGGCCGAGGTGCCACGCATGATTTCGTGCGCCGCCACGCGGCCACCGGTGGCGCGCTTGAGCAGGGTCTGCGACACAACCGCCTGCAGCGATTCAGACAGCATGGAGCGCACCATGGACTTCTCTGTCGCGGGGAACACATCGACAATGCGGTCGATGGTTTTCGCAGCGGAGGTTGTGTGCAGCGTGCCGAACACCAGGTGGCCGGTTTCCGCGGCAGTCAGCGCCAGGCGGATGGTTTCCAGGTCGCGCATCTCACCCACCAGGATAATGTCCGGGTCCTCCCGCAACGCCGAGCGCAACGCCTCGGAGAAGCCGAGTGTGTCGCGGTGCACCTCGCGCTGGTTGACCAGGCACTTTTTGCTCTCGTGCACGAATTCGATAGGGTCCTCGATGGTGAGGATGTGCTCGTACTTGTTGTCGTTGATATGGTCGACCATGGCCGCCAGTGTGGTTGACTTGCCGGAACCGGTGGGCCCGGTCACCAGTACCAGCCCCCGGGGCATCATGGAGATATCGCGGAATACCGGGCCCATGCCAAGATCTTCCATGGTCAGCACTTTGGAGGGAATGGTACGGAATACCGCCCCTGCGCCGCGGTTCTGGTTGAAGGCGTTGACCCGGAAACGCGCAACGCCCGGCACCTCGAACGAGAAGTCGGTCTCCAGGAACTCCTCGTAGTCCTTGCGCTGCTTGTCGTTCATGATGTCGTAGATGAGATCGTGTACCTGCTTGTGATCCATCGGCGGCAGGTTGATGCGGCGCACATCGCCATCGACACGGATCATGGGCGGCAGGCCGGCAGACAGGTGCAGATCCGATGCACCCTGTTTGGCACTGAACGCGAGAAGCTCTGTAATATCCACCGTTCCACTCCCTCTGGGCCGGTCCGACGCGCGCACCGGAGTCTGCTGCGCACCGCACGCCGCACGGCAACACATGATTCTCAACTCGCCTGGGAGTAGCAAAATCCGCTACCATCTGCGGCATGCAGAATGAAGAACTCGCTCAACGCATTTCCAGGCTCCTCGGAAGAGTACGACTCAGCGCGGAAAAAAGCCAGCGCGCGCCGGAGGCGATACGCGTGCTCGCAGTCAGCAAAACCCGCGATGCAGAAGAGGTGCGGGCCGCTGCCGCCCTTGGGCTGCGGGATTTCGGCGAAAACTATGTGCAGGAGGGCCTGGCGAAGATCGAGGCACTGGCCGGGCTCGATCTCTGCTGGCACTTCATCGGCCCCATACAGTCCAACAAGACACGCGCCATCGCCGAGCATTTTGCCTGGGTGCACAGTGTCGACCGGCTCAAGATCGCCCAGCGCCTGAGTGCGCAGCGTCCGGCGCAGCTGCCGGACCTGCAGGTCTGCCTGCAGGTCAACATTTCCGGGGAAGACAGCAAGTCGGGCGTCGACCCCACCGAACTGATGGCGCTGGCCACAGCCGTAGCGCAACTGCCCCGGCTGCAGCTGCGCGGCCTGATGGCAATTCCAGCGCCCGCTGACACGCTGGCCCAGCAACGCGTGCCCTTCGCCCGCCTGCGCAGCGCCCTGGTAGCGCTACAGGCAACACTGCCCACGCTGGACACCCTTTCCATGGGCATGTCTGGCGACCTCGAGGCGGCCATTGCCGAAGGCGCGACCATTGTGCGTGTAGGCACCGACCTGTTCGGGCCCCGCGCAACGCCGCCGGGCGGATGATTTCGGCGAGCTGCGGCGTGTATACTGCGCCCTTTCCCTGAGCAACCGACACACAGACTATGACCAACGCGGTTATCGCTTTTATTGGCGCCGGCAACATGGCCTCAAGCATTATCGGGGGCCTGCTCGAGAGCGGTCACCCTGCAAGCAGCCTGCACGCTGCCGACCCCTCCGCAGAGAGCCTGGCGAACCTGCGCAAGCTGGGCCCGGTGCACACCTACCACAACAATGCCGACGCCTGCGCCCAAGCGGATGTAGTGATAGTGGCGGTAAAGCCGCAGGTCATGCGCGCAGCGCTGGAGAGCATTGCGGCGCCTGTTCGCAAGCGCGGGGCGCTGGTCCTTTCCATTGCAGCGGGCACCACCATTGCCAGCATGGAGCAGTCACTCGGTGAAGGTGCCGCCATTGTGCGCTGCATGCCGAACACGCCGGCCCTTCTGGGTGTAGGCGCCAGTGGGGTATACGCCAACGCGCAGGTAGCGCCGGGCCAGCGCGAGCTCGCCGACCGCATCCTTGGCGCCGTCGGCCTGGTGGAGTGGGTCGATGCTGAACCCCTGCTGGATGCAATCACCGCCCTCTCCGGCAGTGGCCCGGCCTACTTTTTCCTGTTCATGGAAGCGATGATCAATGCCGGCTGCAGCATGGGGCTGTCCCGCGAATGTGCAACAACGCTCACCCGACAGACGGCCCTGGGCGCCGCGCGCATGGCGCTGGAGAGCGATGTCGACCTGGTGGAGCTGCGGCGGCGGGTGACCAGCCCGGGCGGCACAACGGAACGCGCCGTCGAGTGTTTTGAGCACGAGGGGCTGCGGGATCTGGTGGCCCATGCGATGACGGCTGCGCAACAACGCGCCGCAGACATGGCCGCTGACTCGGAACAGGAGACGCCATGAACGCGCTCAGCGACATCCTTGCCTACCTGCTGCAGACCGTACTCAATCTGGCGCTACTCGCCATGCTGCTGCGCTTTCTGCTGCAGCTGGTGAGGGCCGACTACTACAACCCGGTCAGCCAGTTTCTGGCGAAGGTGACCAACCCGCTGGTTCTGCCTCTGCGCCGTCTGATTCCCAGTGTGCGGGGCCTGGACCTGTCCACGCTGCTGCTCGCGCTGCTGCTGCAGATGGCAGCCATTGTGGCACTGCTGGCCCTGAACGGCTTCGGCCCGCCCGGGGTGCTGACCCTGCTCGTCTGGTCGATACTGGGGCTTGTGGGCCTGCTGGTGAATGTCTACTTCTTCGCCCTGCTGGCGATGATCATTCTCAGCTGGGTGGCCCCCGGCAGCCGACACCCCGCACTGTTGCTGCTGTTTCAGCTGACGGAGCCGGTGATGGCGCCCTTCCGGCGCATGCTGCCGGACATGGGTGGAATCGACTTCTCACCCATACTGGTCTTTATCCTGATCAACGTGATCCAGATCGCGCTGGGGCACATGGCAGCCGCCGTGGGCCTGCCGGCAGCACTGGTTATCGGGCTCTGAACGCGGCCCCGTGAAGACCTCAAGCGTCGGCATCGTCACCCCGCAGCGCGCCCGCTTCGACGAACCGCTGGCGCTGGCCTGCGGCCGCGTGCTCACCGCGTATGAGCTGGTGTACGAGACTTATGGAACCCTGAACAGCGCGCGCTCGAATGCCGTGCTGGTATGTCACGCACTCTCCGGCCACCACCACGCCGCCGGCTACCACAGTGCCGAGGATCGCAAGCCCGGCTGGTGGGACGAGTGCATCGGCCCGGGCAAGCCGATCGATACCAACCACTTTTTCGTGGTCAGCCTGAACAATCTCGGCGGCTGCCACGGCTCTACCGGTCCCACCAGCATCAACCCCGAAACCGGCGCGCCCTGGGGTCCGGACTTCCCCTCCCTGCGGGTGCGCGACTGGGTGCACAGCCAGGCCCGTCTTGCAGACCGGCTGGGTATCGACTGCTGGGCGGCCGTGGTAGGCGGCAGCCTGGGCGGTATGCAGGCCATGCGCTGGGCGCTGCTCTATCCGCAACGCCTGCGGCACTGCGTGGTGATCGCCTCGGCCATGCGCCTGAGTGCCCAGAACATCGCTTTCAACGAGATAGCCCGCCAGGCCATTCAGGCAGATCCGGGTTTTGCCGACGGCCATTACCTCGCGCGCAACACCGTGCCCGCGAAGGGTCTGGCGCTGGCACGCATGGTGGGACACATCACCTACCTGTCAGACGATGCGATGGCCGACAAGTTCGGCCGTGACCTGCGCTCCGGCAGCCTTGAGCTGGGCGGTGAAGAACCCGCCGAATTCCAGGTACAGAGCTACCTGCGCTACCAGGGGAGCCAGTTCTCCGGCAGCTTTGATGCCAACACGTATATCCTCATGACCCAGGCCCTGGACTTTTTTGACCTCGCCCGCGAATACGGCGACGATCCGGTCGCGGCATTCCGCGCGGCAAACTGCGCGTTCCTGGTGCTGTCCTTTTCCACCGACTGGCGCTTTTCACCCAGCCGTTCCCGGGAGATTGTCGACGCGCTGATCGCCGCGGACCGGCCGGTCACCTATGCGGAAATCGAGGCCAACGAGGGGCATGACGCGTTCCTCATGCCGATTCCCCGCTACCTCGCCCTGTTCGGGGCCTATATGCAGCGCGTGCGGGGAGCCTGTTGATGCGCCTGGATTTGACCCACATCCAGCGGTGGATAGCACCGGGCTCCAAGGTCCTGGATCTGGGCTGCGGCAACGGCGAATTCCTGCAGCGGCTGGCGCTGGAGCGCCAGGTGCGCGGCCTGGGACTGGAAATCGACCCGGATAAGATCACCAATGCGGTTGCCCGCGGGTTGAACATTGTTGAACAGGACATGGACGCGGGCCTGAGTAATTTCCCGGACCAGAGTTTTGACACGGTGGTCATGGCGCACGCCCTGCAGGCTGTGCATTTTCCCGACCGCGTGCTGGAAGAGATGCTGCGCATTGGTCGCCAGGGCATTGTCACATTTCCGAACTTCGCCCATTGGCGCTGCCGACTGTACCTCGGATCCCGCGGGCGTATGCCTGTTTCCCGGTTTATGCCGTATAACTGGTATGACACACCCAATATCCATTTTTGTACGGTGAAGGATTTCGAGGCCCTGTGCGAAGAACGCGGCATTCGCATACTCGCCCGGGATATGGTGGGCAACACGCAGCGTCGCCCGTTGTTGGCGAGCGCCTGGCCCAACCTGTTCGCCGTCACCGCGATCTATCTCATCAGCCGCTGAGGAGAGCACCATGATCAGGACACTCTGCCTTGCGCTGGCGGCGCTGCTGTCCGCCGCTTTCGCCTCGGCCCAGCAGTCGGAAATGTTCGGCCGCTACGAGCTGCATTACAGCGTGGTCAACACGACCTTCCTGGAACCACGTGTCGCCGCTAGCTACGGCATCACCCGCGGCAAGAACCGCGGTATTCTCAATCTTGCCGTACGCGAACACGTCGATGGCGGCACTGAGGCTCGTCCCATGCTGCTGCAGGGCTATACCCGCGATCTGATTACCGGCCAGCCGCTGGAGTTCCTGGAGGTGCGGGAAAGCGGCGCCATCTACTACATTGCCGAATTTGATTTCATCAACGAGGAGTGGCGGTTTTTCGATATCGATTTCCGGCCGGAGGGCTCCGACACCACCTTCCGGTTTGAACATCGCCACCAGCTGTATATCAACTGATGACTGACGCGCGCCTGCCGCAACCAGTGGTGCTCGCCAGCGGCAACGCCGGCAAGCTCGCGGAGCTGTCACGGATTCTCGCGCCGCTGGGCTTCACCCTGCGGGCACAGTCCGAATTCGGCGTGCCGGAGGTTGCCGAAACCGGGCTCACCTTTGTCGAGAACGCGATTCTCAAGGCGCGCGCCGCCGCCCAGCACACGGGACTGCCTGCCATCGCCGACGACTCCGGACTGGAGGTGGACTGGCTGCAGGGTGCACCGGGCATCCACTCAGCGCGCTATTCCGGGGCGGGCGATGAGGGCAACAATCGCAAGCTGCTGGAGGCTCTGCAGGGGGTGCACCGGGAACAGCGCAGCGCACGCTACCAGTGCGTGATCGTCTACCTGCGCCACGCAACAGATCCCACGCCAATTATCTGCCAGGGCAGCTGGGAGGGACATATTCTCGAGGCGCCCCAGGGCGACGGCGGCTTTGGCTATGACCCGTTGTTCCATGTGGCGGCGTTCAACTGCAGTGCCGCGCAGCTGGCGCCCCGCACCAAAAACCGGGTGAGCCACCGCGCGGTGGCCTGCGCGCAGCTGGTTGCGGCACTGGAACGCAGCCTGCCACCGCCCCCGGGCTGATGGGCGCACTGCAACTCCCCCCGCTGAGTCTTTACGTGCACCTGCCCTGGTGCGAGCGCAAATGCCCCTATTGCGATTTCAATTCCCACGAGACGCGCACGCTGCCGGAAGCCGAGTATATTTCTACACTGCTGGCAGATCTGGAGGCGGATCTGCCCTTCGTGCAGGACCGCGTCGTGCAGACCCTGTTCATCGGGGGCGGCACGCCCAGCCTGTTCAGTGCCGCGGGGATTCACCGCCTGATGCGTGGCATCGCCGATCGGGTGGCGCTGGCCGACGACCTCGAGGCGACACTGGAAGCCAATCCCGGCAGTGCAGAGGCCGCGAAGTTTGCCGGTTTTCGCGCCGCCGGTATCAACCGCCTGTCGCTGGGGATACAGTCTTTCCAGGACGCGCAGCTGGCAGCTCTGGGCCGGGTACATGACAGCAACCAGGCCCACGCCGCCGTGGCCGCGGCGCGTGACGCGGGCTTTACCCGGATCAATCTCGACCTGATGCATGGACTGCCGGGGCAGAGTACCGCCGCCGCGATGGCCGACCTGGACGTCGCCAGCGCCTACCGGACAGGACACCTGTCCTGGTACCAGCTCACGATCGAGCAGAACACGGTGTTCTACAAACAGCCCCCCATCCTGCCTGTGGAGGACGTACTGGCGGATATCCAGGACGCGGGCGAGCACCGGCTGCAGGCGGCGGGCCTGCACCCGTATGAGGTCTCTGCCTGGGCCGCGACCGGTGAGCACTGCCGCCACAACCTGAATTACTGGGAGTTCGGTGACTATCTCGGCATCGGCGCCGGCGCGCACGGCAAAGTGAGCTTTCCCGACGGGCGCATCCTGCGCTACGCCAAACGCCGCCAGCCCGACGCCTACCTGGCCGCCTCTGGTGACTGGCGCGTACAGCCGCAGTGGCTGGGCGATGAGGAAAGGCCGGGGGAATTCATGCTCAATGCACTGCGCCTGAATGCCGGCTTTGCGCTGGCGGATTATACGGCGCGCACCGGCCTCCCCCTGTCCACGCTGCAACCGGCGCTGGACACCCTGCTGGCGCGGGGCCTGTTAGTGCAGGAGGGAAATCGGTTGCGCGCCAGCGCCCTCGGGCGGCGCTTTCTCGATTCTGTGGTGACGGAATTTCTCTGCTGAGGGGCGCAGCATCAGCAGCGCCTCAGTCGCCCAACCGGCTGAACATGAGGTCCCAGACGCCGTGCCCAAGGCGCTCACCGCGCTGCTCGAACTTGGTCAAAGGCCGCTGTGGGGGCCTGGGTACATAGTTGCCATCTGGCGCCAGATTGCGCAAGCCCGGCGTGGCGCCCAGTACCTCCAGCATCTGCTCTGCATAGTTTTCCCAGTCGGTGGCCAGGTGCAGCACGCCGCCGGGTTTCAGGTACCTGACCAACTCCGTCGTGAAGGCGGGCTGAATCAGCCGGCGCTTGTGATGGCGCTTCTTGTGCCACGGGTCGGGGAAGAAGATCTGGATAGTGTCCAGTGACGCAGGCGCAATGCAGTCACGCAACACTTCCACCGCATCGTGGCAGTACACCCGGATGTTCTGCACGCCACGCTCTGCCATGCTGTGCAGCATTTTTCCCACCCCGGGACGGTGCACCTCGATGCCGATAAAGTCGGTGTCCGGGGCGGCTGCAGCCATTTCAACAAAGGATTGCCCCATGCCGAAGCCGATTTCCAGCACACGCGGCGCCTCGCGGCCGAACGCTTCGCGGTAGTCCAGTGGTCCATCACTGTGCAGCAGCCCATAGCGCGGCCAGTACTGATCCCAGGCCCGCTGCTGGCCGCTCGTGAGTCGCCCCATTCGCAGCACGTAGCTGCGAATGGGGCGGTGCGCGGTATCGCTCATCAGACCGCCAGTTTCCAGCTCGCCGCCGCCAGGCAACCCCAGGCCGCGATGAATGACAGGCCGCCGAGCGGCGCAATGGCGCCCAGCCAGCGCAGGCCGGACAGGCTGAGCACATAAAGGCTGCCAGAAAACAACAGCATGCCGAGCAGGAACAGCCAGCCACTGCTGCGCAGCAACCCCAGCTCGCTGTTCTGCAGCAGCAGGATACCGACGCCCAGCAGGGCCAGCGAGTGAATGAAGTGATACTGGACGGCGGTCTGGAAGACATCCAGGGAATAGCTATCCAGCCGGGCCTTCAGCGCGTGGGCGCCAAAGGCACCGAAACTGACCGCGAGGGCGCCACTGATCGCCGCACTGGCAATGAAAAACTGTGCCATGGGGGAACTCCGGAAAACACGGGAGTGCAGTGTAGCACTCCCGGGGATGCGTCAGGCCGCGATTGCGCTGCGCAGTTTCTTCATGGCGTTCTGCTCAAGCTGGCGAATGCGCTCCGCCGACACCTCGTACTTGGCTGCCAATTCATGCAGGGTGGCCTTTTTCTCCGCCAGCCAGCGCTGGGCGAGAATATCCCGGCTGCGTTCGTCCAGTTCACCCAGTGCCTGGTAAAGCTGGTCCTCGCTGTTTTCCTGCCAGTTGTCGGATTCGACAGACAGGGCAGGATCGCTGCGTTGATCTTCAAGGTAGTATTGTGGGGCCTGCCAGGCTTCGTCATCGTCCTGACCCACGGGTGCATCGAAGGCAACATCGCGGCTGCTGAGCCGGCCTTCCATACGCTGGACTTCGGCGATATCGACGCCGAGGTCGTCCGCAACCGCCTGCGCCTCTTCCCGGCTCAGCCAGGAGAGATCCTTTTTTGCCCCGCGCAGGTTGAAGAACAGCTTGCGTTGCGCCTTGGTTGTCGCAACCTTGACGATGCGCCAGTTACGCAGGATAAATTCGTGCATCTCGGCCTTGATCCAGTGCACGGCAAAGGACACCAGTCGCACACCTTTTTCAGGATTGAAGCGCTTCACCGCTTTCATCAGGCCAACGTTGCCTTCCTGGATAAGGTCTGCCTCGGGAAGACCGTAGCCAGAGTAGCTGCGGGCAATATGCACGACAAAGCGCAGGTGCGACATCACCAGCTCACGCGCCGCCTCCAGATTACTGTTGAAATAGAGATCCTCCGCCAGCGCTTTTTCGCGCTCCGGAGTCAGTAACGGGATGCTGCTTACCGCCTGTACATAGGCCGCAAGATTGGCGCCTGGCACCATCTGGTCTACTGGCAGCAACGCTTTGCTCATGCGGATATCCCCCTCTGTCATGTGCCTGATTTTAGCACTCTTTTCCTTAGAGTGCTAACAGCAGAAAAGTTCCCTGGAAGGCCCGTGAACCCACTAGCGCGGGGCGATCAGGCGCAGGTGTCTGGCGACCGCCAGCCAGGCGCCGGCGAGCCCCAGCAAGCCGCCGATGAGCACCAGATTGAGGCTGCCCATGATGCCCAACCCACCGAGCCGGAAGTTGCTCTGGTAGAGTTCGGCGAGACGGGTCACCGGGCCGCCGAGAAACCACAGCGCCGCAGCCACCAGCAAGGCGGCAAAGGCACCGCCGCCCACGCCGTACCAGAGCCCTGTGTAGAGGAACGGGCGTCGCACGAAGGCATTGCTCCCACCCACCAGCTTGATCACCACTATCTCCTCGCGCCGGCTCTCGATGGCCAGGCGAATGGTGTTGCCCAGGATCAACACGACACCAGCCACCAGTACGCTGCCCAGCGCCAGCACCACGCGTCGGCTGAGCTGCATGAGGGTGTTCAGGCGTTCCAGCCAGGCCATGTCCAACACCACCTCGGCAATCCGGGGGTCGCCCTTGAGCTCGGCGTACAATGCCGTCACCGCATCGGACCCCGGCAGCGGGGTGACCAGCAACACATCCGGCAGCGGGTTGCGCTCCAGCGTATCGAGCACGTCGGCAAAACCTGAAAGGGCGCTGAATTCGGCCAGCGCGGCGTCGCGCGAGACAAATACAACCTGCTCGATATCCTCGCGCTGCTGCAGTGCAGCCTGCAGCGCCTGTGCTTCATCGGCGCTCACTGACCCGCTGAGGAACAGCGACAGCTGCGCCGGACTGTCCCAGCGGTCACTCAGGGCACGCGCATTGTCCAGGGCCACAGTCAGCGCAGCCGGTAACGCCAGTGCGATGCCCAGAACCAGCCAGGTCAGGGCGCTGGAAAACGGGTGATCCAGCACGCGGGCCAGGCTGTCCGCGGCAGACAGGCGATGGTGCGCGAGCCAGCCCTGCAGCAGATGCCGCAGGCGTGTGCGGCGCGCGCTGGCGCCATCCCGCCGCGGTTTGTTCTCTGCAGCACTCATGACCCGGCTCCCACAAGGCGGCCGTTGCGAAGGGTGAGAATGCGGTGCCGCAGCCGTGAAATCAGCGCCAGGTCGTGGCTGGCGATCAGCACCGTGACGCCCACCTGGCTGAAGGCTTCGAACAGTTGCATGATCTCTGCCGAGAGCAGAGGGTCGAGGTTGCCCGTGGGCTCGTCGGCGAGGAGAATCCGCGGGCGTGCCACCACCGCACGCGCAATACCCACACGCTGCTGCTCGCCGCCTGACAGGGTCACCGGCAGTGCACGCTCCTTTGACAGCAGACCCACCTTGTCCAGCGCGGCGCGCACGCGACGGCCGATTTCCCTGTGCTCGTAACCGGCGATCACCAGCGGCAGGGCCACGTTATCGAACACGTTGCGGTCGAACAGCAGCTGGTGATTCTGGAACACAACACCGATATTCCGCCGGTGGCGCGGAATGCCGCGCTCGCCCACCTTGGCCAGATTGACCCCGTCGACAATGACCTGGCCGCGGGTGGGCCGCTCAATGAGCATGATCAAACGCAGCAGCGTACTCTTGCCGGCGCCGGAATGGCCGGTGAGGAACACCATTTCATCCTGGCGGATATCGACACTGATTTCACTCAGTGCCTCATGACCTTCGGCGTAGCGCTTGCTGACCCGGTCAAAGGTGATCATGGCTCGACGTCGGCACCTGCAAACAAGGCGTCAATGAAAGGCTCGGCCGCGAAGGGGCGCAGATCCTCTGCGGTTTCCCCCACGCCGATGAACCTGATGGGCAGGCCGAGCTTGCGGGCAATGGCAAAAATGACGCCGCCCTTGGCGGTGCCGTCGAGCTTGGTCAGGGTGAGTCCGGTCACGCCGACAACCTGCTGGAACTGGCTGGCCTGGGCGAGAGCGTTCTGCCCGGTACCCGCATCCAGCACCAGCATCACCTCGTGCGGTGCGGCGGCGTCGAGCTTGCCCATCACCCGCACCACCTTGCGCAGCTCTTCCATCAGATTGTCCTTGTTGTGCAGGCGACCGGCTGTGTCGGCGATCAGCACATCGACCTTGCGCGCCTGAGCCGCCTGCAGCGCATCGTAGATCACTGAGGCGCTGTCGGCGCCGGTATGCTGGGCGATGACGGGCACATTGTGGCGCTGGCCCCAAACCTGCAGTTGCTCGACAGCCGCGGCGCGGAAGGTATCCCCCGCCGCCAGCATGACGGAGCGTCCCTCCGCCTGGAAGCGGCGCGCAAGCTTGCCGATGGTCGTGGTTTTGCCCACGCCGTTCACGCCCACCATCAGAATCACATAAGGCTTGTGGCCGCTCACATCCAGCGGCACCTCGCAGGGCTGCAGCAGGCTCAGCAGCTCTTCCTGCAGGGCGCGCTGCAGGGCGTCTGGCCGGGTCAGCTCCCTGCGCGACACGCGCTGCGTCAGGCGCCCGATGATGTCGACGGTTGCGTCGACGCCTGCATCCGCGAGCAGCAGCCGCGACTCCAGTTCCTCCATCAGCTCCGCATCGATCTCCTTGCGCCCCAGAAACAGGGTTCCCAGCCCCTCTACCAGCGTGTTGCTGGTCTTCCCCAGGCCGCGCCGCAGGCGAGCAAAAAATCCGGCCTCCGAGGCAGCCACTGGCCGCTCCACCGGTTGCTGCACCGGCGCCTCCGCGGGTTGCTCAGCCGCGGGGGTCGGTACCAGCGCGTCGGCGGCGGGCACCGGGATGGACGCCGCCTTCGCCGCACTATCCGGCTCGCCGCCCGCTGGTAGTACAGATTCTGCTGACGATTGAACCTCAGCGTCCGTTTCAGGTGCGGCCGGCTTCGGTGCGGCCGGCTCAGGTGCGGCCTGCGTCGGCGCGCCTGACGCAGGCGTCTTTTTACTGCGTTTGAAAAACTTCATGGGTCTCGTGATACAGTTCGCGGGAGGCATCCGCAGGACTGCGTATCCTAACACTCCTGAAGGGGGCGACGAAATGACAGCACCGCGCGGGCGGTCAGCGAGGCGGCCGGCCTCGGCGCGACCGGCGTCGACCAGCAGCAGCCTGCGCATCATCGGGGGTCGCTGGCGTGGCCGCAAGCTGCGCTTCACTGCGGCACAAGGGCTGCGCCCCACCGGTGACCGCATCCGCGAGACCCTGTTCAACTGGCTGGCGGCAGAGCTGCCGGAGGCACGTTGTGCCGATTTGTTCAGCGGCTCCGGCGCCCTCGGCCTGGAGGCCCTGTCCCGGGGCGCGGCACACTGCGATTTCATCGACACCAACCCCGAGAGCCTGGCCCAGATCCGCCACCATCTGAACGCGCTCGGTGCGACCAGCCAGGCCCGCTGCCACGCCTGTAACGCCCTCGACCTGCTCTCCGCCGGCGCCGGGCCCTGGGATATCGTCTTCATCGACCCCCCCTTCGGCCTGCAACTGGTGGAGCCCAGCTGCGCCCTGCTGGCGCAATGCGGCGCGCTGGCGCCGGGCGCCAGCATTTATGTAGAAACCGGGGCCGACGAACCCGAGGCAGCGCTGCCTGCGGATTGGCTGCTGCACCGCGACAAAACCTCTGGCGCCGTTCGCTACCGCCTGTTCCACACGGGGGCGTGATGGTGCTCCCGTTTGCGCCCGCGACAGTGAGTGTTTACCATCCGCAGCTTGTTCTCAGGCACTGAGCAGCTGGCATGAATTCACACACAGTCATTTACCCGGGCACCTTCGACCCGATCACCAACGGTCATGTCGATCTCACCGAGCGCGCGGCACGCCTGTTCGGCAAAGTGGTTGTGGCCATAGCCCACAGCGAAAAGAAAACACCGTTGTTCACCCTGGAAGAGCGGGTAGCCCTGTGCAAGGCTTCGCTGCAACACCTGGACAACGTGGAAGTGGTTGGCTTCAGCAATCTGCTGATCGACTTCGTGCACAGCCAGGGGTCGCGCTGTGTGCTGCGCGGCCTGCGTGCCGTCGCGGATTTCGAATACGAGTTTCAGCTCGCCAATATGAACCGGGCGCTGGACCGCGAGTTCGAGAGCATCTTCCTGACACCCTCGGAACACCTCTCCTATATCTCGTCCTCGCTGGTGCGGGAAATCGCTGCCCTGAATGGCGACATTACACCCTTCGTGCCCGCGCCGGTGGCCCGGGCACTGCAGGCGCGCTTCCGCTAGTCTTCGGCGGCAGCCGCTGCGGCCTTGCGTGCCCGATTCCGCTCGACATCCTTGTTGGTGTAGCCGGTTTCGCGGCAGCCCAGGCAGCGCACGAAGGTCGCCTCCGCGGGGCCGATCATCAGGGTTTCAGCAGCCTCACCGGCATGGCCCGCGAGCAGCGTGAAGGGCAGGCTGACCAGCCACGCGGCCGTTCCACCCACTGTCATCACCGCCCCGATGGGCCGCGCAATCAGCAGATCGCCCACCATGGCGCCGGCAGACGGGCTCTCATCAACCGCGCTCTGGGCGGCAGCCCACTGTGGCATGGTCAGGCATGTGGCCAGCACAGCAAACGCGAGCTGGCGATTAAGGCAATTGCTTTTCATTGTTCACTCCCCCGCGGGACATAGCCCCTACCATACAGACGCTGAGTGTAGCCTGTTCAGCGCTGACAGGCCACGCAATACACCGTACTGCGTTGCCCCAGCCGCACCTCGCGCAATGACTTCCCGCAGCAGGTACAGGGCTGGCCACCACGACCGTACACGGACAACTGCTGAGCAAAATAGCCCGGCTTGCCATCACCGCCGACAAAATCACGCAATGTAGTGCCGCCGTGCCCTATCGCAAAAGTAAGTACTCGCTTCACTTCATCTGCGAGGCGCTGGTAACGGGTCAGACCGATCTTCCCTGCAGGGCGGTCCGGGCGGATACCGGCCAGAAACAGGGCTTCGTTGGCGTAAATATTACCCACACCGACAACCACCCGGCCATCCATCAGAAACGGCTTTACCGGCCCGCGACGGCCACGGGACCGCTGGTAAAGCAGGTCCCCCGTGAAGGCCTCCGACAGCGGTTCCGGCCCGAGACCGGCCAGCAGCGGGTGGCACTCACCGGGCGCCAGCCAGAGCATGCAGCCAAACCGCCGGGGGTCGTTGTAGCGCAGACGGTCCCCACTGGAAAGCAGGATCTGCACGTGATCATGACGCAACAGGGGGCTATCGTCGCGAATCACCCGCAGGGAGCCGGACATGCCGAGGTGCACCAGCAGGCTGCCGGAGGTGGTGTGGAACAGCAGGTACTTGGCGCGGCGTTCCACTGCGGTGATTTCCTGGCCCTGCAGGCGCTGCGCAAGGTCCGCCGGTACCGGCCAGCGCAGGCGTGGCTCCCGCACCTCCACGGACAGCACGCGCCGCCCCTCCGCCCAGGGCGCGACGCCGCGGCGGGTGGTTTCAACTTCAGGCAATTCAGGCATATTGCGTGGCCATAAAAAACCCCGACACAGGCCGGGGTTCCAGGCGTATCAAAAAACAGGGTCCCGTTACTTGATCTTGCCTTCCTTGTACATGACATGCTTGCGCACAACTGGATCGTACTTTTTCATTTCCAGCTTGTCGGGGGTGGTGCGCTTGTTCTTGTCAGTGGTATAGAAATGGCCCGTACCGGCTGACGAAATCATTCTGATCTTGTCTCTCATGACTGCTCTCCTTCAGATTCCGCCGCTCAGACCTTGACGCCGCTGGCGCGAATATCGCTCAGCACCTGGTCAATGCCCTTCTTGTCGATGATGCGCATACCTTTGCTGGACACGCGCAGGGACACGAAACGCTTCTCGGACTCAACCCAGAAACGGTGGTGGTGCAGGTTCGGCAAAAAACGGCGGCGAGTGCGATTTTTTGCGTGTGATACGTTGTTCCCTGTGACCGGACGCTTGCCGGTGACCTGACATACTCTTGCCATGATTGCCTCTCCCATATACCACGGGACTTGTCGAATTTGTGTGGCCAAACGGGTCTGAAAGGGTACCCCGGCCGCGCGGAGCGCGACTTTATACCAGAACAGCAGGGGCATCGCAAGCAAAACCCGCGCTACAGCAAACCGCTCTCCGCGAAGGAATAGCTCTGTCCGCGGCCCACGATGATGTGGTCCAGCACCCGGATATCCAGCAGGCCCAGCGCCGCCTGCAAGCGCTCTGTGATGCGCCGGTCCGCATGACTGGGTTCGGCAACGCCCGAGGGGTGGTTGTGGGCGAGAATGACCGCCGCCGCATGGTACTGCAGAGCGCGAACCGCCACTTCGCGGGGATACACGGCAGCCCCATCCAGCGTGCCGAAGAACAGGTCCTCACAGCGCAGGATACGGTGCTGGTTGTCAAGAAACAGGCAGGTAAACACCTCCCGCGCCTGACTCCCGAGGTGATGCTGCAGAAACTGCCGCGTGGCCTGGGGGCTGCACAGTGCACTTCCGGCGCGCGCCTGCTCCAGCGCGTGCCGTCGGGCCAGCTCCAGCCCTGCCCTGAGCACGGCATACTTGCCGGCGCCCAGGCCGGGGTAGCCCAGCAACGTCTCCTGACTGGCCCGCAGCAAGCCGCCCAGGCTACCGAAACGCTGCAACAGATCGCGGCCAAGGTCGAGCGCCGAATAGCCCCGGCGACCGGTTCGCAACAGCACGGCCAGCAGCTCGGCATCGGAGAGTGTCTTCGCCCCCCGCTGCAGCAGCTTGTCGCGCGGCCCCTCCCCCGCGGCCCATTCCCTGATCGACATGGCGACGCCCTCCCTGGCTGTGGCCCTGCGGTGTCCAAACACCCGGTGTAATGGTATTGTTCGGCATCTGTATTCATCTATTGTCCCAATTGGGTAGCCGCAGTGGCACATCTTTTCAATCGCAATGTTGTGCTCGGCGTCAGCGGCGGCATCGCCGCGTACAAATCGGCAGAGCTCATTCGCCAGCTCAAGGAACTCGGCGCCGATGTACGGGTGATCATGACGCGCGGCGCCCAGGAGTTCATTACGCCGCTGACCCTGCAGGCCCTGTCCGGCCATCCGGTGCACACCGACCTTCTGGACGCCGACGCCGAACTCGGCATGGGCCACATCGAGCTCGCGCGCTGGGCCGACCTGCTGCTTATCGCCCCTGCCACCGCTGACCTGATCGCCCGCCTTGCAGGCGGACGCGCCGATGACCTGCTCACCACGGTGACCCTGGCGACCGCGGCGCACAAGCTGATCGCGCCGGCGATGAATCAGCAGATGTGGCGCGACCCGGCAACCGCAGCCAACATTGCAACGCTCCAGGACCGGGGTATGTCACTGGTGGGCCCAGCCTCCGGCGAGCAAGCCTGCGGTGATATCGGTCCGGGGCGCATGGAGCAACCGGTCAATATCGCACTCGCCGCAGCGGGGCTGTTTGCCAGTGGTGCACTTGCCGGGCGCCGGGTCATGATCACTGCGGGCCCGACACGCGAAGCGCTGGACCCGGTGCGCTACCTGTCCAACCACAGCTCCGGCAAAATGGGCTATGCGCTGGCCAGGGCCGCTGTCGATGCAGGCGCACAGGTCACGCTGGTCAGCGGCCCGGTTCAGCTCGCGACCCCGGACCATGTCACCCGGATTGATGTCGTCAGTGCCGCCGACATGCTGGAAGCCTGTCTGGCGAGGGTAGACGACTGCGACCTGTTCATCGCCTGTGCCGCGGTTGCGGATTACCGGCCCGTCAGGGTCGCCGCGCAGAAGATAAAGAAGGATGCTGCAGGCATCACCCTGGCGTTGGAGCGCAATGCGGATATCCTGGCGACAGTCAGCGCCCACGCACAGGCACCCTTCACCGTCGGTTTTGCGGCAGAAACCCAGGATGTGGAACGCTATGCGCGCGACAAACTTGAGCGCAAACACCTGGACATGATCGTCGCCAACGATGTGTCCGATACAGCGATTGGCTTCAACAGCGACCGCAATGCCGTCACGGTCCTCTGGCACAATGGCAGCCAGGCGCTTGCCGAGGCCAGCAAGGCCACGATCGCACGCGAGCTGATTTCACTGATCGCCCAGCGCATGGAGGCGGCTGATGGCTAAACGCATCAAGAACACCGCCGCTGGCGTCATCGCCAGCAAGGCGACGCTATACCGTATTCTCCTGATAGCCGTACTGGTCATCACACTGCCTGTACTGCTTGGCTTCGCTTACCTCGCGCTGCTGCGCGACGCCGGCCTGCAGGACCGGCATACGCGCGCAGCGGTGAACATTATCGCCAGCGAGCAGGCGCGTGCCCTGGCGCAGGTCGCCGGCGATCTGCGCATGCGTCTGCAGCAAGTGGCGGACAGCGCTCTGGGGCAACAGCTGCTGCTCGCCGATGACGCCGCCGCGGAACCGTTGGAACGGCAGATCCTGCGGCTGTTTCCGGAGTTCAGCGAGGTGCGCGCCCTGCTGCTGAGTGACCTCGGGACCGCCAGCCTGAGTGGATCCAGTCACCAGTTGCGCAACCACATTGAGCTCGACCTGGTGCGTCGTGCCACCGCGGGGGACCCAAGCCAGCCGGAAACCTACCGGGCCGATGGCCAGATCTACACCTCCATGGCGCAGCTGGTGCGCTCGGAGGAAAGCCCCGGGCGCCAGACCGTGATCCTGGGCACCTTCGACAACACCCTCATTCCCCGCTGGCTGGAACTGGCCGACCCCGCCAACGGCCAGGTCACACTGACCCAGAATCATGTACAAAACGGTGTCGAGCTGATCACCGTGGGCAGCGCCAACGCCGCGGGTGAGCGCTACCGCGTGGCGTACACGGTGCCGGATACCAGTTGGCAGCTCGAGTTCACGCCCTCGGATGCCCTGATTGCACAATTTCAGGTCAACCGCCTGCCGTTGCTGCTGATACTGGCCGTGATCCTGCTGGGTCTGGCCGGGGGACTGCTGTTGCTGCTTTCACGGATACCCGGGTTACTGGCCAGCGATGTGGCCCAGATCATTCGCGGTGCCGGGTTGCGCGGGCAGGTCCAACTACACCTGCCGCACCTGGTGCCCCTTGGGGAACACCTGCGCAAGTTGCTCACGGAACACCGGGGCCACAGCGCTGTGGACGACGAAGATGGTGAGGCCGCGGTCCCCGAAGAGCCCAGGAGCAGTCAGGCCGATAACCACCTGATGCACCCGCTGTTTCAACGCACGCCACTGGTTGAAGAAGACCCGGTGGAGGACACCCGCGATGACGACCTGGACACTCTGGATGTCACCCAGGAGCCGGTACTCAACGCCGGGGAATTCCTGCCCGCACAAATCTTTCGCGCTTACGATATTCGAGGCAATGCCGAGCGTGATCTGGGCGACACCACGGTCAGCCTGATCGGTCGCGCTCTGGGCACTATTGCCGCGGAGAATGGGGAGAATACGCTGATCGTCGGCGCTGACGGGCGCACCTCCAGCCCACGCATCAAATCCGCCCTGATCAAGGCGCTGCTCAGCACGGGCAGGGACGTTATCGACATCGGTGTCGTACCGACACCGCTGCTCTACTACGCCACGCGCACTCTGCAGACACGTTCCGGCGTGATGATCACCGGCAGCCACAACCCCGCCGCCGCCAACGGACTCAAGATCGTATTGAAGAACGCACCCAGCGCGGCAGGCCTGATGCAGCGCATACGGGACACCGCGCTGGGCGGCGACTTCCGCGAGGGCCGCGGCACGTTGTCGAAGGCCGACCCTTTGCCCGCGTACCTGGAAGAAATCATCAGCGATATCACGCTGCCGGCGCCCTTGAAAGTCGTGGTGGACGCCGGCAACGGCGCCACCAGCGATATCGCACCGCAGCTGTTTGCCGAGCTGGGCTGTGATGTCATGCAGCTCTATTGTGAGATGGACGGCCGCTTTCCCAACCGCTCGCCAGACACCAGCCGCGAGGAAAACCTCGCCGACCTCGCAGCGGCGGTGCGTCACAACCGCGCCGACCTGGGGGTTGCGTTCGACGGTGACGGGGATCGGGTTGCCGTGGTGACCGGCTCTGGCCGGATATTGCGCACGGATCAGCTGATGATGCTCTATGTGGAGGATGTGGTATCGCGGAATCCCGGCACTGACGTCGTGTTTGACGTGAAATGCAGCCGCAACCTGGGCCAGCTGATTGTCGAGCACGGGGGCAGGCCGGTGCTGTCAAAAACAGGCCATGCGTTCATGCGAGAGAAGATGGTGGAGACCAATGCGCTGCTCGGCGGCGAATTCTCCGGGCACATTTTCTTTGGCGAACGCTGGCACGGCTTCGACGATGGCATGTACGCCGCGGTGCGCCTGGCCGAAATACTCAGCAACCAGAACCAGACCCTCGACGAACTGCTCGACGCACTGCCGCAATCAGCCAATACGCCTGAGATCCTGATCCCCGTCCCCGATGCCGACAAGTTCGCGCTGGTGCAGCAGCTGATAGACGGCGCCTACTTCCCCGAAGGCAAGGTGAACACCCTGGACGGCCTGCGTGTCGACTTCAACGACGGCTGGGGCCTGGTGCGCGCGTCAAACACCTCAGCGGCGCTCACCGCGCGCTTCGAGGCCTCCACAGCCGAGCGCTTGCGCGCTATCATGGCCGACTTCCGGGACCAGATGGCTGTGGTATCACCGCAACTGACGCTGCCCGAATAACCCGATTCACAGCGGCCCCCTGCGGGCCACGCCAGGAAGCCCTATGTCACTCGACCGCGAATCCGCCCTGAATATCGCCAGGGTTTTGACCGAAGCACTGCCCTATATACAGCACTTCACCGGCAAAACCATTGTCGTGAAGTTTGGCGGCAACGCGATGGTCGATCCCCTGCTGCACGAAAGCTTCGCCCGCGATGTGGTGCTGATGAAGCTGGTGGGCATGAACCCGGTGGTGGTGCACGGTGGCGGCCCGCAGATCGGTGAACTGTTGAAGAAGCTCAATATCCACACCGAGTTCGTCAACGGCATGCGCGTGACTGACAGCGAAACCATGGATGTGGTGGAGATGGTGCTGGGCGGCAGCGTCAATAAGGAAATCGTCTCGTCGATCAGCCGCGCGGGTGGCAAGGCGATTGGCGTCACCGGCAAGGACGGGCAGCTGATTCGCGCCCGCAAACTCACAGTGAGCCGCTACAGCCCGGAACTTGGTGCCTCGGAGATCGTCGATATCGGCCATGTGGGGGAAGTCGACCAGATCGACACAGAGGTGCTGAACGTTATTCTCGGCAGCCATTTCATCCCGGTCATCGCGCCCATTGGGGTGGACAATGCCGGCAATACCTACAACATCAATGCCGACCTGGTGGCCAGCAAGATCGCCCAGGTGATGCGGGCAGAAAAGCTGATGCTGCTGACCAACGTCTCGGGCCTGCTGGACAGGCAGGGGAACATCCTCACGGGCCTCAGTACTCGCCAGGTGGACGCGCTGATCGCCGACGGCACCATCAGCGGGGGCATGTTGCCGAAAATCGGCTGCGCCCTGGATGCGGTGAAATCCGGCGTGGCGAGTGCGCATATCATCGACGGCCGGGTGCCCCATGCGGTTCTACTGGAGATATTCACCGACACCGGCATCGGCACGCTGATCACCGGCCGCTCAAGCTAAACCCGTGCACCAATCCGGCCAGCGTGTTGCAGCGGCCCCGACGAGCCGATAGCATTAGGTCACCCGCCAACGATCGTGAGCGACATGCCGCCGAAAAAATCCCAACGCCGTCAGCAGATCCTGGAGGCCCTCGCCCAGATGCTGGAGGCAAGCCCCGGTAATCGCATCACCACCGCCGGGCTGGCGCGCGAGGTTGGCGTTTCCGAGGCGGCCCTCTATCGCCATTTCCCCAGCAAGGGGAAAATGTTCGAGGGCCTGATCGAGTTTATTGAAGACACCCTGTTTTCCCGCATCAACATCATTCTCAGTGAGGAAGCCGGCGTAGCCAGGCGCTGTGAAAAAATGTTGCTGCTGTTGCTGGCCTTCACCGAACGCAACCCGGGTATCACCCGCATACTCACCGGTGATGCCCTTGCAGGCGAGAACGATCGACTGCACCAGCGCGTGGCGCAGCTGTTCGACCGCTATGAGACCCAGCTCAAGCAGGTGCTGCGCGAAGCCGAGCTGCGGGAAGGCCTGCGACCGGTGATTCCACTGCCCGCGGCCGCCAATCTGTTGATGGCGACGGCGGAGGGGCGCATCGCACAGTTTGTGCGCAGCGGCTTCAGCCGCTCTCCAACGGAAAACTGGCAGGAGCAATGGTCTCTTCTGCTGAACGGCTTCTTCCGCCAGGCGGTGACCTCGCCCCTGGTGGATCCGGCCGGCTCCGCGGCGCGCTGACGCAGGCTACCTGGCGCGCACCACCGGCACGCACCCCAGAATCCCCACAAAAAAGCCCCGCAGGCTTTCACCTGCGGGGCTGTGGACCATCGCCTCAGGGCGTACCGGCGGGCGCCGTCAGTTTTTCCATCACCTGATCCAGCGAGAAGCTGGCGGCTTTCTGCCGAGGTGGGTACTCTTTGAAGGTCGCGAGGAACTGCGCCACGTAGTCCTGCGCGGGCACCAGCAGGTAGGCCCGGTCCAACATCCAGTCATAGTAGGTGTTGGATGTGATCTGGGCGCGCTCGTAGGGATCGCGACGCAGGTTGAAGATGTAGGGGAGACGCAGCTCCACAAACGGCTCCTGCCAGGCCTGCAGCGTTTGCGCTACGCGCTGCTCCAGGAACACCAGCTTCCACGCGTCATAACGCAAGGCCGTAAGGTCACCGTCATCGGAGAAGTAGAAAATCTCCCGGCGCGGCCCGGTATCCACTTCCCCGGTGAGGAAGGGCAGGAAGTTGTAACCGTCCAGGTGCACTTTGTATTTGCGGTTGATCGCGCGGTGCCCCTTGAGCAGTTTCTCCTTCACATCAGGCTCGCCCGCTACCGCCAGGAAGGTGGGCAACCAGTCCATGTGGTGCATGATATCGTTGGAGACACTGCCAGCAGGGATCTTGCCAGGCCAGCGCACCGCTGCAGGTACCCGCCAGCCGCCTTCCCAGTTGGTGTTCTTCTCACCGCGGAAGGGCGTCATTGCCGCGTCCGGCCAGGTGTTCATGTGCGGGCCGTTGTCGGTGGAGTAGAACACCAGCGTGTTGTCCGCCACACCCAGCTCGTCGAGCAACGTGAGGAACTCTCCGATGTGCATGTCATGCTCAATCATGCCGGCGGTGTACTCATCCGCGTGGGGATACTGTTTTTTCACCATCGCCATTTTTTCGTCGCTGACATGGGTGCGGAAGTGCATACGCGTGCCACTCCACCAGACGAAGAACGGGGTATCGGCTTTCACCGCACGGGTGATGAAGTCTTTCGCCGCCGCGACCGTTTCGTCGTCAACGGTTTCCATGCGCCGCCTGGTCAGCGGGCCGGTGTCTTCGATGCGACCGTCAGCATAGGAGCGGATGACGCCACGCGGGCCGTATTTCTCACGGAAGGCGGGATCGGTGGGATAGTCCTCGTTTTCGGGCTCCTCTTCCGCATTCAGGTGATAGAGATTGCCGAAGAACTCATCGAATCCGTGATTGGTCGGCAGGTGCTCGTCCTTGTCGCCCAGGTGGTTCTTGCCGAATTGGCCCGTCATGTAGCCGTGGTTTTTCAACAGCCCGGCGATGGTCGGGTCCTCTTCCTGCATACCCAGTTCAGCGCCTGGCAGGCCCACCTTGGACAGCCCGGTGCGGAACACCGATTGCCCCATGATGAAGGAGGCCCGACCGGCGGTGCAGCTCTGCTCACCGTAGTAGTCGGTGAACAACATGCCCTCGTTGGCAATGCGGTCGATGTTTGGCGTGTGATAGCCCATCAGGCCACGGGTGTAGGCGCTGATGTTGGACTGGCCAACGTCGTCGCCCCAGATCACCAGGATGTTCGGTTTGTCGGCTGCCAGCACCGAGCCGGCTGATAGCGCCCCAAAAAGCGCCAGGCAACGCCCGACGCGCTGGATCAGTGGATGCATACTCTTCCCTCACTTTTTTTTCAGTTCTTCGCTAAGCGTTGCACATTGTGGCAAAAGTGCAAGGAAAAAAAGTGTGGCGCTTTCATGATTGCGCCAAGCGATGGCAGCGCTAGTCCGCCCTTGCGGCTTTTGAGCTCAGCTCGCGGCGCAGGCGCACCGCCTCCTCCAGCATCCTGAAGCGCTCGATGTCGGCCTCGAAACTGGCCCGCACTTCCTCAACTTCTTCATTGCGGTCGGCGATCTGCCGATCGGTGGCGGCGAGCTCCTTTTGCAGGCTGGCGATCGCCTTCAGCAGGGCCTCATCCACCGTCTGGCCACGGCGCTCAAGATCAGCCGCCTGGGACTGGTAGGTTTCGATCTGCTGCTTGTAATTGCGCCGGTTGCTCTTCAGGATACCTACCCGCAACCTCAGGTCGGCCAGCGCCCGGTCGCGGTGTGCCTCGATATCCTCAATCGAGCTGTAGCGCAACAGCAGGGTCTGGTCCCACTTGCGCAGGCGCTGCTCCTCCAGTGCCGCGGCTTCCTCCAACCTCAGCTGCGAGTTCGCGTCCGCGAGCTCTTCGGGGGTGAGCACCCTCGGCACCACACGAATGACCACGCCACGCTCGTTCAGCACTTCGTAGCCGCGGGCGACGTATTCGGGCGGCACACTGTCGTCAACCACCACCACATCCTGGTCGTTGCGATAGCGATACAGCTCGTTGCCCTGTGCCATCACCTGGGCCGCCAGGAAGATGCACAACGCCGCGCTGATGAACTGTATGACCGCCCGTCTTTTCATGGAGTCCAATATAGAGGTTGCCAGCCGGGGCAACAAGTCACACGCCGTAGCGCTTTCGATAATCGCGCATGGCGGCCAGCACATCCGTGTAGGCCTCTCCCGCGGCCTGCAGGTAATCGATGATGTGGCCCATATTGATAATACTGAGGACCGGAATACCCTGCTCGCGCTCCAGCTCCTGTATCGCAGAGGCGGAGCCGACACCGCGCTCCTGGCGGTCGAGGCCAATGGCAACGCCGGCAAGCTGTGCGCCCGCTGCCTCTATCATGGCGATGACTTCGCGTACTGCCGTGCCCGCGGTGATCACGTCGTCGATGACCAGCACGCGGCCCTGCAACGGTGCTCCCACCAGGGTTCCCCCTTCGCCGTGGGTCTTGGCTTCCTTGCGGTTGTAGGCGAAGGGCACATCGCGCCCGTGATGATCGGCGAGCGCCACAGCGGTGGCAGCTGCCAGCGGTATCCCCTTGTAGGCTGGCCCGAGCAGAACATCGAAGTCGATTCCCGACTCCACGATGCTCTGCGCATAGCAGCGCCCGAGCGTTGCCAGCGCCGCCCCGCTGGAGAAGGCCCCCGCATTGAAGAAATAGGGGCTGACGCGCCCGGACTTCAGCGTGAACTCACCGAACTTGAGAACATCGTGACGGCGTGCGAGTTCTATGAACTCCTGCTGGTATGCGTTCATATATGACTCCGAGGGGGAGCAAGAGCTGCGAATTGGCCAGTTTGGGGTTATGCTTTTCCGGTGACGCCGGTATCATAGGCAGCGTGGAGCAGTAAGCGTTCCACTTCTACCGGGATTGGACATTCGACACAGTGCCGCCGCCCGGCGAACCCGAACTCGGCATGATACACGCTCTCTCAGCAAGGGGCCAAGAATGAGGATCATCAGCTTCAGTGCCGACGGCATCCAGAACGCCGCTGGTAACGGATTTTATGACTGGCTGAGCGAGCAGGATGCCGACTTCATCTGTATCCAGGACCTGCGCTGCACCGAGTACGATCTTCGCGACGATCTCTACTTCCCGCGCGAGTACAACGCCTACTTCTACGACGACGTGGACGGCAAGTCCAACGGCGTGGCCATTTACTGCCGCAAGCTGCCGAAGGCCATCATGACCGGCCTGGGGTTCACCGATTTCGATATGGAAGGTCGCTACATCCAGGCCGACTACGAGAACCTGAGTGTAGGCTGCCTGCTGGCCCCCTATGCGGCACCCGGCAACGCAGAACAGCTGACGCGGAAAAACGAGTTCTACAGCCTGCTGCAGAACCACCTGCAGAAAATTCGTAACAAACGCCGCGAGTTCATCATCTGCGGCAACTGGCATCTGGCGCACACCGCAGCTGATGTCCAGGACACGGAGCGCAACAGCACTGTCCCCGGGTTCCTCGCTGAAGAGCGCCAGTGGATGGACGAGCTCATCGACGGCGGCTATGTCGATGCATTCCGGGAAATCAACTCTGACCGCGATGAGTTCAGCTGGTGGCCGGATGGTGAGCCGGGCAGCAACGGCTGGCGTACCGACTTCCAGATCATTTCGAAGGGCCTGAAGTACGCGGTGGACTACGGCGCCATCTACAAGGCGCGGGTGTTCTCCACCCACGCCCCGGTCATCATGGATTACGACATCGAAGTCTGAACCGGCTCAGCCCGCCAGCGCCCGTCTCTGGGCCTCGAAAAGCTGGCGTATACCGGTTTCTGCCAGATCCAGCATGGCGTTCATTTCATCGCGCTGGAAGGGCTGTCCCTCGGCGGTGCCCTGTACTTCAATAAACCCGCCATCCTCTCCCATCACGACATTCATGTCCGTATCGGCCCGGGAATCCTCCCGGTAATCCAGATCCAGCACGGGTACGCCCTGGAAGACACCGACGGACACCGACGCCACCATCTGCAACAGCGGGTCGGTGGTGATCAGCTTCTTGCGCTGCAGGTGATTCAGCGCATCCACCAGTGCCACGCAGGCACCGGTGATGGCAGCGGTCCGGGTGCCGCCGTCAGCCTGAATCACATCGCAGTCGACGGTGATGGTGTATTCACCCAGCTTTTTCAGGTCCACCGCCGAACGCAGTGAGCGGCCAATCAGCCGCTGTATTTCCAGCGTGCGACCACCCTGCTTGCCGCGACTGGCCTCGCGGTCCATGCGCGAACCGGTAGAGCGCGGCAGCATACCGTACTCGGCCGTGACCCAGCCGCTGCCCGTGCCGCGCAGAAAACGGGGTACGCCGGGCTCAACGGAGGCTGTGCAGATGACCCGGGTGGCACCAAACTCGACCAGCACAGAACCCTCCGCGTGGCAGGTGAAATCCCGGGTGAGGATGACAGTTCTCAGGTCGTCAGGCGCGCGGCCGCTGGGTCGTTGCATGGGGAGTCTCCGGTCAGTGGGTCGCGCAGTATACGCGAGCCGGGAGCTGGCTGCAGTGCGCCACCGGCCGGTCGCCCCCTGCTGCGCTGCGACAGGCATCTAGCGCGGCGCGCGCAATACCGCCTGCAGCCAGCGGCTGATGTCCTGAATCTCCGCCATGCACACTTCATGGGCCATGGGGTACTCATGCCATTCGACTAAGTAACCCGCGTTCTTGAGGGTAGTGAGCGCTGACTTTCCCAGGGAAATCGGCAGGACTCCGTCGCGCTGGCCGTGGCACAGCAATACGGGAATCTGTGCGTTCGCCTGCGCGTTCGCGCTACCCAGGTTGGCGGCGTCAGCCAGAAAGGTCGACAGGGCAAGGATGCCGGCAAGGCGCTTGGGGTAGAACAGGGCCGTGTGAAACGCCAGCACACCCCCCTGTGAAAAGCCCGCCAGCAGAATGCGCTCGGCCGGTGTTCCGCTGTCGATCTCGTTCTGGATGAGGTCACGCACCTGCCGTGCGGATCTCTCCAGGCCGGGCAGGTCCAGCCCCGCGCCGGGGTCAAAATCGAACCACGCCCGCGCCCGCTGGCCGCCAAATGCCGTGACCTCACGCTCGGGCGCATGCGGAAACACGAAGCGAACCGGCAGGTCAGCGGGCAGCTGCAACTGCGGAACGATGGGTTCGAAATCGTGGCCATCAGCACCGAGGCCATGCAACCAGATCACGACCGCAGCCGGCGTGGTTGCTGGATTCACCTCGACGGTTGGTAACGGTACAGACAACATCGGTATTTTCCTTGCGGTTCGCGGAACCGGAATCTCTTCCCGGGCAAGCATAACAGACCCTGGAGGCGACGCGCCGGGACGGGTGTGAGCCAGCGTTACAGGCTGCTAGACTCCGAGGGTACCTTCAGAGGAGGCAAGACGCTTGACGACTTCTATTTACAGCATGACGGCCTTCGCAAGGGAGAGCACCAGCGGGAGTGAGGGCGAGCTTACCGTGGAGCTCCGCACCGTCAACCATCGGTACCTCGATTGCAGCTTCAAACTGCCCGACGTGCTGCGCAGCGCAGAAACCTCCCTGCGCGCCCGCGCCGCGGCGCGCCTGTCCCGTGGCAAGCTCGATTGTCTGGTGCGCTTCCAGGCCAGCGCGACAGAGGCGTCGGCGCTGCAGGTCAACCGGGAACACCTGCAAAAGGTCATTGAGACCGCCCTGGACATCGCGCACGCACTGCCGGCCGCGCAACCGATCAACCCGCTGGAGCTGTTGCAGTTTCCAGGCGTGTGCAGCGCGGCACTGACTGACGAAACGACACTGCTGCACAGCGTCAACGCGCTGTTCGACACCGCACTGGATACCCTGATGGAAAACCGGGCTCGCGAGGGCGCCCAGCTGGCGGCGCTCATTCGCGACCGCCTGAACCAGGTCGAAGCTGCCACCGCAGCGGCCCGCGCACAGATACCGGCGCTGCGCGAGCAACAGCAGGCACGACTGCGGACGCGCCTCGCGGAATTGCGGGTGGAGGTCGACCAGGAGCGGCTGGAGCAGGAACTGGTCTACCTGGCGCAGAAGGCCGATGTGGAAGAAGAGCTGGACCGGCTGCAGGCCCATATTCGCGAAGTGCGGCACACGCTGGACACCGGTGGCCCCTGCGGGCGGCGCCTGGATTTTCTCATGCAGGAGCTGAACCGGGAGGCGAACACCCTGTCCTCCAAGTCGATCGCCAGTAGCACCACGCACAATGCGGTTGAACTGAAGGTGCTGATCGAGCAAATGCGGGAGCAGGTGCAGAATATCGAGTGAGGCAAACGGCCACCCCCCAAACCTGCAGCCCGGGAGCGCTGCTGCAACTCAGGACAGGGTTCCCGCAAGCGGGTCGAAACGCAGCTGCTTGAGGCGATCGACAAACCAGTTGAGACCCCTTCCCTCCTTACCGCGCGACCAGGCCACCGATATTTCAACGGGCGCCTTGGGGACATCCAGCTCCAGAATCCGCAAGCGCCCCTCTGCCAGCTCCCGAACAATGCGATGGCGCGGCAGGTAACCAACACCCAGACCCTTGCACTGCACCTCGATTTTATGGTCGATCGTGGGCACGATGATGCGGCTCTGGCCATCCAGCAGCCGGGCCGAGCGCACGGGCAGGCGCCGCGAGCTGTCCGCGACGATGACCGTTGGATAGTCCAGGATGGCGCTAGCGGGAAGCGGTAACGGCAGCGCCGTCAAGGGATGATCAGAGGCAACCGCGAACTCAAAAATGACCTCCCCCAGGACATGCCGCAGGAAGCCGCTGGCAGGAGGCGAGCCCGTCGCGCCGATCACCAGATCACAGCGATCATGACTCAAAGCGTCCCAGCTACCACCGAGAACCTCTTCGGTAAGACGAATCTCGGTCTTGGGCTGTATGCGCTGAAAGGCCTCGATCAACTCGTAGATGGGCTCGCAGTTCAGAACACTGTCGACGCCAATCCGCAACTCGACTTCCCAGCCGTCGGCCTCGCGGCGGGCCATCGCCGTCAGTTCTTCCGCGGCTTTGAGAATCTCCCGACCCTGCCTCAGAACCAATCGGCCAATGGCGGTCAACTCGGCCTTGCGTCGGCTCCGATCAAACAGGCTGACCCCGAGGTCCTCCTCCAACTTATTCACTGTGTAAGAAACGGCTGATGGCACGCGATGCAATTCTTCCGCCGCTGCGGCAAAGCTCTGGCGCCGCTCTATCGCATCCAGTGTCAGCAGGGCATCCAGCGTTAACAGTAAACGCATACTTCAATATTTCTGACCATATTGCTCAAATCATTCCGCTATTTTACGGAAAAGATAATTAATACTATGCACATGGGCAACAAATATTCTGAATTAATTAGGAAAAACATCATGAACAAGACTCTTTTTATGCGCACTATCGAGACCAACGACCAGATCGCAAGCCTTGCGCTTCGCATTCCGGCAGGCATCATCTTCATCGCCCATGGCGCACAGAAACTGTTCGGCAGCTTCGGCGGATATGGGCTGGAAGGCACGGGGCAATGGATGGCCTCCATCGGTTTGGAGCCGGGCTACCTGATGGCACTGGCAGCGGGCAGCGCCGAATTTTTCGGGGGTCTGGCATTACTCCTGGGCTTGCTCACACGACCGGCCGCCTGCGTTCTGGCGGTGACCATACTGGTCGCCATCGTCGCAGTGCATCTTCCACACGGCCTGTTCTTGAGCAACAACGGCTATGAGTTTGGCCTTGCCCTGCTGGGGATGACCATAGCCTTGACCTTTGCCGGTGGCGGAAAGTACTCGCTGGACCGTACACTGGCTGAGCGGAATGGCTGAAGATCTGCGCCACTGCGATCACGACAGCCCTGGTGACACAGGCCGAATGCCGCCGCTCCAGCCGGCCCAGCACAGACGGAGCAAGCTCATGAACCCCATCGTCGCGGATAACAAGCCGATAAAAGTTGAACTCGAAAAGGGCAAGGAGTATCACTTCTGCACCTGTGGCCGCTCTCAGTCCCAGCCGTTTTGTGACGGCTCGCACGCGGGCACAGCGTTCACACCAAAACCTTTTACGCCGGAGGAATCCGGCGCGTCCCTCCTGTGCCAGTGCAAGCAGTCGGCAGATACCCCCTTCTGCGATGGTTCTCACAACAAGCTGGATGACAGCGAGGTCGGCCAGGAAGGACCGGCCATCGACAAAGACGACACCAAGGCTCCCGCCGCCAGCGCAACGACAGAGGAGCCCACGGTAGAGTTCATCCATCAATTGGCCCGTGACGGCCTGGCCACGCTGGGAAGTCATGGGCCGATGGCCGCAATGGGCATCCCCCGACACCTGCTGCCCCAGTGGGATGACCTGCAAATCCTGACCGCGCAGATGGCAACCAAACCGCTGCCCGAGAGCGCAGCAGTGCGCACCGAGCTCGTGATTGGCCCGGCATCCAGAAAACCCCTGCAACTCACTACGCCACTGCTGGTTTCCGACATGAGTTTCGGCGCGCTTTCCGAGGAAGCAAAAATCGCCCTGGCCACAGGCGCCGAGCTTGCAGGAACGGGTATCTGCTCCGGAGAGGGAGGCATGTTGCCGGAGGAGCAAGCTGCAAATTCTCGCTACTTCTACGAGTTGGCCAGCGCGCAGTTCGGCTACGACGAGAATGCATTACGGAATGTTCAGGCGTTCCACTTCAAGGGCGGCCAGGGGGCGAAAACGGGCACCGGCGGCCACCTGCCCGGCAGCAAAAACACCGGCAGGATTGCTGAAATCCGCGGCATCCCTGCAGGAGAGCCCGCGGTGTCGCCCCCTGCATTCGCCGAGTTGACGACCGCCAGGGACTTCAGGCGCTTCGCCGATCGCGTTCGCGAAATAACCGGTGGAATACCGATCGGCTTCAAGCTCAGCGCCAACCATATCGAGCGTGACATCCAGTTTGCCCTGGACGCCAGCGCCGACTACATCATTCTGGACGGACGCGGGGGCGGCACGGGTGCCGCACCGCAAATGTTCCGGGATCACATCAGTGTGCCTACAATACCGGCCCTGGCGAGGGCACGACGCTATCTGGACAAGCAGGGTGTCAGTGGGCAGGTAACGCTGATCATCACGGGCGGCCTGCGTACACCCATGGATTTCGTGAAGGCGCTCGCGCTGGGTGCCGACGGCGTTGCGATTGCAACCAGCGCTATGCAGGCAATAGGCTGCGTTGCCGCACGCATCTGCAACACCAACAACTGCCCGGCGGGGATAGCCACACAACGCGCGGACCTGCGACAGCGACTGAATATCGACAAATCGGCAGGACAGTTGAGAAACTTCCTGGACGCGTCTGTGGAGCTCATGCGGGTTATGGCGCGAGCCTGCGGTCACGACGCACTTCACTTGTTCAACAAGAATGACCTGGCAACCTGGCAACGCGAAATGGCCCTGTTGTCCGGCGTCGCTTTTTCCGGTGTAACGGAACCCTGAAGCCACCGGTAAACGCTCTATCTTCTACCAACAGACAGGAATACCTCATGAAACAAGCCGCCGCCATCGGCGCCACCTTATTGCTGCTGTCCGGGTGCGCAAACCCGCCGCATGACAATAAGGACGGTGCCGGAGAACAGGACGTGACACAGCACACCCAGACGGTGCATACCTACCGCTGCGCCAGCGGCGCAACCATTACGGCAATCTACCCCACTACCGAATCGGCAGAAGTGCTTTATCAGGGTAGAACCTACCTCATGCGCAGTGCCGTGTCCGCCAGTGGTGCGCGTTACGTGGGGGATGATCGGGAGTGGTGGACACGCGGCTCGGGCCCCGGCGCCGAGGGCACGCTGTTTCGTCATCTGCCGGACAAGACCTCCGGCGAACCTCTCGAGGTTTGCACAGAATCCTGAATCCGCGCTGGCGGGGGAGCGGTTCCATCATGCTGTGTTGTTGCGCGCTATCCCCTAAAATCGTGCACAGGAAGAGGGCGATCCGATACGCTGTCGAGGCATCGGGCAAACACCAGAGGACATGCAAAATGAACGGCAAGCAGGACTTGAGGCGCAGGCTTCCCTCTGTAGACCGTGTGCTGCAGACCTCTCAGGAGCTGGTTGCGCGCTGGGGCCATCAGAGGGTCAGCGACGCCATACGCCGAGAGCTGCACCGCCTGCGCAATGCCGCGGAACCCGCCACGGCGTCAGACTGCACCCCGACCGATGTGCGCGAGGCTGTCGCCGGACGGCTGCAGGCCATGGATGCGGGGGGCTTGCGCCCGGTCATCAACCTGTCCGGCATTGTACTGCATACCAATCTGGGCCGGGCCTGTCTTCCCCTTGCGGCCGCCGACGCCGCGAGGGCAGCGGCGATATTCCCCAACAACCTCGAGTACGACCTGAAGACGGGGAAAAGAGGCAACCGTGACAGTCACATCGAAGCATTGATCTGCGAGCTCACCGGCTGCGAAGCCGCCACCGTGGTCAACAACAATGCGGCCGCCGTTGTGCTTGTGCTGAGCACGCTGGCGCGCGGTATGGAGGTGCCTGTGTCGCGCGGTGAACTGGTAGAGATCGGCGGCTCCTTTCGAGTACCCGAGGTGATGGAATCCTCTGGCTGCAGGCTGGTGGAAGTCGGTGCCACCAATCGCACCCACCTGAAAGACTACCGTGCCGCCATTTCCGCGAACACGGCCCTGCTGATGAAAGTGCATACCAGCAATTATCGACTGGAAGGGTTTACCGCTTCGGTTGATGAAAAAACGCTTGCGGCGCTCGCTCATGAACATGGTCTGCCCTGCATGGTGGACCTGGGCAGTGGCTGTCTTGTCGACTTTAACACCCTGGGCCTGCCCGGTGAGCCGAAGGCTTCTGACTATATTGACAGCGGCGTCGACCTGATCACCTTCAGTGGCGACAAGCTACTCGGCGGGCCCCAGTCCGGCATCATAGCCGGCAAGAAAGCGCTGCTGCAGCGAATTTGTGAAAACCCGCTGAAGCGGGCATTGCGCGTCGACAGCATGACCCTGGCAGCGCTGGCCGAAGTGCTCAAGCTTTACCGCCATCCGGAGACGCTCACGGAAACGCTGCCTACGCTGCGCCAGCTCACCCGGCCCGTGGCAGACATCGAAGCACAGGCAAACCGTCTGTGTGCGGAACTGGCCCGCCACCTGCCAGCGCCCTTCACGGCGGCGGTAACCCCCTGTCACGGACGCTGGCGTCGTCCTTGATGAGGATATCGTCTCTCACCTCGATCCCGCGGTCGCGCAGCACGGCCTGGGCGTACTTCATGACGAGCCTGGAGTTGGGTTTGTGATGATCCACGAATGTCACTCTGGCAACCCGTGGCTTGAGCGTGATCGTGATCGGATCTGGTGTCGGACGGGGTATGGGGTCGACCATCAACTCACAACTGACATCGCCGCAGCTGACAAGCTGCTTGGCAGGTGGGTTGCCGCTCGGCCCATGACTGGACGCCTGCGTCATTGCACTCTCCTGTATTGCTGGTTAAACAATCTGTTTGCAGACCGCGTGCGTGCTGCCGACCCAGCGCGGGATAACCGCTGAAAAGCGCCCGCCGGTGCCGCCACATTCCACAAAGGTCAGTTGCTGTGGATTTTTCAGGGGCGACCGCAGTTCGCCCGGTACTACCTCTGCAAACGCAATCGGCGCCTTCGCGATACGCCCTACCTTCTCAAGATCGTCGGTCTGGCGTCGCGCCTGCGCGTAGATATACTCCACCGCCTGCGCCCGGCTGAAATCTCTGGCCACCAGCGCCATGTGATCGGGTGGAATAACCACCACAAAGCCACCCGACCGGTAATACCAGGCAGTCTGCCCGAAGTGGCAGAGGCAGTCCGCAATGGTATCCAGAACCTGGGCGCCCGTATCGCCATAGTGGTTATTACTGGAGTTGGGCCCCTCGGTAGACATCACCGTGACCGCCGACACCCCCTCCGGCAATCCATGCTGGGTGTGGTAGGCGCCCCACTCGGTGTGCGGATGCTCGGCGACACAGAAGCTGATCCGGCCTGGGTGGCCGATGGTGCCGTGGGATTGCAGGACGCCGCCACCGCGCCCGCAGAAATAGCGCATCATTTGCGCGAAACGACCCACGGTGGCATTGGCCCGACAATTGGCGCCCAGGGCGTTGGAGCCGTGCTCAAAGCCAAGGTCTTCAACCACAGGGCCGCTGACAATCACCAGCACGGCGGCTCCGCCGGTGGTCACTTCGACGCCGCTCAGGTTGAAAGCGGGGTCGAGCACGGCTTCGGTCAGGGCGCGGAGCAAGGCACCGTATTCCACCTTGCAGCCCGCCATCACCGCCGTTGCCGCTGCCTTCTCGGCGCGGATGACGATGTTCTGGCTCGGAATCTCACCCACGACATCGTGCGCCTGCCAGCCCATCGCCTCCAGCATTGCATCAACCAGACTGCCGTAGGGCGGAATAACCGGAAGCCCATCAGTCCAGCCGTTGTTCATGCAGTTTTCGATATCTTCCAGTGTTGCGTACGTTGTCATAGTGTCCACATGCTCCCTTGGCCCAGCCTAGCAGCCGAGTTATCCGACTGGCACCGTACACCTGTACTAAGGTGTTCGCTCAATCCCAGTGCGCGGCGACCGCACCCGAAACAAGCCTGACCAGCTGGTTTTGACGGTTGACGCCGGTTTTGGTGAAGACCGAGGCCAATTGACCGCGCGCGGTGTTGCGGGAAATGCCCAGCGCTTTGGCCGCTGCGGTCAGCGTCTGACCGTCGGCCAGATGCGCGACCAGTTTGGCTTCCGCGGGCGTGACACCAAACAGGTCCATAAGGCGTGCCTGACTGGGGACGCAGTCTCGAACCGGACCCCGTAACAGCAACACCAGCTCGGGTCCGCCCTCGCCGAACGTCACGTTTTTCTTTTCCACGCTGCGAACCTGCACATTCCATTTCGCATCAAGCCCCGTGCGCTGCACGGTCAGCGTGCGCGCGGCGGGCGGGCCCTGCTCGCCCTGAACCGCGTCGAGCACATTGCGACACTGCTCCTCGAGCTTTTGTTGATCGGCACTCTCGGCACAGGCGAGGACGTTATGGCGCAGCAATACGCCATCGCGAGCCGCGAGAATCTCGCTGGCCTGCCGGTTGGCGGAGAGCACCTCCAGCCTGGCGTTCATGATGATGCAGGCGATATCCATTGAGCCGAGAAGCTCCTCGTAGAGCTGCTCGATAAAACGATTGTGGGTATACGCGCTGTAGAGTGTCAGCGCGTTGTCCATAAGCGGAATCAGGCCCTCGAGGCGTTGCCGGTCGCTCGCCGAAAAGGGCGGCGCGTCACCGATCCGTACCAGCCGCAACCTGAGGCGGATGCGGCTCTGGCGTTCATAAACATCGAAGCCCATCAGGTCGGTAACGGCGTGATCCTGCAGATAGGCACCGAAATCCAGCGACTCCAGCTCCGCTCGCGGAACCCGTTCGTGGAGTGTAAACACCTTTTTTCGGGCAGCTCGGCAAACGGCGAATCCTGGTAGCCTCGCGACTGGAAGGCCCGCAACGCGCCGGTGTCCGACTCCGGGTACAAGTACAGTGTCAGTCCCGGGTCCTGGGTTTGAGGGCGGCGCAGAACCAGCGTGGCACTCGGCACCTGCATGAAATCCTCAAGGCACTTCAACAGCGTTTTCCAAGGCGGCATTTCCAGGACGCCTTCGTAAATGATCTGGCTGAGCGGGTGCGCTGCGGGAATCTTGGCCACGTTTTAGCTCCTTCAAGAGCGTACACCAGGGCTTGCGCAGGCAGTATATTCGATAGCCGTGTCTGCCATACAACCGGGCGCCGGCATCCGATCGGACAAATGGCGGCCGTTATGCGCCCTCGCGCGGTACCGCGGAATATGCCTCTGCCCCGGCTGCGTGCCTGGCCGCGATGTAAGCGAAGGTCATCGCCGGCCCGAGCGTGCCTCCGCCGCCGCCATAGAGTGCTCCCGGGCCACCAACGCCGGCGGTATTGCCAGAGGCGTAGAGTCCCGGTATCGGCTGATCAAACACATCCACCACCTGGGCCTTGCCGTTGACCCGCAAACCACCGCTGGTGCCGAGGTCAGCGGGGCTGATCTCGGCAAGGTAGTAGGGGCCTTCTGTCAGTGGCCTCAGCGTGTCCGCGGCGTCACCGGACCCCAGCGTATCCATCAGACTTTCACCGCGGTGATAATCCGGGTCGCGGCCTTGCGCGGCGTGACGGTTGAAACGCTCCACCGTACGCTGCAGTGCAGCAGCGTTGATGCCTGCCTGCACCGCCAGACCCTCCAGGGTGTCCGCCTGCAGAACCCATTCGGGCAGCGGTTCGCCAGCACGGCAGCCGGCCACGAACCCGGCCTCACGCAGCGCGTGGTCCGACAGTGTATAAGCCGGCAAATTCCGGTAGCGAAAGTCCCCCCAGTTTTCCCAGGTATGGAAACTCTGCCAGGATGCATCATAAGAACCGGCTTCATTGAAAAAACGTTCGCCATGACGGTTGACGACAATCGCACCCGGCTGGGTCTTGTCGACCTGGCCAAACAGGCCCGCACCCCCGGCCAGATGGCCCTGGGCCTCGGCGAGCGCCTTGTATACCACCAGATGCCAGCACTCGTTCATGTTGCGCAGGTCGGCGCCGACGGCCATGCCCATGTGGATGCCATCGCCCCGGTTTCCGGGTGCCCCCAGGGTGTAGGGCGAGGGGCCGCGGAGAAAATGGGTCTTCATTTCCGCATTGCGCTCGAAACCGCCTGTAGCAAGAATTACACCGCGGTGGGCGCGCACGTTTTGCGTGACCGTCCCCCGGCGCACCTGGATACCGGACACCCGGCGACTGCCCGATAATTCAGTGGTGATGAGGCGCTGCGCCGGCGCCTCGGTCCAGAACTCGACACCTGCCGCCAGGCATCCTTCATAAAGCAGGGATATCAGGTGCCCGCCCAGGGCGCCGGCGGCCTCCACCGCCGTTTCCACCGACCGCCCATGAATCATCGCTCCCGGCCACTCGGCATGATAGTCCGGCATGCGCCCCATGAATCGTGAAACCCGCCATCGGATCGGACTGTGGCGCTCTACAGCCTCCAGCATGTCGGCGCCATTGTCGATAAACGCATCGATAATCTCTGCACTGGCCTGCCCGCGGGAGAGCCGGGTGAGATAGCGTTTTGCATCGTCGCGGTTATCGTCCAGGCCCTCGCGCTGCATGACGCGATTCACCGGTACCCAGAGCACACCACCCGACACCAGTGTGGTACCGCCGATGACGCCGGCCTTCTCCAGCACCAGCACGCTCAGGCCCTCACTCGCCGCGATCAGTGCAGCCGCCAGACCGGTACCGGAACCCACGACGACAAGGTCGAATTCGCGGTCGAAGCCCGGCCCGACTGCGTCGGGAGCTGCCGCTGCGACACCAAGGCCGGAACCGGCCAGCAACGCACTGCCGCCGGTGATAAAGCTGCGTCGTTTCATGGCCGTTCCTCGTCGAGTCATGCCTTTTTCGGGCGCGCCAGCGCACTTGCCACATCAGTAATCGTACGACAACTCCAGACCCCAGGTCCGCGGTGCGCCGTACTGTTCAGTAATCAAACCCAGGGCACCAAAGTTGATGGCATAGACCGGATAATCATCGTCCGTCAGATTATCGCCAAACAGCGTGACACGCATCATCGCGTCACCCACCTGTATGTTTTCAAGACTGACCCGGGCGCCAACCACGGTTCGTTCATCCATGACTGCGGAGGGGTACGCTACGGGCTGTCCATCCACGACACCATTCCACAGCGCGTTTTCATACCATTCATCCTGCCAGTTCACTCGCAGGAAACCCGTGACATCGCCGAGCGCGGTTTCGGCAAAGGTGTAGTCTGCCGTAAGGCTTAACTGGTTACTGGGTGAATAAGGTCGCACTGCGGAGCTCACGCCATCGATGCAGGTTTGCGGGACGGCGGTGCCGCAGACGTCCGGAAACTTGTCAAAGTCGCCATGAATATAGGCATAGCTGACACCGAGCACAAGCCTGTCCAGTGGTGCCACCAGCATTTCAAGCTCCGCCCCCCAGCGGTCGGCTTCACCCGCGTTGATGATACGGGTGGTGGCGGATCCATCGCTGGAGTCGGTGTTCGCCAGTTGAATGTCCTCCCAGACGTAGGTGTACAGCGAGCCGTTGAGGCGCAGACGTCCGTCCCACCAGTCGCTTTTCACGCCGATTTCCCACTGCTCCACGGTTTCCTCGTTGAACGCCGGTGTGGCAATCTGCTCACCGTTGAAGCCGCCGCTCCGATAGCCCGTGGCATAACGCAGGAAGGTGTTGATGTCCGGCGTTGCCTGGAAAGCCGCGGTGAAATTGCCACTGACATTGTCGAAGCGCTCGGCATTCGCAAGGGTCTGCCGCGGCAGCTCACCGGCGAATGGCGTGGAGTAGGCGAGGTAGTCCCAAACAATGTCCTTGTCCTCTTCCGTATAGCGCAGACCCAGGGTCAGGGACACGCGGTTATCCAGCCAGCCGGGCTGCCAGGTCACTTGCCCGTAAACGGCGGTGGCCTCGGTGCTCAATGCATAATTCTGGGTTGGCGCGCCCGAGAGCGGCGCGACAAAAATGGCCCGTCGACTGTATTTCGCGTCATCTTCGAAATAGTAGAGACCCAGAACATAATCAAGAGACTCTGACGACCCCACCAGCTGGAATTCCTGGGAAAACTGGTCGTAAAAGTTGTCTGTATCCTGTTTGGTGTGGAAGGCGCCAATATCATCGACGCCCGCCCAGATGGCGTCAAAGGGGAGCTGCGGTATGCCGGGGTCGAAACCTCCCGTCGCACCGTACAGCCCCCCCAGGGTGAGGTGCAGCAGATCGTTGTAGGCGCCTGCGCCATTGCCGTCGAGGCGGCTATCGATATTCTCGATGTCGCCAAACACGTAGGACTCCATCTCGCGGTAGGCGGTGATGGACTTCAGCGACAGATCACCGATATTCCAGGTCAAGGTCAATGCATGCCCGTCACTCTCGGTATCGGTAAACGGAGAGAAGTCGGCAAAGCCGCGATTCTGACGCCCGGGCCCCTGGGCAAGCGCGCCTTGATAAGAGGCTATGGTCTGTTCCAGGGAAGGGATCCAGCGCTCGCTGATGCGCGGATCCGTGCCGGGTGTCGCCGCCCAGGCGCGCGCCCCGAGCAGAATGCCCTGCAGTGCCGAAACACGGTCAACGAGCCCCGCCGCATCGACGGGGTTGAACCCAACAACCTGTTCCAGCGCGTTGGACTCATCCAGTGCGCTGTGGTCGTAAATATAGTCGGCAGAAAAATGCTCTGTCAGATCCCACTTCGCGGCCAACCGCCAGGCCTGGCGATCCAGGTCGTTGAAGTCGGCACCTCCCGGGCTGTCATTCTCCTGAAAACCGTCGCGCAGGCGCGTTTGATAGCCCACATTGAAGGCGATCTGGCCCAGTCCACTCCCCACCTCACCGATTGCCGGCAAATCAACATTCAGTTTCAGGCTGCGGTAGTCATAATTACCCACCGCGCCGGTAGCGCGCAGGCCAAATTCCCCGGTGGGCTTTCGGGATATGAAGTTCACCGCGCCACCAGTCGAGTTGCGACCGTACAGGGTGCCCTGGGGCCCGCGCAGTACCTCGATACGCTCAAGCTCCGCGACGTCCAGGGCCGAGCCGACATTCTTGCCGATGAAAACACCATCCAGGTAAATGCCTATCGCGGGGTCCAGTGAAAGGTTGTTGGGGCCACCGCTGGCCATGCCGCGGATAGTGAGGCCCGTGGTACCACGTGAGCCCGGTGCCTCGAAGCCGGCGACGCCCGGTATCTCCCCCATCAAATCGCCGGAATTCGTGATCCCCCGTTTTTCAATCGCACTGCCGCTCAACGCGGTAATTGAAATGGGTGTTTCCTGAATGTTTTCTGCACGCTTTTGCGCCGTGACAACGATTTCCTCCAGCGCAGCATCCGACTGTGCGCTGGACAATCCTGCGTACCCGGAGCTGACTATGAGCGCCACTGCAAGCGAAATTGATTTACGTTCATATAGTGACTTGCGCATAACATTTCCCTTGTTTATTGGTATTTGCTTTTTCGAATCTCGCGATGAAAGTACCGGAATATATCCACACGTTTCACCTTTCGCCCCGATCGACTGGCGGAGTCTCCCCGAGGAGAAAACCGGCTATTGGATACGGGGTGATTATCGCGGCCTTGAAAGATTATTATAGGACAGTTGGCTTATGGTCAAGCTTTGTTGCGTCTGGATTACGGCTTATTTTTCGAGGCAGAATTATTTTTGAAATCCCGGAATATCAAGCATGAAAATAATACGTTCGTATGAAGAAAGCCTCGTGATACATGCAGTATTCTTTATGCTTTTCTGCCTCATATTTTTAATTTACGCAGACAACGAGCACGCTCTCGGTGCTATATTGCGTGCGCAAACTGCTGCGTAAAACTTCCGTCGCAAAACCATGCAATAACACCGAGAGAATCGAGCACAGGGGAATCCATATGAATCGTTCAGAGAGTCGCGTTTGCGTTATCACCGGCGCCGGCAGTGGCATTGGCGCCGGGCTCGCGCGGCAAGCCTTGCGGCAAGGCATGCGGGTGGTCGGCGCTGACGTTGACACAAAGGGCCTGCAGGAACTGACAGACAGCGCCGGCGAAAACAGCGGGCAACTGACGACGCGTGCGCTGGATGTCACGGATCCCGATGCCGTGGCGAATTTTGCCGAATGGGTGTATTCAAAATACGGGAAAGTGAACCTGTTATTCAATAACGCAGGGGTGTTGGTCGACGGCAAGTGTTGGGAGCGTCCACTGCGGGACTGGCGCTGGATAATCGACGTCAACCTGATGGGCGTTGTGCACGGCCTGCATCATTTTGTGCCCAGAATGCTGCAACAGGGGGAGGCGGCCAGAATCATCAACACGGCATCGATTGGTGGACTGCTGGGCGGCGGCACTTTCATGAGTCCGTACCAGACCACCAAGCATGCCGTCGCAGTGTTGACCGAGAGTCTCTACAAGGAACTGGCCCAGGAGCCCGGTGACGTCACCGCCTCCGTGCTGTGTCCTGCCGAGGTTGCCACCAGGATATGGCACTCCGATCGCCTGCGGCCCGCTGATCAGCAGGTGAAACTTGGCGCAGCAGAGCAGGCATTCCACGATGTTGTGGCCAACAACGTCGCCATGGGGCCGAGCCCCGATGAATTTGCAGCGCAGGTTTTTCGGGGCATTGAGGACGGCCTGTTCTGGCTCATACCCGATACGGCATTCATGCCCATGCTGGAGGCCCGAACAGCGGAGATTGCGCAACAACGCAATCCGGACATCAATACCAGGGTTGATTTCGACCGCTGAAGCCGTCTGGCGCACCGGCCATTCAGGGCCGGTGCGTCGCGCCCTCTCGTTCGGGCAGACTGAAGGCAACGACATAATCGCCCAGCGTGGTCTGCAAGTAGGCATGCCCACCGGCGGCTATCACGACATACTGCCTGCCGGTTTGCCTTGACACAAAACTCATCGGCGTAGCCTGCCCACCCGCCGGAAGGCGATGTCGCCAGAGCTCCTCACCGGTGTCCACATCGAAAGCACGCAGGTAATCATCCTGCGCCGCGGCGATAAAAATCAGTCCTCCCGCCGTTATGATGGAACCACCCTGCGCAAACGCCCCGGGCAACGGAATACCCAGGGGCGCGTGGTCACGGGTCGTGCCCAGCGGGCGCTGCCAGAGCAGCTTGCGGTCTTGCAGGTCGATCACGGCGAGCCTGCCCCAGGGCGGTGCGTTACAGGGCAGCCCCAGGGGCGACAGGAAAGGCCGTTCCGTGCGCACGGCAAAAGGTGTACCCAGTTGGGGAGAAACAGGCACGCCGTTTGCGTCGAAACTGATGTGCTCACCCGCCGGCGCATCCTCCCGGCTCACGAGTTGCAACAACAGGGGCATATATGAAGAACTGACCGCCATCAGGTGCCGTGACTCATCGACAGACACGCTGCCCCAGTTCATGACCCCATTGTTGCCGGGCCAGGAGAGGCTGCGATCCAGGCCCGGGGGTGTGAACTTGCCCTCGTAGCGCAACTGGCGAAAGGCGATGCGGCACCAGAGCTGGTCCAGCATCGAAACGCCCCACATGTCTTTTTCCGTCATCGGTGGCGGCGTCAGGCTGGGCATGCCCAGCGACGCTGGTTGCGTAGGGGAATAGCGCTCACCGGGCACCTTGCCCTGTGGAACCGGCTGCTCCTGCACCGCTGCCAGCGGCGTTCCGTCACGGCGGTCGAGCAGAAATATATCGCCCTGCTTGGTCGGCTGGATCAGGGCGGGAACGCGCTCGCCGGCGATCGGCAGGTCGACGAGCACCGGCTGGGAGGCGACGTCGTAGTCCCACAGGTCATGGTGCACGGTTTGAAAAGCCCAGCGCAGTGTTCCTGTCGTGGCCTCCAGCGCGACGACCGAACTCGAGTAACGCTCCTGTGCCGCACTGCGTAGGCCGCCAAAATAATCGGGGGTGGCATTGCCCGTTGGAACATACACCAGCCCCAGGGCCTCGTCGGCACTGAACAGGCTCCAGGCGTTGGGGGAGCCGCGTGTGTAGTCGTCACCCGGCCGCCAGGGCCCGGCTTCTGCAGGGCGACCGGCATCCCACGTCCACAGCTGGCGACCACTGGTCGCGGCGTAGCCGCGCACCACCCCGGGCGGCTCGTCCACAGACATGTTGTCCAGCACAAATCCGCCAACCACTGCCACGCCGTTTACCACAGCGGGCGGCGAGGTCACCAGATAATAGCCGGGCTTTACCTCTCCCAGTCCCTCGAGGAGTGAGATTTCACCGCCCTCACCGAAGTCTGTGCAGGGTGCACCGGTATCGGCGTTCAGCGCTATCAGGCGGGCGTCCAGCGTGGCCATGAGAATACGCCGTGGGCACACGTCGCCTTCGCTCTCGTAGTAGGCGACGCCGCGACAGGCAAGCATGTAAATGCCGCTGGTATCAATGCCGGGATCGTACCGCCAACGCTCTGCCCCGGTTTCCGCCTCGAGCGCGATCACGATATTACGCGGCGAGCAGAAATACAGGCTGTCATGCACTTTCAACGGCGTTGCCTGAAAACTGTAGGCATTTTGCGCCTCGGGATACGCCGCGGGAAGATCACCGCTGCGATAGCTCCAGGCGACCTCCAGCTGCGCCACGTTGGCGCGTGTGATACCCGCAGCGGGCACATAGCGCGTACCGGCCTTGTTGCGACCATAATCGCGCCACTCGCCGGCATCATCCACAGCGTCTCCGATTTCCTCCGGAGCCGACGCGCTTGTCGTGGAGGGTCCCGGGGCGTCACTGGTCAGGAAGGCGGCACCCAGCACCGCGATCAGGAATGCAAACGGCAGGATCCCCGCCCTGACGCCGAGACGGAAGCCCGCGTGCGCATCCCGGTGGGCTATGCCCCAGAATGCCAGCAGCAGGAGTCCGGCCATAGCGAGGGGGAAGCTCATGCGTGGCAGCAACAACCAGAAAGCAAGCCCGGTTTCCGCAAGAGCCCAAACCAGCGTTGCCAGGGTGGCGGCCATGTACAGCCAGAATCCCAGTGGGTTACCGCGCCAGACCAGCAGCGCCACCGCAAGACTTACTGCGCCCCAGAGCATGTAAAACCACGACCCACCGAGACTGCCCAGGCGTATGCCCCCAACGACAAGCCAGCAGCCCGCTGCGAATAACAGCAGGCTCAGAGTCCTTAGAATGGCTTTGCGCATCACATCATGATCCTTCGGGTACGTTCCTCGGCAGCAGTCAGCACAGTAGCGAATTAGCCGTTTTGTCCACCTCATGCATTTGCAGGAGTGCCGGCATGAGTACCGTGTGCGGATTGAACCTGCGGGCGTATTTTCTGCTAGCATCCCGAACATCAATTGCCGCGTGCGACGCCGCTGCGGCAGGCGACCATTTCAACGCTGTTGACTGCAGGCTACCCCTGATGCCGCATGTACCCGATCACACACAAGCGCCTGCTGGCGAACGGGCACTGTCCCTGGGGCAATACGCGTCGCTGGTCGCGGCGCTCTATCGCGGCCGCTTTCAGGCCGAGCCGTGGCAGGACTTCCTGAGCGAGCTGCGCGCACTGTGTCAGCCCTGCCTGACAGTGATCGGACTCCGGCTGCCAACGCCGGGGGATGCCGGGATTGCGTACGTGGGTGGAGCGAACTATTCACCGCAGGATCTCATGAACTTCGCCAACAACTATTCCGCGCTGGCGCCGCTGGTCGACCTGCCGGACGGAGACACCGTCGCACTGGATGACCTGATCCCCCGGTCGCAGCTGCGCCGGACCATGTACTACAACGCCTTCATGAAACCCTTTGACCAGGAGCAGATCATCGGCTTCGATATCCAGCGCAGCGGCCAGGTGGCACTGTTCGTTCGCCTGATTCGTGGACACGGCGCACCGGACTTCGGGGCGCGGGAGCGCGACATTCTGGAGCTTCTCAAACCACAGTTCCGTGAACTTGCGGTCTGGCTGGAGAACGGCCGCAGCCTCGCCCGCGAACACACGCTACATGAACAGGCTTTTACCAGCCTGGCACTGGGAACCGTCATGCTTGATGCCGGGCTCCGTATCGTTCACATGAACAGCGTTGCCGAGCAACTACTGAAGGACAACACCAGCATTGCGCGGGTGGCCGGCAAGCTGCGCGTCATGCACCACCGGGAGCACCAGCAACTGCAACAGGCCGTAGCGCAGCTGCTCACCGACAGCACGCAGGCCGTGCCGCACGTAATACCGGTGGAGCGGGAAACGGGTCGGTCGCCGCTGTTCCTCACCCTGCGCCGGCTGGCGCAAGAGGACAGCCTGGATGATATTCAGCACGCGGCGCTGTACATGACAGACCCCGAGCTGCGCCAGATCGATCAAACGCCACTGGTGATGGACGCATTCGGGCTCACACCGCAGGAAGCACGGCTGGTCATCGCGCTGGCCAACGGCGGTACGCTGGAGGGCTTTGCCAGTGATACAGGCATCAGCAAAAACACCGCGAGAACGCATCTGTATGCGAGCTTCCGCAAGGTCGGTGTGACGCAACAGTCATCCCTGGTGAGTCATGTGATCCGCGCGATCTATGGCTTGTAAAGGGCGGGTCCGGGGTGGATGCCCGATGCGGGGCCGCATCCAGCCATGCCGCTCATGAATATGCATGATGTCTTTTCCCCGCCCAGGGCACACCCTTGTCGGCTGCCGTTCTACAACAAACAGGAGACAACCCATGTATCAGGATCTACAGGGCAAGGTGGCCGTGATCACCGGCGCGGGCAGCGGCATCGGTCGCGCCACCGCGCAGCGGCTCAGCAGTGAGGGCTGCTGGCTGGTACTCAATGATGTGAGTGAAGAACAGGCGGCAGCGACACGCGCCACGCTGAACACGCCCGACCGGTCAGTCATTCTGACGGGTGACATCGGCGATTCAGCCACCGCGGAGCGTCTCGCCACACTTGCGGTCGAAGCGGGTGGAGGACTGCATATCTGGGTCAACAATGCCGCCCGGTCGCTGTTTGGCCCGGTTGTGGACTGCAGCAACGAGGATTGGGAGAGCGTCTTCCGCGTCACGCTGGATGGCGCCTTCTACGGTGTTCGCAGCGCCGTATCCGTTATGCGCCACAACCCGGGCCCGCAGCGCGGGGCGATTATCAACATCGCCTCCGGCGCCGCGCTGGCCGGCGAGGAGGGTCTGGGAGCTTACGGTGCGGCGAAGGCCGCGCTGGTAAATCTCACCCGCACCACGGCAGTGGAGAACGCGCGCGCCGGCATCCGCTGTAACGTGATTCTGCCGGGCCCCATCGCGACGCCGCCGATGGTTGCCGCAGCGGAGCAGTCCCCGGGCGGGGTCGAGGCATGGGCCGCGCAAACGGTTCCCGGGCGCCTCGGCGAACCGGAAGAGATCGCCAACGCAATCTGCTTCCTCGCCTCGAGGCAGGCCGACTACATCAACGGCGCTCTGCTCTGTGTCGACGGCGGCGTCTCGGCGCGCACGAATTCGCCGCGATTCAACTGACGCTGGCGCGGGGCGCAGCTAGCGCTTGCCGCTCACCAGGGAACGCATGCGTTGAGCTGTTTCCTCAATCGTGAGCCCATAGTGTGCGTACAGCTGTTCCGGCATGCCCACCGTAAGCGTCTCATCCGGCAGGCCGTGAATGGCGAACGCCACCGCCAGTCCGTTGCGGGCCAGCACCTCGCCCACCGCACTGCCCAAGCCGCCGGTGACCAGGTGTTCTTCCACGGTCAGAATCGCACCGGTCGCACGCGCGGCCTCCACAATCGCCGCCTCATCGAGGGGTTTCAAACTGTAGGCGTCCAGTACGCGAATCGACAGGCCCTCCTGGGCGAGGAGCGCCGCGGCACCGGCAGCCAGCTGCGCGCCCAGACCGGTGCCTACGATTGTTCCGTCAACACCGTCGCGCAAGCGCCCAAAGCGTCCCACCGTAATCTCCGGGGGGGCGTCATACACCGGATGTATATTGGCGTCGGTCAGCCTGATGAACACCGGGCCCGGTACCTGCTCGGACGCCGACAGCATTGCTGTCGCGGCGTTGTCGTCGGCTGGCGCGAGCACCGTGAGGCCGGGAATGGCCCGGGTAATCGCGATGTCCTCCACTGCGTGATGTGTGGTGCCGAAAAAGCCCATGGCAAGGCCACTCCAGGCCGACAGAATGCGCACCGGAACTTGAGAGAACGCAAGGTCGGTACGGATTTGCTCGGCGCACTTCAGCGCGCCAAAGGCACCCATTTGCAGGACAAACACCTTATAACCATAGGTCGCCATACCCGCCGCCATGGACATGGCATTGCATTCCGCAATGCCGGCGTCGATAAAGCGCTCCGGAAACTGCTGAACAAAGGCGCCGGTAACCGGGCCGGCACCAAGATCTGGCGAAATCAGCAGCACGTCCTCGTTCTGCTCCCCGTAGCGACGAAACGCCTCACCCAGATTGCCGACGTAGCTGCTTTCCACCGCACCGGCATTGAAGCTGAAAGGATCACTCATGGTGCTCATTGTCTTGCCTCCCTGATTTCGCGCCGAGCCTGCTCCAAATCCGCGCCATTCAGGGCCCCGAGGTGCCATTCGCGCGGAGACGCCTCCATAAACGAAATTCCCTTGCCTTTCAGCGTGCGGGCCACAACACATACCGGTTGGTCAGTAACGCGCATCGCTCCCTCGAAGGCCTGCATCAAGGCCCCGGAATCGTGTCCGTCCACTTCAATGCTGTGCCAGCCAAAGCTGGAAAAGCGCTCCGCCAGGGGCTCGATGCCCATAACAGACTCGGTGGGGCCGTCGGCACAGGAGCCGTTGGCATCCACGATTGCCACCAGGTTCCCGACCTTGTAGTGTGCCGCGGCCATGGCCGCTTCCCACACCTGGCCTTCGTGAATCTCGCCATCACCCAACAGCACGTAGATACGGTGGTCCTTCCCGCGGCGCCGCGCGGCCAGTGCCATGCCCAGACCCACGGAGAGGTTGTGGCCCAGCGACCCCGAACTGAAGTCGACGCCGGGTGCACGGTGCATGTCGGGATGATCCGTGAGCTTGCTGTCCAATTGACCGAAGGTTCGCAACCATGTCTGCGGAAAGAACTCCAGTTCGGCAAACAGCGGCCACAGCGCGACGGCCACATGGCCTTTGCCAAGCAGAAAACGATCGCGGTCGTCCCAACCCGGCTCTCCCCTGCGCAAGCGCAGCACATGGTGATAGAGAGTGACCAGTATCTCCGCACAGGACAGGCTGCTGGAATAATGGCCCATCGGGGCGTGACTGATGACGTCCAGTATGTCGAGGCGCAGCTGCCTGGCCCTGTCCTGGAGCGCATCCGCCGTCACCGGCCTCAAGCGAGGCAATACATCGCGCGCGCCGCGGGTCTCCGCGGAGGACATATCTCTACTCTGTGTCACAACAGTCTCCCTGAGTAAATCGCAAGCTGGCCTATCCGTGCTGGAATGCAGCACGTCAAAAATTGCTATTATCGCCGAGCGTATAGAAAAAAAACGCGCAGTAACTCCTGCGTATGTACTAGTACCCTGCGCCGAATCGAGATTATTTTTATGGGCCATCTGGCTTGCATAAAGCGGCGAAGTGGCGCAAACTCCACAGCACTGAGGAAAAACAACGTCCATGCCCAAGAAAGTCGACCATGAACAACGCAGAGCCATGATTGCCTCAGCCGCCGCGCGCTGTATCGCGGAGCAGGGCCTGCAAGGCACCACAATGCGCGCCATTGCACAGTCCTCGGGGGTGTCCAAAGGCATTGTTGAACACTACTTTGCCGACAAGGACGCCGTCATCGCGGCAGCACTGGAACAGATGAACGCCCGTTACATGCGCCGCGAACACCGGCTTACCGCAGGGCGCACCGGCCTGGATGCCCTGCGCGCGCGTCTCAACGCCGTTTTGCCACTGAACACGGAGTCCCGCGAGGAGTGGAAAATCCGTCTGTGTTTCTGGAGTGTTGCAGCGATCGAACCGCAGCACCGGCGCGAGCAACAGAAGCGTCTGGCGCTGACCCGCAAACGCTATCATGGCGACCTGGAAACAGCGCTGGAGAGCGGTGAAATTCATGCCGGGGCGGATCTGGCGCGGATTGCCGGAGATCTCACGGTGTTTATGGCCGGGGCCTGCTGCGGTGCCTTGCTGGATTCCCGGTATTACTCGGCGCGTCACCTCCGCGAACTCATAGAACGCACCTTGCACAACCTGACCCGGGAGGACATCGCATGAGCAACGAGAATCGACGCAGCGAAGATCAGAGACTCACCCGTGCCTGGGATCAATTTTGCGACCAGCTGAAATCCGCGGGGCGACTACCGTTCAGCGAGGGTGTGCCCAGCGGCGATTTGAGTCGCGCCGCAGGCTTTCGCTGTCTGGCGCAGAATATTGGCCTGGGCATGCAGTTCTTCCTGGAAAATGACGACCCACTGCATCCGGAGCTCCTGCATTACTTCGATCCCATTCGCAAGCAGGGTGGTGACAACCCCGACGCCGTGTATGTCGGTGGCCCGATAAACGGCACCGACACCTACCGGATTCACGGCAACCGCGGCAGCGCGCGCTATTTTGCGGTCACCGCGGTAGAGCACGGCAATACCCCCTGGGGCGGAGCCGCTGCACACACGCTGTTCGGCCAGGATCTGGAGGTTGCCGAGGACGGCAGCTTCGAACTGATCTGCAGCCCCGACCCACACCCGGGCAACTGGCTGCAAACCTCCCCCAACACGTTCCGCGTTACCTTCCGTCAATTCTTCGCGGACTGGGAGAACGAGCGGCCAATGCACGCCAGCATCGACCGTATCAGCGGAGCGCCCGCACCCGCGCCGGTGATGGATACCGCGCGGCTGGAACGGGGCCTGGCCGCGGTGTCGCAGTGGGTAGGCGATTCCCTGGCCTACTGGGCCGACATGATCGAGCGCTGGAAAGCGCGCCCCAACACCTTTTTGTCCTATCGCCAGCTCGACGATAACGCAATCGACGCAACCCCCGGCGGCGAACCCTTGATCGCCTACTGGCAACTGCCGGCAGACGAGGCGCTGGTTATCCGCGTGAAGCCGCCCAGGGCGCACTACTGGGCGGTGGAGTTCGGCAACTACTGGTGGTGCTCCATGGATTACCGCAGCGTGCTCAGCAACACCAACTGCCACTACGCGCAATTACAGGATGACGGCGAGCTGATTCTCGTCATCGCTCACGTCGATACAGGTCACGCCAACTGGCTGGACCCCGCCGGCTTCAACGAGGGTTACGTCACAGTGCGCTGGATGCAGGCCGACCACTACCCAACGCCGCAGGCCCAGCAGGTGAAGCTGAGTGAGCTCGACGCCCTGCTGCCGGCCGACGTCCGGCGCGTGGATGCCGCGGGCCGGGCTGCCCAGATCGCCGCACGTCGCCGCGGTGTGATCCAGCGTTTCGGGGTTTGAGTCACAGACCACAATCATGATTAACGAGAGGACAAGATCATGGATCTGGAGTTGCAAGGCAAGACCGCCATCATCACCGGCGGCAGCGGTGGCATCGGGCGCGGCCTGGTGCTGGAATTTGCCCGCGAGGGTCTGAATGTCGTCAGCGCATCGCGTGATGTCGCCACCGGCGAAAAACTCGCCGCAGAGGCGGCGAAGCTTGGCCTGCCGGGCAAGGTACTGGCAGTTGCCACCGACGTCACCGACCGCGCCAGCGTCGACGCAATGGTGGCGCGTGCCAATGAGGTTTTCGGGCCGGTGGATGTGCTGGTCAACAATGCGGGCGGAGTCGCTCATCCCGCCAATCTCGAGGAGCTCGATGCCGACGCGCGCCGCTGGGAAATTGCGCTGAATATCGACGGCGTGGTGAACTGCTGCCAGGCGGTCGCGCAGGATATGCTGTCACGCAAGACCGGCAGCATCATCAACATTTCTTCCAATTCCTCCCTGCTGGGTGAAGCTGCGGCCAATGTTGTGCACTACGGCGGTGTGAAAGGCTTCGTCAACAGCTTCTCCAAGGGCCTTGCCTGGGAATGGGCCGGCAAGGGGATACGCGTCAACAATATCTGTCCGGGCTGGATCGTACCGTACGAAGCCGATGACGTGGGTGAGGGCAGTTTCTGGAACCGCTTTGGTTTCGAGACCATGGGCAAGCCCGATGCGATGGAAAAGGCATTGCAGGAGGGCACCCTCTATAACATGAGCGGCCTGCCTATCCCCAAACTGGGGCGCCCCGAGGATATCGCCTGGATGGCGCTGTTCCTCGCATCGGATCGTTCGGGCTATGTCACAGGGCAGTTGATTTCGGTCAGTGGCGGCGCCTACATGCCCTGACACCGTCAGGCAGCATCGCCGGGAGAAAACAGATGAGTGAATGGACACCGCCGGCCCGCCCTGAATGGGTGCAGCGCGTCATTGACGAAGGGCAGCACATGGACATCCGCAGCCTGGTGCCTCTGCGCGCCGAGGAGCTGATGGAGACCGCCCGACGCAATACCGGCTTCGCTGATTTCGGCAGTGATGACTGGCTGGAGGGCTTTCACGTCTTCCTGCAGGCACTGGAGAAGGAAGCTGACCTGCACCTGCTCGGCAGGCTGATGACCCGCTCCGATATCCTGCGCTGGCTGGAAGCGCGACTGGGTATCGAAGCGGCTTACGCACAACACCCGGAAATCGAGGATGAAGTGATTGACCAGCCGGTCGTTATCACGGGCCTGCCGCGCTCGGGTACGTCTATCCTGTTCGAGTTGCTGGCGCAGGACGTGCGCTTTGGCTCCCCGCGCAATTGGGAAATCATGTTTCCTTACCCACCCCCGGAAGCCGCGCACTACCGCAGCGACCCGCGGATAGCGCGCTGTGAACACCTGGTGACGCAGTGGAAACGCGTGGTCCCCAGCTATGCCACCATGCACGAAATGGGTGCGGAAATTCCCAACGAATGCATCGTCGCCATGAGCTGCACATTCCGCAGTGAGAATCTGCCGGGCCAATACCAGATACCAAGCTACAACGACTGGTATTACCAGCAGGATCTGGCACCGGCCTACCGCTACTACAAGCGCATGCTGAAAGTGTTGCAGTGGAAAAACCCGCGTCAGCACTGGCTGCTCAAGGCACCCTCGCACCTCGGCAACCTGCCCGTGCTGTTTCAGGTGTTTCCGGATGCAAGAGTGGTCATCACCCACCGCGACCCGATCGTAGCGCAGGCCTCCGTGACCAACCTGCTGGGCACACTGTACTGGATGCGCAGCGGCAAACCCTTCGACGCCCGCGCTTTCGAGAGCCTGATGACGCCCGAAGCCGGTGCTGCGCGACTCAACGCCGTGGTTGATCTGCTGGAAAACGGTCAGCTGCCCGCAGGCCAGTTGCACAGCTTCCTGTATCACGACCTGATCCAGGAACCCCTGGCGGCGCTGGAGAACCTCTACCGTGCCATGGGCACACCGCTGGACACACAGGGGCGCGATGCCATGCAGGCCTACCTGGCGCGAAAACCCCAGGGCAAGTTCGGCAAGCATGAATACAGTCTGAATAAAAGCCAGCGTCAGCTCTATCGGCGCTATCAGGATTTCTTCGGCGTCCCCGACGAAGCCTGACCCCTCAGCTACCGGAGACAACGACATGCCTTCCGTCATGGTGAAGTACGAATGCCGGGCACCGGCGGCCACCACAGGGCTGTCTTTTGCCGACACCTACGATCTGACGCTGGAACAGATTGCCTGGATTGACGCACAGGGCTACCCCGTCACCATCAATTTCTGTGAACACCACGGCAGTGAGGACGGCTACCTGCCGAGTCCGCTCATGCTCGCCGCGGCGGCTGCCCGCAGCACCCGCAACGTGCGCCTGCAGGTCAACGTCATCATGCCCTTCAGCGACCCACTCCGCGTGGCGGAAGACGTCGCCATGCTCGACCATCTCAGCCGGGGGCGCGCGGAAGTGCTGTTGTTGGGAGGCTATGTCGGACGCGAGCTGGAGATGTTCGGGGTTGACCCGAAGCAACGCGGCGCTCTGATGGAGGAGGGTGTGCAGGCGCTGAAGGAGGCCTGGCGCGGCGAGACATTCCAGTACCGCGGGCGCTCGGCACGGGTCACACCCAAACCGCTGCAGACACCACACCCCACATTGTTCATGGGTGGCAGTTCAGCCGCAGCGGCGCGCCGCGCTGCGCGGCTGGGTGACGGCTTCATCGGCGGCATGCCGCAGCTCAACGCCGTGTATGCCGCCGAGTGCGAACGCCTGGATAAACACCCGCGCTTTCAGGCCGAGATGCCCTTTTCATTCCTGTATGTTTCCGATGCGCCAGAGGAAGACTGGGCGGCACTGGCCCCCTACGCCCTCTACGAAACAAACTGTTATGCACAGTGGCAGCAGGACAGCGATCAGGACATGATGTTCAGCAGCGCCCTGGATGCGGAGGCGCTCAAGGCGCTGGGCACGTACCAGGTAACAACCGCTGCGGAAGTGCTGCGCAAGGCCCCGAGCATGGCCGATAATGATGCACTGGTCCTGCACCCCCTGGTGGGTGCCCTGGAGGCCGACTTGAGCTGGAAGCTGCTGCGCAATTTCTTCCGGCAGGTGGCGCCGAACGTTAATATCACCCCGCTCTAGTCGGGCTTGGCGGCGGGCAACCTGCCCACTTGTATCGCGCAACGTGTAAAATGTCTGTGATACTGCACGATGCCACAAGGACAGCTGCTGCCCATGAACGCCACCGGAACCCTGTACACCGTCTCCGCGCCAAGCGGCGCCGGCAAGACCAGCCTGGTCAATGCCCTGCTGGAGCGCCGCCCCTCCCTGCAGGTCTCGGTATCCCACACGACCCGCCCCCAGCGCCCGGGCGAACAGGATGGCGTGAATTATCATTTCATCGACGAAGCCACCTTCATCGGCATGCTGGATCAAGCCGCCTTTCTCGAGCACGCCCGTGTATTCGGCAACCTCTATGGCACGTCCCAGGCCTGGGTTGAGGCACAGCTCGCCGCCGGTACCGACGTTATTCTCGAAATCGACTGGCAGGGCGCCGCCCAGGTGAAACGGCTGCTGCCCGACACCTGCGGCATCTTCATCCTGCCGCCCTCGCGCGAGGCTCTGGAGCAGCGTCTCACGGGCCGCGGCCAGGACGATCCCGCGGTGATCGCCAGCCGCCTCGCGGAGGCAGTGGAAGAGATGTCCCACTACGTGCAGTCAGACTACCTCCTGGTCAACAACGACTTCGAGGTGGCACTGACGGAGCTGGAGGCGATCGTGATTGGCCAACGCCTGCAGACCGCGCGCCAGCAACAGGTGCTCAGTGGTCTGCTGCAGGATCTGTTGAAGCCCTGAATCACGCGCCGGGCGTATTATTCACACAGCCGCCGCGCTATACACTAAGGGGCCGGATCCGGGTATAATTGAGGGTTCGTTAACCCTGACAGGAATCACCAGCACATGGCACGCGTAACTGTAGAAGACTGCCTCGAAAACGTCGACAACCGCTTCGAACTGGTCATGGTCGCCAGCAAGCGCGCCCGCCAGATCGCCACCGGCGGCAAGGATCCCCTGGTCGAGGAAGAATCGGACAAACCCACGGTGATCGCGCTGCGCGAAATTGCCGAAGGGTTGATCAATTCCTCTATTCTCTCGCGCGACGAAGAGCGCGATGCGGAAGAGGAACTCGCCGAGGTCATGGGGGCCCACGAACCGCTCTAACGGTTCAGGGCTGCCGTGGTAAGCGGGTAAGCTATCATGCAAACCATTGACGCCCTGGACTCCACCCTGCGCAGCTACCTGAACCCTGCGCAGGCGCAACAGGTCCGCCGCGCCTACTACTTCGCAGAGCAGGCGCACTTCGGCCAGATCCGCCGCACCGGCGAGCCCTACGTCACGCACCCACTGGCCGTGGCCGGGATCCTCGCTGACATGCACATGGACCATCAGAGCCTGATGGCCGCCATGCTGCACGACGTCATCGAAGATACCGGTATCGAGAAAGATTCCATCGGCAGCCAGTTTGGCCCCGCCGTCGCCGAGCTGGTCGACGGCGTGAGCAAGCTCACCCAGATGGAATTCAGTTCGCTGGCTGAAAAGCAGGCCGAAAACTTCCAGAAAATGGCGCTGGCCATGGCGCGCGACATTCGCGTCATTTTGGTGAAACTGGCCGACCGACTGCACAACATGCGCACGCTGGGTGTGCTGCCCCAGGACAAGGCGCGGCGCATCGCCCGCGAAACCCTGGAAATCTACGCGCCCATCGCCATGCGCCTGGGTATGAATGCCGTGCGCATGGAGTTCGAGGATCTCGGCTTCAGCGCCCTCTACCCGATGCGCGCATCGCGGATCAAGGCCGCCATCCGGGCCAGCAGCGGCTACCGCAAGGAACTGGTGGACAAAATCCGCCACCAGATTGAATCCACACTGGAGCAGGAAGGCCACGATGTCGAGGTGATCGGCCGCGAGAAGCACCTCTACAGCATTTACAGCAAGATGAAGTCCAAGAAGAAGTCCTTCTCGGAGATCATGGACATCTACGCGTTTCGCATCATCGTCGACTCGGTTGATACCTGCTACCGGGTACTGGGCTCAGTACACAGTCTGTACAAGCCGGTCCCCGGCGAGTTCAGCGACTACATTGCCATTCCCAAGGCCAACGGTTACCAGTCACTGCACACTGTGTTGATGGGCATGCATGGCGTGCCCATCGAGATCCAGATTCGCACGCGCGAAATGGAAGAAATGGCCAATAACGGCATCGCGGCACACTGGCTGTATAAAAGCGACAGCCACTCCGCGAACGGCAGCCACGCGCGGGCCCGGGAGTGGGTGCAGGGCCTGCTGGAGATGCAGCAAAGAGCCGGCAACTCGCTGGAGTTTATCGAGAGCGTCAAGATCGACCTCTTCCCCGACGAGATTTACGTGTTTACGCCAAAGGGACGTATTCTCGAGCTGCCCCGCGGTGCCACGGCGGTGGACTTCGCTTTCGCGGTGCACACCGATGTCGGCAACAGCTGCGTCGCCTGCCGTATCAACCGGCGTCTGGCACCATTGTCGGAGCCGCTGCAGAGCGGCCAGACGGTGGAGATCCTCACCGCTCCGGGCGCTCGTCCAAACCCGTCCTGGTTCAACTACGCGGTGACCGCCAAGGCACGCACCAATATTCGTCACTTCCTCAAGCACCAGACGCGGGAAGATTCGGTGGCCCTTGGCAGGCGTCTCCTCGACAAGGCCCTGCAAGCCTTCGACAGCGCCCTCGAACAGCTGCCTGAAGACCGCCTGCAGGATTACCTCGCCAACAATGACTACAGCGCGCTGGATGATCTGCTGGAGGACATCGCACGCGGCAACCGCCTCCCGCCGATCACCGCGCAGCAGATCCTCGGGGAATTTGTGGAACCCTCAGAGTCCGCGGAACGCAAGCTGCAACCGGTAGCGATTCGCGGTACCGAAGGCTTCATGGTGACCTACGCACGCTGCTGCCACCCCATCCCGGGCGACCCCATCGAAGGCTACCTGAGCTCTGAAAAGGGCGTTGTCGTGCACCGCGAGCGCTGCAAGAACCTGATGGAGATGCGGGAGAACCGCGAGCGTCTGGTGGCCCTGCGCTGGGATGACCAGGTGCAGGGTGAATACCTGACAGAGTTGCGCATCGAGGTAGAAAACCGCCGCGGCATGATCGCGGTGCTCGCCACCCGCATCAACAGCATGGGGGTGAATATCGAAAAAATCTCCACCGAAGACAAGGACTACCAGTTCACCTTCGTGGATCTGGCGATGCAGGTGACCAACCGCGTGCATCTCGCCAACATCATGAAACGGCTGCGCACGGTAAACTCCGTGCGCCGCGTGTCCCGACTGAAAAACGAAGCGCCGGCACGGCGCGTGAAACCCGGAGCAAACCGTTGACCAATCGAGCCATTATCTCCACCCCAAACGCCCCCGAAGCCATCGGGCCCTATTCGCAGGCTGTGAAAGTGGGCAACACCGTGTGGCTGTCGGGTCAGATTCCGCTGGTGCCGGGCACTATGGAACTGGTCACGGGTGATATTCAGGCCCAGGCCCGGCAGGTGTTCAGCAACCTCGCCGCGGTGGCCGAGGCCGCGGGCGGCAGTCTCGCGAGCGCGGTGAAGATCAACATCTCGCTGACTGATATGGCGGACTTTGCGGCGGTCAACGAGGTCATGGCGGAGTTTCTGCAGCCGCCGTTTCCGGCGCGCGCCTGTGTTCAGGTAGCCGGCCTGCCCAAGGGTGTCGCCATTGAAGTTGAGGCGATTCTGGTCGTCTAGCGCACCGTTTCCATGGGCGACAGGGTATGCAGGCCATGCACAGTACCCGATGGATTCACTGAGATATACCGATCCCCGAGCCGGTAAATCGGCGTGCACACCTCCGCGCCTTCACGCTCGGGCAGGCCGCTGTCGATGATGATGCAGCGCATATCCCCAGCGGCGCGCCAACGGCCGGTAACAATACCCGTGCCCGCCGCGCTGCGCCATTCGCTGCGGAAACGGCCATCTGCAAACCAGTGGTTCTCGGCAACACCACCGCTGCCATCCTGCACTTCACCCTGATCACGAACATCGGAGAATGCCGCCACGATTTCGCTGGACGTCAGCCGCAGTGCGTCTGCGGGCAGGGCGGGCTGCGCCACGGCAACAGCCACAGGAAACCCATACACACCCGCCACCATGGCCGCTCGCAACGTGATTGCCCAGATACTCAACCTGTGTGATCTCATGTCTTTGCCGATGTAACACGCGCCCGCAGCACCGCGCTGTAGCCGCTGCGGTAGTCGGGATAGCGCAGCCGATAGCCGCTCGCAGTCAGCGCCCTGTTGCGGCAGCGCTTGTGTGCCACACTGCGCGGCGTTGAGGCGCCAGCCTGCCAGGCATCCAGCCCCAGCGCCCTGGCCAGCCAGGTCTCCACCTCGAACTGCGGTGCAGGATCGTTGTCCACGGCAATGATGCGCGGAGCAGGTGCGATACCCTGCGCCCAGCGCTGCAGCAGCCAGGCCAGCAGGCCACCCACATCCTCCCGGTGTATGCGGTTGCTGTAGCGAACCGGCGATGCTGCACACAGCTCACCGCGCGCGACACGCCGCAACAGGAATCCCTCCGGGTCGCCATAAATACCGGCACTGCGCACCGTGCAGGCAGGGTGGGGTGAGTCAAACAACTGCTGTTCGGCGTTGATAATCGCCCCAGCGGCAGGATCGGTCGTCACGAGAGGGCTGTCATCCTCCACCCAGCCGCCATCTGCTTCCGCGTAGACCCGCGTGCTGGAGACCATGAGTATGCCCGCCGGACGGTGGCTACCCAGCCCCCGCAACACGGCGCCCATGGCATCGCTGAAACCCGCCCTGTAGCCTGCTTCGCCACTGCCGGCAGGTTTCAGGGTGAGCAACACAAAATCCGGAGCCAGTGCCTGCAGCGCCGACAGATCGGCGTTTGCGGCTGCGTAATTCGCGGCGAGGCCTTTGAACGCCACAGGCAACTGCCCAATGTCCCGGCGAAGGCCAGTCACCCCCCAGCCGGCGCTCGCCAGGGGCAGCCCCGCCCGGGTACCCAGGTCACCACAACCGACAATCAGCACACTTTTGTTCTTCATATCGCCTTACCTGACTGGTTACACTAGCGGGCTTTCACCGGAATGGGCGCGCACAGTGATCCCAGGCTACTCCCGTCTGCATTGTACCCCCGAATACACGCCACACGGCGTCGGCCATTCTCAATCCGGCGCGGGAGCAGACCGTGGCGGTACTTGAACCCCTACCGGTGACTGCGCTGCGCGGGGTGGGTCCGCGGCTGGCGGCACAACTGGCGGATTACGGCATCACCCAGGTCGAGGACCTGCTGTTTCACCTGCCGCTACGCTACCAGGACCGCACACGGATCACGCCCATCGCTGGCCTGCAGGAAGGTAGCGAAGTCACCGTGGAAGGGGAAGTGCGTCTCGCGGATATCGTTTTCGGCCGCCGTCGCAGCCTCGTGGCCCGCATCCAGGACGGCACTGGCACGCTTACCCTGCGCTTTTTCCACTTCAGCGCGGCGCAGAAAAACAGCCTGCAACCGGGAACGCGCCTGCGCTGCTTTGGCCAGGTGCGTCGAGGCGCCAACGGCTTCGAAATATTCCACCCGGAGTACCGGGCCCTGGAACCGGGTGAGACCCATGGCGCGTCACGCAGCACCGGGGAGGAGACGCTCACCCCCGTATATCCCACCACCACGGGCATAGGCCAGGCCCAGTGGCGCAAGCTGTGCGGCCAGGCGCTGGGCTTTCTGCAACGGGCGCAACCCCGCGACCTCCTGCCCACAGACAGTGGCCAGCCTTTCACCCTTGTGCAGGCCCTGCAATACCTGCACGCACCCCCACCGGACGCGCCCCTCGACACCCTGCTGGAGGGCCGCCATCCCGCCCAACTGCGTCTGGCGCTGGAAGAACTCGTCGCCCATCACCTGTCACTGCTGCGCTTGCGGGCGCGTCAGCAAGCCACACCGGCACCCGCTTTGCACGTCGACAGGGGGCAGCCCCTGCAACAGGCCTTGCTGCAAAGCCTGCCGTTTACACCCACCGTCGCCCAGCAGCGGGTGATGACGGAGATCGCCGCTGACCTGGCGCGGCCCGTGCCCATGCTCCGCCTGGTGCAGGGTGATGTGGGTTCGGGCAAAACCCTGGTGGCCGCGCATGCGGCACTGCAGGCCATCGCCAATGGCTATCAGGTGGCGCTGATGGCGCCCACGGAGATTCTCGCCGAGCAACACCGGCTGAACTTCGAACACTGGTTCGCACCGCTCGGCATCACTGTCGAATGGCTGAGTGGACGGGTCAAGGGCAAAGCTCGACAGGTGGCGACCGAGCGCCTCGCCACGGGCGAGGCGGCCCTGGCGGTCGGCACACATGCCCTGTTTCAGGAGGCGGTGGCGTTTCACCGGCTGGGGCTGGTGATGGTCGACGAGCAACACAAATTCGGGGTGCACCAGCGCCTGGCCCTGAGCCAGAAAGCAGGCAGCGAGGGCCGGCCGCACCAGCTGGTACTGACCGCGACACCGATCCCCCGCACGCTCTCCATGGTCGCCTACGCCGATCTCGATTTCTCGGTGATCGATGAGCTGCCCCCGGGCCGCGAGCCGGTCACCACGGTGCTGATCGACAGCCAGCGTCGTGACCAGGTGATCACCCGGGTCGCACACGCCTGCGCCAGCGGACGACAGGCCTACTGGGTGTGCACGCTGATCGAGGAGAGTGATTCCCTGCAGGCGCAGGCGGCGGAGGCGACCGCCGAACTGCTGCAGGAGGCGCTGCCCGGGCTGCAGATCGGCCTGGTGCACGGGCGCATGAAACCGGCAGAGAAAGCCTCGGTGATGGACGCCTTCAAGGGCGGCGAGATCGCTCTGCTGGTAGCGACCACGGTGATCGAAGTGGGCGTGGATGTGCCCAACGCCAGTCTGATGGTGATCGAAAACCCCGAGCGCCTCGGGCTGGCACAGCTGCACCAGCTGCGCGGCCGCGTGGGCCGTGGCGGCGGTGCCAGTCACTGTGTGCTGCTATACCAGTCCCCATTGTCCCGCAGCGGACAGCAGCGCCTGCTGGCGCTACGGGAAAGCAACGACGGCTTTTACATCGCGGAAAAAGACCTGGAACTGCGCGGCCCGGGCGAAGTGCTGGGCACCCGGCAGACCGGGCTGCTTGCCTTCCGCATTGCCGAGTTGCCCGCGCACAATCACCTGCTGGACGCGGTTCACGCCATCGCCCACACCCTGCAGCAGGGGGACCCCGCGGTCATCGAAGCGCTGATTCAGCGCTGGACCGCGCAGCGGGAGAAGTTCGCCGAGGTCTGACTGCAGCTACAGTGCCTGCCACTCCGCCAGCTGCGCCGCCAGCGCGGCGCGCCCGATACTGTTCAAACGGGCAATGTTCGTCTCGGGAATACGCTCGGGATTGGGCCAGCGAGCCAGCGCCTCTTCCAGCAGGTCTTCGCGCAGCAGGTGAATGACTGGCAGCGGCGCCCGGTTACTGTAGTGGCTGGCTGCCTGGGCTGGCTCACCCGCGAACTGGTACTCCGGGTGAAAACTCGCGAGCTGCACAATGCCTTCCAGACCGGCGACCTGCAGCAGCGTGTTCGCATGATCGAGGTAATCCAGGTACGCGTCGAAGGAAGCCAGCGCCCCGGTGAAGGCCAGCAGCGTGGTTGCCACCTCATCCTGTGTGCTGTTCAGCAGGAGGTCAAACTCAGCGAGCAGGCAAGCGTCCATCTCGCGCTGGCCTGCAGCGCTCCCGTTGGCCCCGCACACTACAATACGCAGCGCTGGCGAACCCAGCAGCGGGCGCGCAAAGGGGCACAGGTTCAGGCCGACAACGGCACCTTCCAGCCAGGCCTCCAGTTGCCGCCGGGCGCGCTGGACATCCAGCGGGCCGCGGCTCAGGGCAGTATGGCCGGCAGGGCTTTCTGCAGCTCGATTTTTGCCTTGGTCGCGTCACCGGTCAGGGCAAAGCCGAGCAGCTCACCCGCAGCGTTGCGGAACTCTGCACGCACATCGCTGCCATCGGCATCGATCTGCCACTCCCCGTCGGCGCCGGCCGGCGGCGGGGCCACAACGACCGGACAGGCCGGTGTCTTGATGGTCACCGGCATGGGCGGGTAAACCACCTCGGTGGGCTCACCGGCGAGGGTCTTGCCCAGCGCGCGGGAACAGGCCACCAGCGGCGCCACGTAGACCAGCACGTGACCTGCCACTTCGGCGCAATCGCCCAGGGCATAGACATTGGGCGCACTGGTTTCCAGCAGGCGGTTGGTGACGATCCCGCGGTTCACTTCCAGACCGGCGGCTTTGGCTAGATCTACCCGGGGCCGTACGCCCACCGCAGACACCACGATGTCTGCGCTGATACGTTCGCCATTGTTCAGGCTCACCACCACGCCCTGTTCCGCGCGGTTGACCGCGGTGACCAGCGGGCCGAAGTGGAAGCGGGCGCCCTTGGCCTCCAGCGCCGCCTGCACCGCCTTGCCTGCCGTTTCCGGCAGCAGCGTAGGCAGGCAGTAGCCGAGGGGATCCACCGCCTCTACCTCGTAGCCACCGTTGAGCAGGTCATTGGTGAACTCACAGCCGATAAGGCCACCGCCAATGATGCACACCTTGCGCACGGCATTCTTCTGCATCGCCGTGCGGAAGTCGTCGTAGTCGAGCAGGTCGTTCACCGAATAGACCCGTTCCAGCGCATCGCCCTCTATCGGCGGCTGTATGGTCTGCGCACCCAGTGCCAGCACCAGCTTGCCGTAGTGAATCGCGGTTTCCGCATCGCCGACCTTGATCACCTGGTTGGCAGTATCAATACCTGCAACGCGAGTCATGGTCCACACGCTGGCTTTCAACTGCTTGCCCATGGACCCGGCATCCAACTGCGCGAGGTCGTCGGCGCTGGTGTCCTTGGTGTAGCCCGTGGAGAGCATGGGCTTCGAGTAGGCACGACCATCGTCGGAGGTGATGAGGATCAACGGGGTTTCGCTGTCATGCTTGCGGAATTCCTTGGCCACACCGTAACCGGCCAGGCCCGTGCCGATGATGACCACCGGGGGGTGTACCTTGTCGGCCACCGGTTCCTCATGGTGCGGTGTTTCGTCGACCGGTGTCTCCTCGATCAGCTCAAAGTCTTCCTTGCCCACGCCACAATCCGGGCAGAGCCAGTCCTCGGGTACGTCTTCCCATTTGGTGCCAGGTGCAATGCCGTCGTCAGGCCAGCCTTCCTTTTCGTCGTAGATCAGGCCACAGACTATGCATTCCCACTTGCTCATAATGCCACTCGCTCTCAGTCGGTTACGCGGGTCGCCCGCAACGGTGCCGCGCGATGCAACCGGCGGCAGGGGACGACCTGATTTGAAGCGCAACACTATAGAGTTACAGGAAAATTGTGCAAGCGCTTTGGAGGCGCGGCATGGACGGAACCTCGCCGCGGTTTAACACCCTTGCATGCCCGCAGCAGCTGGCGCATGCTCGCGCCTTTGCATTTCCGGAGACCCTGTTATCGTGCCCGCTTCCCTGCCGGCAGACTCGGGCCGCGACCCCCGATGGCGCCCCGAGCAACGGTTCACCAGCGCAGAGCTCGCTGCGCCCTGCCGCCGCTGGCTGCTCGATGACGGCTCGCTCACCGCGCGCCTGATCGCTCTCGAGGCAGGCGCCTTCAGCGTGCGCAGGCTCTACCAGGGCTGGCAGGTGCCTCTGCCCTCGGAGCAGCATCTGCTGCAGGTACCGGCGCGACAGCGCGCACTGGTACGCGAGGTGCTGCTGCAGTTGGACTCACAGGCTGTGGTGTTCGCGCGCAGCGTATTCCCCATCAGCAGCCTGAGCGGAGAACTGGCTCACCTGCGCAAACTGCAGAACCGCTCTCTCGGTGCGATTCTGTTTCGTTATCCCGGCATGCAGCGAAGCCCCTTTGAGCTCGCACGACTGGGCGGTGACAGCGCCTATATCGCGCCCTGGGTGAAACAGACCGTGCCCGCCTGGGCACGCCGCTCCTGCTTCAGTATCAGCGGCAAGCGCCTGCTGGTCAGTGAGGTATTTTTGCAGGGGTTCACCCCCTGGGAGGCGTCATTGGCGGTGCACCGCAGCCAGCGAGGCACAGTGAACGCTGCAATCCACGGCGTAAAGCAGTAAGCTTGCCGCTGGTTTCTTCACAGCTCCCGAAGCATGCCCGTACTGACTTCCGCGTCCGCTCTGCTCAAGCTCGTGCGTTTCGACCGGCCCATTGGCACCCTGCTGCTGCTCTGGCCGACCCTAGGGGCGCTCTGGATCGCCGCAGAGGGCAAGCCCGAGCCGCGCCTGGTGGTGATCTTCTGCCTTGGCACCCTGCTGATGCGCTCCGCGGGCTGTATCGTCAACGACCTGGCGGACCGCCACTGGGACGGCAGCGTGGCGCGCACCCGGGAGCGCCCGCTGGTCACCGGCGAAGTCTCGGTCACCCAGGCGCGCGTTCTCTTCCTGCTGCTCTGCCTGGCCGCTTTCGGCCTGGTCTTGCTGACCAACACGCTGACCACGCTGCTCTCGGTCGTCGGCCTGCTGCTGGCCTCCACCTATCCCTTCATGAAGCGCTACACCTATTGGCCGCAGGTCGTACTGGGGGCGGCGTTCTCCTGGGCCATCCCCATGGCGTTTGCCGCACAGCAGAATGCGCTGCCCTCAGCGCTCTGGCTGCTGTACATCGCTAATCTGTTGTGGACGATGGTCTATGATACCCAGTACGCCATGGTCGATCGCGATGATGATATCAAGGTGGGCATCAAATCCACCGCCGTGCTCTTCGGCGACGCCGACCGCCTCGTATTGGGCGCCCTGCAGACCCTCTGCCTGCTGGCCTGGCTGCTGGCCGGGCAGCGCTTCGAGCTCGGCGGCGCCTATTACCTGGGTCTACTTGTTGCCGGACTGCTATTCGGTTATCACCAGTACCTGATACGGGAGCGTGACCGGGACGCCTGCTTTCGTGCCTTTCGTCACAACAACTGGGTGGGGCTGGCAGTATTCATGGGCATTGCACTGCATTATCTGCTCGACAACGCCGCGTGAGCGACAGCACTGTACAGGGCGGGGCGGCCGCGGTGCCGAATGCGGAATTCATCGACAGCCTTGCACAGGTCAGCGCCGCTGACTGGGACGCGGTGGCGGGCGTGGACTATCCGTTTCTGCAGCACCGCTTCCTGCACGGCCTGGAGATCACCGGCTGTACAACGGCTGACACCGGCTGGCAACCCTGCCATCTGCTGCTGCGCCGGGAAAACCGGCTGATCGGTCTGCTGCCGCTCTACCTGAAAGCACACTCCTATGGCGAGTACGTTTTTGACTGGTCATGGGCGGACGCCTGGCAGCGGGCAGGGCTGGCCTACTATCCCAAGCTGGTGTCCGCCGTACCATTTACGCCCGCCACGGGGCCGCGCCTGTGCGTGGCCGATGGGGAGGATAGCGCCAGCCTGTGGCCCTGTGTGCTGGCCGCGATAGAGCAGTTTGCCCGCGCGCGCGGGCTGTCCTCCTGGCACCTGCTGTTCCCTGAGCAGGCCGTGTCCGGGCAACTGCTGGCAGCGGGGCTGCCACAGCGCATGACCACACAGTTCCACTGGTTCAACGACGGCTACACCAGCTTCGAGGACTTCCTCGGCGCGTTCGCCAGCCGCAAGCGCAAGAACCTGCGCCGCGAGCGCGAGCGCGTGACGCAGCAGGGCCTGAGCCTGCAGCTGTTGCGCGGCGCGGAGATTACCGCAGCCGACTGGAGACAGTTTCACCGCTTCTACCAGACCACCTACGCGCGGCGCAGCGGCCACGGCGGTTACCTGACGCGGGACTTCTTCCTGCAGACCGCACCCTCACTGGGTGACCAGACGATCATGGTGGTCGCCCGGCACAGTGGCCAGGCGGTGGCTGCAGCGCTGTATTTTCGCTCATCCACGACGCTGTACGGTCGCTACTGGGGCTGCAGCGCAGATTTCGACTGCCTGCACTTTGAGGCCTGTTATTACCAGGGCATTGAGTACTGCATTGCCGAGGGGCTACAACGCTTTGACCCCGGTGCGCAGGGCGAACACAAGATCCAGCGCGGCTTCCGCCCGATACTCACCTACTCCAACCACTGGATTGCGGACCCACGACTGGCCGAAGCCGTCGCCGACTTCACCCGTAGGGAGCGCCCCCATATTGAAGCCTACCGGGACGAGGCGGCGAGCCTTCTGCCGTTCCGTCGCGAAGGCTGAGCCCCCGCTCAGCGCATGTCGAAGTCGGCGAAGTCCGGCGAGCGCATATGCCACCAGTAATAGAGCGTTGAGTTCGGCCAGTTGTTGACGACCTTGCCCGCTGCGTTCTTGTACCAGCTGTCGCAGTTGGCCACCCACACCGTACCCGCCAGTTCCCCCTGCATGTGATCGTTGTAGGCTCGCATGGCCGCGGGATTGACAGCGAGTGCGCGCAGGTCGTGGGTCAACAGCTTTTCGATACAGGCGGCCACGTAGCGCACCTGGCGTTCCACCATGAAGATGATGGAGTTGCTGCCGAGGTTGGTATTGGGGCCGTACAACATGAACAGGTTCGGGAAACCCGCCACACAGACACCGCGATAGGCTTCGGCGCCCTGCTGCCAGGCCTCGGCGAGGCTGCGCCCGTCGCTGCCGACAAAGTTAACGCCGGAGAGCATGGCCGAGGTATTGAAGCCGGTGCCATAGATAATCACGTCAACCGGCCTGGAGACCCCATCCGCCGACAGCACCCCGGCTTCATCCACGCCGGTGATGGCCGCAGTCACCAGCTCGACGTTGTCGCGCGCGAAGGCCTGGTAGTAATCGTCCGCGACCAGAATGCGCTTGCAGCCGACCGGATAGTCGGGTGTCAGCTGACGACGCAACACAGGGTCGTCAATGTGTTCTTCAAGGTGCTCGCGCGCCCATTTCTCCCAGAGGGGGCGCAGCAGGCTGCTGTTGCGCAGCACCGGGTAGAACAACAGCTCACCGCGCAGGTACACGGCCGCACGGTGCAGTTTCTGCAGCCAGGGCCAGCGCGCAAAGCGCCGCTTTTCGCCTGCCGTGTACTCGCGGTCATTGCGCTTGACGACGTAGTTGGCGCTGCGCTGGTAGACATGCAATTGCGCAGCCTCACGCGCAATCTGCGGAATAAACTGCAGCGCACTGGCCGCGTTGCCGATGACCGCCACGCGCTTGCCCTTGAGATCGATATCGTGCCGCCAGCGGGCGGAGTGGAACTGCTCACCGGCAAACGAATCTGCCCCGGCAAAGGCGGGTGTGTGGGGAATGTTCAGCTGGCCCAGGCCGCTGACCACCGCCCTGGCACGCAGCTGTTCACCGTTCTCCAGCGTCACTAACCACGCACCGCTGGCTTCGTCAAACTCGGCGCTGCTGACCGCGGTGGACAGGCGCAGTCGCTCACGCAATCCGTACTTGTCGGCACAGTGCTCGAAATAGGCGCGGATTTCACCCTGCGGTGAATACTTGCGCGACCAGTTGGGGTTGGGCTCGAACGAGTAGCTGTAGAGGACCGAGGGCACATCGCAGCAGGCACCGGGGTAGGTGTTGTCGTGCCACGTGCCGCCCACGCCCGCTGATTTTTCCAGGATCAGGAAATCCTCGATGCCCAGGGCTTTCAGGCGCACGCCCATGCAGAGGCCAGACATGCCAGCGCCGATAATGATGACCTGGTGGGTCGTGGAGTGATTCATGGGCTGTTCCTGTTAGTGTTATTTCCCAGCGGCTGACAGCAGTCAGCCCGGTGGCGCCTTGCGGGTGAATACCGGCTCCCGCGGCCCCGACTCAGCAGGGTTGTAGCGGTAGCCGTCAACGCTGAACGCCTTCAGCGCCTCAGGATCATTCAGGCTGTGCTCGATTATGAAGCGCGCCATCTGACCGCGCGCCTTCTTGGCGTAAAAACTGATGACCTTGTATTTGCCGTTTCTGAGCTCCTTGAACTGGGGGGTAATGACGTCCCCATCCAGGGCCCGGGGCTGCACTGCCTTGAAGTACTCGTTGGAGGCCAGATTGACCAGCACGCGGCTGCCACTCTTGCCCAGCTGACTGTTCAGGCTGCGCGTCAGGCCATCACCCCAGAACTGGTACAGATTGGCACCGCGACGGTTGGCAAAGCGCAGGCCCATTTCCAGCCGGTAGGGCTGCATCAGGTCCAGCGGTCGCAACAGGCCATACAGGCCTGACAGGATGCGCAGGTGTTTCTGGGCGAACGCCAGCTGTGCACTGCTCAGGGTGTCGGCATCAAGGCCGGTATAGACATCACCGCGAAATGCCAGCAGCGCCTGCTTGGCGTTGTCCAGCGTGAAGGGCGGCGCCCAGTTGTGGAATCGGGCATAGTTGAGCTGGGCAATATTGTCGCTGACACCCATCAGCTCACGGATGTCATCCGGCGCCAGCCGGCGCGCATCCTCCACCAGAGCCTCCGCCTCCTGCAGAAACTGCGGCTGGGTGCTCTTGCGGGTGCTCGGGGGCGTGTCGAAGTCCAGCGTTTTTGCCGGGGATATAAGTGTCAGCATGGATTTCTGTCCGTAGGTGGCGCGCGCCGGATACACAGCTTTCGCCTGAATCTACAGCCTATGATACCCTGCACCGGTTTGTTCAAAAAGACCAATAACAGATGCGTCTGCTCGCCCTTGTGGCCCTAGTCATCGATCGGTTTACCGAAGCCTCGGGGCGCCTGCTTGCCTGGCTGGTGCTCGCCATGGCGCTGGTCACCACCACCGTGGTGGTGCTGCGCTACGGCTTCAATTCCGGCTCAATCATGGCGCAGGAAGCCATCATGTACCTGCATGGCTGCCTGTTCATGCTGGGCGCCGCGTACACGCTGAAACACGATGCTCACGTCCGTGTGGATATTTTCTACCGCCGTTTTTCTCCCCGCGGCAAAGCGTGGATCAACAGCATTGGCAGCATCACCTGCCTGATGCCCCTGTGCGGTTTTATCCTGTTTTCCAGCTGGGAGTACGTGATGGCCTCCTGGGCAATCCGCGAGACGTCCCCCGAGCCCGGTGGTATCCCGGCGGTATTCCTGCTGAAAACCCTGCTGCCGTTGCTCGCGCTCAACCTGTTTTTGCAGGCGCTGGCGGAAACCCTGCGCAACGCCCGCCTGCTGATCGGGGAGCCAGGCTAGTGGACGGCACTATCGCGCTGTACCTGTTTGCCTGCATCTGCCTGCTGCTCATGCTCGGGTTTCCTGTGGCTTTCACCCTGGCAGGTACTTCGCTGGCCTTCGCCGCCGTCGGCGTGATTGCCGGCCACTTCGACCCGGCGTTTCTGGCCGCACTGCCGGCGCGCATGTTTGGCACCATCAACAACGACACTCTGATCGCCGTACCGCTGTTTATTCTGATGGGCGTTATCCTGGAAAAGTCACGCATTGCCGAGCAGTTGCTGGGCACCATGTCGCGCAGTTTCGGGGCGTTTCCCGGTGGGTTGGGCATCGCGGTGGTGCTGGTGGGCATGCTGCTCGCGGCCAGCACCGGCATCGTTGGCGCCACCGTGGTCACGATGGGGCTGCTGTCGTTGCCGAGCATGCTCAAGGGAGGCTATGACCCCGCCCTGGCGGCCGGCACCATCTGCGCAACGGGCACGCTGGGGCAGATCATCCCGCCTTCCATCGCGCTCGTACTGCTGGGCGATGTGCTGTCCAATGCCTATCAGCAGGCGCAGCTGAACGCGGGTATTTTCAACCCGAAAACCGTCTCGGTCGGCGACCTGTTCGTCGGCGCCTTGCTGCCGGGGCTGTTGCTGGTGGCACTGTACCTCGCCTATATCATTGCGGTCGCGCACCTGAGCCCGCGCCGCGCGCCCAACGTCGAGACCGAGCCGGTATCGGCGGCGGAAATACTGGGTAGCCTCGCGCCGCCGCTGCTCTTGATCAGCCTGGTGCTGGGGTCCATTCTGGCCGGCGCCGCCACCCCCACAGAGGCCGCCGGCGTCGGCGCGACCGGCGCGTTGCTGCTTGCATGGTACAAGCGCGAGATGCCGCTGCCGCGGTTGCGGGAAGCCGTTATCGACAGCATGAAAGTGACCTGCATGGTGTTCATGATCCTGATCGGCGCCGCCGTGTTTTCACTGGTGTTTCGCGGTTTTGGCGGCGAAGATCTCATACACCACTGGTTTGACCGCATGCCCGGGGGCGTCTTCGGCGCCACACTGATCGTGATGCTGGTGATTTTCCTGCTGGGTTTCATCCTCGACTTTATCGAGATCACCTTTGTCGTGGTGCCCATAGTCGGCCCGGTGCTGCTGATGATGGGGCTGGACCCGATCTGGCTGGGTATCATGATAGCCATCAACCTGCAGACGTCCTTCCTCACGCCCCCCTTCGGCTTTGCCCTGTTCTACCTGCGCGGCGTGGCCCCGGCCGCGCTGCACACCAGCGCTATCTACCGCGGGGTCATTCCTTTTATACTCATCCAGCTGCTGGTGCTGGCAGCCCTGTGGGTCTGGCCACCGCTGGCAACCTGGTTGCCGGCTGCGCTGAAATAGCATCGGCTGCGTATACCCTTCTTTCGCAAACGGATTCGGGCGACACATGAACGACATCGACGACACACCGGTACCTCAGGGCGAGCTGTCCATTCAGACCGTGGCCATGCCCAGGGACACCAATGCCAATGGCGACATTTTTGGCGGCTGGCTGCTGTCACAGATGGACATGGCAGGCGCCATCACCGCGAGTGATGTTGCCGGCGGGCGGGTGGCCACCGTCGCCATCGAGGGCATGGCGTTCCTTACCCCGGTGCACGTGGGCGCCGTGGTGAGCTGCTACTGCGATGTGCTGGAAGTCGGGCGCAGCTCGGTGCGTATCGTGGTCGAAGTGTGGATCAATTCAAAACACGACGGTGAGCCGATCAAGGTGACCGAAGGTGAGTTTGTCTTCGTTGCGATTGACGAGAAGGGCCGCACGCGCGCCATCAAGCGCTGATTATTCGCTCTCCAGCACGGCATCCCGCGCATTGATGTAGGCCTGCTCTGAAATGTGGTGGTAGGCTCTGACCCCCTCATAGAACGCCCTGAATGAGGCATGGATCCGCGCCGCCAGGGGGTCGCTCGACACCAACTCCTGCATGGTTTGCTCACTGGCCTGGTACAGGGCCTGCATCACATCGTCCGGCAGCTGCCGCAGCTGTACACCGTGTTTCTCCACCAGTTCCCGGAGGGCCGCATTGTTACGTGCCGTGAACTCGTCCAGCATCATCTGGTTCGCGGCGCGGGCCGCGGCGGTCACGATAGCCTGCAGGTCGGGGGGCAGCGCCTCGTAGGAGTCCTTGTTGATAATCAGCTCCAGCATGGCGCCGGGCTCGTGCCAGCCCGGATAGTAGTAGTACTTGGCCACCTCGTGCAGACCCAGAGCCAGGTCGTTATAGGGGCCGACCCACTCGGCAGCATCAATCACCCCGGTCTGTAACGACGTGTAGAGCTCGCCACCGGAAATACGGACTGACGTTCCGCCGGCCGCGGTAAACACGTCGCCGGCAAGGCCGGGAATGCGCATTTTCAGGCCCTGCAGGTCAGCCAGCGAATTGATTTCCTTGCGAAACCAGCCTGCCATCTGCACACCGGAATTGCCGCCGGCAAAGGGAATGATGTTGGCAGGGGCGTAGGCCTCTCGCCACAGTTCAAGGCCGCCGCCGTAGTGCAACCAGGCGTTGATCTCCTGCGCCGTCATCCCGAAGGGAATGGCCGTGAAGAACACCGAAGACGGTATCTTGCCCTTCCAGTAATACGCTGCGCCGTGTCCGGCATCGGCCACGCCCTGGCTGACGGCATCGAACACTTCGAATGCCGGCACCATTTCGCCTGCGCCATAGACGCGCGCGGTGAGGCGACCGTTACTCATTTCGCCCACCATGCGGGCGAAGTTCTCGGCCCCGGCGCCCAGGCCGGGAAAATTCTTCGGCCAGGTCGTGACAATTTTCCAGCTGTAGTGCGCCTGCTCGCCGCCGCTGCCCGACTGGGTGCCATCCCGACCCGCCAGTGCGCTGATACCACCGGCACGCTCCGCCGCCCACAACCCCAGTACCAGCACCAGCGCCGCCAGCAACAACAGTATGATCGCGGGGGTGAAGCGTCGTTCGAAGCGGGGTTGCGGCATAGTGTTCTACTTATCGTTGGAAAATCAGCTGCTTAGGGCACCGGAGCATAGCACTGCCGGGCGCGCGAACAAACCGGCAGTCACAGCGGCTGCAGCTTGGCGTACTGCACCACCAGCCACTTGCTGCCCTCGTCATCGAAATTGACCTGTACCCGCGCATTGCCGCCGCTCCCCTCGAAATTCAGTACCGTGCCCTCACCGAACACCGGGTGATGGACGCGCTGGCCCAGGCTCAAGCCAGTATCCGGCACGCTGGCCTGGGTCAGGCTGCTCACCGGCCGGCTGATGCTGGTATGCAGGCGGACCTCCTGCAGCAACTCAACCGGAATCTCTCGAATGAAGCGCGACGGCGTGTTGTAGCTCTCGCTGCCGTGGATGCGCCGGGACTCGGCGTAGGTAATGACCAGCCGCTGCATGGCCCGGGTGATGCCCACGTAGGCCAGGCGGCGCTCCTCCTCCAACCGACCCGGCTCCTCCAGCGACATGCGGTGGGGGAACAGGTTTTCCTCCATACCGGCCAGGAACACCAGCGGGAACTCGAGGCCCTTGGCGGAGTGCAGGGTCATCAACTGCACACTGTCTTCAAAATCATCCGCCTGGGCATCACCGGCATCCAGTGCGGCACTGTCCAGAAACTGCTGCAGGGGTGAGAGCTCATCGCCCTCGGGGGCAAACTGCTTCGCCGCGCTCACCAGCTCTTCCAGGTTTTCCACCCTGGCCTGTCCCTTCTCGCCTTTCTCGTTGCGGTGGAAGTCCGCCAGGCCCGAGCCCTCGATCACCTGTTCCGCCAGTTCATCCAGGGTGAGCTCATCCGTGCCGGAGTCCAGCTCGTTGATCAGCACCTGGAAGCCCTCCAGGGCGCTGAGGGCGCGCGGCGGCAGACGCTTCTCCGCACGCGCCACATCGATGGCCCGCCACATCGGTATGGCCTGTTCACGCGCGATTTCACGCACCGTTTCCAGCGTTTTACTGCCGATGCCACGAGGTGGGGTATTGATTACACGCTCAAGCGCGGCGTCGTCTCCCCGGTTAGTAAGTAATCGCATATAGGCCAGGGCGTTGCGGATCTCCAGGCGCTCATAGAAGCGCTGGCCACCGTAAATACGGTACGGGATACCGCTGCGAATCAGGGCTTCTTCCAGCACCCTGGACTGCGCATTGGAGCGATACAGAATCGCTACCGAGGCCCGCTCACGGCCTTCGCTGATCCACGCCTCTGCCTGCTCGACAATGAAACGCGCCTCGTCCTGCTCATTGAACCCCGCGTACAGGGAGATGGGGTCGCCCGTCTCACCATCCGTCCACAGCTCTTTTCCCAGCCGGCCCGCGTTGTGGGCAATCACGCCATTGGCGGCACGCAGGATGGTCTGTGTCGAACGGTAATTCTGCTCCAGTCGCACGGTATGCGTGTGGGCGAAATCGTCTCCGAAGCGCTGGATATTCTCGATCTTGGCACCGCGCCAGCCGTAGATGGACTGGTCGTCGTCGCCCACCGCCACCACCGGGATGCGATCGCCGGCCAACACCCGCAGCCAGGCGTACTGGATGGTGTTGGTGTCCTGGAACTCATCCACCAGGATCTGGCGGAAGCGGCCCCGATAATGGTTGAGCACCCCCGGATTGTGCAGCCACAGTTCATGCGCCCGCAACAGCAGTTCGGCAAAGTCCACCAGGCCGGCGCGCTCGCAGGCGGTCTCGTAGGCGCGATAGACCTGCAACATGGTCTGCCCGAACAGATCCCCGGCCGGCACATCCACGTGCGCGGCGCGCAGCCCCTCATCTTTCTGGGCATTGATATACCACTGTGCCTGCCGCGGGGGCCAGCGAGACTCGTCCAGGTTCAGCTCTCGACAGACCCGCTTCACCAGTCGCAGCTGGTCGTCGCTATCGAGTATCTGGAAGTTCTGCGGCAGGCGCGCCTCCTTCCAGTGCGCCTTGAGCAGACGGTGGGCCAGACCGTGGAAGGTGCCCACCCACATCCCGTGGGCGGGTAGCGTGAGAATCTCCTCGATGCGCGAACGCATCTCGCGCGCGGCCTTGTTGGTGAAGGTCACCGCGAGTATCGACCAGGGTGACACGTCCTGCGCCCGGATCAGCCAGGCGATGCGGTGCACCAGCACGCGGGTCTTGCCGCTACCGGCGCCCGCGAGTACCAGCAGGTTGGGGCTTTCATCGGCAACGGCTTCCCGCTGAGCGGCGTTGAGGGGGGAGAGAATGTCAGATACGTCCATCGACCCATTCTACCCAAATTCGCCCGCGGGCGAACGATCGGATCGGGGGGATTGCATCGCGAGTGGCGCGGCGAAGCGCAATGCGGACGGGGCTCTGGTACTATTCGCCGAGGCCACAGGGCACACCGGAGTGAACAGATGAACGACAACAGGCGCGACGATCCCAACCAGGAGGACTCCGCGGAGCAGGATTGGACCCCCTGGATGGATGATGACGCCAGCGACGACGACCTGCCCAGCTTTTCTCACGACAGTGAGGAAGACGCTCCGCGCGCAGGACGCGACGACGATGCAGGAGACGACTCACTGGACGCAGGAGTCGACTTCGACGATGAAGAACGCGGTGTGCCACCGGTGCCCCCGGTACTGCCGGTCACCGGGCGGGCGCCGGATCAGCAGCCGCCGGCCAGCCGGCGCCCCGGCGACGCTGCACGGGACGACGCCAGCATCGACAGCGGTGATTATGACGACGGCTGGGAAGACGATGAGTTTGAGGAAGACGTCCGCTACGCGACGGAGCCCGCGCGCTTCACCGACACCTGGCCCATTGGCCTTATCGCGGTGGCGGCACTGGCCCTGGTGTTGCTGGCGGCCGGCGGCTACGGTGTGATGAAACAACGCGCTGCAATGGAACAGCAGATTCGCGAACTGCAGGCACAGTTGGCGGTGGCGGCGAAACCCGATGACGTCAGCGATGCCCGCGCCAGCCTGGAGGCACTGCAGAGCGAAAACCGCCAGCTATCCGAGAGCCTGGCGAGCCTGCGCGATGAAAACCGCCAGCTCAGCGACACCCTGGCCGGCCTGGAGCAGCAGCTGACTGTCCAGCGCGCCGCCACGGCACGCGCCACACCGACTGCGGCGAGCAAGCCAGCCAGCGCACCCGCGCCTGCGAAGCCGGCAGCTCCCGCCGCAAGCGGCGAATGGTTCGTCAACTTCGGTAGTTACAGTGAGCGCAGTGTGGCAGAACGCTGGTCCACCCGCCTCAAGCCGGGCGCGGGGAAAGTCACCGTGAGCAGCGCGCAACGCAATGGCGAAACCCTGTACCGGGTGCGGGTGGTGGGGCTGGCTTCCGACAGCAGCGCCCAGGCGGTCGCCCGACAGCTGGAACGGGAATACGACCTGCCGAAACTCTGGGTCGGCAAGGAATGAACAGGGCACCATCTTGGCAGTCACACGCGGGACTGCTAAGGTTTGCCTACCATCCAATAAGGAGTACAAGCATGAACACTGCAAAATCCCTGCTGGCCCTACTGGCACTGGGCAGTTCCATGGCCATGGCGGAATGTGTGCAGCCGGAATCCCCCACACTGCCCGATGGCAGCTCTGCAACCATGGACGACATGATTGCCGGGCAGCAGGCAGTGAAAGCGTTCCAGGCCGCCAACCTCGAGTACATGGGCTGCCTGGAAACGCAGTTCACTGCTGCCAAGAAAACCATTGAGGAAGGCAAGGCCAGCGATGCCGAGGCACTGAAGGCCGCCTACGAAAAAGACGTGGAAGCCTACAACGAGGCGGTGTCCGCTGAAGAGGCCCTGGCGGGGCAGTTCAACACCGAAATTCGCGAGTTCCGCGCCGCCAATCCCGACTGATCCGCACCCGGGTGCTGCCCATCGTCACGCGGCAGCGCCCTTTTCCCCGCAAGCCTTACCCCGGCATCGACGCTGCATGCGCCATTAATGCCTTCCGGAACAGAACCCGCAGCGACATGATGTTACTCACGCCACCGAAATTGGGCCGCGCCAGAAAGGCAATGCTGCGATGAGGACCAGGCTCCTCCAGCGGAATCGCCGTGAGCTCGGAGCTGTCTGACAACAACTGGTCCAGCGCCATTTCCGGCACCAGTGTGGAGCCCATGTGGCCCGCCACCATTTGAATCAGCGTATACAGGCTGGCCCCTTCCAACGTTTCGTCCAGGCTTGAGGCCTGCAGATGGCAGGCCGCCAGCGCGTGATCGCGCAGGCAGTGCCCGTCTTTCAACAGCATCAAACGCGCCTCCCGCAGGTCCGCGGCGCGCACTGGTGAGGGCAGATGCTGGGGATTGTCGCGGTGGGTGACGACCACCAGATTTTCATCCCAGAACGGAAACTCCAGCAAGCCCTCATGCGCATAGGGTAGGGCGAGCACGGCCGTATCCAGTTCACCGCTGCGCACCTTGTCGACCAGTACATGGGACTGCTCCTCCGCGATGGTCAGACGAAAGTCCGGATATTCACGGCGCACCGCAGGCAGGACTTTCGGCAGCAGGTAGGGCCCGATGGTGGGAATGACCCCCATGGTCATGGGAAAACTCAGCGGCTCCCGGGCAACCGTGGCCAGCCGGTAGATATCATCGATCTCCAGGGAAATCGCGGTGGCGCGCGCAAGAATCTGTTCACCCACCGGTGTCAGCAGCACCTTCTTGTTATCCCGCTCAAACAGCTGCACACCCAGCTGTGACTCCAGCTCGGCAATGGCCGTACTCAAGGCGGACTGCGAGATGGCGCACTGCTCCGCCGCCTTTTTGAAATGCAGCGTGCGGGCAACGGCGAGCGCATAGCGAAGCTGCTTGAAGGAAATCATCGGCGCTGCATGCTCCTCGCGACTAGAACCACTCGGCCGGCATACTCAACGCTTCATCATACTGCTGTAACAGGATCTGTGTCTCATGCTGATACTTTGGCAGTTCCCAGCGCGCAAAGAATCGCGCGGCCTGCAGCTTGCCGCGGTAAAAGTGCTCTTCTTCTGTTGCCAGGGCGCCTGAGCGCAAGCTGTCGGCGGCCGCCAGCGCCTGCTTCAGCCACATCCAGGCAGCGAATACCCGCCCGAAGAAATCAAGGTACACAGCGGCGTTAGCCAACGCGGCGGTCCGGTCCCGGGCAATGTCGGGCAGCAGCGCCTCGGTGACACGGATCAGTGCGGCCACCGCATCCTGCAGCGTCGCTGTGATTTCGCCAACCACCGCATCCGCGTCCTGCGCACCAAGCTCGAGGTCGACCCTGATCGCCGCCATCAGGCGATTGAACACCGCGCCACCCTCAGCGCCGACCTTGCGTCCCAGCAGGTCGATGGCCTGTATGCCCTCTGTGCCCTCGTGTATCGGGTTGAGCCGGTTATCCCTGTAGTACTGCTCGACCAGATGGTCCCGGGTATAACCCGCCCCGCCAAGTACCTGTATGGCCAGGTCGTTGGCGGCCAGGCAATATTTCGAGGGCCAGGACTTGATCACCGGCGTGACCAGGTCGAGCAGCGACTCAGCGGCCTCGCGGTCAGCGGCAGTGCGTGCGGAGCGACTGTCTTCAAACAGCACGCTGGCGTAGAACGTCATCGCCAGAGAAGCCTCCGCATAGGCCTTCTGGGCCAGCAGCATGCGACGCACATCCGCGTGCTCGATAATCTCGACCTGGGCGCTGCGCGGCTGCGCCTTCGCGGGCCGCGCCGTCCGCCCCTGTTTGCGCTGTTTCGCGTAGAGTAGCGAGTAGTTGTAGCCCTGGTAGCCCAGCGCCGTGGCAAACAGGCCCACCGCGATCCGCGCATCGTTCATCATCTGGAACATGTGTGCCAGGCCTCGGTTCAGGTCACCCAGCAGGTAGGCGACTGCGCCGTCCTTTTCACCGAAATTCAGCACCGTTGAGGTCGCGTTGCGGAAGCCCATCTTGTGCAGCAGACCGGCCAGCGCCACGTCATTGCGCTCGCCCAGCGAGCCATCGGCATTCACCAGCACTTTGGGGCAGATAAACAGGGAGATGCCTTCCCTGCCCGTTTCCGGGCACACGGTCTTCGCCAACACCATATGGATAATGTTTTCCGTCAGGTCGTGGTCACCGCCGGAGATATACATCTTCTGCCCGAACAGGCGGTAGCTGCCATCCCCCGCCGGTTTCGCCCGGGTGGTAATATCCTGCAGTGAGGACCCCTGCGCCGGTTCGGTGAGGGCCATGGTGCCCGTGAACCGCCCGCAGCGCATGTGCGCGAGATAAGCCGCTTTCTGAGCATCACTGCCGAAGGTTTCCAGCAGGTCAGCGGCCGCGATACACAGCAGGCAGTAGCCGGCGGTGCCCGGGTTGGCCGCGTAGAAATAGGCATTGGCCGCGCGCATCACGATGTAGGGCAGCTGCATGCCGCCCTCCTCAAAGTCACAGGTGGCGGCGAAGAAGCCAGCGTCGGCGAAAGCGGACCACGCCTGCCGGGTTTCCGCCACCGTGGTTACCGTCGTGCCATCGAACACCGGTTCCTGCGCGTCGCCCTTGGCGTAGTGGTTGAAAAAATATTTCTCCGCCACATTCCTAGCGGTTTGCAGGGTCATGTTGATGGTTTCCCGCGTGTGCTCGCGATAGCGCTCACGTGTCAGGACCTCTGCGGTATCGAATACCTGGAACAACAGGAACTCGATGTCGCGCTCATTCAGTAGAGGGACTTGCATAGTACATCCTTGAATTGAAGCTACAGACTGCTGTTACGTGCCGCGCAGCTCCCGCCGCAGAATCTTGCCCGTGGGCGTCATCGGCAGGCTGTCGGCATACTCGATAATGTGGGGCACCTCGTGCTTCGCCAGTTTCTTTCTCACCAGGTCCTGCAGTGAGGCGGTGAGTTCCTCAGAGGGCTGCACGCCTTCAGCGAGCACCACCACGGCCTTGATGAGTTCGGTGCGGCGCTCATCCGGCACACCGACCACCGCCACAATCTTTACCGCCGGCGAGGACAGCAGTACATCCTCGATTTCAGTGGGGCCGATGCGGTACCCCGAGCTGGTGATGACATCGTCGGAACGGCCGTGGAACCAGAAATAGCCGTCCGCATCGCGGCTGCCGATATCGCCGGTGACCATCCAGTCTCCGCGAAATTTGTTCGCGGTTGCCGCCGGGTCATCGAGATAGTGCAGGAACATGGCCGGGTGAGGCCGCTGAATCGCAATCTCGCCGCGCTCCCCGTCGGGTACTTCGTTGCCCTGTTCATCCACAATGGCGCACACCGCTCCGGGTGTCGGCTTGCCGAGAGAACCGTGGCGCACCGGCATCAGCTTCGGATTGCTGCCTATCATGCCATTGCACTCGGACTGCCCGAAGCCCTCGTTGATCGTCAGGTTGAAATGTTCATCAGCCCAGTGGGCAAGCTCGGCGCCAACCGCTTCCCCGCCGGACAGCACAACGCGCAACTGCACCTGGTCGGTTTCGACACGGGCACTGGCTTCACGCATCAGCTTGAGCATGGTGGGCGTGAGCAGCGACACGGTGACCTTGTGTTCCGAGAGAATGCGGAAGGCCTCGACCGGGTCGAACCCCTTCATACTGGTGGACACGATTCTGCAGCCGTGGAAGGTGCCTACCAGGAAGATATCGGCGAAGCCAGCCACCCAGGCCCAGTCTGCCTGGGACCACAGCACATCCCCGGGCTGCGGGTAATAGTCGAACAGGTACTCGAAAATGGACACGTTGCCGAGCACCGCGCGGTGCGGCATCACCACCCCTTTGGGCAGGCCTGTGGTGCCCGAGGTGTAGTTGATCCAGGCCGGCTCCTCCGCGCGCGTAGCCACATTCACCCACTGGTCCGACAGGTCACGTGTGGCGGCGTAGAATTCCAGCGGCGCGGCGGCATCCACCTCACCCACTACCAGGATGTGCTCCAGCGTCGGGCAGTCGTCAAAAATGGCCTCGATTTTGGCGTAGTTATCGGCATCCACAATGCACAAGCGCGAGCGACTGCCATTGATACGGTGTTTCAGGGCCTCCTCGCCAAACAGCACCGACGCCAGGCAGGACACAATGCCCGACTTGAAGCAGGCAATGTGCGCTATCGCGCATTCAGGGCGCTGCGGCAGACAGACCGTGATCCGGTCCCCACGCACAATCCCCAGGGACGCAAACAGGTTCGCCAGTCGGTTGGCGTGCTGTTGCAGGCTGCGGTAGGTCACCTGCCGCACCTGCCGGTCGGCATCCTCGAATGTGATGGCGACGCGCTGCTCGTCCGCCGCCCAGCGATCGCAGATCGCATCCGCGATATTGAACATGTCCGGTATCGACCATGAGAACTGTTCGCAGAGCGCGTCGTAGGTGCTGCATACCGGCAGACTGCCGTTCTTTGCGTGGCTCATAATGCCCCCTCAGCTGTACAGGCGCGCGCGTTTGGCAAACGCTTCCCGCACACCCTCTTCTTCCAGGGTTTTGAAGAAGTCGGTGTAGCTGCGGTTCTGGTGATAAATGGCGTCGATGTCAGCACCGGTGCGTATGGATTGCTGCATACCCATATTTTCGAACCAGGTGTTGGAGATGCTCTTCAGGAGAATCGAATTGTCCGAGGGTGCCTTGGCAATCTTCGCGGCAATCGCCTGCACACGCGCTTCCAGCTCGTCGTGGGGCACCACTTCATTGACCAGCCCGATGCTCAGCGCTTCCTGCGCGTCGATCAGCTTGGAGGTCAGCAACAGCTCCTTGGTCTTGCGCAGGCCAATGAGGATGGGCCAGAACATGATCGAAGGCGGAATGCCCAGGTCACAGGCGGCCGGGTGACCAAACCGCGCCCGTTCGCTGACGATGGCAAGATCACAGACCGCGAGCAGTTCGCCGGCCCCCGACAGGCAGTCGCCCTGCACCTGCGCCACAATGGGCTTCGGGTAGCGCCAGATCCGCATCCAGTAATCCACCAGGTCGTGAATATCGCGGCGATCGGCCTGGATATCGATGTTCTCGGTATGCCCCGGGTACTGCGATGTGACCCAGTGTTCACTGCCGAGCTCGTAACCCGAGGAAAAGGCCCGGCCCTTTGACCGGATCACAATCACCGAGACGGCCGGGTCGGAGCGCACAGAATTGAGCGCGTACTCCAGTTCCTCCAGCACCTGTGAGGACAGGGCGTTCAGGTTCTTTTCCCGGTTCAGTGTGATCGTGAATATCTTGTCCGAGGTCTCAGTCAGCAGGGTTTCCAGGGTCTTCATTACGCGGCTCCCGTTCAGGCTAATTAACAGTTGTTAGTTGGCCCGATACAGTACCTGCGAGACGCGCGGAAGACCAGCCTTGCCAGGCTCTGGAATGGCGCCGGAACGTTCCCCGCTAAGGAATGTGACGGTCTCTCAGGCAAATGATCCACAGCTGCGCAATGATGATGAACATCGCCGCCGCCGACAGCAGAAACGCATCCAGATAGAACGGCTCGTACCAGCTGAATTCGCCCTTGTGGATTCTCACCCAGCCGCGGAAGTGCTGCATCATCGCCACACCAGTACCAAAAAAGCCGATGACCGAGGCGACATACTTGACGATGAAATGGCTGGAAGCCAACAGCATAAGAACGCCGAGCAGGCCGATCACCGTACGCTGCACCTGGCAGAAGGGGCAGGCGTAAACCACATCCAACCAGTCCATGGCCCAGGCACCCAGGCTTACGAGAATGGCGATAACGCCGAGTATGCGAATATTCTTCTGGTAAAAGTCGTAGTGAAACATGCCAGGCCCTCCTGCAGAGGGCCCAGTGTAGCCCGCCGCGGGCGCAGGAGTACAACCCGGGCTGCGGGAACCGCGTGTTCCCCGGGCGATTGCATGTGTTAGAAAAGCAGGATCACACTCCACAGCAGGCCCACCGCAACTCCGGCAGCCTGTGCGCTAGCGCGACCGCTCGACGGTGGGTGGGTAGAGTCCGCGTCGGTACGCGAGGCTGCCCCAGAGGGCGTGCGCCAGGGCTTCCCGCTCCAGTTCAGGGTTGGCAATTGGCTGCCCAAAGGTGAATCCCTCTCGCTGGAAGCGAAAGGTTTGCGGTGCCTTTCCAGGTTGCAGAACCACCACCTGATCGCCGCGCCAATAAGCCTGGTTGGCACCGTACTGCATGATTGCGCGTCCTTCATAAGCGGGCGGCAGCTGTGTCATATCCCGGCCCACCATCGGGTGCTCCGCCTCAATGCCCAGCAGTGACAGCAGCGTAGGCGGCAGGTCAAGCTGGCTCAGCACTCTTGCATCACGCTGTACCGGAATGCCGTTCCCAATCAGCAAGCCGGGGATTCTGAAGTGCTCCACGGGCACCAGCTGTCTGCCGAAAACCCGGTCGTCGTGGTCAGCCACTACCAAAAACAGGGTGTCATTCCAGTAGCGGCTCGCGCGAGCGAGGGAAAAGAATTCGCCGACGGCGTGATCGGCATAGCGAATGGCATTGCGCTTGGTGTTTGGCGGTTGCTCGACAGGGGTGATGGCGTCCGGCGGATAATCATAGGGCGTATGGTTGGATGAGCTGAACACCAGGCTGAAAAAGGGCACACCGGTTGCGTGCAGACGGCTGAATTCCTCGTGCGCCTTGCGCAGCAGGTCGCCATCAGACACCCCCCAGGAACCCATGAATTCGGGGTTCTCGTAGTGCCGCCGGTCCACCACGCGCTCAAAGCCGTTGCCGAGAAAGAAGCTCGCCATATTATCGAAATGGCCCTCGCCGCCGTAGATGAATGAGGTGTCGTAACCGCGCTCGCGCAACAGCGAAGCCAGCGTGAAGAAACCCTGCTGTGACCGCGGCAGTTTCACCACGCTGCGTGCCGGGGTAGGCACAAAACCGGTCACCACAGCCTCGATGCCACGGACCGAGCGTGTGCCGGTGGCGTACAGCTCCTCCAGCAACCAGCCCTGCTCAGCCAGCGCGTCGAAGGCCGGCGTAAGGTCGTCTCCGCCCAGTGTGCCGACGTACTGCGCACCCAGACTCTCCTCCAACACAATAACCAGGTTACGCAGGCGTGGTGCAGTCACGGACGGTTTTTGCAGATGCCAGGTGGGGTAGTCGGTGGACAAAAACTGCGCGTCAGCCACGCCCATGGCCCGGCGCACCTCGGCAAACACCACCGCATCCGGCAGCGGTGGATACAGCCCGGATGCATCCACCTCATTACGCATGGCACGTACTGCATAGGCGACCGAATACAGCGAATTCAGTGTGAGGTCATTCACTAGTGGATCACTGCTGAACGCGGTAAATCCCGGATTGATCGGCCGGTGACGCAGGGTACCGCGCGCACCGAGTACCAGCAGCGGCAACAGCAGTACCAACACCAGCACCCTGAGCCACCAGGTCGAAGCCACGGCGGAGGCCGGCGCAGCGCGGGTTAGTGCGCGCAGGGACAGCCACGGTGCCAGCACCAGCACGGCCAGTCCACAGAGCGTTTCCAGCAAGAACCCACCGAGCAACATCCCGAACACCTCCTGCGGGTACTGGAGGTACTCAACAAACAACCGGTTCGGGCGCAGATCGTACTGGGCTATGAACCCGGGCGTGATCGCTTCCATGAAGGCCAGCAGCGTAAAGCCGAGGGCCAGCCAGACGGCAGCGCACACCGACCGAAAACGCAGGGGCAGGATCAGCAGCATCAACAGCGCAGGTATCATCCAGTAGCAAAGCATCACAAGGTCAATGCGCAGGCCGAACCCGAAGACCTTCAGGACATCGGCAACGCCCCCGAAGCGGTCGATCTGCCACAGCAGAAGGCCTGCGCGACTGGTGGTGGTGAGCAGCAGGCCAGCAAACAGAAACAGCCACAAAGGCCGCAGCATGCGCTCGAGCAGCCTGGGAAGGGCAATGGACATGGCAAAAATACTCGGGGGTTGAAGGCGATGACGTGGACGCTCAGCCCTTACGGGCTGCGGCGCCTTCGTGCGGCGCCACTTCGCGGGATTCATCCGCCAGCAGCTCAGGCACCCGACAGGAGCGAAGCATGTCCCACTCTGGGCGATAGAGACTGGTTTCTACCTGCATGAGGCCAAGGACGGCATCAAACACGTTGTCATGGGATAACGTGTCCTGCTCAGCGCTGCGCGCCACGCAGCGCGCGTCGTAACCCGGCGAGGCGGCAAATTCCGGCGACATCCAGAGCAACATGGGAATGTGGGTCTGTTCCTGCGGTGCCAGGGCATAGGGCATGCCGTGCAGGTATAGGCCGTTTTCGCCCAGGGATTCACCGTGATCCGACACATACAGCAAGCCCGCCTGCCACTGGGTCTGCTCGCCCAGCAATGCGATGACACGACTCATGACATAGTCGTCGTAGTACAGTGTGTTGTCGTAGCTATTGACGATCTGCAGGTCTGAACAGTTCTGTATGTCACTGCGCGGACAGTCCGGCGTGAAGCGCCGGAATGCATCCGGGTAACGCTGGTTATAGGTTGGTCCATGGCTGCCAGCCAGATGCAGCACCACCAGTGCGTCCTTGTCGCCCAGTGCCGCCAGTTGCGCCTTGAGGCCCTCCAGCAGTACTTCATCACGGCAGTATTCCCCGTCACAGAACGGCACGCCGGGGCTGGGTTCGAAGGCCTGGGTTGGCACTCGGGCACAGACGCCCTTGCAACCACCGTCGTTTTCCAGCCAGCGTACGGCCACCCCTGAACGCTGAATCACGTCGAGCAGGTTGTCCTGGGTCTTCGCTACCCCGGCGTCATAATCGGTGCGGTCGAGTCGCGAAAACAGGCAGGGCACTGATACCGCGGTGGCCGTACCGCAGGACGACACGTGCCTGAAGAAGACCAGGCCAAGATCACGGGTGAACTGATTGGTGGGCCGCGGATAACCATTCAGCTCAAAATTGCGTGCGCGCGCCGTTTCGCCCAGCACCAGCACCAGCAGGCGTTTCTTGCGCGCCGGGTGGGCGTCCGCGATCGTGGCGTCCTCACCCATCACCTGATGGGGTCGGGGGGGAGCAAGGTAAGTGCGGCTGACAAACTTGCCAGCACTGTACAGATAGTGCGTGGGGATAATCAGCTTGTTCAATTCGTGGTTGTTGCGTCCCAGTGAGGCGTAATCCTTGTAATACAGCGCGGCAATACCGACGATCACCAATAGCGCCATCGACATGGTGACCAGCTTTTGCGCTACCTCGCGAACCGGGGTGCGACTGCGCAGGGGCATGGCGATGAGCAAGCCAGCAGGCACTACACCGGTCAGTAGCCACCACAGAGCCAGATTACGATTGAGATAGGCGTGTACCTCACCCGGATTGGTCTCCACCAGGTTCCGGATCATGTCCATATCGAACACGGTGCCGTAGTAGTACATCGCGTAGCTGACCAGTGAGGATGCCAGCAACATGACAACGGCGAAGGGCTTGGCGAGGTAACGAAAGGTCCACAGGCTGAATAGCAGGTAGAAGACCGAGCCAAAGAACAGCGGCAGCGAGAGCACCATACCCAGGCTCAAACCTTCCGTATGCTGCAGAATGGTGGCCAGACGCGCCGTCAGCGGGATGTTGATGACCAGTACGAAGTAGGTGGCAAGCAGCAGGGTAAACCGGCTCATTCCCAGAGGTTTCAATGTCATGCGTAAGCTCCTTAACCTGCGATCTGCTGCAGGACAGGCACAGCGAGCATCACAGTGATGGCAGGAGACTAGGGAGTGGCAGGTGACAAAAAAGTCACAGCAGGAAAAATACTGGGCGGATGGGCGTTAAGACACGGTTACGGTGAAAGTGGTACCCCGTGGCTGGTTGGGTTGCACGCTGATCTGCCAGCCCTGGTGATCGCAGATACGTTTTGATATAGACAACCCCAACCCGTAGCGTGAACCCGGGCCCTGCTGAGAGCGGACACCGCGTTCAAAAATGCGTGCTGCTACGGCGGGATCGATACCGGTGCCGGTGTCGCGCACGGCAACCGAATGCTCACCCACCTCAAGGGTGATGGCACCCTGCTCGGTGTGATTAAGGGCGTTATGCAACAGGTTATTGAGCACGGCGCCGATAAGAAACTGCGGCACGCGGGCGGTTGCCCGCTCACTTTGTTGCTCGCAGACAAGCGCAATACCCTTTTCCTCCGCGGACCCACGCCAGAGCACCAGTGCCTCCTGGGCAGCTTCAGCCAGCGTGCAACTTGCCTCTCGCTGGCATTCCTCAGGGTCGCGCGCAAGCTGCAGATACAGCGCAATCTGCTGCTGCATATCACCGATCGCCCGCTGGATACGCGCCGCTGCTTTCTGCTGCGCGGGGTCTTTCTCGGTGATCTCCTGCAACAGGTCGCTGGCGGCTTGAATCGACATCATCGGCGTGCGCAATTCATGGCTGACATCGCCCGTGAACTGCCTTTCGCGCTCCAGCAGATCCGCCACACGATCGGCATAGCCCTGCACAGCGCGGGCCAGGGCGCCCACCTCGTCATTCGGATAGGCCTCCGGCGGGAAAGCCGCCAGACCACCCCCTGGCGTGGCGTCGTCCGTCACTGAGGCGGCAAGCGTCATCACCGGCAGTAAAACCTGCGTGGCAATATAGCGGGACAGCAGGTAGCCAAGCCCGGATATCAGCAGGAACCCGACGACAATACCTGCAATCGCCAGCACTTCGTAGCGCTCGAATTCACTCTGGTCCTGCGCCAGCACGTACACCCAGGGTGCCTCATGACGCACAATCAGGCTGTAGGCGCGGGTGCCACCGAGCACCTCGAAATTCCCCTCCGGGTAGTTGTGGAATGCCTCGGGCAACAACGGGTGATCGGTACCTGGCAGCTTGTAGAACGTGCTGTCACCGTGCGGCACACTGATCGGGATTTGCACGGCCTGGTGCTGCACAATGTCGCTGTTCAGGTCGCCCACCAGATGGTTGTAGAACAGCGTGCGCTCAAACCAGAACACCAGCAAGACCATGCACACCCCGCAGAGCGCGGTGAGCGACACGATAAGCGCCATGATACTCCATTGCAGGCGCGCGCGAATGGAATAGCGAAATCTACTGGGCATCGGTCACCAGTGTGTAACCGGTGCCCGCCACATTGCGGATCATGGGGCTGTTAAAAGGCCCGTCTACTGCCTGGCGCAGGCGGTAGATATGCGACTTCAGCGCGGCACTGTCCGGTGGCGCATCACCCCACAACGCATGATTGAGGTCTTCGTGTGACACAACATCGGGCCAGTGCTTCATCAGCAGCTCGAGCAACACAAAGCCCTTGCGGTCCAGCTTGATCGGTTGCGCGCTGCGGTGAACCTGCCGCGAGGCAGTGTCCAGTGAAAGCTCACCCACCTGCAACACCCGCTCGAAATTGCGCTGGGAACGTTTCAGTACGGCCTTGATGCGCTGGTACAGCTCGGGCAGGGCAAAGGGTTTTACCAGGTAGTCATCGGCACCGGCCTCAAAACCCAGAAGCCGGTCTTCCACTGCGTCCCGCGCGGTCAACATAATCACCGGCAACGGGTTGCGGTCACGCTCACGCAGCTCTTTGCACAAGGTAAAACCATCCATCCCGGGCAGGCCGATATCCAACACCACCAGATCATACGGGTGCGCCTGGATGAGCGCGCGAGCGGCCTGGCCGTTTTCAATGGCATCGACTTCGAAGCCTTTGATTTCAAGGTAGTCAACGACGCTGGCGAGGATGTCGCGGTTGTCTTCGACAATCAGGATCCGGTCGGCCATGCATGCCTCTCAGTGGAGCGAGCGTCTCTGCAGCGTTGCCGAAACACGGGACAAGGTCAAGCCGAAGCTCGCGCGCTATCTGGCCTTGAGGGTCTACTCCACCGTCACCGACTTCGCCAGATTACGCGGTTTGTCCACATCGGTGCCCTTCTGCACGGCCACATGATAGGCCAGAAGCTGCAGTGCGACGGTGTACACAATGGGCTTTAGCACCTCCGGGCAACTCGGCAGCGCGATCACATGCACCCGGGGCTCCTCGGCAAAATGCGCCGCGCTGTCAGCGAAGACATACAGCTCGGCGCCCCGAGAGCGTACTTCTTCCAGGTTGGACTTGAGCTTTTCCATCAGGGCATCGCCCGGCGCCACGGCAATCACCGGCATGTCGGCGTCCACCAGCGCCAGGGGGCCGTGCTTGAGCTCTCCGGCCGGGTAGGCTTCGGCGTGTATGTAGGAGATTTCCTTGAGCTTCAGCGCACCCTCCAGGGCAATCGGGTACTGAATGCCACGGCCCAGGAACAGCGCGTGGTGCTTCATGATCAGGGCCGTTGCCATGTGCTTGATGACCGGGTCCAGGCGCAGGGTTTGCTCCACATAATCGGGCAGCGTGTGCAGCGCGGACACCAGCTCGCTGGCCGCTTCCGTGGGCAGGCCATGGCGCTTGCCCAGTACCAGCGTCAACATCAGGAAGGCCGCCAACTGTGTGGTAAAGGCCTTGGTGGAAGCCACGCCGATTTCAGCGCCGGCGCGGGTGAGAAACACCAGGTCGGATTCACGCACCAGTGAGCTGTGGTCCACATTGGCGATGACCAGGCTGCCGAGATAGGCATCCTCCGTGGCGTCGCGCAGGGCGGCCAAGGTATCCGCCGTTTCGCCGGACTGCGACACGGTCACCAGCAGGGTGCCCGGCAGGGGAACCCGCTTGCGGTACCGGAACTCGGAGGCCACCTCCACGGTACAGGGAAGCCCGGCGAGCTCTTCCAGCCAGTAGCGGGCAACCATCCCCGCGTGGTAGCTGGTGCCACAGGCAACAATCTGTACCGCACGCACCTGGTCGAACAGTGCGGCCGCGTCCGCCCCGAAGACGCTGTCGTCGATGTCGCGGGTACCCGCCACGGGAATGGTGTTGGCCAGCGCACGCGGTTGCTCATGGATTTCCTTGAGCATGTAGTGCTCGTAGTCACCCAGCCCGGTGCTTTCTTCCAGCGCCGAGATCTGCGTCATGCGGCGCTCAACCGGCTCCCCCGCTGAGGTAAAGATCTGCAGCGAGGTTGGGGTGATGCGTACCACGTCGCCTTCCTCGAGGTAGACGAAGCGGTCGGTCACCTGGCGCAGGGCCAGTTGGTCAGACGCCAGGAAGTACTCACCGATCCCCACGCCCACCACCAGTGGGCTGCCCTCCCGGGCCCCGACAACCTCATCGGGATGCCGGGTATCCACCGCAGCGAGGGCATAGGCTCCCTGCAGCCGCGGTACCACCGCGTGAAAGGCCTCCAGCAAGGTACTGCCCTGGTTGAGCTGCTGGTGCAGGAGATGGACGATCACTTCGGTGTCGGTACCCGACTGGAAACTGTAGCCCTGCGCCTGCAGTTCCTTGCGCAGGGCTTCGTGGTTCTCGATGATGCCGTTGTGCACCACCGCCACACGCTCCCCGGAAATATGCGGGTGCGCGTTGGCCGCCGAGGGAACCCCGTGCGTTGCCCAGCGCGTGTGGGCGATGCCGACGCAGCCGTACTTCGGGTCCATGGCCTGGGCCTGCTCGAGCTCGGCCACCTTGCCCTGGCGCTTGTGCAGCAACAGATTGTGCTCGTTGTCCACCAACGCCATGCCGGCTGAATCGTAGCCGCGGTACTCCAGCCGCCGCAGCCCCTCGAGCAAGATCTCCGACACTTCACGCCGCGCCGCCGCCGCTACTATTCCACACATGATTCAGTCCTTGTTCACTTTGCCGGGCCGTTTCCAGCCGGGAATATTCCGCTGTTTGCCGCGGGCCACGGCCAGTTCGGCGTCGGGCACGGCGCGGGTAATGGTCGAGCCCGCGGCCACAAAGCCACCGGACCCAATCTCCACAGGTGCCACCAGTGTCGCGTTGGAACCGACAAAGGCGCCATCCCCGATCCGGGTAATATGCTTATTGACGCCGTCGTAATTGCAGGTGATGGTGCCTGCGCCGATATTAGCGCCCTCACCCATCTCACAATCGCCAATGTAGGAGAGGTGATTCACCTTGCTGCCGGCACCGATGCGCGCTTTCTTGGTTTCCACAAAGTTGCCCACGCGTGCGCCCTGCGCCAGCGCGGTGCCCGGGCGCAACCTTGCGTAGGGGCCGACGGTGCAGTCATCTGCAACCGTGGCTTTTTCCAGATGGCTCATGGCGCGTACTTCCGTGCCAGAGCCGATGCGGCTGGCGGTAATCACACAGTTGGGGCCGATGTGTACACCGTCCTCCAGAATCACCTCACCGGCAAACACACAGTTCACATCAATAAAGACATCGCGCCCACAGCGCAGGTTACCGCGAATGTCGATACGCGCGGGGTCAGCGAGACGCACACCGGCTGTCATCAACGCTTCGGCACGCTGCCGCTGCAGCTCACGCTCCAGGCGGCTCAGCTGCAGTTGGTCGTTGACCCCCAGCACCGCCAGCGGATCGGCCACGGTCGCCGTGCGCACTGCGATGCCCTCTGCAACCGACAATGACAGCACATCGGGCAGGTAGTATTCCCGTTGCTGGTTGCTGTTACCGACCTTTGGCAGAAAACGCCTGAAGAGGCTGGCGGGTGCAGCCAGAATGCCGGTGTTGACTTCCTGCACCGCGAGCTCCTTGGGGCCGGCGTCCTTGTGCTCGACCACGGCACAAAACACATTGTCCCCATCGCGCAGAACACGGCCGTAGCCTGTCGGGTCATCCAGCACCGCGGTCAGCAGCGCGGGAGCATCCTGCGCAGCCTCCACCAGTGTCTGCAATACATCGGGTGCTACCAGCGGCACATCGCCATACAACACGAGCACCGTGCTCTCATCGCGCACCCCCGGTAAGGCCTGGAGTACCGCGTGCCCGGTACCGAGCTGCTCGGCCTGCTCGACCCAGCACAAGCCGCTGCCGTCCATCGCCTTGCGGACTGCGTCCGCGCCGTGCCCGACCACCACATGGATTGCGCTGGGCTCGAGACTGCGCGCGGCGTCCACCACGTGCTGCAGCAGCGGCTTGCCCCCCAACAGGTGCAAGACCTTGGGCGTACTGGAGCGCATGCGCGACCCCTGGCCGGCAGCCAGAATGATTACTTCCAGAGTCATAGCGGGATCCCTTTGTTATTGCCGGCGCAACCAAGGTCGGGCGCGGCTGCGCTGTACTGTCAGACAACTAGCATGTTAACGCGGGGGAAAATGGAAACAACCGGATTGTTCGGGCTGTGGCAAAAAGTGTGACGTAGAACAAAAAGGCCCTGGTGAACAGGGCCCTGGAAGGTGGTTCAGCCGCGCCCGGCGCGGTTACGCATCTTGCGCAATACGGCCAGCTGGGCGGCAGCTTCTGCGAGCTGCGCGGATGCGCGGCCGTAGTCGAAATCGCCCGACTGGTTGGTGAGGGTGTGCAGGGCTTCGCGACGCGCTTCCTCAGCGGCAGCCTCGTCGACATCGCCGGCACGCAGGGCCGTGTCTGCGAGGATGGACACCACGCCCGGCTGCACTTCAATGAAGCCGCCAGAAACGTAATACACCTCCTCGTCACCGCCCTGCTTGACGATGCGGATCGGCCCGGGGATCAGCGAGGACAGCAGCGGCGCGTGGCCGTAGGTCACGCCCATCTCACCCAGCTCGGCGGTCGCCACCAGCATTTCCACCAGCCCGGAGAAGATTTCTTCCTCCGCGCTGACGATGTCGCAGTGAATTGTCATTGCCATCTCCAGCCCCTCGTTCGCAAACCTTACAGCTTGTTCGCTTTCTCAATCGCTTCGTCGATGCTGCCGACCATGTAGAAGGCCTGCTCGGGCAGGTGATCGTACTCACCCGCCAGAATCCCCTTGAAGCCCGCAATGGTGTCCTTCAGGGAAACGTATTTGCCGGGTGCACCGGTAAACACTTCCGCCACGTGGAAGGGCTGTGAAAGGAAGCGCTCGATTTTCCGCGCGCGGGCAACCGTCTGCTTGTCTTCTTCAGACAGCTCGTCCATACCGAGGATGGCGATAATGTCTTTCAGCTCCTTGTAACGCTGCAGCACCGTCTGCACGCCGCGAGCCACGTCGTAGTGCTCCTGACCGATCACCAGCGGGTCGAGCTGGCGGCTGGTGGAGTCCAGCGGGTCTACCGCCGGGTAAATACCCTTGGCGGCGATATCCCGTGACAATACCACGGTGGAGTCAAGGTGGGCGAAAGTGGTCGCCGGTGACGGGTCGGTCAGGTCGTCCGCAGGCACGTATACGGCCTGGATCGAGGTGATCGAGCCGGTTTTGGTGGAGGTAATGCGCTCCTGCAGCACGCCCATTTCCTCGGCCAGCGTGGGCTGGTAACCCACCGCAGAGGGCATACGGCCAAGTAGCGCCGACACCTCGGTTCCCGCCAGTGTGTAGCGGTAGATGTTGTCGACGAACAGCAGTACGTCACGCCCTTCGTCACGGAATTTTTCCGCCATGGTCAGGCCGGTCAGGGCCACACGCAGACGGTTGCCGGGCGGCTCGTTCATCTGGCCGTAGACCATGGCCACCTTGGACTTGGGGAAGTCCTTGACGTTGACCACGCCCGCTTCCTGCATTTCGTGGTAGAAGTCGTTACCTTCCCGGGTACGTTCACCCACACCGGCAAACACGGACAGGCCGGAGTGTTCGGTGGCGATGTTGTTGATCAGCTCCATCATGTTCACGGTCTTGCCCACGCCGGCGCCGCCGAACAGGCCAACCTTGCCGCCTTTGGCGAAGGGGCAGACCAGGTCGATTACCTTGATCCCGGTTTCGAGGAGTTCCTCTGAAGCCGCCAGCTCATCGTAGGCAGGCGCTTTGCGGTGGATGGAGGCGCGCTCCTGTTCACCGATGGGGCCGCATTCGTCGATCGGGTTGCCGAGCACGTCCATGATCCGGCCCAGCGTTTCAACGCCAACCGGCACTGCGATGGGGCCACCGGTGTTTTCCACCGCCAGATCGCGGCTCACACCTTCCGAGGAGCCCATGGCAATGGTGCGCACAACGCCATCGCCCAGCTGCTGCTGGACTTCCAGGGTCAGGCCTTTTTCGGTAACCAACAGTGCATCGTAGACCTTGGGTACGTCTTCACGTGGGAACTCCACGTCGATGACGGCACCGATAATTTGTACGATTCGTCCGCTGCTCATGTCCGGATCCTCTGCATCAAAGTTCAATTCTGGGTGGCAGCGCAGGAACAGCCCGGCGCTACCAAATAGGTTAGGTCCTAGCCGATTGCCGCCGCACCGCTGACGATTTCCGACAGCTCCTGGGTGATCGCCGCCTGTCGTGCCTTGTTGTAGATCAATTGCAGGTCATCAATCAGTTCACCGGCGTTGTCCGTCGCGTTCTTCATGGCCAGCATTCGCGCGGCCTGCTCGCAGGCACCGTTTTCCACCACCGCCTGGTACACCTGCGATTCGATATAGCGCGTCAACAGGCTTTCCAGCAGCTGCATCGCATCGGGCTCGTAGATGTAGTCCCAGTGGTGCTTCATTTCCGCGCTGTCTTCCGCCAGCAGGGGCAGCAACTGCTCGACACTCGGGCTCTGGGTCATGGTGTTGACGAACTCGTTGCTGACCAGGAACAGGCGGTCGATCTGCCCTTCCTCATAGGCGTCCAGCATGGTCTTCACACTGCCGATGAGGTCACCCAAGGTGGGCTCTTCACCGATGTCACGCACGGCCGCCTTGACGTTACCGCCGTAGCTTTTGAAGAACGCCGCCGCCTTCGCGCCAATCAGGCACAGGTCGATGCCCACGCCCTGGTCCGCCCAGCCTTTCATGGCCTTGACGGTGGCCTTGAACAGGTTGATGTTCAAACCACCGCACAGGCCGCGATCGGTTGACACCACCACAAAACCCACGCGCTTGACCTCGCGCTCGACCATGTAGGCGTGCCGGTACTCCGGCGCGGAGTTGGCAATATGCCCGACCACCGCACGCATACGACGCGCATAGGGCTTGCCCAGCGCCATACGCTCCTGGGCTTTGCGCATTTTGCTCGCCGCCACCATTTCCATGGCGCTGGTGATCTTCTGCGTACTCCGGATACTGTGGATCTTTGTCCGGATTTCTTTTCCGACTGCCATCTGCTGTCCTCGGGGTTACCAGGTTTGCGTGGCCTTGAACTTTTCGATCGCCGTTTTGAAGGCAGACTCGATCTCGTCGTTGTAATCGCCGGTTTCGACAATCTTCTTCATCAGGTCGCCGTACTCGCTGTGCATGAAGGACAGCAGGGACGCTTCGAAATCGCGAATCTTGTTCACTTCAACGCTGCGCAGGTGACCCTCGTTGGCAGCGTAAAGCACGATACCCATGTCGGCGATGGAACGTGGTGCATATTGCCCCTGCTTCATCAGCTCGGTGACCCGCTCACCCTGGTCCAGCTGGGCCTTGGTGGCTTCATCGAGGTCCGATGCAAACTGGGAGAAGGCCGCGAGTTCGCGGTACTGGGCCAGTGCGGTACGGATACCGCCGGACAGCTTCTTGATGATCTTGGTTTGCGCCGCACCACCCACACGGGAGACCGAGATACCGGCGTTCATCGCCGGGCGTACGCCTGCGTTGAACATGTCGGCCTCAAGGAAGATCTGCCCGTCGGTGATGGAGATCACGTTGGTCGGTACGAACGCGGAAACGTCACCCGCCTGGGTTTCAATGACCGGCAGCGCGGTAAGTGAGCCGGTTTTGCCTTTCACTGCACCTTTGGTCATCTGCTCCACGTAATCGGCATTCACCCGTGCCGCGCGCTCAAGCAGGCGTGAGTGCAGGTAGAACACGTCGCCGGGGTAGGCTTCACGGCCGGGCGGACGACGCAGCAGCAGCGAAATCTGGCGGTAGGCCCAGGCCTGCTTGGTCAGGTCGTCATAAATGATCAGGGCGTCTTCACCGCGATCGCGGTAGTACTCGCCCATGGTGCAACCAGCGAAAGGCGCCAGGAACTGCATTGCCGCCGGATCGGAGGCCGTCGCGGCCACCACGATGGTGTGCTCCATGGCACCGTGCTCTTCCAGCTTGCGTACCACCGAGGCCACCGAGGAAGCCTTCTGGCCGATCGCCACGTAGATACACTTAATGCCGGTACCTTTCTGGTTGATGATCGCGTCGACGGCAATAGCGGTCTTACCCACCTGGCGGTCGCCGATGATCAACTCACGCTGACCACGACCGATCGGCACCATGGCGTCGATAGCCTTGAGGCCGATCTGCACGGGCTGGTCCACCGACTGGCGGGCGATAACGCCGGGCGCCACCTTTTCCAGGGCGTCGGTCAACTTGGCATTAATCGGGCCCTTGCCGTCGATCGGGTTACCCAGTGCATCGACCACGCGGCCCTGCAGTTCGGGGCCCACGGGCACTTCAAGAATACGACCGGTGCAGCGGCAGGACTGGCCCTCGGCCAGATTCTTGTAATCGCCGAGGATCACCGCGCCGACGGAGTCGCGCTCCAGGTTCAGCGCCATTCCGAAGATGCCGCCTTCGAACTCGATCATTTCACCGTACATCACATCGGTGAGACCGTAAATGCGGATAATACCGTCGGTCACCGATACCACGGTGCCTTCGTTGCGCGCCTCGGATGACACATCAAGCTGGTCGATGCGCTGCTTGATCATCTCGCTAATTTCTGACGGATTCAGTTGCTGCATGCTCTGTTCCTCAATCCTACAAATTCATTGCCGCGGCGAGCTTGTTCAGCCGACCGCGTACGGAACCATCGATCACCAGATCGCCGGCCCTGATCAACACACCGCCCAACAGCTTGGGATCTGTTGAGGTGTGCACGTTTATTTTCCGCTCCAGGCGCTTGCTCAGGGCGGAGGCCAGCTTGTCAGTCATATCGTCCGCCAGATCAAACGCAGACACGACCTCAACATCCACTGACTTTTCGTGGTTCGCCTTGTAGCCGGCAAACAACACGGTGATCTGCGGCAACAGGAGCAGACGCTTGTTCTGCGCCAGAATGTTCAGGAAGTTGCGCAGGGCGGGACCGAGATCCTCGCCGCACACGTCGGCCAGCAGGGTTGCCAGCTGCGCACCGTCCTTCTCCGGATCGCGCAACAGCGCCTGCATGCGACTGTCGCGGCTGACGGCAGCAGCAAGCTGCAACTGCGGCAACCACTCGGCCAGACTCTGGCTGTCGCGGGCGTACTCGAATGCCGCCTTCGCGTAGGGGCGGGCCAGCGTGGTCAGTTCGGCCATAACGTCCTCACCATCAAAGCTCTGCAGCCAGTTTATTCACCAGGTCCGCGTGGGCGTCCTGGTCAATCGTTGCACCGAGCACTTTCTCTGCTCCCGCCAGCGTCAGCGCGGCAACCTGCGCGCGCAGGGCCTCGCGGGCGCGGTTGGTTTCCTGCTCGATTTCTGCGCGCGCAGCAGTTTTAACCCGCTCCGCTTCCGTTATCGCCGCTGTTTTCGCTTCTTCCACAATCTGGCTGGCACGCTTGTTGGCGGAATCGACAATGCCGGCCGCTTCGTGCTTGGCTTCTTTCAACCGCTCAAGCGCTTTTTCCTGCGCCAGTTCCAGATCGTGACTGGCACGATCAGCGGCTGCCAGGCCATCCGCAATCTTCTTTTCGCGCTCCTGCATGGCCGCAATGATGGGCGGCCAGACAAACTTCATGCAGAACCAGACGAAGCCGAAAAAGGCGATGACCTGTCCGATAAGCGTAAGGTTGATATTCACGCCATACTCCTCACAGATATGGTGGGGCAGCCGGTACGGCCGCCCCGCTCACGGTTGCGTTGTTGGTCGTGCTCAGGCCATACCAGGGGCGACAACGAAGATCAGGTACATCGCCAGACCCACGCCGATAATCGGAATAGCGTCCACCAGGCCAGCGCCCAGGAAGAACGTCACCTGCAGTTTGGGAGCCAGTTCAGGCTGACGCGCAGAACCCTCGATGAGTTTGCCGCCCAGCATGCCAATACCGATAGCCGCACCCAGACCACCGAGGCTGATCATAATTGCAGCAGCAATAAGAACTAATTCCATGATTTTCTCCTAGCGTTAATAACCAAAGTTAAAGGTGAATCAGTGGTCTTCGTGGGCCATGCTGAGATAAACGATCGTCAGCACCATGAAGATGAAAGCCTGCAGGGTGATCACCAGAATGTGGAAGATCGCCCAGCCGATCTGCAGCAGGCCTGCCGGCACCATCCAGGCCAGGCCGGCACTGAACAGGGCTGCAATCAGGATAAATATCATTTCGCCGGCATACATGTTGCCGAACAGTCGCAGTGCCAGCGAAAAGGGCTTGGCCAGCAGACCGACAATCTCCATGAACAGGTTCACGGGGATGAACAGCGGATGATTGAACGGGTTCATGGCCAGTTCCCGGGCAAACCCGAAGCCCTTGACCTTGATGGAGTAATACAGAATCAGGATCAGCACACCGATGGCCATGCCAAACGTGATATTGGGATCGGTAGAGGGCACGATTTTGTGGTATTCAACGCCCAGCGCCATCATCAATTCGGGCACGACATCCACGGGCACCAGGTCCATCAGGTTCATCAGGAATATCCAGACGAAGATGGTGAGGGACAGCGGGGCGATCAGCGGGTTACGACCGTGGAAGGTGTCGCGCACGGTGTTATCAACAAACTGGACGATCATTTCCACCGCGCTGGTGAGACCGCTGGGGACACCGGAGGAGGCCTTCTTGGCAACGCGATAAAACAGCCAGCTGAACAGGATACCGAGTCCGATAGACCAGGCCATTGAATCCACGTGGATTGCGGTGAAACCCATGGCAGCGGCTTCGGCACCGCCGTGCGCCATGACCCACGCGCCGCCATCACCCACAATGGAACCGTCGTAGCGCTCATAACCGGCAGGCAGCTTGCCATAGGTCAGATTGGTCAGGTGGTGGACAATGTACTCTGAAACCGTCTGGTTCTCGCCTGCCATCGATCACAACTCTTGTTTCGGTGTTTCGGTTTGTTTCTGCTGGCGGCGCATCAAAAACCACCAGCTTCCTATCGTTTGTACTATCAGCATCGCCACGTATCCGGCGAACACCGCGGCAGCTTCCAGCGGCCGCAACACAACGAACACGGCGGCAAACCCCACCGCGCTCAAGAGGAACTTTCCGATCTCGCCGCTCAGTGCCGACCGCGCTATCTCGGAGGCTGAACGGGCGCCGCGCGCGCGAAACAGCTTTGCAGCGAACCAGGCCTGTGGCACCACCGCCACCGCACCGCCACATAACGCTGACAGTGCCGTCGTTTCATCCAGTGCCAACCAGACCAGCAGGCACGAAGGAACGAGCGTGGCCAACTGCAGCAGCGCTACACGGTGGACCGGGGGGGAGGGAATGCTGTTCGCGCTCACGCGAAACTCCTGCCGAGCCCCTTGCCAACTGCCACACGATTGTTCCTCGTTTTGGGCGCCCGCATTATAGGGGCATTGGCTGGCAGGTTCAACCAAATCCGGCGCTTCCGGGTACGAAATATCCCTGACGTTGGCAGCATGTTGGCGCCCGTTTGCCCCGTTTTGCCGCGAATACGGGGAGACCTACTTTATCTGGTAGCGCGCGTGCCGGCAGCCACTAGATGCTGTGGTGAACGCCGCCCCCGCGCCTAGTGGATATGGCTCAGAATGCCATCCAGTTCATCCAGGCTGTTATAGGTCAGCACCAGCTTGCCTTTGCCCTTGGCGCCGTGCTGGATTTGCACGCGCGCGCCGATTTTCTGCGACAGGTCGTCCTGCAGCTGGCGGATGTTCGGGTCCAAACGCGGTGCCTCTTCCCGCGGCGCATCCTTGCGCGCCAACAAGCCGCGCACCAGCGCTTCGGTCTGGCGCACGGAAAGGCCTTTACCGACCACGGTTCTCGCGGCCTGCGATTGCGCGGTACCTTCGATACCCAGCAGTGCCCGGGCGTGCCCCATTTCCAGGTCGCCACGCTCCAGCAGCAGACGCACATCACTTTGCAGTGACATAAGCCGCAACAGGTTGGTGACGGTGGAACGGGATTTGCCCACCGCATCGGCGACTTCCTGCTGGGTGAGCTGAAATTCCTGCTGCAGACGCTGCAGCGCGATGGCTTCCTCAATCGGGTTCAGGTCCTCGCGCTGGATGTTCTCTATCAACGCCATGGCAATGGCGGCTTCATCGCTGACGTCCCGGATCACGGCGGGAACGTGGTCCAGGCCCGCCAGCTGGGCAGCACGCCAGCGGCGCTCGCCAGCGATGATTTCGTATTTGCGGTCGCCGATCGGGCGCACCACAATGGGCTGCATGATGCCCTGGGCACGGATACTGTCCGCCAGTTCCTGCAGGGATTCCGGGTCGATATCACGGCGCGGCTGGTATTTTCCGCGCTGTATCAGGTCTACCGGTAAATCCTTGAGCACCTGCTGCTGGCCCTTGTCATCACCTGGGACCTGGGCCTCACCGTCTCCCGCGTCACGGGGCTGTGTGCCAGCACCCAGCAGCGCATCCAGGCCGCGCCCCAAACCCCGTTTTCTGGCTGACATTGTGCTCTCCTATTCCTTGACCACGGTGCCTGCAGCGGCGGCGCGGCGCTTTTCCTCGCGGCGAATGACTTCTCCCGCAAGGGCCATATAGGCCCGGGACCCGCGGGAGTGCCGGTCGTAATACATCACCGGCAGACCGTGGCTGGGTGCCTCGGCGAGGCGCACGTTGCGCGGAATAACCGTACGATAAACTGCCTCACCGAAGTGTTCGTGCAACTGGTTGGAGACCTGGTTGGTCAGGCTGTTGCGGGGGTCATACAGCGTACGCAGGATGCCCTCAATGCGTAGCAGCGGGTTCACGGACTCCGCAACGCGCTGGATGGTATTCACCAGCGCCGACAGGCCCTCCAGGGCGAAGTATTCGCACTGCATTGCAATCAGCACACCGTCGGCAGCGACCAGCCCGTTGAGCGTGAGCATATTGAGGGACGGTGGACAGTCGATGAGGATGTAGTCGTACACGGAAGAGACTTCGCGCAGTGCGGTATTCAGTCGGCGTTCACGCTGCTCAACCCCGATCAGCTCCACCTCGGCGGCTGTGAGGTCGTCGTTGGCGGGGAGCACATCGTAGCCACCCTCCGGTACCCGCCGGGTGATCAGGTTCACCGGCGCGCGGTGCACCAGCACATCATAGATGCTGCGCTCGACGCTGTGTTTGTCCACCCCGCTGCCCATCGTCGCGTTGCCCTGGGGATCCAGATCGACCAGCAACAGGCGCTGTTTCATCGCTGCAAGGGATGCCGCCAGGTTGACAGATGTAGTGGTTTTGCCCACACCGCCTTTCTGGTTTGCAATTGCAAGAACTCGTGCCAAGGCGCACTCCCGTATTGTTGGCTAGGGCCGATGCTGATTATCGATGGTCGGCAACAGGGCAAGTTCTACCAAGTGACGCTGCTCGTCAAGCCCCGGCACCTGCAGGGGCCTGATGTGGCGCACAGCACAGTGTTGCGTGATTGCCTGCAGTTCATCATCGGGGCGTGCGCCCTTCATGGCAAGCAAAACACCACCCGGCGCCAGTAAATGTCGGGTTACGGCCAGCATATCCTGGAGTGAGGCAAAGGCCCGGGAGAGCACTACATCGAAGCCCTGTTCTGGTATGAAGGTTTCTGCCCGACTGTGGTGCACCGTCACGTTGTCCAGACCCAGCGCAGTTCTGGCCTGGAACAGGAAGCGGGTCTTCTTGCCATTACTGTCCAGCAGATGAAACTCGCGCTCGGGAAACAGGATCGCCAGTGGAATACCGGGCAATCCGGCGCCGGTGCCCACATCAATGCAGCGGCTGCCGGTGAGCCACGGCGCTACCGCCAGGCTGTCCAGCAGGTGCCGGGTCACCATGGCGGCGGGGTCGCGAACGGCTGTCAGGTTATAGGCGCGGTTCCACTTCACCAACAACGCGAGGTAATCGAGCAGCAGCTGTTGTTGCACAGCGTTGGTCGCAACGCCCAGGGCGTTGAGCCCGGCGCCCAGCTGCCGCGCAAGTGCCGCGTCCAACTCAGGCGCTTATGCGTTCGCTGCCACGCTCGAGAGCGCCGCGCTTCTTTAGATAAATCAGCAGCAGGGACACCGCTGCGGGCGTTACCCCGGGAATTCTGCCAGCACGCGCCAGGGTCGACGGACGCGCCTCACTCAGTTTCTGGCGCACCTCGTGGGACAGACCGTCTACGGTGCTGTAATCCAGTGAATCAGGGAGTGGGGTCTGCTCATAGCGGCGCAGGCGGGCAATCTCTTCCTGCTGCCGGTCGATATAGCCGGCGTACTTGGCCTGGATTTCCACCTGCTCAGCGGCCTGTTCATCGGCCAGCGGTTCACCTTTCAACGCGGCCACGTCGGCATAACCAATGCCAGGTCGCTTCAGCAGGTCGGCGAGGCTGTACTCCCGGGTGAGGGGTCCCTTCAGCTTGGGCTCCAGCGTTGCCGCTGCAGCCGTTCCCGGGTGTATCCAGGTGGTCGCCAGGCGTTGCGTTTCCGAGGCAATGGCATCGCGTTTGCGCGCGAACCGGACCCAGCGCACGTCGTCGATCAACCCCAGGCGGTGAGCGGTTTCCGTGAGACGCAGGTCGGCGTTGTCCTCACGCAGCAGCAGGCGATACTCCGCGCGGGAGGTAAACATGCGATAGGGCTCGAGGGTACCCAGGGTTATCAGGTCATCCACCAGCACGCCGATATAGGCTTCGTCGCGCCTTGGACACCAGGGTTCCTTGCCCTGCACCGCCAGCGCTGCGTTGAGACCGGCCAGCAGGCCCTGTGCCGCTGCCTCTTCGTAACCCGTGGTGCCGTTGATCTGCCCAGCGAAGTACAGGCCGGGCAAGGCACGGGTCTCCAGCGAATACTGCAGGTCGCGGGGGTCGAAGTAATCATACTCGATGGCGTACCCGGGCCGCGTGATGTGCGCGTTTTCAAACCCTTTGATGGAGCGGACCAGGGCAAGCTGCACATCGAAGGGCAGGCTGGTGGAAATACCATTGGGGTACAGTTCGCTGGTGGTCAGGCCCTCGGGCTCGATGAACACCTGGTGCGATGCCTTGTCGGCAAAGCGGTGAATTTTATCTTCAATGCTTGGGCAGTAGCGGGGCCCGACACCCTCGATGACCCCCGAGTACATCGGTGAGCGGTCGAGGCCGCCACGGATAATCTCGTGGGTGCGTTCGTTGGTGTGCGTTATCCAGCAGCAGCGCTGCTGCGGACGCTCGGCAACGCTGCCCAAAAACGACATGGCGGGGGCGTCTGCATCGCCCCACTGCTCTTCCAGTGTGCTGAAATCCACACTGCGCGCATCGATACGCGGCGGTGTGCCGGTTTTCAGCCGGTCGACACGGAAGGGCATTTCGCGCAGTCGCTGTGCCAGGGCGATGGAGGGCGGATCACCGGCGCGCCCGCCGGCACTGTTTTGCAGACCGATGTGAATCTTGCCACCGAGGAAGGTGCCGGTTGTCAGCACGACGGTGGGGGCGCGGAAAATCAATCCCATCTGGGTGACCGCACCTGCAACGCGACCCTGTTCCACCAGCAGGTCATCTACCGGTTGCTGGAAGATCGATAAACCGGGCTGTGCTTCAATAATCTCACGAATGGCATTGCGGTAGAGCACACGGTCCGCCTGCGCACGCGTCGCGCGCACCGCTGGCCCCTTGCGTGCATTCAACACGCGGAACTGGATACCCGCACGGTCTGTGGCGCGTGCCATGGCGCCGCCAAGGGCATCCACTTCACGCACCAGATGGCTCTTGCCGATGCCGCCGATCGCGGGGTTGCATGACATCTGGCCCAGGGTGTCGACACTGTGGGTCAGGAGCAGGGTGCGACAGCCCATACGCGCAGCCGCCAGGCAGGCTTCGGTGCCAGCGTGGCCGCCGCCGATCACAATCACATCAAAGCTCTGTGTGTATTCCACGCTGCTGCGCCTCCTGGCCCGGTGGGTCATTACCGGGCCGGCGATTATACGTCCGCGAGGTCAGTTGTTCAAAAGATGTTCTGTGTTTTCTCACGCCTCGGTGCATGTTTTGTTGTGACGCATCCGCTGAGTAATGCATTAAATAAATACGCTTTGAAAGATGAAAGAATAGAACTGATATTGTTATTGAATAGCGAGCCTCTTTCGGTGAACAAGCGGTCTTTACGCAGATATTTCAAAGACTTGCTGCAATGATAAGCAGGCGATGAAGCGCTGTTCCTGGCGTGGTTTGGCTGTGTATGCACTGGGGATCGAAACCGCTGGTGACTACAGCGCTACAGGCAGGTAGCCGTTTGCCCCCAGTTCACTACCGCGTTTCACGTCCGGTTGTCCACAGGGTTATCCGTTGCCGGACACTGGTGACAAAACAGCGGTACAAGCTGTGTACAAACTGTGGCCAGGGACGCGATCTATTTACCGATGCAGAAACTGGAGAATATCTCGCCCAGCAGCGCGTCACTGGACATTTTTCCAGTGATTTCGCCCAGGGTGTCGTGGCACAGACGCAGGTCCTCTGCCAGCAGCTCTCCTGCGCCCGCCTCCTCCAACTGTCGACGCCCGTTTTCCAGGTGTTCAGCCGCGATCGAGAGCGCCTGCAAGTGCCGGCGCCGTGCACTGAAGGTATCACCGGCAGCGCCGGTGTAACCGATACACTGTTTTAGGTGTTCACGCAGCAGCGGCACCCCGGCGCCCGAACGGGCGCAAAGCCGCACGGTGACGGAGTCGCCCTCCTGACTCACCCCCGGCGCCTCACCGGCCAGGTCACATTTGTTCTGGATAAGCGTCACCGGCACAGCGCTTGCGGGATAACCGGGCCATAGGTCGTCGGGTAACGGGCTGTCGTCATTCATGTCGACCACCAGCAGTATGCGATCTGCGCTGGCGATTTCGCGTTGTGCGCGGCGGATGCCTTCCTGCTCCACGGCGTCGTCACTGGCGCGAAGTCCCGCGGTATCCACAATGTGCAGCGGCATTCCATCAATCTGGATATGCTCTCGCAGGATGTCCCGTGTGGTTCCCGCAATGTCCGTGACGATGGCACTTTCCTGGCCTGCCAGAGCGTTCAGCAGGCTGGATTTGCCGGCGTTGGGGCGCCCGGCAATGACGACCTTCATGCCCTCGCGCAACAGGCTTCCCTGCTGTGCCGCCGTCATAACCACGCCCAGTTGTGCGGCCAGGGTCTGTAGTGAATCTGCCACGTGTCCATCGGCCAGAAAGTCGATTTCCTCTTCGGGGAAGTCGATCGCGGCCTCCACGTACACACGCAGGCGGGTGACCTCTGCGACCAGCCGGTCGATTTCCTGTGAGAAGGCGCCCTGCAGGGAGCGGTGTGCATTGCGTGCCGCCTGCTCGGTGGTGCTGTTGATCAGGTCGGCGATGGCTTCCGCCTGCGCCAGGTCAAGTTTGTCGTTGAGGTAGGCGCGCTCTGAGAACTCCCCTGCCCGTGCCTGTCGCGCACCAAGCGCAAGGCAGGCGGCGACCAGCAGGTCCAGTACGACCGGCCCGCCATGTCCCTGCAGTTCGACAACGTCTTCCCCCGTAAAGGAATGGGGTGCAGGAAAATAGAGGGCGATACCGCTGTCCAGTGTCTCTCCCCGGGCATCCGCAAACAGGCAGAAATGCGCGTGTCTCGGGGTGAGCTGTCTGCCTGTAAGACGCTCGGCAATGGGTGCAGCGGAAGGACCGGACAGGCGCACAATGCCGATACCACCGCGTCCGGGCGCAGTGGCTATGGCGGCAATCGTGTCTGCGTGGTAGGGAGTAGTTGTCACAGCGGCAGTATACGCCAGCCGCGCAGCGCCCCGCAGGGGGCGCTACTAGGCTTTCGCTTTGGCGTCCGACTTTTCGATCTGTCGGGTGATGACGTACTGCTGGGCCATGGAGAGCAGGTTGTTGACCACCCAGTAGAGTACGAGGCCCGCCGGAAACCAGAGAAAGAAGAAGGTGAAGATCACGGGCAACCACTGCATGATCTTGGCCTGCATCGGGTCTGGTGGCGGCGGGTTCAGCTTCTGCATGAACCACATGCTGGCACCCATCAGCAGCGGCAGCACAAAGTAGGGGTCCATGACCGACAGGTCTTCAATCCACAGGAAGAAAGGTGAATGGCGCAGTTCAACGCTCTCCATCAGCACCCAGTAGAGTGAGATGAACACCGGCATCTGCACCAGCACCGGCAGGCAGCCGCCCATCGGGTTGATCTTCTCCTTGCGATACAGCTCCATCATCGCCTGGCTTTGCTTGGCCTTGTCCTCGGCGTATTGCTCCCGGATGTCCTGCATTTTTGGCGCTACACGGCGCATATTGGCCATTGAGCGATAACTTGTGGCTGACAGCTTGAAGAAGACGGCCTTGATCAAAACGGTCAGCAGGATGATGGCGACACCCCAGTTGCCGACGAAGGCGTGGATTTTGATCAGCAGCCAGAACAGCGGCTGCGCAATCCACCACAGCCAGCCGTAATCCACGCTGAGGTCTAGGTAGGGGGAAATTTCTGCAAGCCGGTACTGGTCCTTGGGTCCCGCGTAGAAGCCGGCGCTGACACTGCCCTGCTGGCCGGGATCCACCACCAGCGCAGGGCTGGTAAAGCCCGCAATATTAAAGCCGGATGAGGTTACCCGTGTGCTGTAGGTATGGCTCTGGTCTGCTGCCGGAATCCAGGCGCTGAGGAAGTAGTGCTGAATCATGGCGATCCAGCCACCCGGAAGCTGCGCGCGGAAAGGTTCTTCCCGCATGTCCTTGAAGCTGAACTTGGTGAAGCGTTCGTCGGGCTGGGTGATGGCAGCGCCCAGAAAGGGCTGCAGGCCCATGCCGCTGGAGTCAACCGTCGAGGGCTTACTGCTGTCCCGCTTGATCTGGCCGAACAGGTTGCCCTGCCAGCGTTCACTGGTTTTGTTGTCGACGATATAGCTCACGGTCATCAGGTAGTCACCGCGGCGCAGGGTAAAGCGCTTGGTCACGCTCAGTCCCTCCGCGTTCTGCCACAGCAGGTCGACGGTCAGTTCATCCGCGTTGGGTGCCAGCTCATAGCGTGATTGTGCGGCGCTGAAGTGAGCGCGGGATTCACTGTCGATACCATTCGGCCCAATCAGGCCACTCTGTGCGACGTAGATGCGGCGCTCGTTCTGCTCCAGCAGCACGAAGGGCTGGTTGGGCTTGTCGATATCCTCAAGGTGTTCCGGCAGTGCCAGCTCCACGATGTCGCCGCCGCGCAGGTCAATGGCAACCTGGAGCACATCGGTGTGCACGGTGATGATGTCGCCACTGTTGCTGATCACTTCCGGCGTCGATGAGGTCTGCGTGTCGGCAATGGATTCGGGTGCTTGTGGCAGGTCCTCGTTGCCCGAGTCTGCTGCGGTGGTAGCAGGTAATGCCGCGGCCGGTTCCGGCAGGCTATCCGGCTCGGCAGTGATCAGGCGGCTGGCGACGGGTTGCTCCGCCGTGGTTTTGGCGTCCTTGAAGGCGACCCACTCAGTCAGCAGCATGAATGAGAGAAGGGCGATGGCGCCGATCAGCAGAGTACGTTGGAAATCCATAGCGGGTATCAGCTTTGTCAGTGAGTGTGCTTGCAGGGGGGCACCGGGTCGAGCCCACCCTCATGCCAGGGATGGCATTTGCCAAGCCGGCGCAGAGTGAGGTATGAGCCTCGGATAACGCCGTGCAAATCGATGGCTTCCTGAGCGTAGTGTGAGCAGCTCGGGTAAAATCGGCAGTGATTGCCCAGAAATGGGCTGATGGCGTAGCGGTACACAGCAATCAGGGCGATAAAGAGACGGCGCATCAGCGGTCTCGCGCGCCCGGGTGTGTCGCCTTGTGTCGTGACAGCTTTTGCCATTGTTCTCCCAGCGTGGCGAACAGTGAAGCGTTGTCCATATCGTCCAGGCCGCGGCGCGCCAGAAATACGATGTCCAGCGGGGCGCCGGTATCAGGCAGTTGCCTGAACGATTCCCTGACGATGCGTTTGATGCGATTGCGCTGTACCGCCTTGCGTACGTTCTTCTTGGCGATAACCAGCCCCAGCCGGCTGTGCAGACCGTCGGCAGGTCGCGCCAGCATCAGCAGATGACGGTGCGAGGCCTTTAGGGAGGCTCCATCGAAAACGGCCCGATATTGGGCCGCATTCAACAGGCGCCTGCATTTGCCGAAAGCGCCAGCACTCGGTTCGCACTCAGCGGCTGCGCTCACGAAGGCTCTCCCGCATCAGGCAGACAGGCGCTTGCGACCCTTCGCACGACGGCGGCTGAGGACCAGACGGCCGTTCTTGGTGGCCATACGAGAGCGGAAGCCATGGGTGCGCTTGCGCTTCAGGACGCTGGGCTGAAATGTTCTTTTCATGACGCTGTTCCAAATAGGAGGTAATAAATAGAAGGCTGATGCTTCACCCACCCTGTGAACGATACAGCACAGGGCGCGCGGTGGAGTACCGGGCCGCAAAAAGGTTGGCTATTCTAGAGAAAGCCCGCGTTGAATTCAATGACAGACCTGCCCTTTATTTTTGCGCTTTGTGCCGGCAGTGGCGGTGCACTCGCTGCCCTCTATCAGCGGCGGCGGAGATGCCAGTCGTGGCGCGCCTTTCGGTAAACAGCACACACCTTGCCCCTAATATATGCACAGCTTATACACAGATCCTGTGTTCACAGGAGGTGTGGCCACCAACCGCTTAAAAAACACCCAAAAAAACCCTAAGTATATGAAAAATATATAAATAATACGTTGAAAAAAAACCGGCTGAGGTGTGGATAACTTGCGGCTTCACGGGTATTATCAGCGCACCGGGATCGAAAAGCCCGGAAGTTTTTACAGCGCGAACTCACACTACGTGATGGGCGTAATCGTTGTTGTGAAGGTGGGATCAAGGCCTTCAAAGGGGAGAATTTTGCCAGACGTCATATGGCAGCAGTGTGTCAATCGTCTTCAGGACGAGTTGCCAAGCCAGCAGTTCAATACCTGGATTCGTCCGCTGCAGAGTAGCCAGAATGGGCGACAGTTGACGCTGTTTGCACCTAACCGGTTTATCAAGGACTTCGTCAGCGACAAGTTTGCGCCGCGCATACGCGAACTGTTGCAGCAGATCGCGCCTGCCGAGGCACCGCAACTCGCACTGGAGATCGGCCAGGCCCGAGAGCTGGAGTCTGTTCAGCCGGTCCGGGAGCCTCTCGGCGTGGTGCACAACGTTGAAGAGTACAGCCCACCGGCCGTGTCGGGCTATGCCGTTAACGGCGGTGGTGCCGCGCTGCGCAGTGTCGGGGCGTCCAGAATACAGGCGGTGGCGCCGCCGCAACAGGAGTTCGGTCTGGCGACATCAGCCCTGCGCAGCCGGTCGCCCAGTGAGGATGCACAGCAACCCAATCTTGTTGATTCCTATACCTTCGACAACTTCGTGGAGGGTAAGTCGAACCAGCTGGCCCTTGCAGCAGCCCGCCAGGTTGCCGAGAACCCCGGTGAAGCATACAACCCGCTGTTTCTCTATGGCGGCGTCGGTCTGGGTAAAACCCACCTGATGCATGCGGTCGGTAACGCCCTGAAGCAACAGAATCCAGAAGCCAAGGTGGTCTACCTGCACTCAGAGCGGTTTGTGGCCGATATGGTAAAGGCGCTGCAACTCAACGCGATCAGTGACTTCAAGCGCTATTACCGTTCGGTGGATGCACTGCTGATTGACGACATTCAGTTTTTCGCCAAGAAAGACCGTTCGCAGGAAGAATTTTTCCACACCTTTAACGCCCTGCTTGAAGGGGGGCAGCAGATGATTCTCACCTGCGATCGCTACCCGAAGGAGATTGATGGCCTGGAAGAGCGTCTGAAATCCCGCTTTGGCTGGGGGCTGACGGTGGCGGTTGAGCCTCCTGAGCTGGAAACCCGGGTGGCCATCCTGATGAACAAGGCGGCGCAGTCGCGTATCACCCTGCCACCGGACGCCGCGTTTTTTATCGCCCAGCGCATTCGCTCCAATGTGAGAGAGCTGGAGGGTGCGCTGAAAAGAGTGATAGCGAGCGCTAACTTCACTGGAAAACCCGTCGATGTGGATCTGGTCAAAGAGAGTCTCAAGGATCTGCTCGCACTGCAGGACAAGCAGGTCAGCCTGGACAATATCCAGCGCACCGTCGCCGAGTACTACAAGATCAAGATCGCCGACCTGATGTCGCGCCGTCGCAGTCGCTCGGTTGCGAGGCCGCGCCAGGTGGCGATGGCCCTGGCCAAGGAGTTGACGAACCACAGCCTGCCGGAAATTGGCGACAGCTTTGGCGGCAGAGACCACACGACAGTGTTGCACGCATGCCGTAAAATAAAAGAACTTCGCGAAACCAACTCTGATATTCGGGAAGATTACAAAAACTTGCTGCGCTCACTCACAACGTAGGCGCGTTCGGAAGGAACCTGGATTTATGAAGTTCTCGATTTCACGGGATGCGTTGCTCAAGCCCCTTAATCTGGTTGCCGGCGTCGTCGAGCGCAGGCAGACGTTGCCCATTCTGTCCAACGTGTTACTCGTGCTGGAAGGCGATCAACTCTCATTAACCGGCACTGACCTGGAGGTTGAGTTGGTCGGGCGCGTGGCGCTACCCGCCCCGGCGTCTGCGCCCGGCGAGGTGACAGTTCCGGCGCGCAAACTGGTGGATATCTGCAAGTCGCTGCCGGAAGGCAGTGATATCCAGTTCACCGTGGAGGACGGCAAAGTCACGGTGCGCTCCGGGCGCAGCCGTTTCACGCTTTCGACGCTGCCTGCTCGCGAGTTTCCCGCTGTTGAAGAGGGGGTGGGTACGCATCGCTTTACGGTCAAGCAGGGCCAGTTACGCCGGCTGATTGATCGCACGGCTTTTGCCATGGCACAGCAGGATGTCCGTTACTATCTGAACGGAATGTTGCTGGAACTCAAGGCGGGTCGCCTGCGGGTGGTCGCCACCGATGGTCACCGTCTGGCCATGTGTACCCTGCCCTCGCCGTTGCCTGTCGATGAGGACACCCAGGTGATTCTGCCGCGCAAAGGTGTACTTGAACTGTCTCGATTGCTGCTGGAAGAAGACGAGGACATCGTGGTGGTGCTGGGTAGCAACCATCTTCGCGCCACGACGGAGGGTTTTACCTTCACCTCCAAGCTGGTGGATGGCAAATTCCCCGATTACGAGCGTGTGCTGCCCCGTGCGGCTGACAAAATTGTGTTGGGCTCCCGCCTGGAGCTGCGTCAGGCCTTCACTCGCACGGCGATTCTTTCCAATGAAAAGTACCGGGGCGTGCGCCTGAAGGTGGCGACCGACGTTATCGAAATCGTGGCAAACAACCCCGAACAGGAACAGGCTGAAGAGCAGGTGCCTGTTGATTACCAGGGCGACCCGGTCGAGATCGGTTTCAACGTCAGTTATCTGCTGGATGTGCTGGGCGTGCTGAGCGGCGAACAGGTCAAGCTCTCTCTGTCCGACCCCAACAGCAGTGCCTTGCTGGAAGAATCGGAAGATGGTGATTCCCTTTACGTTGTTATGCCGATGCGGTTGTAACAGCCGTTTTTGTTAACTCAATTACAGATCCACCACCTCCGTAATCTGTCCCAGGTCGCGCTGCGCGAGCTGGGACAGGTAAATATTTTTTACGGCCCCAATGGCAGCGGCAAAACCAGCATCCTCGAGTCGGTGCATATGCTGGGCATGTCGCGCAGCTTTCGTGCGGGTACCCCTCGGACCCTGGTTACCCACGGTGAACAGCGCTGCACCGTATACGGCGTGACCGAGTTTGCGACGGCGGGGCAGCGGGCCTCGGTGGCCGTTCAGCGCGATCTCAGCGGCGAGCTGCAGATCAAACTGGCTGGCGAGAAGCTACGTTCCGTGGCAGAACTGGTTGCCCACCTGCCCCTGCAGGTGTTGAATGCGGCATCCTTTGATTTGCTGACCGGTAGCCCTGCGGCGCGGCGCCAGTTCCTCAACTGGGGTGTGTTCCACGTGGAACAACGTTTTTTCAGTGAATGGCAGCGCTTCCAACGCTGTGTAAAACAGCGCAACAAGCTCCTGCGGCGTGGTAAACTGGAACATTCGGAGTTATCGGTATGGACGCGGGAGCTGGCGGCTTCAGGAGAACAGATCCACCGCTACCGTCAGGCCTATTTTGAAGTGCTGGCCCCTCGGTTTCGGGCCATTATGGCGGAGCTTTCGCCGGGGCTTGAGGGGCTTGAGCTGCGTTATCGGAAGGGATGGGACAAGTCCCTGGCCTATGGCGAGGCACTGGCGTCCAGTGAGACGGCTGACAGTGAGCAGGGTTATACCCATGTTGGCCCCCAGCGTGCGGACCTTCGTGTTACGGTGTCGGGGTACTCGGCGTCGGAGACCCTTTCGCGAGGGCAGCAGAAGCTGGTGGTTTGCGGCCTGAAGTTGGCGCAGGGGCAGATAATGGCTGAGTCCCAGCCCCGCGGTTGCGTCTATTTGGTGGATGATCTGCCATCGGAGCTTGACGCTCAGCACTGCAGACAAGTCTGTGAGGCGCTGACGGCGCTGCAGGCACAGGTGTTCATCACCTGCGTCGACGCCGAAGATCTTGAAGGGATGTGGCCTGAGGGTGTGAGCCCAATGATGTTCCACGTGGAACACGGCCGCGTGGTACAGAGGTCGGCCTCGGATCCGAAGTAGTAGCAGCCCGCATTGGGCCGCCCTTGAGCGATGTCAGGCTGGGCCCGATATCGAGACGATATGAGCTGGCACCGCAACGGCGGGCCGGTAGTAGAGAGAAGAAGAGAGTTATCCATGAGTGACAACGAGCAAAGCTACGATTCGTCCAGTATCAAGGTCCTGAAGGGCCTTGATGCGGTCCGTAAGCGCCCCGGCATGTACATAGGTGACACCGACGATGGTACGGGCTTGCACCATATGGTGTTTGAGCTCGTGGATAACTCCATTGATGAGGCGCTTGCGGGTCACTGTAGTCGGGTCGATATCGTGATACACCCCGATGAATCCGTCACGGTCAGTGACGACGGGCGCGGTATTCCCACGGAAATGCACGAGGAAGGCGTTTCTGCGGCGGAAGTCATCATGACCGTGTTGCACGCTGGTGGCAAATTCGATGACAACACCTACAAGGTGTCCGGCGGCTTGCACGGTGTTGGGGTCTCCGTGGTCAACGCCCTGTCGCGGGAGTTGGTGCTGACCATCCGGCGAGAGGGCAAACGCTATGAACAGGTCTATCATCACGGGGTTCCACAGGCGCCCCTGGCGGTGATCGGTGAAACTGAAGGCACCGGCACCTCTGTGCGCTTCCACCCTTCCCCGGATACATTCACCAACATCCAGTTCCATTTTGACCAGCTTGCCAAGCGTCTGCGGGAACTCGCGTTCCTGAACTCCGGTGTGAACATTCGGTTGAAGGACGAGCGCTCAGGCCGTGAGGAAAATTACTGCTACGACGGGGGCCTCCGCGCTTTCGTCGACTATCTGAACAACAACAAAACCCCGGTGAACAAGCCCTTCCACTTCCAGGTGGACCTGGAGGACGGTATCGGTGTTGAGGTGGCATTGCAGTGGAATGACTCCTTTTCGGAAAACATCTTCTGTTACACCAACAACATTCCCCAGAGAGACGGCGGGACCCACCTCGCGGGTTTCCGTGCGGCGCTGACGCGCAGCCTGAATACCTATATCGAACGCGAGGGCATGGCGAAGAAGGCCAAGGTGTCCACCACCGGCGACGACGCGCGGGAAGGCTTGACGGCCATTATCTCGGTCAAAGTGCCGGATCCGAAGTTTTCATCGCAGACCAAAGACAAGCTGGTCTCTTCCGAAGTGAAGACCGCGGTGGAACAGGCGATGAATGCCCACTTCAACGACTATCTGCTGGAAAACCCCGGTGAAGCGAAGGCCGTTGTCGGCAAGATGCTGGATGCCGCTCGAGCCCGCGAAGCAGCTCGCAAGGCCCGCGAAATGACCCGGCGCAAGGGCGCTCTGGACATCGCCGGCCTGCCGGGCAAACTGGCCGACTGTCAGGAGAAAGATCCTGCGCTGTCGGAAATCTACCTGGTTGAGGGTGACTCCGCCGGCGGCTCCGCCAAGCAGGGCAGAAACCGCAAGTTCCAGGCGATCCTGCCCCTGAAGGGCAAGATTCTCAATGTGGAGAAAGCCCGCTTTGACAAGATGCTGGGTTCGGCCGAGGTGGGCACCATTGTGACCGCGCTGGGTTGCGGCATTGGCAAGGACGAGTTTAATCCGGAGAAGTTGCGTTACCACAGCATCATCATCATGACCGACGCGGATGTCGATGGCTCGCACATTCGCACGCTGTTGCTGACCTTCTTTTTCCGCCAGATGCGCGAGCTGATCGAGCGTGGACACATCTTTATTGCGCAACCGCCGCTGTACAAGATATCCCGCGGCAAACAGGGGCAGTACCTGAAGGATGATGAAGCGCTGAACCGCTATCTGACCCAGGCCGCACTGGAAGGCGCCGCGATTATCGTCAATCCCGAGGCACCGCCGATCTCCGGTGCGGGTCTCGAGGAGCTGGTGGAGAGCTTCCGCAAGGTGGCGGCAACCATTGACCGCCTCGGCAGGCTGTACGCGCCACCGGTGCTCTGGCAGATGGTGTACGGTAGCAGCCTGTTACCTGAGGACATGCGTGACGAAGCCGCTGTGATCGCCTTTGCGGAGCAGCTTAGTGAGCGCTTACAAACCGTGGCGCCCAAGGGCGCAGCGTATACCGTGAGCGTGCGCCGCGACCATGAACGGCAGACCCACTACCCGGTGGTCAAGCTGCTGGCGCACGGCGTTGAAACAGAAACCGAGTACCGCCACGAATTCTTTTCATCGGGCGAGTACCGCAGCCTGATTGCCCTGGGCGAAACCCTGAACACGCTCATCGACGAAGACGGCTATTTCAAGCGCGGAGATAAGACCTTCCCCACCCGCAGCTTCGAGGAGGGCCTCAGCTGGCTGATGGCGGAGGCGCGCAAGGGCTACAACATCCAGCGCTACAAAGGCCTCGGCGAAATGAACCCGGAGCAGCTCTGGGAAACCACCATGGATCCGGAGGCCCGGCGTATGCTGCAGGTGACGATTGAGGATGCCATCGCCGCAGACCAGATCTTTACCACGCTGATGGGCGATCACGTGGAACCCCGTCGCGAGTTCATTGAGCAGAACGCGCTGTCGGTGGCTAACCTGGACGTGTAGCCGGGCCCATGTCCTCCCCTGCGGCTGCGACCTCCATCGAACTCTGCGGCATCGCCGTCCGTGAGCGCTCCGCTGCGCCCATGCAACGCCTGTCCGCCGCTGCGGTGACACGTCGGGCCGGCGTTGCAGGGGATGCGCGCGGCCGTCCCGGTAAACGCCAGGTCACGGTGCTCAGCCTTGAAAGCTGGAACACCGCCTGCGCGGAGCTCGGGGTGAGCTTGTGCTGGACCCAGCGTCGCGCCAATCTGCTGGTGAGCGGCGTCGAATTCGGGCCGGACTCGGTGGGGCAACAGCTGCAGCTTGGCAGCCTGACTCTGGAGATCACCCGCGAAACGGATCCCTGCCGGCGCATGGATGCCGCTTATCAGGGCCTGCAGGCGGCATTGGCGCCGGACTGGCGCGGCGGCGTCTGTTGCCGGGTGCTGAGCGATGGCGAGCTTACGGTGGGCCTGCGCGGACTGCTTGTGCCCGGGCCCCTGCAGGGCGCGCTACAGCTGACGTGATCATACCGCCAGGGCTGGACGTCGCGACGACCCTCGGCCTGGTGGCCTGCTCTGCACTCACTTCACTGCTCACCGCAAGCCTGGGCGCCGGCGGCGGTGTACTCCTGCTGTTGCTGCTCGCGCTCTTTTTGCCGCCAGCGGTGATTATTCCCGTCCACGGCCTGATCCAGCTGGGCTCGAACGGCGGGCGCGCGGCCCTGACCTGGCGCCATATCGACTGGCGGCTGATGCGCGCCTTTGCCCCCGGTGTCGTTCTCGGCGTTGTCGCGGGCGCCCTGCTGCTGGTCACGTTGCCCGCCGCAGTCTGGCAGCTGGCCATTGGCCTTTTCGTGCTTTACCTCTGCTGGGGGCCGCCCCTGCCACGAGCGGCTTTGGGAAGTGCAGGCCTGTTTATTGCGGCAACGCTCAGCAGTTTCGCCAGCCTGTTCGTCGGTGCGACCGGGCCGCTGGTGGCTGCCTTTATCAAGCAGACCCAGACAGACCGGTTTCGCACCGTGGCCACCTTCGCCTTCGCCATGGTGCTGCAACACGCTCCCAAGCTGCTGGTGTTCGGCGCCGCCGGGTTTGTGTTTCGCGACTGGCTCGGCTTCGCTGTCGCCATGATTGGCGCGGGGTTTGTGGGTACCTGGTGTGGTGTGCGTCTGCTGGGCACCGTCAGTGACCAACGCTTCACCCGGTTGCTCAATATCGTGCTGACGGTGCTGGCCCTGCGCCTGCTGTGGCTGGCGTCAGCTGCGCTGCTGGCACAGGGCGACGGGTTGCCGGGGTCAGTCAGTCCGCAGTAAACAGCAGGCGTGTATGCCCCGCTGCGTCGAGCACGTCAAAGACGGGCCGCAGGGACATGCCAATGCGCATGGCATCCGGCGCGACACCCGTGAGCGCGGTGTTCATGTTGAACCCCTCGTTGAAGGTGACAACAGCGAGGTTCTGCGGTTCGGCGCCCGCAAACCCGGGCAGCGTGGGCACTCGGGCGATGGTGAAGGTGCACAGGGTTGCTCTGCCGGAGACCTCGGTCCATGCCAGATCCTGCGCGGCGCAGTGGGTGCAGTGCCGCCGGGGATAGAACACCCAGCCGCCGCAGGCCTGGCAGCGCGGGATCATGATGCGACGCTCGCGCAGACCTTCCCAGAATGGCCGGGTGATGTCGGTGGGTCGTGGAATCAATGCGTTCATGCTCAGGCTCCCGTCAGGATCAGCGCGCCCTGCTCACTCATCACGCCTCCGGTGCCGGAGACAAACGCGGTATCGTGGCGGCGCAGCTGCCGTTCGCCAGCGGTGCCGCGTATCTGGGTCACCGCCTCGATAAGCTGTGACATGCCGCCGGCTGTGCCTGCCTGGCCAAAGGACAGTTGTCCGCCGTGGGTGTTCAGTGGGAAGTCGCCGCGCCAGGTCAGGTCGTGGTCGCGCACAAAGGCCATACCCTCGCCCTTGGCGCAAAACCCGGCATCCTCCAGGCTGAGCAGGACGGTGATGGTGTAGCAGTCATAGATTTGCGCCATATCCATATCGGCGGGCTGCATACCCGCCATCAGGAAGGCGCGCTGTGCTGCGCGCGCAATGGGGGTAACGGTCATGTCGCGGGCGTAGCTGGGGGACTTGAAGTCCAGCTGTTCCCCGCAGCCGCGTATCAGGACCGGTCGATGGCGGCATTCGCGCGCCAGGTCGTCGGCGGCGACGATAAACGCGGCGCCACCCGCCACCGGCATCACAATCTCGAGGATGTGCAGGGGGTCCGCCACCATCTTGCTGTTCAGCACGTCTTCCACGCTGATCGGCTGCCCATAGAACAGCGCTTCGGGGTTGGCTTGTGCGTTACTCCGCTGCGCCACGGCAATGCCCGCCATGGCAGCGGCGTCGTAGCCGTAGCGGTGCGCGTACTGCTGGGCGATCATGGCGTACCCGGTATTCTGGCCGACATGACCGTAGGGCAGGTCGAACTCGGCTTCCGGGGCGCCAAAGCAGCCGCTGTGTGCGCCGAGCTGCATGGCCGCTGCGACAGCCGCCGGGTCTGCGTCCGGGTCTGGCGGTGCGAGACGGCCGGGTAGCACGCAGAGCACGGCGCGGCACAATCCCAGCTGTATTGCCGCGGCTGCTCGCCACGCCATGGCCACCGCGCTGGTACCACCGAGGTCCACGGTTTCGGCGAAGCCCACCTGCAGTCCCAGGTACTCCGCCACTACCGCGGGCACAAAGGCGGTCGCCTCGTTGAAATGGGCCCCGTTCACGGCCAGCCCGTCGATGTCACGCAGGGTAAGACCGGCGTCAATCAGCGCCAGCCGCGCCAGGTCGGCAATCTGCTCAAGGTGGAACATCTGTGGTGCCGTCGCGTATTTTTCCGGCCGGTACTGGGCGCAGCCCACAATCGCTGCCTTGCCTGTCAAGCTCACGGGTATACCCCTCTTCATGCCGTTTGCGTGCGTCGGGGATGATGGGACAGAACCGCTCCGCGCCCAAGTGTTGTGGCCAGAATCCGGCGCCGAAACCGCAGCCCGGATTGGCGAAATAAACCGCGTGCGAGGAAAATCGCAACGCGGAGCACGGTGGCCATTTCATTGACCTCACGCATGGCGTCGCGGTGCGATCTTGTGGACTCTCCCGCGCAAACCGGCACCTTGCAGCCGCCGCGTCGAGGGATTGCAACACTATATCTGGTGCCCGCCCCAAAAAAGTGCCCTGTATATGGGGCTATTGTCTTGCCCTCACCCGCCAGCTTCGCGCACACTAGGGCGGCTGCCAGTCGATACGGGGAAGGGGTCATGGGAGAAGTGGTCAAGGCATTGCACACGGTTGTGGATATCGGGCTTCAGGACGCCTCACTGGATATCTGGGACAAGAAATACCGTCTGCAGGATCGCAACGGCAAACCGGTCGACAAGGATATTGCCGACACCCTGAAACGCATAGCCCGGGCACTCGCCGACGTCGAGGAGACAGACGCGGCGCGCAAACACTGGTACCAGCGCTTCCTGTGGGCCCTGCAGAACGGCGCACTGCCCGCCGGACGGATCATTTCCAATGCGGGTGCCGGGGCCTACAAGCCTGCCACCTCGACCATCAACTGCACCGTGTCCGGCAGCATCACCGACTCCATGGACGACATCCTGCAAAAGAACCATGAAGCCGGCATGACGCTGAAGGCTGGCTGTGGCATCGGCTACGAGTTTTCCACCCTGCGTCCCCGCGGGGCCTACGTCAGCGGGGCGGGTGCCTACACCTCCGGCCCGCTGTCCTTTATGGATATCTACGATCGCATGTGCTTCACCGTGTCGTCGGCTGGTGGTCGGCGCGGGGCGCAGATGGGCACTTTCGATATCCACCACCCCGATGTGATGGACTTTATCCGCGCCAAGCGCGAAGACGGCCGCCTGCGCCAGTTCAACCTGAGCCTGCTGATTACCGACGAGTTTATCGAGGCAGTCAAGGCCGAGGCGGACTGGGCGCTGAGTTTCCCGATGACGGTCAAGGAAGTGGAGGAAGCGGGCCTCGACCTGGACAATGACAGCAGCATCGTGTGGCGCCATTTCCCGGTGACCGGGGGTTACGTCAGCAATGACCGGGGCGAGGTCGCCTGCCGCATCTACAAGACGGTGCCCGCGCGCCGCCTGTGGGACATGATCATGGCCTCCACCTACGATTTTGCCGAACCCGGCTTCATTCTGATTGACCGCGTCAATCAGATGAACAACAACTGGTGGCTGGAAGATATCCGCGCGACGAACCCCTGCGGTGAACAACCCCTCCCCCCTTACGGCAGCTGTCTGCTGGGCTCCATCAACCTGACCCGTCTGGTGCTGGATCCCTTTACCGACAAAGCGCGTTTCGATTGGGAACGGTATCGCGATGTGGTTGCCGTATTCACGCGTATGCTGGACAACGTGGTCGAGATCAACGGCCTGCCGCTGCCGCAGCAGCGGCATGAGATTGCCTACAAGCGGCGTCACGGCATGGGTTTCCTCGGCCTGGGATCGACCATCACCATGCTCGGTATGTCTTACGGCGACGAGGATTCCCTCGTCTTCACCGAAGAGGTTGCCCGCGAAATGGCACTGGTCGGCTGGGAGCAGGCGGTACAGCTGGCGGAAGAAAAGGGCCCGGCACCGATCATGGATGACCTGTTCGAGGTGACGCCGGAAATGCTGGCGGCCCGCCCGGAGATGCGGCGCGATGGCATCGCCGTCGGTGATCGCCTGCCGGGGCGGGTGTTGCACGCGCGCTACAGCCGCTACATGCAGCGGGTTGCCGAGGCGGCGCCAGAGCTGGTGGAGCGCATAGCAGAGCGCGGCGCGCGCTTTACCCACCACTCGTCCATTGCGCCAACGGGCACCATCTCCCTGTCGTTGGCGAACAACGCCAGCAACGGGATCGAGCCGAGCTTCGCCCACCATTACGCGCGCAACGTGATCCGTACGGGGCGCAAGAGCAAGGAAAAGGTGGATGTGTTTTCCTTCGAACTGCTGGCCTATCGCAGCCTGGTCAATCCACGGGCCATGCCCTACAGCGAGCGGGAAGAGGAAAAACTGCCCGATTACTTTGTCGTTGCCGACAGCGTGACCCCCAAGCAGCACGTGGACATTCAGGCCGCAGCGCAAAAGTGGGTGGATTCCTCCATTTCCAAAACCGCTAACGTGCCCACGGACTACCCCTTCGAGGACTTCAAGGACATCTACCTCTACGCCCACGCCCAGGGCCTCAAGGGGTGCACTACGTTCCGCTTCAACCCCGAGGCGTTCCAGGGTGTTCTGGTGAAAGAGCAGGATCTGGAGAACACCCTCTACCAGTTCACCCTGGAAGATGGTTCTACTATAGAACTTAAAGGCAACGAGCAGGTGGAGTACGATGGCGAGATGCACACCGCTGCCAACCTGTTCGACGCCTTGAAAGAAGGTTACTACGGCAAGTTCTGAGCCGGGAGACAGCAATGACGGTCAAGATTGGCAGCAAAATAGTCAGTTACAAAGTGGTACCGAAGGGCGCGACGCCGGAGCCGGTAGCGGGCGAGCGCGATGCCGTGCCGGCCAGCAACGTGGTGCACATGCACGAGTCGTTCCAGCGTCCGGAACGCCTGGTGGGGTCAACCTACAAGGTGAAAACCCCGATGTCGGAACACGCGCTGTACATCACGGTGAACGACGTCATTCTCAATGAGGGCACCGAGCACGAACTGCGGCGCCCTTTCGAAGTGTTCATCAACTCCAAGAACATGGAGCACTTCCAGTGGGTGGTCGCCCTCACCCGGCTGATTTCGGCGGTGTTTCGCAAGGGCGGTGATGCCACATTCCTGGTCGAGGAGCTGAAGGCGGTATTCGATCCGCGCGGGGGCTACTTCAAGAAAGGTGGCGTGTTCATGCCGTCGATCGTCGCGGAGATTGGCTACGCTATCGAAGACCATATGAAGCATATCGGTCTGATCGACAGCAAACTGGATGAGCACCAGCAGAAGTTTATCGAAGAGAAGCGCCGGGAGCTGATGGGCGAAAGTGCCAACACGGCAACGGATGAATCGGCATCAACGGAAGCCACCGGCTTTCCTCCCGGCGCAAGCCTCTGCTACAAGTGCAATACCAAGGCGGTTGTGCTTATGGATGGCTGTATGACCTGCCTGAACTGTGCCGATTCCAAGTGCGGGTAACGGCATTTGCCGGCGCGGGGCGACAACCTTGATGGCTACGTCCTCGACAATATGGAGGGCGCGGTCGATCAGGCTGCCTTCCTCGCGCGAACCGATACGCCTGTAGCCATCGTCGGCGCCCGTGGCACGGGCAAAATGTATATCGCCCGCATTTTCCACAGCCGTGCCGGCTGTGGCCCCGATACGCTGGTGGCTATCGACTGCCGCGAATTCCGCAATCGTGACGATGCCAACCGTCGCATTCGCCACGCCCTGGAGATGGGTGCCGGCAAAACCCTGGTGTTCAAATCGCCCCAGCTGATGAGCGCCGATGCCCAGCTGCGGCTTGCCCGACAGATTGCCACGCGCCAGTTTGTCGATGTGGAACCCGCTACCTACCTGCCACCGATGCGCTTTGTTGCGCTGTTCCCCGATACGCTGGCGAGGCTGGTGGCCGCTGGCGAGCTACAGCCACGGCTGGCCAGCGTATTCGCCGCGTATCCGATTCGGGTGCCGCCGATGCGCCATCGGCAACAGGCGATTCTGCGTTGGGCGCACAAGATCCTCGATCAGGAGTGCGCCTTGCGCAACGTGGTGGTGAAAGGGTTCACACCCGAAGCCGAACAGGCACTGCGCGAACATCCCTGGCACGGCAATATCAGCGAGATTCGCCAGCGCGTGGTACACGCGCTGGAGCGCCGCCCCGCCGGCGCCTGGCTGACGCCGGTGGAGTTGCAGCTGGCTCTCGGCAGCCGCGCGCGCAGTGCCGGCCTGTTGTCACCCTTGCGCCGCAGCGACAGGGAGGCCCCGGGCTATGCGCCAAGCGCGCTGGAGGAATTGCGGCAGGCACTTGCCGATGTCCTGCAGCACTGCATCGAAGGTCGGCACCTGCTCCCGCTCGGCGGCTGGTTGCAGGACGAGGTGGTGCTGGCCGCGCTCGCGCGCTATGCAAGTGATGCGCGCCCTGCTGCACGCTTCCTGCAGGTGCCGCGCCGCAATCTGGCGCGCTGGCTGCCGGGCATTGAGCACCGTCGCGCGGCACGCGGCGCCTGCTCCGAGTGGGTTGAGCCTGCGCGGTTGGTTACGGACTGGGTGCGCGGGCTTGGCCAGAGTGGCAGCGGGCCGCTTGCGCAGGCAGAAGGGCTGCTGCTCGAACTGCTCGAGGCGCGTCGTGAACAGACCACCGTGGCCCAGCGCGCGCAGCTGCTGGGAGTATCGCGCCCCACCTACACCCGTCGATTGCTGGCGCTGGGTACGCTGCCGGAGGCTGCTGCCAGTGGCTAGGAAACAGCGCGGCGCCGCGCTACCCGGCGACGGCGGACCGTCGCCTGCGGCTAATGACCGTCCCACACCGGCGGCGCTGGCCGCACGCTACGCCGCGCTTGCGGAAACGCCGGTACCGCCGCCTCTGGGATTCTCGGCCCGACTCAATCTATTACTGGACTTGACGGCGGTGGTGCCAACACGTATCGAAGGTCGCGTGTTGGGGGTGCTGGCGATCAATCCCGGCTGGAAGGAGCTCGATGTGCGCCGCTGGTTACAACAGGACCAGCTGCCGCCCCGTGACGTGTTGCGCCACCTCGTGACCTTGCTGGTGGCGCAGCTGGGGTTGGAGCACGATGTTCTGCGGTGGGAGGCGTTCCTGATCTACGGGGCTCCCACGATCACATCGCCGGTCGAACACCTGCTCTATCGCGAGGATCGCGGGCGCCGTGACATCGCCTCCCGCATCTTCGCGCTGCTCACCGAGCAGTACGCCATCCCGCCGTCCAGTTATGATGCGGACCTGGTCTTCCAGCGCTGCCTCAAGTTGATGCAGCAGTTCAACATCTACGAGTGGGAAGACTTCCAGGCCGGCCACATGGAGCCGTTCCGCAGCGTGCTTTTCCCGGAAACCTCCTGAAACGTCCGCGAGCTGCGCCATTTACCGAAAAAAGGCAAATTAGTGCTTGCAGTCGCAGAGCCACTACTAAAATACTGTTACGCAGAGTCACAAGCGAGAAACCTTATGCCTGATCACAACGAGGCCCAGGACGTCAGTGGGGTCCGCGTGGCCATCATCGATGACGCCAAGACCATCCGTATGATGATGTCTCATACCCTGAAGCAGATGGGTTGTGAGGTGGAGACGGCGGAAGATGGTTATCAGGGGCTTGCCCTGTTGCGGCGTTTCAAGCCCGATATCGTCTTTCTGGATATCACCATGCCGGAACTGGATGGCTACCAGACCTGCAGCCTGATCCGGCACGCGGAGGATACCCGCGATCTGCCGGTGGTGCTGCTGTCGTCGTCCGACGGGATCTTTGACATTGCCCGCGGCCAGGCACGGGGCGCCAACGCGCACGTCAGCAAGATCCCCCCCGACCCGGTTTTGCGACAGTTGATCCACGAACACACCCGGGCCCACGAGGCAGCCTGACATGGGAGGGGCCTTTACCGCCCTGCGAGCGTTGCACGAGCGCCATGCCCGCGGCGGCCCGACGTTCCCGTCGCCGCCTGCAGGGGAGCCTGTCTGGTCGGGCGCGGCGATTGGCATCGCCGGTGTGCCGCTGGTGATCGCGCATCGCGATGTCGAAACCATCACCGCCCTGCCCCCGCTCACCCGTATTCCGGGTACGGGCAACCGGGTACTGGGTGTGGCCGCCTACCAGGGTGACCTGCTGCCGGTGTTTTGTGGGGATACGCTGTTTGGCCAGCGGCTGTCGCCCGGACGCAGGCGGGAGTACTGCCTGGTGATCTGCCAGCCCGGGCTGCATGTGGGCCTGACCCTGAGCCAGGTGGGGGGTAATGTGACGTTGCCCCTGTCCCAGCGCAGCGCCGACATGCCACTGCAGGGCCTGTTGGCAGCGTGCTGCGACGGTGGATTCCGGCGTGGTGATGAATTCCTGGGCCTGCTGGATAGCGGGCTGTTGATGGCCAGTGGCGTGCTGGGCGATACCAGCGCTCAGCCCGCTGACCCTGTTGAGGACGCCGTACCATGAGCCAGACCGTTCTACTTGTCATTGTTCTCGCCCTGCTTGTCGCTCAGGGTGTGACCGGTTTCCTGTTGTGGAAGGCCCGCCGTGACGGCGGCGCAGCGACCGATTCCGACAGCGGCGTTCTCCAGGCCCTGCGACGCATGGCCGACGGCGATCTCACAGCCAGTGCAGAGAGCACCGGGCCCGCAACTGCGGCGATCGCCGAGCAACTGAATGCCGCCCTGGCGCGGCAGCGGGAGCTGGTGTCCGACCTGCGTGCGCCGTTCGAAGGCCTGACCACAGAGCTGCACAGGCTGGCCAGGAATAGTCATGGACACAGTGAAACCAGTGCTGGCATGGGACGCCAGCTGGAAGAAGTCAAATCCGCACTGGTGCGTGAAATGCAGGCAGCGGAAGACATGGGCAGTATCAGCAAGCAGGCGCGGGAGGCCATGGGCCGCCATCGGCAGCTGGTGAGCCGCGGCCAGACCCTTGCCACGGACATGGCGCGCGCCTCATCGGATGTGCGTGAATCCATGCAGGAAACCTCGAAATCCGCCAAGCGACAGGGCGAACTGATACAGTCAGTGACCACGGCCGCGGAATACATCCAGTCGCTGAACACGCGCATCTCGGTGGTGGCAATCAATACGCGTATCGAAGCGGAGCGCGCCGGCGAGCATGGCCGCCCGTTCCTCGGTATCGCCGAGGCGATTGGCGATCTGTTGCGTGAAGCCGAGGAGGAAGGCCGCAAGATCACCTCAGAGGTACGCATGTTGCAGAACCTGTCTGCGGAAAACCTGAACAGCCTTGAGCACACGGTGGGCGCTGTGGTCACCATTCTGGATTTTGTCGAGCGCATCGACGCGGCGCTGGAAGATATCAACCATGGCGCTGCACACCTCCTTGACCAGGTGGATTCCCTGGGCAATACCACGCAGCAATCGGCCGAAACCGTGCGTCGGCTGAATGGACTGCTGGGTGAAGTGCGCGAGCAGAATCGCGCACTGCGGGAAGGTGCGGAAGCGACCCAGCAGGGCATTAACGCCTTACAGCAAACGCTCTCCAAGCTGGGCCGGAACCTCGCCCGGCTGCGCGTCGACCAGACAGGCAGTGCGCTGAATGTCTGAGTTGCAGCCACACGCGAGCCCGCGCCAGGGCATCGATCTGATAGACCTGAGACGCCTGCGGTCACCGCTGCAAGGGTCCCTGGACGCCGCCGAGGCGGCACTGATCGACTACAGCCGCGACATACAGCGCCGCGAGCCGCTGCTCCACTGTCTCTGGTCGGTGCACCACATTACCGCCGCGCTGGGCAGCCTGCGGCTGCACAAGGCGGAAATGCTGGCCCTGGAAATGGAGCGCGGTTTCCTGCGCCTGCTGCGTGGTGATGTAGTGGCAGAGCGACGCAATCTCGTCATGGGTGGCTTGATGCGGGCGATCAAGACGCTGCCTGCCTATCTGGATCATGTCGAGCAGCTGCGCCTCGACAGCGGCCGCGGCCTTGAGCCCTGTGTCAATGACCTGCGCCGCTGGGCCGGTGAAGTGCCGCGCCCGGCGGCGCTGTTTTTCCACTATCCCGTGGCAGCCGACTGTGGAGTGACCCAGGGCGCCGAGCGCCCGGCGGAGGAGGCAATCCGACGTGGCGCTGATGTGTTGCTGGCGCCTTACCTGCAGGGCGCCAAGGGTGTGCTGGGCTCGCGGCCCGGGGCGGAGAGCGCGCGCACCCTGGCGCGCATTGCGCAGAAGATGCACGGCTTTCTCGTCGGGACGGTGCAGGAGCCGTTCTGGTTGTTGCTCATGGCGCTCTGTGAAGCGCTCGCGGCGGAGCTGGCGGAGCCAGATGAGTGCATTGCGCAGATCTTCAAAGCGGGCGCTTTCATGGTCAAACACGCGCGTGAGCACGGCAACGCTGTTGACCCTGAGATGGACTATCCGGCGTACGTGCAGCAGCTGCTGTTCTACATGGCAGCCTGCCCGGTGCAGCCGCTGTACGTGGCCCACGTGTGGCAGGTGTTCGGCATCACCGAAGACACCCTGCGTGATGCGCAGCGCGGCCTGATACATAACGATGCCCTGCTGGCCGCACTGCGCGGTGCATCTGCGCGCCTTTCCAGCCTGGTCGAGACCCTGGAGCAGGCTGACCTGGAAGCGGTTGCCACCGGGCGCGCGCCGCAGCCCGAGGACAGCATGGCCGAGTTGCAGGCCATTCGCTTGCGGCTGATTGCTGCGGGGGAGGAGGTCCTTGCGGAAGATCTGCGGGGTGCCGACGCCATGCTGGAGCAGCTGTTTGCCGGACGTTTCGCCGAGCAACCTGAGCGCTGTCGTCAGGCGGTGCTGTCCCTCGCGCAAACTCTGGTGGATACGCAACTTGCCATCGCCAACCGTGTGTTGCTGCGCGGTGAGCAGCCTGCGTCAGAGCGGTCATTTGCCGTGCTGGCGCCCCTGCTGTTGGCCACCGTTGAACGCTTGAACCACTTGCAGGAACAATTGCAGCAAGGTGCTGACGATGAACTGCGGCGCGCTGTTGCGGCCGACCTGCTGGCCATGGAGGGCGCGCTGTCGCTGCAGGGCCTGCTGCGCGAGGCTGCGGTCGCCGGGCAGCTCGGGCGCTGGCTTGGCGAGGCTCGCGAACGGTTGATCTCGGATGAACCCGTTGCCATGCACTTTGCCCAGGCTCTGGCCTGGCTGTCACTGCACATGGAGCGGTTGAGCCTCGACCCCGCTTCTGCCGGGGATGATGTGCTCTGGGCAGCGGAACAGGCCGCGATGTTTCTGCAGTCGGCGCCTGCGGATGAGACCGCGGGTGTGCCGGCCGCGGACTCTGCGGAACAGGCACAAGGTGCGCCGGCGACCGAGCGGGCTGAAACCATTCCCGCGGCGTTCCGGGAGGTGTTCCTGGAGGAATCGCAGGAGATCATCGCCCGCCTGCAGAGCGAGCTGCCAACCTGGGTTGCAGCGCCGGCGCGCGACGAGCGTCTGCGGGAAATACGCCGGCACTTCCATACCTTCAAGGGCAACGGCAACGCGGTGGGCCTGTTCTCGCTGGGCGACCTCGGTCGCGATGTGCAGGACCTGCTGGACCGGGTTCTGGAGAGCCAGCAGCCGTTGGACGCGACCCTGCCCCTGTTGTTGCAGGATGTGCTGGCGGCACTGCCGGAATTGGTCGCCACCTGCGGCGGCGCCGGAGAATTTGATGCTGCCCGCGTGCGGGAGCTGCGCAACCGCTGTATGAGCCTTGGCCGGGAGATCGCTGATGGACGGTAATCAGAAGGAGCTCACCGTCGAGGAGCTGCTCAGGGAACCCTGGGCGCAGCCACTGCTCGAGGAGTGGGGAGAGCATGCGCTGCGCTGGCTGTTGAGTCGTCGTCTCGATGAGCCTGAGGAGAAACTGTTTGCCGTAGCGGGCGATCGCCTGCGCCGTCCCGCGGCGGACCTTAGTGACCAGGAAGCGCGGCTTGGGGCGCGTCATATGATGGGTGGCGCGGTCGCCGATGACCTGTCTGACTTTATCGAGGAAGAGATCGTGCTGACCTCGGTCAGCGATTCCAGCGGCATATACGGCGGGCGTGCGGGGGAGGCCGGATCCGGACGCATGGATGCGCCACGGCACGAGTTTATCGCCGTGCGTCACGCGCGCGGCGCTGCTGACCGCAGCACCCGTGAAGCACTCGCGCACCTCGCTGGCGCCGATGTACTCAATCTCGGTCCGCCACCGGCCCTGCCCAGCACCCTCGAGCGCGACGAGGCCGACCTCTCCGCTGCGCTGGAGGCTTCCGCTGCCCCCGTGGAGCAGGCGGCCGATGCCGCGCCTGAGGTAACTGGGGCCACGCTTCCAGACGTCCCCGAGACAGCAGTGGATGAAGCGCCGCAGGCGCCCGTGGTGTCCGTCGCACCTGAGGTGTCGCCAGCCGAGACCTCGGTCATCCCGGTCACTACGGAAACTACGGACACGCCTGCGCCAGCGCCGACACCCAGCCTAGCGCCGATCCCGGCGGAGCCGCCATCGGCCCCAGCCGTCGCCGCAGCTGCCACCGCCGCATCGCCCACCGCCGCCGAGCTGGCTGAGGCGAGCGCAGACGAGCTGTCCTGGTGCGTGCCGCGGGATATCACCTTTAACTTCAGTACCCGGGGCGGCAGCGAGCTGTTCCAGGATTTTCTCGACGCCTTTATCGAGGAGGCCGGTACGGAGCTTGAGAAGCTCGAGGACAGCCTCGGTGCCTGGGAGCGAGAGGCTGCGGGCGCCGCCGCGCCGGGTGGCGAGGCTTCGAAACAGGTCTCACGGGTGCTGCATACCCTGAAGGGAATAGCCAAGGGTGTTGGCCTGCAGCGTTACGGCACCCTTATTCACAATTTCGAAACCCTGCTCGACCGCCTGCCCTGCGAGGCCGGCGGCGAAGCGCACTATTTTCGCATCATCAATGCCTGGCTGGATGCAACGGTGCGCGGCTATGAGCATATTCAGCAGACGCGGAACGATGTCGCCAGTGAGCTTCCGCTGCAACAGGATGCACCTCCGCCCGCCACCGGTGACGACAGCACGACGGCGGGTGGCGCGCCGCAGCTGCAACCGCTGGCACCGGGCCAGCGCCAGGAAGATCGCAAGATCGCCGACGCCGGTGCCCAGGCGCTGGGTGCCCAGCAGACGATCCGCATCAGCCCCGATGCCCTCGATTACCTGCTCAACCTGGGCAACGAGGTGCAGAAGCTCGGCGTTCGCGCGTCCCAGAGCACCCTGCAGAGTAAGCGCGCGACGGGCGAGCTGTTGAGCCGGATCGGCTCTCTGCGCACGCACATCGGGCGCATTTCCGACCGTGCACTGCTCAGCGCGACAACCCGGCGTAGCGGTCCGGATACGGAGCTTGACGCTCTGGAAATGGACCAGTACTCGGATATTCACGAGGCGGCGAGCATTCTGCGTGAAGCGGTGGATGACCTCGATGAGCTGGCGCGGCTGGCGGGACGGCACACGTCCGCGGCCGAAGCGCTGCTGAAGCAGCAGGCCGGTATGGTTGCCTCCCTCGGATCGTCGATCCGCGCGGCGCGTGTGGTTCCGGTTTCACGGTTGATGCCCGGGCTGCGCCGCATCGTGCGCACGGTCAGCGCGGAACTGGGCAAGGCGGTGATGTTCCGGGTGATCAGCGAAGCCGGCAAGCTCGATCGCGACAGCCATGCCTGCTGCCAGATCATTCTTGAGCACATGGTGCGCAACGCACTGGATCACGGTATCGAAGCCCCCGCGGAGCGCATTGCGGCCGGCAAGTCGGACACGGGTGTGATCAGCATCGATGTGCGCAAACAGGGCACGGATTATGTGGTGTCGCTCAGTGACGATGGCCGCGGCATTGATCCCCAGCGCATGCGGGAACAGGCGCGCAAGAAGGGGCTGGACGTCGATGTGGATAGTCTCACCGACCGCGAGGCCCAGCGCCTGGTGTTCCACCGCGGATTCTCCACCGCCGAGCGGATCAGCGAAATTTCCGGCCGCGGGGTCGGCATGGACATCGTGATGGGAGAGTTGCAGCGCATCGGGGGTGATATCGAGATCGAGTCCAACCTCGGTCGCGGTACGACCTTCCGCATTCGCATACCCTCCAACATCAGCGTCAACGGTGCCCTGCTGGTGACCGTCGCGGATACCGCTTACGCGATACCCTTTGACGGTCTGATCGGCGTTGAGCATGTGCCGGCGGACGAATTTCTGCAGGCGGTACAGGACCAGACGGATCTGCCTTTGCTGGGCCGCCGTTGTCAGCCCTCCTACCTGGCGGCCCTGTGTTCCGGTGTGCCTCTGCCCGACCGCGACAACTGGGGCGCTACCGTGCCCGTTATCGTGGCCGGATCCGGCCAGCACCATATGGCGATTGCCGTGGACCGCGTGGAAGAGGCCCTCGAGCTGGTCATCCGCTCGCTCGGCAGTCAGTTCGCCAATCTGCCCTGGGTCGTGGGGGGGACCACCAGCTCGGATGGACGTGCCATTGTCGCGCTCAACCTGAACCTGCTGGTCAGCCGACAGGCACTTGAGCCTGTCCCCGACCTCTCACTGGAGCCCGTGGCGGACGTCAACCTGCTGGTCATGGTGGTGGACGATTCGCGCACCCAGCGCATGGTGGCGACGAGCCAGCTGCAAAGTCTCGGGGTAGAGACGGTCACTGCGGAAAACGGGCTTGCTGCTATAGAGCTTCTGGCGGGCATACACCGTCTTCCCGATGTGATTTTGCTGGACATTGAAATGCCGCTGAAAGACGGGATCCAGACCCTGCGCGAGATTCGCCGATCCCCGCGCCTGCAGTCTATTCCGGTCATCATGGTCACCTCGCGCACGGGGCCCAAGCACCGTGCGCTCGCCGAACAGGCCGGTTGCAGCGGTTACATGGGCAAACCGTTCAACTTCCCGCTGCTGGTTGAGCAGATTGCCGAATTGACCGGCTACCCCCTGCGCCTGTCCTGATATGGAGACGCAGGTGGCAAACGCCGTCCCCGCTGTACTGCTTCCCTGCGCCGATGGCGCCACCTGGCTGGTGCCGCTGAACGGCCTCGCGGAAATCGTGGTGGTGCGTGAGGCGGTAAGCGGCACGTTGGCCTGGCGGGAAGCCCGGATTCCCGTGCTGCACCCCACACCGGCGGCCCGGACTTTCGCTGTGCTGCTGGGTATCAACGTCCCTTTCTGGGCACTGCCGCTGGCCTCGGAACCGGTGGTCTACCGCCCGCTGGCGGCAGACGATATTGCGGACGATGCGGCGCCCGCGGCAGGCGGTATCCCGGCGCGGATAGCGGGCAGGCAATGCCTGATACCTGACCTGCTCGCCGCTGAGTCCGGCCTCTCCCTGACGCCCTGATCGGGCCCTGCAGCCGCGGGTGGGCATCGACGGGTGCACCGTCGCGTGTAAAAATTTGGCGCATAATAGCTGAATAGACCCCCTCAAAATCGCTTTAAACGTAAAAATATGGGCGAAAAAAGACACTTTTTTCCAATTGATACCCAATAATGCTTTTCCCGGCATTGTCAGACAGCGGCTGCCTGCCTATAACTGAGCGCGCTGCCAGTGTGCAGCGGCGCTGTCGGACAGGCTCGGCCAGTCAGGCTCGGGGAGACGGTTGGTTGAACCTGCAGCGTCGGAAAGGATTTCTGTGAATACCAGGGGGCAGCCATGTTTACCATTACACCCACGGCCACGCTGGGGTCCAGCCAGCGGGATGACCTTGAAGTTTTTGCCGTAATCGACGGCCGCAAAGTGTTTCTGCCTGAGGAAGCACGTTACGTCATGCAGGACCGACGCGGGCTCTGGTTCTACAGCAAGCGCAAGCCGCGTTTGTCAGAGGGCGACTGGACACCGAACAAAACCAGTATTGCCTGTGTCACCGAACGGGGCTGTGTCCGGGTTTTGAAGACGGAACCCGCAACAACGTGGCTGGAAACCTGCCAGCGGACCATCCGCATGGTGGCCCGGGATGGTGAACGACGCCCGGCCGACGACGCTGCCTGATTACGGCGCGCGCTCGTCGTCGCCGGTGTCGGCTGCGGGTGTCTCGGCACGCTCGGGGCTGCGGTCAACCGCGCTGAGCCGGTCGACATCGATATCCAGATGCAGGGGGTCCAGGGTGGGCATATGCTTGCTGGTTGCCGTCGACAGGTGCTGGAATCGATCGACCTTGCCCGCGAGACCTTGTCGCCCGCTGAGTCCAAGCACGGTACTGTTGTACTGGTTGGCCGCCGTCTGCAGAGTATTGCCGAGCCGCTGCAGGCGTTCGGCCACGGTGCACACCTGATTGTAGACATCGCCGGCGCTGCGGCTGATTTCCTGCGCTTCGCGGTTGCTGCGCTCCACGATCCAGAGGTTGGCGACGGTGCGCAGCACCGGCATCAGCGTCGTGTGTGATACCAGCACCACACCGCGCTGGTATCCATAGGCAAACAGATCGCGGTCCTGGCGCATTGCTTCGATCCAGGCCGGCTCAATGGGCATGAACATCAGGACGAAGTCGGGGCTGCCCAGCCCCGGCAGATTGGCGTACTCCTTGCCCGCCAGATCGTCGATATGCTGTCGAATCGCCCGTCCGTGGGCCTCGAGCCGGGCGTCGCGCTGCGCCTCGTTGTCTGCAGACAGCGCAGCTTCGTAGTCCACCAGAGACACTTTACTGTCGATCACGAGGTGGCGCTTGTCGGGCAGCAGGATCAGCGCGTCGGGCAGGCGCCGGCGGCCCTGCTCGTCCCGCAACGCCGCCTGCGTCACATAATGCTCCCCGGGCAGCAGCCCCGCCTGTTCCAGCGTGCGTTCGAGCTGCGCCTCACCCCAGTTCCCGGTGGTTTTCTTGTCGCCCTTCAGGGCAGCGGCGAGATTGCTCGCCTGTTCACTCATGGCGAGGCCGATCTCCAGCACCTTGCGCAGCTCTGCCCCCAGTGCTGCCTGGCCCTGCAGGGATTCCGAGTGGACGCGATCGATGCGCTGCTGGAAGCTGCTGATCTGTTCGCGAAACGGCTGCAGCAGTTGACCGAGGGCCTCCTTGCTGTTGTCCGTGAACTGGCGCCCGCGGGCCTCAAAAATGCGCTGAGCAAGATGCTCAAACTCAAGCTTCAGCTGCGCACGGTTTTCGTTCAGCAGCTGCAACTGGTCAGCGTGCTGGCGTGCCTGCTCGCGCTGCCGGGCCAGCAGGCGATCGTACTCACTGCGCAGACTCTGGTAGCGGTCGGTGAGCTGTTGCAGCGCCCGCGCCTGGGCTGCCGCCTGTTGCTGGTGCAGGCGCAGGCGCCAGATCAGTGCCGCTATCAACCCGACGGTAAGCCCGGCCAGAATCCCCAGTGTGGGCAGGAACCAGGGACTTTGCAGGACGCTGATGGGCACGTGCCGCTAGTTGTTGCGCGGCACGGCCAGCTGCGAGATATCCGCTACCCGCAGGAACCGCTCGCGCAGGCTGTGTAGCAGGCTCAACCGGTTGCCGCGCAGCACGGGGTCCTCGGTGTTGACCATGACCTCGTCAAAGAAGGCGTCAACCGGCGCTTGCAGGGCCGCCAGGCAGGACAGCGCTTCGCTGTAGGCGCCTTCGGCGAGGTGGCCCTCGCTTTCGCTGCCAAGCACCGCAAGGCGCTCCGCGAGCGTATGTTCCGCAGGGTCCTGCAGCAGGTCGCTGCGCACGTCGCCAAAGCGGAAGCCGTCCTCGAGTTTGTCCAGGATATTGCTCACGCGCTTATTGGCCGCGGCCAGCGCGGCGGCTTCCGGCAGCTGGCTGAACGCATGCACCGCGAGCACCCTGCGCTGGACATCCAGTGGCCTTCCGGGTTTGTTGGCGCTTACTGCTTTGAACACTTCCGCCGGGATGTCCAGTTCCTCATACCAGGCGCGGAAGCGTTCCAGCATGTAGTCGAGCACCTGCTCTGCGGTGCCTTCCGCAAGGGCATCGGCGCTGTAACCCTGCACCGCCAGTGCGAGGCACTCGCGCAAATCGAGATCCTGTTCCTTCTCGACCAGAATTCGCAGTACCGCCAGCGACGCCCGGCGCAGGGCAAAGGGATCCCGTGAGCCGGTAGGGGGTTGGCCGATACCGAAGATGCCTACCAGCGTATCGAGTCGGTCCGCTACCCCCACGGCGGCGGCGGTCAGGCCCTGCGGCAGACGGTCGCCGGCGTAGCGTGGCCAGTAATGTTCCTCAACCGCCGCCGCCACCTCAGGTGACTCACCGTCGTGCCGTGCGTAATAGGCCCCGGCAATACCCTGCATGTCGGCAAACTCCAGCACCATCTGCGTGCCCAGATCCGCCTTGCACAGCAGGCCGGCGCGCTCTGCGTCAGCCACGCTGCCACCGAGCTGTGCCGCCAGTTCCCCGGCCAGCCTGGACACCCGCTGTGACTTGTCGTAGAGCGAGCCCAGCTTCTGCTGGAAGACAATGTTGCGCAGGCCCTCAAGCCGCGAAAACAGGCTGTGCTGTTTGTCGGTTTCGAAAAAGAAGGCGGCGTCGCTGAGCCGCGGGCGGATAACCCGTTCGTTGCCGGCAATCACCTGCGCCGGGTCCTTGCTCTCGATATTGCACAGGGTGATGAAGTGGGGCAGCAGAGCGCCATCGGCATCCACCAGGTGGAAGTACTTCTGGTGCTCCTTCATGGAGGATACCAGGGCTTCTGCAGGTACACTGAGGAAGCGCGGTTCGAAGTTGCCCGTGAGCGCTACCGGCCATTCGACCAGTCCGGTTACCTCATCCAGCAGGTCGGTGTCGATGACCGCCTGCGCATTCAGCGCGCTGGCCTCGACCTCAACCTGCTCGCGAATCATGGCGCGACGCTCCTCGAAATCTGCGATGACTTTCGCCCCGGCGAGGGTCTCTGCGTAGTCTTCCGGTCGCTCCAGGCGGATCTCGCCGCTGCTGTGGAAGCGGTGGCCGCGCGTGGTATTGCCCGTGGGCAGGCCGAGCACGGAGCCGAAATCGCTCTCGCCGCCGAGCATGGCCACCACCCAGTGCACAGGGCGCACAAACTCGATACGGCTCGCGCCCCAGCGCATGCGCTTGGGAATGGGCAACTCGCGGATGCTCTCGTGAATGATGTCGTTGAAGCTGCTGCGCAACTGCGCGCCGGCCAGCGTGGTGCGCAGGCACAGGCGCGGACCCTTGGGCGTGTCGACCACGGTCAGCGCTTCGGGCTCAAGCCCCTGCTTGCGCGCAAAGCCCACCGCCGCCGGCGTCCAGTTGCCCTGTTCGTCGCGCGCACGGTCGGCGGGCGGCCCCTGTATCTCCTGTTCCCGGTCCGGCGCCTGCAGGGCGACGTCCTGAATCAGCACTGCCAGCCGGCGTGGTGCGGCGAACCAGCGCACGGCGCCATGGGTCAGGCCGCGCTGCGCCAGCCCGGTGACGATGCCGTCGCGGAACGCGGTACCCAGCGTCTTCAGCGCCTTGGGAGGCAGCTCTTCGGTGCCCAGTTCAACGAGCAGCGTTTCGGTCTGCTTCATGCCTGTGCCTCCTGGCGCATCGTACCGAGCACTTCCTCGCGCAGCGCCGGCTCGGCGAGGGGGAAGCCCAGTGTGGCACGCGCGTCAAAATAGGCCTGTGCCACGCCCCGCGCCAGCGTGCGTACGCGCAGAATGTAGCGCTGGCGCTCGGTGACCGAAATGGCGTGACGGGCGTCGAGCAGGTTGAAGGTATGTGAGGCCTTCATCACCATTTCATAGGCCGGCAGGGGCAGGTTGCGCTCGATCAGGCGCTGGGCTTCGCCTTCACAGTGGTCGAACTGGCCAAACAGCCAGTCGGTGTCGGCCTCCTCGAAGTTGTAGCGCGACATTTCCACTTCATTCTGGTGGAACACGTCGCCGTAGGTCACTGTGCCGGATGGGCCCCGGGTCCACACCAGGTCGTAGAGGCTGTCCACGCCCTGCAGGTACATGGCGATACGTTCCAGGCCGTAGGTGATCTCACCGCTCACCGGGTAGCACTCCAGGCCACCGGCCTGCTGGAAATAGGTGAACTGGGTGACCTCCATGCCGTTCAGCCAGACCTCCCAGCCCAGCCCCCAGGCGCCCAGCGTGGGCGACTCCCAGTTGTCCTCGACGAAGCGGATATCGTGCACTGCGCTGTCGATCCCCAGTGCCTGCAGCGATTGCAGGTAGAGGTCCTGGAAGGCGGCCGGCGAGGGCTTCATGATCACCTGGAACTGGTAGTAGTGTTGCAGGCGGTTGGGGTTCTCTCCGTAGCGGCCGTCCGTGGGCCGTCGGCTGGGCTGAACGTAGGCGGCATTCCAGCTTTCAGGGCCGATCGCGCGCAGGAAGGTGGCCGGGTGGAAAGTCCCCGCACCCACCTCCATATCCAGCGGCTGCAGGATCACACAACCCTGCTCAGCCCAGAATTGCTGCAGGGTAAGAATCAGGTCCTGAAAGGACAATGGAGCTGGGGACACGGCAACACCTGTTCGCGGTTCGCAAAAAAGCTGGGTAGTATACAGCCACTTCAGCCTGCATTGTATGCGGGGTTCCTTCTTCTCATCACGCCGGCCGGCCGCACGAGTCGGCAGCAGGAGCAGTATGTTTTACGGCAAAGTGGTCGCGGGCCTGCTGGGTCTCGTGCTGGGTGGCCCCATCGGCCTGGTGATTGGCCTGTTTCTCGGCCATCAGTTTGACCGCGGACTGCGGCGCACAATGGAGGCGCATTCGCCGGAGAACGTCGCCCGTATCAAGGAACGATTCTTCGAAACGATCTTCCTGCTGCTGGGGCACCTCGCCAAGGCGGATGGTCGTATTTCCCAGGGCGAGGTCGATCATACCGAGATGATCATTCGCCAGATGGGGCTCACCAGCGCCCAGCGGCAGCGTGCGATCGAGTTGTTCAAGCGCGGCGCGGCGCCCGGGTTTGATGTCGCCAGCTGCGTCGCTGACTTTCAGACAGTCTGCGGTCGCCAGATAGCCCTGCGCCAGACCCTGCTCATGTTCCTGGTGTCTCTGGCCGTGGTGGACCACGGCATCGAGGCCGCCGAGCGGCGTGTGCTCGACAACCTGGCGGGTCTGCTGGGCTTTAAGCCGTCGCACGTGGAACAGCTGCTGCGTATGGCCCAGGCCCAGGGGCAGTTCCATCACGGTGGCGCACAGCAGACCGGCCCGGACCGCCTGCAGGCAGCCTACGCCGCGCTGGGTGTGAGCCCCGAGGTGAACGACCGCGAGCTGAAACGGGCCTACCGCAAGCTGATGAGTGAGCATCACCCGGACAAGTTGATCGCTCAGGGCGTGCCGGAGGACATGCTGAAAGTCGCCACTGAAAAGTCGCAGGAAATCACCGCGGCCTACGAGCTGATCACCCGGGCGCGCAAGTAGCAGCTTCCGCCCGCGCGCGGCGCTGCACAGGCCATTGTGCTACGCTGAGCGGCCAGAGATCGCCACCCTGTCCATGATGATTGTCCTCGCCACCCTGCTGCTGCTCCTGGTCACGCTGCTCCCGCTGTGGCGTCACCCCCATTGGCTGGTGCGCGGCCTGGAGTTCCCGCGTCTGCTGCTGGCTGCCGCAGCCCTGTTGCTGCTTCTGGCACAGAGCCTGCTCCTGCGGCCAGACCAGGCGCTGAGCTGGGTGCTGCTCCCGGTGACGGGCACCTGCCTGCTGTGGCAGCTGCGGTGGATCCTGCCCTACACGCCGCTCTGGAAACGGGAGGTGAAAGCGGCACGCAGCGATGCGCCAGAGGAACACCGGCTGTCCATCCTCACCGCCAATGTGCTCACCACCAACCGCAATGCTCACACCTTCCTCAAGCTGGTGCAGGACTGCGCGCCGGATGTGCTGGTCACACTGGAGTCGGACCAGTGGTGGCAGGATCAGCTGGACGCACTGCAGCCCGCCATGCCCCACGCCCTGAAGTGCCCGCTGGACAATTTCTACGGCATGCACGTCTATTCGCGCCTGCCGCTGGATGAGGCCAGTATTGAATTCCTGGTGGAGGACGGCGTGCCGTCGATGCATGCGGTGCTTACGCTGCCCTCGGGTGACCGCGTGCGGGTGCACTTCCTGCACCCCGCGCCACCCAGTCCCACGGAAAACCCGCACTCGGCTGAACGCGACGCCGAGCTGGTTATCGTCGCGCGCAGCGTTGCCGGCAGCCCCCTGCCCGTAGTGGTCACCGGAGACCTCAACGATGTGGCCTGGTCCCCGACCACTCGCCTGTTCCGGGCCATCAGTGGCCTGCTGGACCCGCGCGTAGGGCGCGGCATGTTCAATACCTTCCACGCCCGCTACCCGTTCCTGCGCTGGCCGCTGGACCACCTGTTCCACAGTGATGATTTCACCTTGCGCAGCTTGCGTCGCCTGCCGCCCTTCGGCTCTGATCACTTTGCGTTATTTACCGAATTGGTGCTGGCGCCGGTTCGCGGTGCTGACCAGGACGGCGTGAAGCCCACAGGTGAGGATCACGCACGTGCGCGCTCGATCGCAGCAGCACAACAGGTCAGCGCCGCCTCGGTACCGACACCCGGGGAGCCCACCGCATGACCCGCCTGCAGTGGTTGCTGATACTCGCGGTACCAGTCCTCTGCGCTGTGGGCTGGAGCGGCGTCCTCGATCGTCTATCCACCGAGTATCTCGACGCCGCACTGCTCGGCTCCGGAGCGGTCTACGCCACGGCCCGGGGAATCAATGCGCTGGTATCGGTGCTGCAGGGAACGGAGGTCAATGCGTTTCTGCTCACTTTTACCGTCGGTGAACTGCTGGACCCGGTAAACGATCTTGTAGAACGTTTCTCGGCGGTGATGATGGTTGCATTGGGTGCTCTCGCCTTGCAGAAAATCCTGCTGGTTGTGGTGTCCCACGTCAGTTTCAACATACTCCTCACGGCGCTGGGCGTCCTGGGCATGCTGGCCGCCGTGTGGGGTACGCGGCGTCAGGCGGCGATTGCTGCGCGGCTGTTTCTGGTGATGGTGGTGCTGCGTTTCGCCCTGGCGCTGGTGGTGCTGGCCAACAGCTGGGTGGATACGGTGTTTCTCAAGGACAACGAGGCCGTGCAGTATCAGGCGGTGCAGGGTTTCCATGGTGAGCTGAACGAGGCCAGTACGCTGGCCGACGGCTCTGCCCGCGGCGCGTCCGCGCTGGATATCCGGCAACGGATAGCGGCGCTGGGTGACCAGGTCAGTGATTTCGCCGCCAGCCTCATCAACCTGCTGATGTCCCTGGTGCTGAAGTCGATTCTGCTGCCGCTGGGTTTCTTTTACCTGGCCCTGGCCCTGTTGCGGCGTCTGCTCAATTTCCTCGGTTGAGCCAGGCGGCCCGGGCGCGGTACCTGCGCAGCATCACAGGCGCCAGAACATCGGTGTGAACAGCACCAGCAGGGTGAAAATTTCCAGGCGGCCGAGCAGCATGGCGAGGCAGAGCAGCCCCTTCGCAAACGGGCTGATGCTCGCGTAGTTCGCGGAGACGTCCCCGAGGCCCGGCCCGAGGTTGTTGATTGCTGCCGCCACCGCAGAAAACGCGGTCAGAAAGTCCATGCCGGTGCCCAGCAGCGCGAGCATGATCGTGACAAAGACAAACATGTACACCGCGAAGAAGCTCCACACCGCGCTGACCACGGAAGCCTCGACCCGGTGCTTGCCGATTTTCAGCGGGATGATTGCCTTCGGGTGGACCAGCTGTTTCAGTTCACGTACACCCTGTTTCGCGATCAGCATCAGGCGCACGGCCTTGATACCACCGGCGGTGGAGCCCACGCAGCCACCCATGAAGGAGAACATGATGAGCATGACCGGCAGGAACGTCGGCCAGCCAGCGAAGTCCTGCGTGGCAAAGCCTGTGGTGGTGGTGATGGAAATGGTCTGGAACAGGCCGTGCACCAGGCTTTCGCTGAGCGGCAGGGTATCGGTCAGGATGAGGTAGCTGCAGGTGACCGCGATGCCGATCAGCAACACGCCGAGGAAGAAGCGGGACTCGGAGTCCTGCCGGTAGCCGGCCAGGCTGCGCCGACGCCAGGAGAGGAAGTGCAGGCCGAAATTCATCGCAGAAATCACCATGAACAGGCTGCAGATCAGCAGAATCGTGTTGCTCTCGAAGTAGCCCATACTGGCATCGTGCGTGGAAAAACCGCCAATGGCCACGGTTGAAAACGCGTGTGCAACGGCGTCAAAACCGGTCATTCCCGCCGCCCAGAACGCCAGCGCGCAGACAGCGGTCAGACCCAGGTAGACGAAAAACAGCGCCTTGGCGGTTTCCGCGATGCGCGGTGTCAGCTTGCGGTCTTTGGTCGGCCCCGGAATCTCGGCGCGGTACAGCTGCATGCCGCCGATGCCGAGCATGGGCAGTACCGCCACGGCGATCACGATGATCCCGATCCCACCCAGCCACTGCAGCAGCTGGCGGTAGATGAGTATGGAGCGTGGCAGTACATCCAGGCCGGTGATCACGGTCGCACCGGTTGTGGTCAGCCCGGAAATCGATTCGAAAATCGCGTCCATGGCGCTCAGCTCCAGCCCCGCGGTCAACATAAAGGGCAGCGAGCCGGCCAGGCCCAGCACGGTCCAGAACAGCGAGGTGACAAGAAAACCGTCGCGAATACGCAGCTCATGGCGCACATGCTGTACCGGCAGCCAGCTCAGCAGGCCTGCGGTAAAGGTCAGCGCCAGCGCGCTGGCAAAGCTGGTGACGGTGTGGTCGTCATCCAGCAGGGCGACGCCCATGGGGACCAGCAGGGTGCTGCTGAACAGCATCAGCAACAGGCCCAGAATGCGCAGCGTTACGCTCAGGTGCACGCGACAGACCTAGGAAAAGAAGCCGAAACCGACCGCGAACAGCTTCTCCACGGCGGAGATGCGGCTGCGATCGGTGAGGAACAGCACGACGTGGTCATCGGTTTCCACAAGCACGTGCCGGTGAGCAATCAACACTTCGTCGCCGCGCACAATGGCGCCAATGGTCACGCCCTCCGGCAGGTTGATCTCTTCCAGGCGGCGCCCGACGACCCGGGATGAATAGGCGTCGCCACGTGCCGTGACTTCAATGGCCTCGGCCGCGCCGCGGCGCAGGGAATGCACATTGGAAATGTCGCCGCGGCGCACGTGGGTCAGCAGGCTGCCAATGGTGATCTGCTGCGGTGAAATCGCGATATCGATCTCGTCGCCGACGAGGTCGGCGTAGGCGGGATTGGTGATCAGCGTGATGACTTTCTTCGCCCCCATGCGCTTGGCGAGCATGGACATCATGATATTTGATTCATCGTTGTTGGTGAGCGCGCAGAACACATCGGTGGACTCGATGTTTTCGCTGGTCAGCAACCCGGGTTCGGAAGCGCTGCCGTGCAGCACAATGGCATGCTTCAAAGACTCCGAGAGCACCCGGCAGCGCGGGTACGACTGTTCGATGACCTTCACCTGGTAGTCTCGCTCGATACTTTGCGCCAGCGTTGCCCCGATGTTGCCGCCGCCCGCGATCATCACCCGCTGGTAGGGCTTGTCGATCTTGCGCAGCTCGGACATGACCTTGCGGATGTCCTTGCGGGCAGCGATGAAAAACACTTCATCGTCCACCTCAACCACCGTATCGCCCTCCGGGATAATGGCCCGGTCGCGGCGGAATATGGCGGCGACCCGGGTATCCACCTTGGGCATATGCGTGCGAATGTCCTGCAGCTCATGGCCGACGATGGGGCCGCCGTGAAAGGCGCGCACGGCTACCAGCTGGATGCGGCCATCGGCGAAATCGAGTACCTGCAGGGCGCCCGGGTTGGCGATCAGTTCGACAATGTTCTTGGTAACCAGTTGTTCCGGCCCGATGATGACGTCCACCGGAATATTGTCGGGTGTGAACAGTTTTTCCTGGTGTGCGAGATAGTTGGGTGCGCGCACCCGGGATATCTTGGTGGGCGTGTTGAACAGGGTGTGGGCAATCTGGCAGGCCATCATGTTGATTTCGTCGCTGTTGGTCACGGCGATCAGCATGTCGGCGTCATCGGCACCCGCCTGGTACAGGGTGTCCGGGTGTGAGGCGCTGCCGCTGACCGTGCCGATGTCCAGCCGGTCCTGCAGTTCGCGCAGGCGGTCTGCGTCGGTGTCGACGACGGTGATATCGTTCTGCTCGTTTGCCAGGTGCTCAGCGAGTGTTCCGCCTACCTGACCCGCACCCAGTATGATGATCTTCATGGTTGGGGCGACCCCCCTGAAATTCCCGCCACCTTAATGAAAAGGCCCGCAAAATGTAAGGGTGCAGGGGTTGTAATACTGCACTCTAGGCCGGGCTTTTCGCGCGCCGCTGCAGCAGGCTGAAAAACAGGCCGTCCGGGCCGCCGGGACGAGGCAGGATCTGGTTGCCCGCCGCCCTGGGCGTGCCGACCTTCAGTGGCAGTGGTTCGGCGTCTTCTGTGCGTGCGAGGAAGGCGGCGATGACGCCACTGTTCTCCGCCTCCAGCACTGAGCAGGTGACGTAGAGCAGCGTGCCGCCGGGTGCCAGCAGGGGCCATAGACCATCGAGGATCGCGCCCTGCTGTGCGGCCAGTGCAGGAATGTCCTCGGGGCGGCGCAGCAGCTTGACATCGGGATGGCGACGGATCACGCCGCTGGCAGAACAGGGCGCGTCGACCAGGATGTGGTGAAAATGTCCTGCGGGCAGCAAGGCCGGGGGGCGGGCCGCGTCGCCGCAGACCACCGTGGCGTGCAGCTGCAGCCGCTGCAGATTCTCGCGCACGCGCTGCAACCGTGTTTCGTCGACATCCATGGCGGTGAGCGCGATGTCAGGGTGCCGCTCCAGCAGGTGGCAGGCCTTGCCGCCGGGTGCCGCACAGGCATCCAGCACGCGCGCGCCCGGACCCGGCGCAAGCAGCAGGGCCGCCACCTGTGCGGCCTCATCCTGCACGCTGGCCAGGCCCTCCGCGAAGCCCGGCAGGAGACCGACGTCTGTGGGGGTCTCGAGGTAGATGGCCTCCGGAGCCAGGGCCCCGGCCTGCGCCGGCATGCCCGCATCGGCCAGGCGTTGCAGGTACTGTTCGCGGGAGGCGCGCTGTGCGTTCACCCGCAGCACCATCGGCGGCTGTGCGTTATTGGCCTGCAACAGGGCCTCGGCGTCTTCGGGCCAGTCAGTCTGCAAGGCGTCGTACAGCCATTGGGGGTGCGCGCAGCGCGCTGCCGGACCCAGTGTTTCGGCAAGGCCGGCGCGTTCCCGCAGGAAGCGTCGCAGCACAGCGTTGCAGAGGCCGCGCGCCCAGTCCTTTTTCAGCGCCCGTGTTGCGCCGACACTGGCGGCAACGGCAGCGTGGTCGGGGATTCGCGTATCTTCCAGTTGGTACAGCCCGAGCAGCAGCAGTGCCTCGATGTCGCTGTCCTTGCTGCGCAGGGGCTTGTCCAGCAGTGCCTGCAGCTGCGGGTACAGCCGCGGGTACAGTCTCAGAGTGCCGTAGCAGAGTTGTTGCAGCAGTCCCCGGTCGCGGCTGCTTACCGTCTCCAGTGCGGCGGGGAGCAGCGTATTCAGCGACCCGCCCTGCAGTACGCCGGCGATGGCCTGCGCCGCCGCGGCCCGGGTATCTGTGGTCATCAGGAGGTCGCCGCTTCCGCTATCGGCTGGAAACAGGCCCCGGGTGCAAACTGCGCGCTCTGTGCGTTCAGCAGGTCAGCCGCAGGCAGCGCACGGCCGCCGGGCAGTTGCAGGGTATGGAGCCGCAGGCTGCCGTTGCCGCAGGCCACCCGAACACCTTCACGATCGGCACTGAGTATCGTACCGGGGGCGGCGTGGGTGGCCTCGGAGACGGCACTGGCCGTCCAGACGCGCACCCGCTCGCCGTTGAGCACCGCGAAGCATACGGGAAAGGGGTTGAAGGCTGCGACCTGGCGCGCCAGCTCGGTTGCGGATCGCCGCCAATCGAGTGCGCCCTCGGCCTTTTCAATTTTGTGTGCGTAGGTGGCGAGGCTGTCGTCCTGGGCGACACCCGCCTGCAGATAACCCGGCAGATCGTTGAGCACCTGCAGCAGCAGAGGAGGGCCGAGTTCGGCGAGCCTGTCATGCAGAACGGCAGCGCTGGTGACACTGTCGATGGGGCAGCGCGCGGTCGCCAGCATGGCACCGGTATCCAGCCCGGCATCCATCTGCATGATGGTGACGCCGCTCTCGGTGTCGCCGGCCTGGATCGCCCGCTGGATGGGTGCTGCGCCGCGCCAGCGCGGCAGCAGCGACGCGTGCACGTTGAGGCAGCCCCAGCGGGGCGTATCGAGTATCGCCTGCGGCAGGATCAGGCCGTAGGCCACCACCACCATGATGTCGGCGGCAAAAGCGGCCAGCTCGGCCTGCGTTTCAGGCGTGCGCAGGCTGACCGGCTGGCGCAGCGGCAGCCCGGCCTGCAGTGCCAGTTGCTTCACCGGACTGGCCTGCAGCTTCTTGCCGCGGCCTGCCGGCCGATCGGGTTGTGTGTATACGCCGACCACCTGGTGGGGACTGTCCAGCAGCGCCTGCAGGTGGTGGGCGGCGAAATCCGGTGTGCCGGCGAAGAGGACCCGCAAGGGTGCGTTGGCCATGTCAGGCCTGGCGCCGCTGTTCTTTCTGCAGTTTCTTGCGAATGCGCTGGCGCTTCACCGGCGAGATGTAATCAACAAACAGTTTGCCGTCGAGGTGGTCGATCTCGTGTTGCAGGCACACGGCAAGCAGCCCGTCCAGCTCCCGTGAAAAGGCGTCGCCGTTGCGATCCAGAGCCGTCACCGAAATGCGCCGGGGGCGCTGCACCGTCTCATAGAATCCTGGCACCGACAGGCAGCCCTCATCGTATTCGCCCAGTTCGGGATTCAGCACGGTCACTTCCGGGTTGATGAACACCAGGGGTTCGCTGCGATCCTGGCTGACATCAATGACCAGCACGCGCTGATGGACATTCACCTGTGTCGCCGCCAGACCGATGCCCGGTGCGGCGTACATGGTCTCAAAAAGGTCATCAACCAGTGTGCGCGTGGCGTCGGTGACCGCCGCCACGGGCTCCGCCCGGGTGCGCAGCCGCGGGTCCGGAAATTCGAGAATGTCGAGTACTGCCATGGAGTTAGCTGCCTTCGGAGCTCAACCGAGCAATGGTGAATTAGTCACATTTGGGCTTGCCACGGACCCATGCCCGCCGCAAACTGTGCCTAGTATATCGCTGCTGGCAAGGCGGTGCCCAGTGCCGTGTAGGGGCGCGTCGCACGCTGGCAGGGGGACATGGGGAGAACCTGCCTGAGGCTACGGCAGGCAGATGATAACAGGGACGGGCTGGACAAATCATGAGAGCGAAGTCTTTTACAGTGTGCCTCGTATTGCTCGGGAGCCTGTTCTTTGGCGCCCTGGCAGGCGCTGCGGTCGAGCTGAATGAGGATGTGCCCGATGTGTATGTGGTCAAGCGCGGTGACACACTGTGGGGCATCTCGGGGATGTACCTGCGCCAGCCTTGGCGCTGGCCGGAGCTGTGGGACGTCAATCCGCAGATCGACAACCCGCACCTGATCTACCCCGGTGACGAACTCTACCTGACCTGGGTGAATGGCGAACCGCGCCTGCAGTTGCGCCGTGGCCGCGATGTGAAGCTGGATCCGGGCATGCGCGTCAGTCCCCTGGATCTGGCCATTCCTGTGATTCCCCTGGATGAAATCGGTGCGTTCCTGAAGCGCCACCTCATTCTCGATGCGGATGCCCTGAACAACTCTGCCTATGTTGTGGCCGGCGACCAGGGTCGCCTGATTGCGGCGCCCGGCGACCGGGTCTACGGCCGCGGCCCCTTCCCCGACGGTGAGCGCACCTATGGCATTTTCCGCGCCGGTGACACCTACAGCGACCCGGTGACGGGTGAGTTGCTGGGTTACCAGGCGGTGGATATCGGCAATGCCCGCCTGGTCAGCAGCAACCTCGACGAGGTGACCGAACTCACGGTCACCCGCGTTACGGAAGAAGTGCGTATCGCCGACCGGCTGCTGCCGCAGCGCGAGCGCGTGCTCGATGCCACGTTCCAGCCGCGCGCTCCGGGTGTGCAGGTCGATGACGGCTTCATGATTGCGGTGGATGGTGGCGTCAGCCAGATTGGCCAGGGCGATATCGTGGTGCTGAACCGCGGTGAACGCGAGGGTCTTGAGGTTGGACACGTGCTGGCGATCTACCAGGCCGGTGGCCTGGTGTTTGACGAGGTGGCACGGCAGAACGTTGCCCTGCCCGACACCCGCGCCGGATTGTTGATGGTCTTCGAAGTGTTCGAGAAAGCGAGCTACGCGCTGGTGCTGCGCGCCAACCGGCCGCTGAAGGTCCTCGACAAGGTGAAAAACCCCTGAAGTAAGCACGGCGGCCACGGAATGGCCGCCGCCAGGCAGTTCCCGGTTTAACGGAGATTACGTCAAGGATGATGTATGGATACCGATCACGCACGGCTGTGCCTGCTGCTGCACAGCCTTCCACGGCTTAAAAATCGCCAGCTAAGGCACCTCCTCGTGCATTTCAATACGCCTGCGGCGCTGTTGCAGGCCGCACCCGAGGATCTGCTGGCAGCGGGCGCCACAGCGGCCGCGGTGCAGGATCTTGCGCTTGCCCGGCGCCTTGGTCGTCACCCGCAGGCTGCCGTCGACATAACGGCCCAGCTCGATCAGCTGCGTGCCGCTGGCGCACAGGTTCTGGTGCTGGGTCAGCCGGATTATCCGCCACTGCTGGCGATGACCAGCGATCCACCCCCCTTCCTCTACGCCCGCGGCCACGTGGCGGCGCTGTGCGCGCCCCAGCTCGCCGTGGTTGGCAGCCGCAAGGCCAGCGCCATCGGCTTGCGTGCCGCCACTGAGTTGGCCGCTGCGGCTGTCGACGCCGGTCTGGTGGTGACCAGCGGCCTTGCACTGGGCATTGACGCCGCGGCGCACCGCGGCGCACTGCTCGCCGGGGGCGCATCGGTTGCGGTTATGGCCACGGGTGTCGAGTCGGTTTACCCGCGACGCCACGCCGCACTGGCCACCGAGCTGCTCGATGCAGGTTGCCTGGTGACCGAGTTCCCGCCCTTGACCCCGCCGCTTCCCGGCCACTTCCCGGCCCGCAATCGCATCATCAGTGGCCTGTCCCTCGGGGTGCTGGTGGTAGAGGCGGCACTGCCCAGTGGCTCCCTCATCACGGCCGGCACCGCACTGGAACAGGGGCGGGAGGTCTTCGCCCTGCCCTGGTTCCCCGGTCATGTTGGCGGCCGTGGCTGCCTGCAGCTCTTGCGGGACGGTGCGGTGCTGGTGGAAGCAATCGAAGATGTTCTCGACAACCTGGGACCTCTGTTTAACGGGCGGCGGCCGCAGCGCGCCCCAGCGCCATCCGCGGAGACGGCGCAGGCGCACTGGCTACTGGCCTTGATGGGCGGTACGGCCGTTGATGTCGATGCCCTGGTCGCGGCCTCGGGCCGCCCGCTGCCTGAGGTGTTGTCTGCCTTGTCACTGCTGGAAGCCCGGGGTCTCGTGCTGCGCGAAGCGGGCCGCTACCTGTGCACGGAGGCCGGGCTTGCCACGCCCCGGGAGAGTGGTTAAATTCCCCGCTCCGCTGTATGCCATCGGCCGCTGCTGCGCCCAGGTCGCTGCAGTCGAGCGGCCGGATCTGCCCGCGCCCAGTCTCACGAGGAGTAGCACCGCATGCCATCTGCCCTGCAACTGAAAGCCGCCGTGCGCGCCCTGGCTGACGGCGGGGTGATTGCCTGTCCCACGGAGGCAGTCTGGGGCCTGAGTTGTGATCCCGGCGACCCGCAGGCGGTCGCCCGGCTGTTGCAGATCAAGGAGCGCCCGGTGGAAAAGGGGCTGATTCTGGTTGCCGCAAATACCCGGCAGATAGCCGCGTTGCTGGCGGAGCTGAGTGAGGCGCAGCGGCAGAAGCTGGCGCTGTCCTGGCCGGGACCCACAACCTGGCTGATTCCGCATCATGGACGGGTACCAGCCTGGGTGCACGGGGGCCGTGATACGGTGGCGGTCAGGGTTACCGCCCATCCCGGCATGGTCGCCCTGTGTTCCGCCTGGGGAGGGCCGCTGGTGTCGACGTCGGCCAACCCGGGCGGCAGTCGGCCGGCGCAGTCGCTGTTCCAGGTGCACCGCTATTTCCGCGGTATGCTGGATGGGATTCTGCCCGGTCCCCTCGGTGGCGCATTGCGGCCCTCGGTGATTCGCGACCTGCAAACCGACAGGGTCTTGCGCTCCTGATTCGGGCCCCCGCCGGTGCAAGCCTGCCGGCGGCATGCGTATAATGGCCGGCGCTGAATGTGAGGACTCCACCGCCATGCACGCCGAAGACGTCAAAACCTACCTGCTGGCACTGCAGCAGCGCATTTGTGAAGCGCTGTCGCTGGAGGACGGCGGCAAAGACTTCATCGTCGATGAGTGGCAGCGCGCCGAAGGGGGTGGTGGTCGCAGTCGCGTGCTGGCGGATGGCGACGTGTTCGAAAAAGCCGGTGTCAACTTTTCCCACGTGATGGGTGAACACCTGCCGCCGTCGGCGACAGCGGCCCGGCCGGAGCTCGCCGGACGCAGCTACCAGGCGATGGGCGTTTCCCTGGTGATCCACCCCAGAAACCCCTATGTGCCTACGTCCCACGCCAACGTCCGCATGTTCGTGGCAGAGAAGGACGGCGCGGAGCCGGTCTGGTGGTTCGGCGGCGGCTATGACCTGACACCCTATTACGGCAATCGCGAAGACTGCCGGCACTGGCATCAGGTCGCGGCAGACGCCTGCGCCCCCTTTGGCGAGGAGGTCTACCCCCGTTACAAGCGCTGGTGTGATGAGTACTTCTACCTGAAACACCGACGTGAGCCCCGAGGCGTGGGGGGGCTGTTCTACGACGACCTCAATGAAGGAGGTTTCGAGCGCTGTTTTGGCTTCATGCGCGCCGTGGGAGATTCCTACCTGCCCGCTTACCTGCCGATCGTGCAGCGCCGCAAGAACCAGCCCTGGGGTGAACGTGAGCGCCAGTTCCAGCTTTATCGGCGTGGCCGTTACGTGGAATTCAACCTGGTGTTCGACCGCGGCACGCTGTTTGGCCTGCAGTCGGATGGGCGCACCGAGGCGATTCTGATGTCGCTGCCACCGCTGGTGCGCTGGGAGTACAACTATCAGCCCGAGCCCGACTCTGCAGAGGCGGAGCTGACGGATTATTACCTGCAGCACCGGGACTGGCTTGATGTATAGCGCTCGGCCGGCTCACCCGACATCGCGTTGGACAGACCTCTTATGACTGCGCAGCCAGATAAATACGCCGTTTTTGGCAATCCCATCAAGCACAGCAAGTCGCCGGCAATCCATGCGGCGTTTGCGGAGCAGTGCGGGCAACACCTGCAGTACCGTGCCGTGCGTGTGGAGCTGGACGACTTTGCCCGTTCCGCCCGCTGTTTTTTCGCCAGCGGCGGCAAGGGTCTGAATGTCACGGTACCGTTCAAGCAGGAAGCCTGCGCGTTTGCAGATACCCTCACCGCACGGGCGCGGCGAGCGGGTGCAGTAAACACGCTGAGCCTTGGCGCGGATGGCACCATTGCCGGTGACACCACCGATGGCATTGGCCTGGTGCGTGACATGGTGGCGAATCTGGGCTGGCAACTGCAGGGGCGCCGCGTGGCCATCATCGGTGCCGGCGGCGCGGTGCGCGGTGTGCTGGAGCCGCTGTTGAGTGAACGTCCCGCCGCCCTGCTCATCGCCAACCGCACCGCAGCGCGGGCGGAGGAGCTGGCGGAGGCCTTTGCGTCCCTCGGCCCGGTGCGCGGTGGTGGCCTTGAGCTGCTGGAGGGGCTGGAGGTGGATGTGCTGATCAATGCGACCAGCGCCGGCCTGTCCGGGGAGATGCCCGCCCTGCCGGAGATTCAGCTCACGGTGCGCAGCTGCTGCTACGACATGCTGTACGGCGCCGAACCCACACCGTTCATGCGCTGGGCGGCACAAAACACCGCCTGGGCCGTCGCGGACGGGCTGGGCATGCTGGTGGAGCAGGCGGCAGAATCGTTTTATCGCTGGCGCCAGGTGCGCCCGGCGTCGCAGCCGGTGATTGCGCGGATGAGGCATCTGCTGGCAGCGGCCTGACCTCGCAGCGCGTGAAGCGCGGTCATCACCGCTCCAGCTCGGCCAGATGCTGGTCCTTGAGGCGCACGTAGTTGGCGGCGCTGTAGCTGAAGTAGTCGAGCTCCTTCTCGCTCAGGGGCCGCATCTCGCGCGCCGGGCTGCCCGCGTACAGGTAGCCGCTGCGCAGGGTCTTGCCCGGCGTAACCAGCGCGCAGGCGCCGATGACGACCGCGTCCTCAACCACGGCGCCATCCATGATAGTGGCACCCATCCCCACCAGCACCCGGTTGCCCACGGTGCAGCCGTGCAATGTGGCGTTGTGCCCTATGGTCACGTCGCTGCCGATCAACAGCGGCCAGCCGTCGGGGTTGTAGGGCCCGGCATGGGTGATATGCAGCACGCTGCCGTCCTGCACGCTGGTGCGCGCGCCGATACGAATGCGATGCATGTCGCCACGGATTACCGCCTGCGGCCAGACGGAGACGTCGTCACCCAGTTCGACGTCTCCCAGAACCACGGCACTGGGGTCGATCAGCACACGCTGTCCCAGGGAAGGGGTGTGGCCGCCGAAGCTGCGCAGGCTGGTCGCGGTGTAGTGGCGCATAACAGACTCCTTGTTTGATCCTGCTACAATAGCGGCTGTTTCAGCAGCCTGCCAGCCGATGCTGGCCCGGAAGTGTGTATGTCGACACCAGCCCAGAACAGGCGCTTTATCGCCGGAGCCGTGTGCCCGCGGTGTAGCGCCATGGACACCATTGTTGTGGACCGTGAGAGCGATCTGCGGGAATGTGTTGCCTGTGGATTCAGCGACCCGCGGCCCAAAGACGGGCTGGTTGCCGAGCCGCCCACCCGGGTCAGCCGACCCGCCGCGCGGCGGGTGGAAACACCGGCGGCGGTGGTACGGATACTGGACCCCTCAGGGGGTGGCAAGGGGCAGGAGTGACCCCGCCCCGCGGCGCTTACAGGAAGCGGTAGGAGACCTCAACACCGACCGTGCGCGGGTCGCCCGGGAAGCGCCCTACCGTACCCAGGAAATCGGAGGTCCAGGTTTCCTCATACCCTTCGTCCAGCATATTGCGGCTCCACAGGAACACCGACCAGGTCTCCGCCTCGATACCGATGCGGCCGTTCAGCAGTGAGTAACTGTCGATTTCTCCCCATACCAGGCTGCTGCCCGGGCGCGCGAACGACACGTTGTCCTCGGTAGCATAGAAACTGTCGGTGTAGGTCCAGTCAACGCGGGTCACAAACTCGGCGCCCAGATCAGGCAGGGGCAGGTTGTGCTGAATGGCGAAGGCCGCGGTCAGCTCCGGCGCGTCCGGCAGCTTGTTGCCCGCGAGGTCCGTGCCCAGGCCCGCGGGGTTGCGCACGCTGGCACCGCCCGGGAAAGACTCGAACTCGGCGTCGTTGTAGCCGAGGGCACCCTGCAACATGAGGCTGTTGCCGGGGAAGTAGGTGAGCTCCGCTTCCACACCCCGTGAGCGCACTTCGGCAGCGTTGCGAATGGTGATCGCCGAAGTATTGTTGTCCAGCTGCACGAACTGGTTCAACTGGTAGTCCTCGAAGTCCATCTGGAAGGCCACCAGGTTGTAGCGCAGGCGGTTTTCCAGCGCGGTGCCCTTCAGGCCGATCTCCCAGGCTTCGACGGTTTCCTGGTCAAAATCGATGCCGTCGGTGAGGGCGCTGGTGGTGACAAAGTCGACGTTGTAGCCGCCGCTCTTGAACGCTTCGGAATATTTCACATAAAGGTTGGAATCCTCACCGAGCGCATAGCTCAGGCTGATCATCGGCGACAGGTCGTCGTAGTCGTTTTCGTCGGTGAAGTTGGCGACGGTCTGGTTGCCGACCACGGGACCCACCGCAACGCCGAAGATGGCGGCGCCGGGAACCTGCAGGAAGCCGAGGTTCACGATGTCGCCGATCAGGTCGAAGTCGACCTCCCGGGTCTCTTCCGTGTAGCGCAGGCCGAAGCCCAGGGTCAGGCGCTCCGTGAGATCGTAAGTGCCGTTCAGGTAGGCCGCATAGCTGCGCGTGTCCACGTCGGCGAAGGTGCCCACACCGGCGCCATCAAACTGCGCGCCGAATGGTGCCAGCGGCGGCGCCAGACCCTGGAAAACGATACCGATTTCATCGCCGATAATAGCGCGGCGTGAAGAGCTGGCCTGTTCATCGTAAAGATACAGACCGGCAACGTACTTCAGGCGACCGCTGTCGGGGGAGAAGATCTGGAACTCCTGGGTGGTTTGCTCATAGGCGTCCGGGTATTCCACCCGCAGCAGGTTGAGGAAGGAGTGGTCGGTGTCCTGCCCGCGGTCGACCCAGGTGTCCCGGTAGGCGGTAATGGACGTCAGCCGATAATCGCTGCCGAGATCGACGTTGACGGTGGCGGAGACCCCCCAGATCTCCCGCTCCTCATGATTGTCGACATTATTGTCGATATTGAACGCGCCAGGCGATGCCGTGTTGGGAACGCTGCCGGACCAGTCGGAGATGGCCGTACCCCAGAACGAAACGCGCTCCGACTCCAGGTAGTCGCCGGCAATATTGACGTCGTAGTGCTCGCCGCCGAAGGCGAACTGGCCGCGCACGGCAGTGCCGTCGCGCTCGTTGTGGCGGGTGCCCGTGGTAACGTTATTGATGAAGCCATCGCGGTTGTGGTCAACCACCGAGAACCGCGCCGCCGCATTCTCACCCAGCGGCAGGTTGGCGATCGCGGACACGCGGTAGGAGTCGTAGTTGCCCATTTCCCCGGTCACCAGCAGTTCCTGTTCCTGCGTCGGCTTCTTGGTGATCATGCTGATGGCCCCTGCCACCGTGTTTTTGCCGAACAGTGTGCCCTGTGGTCCACGGGCCACTTCCACCCGCTCCAGGTCGAGGATATCGATGTTCTGGGCGGGAGACTGGCCCATGTACACGCCATCGACATAGACTCCGGCACGCGTGTCGAAGCCGATGTTGCGCGTGTTTGCACCGACGCCGCGGATGCGCACAGCGGTAGAGCTGTCGTTGCCGCCGGAGATGCTCATATTGGGGATGAATTCGGCCAGCTCGCGCACCTGTCGAACCCCGGTTTTCTGCAGTGCCTCGCTGCCCATTACGGCAATCGAGATGGGCACATCGGTGAGGCTCTCGGTGCGCTTTTGCGCGGTCACCACGACCTCCTCGAGCATGCCCGCGTTGCCCTGGGCGGCGGCGTTGACCGACAGCACGAGCAGCGCGGCAAGTGTCAGGCGTGATTGCAGTATGGGCTTTGACATATGGAATATCCTGTTATTCATAAATAAGGGTCTGTCGCGGTTTTGTTCGCGTTCAAGCGTAGCAGAAAGCCGCGGATTGTCACCGTGTGTGCGCCGGAGGAATGGTCATTGGTACAGATAGTTCTGCGGCATGGCGGGCGCGCGACAGGTTGGTTATGATCGTCCCCCGTTTGACGCAAGGATATCGTCCCCATGCACCTGTCCCGTTTTCCGCGCCTGCATTTCGCTCACCTCCCCACCCCCCTGGAGCCGCTGGAGCGCCTGAGTGCTCACCTGGGAGGACCTCGCCTGTGGATCAAACGCGATGACTGCACAGGGCTCGCCGGCGGTGGCAACAAGACGCGCAAGCTGGAGTTCCTGCTGGCGGACGCCCGCGCTCAGGGCGCGGACACAGTCATTACACAGGGCGCGACCCAGTCCAATCATGCGCGCCAAACGGCGGCGATCGCTGCCCGGCTGGGCATGGCCTGCCACCTGCTGCTCGAGGATCGCACGGCCAGCGAAGATCCCGACTACAACTACAACGGTAACGTGCTGTTGAACGAATTGTTTGGCGCGAGGTTGTCCCTGCACCCGGGAGGCACCGACATGAATGCCGCCATGGCCGCCGAGGCGCAGCGTCTGCAGGCGCAGGGAGCGCGCCCTTACGTGATACCGGGCGGAGGCTCCAACGCGGTGGGTGCCCTGGGTTACGCCAATGCCGCCCTGGAACTGCTGGCACAGGCCAACGACCGCGGTTTGCTGGTCCGTGAGCTGGTGCATGCTACCGGCAGCGCGGGCACCCAGGCCGGACTGGTAGCGGGACTGGTCGCCACACACAGTGGCATTCCGGTACTGGGCATTGGCGTGCGGGCGCCGGATGCGGTGCAGCACCGCAACGTGCTGGCGCTCGCCAACGAGACAACCGCACTGATGGGGTTGGGGCCAATCGCCACTGCGCAGGATGTACAGGTAAATTGCAGCTACGTGGGCGAGGGCTACGGTATTCCCACCCAGGGTACGCTGGAGGCCATCGCGCTGCTCGCCGAGCTGGAGGGCATCCTGTTGGACCCGGTGTACACCGGCAAGGGGATGGCCGGGCTGATCGATCAGGTGCGCCAGGGGCGCTACCACCCGGACGACAACGTGGTATTCCTGCACACCGGCGGCAGTCAGGCGCTGTTCGGTTACCGAGCGGCTTTCGGTTTCGCCAGCTATCGGTGATGCGCCATCAGCCCAGCTTGCTGAAACCGAGGGGCATGCGCTTGAAACCGTCCATGAAGTTGGAGCGAAAATGCGTCGGTGCCTCCAGCAAGCGCAGGTCGCCCATGCGTGACAGTATCTCCCGGGTCATCATGTCAAGGTTCAGTCGCGCCTGATGCTGACCGGGGCACACGTGGACGCCGAGGCCGAAGGTGCGCATGGCGCGACGCGTCTGCGCCGGGTCGCGGGTGATGTCGAAGCGGTCGGGGTTATCAAAGAGGGCCGGGTCCCGGTTGACTGAGGCCAGCAGGCAGACCACTTTGCTCCCCCGGGCAATCCGCTGTCCGGCAAGCTCGACATCGCGCATGGCCGTGCGCCGGGTATAGACCACGGTGTTGCGATAACGCAGGATTTCCTCAACCGCCGAAGGTATCAGTGCCGGATTCGACCGCAACAGCGCGAGCTGCTGTGGATGGCGGATGAGCTCGTGGATCAGCCATGAGAGCGTGTTGCGCGTGGTTTCCGTGCCACCGATCATGAGGCCCTGGAAGATGACGCCGTACTCCTGATCGTTCAGCTTCCGGCCATCGATCTCCGCTGCCAGCAGCTCGCTGGTCATGTCGTTTCCCGGTTGTTCGCGGCGTTTGCCGGCGAAGGCCGCTGCCCACGCGACCATCTGTGCCGAGGCCGCCCAGCCTTCCTCGCGGCTGCCGGCATAATCCGGGTCATTGGCCAGGGTTACCGCGTTGATGGCCGGCACCAGGTAGGCGTAGTCGTCGTCCGGCACCCCGAGCAGGGTAAACATCACGTGCACGGGCAAGTGCATGGCGACGTCGCTGACGAACTCGCAGCTGCCGCGATCAATGATGTTGTCGATGATGGCGCTCACTTTCGCCTGCATCATGTCGCGGCGCGCCTCCAGCGCTGCCGGCCGAAAGGCATAATCGACCAGCGCCCGGCGCGACCGGTGCTCGGGCGGATCGAGGAAGGTCATCGCCTGCCGCTGCAGTGCCAGCAGCTCCTCGGGAAAATCCTCCAGCAGGGGCCCGAATCTGCTGGAGAACGTGGCCGGGTCGCGCAGCACGGCGTCGATGTCGGCCTTGTGCAGCACCAGCCAGTGGCCTCCCGCGGCATAGTCGTCTTCCTGCCAGACCACGCGGTGATCGCGCCGCAGGGTCTCAATCGCCTCTCGTGGCGTGCCCTGAACGAAGTTATCGAGGTGCAGCAGGCGGCTGGTGAAGGGGCAGGCAGTCATGGTGGCTCACAGGGGCTGGATGGGATCCCCGAGACTAGCACAGGGTTGACGCCAGGGCAGCCCTCGCCCTAGCGGGTGACCTTTTCCGGCGGACGAAACCAGCCCCCGCGCGCGGACAGGCGCCGAAAGCAGCGGTAGAGGGTCAGGCCCCTGGCCGCGTTGAACAGGGAAAAGGCCAGCCACAGTCCGTGGTTGCCCCAGGGCTGACTGAGGTACCAGACCGGCAGGTAGACGAACAAGGCACTGGCGAGCATGGTCAGCATCATGTCCCGGGTTTCCCCGGTGCCGATGAACACACCGTCCAGCAGGTAGGTCGGCGCGGCGACAAGCGGCAGCAGGACCAGCCAGAAACGGTGCCGATCCAGCACGGCCAGCACCTCCGGCAGGCTGGTCAGAATCCTGAAAAGCGGCAGTTGCAGGAGCAGGAAGGCGGCGCTGAGCAGCACCGCAGAGGCCGCGCACCACAGGCCGCAGCGGCGCACCACGCGGTAGAAGCCGGGGGCGTCTCCGGCGCCAGCCCGGTTCCCTGCGAGGCTTTCGACGGCGTAGGCAAAGCCATCCAGCGCGTAGGCCGTCAGCAGCAGCAATTGCATCAGCAGGGCGTTGGCGGCCAGGGTTGCCGCACCCAGTTTCTCTCCCATGCTGGTGAAAAAGGCGAAGGCTGCGAGCAGCGTAATCGTGCGCACGAACAGGTGGCTGTTGCTGCGCATCAGCGTGAGGTAGGCCCGAGGTTGCAGCAGCTCAGCCAGGTTGGCGGGGCGCGGTGCGGCGCGCCGAGCCACGCCGGCAACGGCCAGTCCGAGCCCGAGGTATTCAGCGATCACGGTAGCCGTTGCGGCGCCGTCGCTGGCCAGGCCGAGCCCTACCACCAACACGATGTCCAGCAGGATATTGGCCAGATTGGTCGCGATCAGTACCCACATCGGCCAGCGCGTGTCGCCGTGCCCGATAAACCACCCGATAATGGCGTAGGTCAGCAGCACCGCCGGTGCGCTGATGATGCGAATGCGCGCGTAACTGTCCGCCAGCGTCAGCAATGCGGCATCGGGCGCCATCAGCGCCAGTCCGGCCTGTAACCACAGGGGATGCAGGAGCCAGACCAGGCTCGCCAGCACCAGCGCCAGCACGCCGGCCCGGTAGAGCTCCAGGCTGGCCCGTGACGCGCTGCCGGCCCCGAGCGCGCGCGCGACGCGCCCGGTTGTGCCCATGCGCAGAAAGCTGAAACCCCAGTAGAGAAATGACAGCAGGGCGCTGCCGATGGCGACGGCGCCGAGATAGCGCGTATCCTCCAGGTGGCCCAGTATGCCCTGTCTCTTATACACATCTGACGCTGCCGAC